>DATMRU010000039.1:0-126099 GCA_035565935.1 Roseomonas sp.
CGCGCCGATGTTCAGCACGTTGATGATGCGCCCCCAGCGCCGCTCCGCCATCTGCGGCCAGACCAGCCGCGCCAGGCGGATGGCGGCGAATAGCTTGAGGTCGAGATCGGCCTGCCAGACCGCGTCGGTGATGGTCGTGAAGGCCCCCGTCTGCGAGGTACCGGCGTTATTCACCAGGATATCCACCCGGCCGAGCCCGGCCATGACCTCGCCATAGGCGCGCGTGACCTCCTCGGCGCGGGAGACGTCGCAGGCCACGGCCAGGACACGGCCGCGCGCCGTCGTGCTGACCGCCTCCCGCGCCGCTTCGAGCACCTCCGGCCGGCGCGCCAGCAGCGCGACGTCCGCGCCGCTCGCCGCCATGCGGGTGGCGATCGCCAGGCCGATGCCCTTGCTGCCACCGGTGATCACGGCCGCCCGGCCGTCCAGCTTGATTTCCATGTCCGTTCCCCCTTCGAACCGGCGGCCGGATGTCCGGAGGGGATCCCGCTGCCGGATGGATGCTGCCGCCACTCTCGGCGGCCGCCCGCAGGACGGCAAGGGTGCATTCGCCCGGAGCATGGGTCGGCGGCAGGCCGCCTGCGGCCAGCGCTTCCGGCCTTCACGCCCCGATGGCGTCGAGTGCCTGCGCGAGGTCCGCGATCAGGTCGTCCGGGTGCTCGATCCCGATGGAGAGGCGGACTAGGCCGTCCGTCACCTCCAGGCGCTCGCGGATCTCCGCCGGAACGCCCGAATGGGTGGTCGAGGCCGGGTGGCAGGCGAGGGATTCCGTGCCGCCCAGGCTGACCGCCAGCTTGAGGACGCGGAGCGCGTTCAGCATGCGGAAGGCCTCTGCCTGCCCGCCCCGGATCTCCAGGCTGAAGGTCGAGCCCGGCCCGGTGCACTGCGCCTCATAAACGCGGCGGGCCGCGCTTCCCTCCGGCAGGAAGCCGAGCGCATGCACACGGGCGACCTGCGGATGCCTGGCGAGGAAGGCCGCGACAGCCTCCGCATTGCGCGAGGCCTCGCGCATCCGGAGCGAGAGGGTCTCAAGAGAACGGCCAACCATCCAGCAGGAATGCGGGTCGAGTTGCGTGCCGATGGCGCCCCGGAGAAGCCGGATCGGCTGCACCCACTCGCGGCTGCCCGCAACGGCGCCGCCGACCAGGTCGCTATGGCCGCCCACATACTTGGTCAGGCTGTAGAGGGAGATGTCGGCGCCATGCGCTAAAGGCTTCTGGAAGACCGGCCCGAGCATTGTGTTGTCACAGACGATGAGGGGGCGATGTCCCTGCGTCTGCCCGACCCGCTCCGCCACGGCCCGGACAAGGGCCAGGTCCACGAGCGAGTTCGTGGGGTTGGCCGGCGTCTCGACCATGATGAGGCTGACCCGCCCCTTGGTCATCGCGCGCTCGGCCGCCTGGCCGATCGCCTGGTCGCTGAGGCCGTCCGAGAAGCCCTGGGCCTGCATGCCGTGGGCCGCGAAGGTCCGCATCAACAAGGTCTCGGTGCCGCCATAGAGGGGCTGGGAGTGCAAAATGGTGTCGCCGGGGCGGGCATAGGTCAGGATCGTCGTCGCGATCGCCGACATCCCCGAGCTGAAGACCAGCGCGGCTTCGGCACCCTCGAAGGCGGCCAGGCGATCCTCGATGATCTCGGCGTTCGGGTGGTTGAAGCGCGAGTAGACGAGGCCGGCGCCCCCCGGAGGCACGGGCTTCCGGCCGGAGACGACGTCGAAATAGTCCTTGCCCTCCTCGGCCGAGCGAAAGGCGAAGGTCGAGGTCAGGAATACCGGCGGCTTGACGGCACCTTCCGAAAGGTGCGGGTCGTAACCATAACCCAGCATCAGCGTCTCCGGGTGGAGGCGCCGGTTACCGATCCGGTCGTTGAGACTGCGCTCCTTGCCCAAGCGTCCCACCCTGATCTGCTATCCGCAGGCTTGCGGCATGCCGCCCGGTATGAACGCGCCAGGGTGGGGCAGGATGCAGCATCCGCCATGCCGTTGTTCCGGATCGGGGTGGGTGCCGGCACCGCGCCTTGTATCTCTCGCTTGCCTCTCGGCGATGAGCCGACAAGGCTGATGACGGACGGAAGCCCGCATCCGCCTGGGGTGTACGAGCCCGTATCTGGGCGAGGCGCCCCGTCCATCCCTCCTATCCGGGAACCCGAACGGGTCGGGGGGCACTGCTCCCGACGGGTCGCCGCCGCGCGATCGCCTATCTCCCCAACGAGGCACCATGGGCGGCTATCTCGGGCGACCGGGTGGCTGGAGTAGCGTCGGGGCCGCCCGACGCTACTCCAGCCGGAGGCCCGCCTCCCGCACGACGCGCGTCAGGGTTTCCACATCCTGTCGCGCCAGGGCGTCCATCTCGGCCACGGTCAAGGGCTTCAGCACCACGCCGGAGGCCGCGGCGACCTCCTGCACCTTGGGCTGCCGCGTCGCCGCGCGCAGGGCGGCGTTAACCTTCTCGATCACCGGCCGCGGCGTGCCGGCGGGCGCGAAGACGGCGAACCAGGCATCCACCGTGTAGCCGGGCAGCCCGGCCTCCGCGGTCGTCGGCACATCGGGCAAAGCCGGCAGGCGGGCCTCGCTGGCGACGGCCAGGGCCTTCAGCTGCCCGCCCTTGAGCAGCGATATGGCCGAGGAGGGCGTGGTGATGAAGATGTCCACCCGTCCGCCGACCACGTCCTGCAACGCCGGTGCCGCGCCGCGATAGGGCACGTGCAGCATCGGCGCGCCGACCCGCTGCGCCAGTTGCAGCCCGGCGATGTTCTGGATCGAGCCGGTGCCGGCGGAGGCATAGGTGACCCGGCCCGGATGCTCCCGGATATGCGCCACCAGCTCGGCCAGAGTGCGAACTGGCAGGCCCGGGCCGCAGAAGATGACATGCGGCGCCAGGGTGGCCATGCCCACGGCGGCGAGGTCACGATTGGGATCCCAGCCGATTTCCGGCGTCAGCGCCGCATTGGCGCCGTGATAGCCGGAATATTGCAGCAGCAGCGTGTAGCCATCCGGCGCGGCGCGGGTGACGGCCAGGATGCCGACATTGCCATTGCCGCCTGAGCGGTTCTCGATGACCACCGGCTGGCCGAGCGTCTGGCCCAGCGCCTCCTGGAACAGCCGGGCGGCGAAATCCGTGCCGCCGCCGGGCGGGTTGGGCACGACCAGCGTGATGGGCCGGTCCGGCCAAGCCGAGTCCGCCAGCGCGGGCTTTGTGGCAAGCCCGGCCGTCGCCAGCAGGAGCAGGCGGCGTGCGATCTCCATGGTGCGTCTCCCTGTTCGACTTTGTTTTGTTTGTGGCTTTGGTGGCGCGGCGCCGGTCAGTCCGGCGCCGCTTCGAGCACTGGCTGTGGCGCACCACGCGGCAGCACCGCCTGCAGCGAAGTGCGGACCACGGCAACGAGCGGCCCCGGCGCGCGCAATGCCGCGGCAAGGGCCGGCAGGTCTGCTTCCGTCTCGACGCGCAGCAGCGGCGCGCCGAAGGCCGCGCACCAAGCGCCGAGATCGGGGTTGGCGAGATCGGTGCCCGAGACGCGGCCCGGATGCTGCCGCTCCTGGTGGATACGGATCGAGGCGTAGCTGCCATTGTCGGAGAGCAGCAGCTTGATCGGCAGGCGGCGCGCCATGCCGACGGCCAGTTCGTTGCCGGTCATCAGCGCCCCGCCATCGCCCACCGCACAGATCACCGTGCGCTCCGGGTGGCGCAGCGCCGCGGCCACCGCCGCCGGTACCCCAAAGCCCATGGCGCCCGAGATCGGCGCCAGCAGGCGCTGCGGCGGCCGCCAGGCCAGCTTGCGGTAGAAGGGCGCGGCGAAGGTGCCCGCATCGAGCGTCACAATGGCGTCCGCCGGCGCGCATTCGCCGACCAGCTGCGCCACGCGCAGGAATGGCAGCCCGTCCGGGAAGGCCTCCGCCGTGGCGCGGCTGTCCTCCTCCTGGAGCCGGCGCAAGCGGGTGTTCCAGGCGTCGCGGACGGGGGGGGCGGCGGCGGGCTCGGTGGCCAGTGCGGCCAGCACGGCGCGGGCCTCGGCGGCGATGGCGATCTCCGCCGGGAAGAGCCAGCCGAGGAAGCGCGGATCGGCGCAGACATGCACCAGGCACTGCCCGGGCGCGGGCCAACTGTAGCCCTGGGTGGTGATGTCGGTCAGCCGCGTGCCCAAGGCGAGCACCAGATCCGCCTCGGCGAAGGCTTCCCGCTGCGCGTCCGGGTTGCGCAGGCCGAGATCGCCCGCATAGAGCGGATGGTCGTTGGGGAAGAGGTCCTGGCGGCGGAAGGAGACCGCCACGGGCAGTTGCCAGGCCTCGGCGAAAGCCCGCAGTGCCTCCCGCCCGCCCGGCACGTCCAGCCCGTGCCCGGCCAGCAGGATCGGCCGCTCGGCGCGGCGCAGCAGGCCGGCCAGCTCCGCCGCGGTCCCGCCGGGCAGGCCGGCACCGGCGAAGTGGGTGGGGGGCAGGGCGGGCGCGGCGCAGGGGGCGGCCAGCACATCCTCCGGCAGGGAGAGCACCACCGGCCCCGGCACGCCCTGGGTCGCCATGGTCCAGGCGCGGGCGATCAGCTCCGGCACCTCGTCCGGGTGCGTGGCCTCGCCCACCCATTTGGCGATGCCGCCGAACATCGCGGCGTAGTCGATCTCCTGGAAGGCGCGGCGGCGCAGGTCGCGCTTCTCGACCTGGCCGATCAGCAGGATCAGTGGCACGGCGTCCTGCTCCGCCGTGTGCAGCGCGATGGCGGCGTTGCAAGCGCCGGGGCCGCGCGAGACCAGCACGATGCCCGGGCGCCCGGTGAGCCTGGCATCGGCCACCGCCATGAAGCCCGCGCCGCCTTCCTGGCGGCAGGTCACGAGGTCGATGGAGGGATGCGCATGCAGCGCGTCCAGCAGCGCGATGTAGGATTCCCCCGGCACGCAGAAGGCGCGGTCGGCCCCCCGCGCGGCCAGGGTGTCGAGGAGGATCTCGGCGGCGGTCTTGACGTTTCCCATGCCGAATGGATAGCGCGCCCGAGCATGTTCCGGCTCGCAGTAGCAGCTATAGTCCCAGGCTATGGATCAGACGCGGCTGCGCTCTCTGCTGGCGATCGCCGAACATGGCGGCTTCGGCCGGGCGGCGGCGGCCCTCGGCCTTGCCCAGCCCAGCCTGTCGCGCCAGATCGCGCTGTTGGAGCAGGAGATCGGCCGGCCGCTGCTCTATCGCCATGGCCGCGGCGCCCGGCTGACGGAGGATGGGCAGCGCCTGGCCGATGCCGCGCGACCGCTGCTCGACGCCCTGGACAACCTGCCCGCGGCGCTCGACGACCCGGTACCGCGCGGCCAGGTGGTGCTCGGGGTGCCAACCTTCATGTCCGTGCATCTGGCGGAGTCGATCTTCGGCGAGCTCCGGCAGCGCCATCCGCAGTTACACATCCGCCTTGTCGATGGGTTCAGCGGCTTCATCAACCAGTGGCTCACTGAGGGCCGGCTCGACATCGCCATCCTCTATGACAGCCGGCGCAGCCGGGCGATCACGGCGGAGGTGCTGGTCGAGGAGGATTTGCTGCTCTTCGCCCGCCGCCGCCGCGCCCGCGACCTGCCCGGCGGAGGAAGAGGAGAGGGCCCGGTGCCGGTCTCGGCCCTGGCGCGGCTCGACCTCATCCTGCCGGACGGGCAACACGGGCTCCGCCGTGCGCTGCAACGGGCCGGAGCGCACCCCGACCCGTCGCTCCTGCTGGAGGTCGACAGCCTGGCCGCTATCCGCGCGCTGGTCGAGCGCGGCATCGGCTGGAGCGTGCTGCCGCGCGCCGCGCTGACGCGGGAGGCAGTGGATCGGCGCTACATCCTGCGCGGCCTCGGTACGCCGCCGCTGCGCGCACGGCTGATGGTGGCGGTCAGTCCGGCGCGGGGCATGACGCCGGCGCTGCGCGCCGTCATGGCGCATCTGCACACCATGGTCGCCCGGCTGCAGGAGCAGCGCATCATGACGCCGCCGGGAGCCGGTGCGCCTCGCGAGTGAAGCGCCCAGGGAGGCGAGCCGCCGGGCGCCTCGATGGATGAGGGCGTGTTGGGCTGGCCGTCAGTCCGGCGCAGTCCGACATAGGCTTCCCACATTGCCGAACCACCCCGTCTGTGGGCCTGTCGAGAGGCCGTGCAGATCACCAGATTCGTGGTGCTTGCGCGCCGCATGCTCAGCAGGCGCCTAAGCAGCGGCCTCGACCCTGGCAGCCGGGGGGGAGGATCTCTGGCTCGTCCTCACTCCATCAACGATTACGTTGAGCCAGACATCCTCCACTCCTCAACACGCACGATCCGTCTCACGAGCCCTGACGCCGGATAGGCTTCGGCCGCTCTCGCGGCAGCAGCGGCTCGACCATGGCCCAGAGATCGTCAGGAACGAGAAGCGCCGTCCCTCATCAACGCCTCACAGTAGGTTCTGTCCCGAACTATGAGCGAGAGAAAGCAGGTGCCGCGTGCCGAGGAGGATGTCACTCATCGCAGTGGCCATGCGTACATCAGACCGCCTGCTGTCCAGAGCGCGTTCGGGCCGCGCTCCATGCCGAGCGGTGTCCCTTGTCCAAGGTTGCGCTCAAAGAGTTCACCGTAGTTCCCGACCGCGCGGATCGCGTCGTAAGCCCAGCTGGCGGAGAGCTTCAGGCCCTGGCCGAGCATCGGGTCGGTCCCCAGCAGGCGGCGGACGGCAGGCGCTGTGTCGCCGGCGCGTCGCGCCTCGGCGTTTGCCGCGGTGATGCCGAGTTCCTCCGCCTCGATCAGGGCATTGAGAGTCCAGCGGATCACGTCGAACCATTCCTGGTCATCGCGACGCACCATCGGACCGAGAGGCTCCTTGCTGATCCGGTCCGGCAGGACGACGAAGTCGCCCGGATTGGGGAAGGAGGCGCGTACCGCCGCGATCTGCGACGCGTCGGTGGTTAGCGCATCGCAGCGCCCGGAGCTGAAGGCCGTGGCAACCTGGTCAATGCGCTCAAACAGCACCGGAGTGACCTGGATGTTCATGGCCCGGTACCAGTCCGCAAGGTTGCCCTCTGTCGTGCTGCCCTGCTGGACGCAGACAGTTGCGCCGTCGAGCTCGGCGGCGCGGCTGATCCCCGCATCCTTGCGCACCATGAAGCCCTGGCCATCATAGAAGTTGATGCCGACCGTCCGCAGTCCCAGGGTCGTGTCGCGGCTCATTGTCGCCGTCGTCTGGCGGACAAGGACGTCGATCTCGCCGGCCTGCAATGCGGGGAAGCGCTGCTGCCCCGAAAGAGGAACGAAGCGCACTTTGGTGGCGTCGCCGAGAACTGCGGCGGCGAAGGCACGACAGAGGTCGGCGTCGAGGCCACGCCAAATTCCCTGGCTATCGGGCTGCGAGAAGCCAGCGACACCCGTGTTGACGCCGCAAGTCAGCATTCCCCGACTTCGCACAGCGTCAAGCGTGGCGCCCGCCCGCGCGGGGGCTGCGACGGCGAAGGCAGCTGTCGCCAGGGAGGCCGCCGCAATGGCGTGTTTGATCCGAAACATGGAGCAGCTTTCGTTCTGTCTATCGGGAAGATTGCTCGCCGCACATCCGGTCCGTAAAGGGCGTTCTAACAGCTTCTGTAACTTCGATGAGCGCAGGTGGGCCGGATGCTCAAAGCCGGTGCAGGAGGATGAGGCGGCTGGCCACCGCCCGTCCGTTAATCCACTTATCAATCAGCGGGGCACCAGGCGCGACGGAACGCGCCTGATGCACGAAGCACGTCAGGCGGCGCCCGCCACCTCTGGATTGACGATGCAGTCGGGCGCCAAGGTGCCGGTGAAGAACTGGATGGTGTTCTCGGCCGAGGCCAATGCCATGCGGCGCAGCCCTTGCGCCGTACTGGCCGCGACATGCGGCGTGACGATCACGGTGTCGAGCGACAGCAGCGGGATCGCGGTGGTCATCGGCTCCTCGGCGATCACGTCCAGCCCGGCGCCGGCCAAATGGCCGGAGCGCAAGGCGGCTTCCAGCGCTGCCTCATCCACCAGGGTGCCCCGCGCCGTGTTCACCAGCAACGCCCCCGGCCGCATGGCGGCCAGGAAGGCCACATCGACCATGCCGCGCGTCGTCGCATTGGAGGGGCAGTGCAGGCTGACGATCTCCGCCTGCGCCAGGGCGGCCGGCAGGTCCGGTGCCGGTTCGTAGCCCAGGCCGCGAATTGTATTGGCGGGAATGAAGGGATCGTGCACCAGCACCCGCATGCCGAAGGCCGCGCAGAGCCGCGCCACCCGCGTGCCGATGCGGCCGAAGCCCAGCAGCAGCACCGCCCTGCCGGCGAGGTCCTGCGTGGGCGAGGAAGAAGGCACCACCCAGTCGCCCCGCCGCACGCCGGCGTTGAAGTGCACGACCTGCCGCGACAGGGCGAGCATCAGCATCAGCGCGTGCTCGGCCACCGAGGCGGCATTCGCCTCGGGGGTGATGGCCAGGGTGATGCCGCGCTCTGTGAGGGCGGGCACATCGACACTGTCATAGCCGACGCCGTGGCGGCAGACGAAGCGCAGCCGCGGTGCCTGGTCCAGCAGCGCGTGGTCCACACGCGTGCCGCGCACGATGATCCCTTCCGCGCGGGCGAGCAGGCCGGGCAGGCTGGCCGGCGTGACCTCGGACGGGGGGATCAGGGTGAAGCCAGGCTCGGCCTCCAGCCGTGCCAGCCCGTCCCGGTGGATGGGGCTGATGACGAGGATGTCAGGCATGGCGCGCTCAGCCCTGGCTCCACGGGCGGCGGGCGAAGAGGTCCTTCACCGCCTCCTGCTCGCGCAACACCGTCTGGCGGTAGTCATCGCCGAAGATCGGACGCAGCGGCAGGTTCACCTTCTCGGCCTCGGCAAGGAAGGCGGGATCGGCGGCCATGCGGCGCATCGCGTCCACCAGTTTCCCCGCGATGGCGCCCGGCAAGCCGGGCGGCGCGACGAAGCCGCGCATCGAGCCGCCGACGACATCGATGCCCTGCTCGCGGAAGGTCGGCACATCAGCCATGGCCTTCCAGCGCGCGGGCGCGGCCTGCCCGAGGCAGCGCGTCCGCCCTTCCCGCAGCAAGCCAAGGCCCTCGCTGACATTGTAGACGGCCACGTCGATTTGGCTGCTCAGCAGGTCGCGGATAGCGAGCGCGGTGCCATTGTAGGGGGAGTGCAGGGCCTTGACGCCGGCCGCCTCTTCATAGGCCAGCAGCAGCTGGTGATCATCCGAGCCGACGCCGGCGGCGGTGCCGAAGGAGACCGCCTCGGCCTGTGCGGCGGCGCGGCGGCGCAGATCGGCCATGTCCTTGATGGGCGAATCCGCCTTGACCCAGAAAGCGCCGGGGTCATCGACGAGATTGGCGACGTAGACGAAATCCTCGAGCTTCCAGCGCGCTGGCCGCTCCAGCGGGATGGAGCTGAGCGACAGGCTGGCGATCGCCCCCAGTGTGAAGCCATCCGGGCGGGCAGCGAAGATGGCCTCGTTGCCGGTCTGGCCGCCGGCGCCGGCCCGGTTCGTGACGACGAACTGCGCCTTGTCCAAATAGGCCGGCAGGTACTTGGCCACGAGCCGGGCCATCAGGTCGATGCCGCCGGCCGGCGGATAAGGCACGATCATCTCGATGGCCCGTCCCGCGGGCCAGTTCTCCTGTGCCCAGGCCAGCGGCGAGGGAAGCAGCGCCGCGAAGGCGGCGGCGCTCAGATGGCGTCGGCTGATCATTCTTCTCTGTCTCCTCCGGCCAGGCTTATTCACGCCGGCCCGCTTTGGAAGCTTTGGGTCCGCTCAGTTCTCGAAGGCGCAGCCGCGTGCCCGCAACGTGCTGTCCACCCAGGACCGGTCGCTGCTGCCGGCACGGATGGCTGCCATCTCCCGTGTCTCGGCAGCCTGCTTGGCTTCGGCGGCGGCGAGGACCTCCGCGGCGGCCAGGCGCGGCACGGCGAGCACGCCATCCGCATCGCCCAGCATCAGGTCGCCAGGCTCGATCACCATGCCGTCCAGGGCCACCGGCACATTGATCTCGCCGGGGCCGTCCTTGTAGGGGCCGCGATGCGTCGCACCGGCGGCATAGACCGGCAGGTCCAGGGCGCGGATGCTGTCCACGTCACGCACCGCGCCATTGATGACGATGCCGCCGATGCCGCGCCGGATGGCGTGGTTCAGCATCAGGTCGCCCATGATCGCGGTGGTGAGGTCGCCGCCGGCATCGGCGACGATCACATCGCCGGGCTCGGCCATGTCGAGCGCCTTATGCAGCATCAGGTTGTCGCCCGGCCGGAGCTTCACCGTCAGCGCCGGGCCGGCCATGCCGCCACCCGCATGCATCGGCCGCAGTCGCGGCCCCCCCGCCACCATGCGCGACATGGAATCGCTGACATTGGCGACCGGGATCCGGCGGAAGCGCTCCACCAGCGCCGGCTCGACACAGTGGGTCCGCCTGAGAATGCGAAAGCCGAGAGCCATGGTTCCGTTCCACCCCGTTCCTTCTGGCGGGTAGATTAGGATGGCTGGCGCAAAGGAAAAGTTATATTAATTCATGTTGTGCAATAACTGAAGAGAATGGACGTGGTGTCGCTCCGGCAGATCGAAGCCTTCCTGGCCGTTGCTGAAGCCGGTCATTTCGGCACGGCGGCGGACCGCCTCGGCACCACCCAGCCCGCTATTTCGAAGCGCATCGCGGAACTGGAGGCAGGGCTCGGCACCCCGCTGTTTGACCGCCAGCAGCGACCGCCGCGCCTGACGGAGCGCGGCCATGCCCTGCGCCCGCTCTGCGAGGAGATGCTGGCGCTCCGCAACCGGATGCTGACCTGCACCGACGATGTCACGGCTTATTCCGGAACAATCCGCTTTGGCGTGACCGAACTGGTGGCCCTGACCTTCCTGCCTGACTTGGTGGCGGCCTTGCGCCGCCGTCTGCCGCGGGCGCGGCTTCGCGCCGAAGTGAAGCTGGCGGAGGAACTGCATGGCGGGCTGGCAGAGGGGCGGCTTGACGTGGTGGTCTCGCCAGGCCGCGTGCCGGCGGGCATGGTTGGGCATCGGCTGACCAGCCTGGAGATGGCCTGGATGTGCAGCGGGGAGAACCACGACATTCCCTGCTGCGTCACGGTTGCCGAGCTGGCGCGCTACCCGATCCTGGCGCAGACGCAGGCGTCCGGCTTGCAGGCGGTGGTCAACGACTGGTTCCAGGAGAATGGCGTCCGCGCCCGCCTGGAACTGGCCAGCAACAGCCTCTCTGCCCTGTGCGGGCTGACCGTCGCCGGATTGGGTCTCTCGCTATTGCCGTTGCGGCAGTTCCAGGACCGGATTGGCGCCGGCGAACTGCGCGTGATCGAGACCGACCCGCCTGTGCCACCCTTGGAATACTTCATCTGTTACCCGAGGGGCGGCCTTGAGTCGGTGATGAAAATTGTTGCCGAAGTGATCTTCGAAACGGCCCGCTTCTGATTTCCGCTGCCCTCCAGCGGCCGCACCCCGTTTAAGGGAGCAGGTCCGAGCCTTTGCACGCACACTCTGTGTCACCGCCCTACAGCAGAAAGGCCAGGGCCTCGGCGCAGGGCTGCGCCACTTTCAGGGCCAGGAGGTCGTCGGCGCGGGTGCGGCCCAGGTTCACGGCGGCCACGGGCTTCCCGGCGCGCGCCGCCGCCTGCACGAAGCGGAAGCCCGAATAGACCATCAGCGAGGAGCCGACGACCAGCACCGCATCCGCCCGCTCCAGCGCCTGGAAGGCCGCTTCGACCCGACCTTTCGGCACCGTCTCGCCGAAGAACACGACATCCGGCTTGAGCAGCCCGCCGCAGCAGGGGCAGGGTGGTACGCGGAAGCTGGAAAACTCCGTCCCGTCGAGATCAGCATCGCCATCGGGCGCGGCGATGGCGTCCAGCGCGGCCCAGCCGGGATTCAGCCGGACCAGCGTCTCCTGCATGGCCTCCCGCGGGCTCGCCTGTCCGCAGCCCATGCAGCGCACCTGGTCCAGGCGTCCATGCAGGTCGATCACCCGCGTGCTTCCGGCGGCCTGATGCAGACGGTCCACGTTCTGGGTCAGCAGCAGCTCGCTTTTGCCCAGGCTTTCAAGGCGCGCCAGCGCCGCGTGCGCCGGGTTGGGCTTCACCTGGCCGAAGATCCGCCAGCCGATCAGGCTTCGCGCCCAGTAGCGCTGGCGCGTTGCGGCGCTGCCCATGAAGGCCTGGAAGGTCACGGGCTGCGCGCGCTTCCACTGGCCGTCGGCGTCCCGGTAGTCGGGAATGCCGGAATTCGTGCTGCAACCCGCCCCGGTCAGCATGAAGAGGCGCCGGTGCCGGTGGATGAACGCCTGCAACTGCGTGCTCTCGCTCATGCCCGATGTTTACGGCGAAGTGGCGGAGGCCGCCATGGGGCGCTTCCCGACCGGCCGGGGAGGCTCCGCTACCGCACCAGCACCGGCAGCTCGCGGAAGCCCGTCCCCTGCGCCGCTCTATCAAAGACGGCCAAAGGTGTAGTCTAGTGTAGTCTATTGGGAGCCTGTCCGCCGAAGCGGCAGCCGAGCACGTCGGCGAGTTGCTCCTGGCCGGCGTGGCCGCGACCGAGGTGATACCGTGATGCCCGAAGCAACCGCCGAAACCAGCCGACCCGAGCGCGCCTTCCAGCGTGCGCCCAGTTGGAACGGGGCCGTCACCCATCTGCACATCACGCCCCGCGCCTTCCTGCCCATGCGGGCGCAGGAAAGCGTCGAGCTGGTGGCAGGGCGCGGCATCGCGGGCGATCGCTACATGCTTGGCATCGAGCAGGGCTACTATTCCGAGAAGCCGGAGGAAGGCCGCCAGGTCACGCTGTTCGAAAGCGAGGCGCTGGAGGCTATTTTGAGGGACTACAAGGTCGAGCTATTGCCCGAGGAGCACCGGCGCAACATCACCACGAGGGGCGTGCCGCTGAACTGGCTCGTCGGCAAGCGGTTCCGCATCGGCCCCTGCCTGGTGGAGGCGACGCGGTTGTCCGTTCCCTGCCGGCACATCGAGCAGATCCTGGACAAGCAGGTCTTTGACGCCATGGTCCACCGTTCCGGCCTCAACTGCCGCATCCTCGTCGGCGGCACGGTGCGCGTGGGGGACGAGATCCGGCCGGAGTAGCTGATCCATGCCGCAGCACATCACGCTGGTGGTCCGGCAGGCGATCCCGGACGGGCCTGGTACGCGCCGCATCGTCCTGCAGGATCCGGACGGCTGGCCGCTGCCCCGGTGGAAGCCGGGCGCCCACCTCGACATCCATGTGCCCGGCATCGGCCACCGGGCCTACAGCATGTGCGGCGACACGGCGCGGTCGGACACCTGGGAAATCGCGGTCAAGCGCGAGACCCACTCTCGCGGCGGCAGCGCCTGGGTGCATGACGTGCTGAAGGAAGGTGACGCCGTCGCCGCCTCCATGCCGCGCTGCACCTTCCCGATCGCCGACGGCGCTACCCGGCACGTCATGGTCGCGGGTGGCATCGGGGTGACCCCTTTCCTCGCCATGGCCTGCGAGTTCGAGCGACGGGGTGCCGAGTGGGCGCTGCACGTCCTGTCCCGTGGCGAGCCTCCCTGCGCAACGGCTCTCGCGGGCTGGGCGCACACCGGCCGGATACGAATTCACGACACGACGAAGGTGGCCCGGCCTTCCTGGGCTGAACTGCTGGACGGCGGCCCGGCGCCCGACCTCCACGCATATTGCTGTGGGCCGCAGGCGATGCTGGACAGCTTCGGGGAGGCGACCGCCGCCTGGCCAACTGGAACCACCTCGATCGAGCATTTCGTCCCGCCGACACTGCCCGCGGCCGAGGGCGCCAAGCCCTACATGCTCTGCCGGTCCCCGACCGGGGCCGAGATCGAGGTGGAGGCCGGCGGCAGCATGCTGGCGGCCCTGTGGGAACTTGGCGCCAAGGTCGATGCCTCCTGCGAGGGAGGCATCTGCGGCGCTTGTGAGGTGCGCTGGCTCGAAGGCGAGCCGATCCACCGCGACCGCGTGCTCTCGCCGGAGCGACGCCGGACCCATCTGATGGCCTGCGTCGCTCAGTGCGCATCGGAACGGTTGGTGGTGGAGGCCTGATCGCTCCCGTTCACTCCTGCTTGCGGGAGCGGACCAGTTCGGCCAGCAACTCGCCCCCCTTTCAATGCCGGCCACGATGAGGGCGGCATGCCCCGCGCGATCGGACAAGGGCTGAGGGGGTAGGCGCCGAGACCGGCGTTGGCCGCCCGCAGGCGGCCTCGGC
This sequence comes from Roseomonas sp., assembly GCA_035565935.1. Lineage (GTDB taxonomy): Bacteria > Pseudomonadota > Alphaproteobacteria > Acetobacterales > Acetobacteraceae > Pseudoroseomonas. The sequence goes on from DATMRU010000039.1 coordinate 14,139, forward strand.
GGGTTGAACCTGTCCTGCCGTTCAGGGCATCACGGGCGGGACATATTGGAGCGTCCGACCCAGGAACCACAGCATGAAGAGCACCAGGGGTGTGTGGATCAACAGCTGGAGGAAGCTGAAGCCGACGATATCGCGCGCTTTGAGCGACAGCACGCCCAGCAGCGGCAGCATCCAGAACGGGTTGATCAGGTTCGGCAGCGCCTCCGCCGCATTGTAGACCTGCACGGCCCAGCCGAGATGCACCTGCAGCTCATTGGCGGCCTGCATCACATAGGGCGCTTCGATGATCCACTTGCCACCGCCCGAAGGAATGAAGAAGCCGAGCACGGCCGAGTAGACACCCATCACGACCGGGAAGCTCTCGGTGGTGTTGGCGCTGACGAAGACATGCGCGATCCGGTCCGACAGGCTGACATCGCCCCAGCCCTTCGCATTGGTCATGATCGCCGCGATGGAGCCGTAGAGCGGGAACTGGATCAGCACGCCGGTGGTCGCCGGCACGGCGCGCGCGACGGCGTTCAGGAAGGAGCGCGGCCGCCAGTGCAGGAGCAGGCCGAGCATCAGGAAGACAAGGTTGTAGGTGTTGAGGCCCGAGATCGCCACGACGACGCCGACGCGCGTGAATTCCTGCAGCATCCAGCCGATGGTGAGGGCGACCAGGATCACGGTCAGGAAGGGGCTGTATTCCAGCCACTCGCCCGGACGCTCGCGCGGCGCGATCTCGCCGACGGGCACCTGCGGGTCGATGCCCATCTTTTCCGCCGTCACGGCCTGATCGCCGCGCGGCGCTGACATCCAGCTCACGGCCACCGAGACGACGAGCAGCACCAGGGCCATGACCATGGACTGCCAGAGCAGGATGGTTTCGCTGAAGGGCAGCACACCGGTGATGCGCAGCAGGGCGGGGGGAAGGCTGGCGGCGTTGGCCTGGAGCTGGGCCGCGGAGGAGGAGAGGCCCAGCGCCCAGGTGGCGCCGAGGCCGAGATAGCCGGCCGCGCCCGCCGCGCGGTAGTCCATCTTCAGCTCGGACCGCGTGGCCATGGCGCGCGCGAGCAGCCCGCTGAAGACGAGGCTGAGGCCCCAGTTCAGGAAGGAGCTCGCCATGCTGATGAAGGCGATGAGGGCGATGGCGCCCGGCCCGCTGGAGGGGATCATCGCCAGCCGGCGGATCAGCCGCGCGGCCGGCGGGGAGGTCGCGACGACGTAGCCCGTGATGGCGACGAAGGCCATCTGCATGCTGAAGACGATCAGGCTCCAGAAGCCGTCGCCAAAGGCCTTGGTGACGGCGACCGGAGAGGAGCCGTTCACCAGGGCCGCCACGGCCACGACCACCACCCCGATGGCGGCGAAGACGAAGGTGTCGGGGAACCAGGTCTCGGCCCAGGCGGTGAAGCGCAGCGCCAGGCGGGCCATGCCGCTCTGGCGCGTTGAGGCATCGGGCGGCAGATGGCCGGACGAGGTGTCGGGAGGCATGGCCTGGAACTCCTTGGAATCTGCTGTGGCCGCGTGAGGCGTCCGCCCTTTTCTGGCGTGTGATCACGCCGCTGGAAAGACCGGCAGGGCAGGGTGCTCCGCCAGGGAGGGCATCAGGCGTCCAGCACCAGATCCGTCAGCGGAACGGCTTGGCAGGTCAGGCAGCTATCCGGATCTTCCACCGCCAGCGGCACGAGGTGACGCACCGCCCCCTCCATCCGTGGCACGGCACAGCTCTCGCACTGGCCCACGCGGCAGCCGCTGGGCAGGCGCAGCCCATTCGCCTCGGCCAGGTCGAGCAGGGCTCCATCAGCCGGGGTCCAGCGCAGGACGCGGCCGGACCGGGCGAAGCGCACCTCGCGCGGCACATCCGGGATCGCGGCGTCCTCGGTCGGGGCGGCCTGGAACAGCTCCTGGAAGATTTCGAAGCGGGGCACGCCCCGCGCCGCCAGCCCGGCCGAGAGGCTGCTCAGCAGGCCAGGCGGGCCGCAAAGATAGAATCGGGCGCGGGCCTCGATCAACTCGCGCGCGATATCCTCCGCTGTGATGCGGCCAATCCGGTCGAAGTCCCGGTCCGAGGAACGGGGGCGGCTGTAGTGGTTGATCACCGCCAGCCCGGGCAGCAGGCCGGCGAGCGCTTGCAGCCGGCTGCGGAAGGCGTGGCTGGCGCCGTCGCGGTTGCCGTAATGCAGTACGACGCGGGGCGTGGCCGTCATCCCGACCAGGGTTTCGAGATAGCCGATGAAAGGCGTAATCCCGATGCCGGCCGCGACCAGCACAATGGGAAAGGGAGCTTCGGCCGGGATCACGAAACGCCCCGCCGGTGCGGTGGCCTGCACCAGATCACCCGGCCTGAGGCGCATGGCGCGCCCCGACCCGTCGCCGCCCCCGCGCTTCACGGTGATCCGGTAGTCTCCTCCCGGCGCGTCGGAGAGGGAGTAGGAGCGGATGGCCGGCGTGTCGTCCGGATCGAGTCGCAGCGTCAGGTGCTGGCCAGGGCGGAAGGCGGGCAGGGCGGCACCGTCCGGCGCGGCCAGGCGGAGCGACACGACATCCTCCGCCTCCCGCTCCCTGGCGGCCACGCGGAGGGAGCGGAAGCCGGTCCAGGGCGAGGCCGTGTCCCGGAGGGCGCGGACATCGCAGGGGAAGCCGCGATGGGCAACGGAGCCGCTGACGGGGTCCACATGCCGTGTGTCGATCAGGCTGTTGTAGTTGCTGCCCGTTTCCGCCGGGAGCCCGAGATCGGGGCAGGCCTCCCACCAGCCGTAATCGGCCACGACCACCCCGGGGTGGATGGCCTCGCTGAGCCGGGCGCGAAAGCGGGCCCGGCCGGCGCGGGTTTCCACCAGCATCCACGCCCCTTCCACGATGCCGCGTGCCTGCGCGAGGTCCGGGTGGATTTCGGCCATCGGGTCGGGCGCGCGACGGCGGAGCGAGGCGATGCCCCGGTGCTGGCTGTGGCAGTAGTAACCGCTCTTGGCCGTGGTCAGGGTGAGGGGGAAGCCTGGCCCGTGGTCATCCGGCGGCACGAAGCCGGGCAGGGGCGGTTGCCCATGCTGCAGCAGGCGTTCGGAATACAATTCGACCCGGCCGCTCGGCGTGGCGAAGGCCGGCTGGCCCTGGGCGAGGCGGTGGGCGTAGCGCCGTTCCACCTGCTCAAGGGGGCGCCGCAGACCGGTGGGGTTGGCGCGCAGATCGGCCACGGTCAGTCCGGTGGGGGCCAGGATGTGGTTCCACCCCGCCTCGATATCGCCCCCGAAGAAGGCTTCCCCCATGCCGAGGCGGGTGGCGAGGCCGAAGACAATCTCGAGATCCGAGCGGGATTCCCCGTATGGCCGCACCATGCGCGGGCGGAGCTGGATCAGCTCCTCCGCCGCGGCGTTGATCTCGAAGCCGATGCGCAGCCCTTCGCGCTCCCACGGGCTGTTCACGGGCAGGAGGATGTCGGCGAAGCGGGCGGTCGGGTTCTCGATCAGGTCGCAATGGACGTGGAAGTCCAGCGCGCGCAGCGCCGCCTCGGAGGCCTGGGGGCCGGCCTGGGAAATAGCCAGATTGGCGCCGAAGGACATGAGCCCGCGCACCCGATAGGGCCGGCCTTCCAGGATGGCGGTCCGCAGATCCTCGGCGGTGATCCAGCCCCGCGCTGGCGGACCCAATGGCCGTTGCGCGAGGCCCAGGGCCTTCGCGGCCTGGCCGGGCGGCAGGAGGCCGTGGTCATTCACCACATTCACGGGCTGGCGCGCATAGTGCCGGTTCCCCCCGACGCGGTCGAGGCTGCCCGTCAGCGCGTAGAGGATGGCAATGGCGCGGTCGGTCTGAGTGGCGTTCGCGCTCTGTCCTACGCCGGACCAGCAATAATAGCTGACGCGGCGGGCACGGCCGATCGCGGCTGCCGCATCGCGGATCGCCGCCTCCGGGATGGAGGTGACGGCGGAGACGCGCGCCGGCGTCCACTCCGCGCAGGCCTCGGCCAGGCGCTCGAAGGCAGGGCGGCAGGGAAGGGGGCCGGCGGGCCCCGGAAGGGTGAAGCGTCCTCGCAGGGCGAAGAACTCCGGTTCCTGGTCCGAGGCCGGGCGTGCGGCGTCATAGGCGCGCGGTTGCCCCGTAGCCGTATCGAGGATGACAGGGGCCTCGGGCAGGCCGGGCAGGCCGGCTTCGCCCGCGCGGAGCAGCAGGCCCGTGTCGTCGCGGACGAGGAAGGGGGCGTTGGTCCATTGGCGAAGGAAGGCGTCGTCACAGGTGCCGCCCTCGATCAGCAGATGGATAAGGCCGAGGGCAAGTGCCGCGTCCGTCCCGGGCCGCAGACGCAGCCAGTGGTCGGCGCCTGCCGCATGGGCATTGCGCCGGGGATCGACCACGATCAGGGAGGCGCCGCGCGCCCGGCCCTCCGCGATCTCCCCGGCCTCGGCCAGCCAGGCATTGGCGGGATTGTGGCCCCAGAGAAGGATCAGGTCCGAATTCGCGTAATCCGGCGTTCCGATGCCTGCACCGAAGGTGAAGGCGTGCGCGAAGTCCTTGTGCCAGTTGCAGATCTCGGTGGCGTAGACCGTGTTGGGGCTGCCGAAGACGCGGATGAAGCGCTCCACCCACTCGATCGCGTCCGACATGGGCGTGCCGGAGGGGGAGGTGACGGCGAAGGCCACCGCCTCCGCGCCGCTCTCCGCACGGATACCGCCCAGCCGGGTGGCGATTTCCGCCAGGGCCTCGTCCCAGGTGATGGGCTGCCAGCCCGGATCATCCGATGTCTTGGAGCGGGTGCGGCGAAGCGGTGTGGCGATGCGGCGGGAGCCGTGGGCGATCTCGGGCGCTGCGCGGCCTTTGGCGCAGACAGCGCGGCCCGTCGGGTGCGAGGGGGCTGCCTCCACCGCGACAAGACGGCCGTCTTCGACGGTGTTCCATGTCCCGCAGCGCGAGCGGCACAAGGTGCAGAATCCCGGAATCCGGCTCAGGATCATACCTCCCTACTGGCGGGCGCGCTGCTGTGCGGGGCAGCAGAGAGGGGTTGAATAGGCCGGGCACGCGGACACTGTCCAGCATCGCGGGGCAGTGCGGCACGACCAGGAGCATCTCAGGCGGGGCCGGCTCCTGCTCGACGATCAGCTCCGGGGCGATCCACTCTCTCCGCGCGCCACAATGACGCGGTTTCTTCCGGCGGCCTTGGCCTGGTAGAGAGCCTTGTCGGCAGCGTCGATGAGGAGCATGGGCGAACTGCCCTCGGCAGGCAGGGTGAGTGCACCACCGATGCTGATGGTGACATGGTCACTCACCCTGGACGCGTGATGGGCGATCCCCAGGGCCTCGATGCTGCGGCACAGATTTGTGCCCAGTTGCTCGACACGCGCCAGGGGAACGTCCTGCAGGACGATCGCAAACTCCTCGCCCCCGAAGCGGGCGGCAAGATCCGACAAATGCCGGCAGTGGAGTTGGATGGTCGCGGCGACGGCCTTCAGCACCTCGTCACCGGCGAGATGACCATAGTTGTCGTTGTAGCGCTTGAACTCGTCGACATCGATCATCAGCGCAGCCATCGGAATGCCCGCCCGCATCGCCCGCGACCATTCGGCAGCCAGATACTCGTCGAAATAGCGCCGGTTGCTGAGCCCTGTGAGCCCGTCCACCTTGGTCAGTCGCTGCAATTCCAGGTTCGCCTCCAGCAGGTTCTGCTGGCTCTCGCGCAGGGCGGCATAGGCCTCGTCGCGCTGGATCTGGTTCAGATAGGCCCGCGAGTGATAGCGGATCCGCGCGATCAGCTCGAGCCGGTCAGGAAGTTTGACCAGGTAGTCATTGGCTCCCGTGGAGAACGCCTCGCTTTTGGTGGCCGGCTCCTCCCGGGTGGAGAGCACGATGACCGGGACGTCGCGGATGAGCGGGTCAGCGCGATACTCGCGCACCAGATCCAGCCCGTTGACCCCGGGCATGACGAGATCCTGCAGGATGACCGTCGGCCTGACCTCCCGGGCCAGAGCCACGGCCCGCTTCGGGTCGGAGCAGTAATGGAAGTCGATGTTGGACTGGCTGGAGAGGAGGCGACGGACGGCCTCGCCGACCATTAGCTGGTCATCCACCAGCAGCACCATGATGGTGTATTCATCCTGTATCGGAGCAGCCGGCGTCATGCGCAGAGGTCCGGAGGTCATGGGCGAGGTCCTTCCTGGCCTGCACGGGCGACGATTCCGATCAGCCGGGTTGCGATGCTGGGCAGCGGCAGGATATCGGCCGCGGCGCCGATCTCCGCAGCGGCCTTCGGCATCCCATATACGGCGCTCGTCGCGCGATCCTGGGCGATGGTATGACAGCCTCTGGCCCGCAGCGCCTTGAGGCCCTGCGCTCCATCACGCCCCATTCCCGTCAGCAGCACACCGACCGCATCGCCCTTCCAGAGCCGGGCCACACTGCGGAAGAACACGTCCACGGAGGGGCGGTAGACGTAGTCGCGCGGTTCCAGGGTGTAGCCCAGATGGAAAGCGGATTTCAGCGTGAGATGGTTGTCGCTGCCGGCCAGCAGAACGGTGCCCGGGCGGGGCGTGTCGCCCTCCTGCGCCAGCAGGACCGGCATGGCGGAATAATCCGCCAGCCAGGTCGCCATTCCTGCCGCGAACCGATCATCGACGTGCTGCACGATCACGACCGCCGCCGGGAAATCCCGCGGCAGGTCGCGCAACAGGGTGGAGAGGGCCGCCGGGCCGCCGGCCGAGGCACCGATCGCCACGAGGGGATACCTGGCGGCGGGCAGCCGGCTGGCGGGGCGGGCCAACCGGGCCGAACCGCTGGGGCTGCCGATCAGCCGCCCGACGGTCGCGATCTTGTGGAGCAGCGGCGCGGCGCTTCGTCCCGGATCGTCGCTGTCCGGTGACGGCGTGTCCACCGCATCGAGAGCGCCATGCCCCATCGCCTCGAAGACACGGGCGGCATCGGCCGCCACGCTCGACGTCGCCAGCAGGATGGCGCAGGGCGTCTCGGCCATGATGCGCCGTGTCGCCTCGACCCCCTCCCTTCCCGGCGTCATGAGGCCCATCAGCACCAGATCCGGAAGATCGTTGCGGCAGAACTGGACAGCCTCGTCCCCGGTGCCGGCCGTCCAGACCACGCGGTGCTCAGGCGTCGTGGCGATCACCCGGCGCAGCATCTCCGCAGCCGCCGGCGCGTCATTGACGATCCCTATCCGCATCGTGTGCTCCCCGCCTCTTCGCACCGCTCCGCCCGCCGCGTCATGCCTCGGCCTCACCGATCAGATCGACGACGGCCTGAACCAGGGCCTGATCATGAAAGCTGCCCTTGGTAAGATAGTAGTCGGCCCCGGCCTCGAGCCCGCGCCGACGATCCTCCTCTCGATCCTTGTAGGACACGATCATCACCGGCACCTCCCGCAGATGCGGATCCTTGCGGACGAGGGTGACCAACTCGATGCCGTCCATGCGAGGCATGTCGATGTCCGTCACGATCAGGTCGAAATGGCCGGTCCGCGCGGCATTCCAGCCGTCCATCCCGTCCACCGCGACCTCCACCTCGTAGCCGTGCTGGCTGAGCAGCTTACGCTCCAGTTCCCGGATCGTCAGGGAGTCATCGATCACCAGAATGCGCCGCCGCCGCTTGCTGCTGCCAGGCTCGGTCGCCGCAACCTGGCCCAGCTGGCCGGTGGCCGTGAGCTTCTCGACCCCGCGGAGCAGGTCATCGACGTCGAGGATCAGCACCGGCGAACCGTCCTCCATCAGCGCGGCCGCACTGATTCCGGTGACCTTGCCGAGCCGGGCGTCGAGGGGCTGCACCACGAGTTCGCGCTGCGCCAGGAAGCGGTCCACGGCCAGGCCATAGCTGTTCCGCTGGTCACCGATGATGACGACGGAAGCCTCCTCCCCCGCCATGGAGCTCCCGGTGCCGCCGAGCAACTGCTGTGCCCCGACCAGCCCGATCTGCCGCCCGCCGAAGCTGAAATGCTGCTGGCCCTCCAGCAGCTCGATGGACGACCTGGAGAGCTTCAGCGCGCGCTCGATGCTGGCCAGCGGCAGGGCATAGGGCTCCCCGCCGATCTCCACCAGCAGCGTGCGGACGACGGACAAGGTCAGCGGCAGTTCGAACTGGAAACGCGCGCCCTGTCCCGCCTCGCTGGCAGCCCGGACAATGCCGCGCACCCGCTTGGCGGCGGCCTGCACCGCGTCCAGCCCGACCCCGCGCCCCGAGATTTCCGTCACGGCCGTCTTCATGGTGAAGCCGGGGAGGAACAGGAACTCCAGCAGCTCCGCCTCGCTCAGCTGGGCGACCGTCTCCGCGCCGGCCAAACCGCGCCGGAGGATCGCGGCACGCAGCCGCTCAAGGTCGATTCCCTGCCCGTCATCGGTGACAATGATCTGGAGCATTCCGGCATGGTGCCGGGCTTCCAGCCGGATCACGCCCTCGGCGGGCTTGCCAGCCGCCTCACGCGCCGCGGGCAGTTCGATGCCATGGTCGATGGCGTTGCGCAGGAGGTGCCCGAGGGGAGTATCGAGGTGCTCCAGGATATCACGATCCACCGGGGTTCCGCCCCCGAGGATCTCCAGCCGGACCTGCTTGCCGAGCTCGCGCCCGAGGTCCCGCACCTTCCTGGCATAACGGCGGACACCATCCTCGAAGGGGCGCATGCGGCTGGCCAGGGCCTCGTCGTAGAGGCGATGTGCGAGCCGCACGGCCCGACGGTCGAAGGCATCAAGCTCCGCCAGCCGCTGCCCGAGATACTCCTGGCAGTCCATCAACCGCTGGCGGGCACCGGCAAGGGCGAGTTGCACCTCCTCGCCGGCGCCCTCGGGCGGCAGCATGTCCCGCAGCGTGTCGAAGGCGCGGGCGGTCTCGTCATGGAGGCGCCGCAGCCGCATGAGCCTGTCGGTGAACGGCCGCAGCCGGCGTGCCTCCACCAGGGCCTCGCCCGACAGGCCCAGGAGCCGGCTGAGACTGTCGGCGGTAATCCGCAGGATGCGTTCCGCGGCCTCACTGCTCTCCGGCAAGGAGGGCCGGGGCGGCGGCGGGGGCTTGGGCGCCGCAGGCTCCGCCTGCGGAACAGCCACAGCCACAGCCTCGGCCGGCGCCGGAGGGGTGGCGGGGACGTCCGGTGAGGAAGTCGCCTGATTCAAGGCCATCAGGAGAGCGGCGACCTCCGCCTGCGCGGCCTCCCCGCTCCCCCCAGGGTCAGCCGTCGCCCGCGCGATCGCCGCCAGCAGATCCACGCCGCGGAGCAGCAGGTCGATCCGCCCGTGGCGAAGGACAAGCCGGCCGTCCTGCGCCGCCACGAAGATGTCTTCCATCGCGTGCGCCAGATCGACGGCGGGTGTCAGATCGACGAGCCGGGCCGCACCCTTGAGCGAATGGGCTGCCCGCATGCAGGCTTCCAGATGCCGCGCGGCTGTGGGGTCGCGCTCCAGCGCCAGCAGGCCGGCCGTCAGGGCCTGGGCATGCGTCTCCGCCTCGAGGCGGAACAGATCGAGCAGCGAAAGCTGGCTGTAGTCTTCGCTCCCCCCGCTCATGCGACGCTGCGATTCAGGCCATCAAACAGGAGGTCCGCATCGAGATATCCCACGTTGCGCTCCTGCCAGGGCAGCACATGCCGGGTGTAGCGCGATGCCGCCCGGGCGACGGTGGCCGGTGCCGCCCGCAGGTCATCCGCCCGGTACCGCTGGACGCCGTGGACCTCATCGGCCGGGAAGACGAAGCGGCCGGACTCGCGGCCGATCACCATCATTCTCCGCTTCGTCTGGCCCCGCCGGTCCTGCTGCTGCGCTTCCGCCGTCAGGCCGAGCAGCTCCGATAGCGAGACGCAGATCAGCAATCCGCCATGAATACTGGTCACGCCCAGCACGACGCCGCTCCGCCGGTGCGGCAGGGAATGCACCGGGCGGATCTCCGTGACTTCCTCCAGGACCCGCGTCGGCAAGGCCAGCCACTCGCCGGCAATTCGGAAGATCATGACCGACCGAGCCGCCGCCGCCTCCGCCGGGCCTGCCCCGGTGATGCCGAGCGACGCGGCGGAGAGGGTGCTACCCCGGGCGACATGCCCGGTCCACTCGTCAAGGTAGCCATCGGGCGGCGCACGACTCAGGAGGGCCAGCGCCGCTTCCGCATGGGTCGGGCAATTCCGGCAGTGAGCATGCGCCCCAAGCTTCGGGCAGGATGCATCGCCGCTCACGCCGACCCTCTCCCAGCATCGATCGATTTCGGCGATTGCGTCATATGCCATGGTCAGCTCCCGCTCCGCTGCAGCGAGCGCTGTAGTCGGTCACGCAGCATCCGTGCTCCGGCATTGTCGCCCTGCTGCTCCAGGAGCAGGGCCAAATGGGCCAGGCTCTCCTGGTGATGAGGATCGAGATAGAGGGCCTTCCGGTAATTCGCGATCGCCTCTGTCCGGCTTCCGGCGGCGTCGCGCAGCAGCCCGAGCAGGTGGAAGGCATCCGCGGATGGGCCATTCTCCCGCATGTGGACGTCGCAGTGCTGCACCGCTTCGGCCAGATGCCCCTGGTCGGCGAGCCGCTGTGCCTCGCCGAGCGTCGTTCCCCGGGCCGGCCTGTCGGGCGCCATCACCCGGACCGCCGGGGCCGGCCGGGCCGGCGGCGTCGCTGCGGGGGGCGGGGCCGCAGGCCGGGCGGCCCGCGGTGCCGGAACCACGCGGGGGACAGGCGTGGCGGGTACCGGCACGGAAACCTCCGTCGCCTTGCGGAAGGCAAAGGCCATGGGCAGCTTCGCCCAGGTGAAATCCTGCCGCGAAGGCAGCGCGGTCTCAGAAGGCCCGAGAAACAGGAAGCCACCCGGCAGCAACAGCCTGTGCAGCACCTGGAGTGCGGCGTTCTGCGTCGGGCGATCGAAATAGATCAGCAGGTTCCGGCAGAAGACGATGTCATGATTGCCGCTTCCAAGCAGCGATATCGCATCGAAAAGGTTGCCGCGGGTGAAGCGCACGGGCCGGCGGACAGCTTCGACCGGCCGGAAGCCGCCTTGCACCGGTTCGAAATACCGGTCGCGAAAGCCGAGATCCCCACCGCGGAAGGCGTTCCGCCCATAGACGGCGCGTTGTGCCAGAGCGATCGAGCGGCCGCTGACATCCATCGCGTCAATGACAAAGCGGTCGGGGAAGAGACCGGCATCCAACAGTGCCATGGCCATCGAATAGGGCTCCTCCCCCGTGGAGCAGGGGAGGCTGAGAAGGCGCAGCTTCCGGTCGGACATCCGGCCCAGCGTTCCGCCATGCAGGAGCTGGATCATCGCGTCGAAGGCACCGCGGTCCCGGAAGAACCAGGTCTCCGGCACGACGACGGTGTCGATCAGTTCCTGCAACTCGGCCGGGGAATCCCGAAGATGAGCCCCGTAGGCGACCGGATCGTCCATCTGGCAGGCCGCCAGTCGCGCACGGACCGCACGGGCGAGGGTGGCATTGCCGATGGTTGCGACATCCAGCCCGATCGTCTCCTTCAGAAGGGCTTCGATCCCGGCGAGCATCACGCGCTTCCCGCCAGATCGCGCGCCAAGGCGCCGCCCTCTGCATGCGCGAGCAATCTGTCCGGATCGACCCAATGGATCAGCCCGCGCGGATGCGCCAGCACCGGCCCAAGATAAGGGACGGCGCCATTCCGATGGCCGGGCGAGACAAAGGAGGCGGGGTCGAGGCGCAAGGTCTCGGTGGCCTGTTCCAGGACAAGGCCGAGCCATTGGGGCTCCCCCTTCATGGCCTGGCGGCGGATCAGCACGATACGCGTGCTGAGCTGCCTCCGGGCCGGCCGGCCGAGCACCAGGTCGCTGAGATCGAGAACAGGCACCGGAGCCCCGCGATGGTTGATGATGCCGAAGCCCCCGCGGGAGGTGCCCGGCACGGCCTTGACCCTGACGAGCGGCAGCACCTCGCTGACGCGGCTCGCCTCCAACACATAGGGATCGTCGTCCAGGTGGAACAGCAGGAACAGCATGGCGCCGCCTTCAGGCCTCCGGGGTCAGGCCGCCGTCACGCGTGCAACTTGAAGCGGGAGATGCTGCCCCGCAGGCCGGAGGCAACCTGGTTGAGTTCATCGATGGCCAGGCTGGACTGCTGCAGCGACTCCACGGTCTGCGTGACGGCGTCGCTGAGCTGGGCCAGGGCGTCGCTGATCTGCCCCGCGCCCACGGCCTGGGCCTGCATGCCTTCATTGACGCTCTCGAAGCGTGGGGCCAGGCTCTGCACCTGCTCGATGATGTTCGAGAGCTGGCTTCCGACCTGCTGGATCTCCAGCACGCCGCGGCGCACCTCCTCGGAGAATTTGTCCATGCCCATGACTCCGGCCGAAACAGCGGACTGGATGTCCTTCACCATCTGCTCGATGTCGTAGGTCGCGACGGCGGTCTGGTCGGCGAGGCGACGGATCTCGGTCGCGACGACGCTGAAGCCTCGCCCGTACTCGCCCGCCTTCTCCGCCTCGATAGCGGCGTTGAGCGACAGGAGATTGGTCTGGTCGGCCACCTTGGTGATGGTGGTCACCACCTGGTTGATGTTGCCGGCCTTCTCGTTCAGCACGCCGAGCTTGGCGTTGATGGAGCCCGCGGCGGCGGCGACCTGCCGCATCATCTCCTCCATTCGTATCAGGCCGGACTTGCCCTCTCCCGCCAGCGCGGCGGTCTGGTCGGCGACGGCCGAAACCTCCTCCATGGTCCGCACCAGTTCCTTCGAAGTCGCCGAAATCTCGCGTGACGTGGCGCCGATCTCGCTGGTAGTGGCGGCGACCTCGCTGGCTGTCGCCTGCTGCTCCCTGGCGGTTGCCGCGGTCTCGGTGACGGAGGTGCTGACCTGGATACTGGAGCGCTGGACCTGGCCGATCAGCGCCGTCAGCTCCTCGACCATGCGGTTGAAGGCGGCGGCGAGCACGCCAAACTCATCCTGGCGGTTCAGCTCGACCCGGCGGCTGAAGTCGCCTTCCCGCATGCGGTCGGCAGCGGCGGTCAGCCGGCCGAGCGGAACGGTGATGGCCCGGAACAGGAGATAGCCGCAGCCGAGCGCGAGCAGCACCGCAGCGGCAAGGCTGGCCAGCAATTCGAGTTGCGCCGAGTTGCCCGCTTCCGTGATCAGGCGGGTCGCGTCATCGGCCTGCTGTTTGTTGTACTCCACCCAGTCGAGAAGTGCGTCCTGAAGCTGGTCGTAAATGGGATTCAGGCGGGCCTGGAGCAAGGCGCGCGCTTCGGTATCCTGGTCTGCCCGGCTCAGGCGCAGGATCTCGGTCTCGACGGCGCGATAGGGCTCTTCGAGGGCCTGTAGCCTGTTGAAGTGGCGCTGATCCGCCTCGTCGCGGTGCCCCCCCTCCTGGAGGCGTGCCAAGCGCTGGAGCGTGGCCTGATTGGCTTGCAGACGCTCTTCGAGCGGCCGCATGGCATCCGGATTCACAATCAGCACATGGGACTGCAACAGAGAATACCTCTGTCCCCATGCGATCGCGAAGGCCGCCGCCGAATGAAGGTCGATCGTGGTGTCGCTTTCCACCAGATGCGCCTGGCGCTTGACCTCTGCGAGCCGCAGATAACCGGCAGCACCCATGGCAAGCATGGCCGCGAGAACCACTGCGAAGCTGCCAATGATTAACCGGCGAATCGACATGTTCTTCACGCCGCTGACTTCCATATCTTTTTATCTTGTGGGAAGCTGCCTCCCTGCCCTGGAGGCGGCCCCGCTTCCGCCGCCACCTGCAGGGTGGGGCGGCCACCCCGGCAGGCAGGCTGCCACACCGACGAATAGCATATATTCCCCCATTTGGTTTCTTCTAAAGGTTGTTCCTGGTCGCGCATGACTATTCTTCGCTAGAGAAGCGCGTGGAACTTTGCACTGGATGTTCAGTTCCAGGCTTCATGGTGCGGGTGGGATCTGAGCCGCTGCGGCTCATCGGCCCGGGCCATGCAGATGGCTTCGTAGGGGGTGAGCCGGTTCAGGGTCTTCAGCCGGCGATAGCTTCCTGGACGGTTCGGTTCGGTTCGTCCGACTGACCTGGCGCATGGCTCAGAGCGGAGCGCAGTACCTGGACATCGCGGCCAGCCGAATCGGGCCGATGCCGCTGGATCTGCCGCCGCCGCAAGAACTGCGGGGGCGCCCGCCCCCTATCTCCATCTGACCTCGCGAACCGCCCTTCGACCCGCACATGCCGCTGCGCCCAGCGACCCACCGGGGCAGGTGGCGCCCGCACCGGTCCGGCTGCCGGGCGCCTCTGGCGCGGCGACAACCGTCCCACAGGACGGAAGTCCACCGCGTCGGCCGTGACCGCGCCGCTGCCCGCGAGGCTCAGCCCCCGCCGCGCCGAATGTTCCAGAACACCGGGATCCCCGAGGGGATGACGCCTTCCAGGCTGGTGCGGTACGCGACTGGCTGGCTGAACTGGCCCCAGATCACCGCGGGCACGATCTCATAGGCGATGCGCTGGATATCGGCGGCGATGGCGCGGCGCTCCTCCAGCGTGGCGGCCTGGGTGAAGCGATCGAGCAGCGGCGTCAGCCGCGGGTCGCAATGCCAGCCCGTGAAGTCCTGGCAGTTGGTCCCGATGTAGAAATGCGTGAGCGGGGAAGCGAGATCGAAGCCCTGCGCGTGCACGCCGAACAGCGACCAGGAGGCGTCCTTGCGGGCTCGCCGCGCGACCACGGTCCCCCAGTCCATCGCCTGCAGGTCCACATTGAAGCCGACCTCGCGCAGCCGCGCGGCCACCACCTCACTGCCGACGCGCGGGGCGTCGATGTCGGTCGCCTGCAGGATGACGACCGGCTCGCCGCGATAGCCGGTCTGGCGCAGCGCCTCGCGCGCCCGCGCCACGTCCGGCTGTGCCGCGATCTCGCTGCCCGCCGTCGTCTCCAGCGGGCCGCCGCACATCCAGAAGGTAAGGCATTGCGGGATGGCGAGGTCGCCCGTCGCGCCCAGCGCCTGCGGGCCGTGGGACTGGTCGATCGCCATCATCAGCACGCGGCGCACGGCGGGGTCGGTGAAAGGCCCCGCAGCCGAATTCACGCGCACGAAGCCCTGCCACATGCTCGGGCCCGCGAGCGGCACGACGCGCACGTTCCGGTTTCGCCGCAGCAGGGGCAGCAGGTCGTAGGACGGCAGTTCGACGAAATCGACCTCGCCGGTCGCCAGCGCGTTCGCCGCCGTCGCCGCGTCCGGGATCACCCGCCAGGTCACGCGGTCCACATGCACGCGCTTGCCGCCCGCGAGGAAGTCCGCCGGCTCCTCGCGCGGGCGATAGTCGCGGAAGCGGTCGAACACTTGCGTCGCACCGGAGATCGACAGGTCACGGCGGAAGACGAAGGGGCCGGAGCCGATGAGTTCGCTGACCTGCTGCGCCCTCGGCGTGCGCGCCAAGCGCTCCGGCATGATCGCCGGCACGAGGGAGGAGGGCTTGCCGAGCGCGTCCAGTACCAACCCGAAGGGCCGGCTCAGGACCAGGCGGAAGGTGCGCGCGTCCACCGGATCGAGCGAGGCGGTCGCGGCCATGAGGTGGCGACCGAGGCCGTCGCCCGGACCCCATCGCCGGAGGCTCGCCACCACATCGGCGGCGGTAACCGGCTGGCCGTCGTGGAATTTGAGGCCCTCGCGGAGGGTGAAGGACCAGGTGAGCCGGTCGTCCGAGACCGTATGGCTCTCCACCATCTGCGGGCGGATCTTGCCCTCGCTGTCCATCGCGAACAGCGTGTCATAGACCATGTAGGCGAAGTTGCGCGTGATATAGACCGTGGAGGCATGCGGATCCATGATCTTCACGTCAGCCTGCATCACCGCCGTAAGCTGGCTCGCAGGCTGTGGCTCCTGCGCCAGTGCGCCCGTCGCGAGCGGCATGGCGAGCGTGAGGGCGAGGGCCATGCGGCGCGTCATCCGTCCGATCACTCCGGTGTCTCCTTCCTTCACAGTCTGGCTCCGATGAGGTCCGCTGCCTTCTCGCCGACCATCAGCGCGGTGGCATTGGTGTTGCCCGCTATGTGGCGCGGGAAGATGGAGGCGTCGGCGACCCAGAGCGATTCGGCCCCGTTCACCGACAGGTCGGGCGCGACCACGGCCCGCGCGTCATCGCCCATGCGGCAGGTTCCGGCCGGGTGGTAGAAAGGCCGTGCGGCGGAGCGCAGGAAGGCGAGATCGGCATCCCGTCCCGCGCTCGCCGGCGGCACGCCGATCAGGGTCTTCACCTTCGGCCCGAAGGGCGGCAGGCTCGCGATCCGCCGGGTCCAGCCGAGGCCGCGCAGCAGGGTCTCCACGTCCTCCTCCTCCCCGAGCAGGCGCGGATGGATCGCGATGGGCTCGGCGGGATCGGCCGAGCGGAGCGCGAGCCAGCCGCGCGAGCGCGGATGGTTCACGTTGACGAGGATGGTCACGAGGTTGGAGCGTGGAATGACCCGCTTGCCGTCCTTCAGCGTCGAACCATAGGGGAAGAGGTGGAACTGGAGGTCCGGCTCCTCCGCCTCCGCCTGACTGCGCAGGAAGGCGAGCACCTGCGCGGTGGGCACCCCGAAAGGGGATGGCCGGCCGGCCAGCCAGCGCGCCCCCTGCCACGCCGCGCGGAGTGGCGTGGCATAGGCGTTCGCCGTCGGCACCGTCACCTCGGCCTGCACATAAAGGCCGGGATGCTCCATCAGGTTGCGCCCGACCTCCGGGCTCTCGATGCGCGGCGCGATTCCATGCCGCGCCAGCTCGATGCCGTCGCCCACGCCGGACAGCATGAGCAGGTGTGGAGAGTTGATCGCGCCCGCCGCCAGCACTACGCCGCGCCGCGCGCGGATCTCGAGCGCCCCGCCGCCGCGGCGTACGGCGAGCCCCGTGGCGCGCCGCCCGTCGAAGGTCACGCGCTCGACCAGCGCGCCGTCCATGACGCGGAGATTGGGGCGCGACAGGTTCGGGCGGATGAAGGCGTCGAAGGCGGAGTGGCGGAAGCCGTTGCGCGTCGAGCCCTGGTTCCAGGCAACCCCCTCGTGTCGCGCGCCGTTCAGGTCGTCAACCGCCGGGAGGCCGGCGGCGACGCAGGTGGCGATGAAGTCCGCCGCGACCGGATGGCGCCAGGCGAGCGCCGAGACGCGCTGCGGCCCCATACCGCCGCGGTGGGCATTGTCCGGCGCGTCGGCGGTCTCCAGCCGCCGGAACAGGGGCAGCACGTCGCGCCAGCCCCAGCCGGCGCAGCCCAGCCTCTCCCAGGCGTCGTAGTCCGCGGCCGCGCCACGGATGAAGATCATGCCGTTGATCGCGGAGGATCCGCCCGGCACCTTGCCGCGCGGCCAGAGCTCGCTCTGCCCGCCGCGCGTCGGGTCGGGCTCGGACGTGAAGGCCCAGTCGTAGCGCGGGTTGCCGATCGTCCGCATCAGCGCGGCCGGCAGGCGGGTGACGCCGAGCCGCTCGCGCTCGCCCGCCTCCACCAGCAGCACCGACAATCCGCCGCGCTCGGAGAGCCGGGAGGCCAGCACGCAGCCGGCGCTGCCCGCGCCGACGACGACGATATCGGCCTCGACCGGCTCAGCCCGCATGCGCGGCCCGCAGCAGCGCCAGGTATTCGGCCTCGCTCGCCTCGCGCGGGTTGGTCGGATGGCAGTGATCCTTCATCGCGGCGGCGGCGATGGCGGGCAGCACCTCCCGCTTCACCCCCATCGCGCCGAGCGTCGCCGGCAGGCCGAGCCGCGTCGAGAGCGCCGCGACGCTCTCGGCCACCGCCTCCGGCCGCACATCGGCGAGCCCCATCGCGGCGCCGAGCGCGCTTACCCGCTCCGGCACGGCGGCCGCGTTGAAGCGGAGCACATGCGGCAGCAGCACGGCGTTCAAGGTGCCGTGGTGCAGTACCGGCGGGGCGGGAATGCCGCCGAGCGGATGGGCCAGCGCGTGCACCGCGCCGAGGCCCTTCTGGAAGGCCATGGCGCCCTCCATCGAGGCCATCATCATCTCCCACCGTGCCTGGCGGTCAGCCCCATCCTGCGTCGCGCGCGCGACGTGGCGCCAGCCACGCGCGAGACCGTCGAGGCCGATCGCGTCCGCCACTGGATTCACGCGTGGCGAAAGATAGGCCTCGATGCAATGAGTGATTGCGTCCATGCCTGTCGCGGCGGTCAGCACCGGAGGCAGGCCGAGCGTCAGCTCCGGGTCGCAGATCGCAGCCTTGGGCAGCAGGTGTGGGCTGCCGAGCGAGACCTTGCGCCCGTCGTCCAGCACGATAATCGCACCGCGGCTCACCTCGCTGCCCGTACCGGATGTGGTCGGGACGGCAATGGACGGGGCGGCCGCGGCGGTGATCCGGTCCAGCCCGCCTTCGATCACGGCGTACTGCCTCAGCGGGCCTTCGGGATGGGTCGCGGCGACGGCGACGGCCTTGGCCAGGTCGAGCGGCGAGCCGCCGCCGAGGCCGATGAGCCCGTCCGCGCCATGGGCGCGATACGCCTCCACCGCCGCGCGGACGGCGGCCTCGGTCGGATTGGGCGGCGTCCCGTCGAACACCGCGACGGGCAGCCCCGCCGGCAGGGCGCCGCGTACCCGCTCCAGCAGGCCCGCCGCCACGATGCCTTGGTCGGTGACGAGGAGCGGGCGGCGGATGCCAGCCAGAGCCAGTTCCTCGGCCAGCAGCGAGAGCGCCCCGAAGTCAAACTGCACGCGCGTGACGTAGGTGATCAGCGGCATCCTGGCCCTCCAGGCGTGGACCTTGGCACGCACCTGCGGCGCTGCCAAGATCGTGCCGGAGCAACAATAATGCGCGCCGCCGATGCGGTTGGACGGCCGCGTCACCAGGCGCCATGATGGATCTGTGCACATACCTCCGCCATCCGCCTCGCCGTGATAGGAGCCGCACCTCGCAGTTGAGGCGCTAAGCTGATCCACTGCCCGTGGTGAGTGGAGGCGGTGACAATGGCAGGTCAGCATGACGCGGTGCTGATGTCCCGCATTCTGAGTCACGAAGCACCATCACCATCAACGGCGACCCGAGCTCAGGTCTCACTGGCATGCGCCGTCAGGAGCAGGGCAGGGCGACAACATAGCAATGCCCCATGGAGGGATGAGCAAAGGTCAGGCGGCACAGCCTCTTTCATCGCGCTGCACGGACCTCGCCAGCTCCCTGCGACGAAACCGCCCAGCAGAGCACGCTTCTCACCAATTGGCGGCGGGCCACACTCGCGTACGGGGGCCGCCTCGGTCCGGCGCCTTCCAGCGCAGCATGATGACGCCCTCAGGCAAGGCGGGATGAACTGGCCGGCCCGATTTGCCGAGCTGGCGGTCGCTGAACCACTGGAGCCGCTGCGGAATCCTGCCCCGCCGGATGCAGAGCGACCGGATCGCGGCCAAGCGTCCCGTAGTGAAGGTGCCCGGCGGTCTTTATAGTGTTGACACTTAGTGCGCGCTCGCCAATGCTTGGCCCAGGCGGACCGATGCCGTGCTGCACGGGCAAATTTGCAAGCCTGAGCCTGGGCGAGACCCAGCCCGGGACGGACCGCGCTCCGCGGCAAGGGAGGAAAAAATGCGTACGCAATCGCGCCGCCTGAGCGGCAGTGCCGGCAGCCGCAGGCAGGTCATGGCAGGCCTGCTCGGCGTCCCCACCTTCGTGGCCGCGGGAGGGCTGCTCCGGCCCGCGCCGGCGCGCGCCGAGGACTATCCCTCCCGCCCGCTCCAAATGATCGTGCCCTTTGCCCCGGGCGGCTCGACCGACCTCGCGGCGCGCATCGTTGCACAGAAGTTCGGGGCGCTGCTCGGCCAGGCCGTGGTCGTCGAGAACAAGGCCGGCGGCGGCACCGTCGTCGGAACCCGCACCGTCGTCAAGGCGGAACCCGACGGCTATACCCTGCTCTATGGCAGCAACACGCTCGCGCTGAACCCCACGCTGCGACACAACCTGCCCTATGACACGCTGCGGGACCTGCAGCCGATCGGCATGGTGGCCCGGCAACCTTTCGTGCTCGTCGTCAATCCCGCGCTTCCCGTTAAATCGGTCCAGGAACTCGTGGACTATGCGAAGGCGCATCCGGGCGCGGTCAATTTCGGCTCGGCGGGGATCGGCACCGGCAATCACCTGGTGCAGGAGCTCTTTGCCATTCTCAGCGGCACGCAGCTCCAGCATGTGCCTTATCCCGGCGACGGGCCGATGGTGACCGACCTGCTCGCGGGCCGCGTCCAGATGACCATCAGCACCATTCCGAGTGTGATGACCTATATCCAGTCGGGCGGGCTGCGGGCCCTCGGCGTGGGCGATGCCGACCCGCTGCCGCAGCTTCCGGACGTGCCGCCGATCTCCAAGGCCGGCGTGCCCGGCTATGTCGCGACAGGCTGGAATGCGCTCCTCGCGCCTGCCGGCACCCCTTCCGCGGTTGTCGAGAAGCTCACCATGGCGCTCAGGCAGGCGCTCGCCGATCCCAAGGTGAGCGAGGCCCTGAACAAGAGCGGGGCCGTGCCGGCTTATGAGGGGCCGCAGCAGATGACCGCCTATCTGAACGACGAGATCAAGCGCTGGGGCGAGGTCATCAAGGCCCGCCATATCGAACTCGACTAGGCCGCTTGTTCGGCCGCCCTGTCCCGGGTTGGCGGGGCGGTCCTGCCAAACCCGAGGGTCGGTCGCGGAGGGTCACGTCATGGTGCCTGAGTTCCGTATTGTTGACACTTTTCTTGAGCGCGCCGGCGCTGCCGCCGGGTCCGGGAGGAATCTCGAAGGTGCTGACCATCTCCGCCGCCCCGCTCACCGCTGAGGCAAGCTACAAGCTGATGTCGGGCGTTGTGGTGCCCCGGCCGATCGCCTGGATCACCACCCGCTCGGCCGAGGGCCTCGTCAACCTTGCTCCCTTCAGCTGCTACACCTTCCTCGCGCCCAAGCCGCCGCTGGTCGGCATCAATGTCGGGCGGCGCGGCGGCGAGCTGAAGGACACCAGCCGCAACATCCACGCCTCGGGCGAATTCGTCGTCAACATCGCCGATCGCTCGATGCTCGACGCGCTCCATCTCAGCGCCGACGAGCACGGGCCCGAGGTCAGCGAGGTCGAACTGCTGGGCCTGGCGGTCGCCCCCTGCGAGACCCTCGCGGTGCCGCGTCTGGCCGATGTGCCGGTGAGCTTGGAATGCCGGCTGCACAGCATCCAGGAATTCGGCGATCTGCGCGCCGAGTTCATCGTCGGCGAGGTCACCACCTTCCATTTTCGCGACGGGATCTGCATCGACGGCAAGATCGACACCCGTGCGCTCGACCCGATCTGCCGCCTGGCGGGAATCAACTATGCGACGCTGGGCGAGATCGTGGCGAAGGCGCCGGTGCGGCGAACGCCCCATTCGACAAGCTGATCGGGCAGCTCAAGCGGATGCACGCCTGGGCACGAAGGCCGCGCCTGGGTGATAGGCGCTAGTCGGCGCTGGCCTCCTGCAGTTCGCCGTCCTCCGCCAGATGTGCCGAGGCGCTCGCCACATGCGCCCGCATCAGCGATTCCGCCAGTTCCGGATCCCGCGCCTTCAGCGCCCGCAGGATCTGCCAGTGCTCGCGATAGGCCGCCTGCTTGCGGACCCGGTCCGAGCCGGAGCGCTGGCGGTAGAGCCGCAGCAGCAGGTAAAGGTCGCCGCCCAGCATCGCCTTCAGCCGCCTGTTGCGGGCGGCTTCCAGGATCTGGCCGTGAAAGTCGAAGCCGGTCGGCGCACCCTTCGCCATCCAGGCCTGCCGGTCGGCTTCCAGCCCGGCCTCCAGCGCAGCCAGCTCCTCGGGGCGCATGCGCTCCGCCGCGAGGCGGGCGGCAAAGCCCTCCAGGGCCTCGCGCATCTGGAAGAGCTCCAGCACCTCCCCCTTGTCCAGGCTGACGATGCGGGCGCGAAGGTAAGGCTCGCGCGAGACCAGGCCGATCCCCTGCAGGCGGCGGACGGCCTCCCGCACCGGGCCACGGCTGACCCCGAATTCCTGCGCCAGCGCCGCCTCGTTCACCACCGAATCAGGCGGCAACTCGCCCGACTGGATGCGGGCGAGCAGACTGCGGAACAGCTTCTCTCCAAGGGGGGTCGGTTCGGTCAGGGTCTCGAGTTCAGGCGGCATGTCGCAGCTGTTCTAGCATGCCTGGCAACATGCCGCCTGCCCCCAGGATGCGGCGCTCGCTTTCGGTCAGCACGGCGGCGGTCACGGTGAAGCGAACCGGCGCGCCCGCTCCCTCGGCGGTCACGGTGATGGGGGCGTCTTCGGCAATGCCGGCGCGCAGCCCCTCCAGGGTGAAGCGCTCCCGTCCGGTCAGGCCGAGCTGGCGCCAGCCCTCGCCCGGGGCGAAGAGCAGCGGCACCACCCCCATGCCGACCAGGTTGGCCCGATGGATCCGCTCGAAGGATTCCGCGATCACGGCCCGGACGCCGAGCAGCGCCGTGCCCTTGGCCGCCCAGTCGCGGCTGCTGCCGGTGCCGTAGTCGCGCCCGCCCAGCACGATCATCGGCGTCCCCGCGGCGCGATAGGCCCTGGCCACGTCATAGACCGTGCCGACCTCGCCCTGGGCGTCCCGCGTGAACCAGCCCTCGCGGTCCGGCACCAGCAGATTCTTGATCCGCAGATTGGCGAAGGTGGCGCGGGTCATCACCTCGAAATTGCCACGCCGGCCGACATAGGAGTTGAAGTCGCGCGGCGCGATGCCCTGGGCCTGCAGATACTGTCCGGCCGGGCTGTCCGGCGGGATCTCGCCGCCCGGCGAGATGTGGTCCGTCGTCACCGAGTCCCCATAGGCGCCGAGCACCCGGGCGCCTTCAATTCGGTCGGCGCCGGTGGTCGGATCGGCGGTGAAGAAGGGGGGCGGCAGCAGGTAGCTGGAAGCGGCGTCCCAGGAGAAGCGCGCTCCGCGCGGCGCCGCCAGCCGCTCCCACAGCGCGCCCGAGGTCGCCTCGCCATAGACCGAGGCGAAGAGGCCCTCCGCATAGGCGGCGCGCTCCAGCGCGGCGATCGCCTCCGGCGCGGGCCAGAGGTCGCGCAGGAAGATCGGCTTGCCGTCGCGGTCCTGGCCCAGCGGCTCGCTCTCCAGGTCCAGGTCGATGCGGCCGGCCAGGGCATAGGCCACGACCAGGGGCGGCGAGCCGATGTAGTTCGCCTGCACCAGCCGGTGGATGCGGCCCTCGAAGTTGCGGTTGCCCGACAGGGCGGCGGCGAGCACCGGCTTCTCGGCCTCGGCGGCTGCGACCACCTCCGGCTTCAGCGGGCCGGACTTGCCGCCGCAGGTGGTGCAGCCATAGCCGATGACGTGGAACCCCAGGGCTTCAAGCGGCGCCATCAGCCCCGTGGCCTGCAGGTAGCGCGTGACCACGCGCGAGCCGGGCGCCAGCGAGGTCTTCACATGCGCCGGCACCGTCATGCCGCGCTCCACCGCCGCCCGCGCCAGCAGCCCGGCCGCCAGCATGACCTGCGGGTTGGAGGTGTTGGTGCAGGAGGTGATCGCCGCGATGGCGAGCGCGCCATGCTTCAGCGGACCTTCCGGCGGCGCCTGCGTCTCGCGCCCGAAGCCGCCCTGGGCGAGCGGCAAAGCGAGGCGGCGGCGGAAATCCGCCGGCACCTCGGGGAGCGTCAGCCGGTCCTGTGGCCGGCCGGGGCCTGCCATGGCGCGGCAGGCTTCCGCCAGGTCGATGCGCAGCACGCGGTCGAATTGCGGCACCGGCCCGCCCGGCTCTGCGAAGAAGCCGGCCGCGCGGGCATAGGCCTCGACCAGCGCGGCCTGCCCGGGCGTGCGGGTCTGGCGCAGATAGGCGATGGTGCTGGCGTCGATGGCGAAGAAGCCACAGGTGGCGCCGTATTCGGGCGCCATATTGGCCAAGGTGGCGCGTTCCGGGATGGACAGCGCGGCCGCGCCCTCGCCGAAATACTCCACGAAGCGGCCGGTCACGCCGGCCTGGCGCAGCCGCTGCGTGACCAGCAGCGCCAGGTCGGTGGTCAGCACGCCCGGCGGCAGGCGGCCCACCAGTTCCACCCCGACCACCTCCGGCACCGGGAAGACATAGGCCTGGCCGAGCATCGCCGCCTCGGCATCGATGCCGCCCACGCCCCAGCCCAGCACGCCGATGCCATTGACCATCGGCGTATGGGAATCGCCGCCGATGACGAAATCGGGATAGGCCAGCCATTCCCCGCCCTGTTCGGTCAGGATCACCACGCGGGCGGCGAATTCCAGGTTCACCTGATGGATGATGCCGGTCCCCGGCGGGAAGATGGTCAGCCCGCCAAAAGCCTGCTGCGCCCATTTGAGGAAGCGGTAGCGCTCGCCGTTGCGCTCGAACTCACGCCGCAGATTGGCACCGGCAGCTTCGGCATCGCCGGCGCGGTCGACCTGCAGCGAATGGTCCACCACCAACTCGACCGGCACCTGCGGCGCGACCTGCGCGGGGTCGCCGCCCTGGTCGGCCACCGCATCACGCAACGCGGCCAGATCCTGCAGCGCCGGAACGCCGGAGGAATCGGGCAGGATGACACGGGCGACATGCAGCGGCAGGCCGCGATCGCGGAAGGCGGCGCGCTGCACCACCGCCTGCACATCGGCATCGGTGACCAGCCCCTCGGGACCGAGCAGACGGTAACGCTCGAGATTCTCCACCAGCACGCGGAGGGAGAAGGGAATGTCGGCCAGGGCAACGCCGTGCCGCGCGCAGGCGGCGGCGATATCGATGAAGCGGATGGGCCGCGGTTCAGCCTCGCCTGCGGGACAGGCCAGGGAAGGGAGGTCTGGGCGGGAGGTGATCACGCGAGTGTCCCTTTGTAGTGTCAGCACTGCATGGCCAAATCCGGGAGAACGCCAGCAATTTGCCCGAGAACCAGCCAGAAATCCAGTGTAGTGTTGACACTTTAATGCCGCTCGTCTACCCCACGCCTATAGCCGAAGGAAGTTCGAGGCGATGACCCAGCCCATGACCACCAAAGCCGGCCGGTTGCGCGCTCTGCTGAAGTCCGACGAGTTCATCGTCTCACCCGGCATTTATGACGGCTACAGCGCCAAGCTCGTGGAGGCCGCGGGTTTCAAGACGGCTGCCAGCAGCGGCGCGGCGATTGCCAATGCGCTGCTCGGCCTGGAGGATGTCGGCATCATGGGGCTGGCGGAGAACGTCGCCCATTGCCGCAACCTGGCCCGCGCGGTGGACATCCCCGTCACCGCGGATGCCGACAACGGCTACGGCAACCCGGTCAATGTGCATTTCACCGTGCGCGCCTTCGAGGAAGCCGGGATCGCCGGCGTGAACATTGAAGATCAGGTCAGCCCCAAGCGCTGCGGCCACATGCCCGGCAAGGAGGTCGTGCCGCTGGCGGAGATGGTCAAGAAGGTCGAGGCCGCCTGCCTGGCGCGCCGCGACGACGATTTCGTCATCGTCGCGCGGACCGATGCGCTTGCCGTCGAGGGAATGGAGAAGACGCTAGAGCGCGTCCGCGCCTATGTCGCCGCCGGCGCCGACATGATCTTCCCTGATGCCGTGCGCAGCGAGGAGCAGATCGCCCAGGTGGTCGAGGCGGCGGGCGTGCCGGTGACGATCAATATGGGATTCGGCATCCGCTCGCGTCCGACCACGCCGCTGATCCCGATCCCCCGCCTGAAGGAACTGGGCGTGCGGCGCATCAGCCTGCCGCGCATGCTGCCGGGTGCGGCGATCCGCGGCATGCAGAACGCGCTGGCCGCGATGCGCGGGGTGATCGAGACCGGCGTGCCGGTGGACCGGCCCGACCTGGTGGTGGGGATCGACGAGATCTGGGCCATGATGGGCTTCCCGGAGATCCAGGCACTGGAGCGCCAGCTGCTCTCCACGGACGCGCTGCAGGCGAAGTATCGCGGCGCCGCGGCGGAATAGGCGGAACTGCCCGAGGGGAGGGACGGTCATGGTGTGCATGCGCAGGCGCGCGGTGCTGGCTGCCGGCATGGTGTTGAGCGCCAGCGCGGCGCGGGGGCAGGAGAACCGGCCCCTCCGGCTGGTCGTTCCCTTCCCGGCCGGCGGGCCGGCGGATTCCCTGGCGCGGATCGCCGCGGGCGCCCTGGGGGAGAGGCTCGGCCAGACCGTGGTGGTCGACAACCGGCCGGGCGCGGGCGGCAATATCGCGGCGGAATATGTGGCGCGCTCGGCGCCGGACGGTACGGCGCTGCTGCTGGCTGGCCAGGCCATTATGTGCATCAACAAGGCACTGTATCCCCATCTGTCCTACGATCCCGATGCGGATTTCGCCTTCGTCGGCATGGTTGGCGGGAATGCGAACGTCCTGCTGCTGAACACGACGGTCGTGCCGGTTCGGGATCTCGCCGGACTGGCGGAGCGTGCCAGGGCGGAGCCGCGCCGGATCGCCTTCGGGTCGAACGGGGCGGGATCACTGGCCCATCTGACGGTCGAGGTGATGGCGAGCGCGACCGGTTGCAGCTTCCTGCATGTACCCTATCGCGGCTCGGCGCCCATGCAGACCGATCTCATCGCCGGCCGTATCGCGCTCGCGGTCACCGGCGCGCCCGGCGCGGTGCCGCTGTTGCAAAATCCCACCCTGCGCGCGCTGGCGGTGACGACACCGCATCGGCTGGCGGCTCTGCCGGACGTGCCGACTTTCACCGAACTCGGCGTGCCGGCGCTGAATGCACCGTCCTGGTTCGGCCTGTTCGCCCCCGCGGTCACGCCGGCGCCCGTGCTGGCGCGGCTGCAGGAGGGGATGCAGGCAGTGAATGCCAGCCAGGCCTATTGCGACGCGCTGGCGAAGCAGAGTTCGGAGCAACTGGCGCTGAGCCCCGAGCAGGCGCCCGAGTTCCTGCGCGCGGAGCGGGCGACCTGGTCGCAGGCAGTGCGGAGCAGCGGCGCCACGGTGGAGTAGCCTCGGGCGGAGACGGCGCCCGCGCCGGTTCTGCCATCACCCTTGGCCCGCGGCATTCGTGATCGCGCGCCGGGCATGGCCGCTGCGGCCGCCCCCAGGCGCCCGGCTTGCCCTCGGCACTGTCCATCGCGCTCTGCACGCCTGACAGACGCAGCGGCATGGGCCACGATCGGAAGATCCTCAGGCCGAACCTGAAGGGGCGGTGATCAGCCGTGCGGAACAACGGCTGGCAGGCCGGCGATCGAGGCGCCGCCGCAGACATAGATCATCTGCCCCGTGATCGCCCCGGCATGCGGTCCGATCAGGAACTCGGCGAAGGCGGCGATCTCGTCCGGATCGATCAGCCGCCCGATGGGCAAGGGCATCACCGTGAGATCGGCGCGGTTGGGGTCGCGCAGCATCGGCGTATCGGTCGAGCCGGGCGCGATGGCATTGGCGGTGATGCCGCGCCGGACGAGTTCGGCCGCGAAGCTGCGCACCAGCCCTTCGACCGCTGCCTTCGACGCCGCATAGAGGCTGCGCTCCGCGCGGCCCGCGGCGGCGCGGCTGGACATCACGAGAATGCGGCCGCGACCATCCGGAAGCTGCGGCACCACCCGGCGGATCAGTGCCTCGGCGGCGCCGACATGCAACTGCCAGAGCAGGCGGCCGCCATCGTCGCGGATTTCGGCGTCCTGGTCGCTGCGCATCAGCCCGGCGCAATGCACGAAGGCAGTGACCGGACCTTCGGGCAGGGCAGCCGCCGCGATCCGCGCGGGGTCGGCCAGATCCAGTGTCAGGGCCCGCACGCGGTCCCGCAAATCGGCGGGGTGCGGATGACGATCGATGCCGGTGACGATCCATCCCGCCGCGAGCAGTCGGCGGGTCAGCGCGAGCCCGATGCCTGAAGCGCTGCCGGTGATCACGGCATGCGGGGCTGCTGTCATTGTCGGGTCGCTTCCTCCGGCTTTTGTGGGGCAATGCCCTTCCAAAGAGTGTCAACATTTATGCGGATGCCGTCAAGATGCAGGGGCGGGAAACCCAAATACACGCTAGCCCTCCACATTGGCGGAGACATACTGTTGACAGTTTGAACGCTCTTGCGCAAAGCTTCGGCCGAAGCCGCCAGAGCCGGACGGATGGATTCCGGCCGGCGGAACTCGGGAAGGGTGAGGGAGGGATTCCATGACAGGCGCTGCCGATGCCGCCGATGTGATCGTTGTGGGCTGCGGCGTTGCGGGACTCTCCGCCGCGGTCGCCGCCCAGGAGCGCGGCGCCAATGTCCTGCTGCTCGAGCGCGCGCCCGAGGGAGAGCGCGGCGGCAACAGCCGCCATACCGGCGCCTGGCTGCGCATGGAGAATTCCGGCGAAGTGTCGTCGGATTTCGTGGAGCATCTGATCGAGAATGCCGGCGCACCGCTCGATCCGTCGCTGATCCACCTCACCGCGGATGATTCCCGCAACTGGCCCGGCATCCTGCGCGCGATGAGTTTCGTCGATCCGGAGGTGGTCTCCACCTTCGCGGAGCAGGCGGCCCCGACCTTGAACTGGCTGGAAGGCATGGGGCTGCGCTTCGTCCGCCTCGAGGTGCCCTTCCTGACCAGTGTACAGCCGCGCATGCAGCCGAGCGGTGGTGGTCTTGCCGTCATCGAGGCACTGGCGCCGAAGCTGGAGCAGCTCGGCGGCCGCATCCTCTACGAGGTGGCCGCGCAGAGCCTGATCCTGGATGACAACGGCGCCGTTACCGGCCTGCGCTGCATCGGCAAGAACAACCGGCGAATGGAATTCCGCGCCAAGGCCGTCATCCTCGCCTGCGGCGGCTTCCAGGGCAATGCCGAGATGATGGCGCGCTATATCGGCCCGCGCGCGGCGCATCTCGGCATGATGTCGCGCGGCTGCCACTACAACAAGGGTGAGGGCATCCGCATGGCGCTCGAGATCGGTGCTGCCCCTTGCGGCGATTTCGGCAGCTGGCATGCCTCGCCAATGGACCCGCGGTCGAGCCATCCCGGGCCATCCATCTACATTTATCCCTATGGCATTCTGGTCAACAGGCTCGGCCAGCGCTTCGTGGACGAGGCGCCGGGCCCGACCGACGAGACCTACGAGAATGTCGCGCGCACGATCAACGCGCAGCCCGGCGGCATCGCCTGGACGTTGCTGGACGCGACCGCGAGCGAGATGATCAGCAACGGCGCGGCGATCCGCTCCGAGGTGCCGCCGGTCGAGGGAGCGACGCTGGAGGAGCTGGCGACCAAGCTGGGCCTGCCGGTGGATGCCGTCACCGCCACGGTCGCCGAATACAATGCCGCCTGCCGCCCCGGCCGTTACGCGCCGCTGGAACTCGACGGGCTGCGCACCGAGGGGCTGGCGATCCGCAAGTCCAACTGGGCGCGGCCGCTGGAGCAGGGCCCGTTCAAGGCCTACCCGATCATCTCCTCGATCGTCTTCACCTTCGGCGGGCTGCGCGTGAACAGCCAGGCGCAGGTGGTCAACCAGCAGGGCGACGCGATCCCCGGCCTCTATGCCGCTGGCGAGACGATGGGCCTGTACTACGGCAACTACACCGGAGCGACCTCGGTGCTGAAGGGCTTGATCTTCGGCAGGCTGGCCGGGCAGGACGCGGCGCAGTCGCAGCGCGTGCCGGCCTGACGCGCGCGGCATCGGTGGGAGAGACAGGCATGACGATGAAGATCTGGCACCAGAGCTTCGCGCAGCTGGATGCGCTGCCGGTCTATCGCGCGGCGCTGGAGAAGCATTTGCGCGAGGCGGCCGCGCCGGGCACGGAGGTGGTCCTGCACGGCATGGACCCGCGCACCAAGCCGGCCTTCGAGGTCGGCAAGAAGGACATCGCCTACCCCTATTTCCAGTTCCTGCACGCCAACCAGTTCCTGGACAACGTGATGCAGGCGGAGAAGGAGGGCTACGACGCCTTCCTGATGAGCACCTTCCCGGACCCCTATCTCGACGTCGCCCGCACGCTCGTCGATATTCCGGTGATCGGCTTTGGCTTCAGCGCGATGCACACGGCGGCCTATCTCGGCCGGCGCTTCGGCATCATCTGCTTCCTGAAGGACCTGATGCCGCACTACGTGGAGAATGTCCGCAAGTACGGCCTGGAGAATCTTGGCGGCCCGATCCGCCACATCGGCCTGGCCTATGCCGATATCCACAAGGGCTTCGAGGATCCGCGCCCCGTCGTCGACGCCTTCACCAGGGTCGCGCGGGAGCTGATCGAGAGCGAGGGCGTCGATGTGCTGCTGCCGGGCGAAGGGCCGCTGGGCCTGCTGCTGCACACGAACGGCATCCACCGCATCGACGAGGTGCCGATCATGGACGGCTTCGTCAACACGCTGAAGGCCGCGGAGATGATGGTGCAGCTGCGCCGCACCAGCGGATTGAGCGTGACGCGGGCGGGCTTCTTCCACAACCGTCCTCCCCAGCAGCGGATCGACGAGCTTCAGCGCTTCTACTTCCGGAAGTGAATGCCTCGCCGCCTTTCGCAGCGCGCACGACAAGCAGGAACGCCAAGGAGGAGACAGCAACATGTCCGCGCCCGCCTATCGGCCGCCTGGAACCCTCTCGCGGCGAGGCTTCGCCGCGATCACCGGCCTGTCCGCGCTCCATCTGGCCGGCGTGCGGCCAGCGCGGGCGCAGGCCGCCGCCTATCCCGAGAGGCCGATCCGGATCATCGTGCCCTTCGTTGCCGGCGGCGGGCCCGACATGACTGCCCGAGTCATCGCGGAGGCCCTGGGCAAGGAACTTCCGCAGCCCTGCTTCGTCGAGAATATCCCCGGCGGTGGCACCATCGTCGGCACGACAAACGCGGCCCGATCCAAGCCGGACGGGTACACGCTGCTGCTCGCCTCCAACAGCCTGGCGATCGCGCCCAGCCTGCAGCGCAACCTACCCTATGACACGTTGAAGGATTTCCGCGGAGTGAGCATGGTGGTGCGCCAGCCCTTCGCCCTCGCGGTGCATCCCTCGGTTGCCAAGACCCTGCCGGAGCTGCTCGACAAGGCGCGCAAGAATCCTGGCCGCCTCAACTATGCCTCCTCCGGCGCGGGTACCGGGAACCATCTGGTGACGGAGCAGTTCCTCAAGATGGCCGGCATCAGGATGGAGCACATCCCCTATCAGGGCACCGGCAACGCCGTCACCGACCTGCTGGCCGGGCGCGTCGACATGCTCATCACCACGGCCAGCAGCCTCTACGGCTACTTCAAGTCGGGCGAGCTGAGACCGCTCGGCGTCGGCGAGCCGGAGCCGATCCCGCAATTGCCGGAGGTGCCACCCATCGCCAGCGCGGTGCCCGGCTTCAACGAGACGTCCTGGAACGGAATCGTCGCGCCGGCCGGCACGCCGCAGGAGGTCATCCCCCGCCTCAACGACGCCGTCGCGCGCTGCCTCGCCAAGCCCGAGGTCAGGACGCTGTTCGAGCGCAACGGCGCCATCCCGAAGACCAGCACCCCCGCCGAATTCGACCGCTACATCGAATCCGAGATCGGCAAGTGGAGGGAGGTGGTCGAAATGACGGGGCTGAAGATCAATTGAGCCGCCGATCGGAGGCAAGCCGATGATCCGCATCGCAGTCCTCGACGACTATGCGGGCGTGGCCCTGCAGCTGGCGGACTGGTCGGCGCTGCAGGGCCGCGCCGAGGTCGTGGTCTTCCGCCGCAATCTGGCCGTGCCGGAGGAAGCCGCCGAGGCGCTCGCCGAGTTCGATGTCGTCTGCTGCATGCGCGAGCGCATGGCCTTCCCCGCCGAACTGATCGCCCGGCTGCCGCGTCTGAAGCTGATCACCATCACCGGCCTGAGCCATCGCACCCTGGACCTGGAAGCGGCGACGGCGCGCGGCATCCCGGTCTGCGGCACGGTTCTGCAGGGCCGCGGCCGCAATGCCACGGTCGAGCTGGCCTGGGGCCTGATCCTGTCGCTGGCCCGGCACCTGCCGGCGGAGATCGCCGGAATGCGCCAGGGCGGATGGCAGACGCGCCTGGGCTCCTCCCTGGCCGACAAGACGCTGGGCCTGCTCGGCCTGGGCCGGCTCGGCCGGCGCATGGTGCCGGTCGCCAGGGCCTTCGAGATGAAGGTCATCGCCTGGAGCAGCAACCTGACCGCCGAGGCGGCCGAGGCCGTTGGCGCGATCCGCGTCGAGAAGGAGGCGCTGTTCCGCCAGAGCGATGTGCTGAGCATCCATCTGGTGCTGGGCGAGCGCTCGCGCGGGCTGGTGGGGGCGCCGGAGCTGGCGCTGATGAAACCCAGTGCCTGGCTGGTCAATGTCGCGCGCGGGCCGATCGTGGACCGCGCCGCGCTGCTCGAGGCCGTCACCACCCGTCGCATCGCCGGCGCCGCGGTCGATGTCTACGACGTCGAGCCCCTGCCGGAGGGCGATCCGATGCGCCGCCTCGACCATCTGCTGCCGACGCCGCATCTGGGCTACGCCGTCGCCGAGACGATGGGCGAGTTCTACCAGGGCACGGTCGCGAATATCCGCGCCTGGCTCGATGGCCGGCTGACCAATCTCGCCAATCCGGCCGTCGTCGTTCCCTGACATGTCCCGCCGCCGCGCCGGGACCGGGCGGCGGCCTTTCCTGAAAGGACCTTCCTGTGCCTGTGACCACGCTCGACCCGAAGACCGCCCTGATCCTGATCGACCTGCAATACGGCATCGTGGGCCTCAAGACGGCCCATCCCTCCGGCCCGGTGGTGGAGAAGTCGGCCGCGCTGGCCAGGGCCTTCCGGCGGAAGGGATTGCCGGTGGTGCTGGTGAATGTCGATGGCCGCGCCCCCGGTCGAACCGACCAGTCCGCCTCGGCCGCCGCCGCCCCGCGCCCTGCCAATGCGACCGAGCTGGTGGACGAACTCGACCGGCAGCCCAGCGACATCCTGGTGACGAAGGACTGCTGGGGCGCCTTCATCAAGACCGATCTGGCCGCGCGGCTGCGGGCGCTCGGCGTGACCCAGGTGGTGATCGCCGGCATCTCCACCAGCGTCGGCGTGGAATCCACCGCGCGCCAGGCCTATGAACTGGGATTCAACGTCACGCTGGCGGTCGATGCGATGACGGATCTGAACGCTGAGGCGCATGCCGGCAGCATTGCCCGCGTCTTTCCCCGCCTGGGTGAGACCGGCACGACCGAGGCGATCCTCGCGCTGCTTGGCTGAGGCTGGGCCGCCGGTACGGTCCCTCCGGGGCCGTTCGGCGGCCGGATGCCAACCGGAAGCGATGTGACGCCGATGGTGGCGGTCGTCCTGAAATCATGTGCCTGCAAGGAGCGGTGCCTTGTCGCGCGGGGGGCGCGGGCCAATCTGCAACAGGATCGCGCGGCCGTTCTGTGGCTCGCACGACGTCCTCCATCCGACATGCGGCCTGTCGCGACGCGGCATCACCTGGTGCCCCGGTCGGTGCCGCACCCATCCGGGACTGACCATGCCGCTCCGCTTCCCCTTCGACAATTCCTACGCAACTCTGCCGGAGCGCTTCTATGCGCGAATTGCGCCGACGCCGGTGGCCGCACCCGCCCTTGTGCGGGTGAATACCGGGCTGGCCGAAACCCTCGGCCTTGATCCGGCGGCCCTTGCCAGCCCTGAGGGGGTGGCGGTCCTGGCCGGCAACCGCGTGCCGGACGGCGCGGTGCCCCTTGCCCTGGCCTATGCCGGGCACCAGTTCGGGCAATTCGTCCCGCAACTCGGCGACGGGCGGGCCATCCTGCTCGGCGAGGTGGTCGGGCAGGATGGTCAGCGGCGGGACATTCAGCTCAAAGGCTCCGGCCCGACACCCTTCTCCCGCCGGGGCGATGGGCGCGCCGCGCTGGGTCCGGTGCTGCGGGAATACATCGTCAGCGAAGCCATGGCGGCTCTGGGCGTGCCGACGACGCGCAGCCTGGCCGCCGTGACGACGGGGGAGAGAGTCCAGCGCGAGACGGCCCTGCCCGGTGCCGTCCTGACGCGTGTGGCCGCCAGCCATCTGCGTGTTGGCAGCTTTCAGTATTTCGCCGCCCGCGGTGATGTCGAGGGTGTGCGGCTGCTGGCGGATTACGCGATCGCCCGCCATGACCCGGAGGCCGCAGAAGCGGAGCACCCCTACCGCGCCTTTCTCCAGGCGGTGGTGGAACGGCAGGCGGAGCTCGTCGCCCGCTGGCTGCTGATCGGCTTCATCCATGGCGTGATGAACACCGATAACACCGCCATCTCGGGCGAGACGATCGACTACGGCCCCTGCGCTTTCATGGACGCTTACGATCCCGCCACGGTGTTCAGCTCGATCGACTACATGGGCCGCTACGCCTACGGTAACCAGCCGCATGTCGCGCTGTGGAACCTCACCCGGCTGGCCGAGACACTGCTGCCCCTGCTGGCGGAGGACGGAGAGGCAGCGGTGGCCATGGCGCAGGAGGCGCTGGCAAGCTTCGGCCCGCGTTTCGAAGCGGCCTATCTGGGCGGGCTGCGGCGCAAGATCGGCCTTTCCACCGAGCAGGAGGGTGACACCGCACTCGCCCAGGACCTGCTGCGGCGCATGGCGGAGCATGGTGCGGACTTCACCTTGACCTTCCGGGGCCTCTGCGATGCCGCGCTGGGGCCGGACGGCGATGCCGCTCCGCGGGTCCTCTTTGCCGAACCGGAGGCCTATGATGCCTGGGCCCTGTCCTGGCGCCAGCGCCTGGCGGCGGAGCCCCAGGCACCGCAGGCCCGCCGCGCGGCCATGCAGGCGGTCAATCCCGCCTTCATCCCCCGCAACCACCAGGTCGAGGCTGCCCTGAACGCCGCTATCGAGGAGCAGGATCTCGGCCCCTTCGAAGAGCTGCTCGACGTTCTCTCGCGCCCTTATGAGGACAGGCCAGGCTTCGAGCGCTATGCCCTACCCCCCGAACCTGAAGAGCGCGTGCACCAGACCTTCTGCGGCACCTGAGCACCTTGCGGCGGCTTGGTGCCGGGCGACGGCGGAAACCGGCAATGCGCGTGCTGAGATCGGCTGCCCCGGTGGGGTGGAGCAATAGCCACGGCGGGCGCGGATCGACTGCGGCACGGTGTTCGCCGGGTCACCGCCGCCGGCACGCCGGAAGCCCGGCTCAGCCCGCGGGGGGTCTGGCGCATCCTGCGCCGTCGCGCCGAGCTGGCGCGGCCGACCGTGGGGGCTGGACGGCTTGGTGGAACGCGGCCGCATGGGGCTCGGAAAAAATCACGGCCCGCCAGGAATAAGCGGCGCGGACAGGTGTCTCCCTCGCATGAGCCGCTTCGCAGCATGCCAGGGGGATACCATGACCGCCGTGTTGCCCAGTGCGCGCCGTGCCTGCCTGGCTGGACTGCTGATCCTGGTCAGTGCCGCCAACGCCTTGGCCCATGAGGGGGGCCACCATCACCGCCCCGGGTCCGAGGCCGCGGCCACAGCCGTGCCGCCTTCCGAGCAGCCCTTTGTGGCTGAGAACGACGCCGCCATGGCGAAGATGATGGAAGCCATGGCCATCAAGCCCAGCGGCGACATCAACCGGGATTTCGTGGCGATGATGGCGGCGCATCACCAGGGCGCCATCGACATGGCCATCGCCTTGCTGCGCCACGGTGGCAACGAGCAACTGCGCCGTCTCGCGCAGGAGATCATTGTCACGCAGCAGCAGGAGATCGCAGCCATGCAGCTCGCCATCGGCGCGCCGCTACCATCCTCTCTGCCCGCACCCACGCAAGCCACCCCCGCCTTCGCCCCGACCACACCCTCCGCCCGTTAAGGATCCTGCGCATGAAAACCTTCTTGCTGGCCAACGCCTGCCTCGGCGGTGCGCTCCTCGCGGCGCCGGCCTGGGCCGGGCAAGCACCGGATGCCGCGGCAGCGCAGGACGTGCCGATCTCCTCGCGCGACCGCGTCTATGCGGCGGAACAGTTCTCCAACACTGTTTCGGTGACGGACCCCGCAACCAACACCCTGCTTGGCGTGATCCGCCTGGGCGATCCGCAGCCCGGCAACCTCAGCCCGCTCTATCGAGGTCAGGTGCTGGTGCACGGCATGGGCTTCTCGCCGGACCATCGGACGCTCGCGGTGGTGTCCATCGGCAGCAATGCCGTGACCTTCATCGACACCGCCACCAATGCGGTGAAGCAAACCACCTATGTCGGCCGCTCTCCGCATGAGGCCTTCTTCACGCCAGATGGCCGCGAGGTCTGGGTCACCGTGCGCGGTGAGGACTACATCTCGGTGCTGGACGCCGGAACCTTCACGGAAAAGCGGCGCATCACCGTGCCGGCGGGGCCGGGCATGACGATCTTCTCGCCGGACGGCAAGTATGGTTACGTCTGCTCCTCCTTCAATCCGGAGACGGTGGTGATCTCCACCGCCGACGATTCGATCGTCGGCCGGGTGAAGCAGGACAGCCCTTTCTGCCCCAACATCGCGGCGACGCCGGACGGCACGCAGGTCTGGATGACGCTGAAGGATATCGGGCGCACCATGGTGTTCAACGCCCGTCCGCCCTTCAACGTCATCAGGACCATCGAGACCGGCCCCATCACCAACCATGTCAACTTCGCCGCCACCCCCCGCGGCACCTTCGCCTACGTCACCATAGGCGGGTTGAACCAGGTGAAGGTGTTCCGTACGGACGACTTCTCGGAGGTCGCGACCATCCCGGTGGGCAAGCTGCCACACGGGCTCTGGCCTTCCGGCGACGGCAGCCGTGTCTATGTCGGGCTGGAGAATGCCGACGCCCTGGCGGCCATCGACACCGCCACCAACGCGGTGGTGGCCGAGATCCCGGTCGGGCAGGCGCCGCAGGCGCTGAACTATGTGAGCAACGCCGTGCCGCAGGGCGACGGAAGGCAGGGGCTCCACCCCTTGGGCACGGCGGGCGGCAGCATCCATCTCAGCCTCGGCGCGCCGGGAAAGGACGGCACGCCGACCAGCGTCTCCTTGTTCGACCAGGGGCTGACCCAGGTGCTGCAGGCCTCCATTACCGAGCTGCAACCGGGCAAGCCTTACCTGCTGGCCCTGGCGGAGAAGCCGGATGGCAGCGGCGCCGTGCAGCCGCTCTCCGCCTTCGTGGCCAATCCCACCGGCTCGGCCATCGTCAACGCGGTCGGGCCGATCCGGCAGGTGGTGCAGGGCGATGGCAAGGCTGGACAACGCTATCTCGTGATTACGAGCAACGAGGGCGGCAAGCCCGGCGCGCTGCAGCAGATACAGAAACCCTGATGCCGCGGGCCCGCTTCTGCTCCCGCGCCAAGTGGGCTCTGCCATGACGGACATGGTGCGGCTGCTGGAGCCGATGATCCCGGCGCTGCGGCGCTACGCCCGTGCCCTGCTGCGGGACCGTAGCGCCGCCGACGATCTGGTGCAGGATGGGCTGGAGCGCGCGCTCTCCCGCTGGCATCAGCGCCGCATCGATGGCGATGCGCGGAGCTGGGTCTTCGCTATCCTGCACAACCTTGCCATGAACCGGATGCGGCAGATCTCCCGGCACGGCCCGCACTTGACGCTGGAGGATGCACCGGAGCCCGGCCTGCCGCCCCTGCAGGAGAGCGGGCTGCGGCACCGCGACCTGCTGCGCGCCCTCAATGTCCTGCCGGATGAGCAGCGCAGCGTCCTGCTGCTGGTGGCGGTGGAGGATCTCTCCTATGCCGAGGTCGCGACGGTGCTGGGCGTGCCGGTGGGCACAGTGATGTCACGCCTGGCGCGTGGGCGGGAGCGGCTGCGCCAGGCCATGGAGGGGGAGGCCACCCTGACCGAGAAACCGCATCTGCGGAGGATCAAGTGAGGACCTACCCCATCACCGAGGATGACCTGCACGCGCTGGTGGACGGCGTGTTGGACGATGCGCGGCGGGCGGAGGTGGAAGCCTATCTGGCCGGGCAACCAGCCGTCGCGACACGCGTCGATGCCTATCGCCGCCAGCGTGCCATGTTGCGCGAGGCGCTGGAGCCGGTGGCGGCGGAGCCGGTTCCGCCCGAGCTGAACCTCGCCCGGATGATCGAGGACCGGCGCAAGCCGCACCGTGCATCCTGGCAGGTGGCGGCGGCGGTGGTGGTGGCATTGGGGCTGGGCGGCGGCGGTGGGTGGTGGCTGCACGGCCAGCTGCGGCCCGCGCCAGTGGGCATCGCCGCCCTGGCGCAGCAGGCCATCGAGAGCTACGCGGTCTTCGCACCGGACCACAAAAGGCCGGTGGAACTGCGTGCCGCCGACGCCGCCACGCTGGTCGACTGGGCTTCCGCGCGGCTGGGCCGGCCGGTGACGGTGCCTGACCTGTCGAGCGCCGGATACCGGCTGATGGGCGGCCGGCTGGTACCCACGGCGCAGGGCGCGGCGGTGCTGTTCATGTTTGACGACGACCACGGCAGCCGCTTGGTGCTGCTCACCCGGCCCATGGCGCGGGAGCGCGACACCCCCATGGCACATTATGTGGGTCAGGCCATGCAGGCCTTCACCTGGGCCACGGAAGGCGACGGCTACAGCCTGGTGGGCAGCCTGCCAGCCGGCGTGCTGCACCCGCTGGCCGATGCGGTGCGGCGGCAGATGCAGCGAACCTGAAAGCATCTTGCAACCAAGTGGCGGCTGGTTCTCTGCGGATTTGGCGGCAAGCCACTCGATGGGAAAGTGGCAGGCTCCAACGGGCCGCTTTCGGAGGAAGTTAGGCCATCCCGCCGATGGTGCCGAAAACCCGGCATGGGCGGATGCTGTTGGAAAACTCGGCTGGTGGGAGAGGCGGAGGCTCGCGCTGGTCGGAGGCGCGAGGCTTGTGGTGGTCAGGCAGGCAGCAGCGGCCCAAGGTGGCGTCGCGGCGTTTCGTCGCTGACCGCCCGCTTCGCACGGGAGGCCAGGATTGGCATGCCCGCCGCGACAATGGCTTCTGTCTCGCCAAAACTCGCGGATACCCAACTCGCAGGGCGTGGTCATCAGGACCTTCACTTGCACGCCAACGAGCTGCCAGGGATCCTTCATCTCCACCGCAGCACGGCGGGGGGCTCGAGCCCCTCGCCGTGTCCTCAGCCAGAGACTATTTCCCGTAGGCGGCGACGAGGTAGTCCACGATCGCCTTCACGTCCGACTCCTCGATCGGCGCGCCATAGACATGGCGCATCTTGGTCACCTCGGCCGTCCAGAAGGCACGCGGGTCGCGCTGATTGCGCGGCTGCGTCGAGATGTAGTCAGCCGAGTGACAGGCCGCACAATTCGCCTGTGCCAAATCCTGCCCCGGCCCGGGCGCCAGCTCCGCCGTCTCCTCCGGCAGCTCGTACTCGATCGGCTTCGCCGTGGCCGCCGCAGCAAGCCCCGAGACCAGGGCCGCGGCCATGATGACTGCGCGCATCTCCGCCTTCCTCACGCTGCCGTCACGGTGACGGATTCGACCACGTTGCGCATGTAGCCCGCAGGGTTCCATTGCGCCTGTAGGGGTTGAGTACCGCCATCGCGGCCAGTGGCGCGCGACATCAGCCGGTGTTCACCGGCCGGCAGGCGCAGCACGGCCTCGAAGCCGCGGA
Organism: Roseomonas sp.; assembly: GCA_035565935.1. Classification (GTDB taxonomy): domain Bacteria; phylum Pseudomonadota; class Alphaproteobacteria; order Acetobacterales; family Acetobacteraceae; genus Pseudoroseomonas. The sequence continues at coordinate 53,273 of DATMRU010000039.1, forward strand.
AGGAATACTTGCCGAGATCCTCGCCGAGCCGCGCCTCCGCCCAGTGTTGCCCGCCATCCGCCGAAACCTCCACGCGGGCGATGCCCGAGCCGCCGTCGAAGGCGAAACCCTTCACGGTCACCTCGCGATCGGCCGGGACTCGCCCGTCGGCGGCCGGCGCAGTGATGAAGCTGCGGACATTGTAACGCCCGATCGGGCGGGTCTTCGGCGCTGCGGCGCCGGGGGGCACGCAGGCACAGTCGTTGTCGGGGATGCGGTAGGCCGATGTCATCCAGAAGCTGTCGGACGGCTTGTCGAGCACGGTGATCTCGTGCAGGTGCTTGACCCAGTAGGTGCCGTAATAGCCGGGCACCACGAGGCGCAGCGGGAAGCCGTTCAGCACCGGCAGGTCCGCGCCGTTCATGCCCCAGGCAAGCATGACCTCGCCGTCGCGCGCGTGATCGAGCTCAAGGGCCTTGGTGAAGTCCGGCGTGGCGGGGAATACCGGCTCGTCCAGGCCGTTGAAGCTCACCTGCACGGCGCCGGCGGCGACGCCTGCGCGATCCAGCACCGCCTTCAGCGGCACGCCGTGCCAGCGCGCATTGCCCATCAGGCCGTTCGCCGCCTGGCCGCCGGCGACACGCGGCTCGGAGAAGCCGCGGCTGTTTCCGGAGCACTGGTTCACCGCGACGATCTCCTTGGCTCCCGGCAGCGCCTTGATTTCGGCGAGTGAGAGCGAAAGCGTACGCTGGACCTTGCCTTTCACCGTAAGCCGGTAGGTGTCCGGGTCCAGATCCTGCGGCGGGACGTTGCCGGCGAGGTGGTACCGCACGAAGAAGGCGTCGTTCGGGGTGATCAGGCTCTCGCCATAGACCGCGAAAGGTGTCTCGAGCTGTGGCGGCCGCGAGGTCAGCCGGATCAGCGGCTGTTTCTGCGGATAGCGGACAAGCGGCCGCTCGCCGTTCCCGAAGGGTAGGGTGACCGTCTCGGCCCGGGCCCCTGCCGCCGCCCCCAGGCCCAGCGCCGCGCCGACCCGCAACGCGCCTCGCCGACTGATGATGACCATTCCTCTCCTGCCTCCCTCTGTCTTTTCCAGACGCCGCGCCGGCCTTCTTTCGGGCCGCGCGGGGTGCCCGCCCGGCCTGCGAAGGCCGAGCATGGACCTAAGACGTGGGAGGGCGGCGTTTTATTCCCCCGGAACGCGGCGCTAAGCTGAAATTCATGACCGACCGACGTGCTCTGTTCGATGCCGAAGGCCGTGCCCTCCTCCGCTATGCCCGCGCTCTGACGCAGGACGACGACCGGGCGCGCGACCTGTGGCAGGAGACAGCGGCACGCGTCCTGGCGGCGCGCACCGTTCCGGCTGAGGCCCGGGCCGCGCGGGTCTGGCTGTTCCGGATCCTGCGGAACGCCTTCATCGATGACCGGCGGCGCCAACGCCCCGCCGGCGCGGTCGAACTGGCCGAGGCGGCTGGCGCGGCAGTCTTCGGCCATGATGCCCGACTGATCGCCGAAATGACGGTGCGGCAGGCGCTGGAACGGCTGCCGGAGGAGCAGCGGGAATTGGTCGGCCTGGTCGATATCGTCGGCTTCTCCTACGCCGATGCCGCCGAGAGCCTGGGTCTGCCGATCGGCACGGTCATGAGCCGCCTTGCCCGAGCGCGGGCCGCCATGCTGGCCGACATCGCCAATGGAACCGTGGTGCCGCTGCGCCGGCGCCAGGCCCGGTGAGCACCATGTCGGCCGGCGACATGACCGAAGATGAACTGCTTTCCGCCTTCCTCGACGGTGCACTGGCGCCAGCGGCGGCGGCGGCCCTCTCCCGACGGATCGCCGCCGAGCCCCTCCTGGCGCAGCGACTGGACGCTCTGGCCACGCTAAAGGCCACGCTGTCCGGGTTGGATGCCGACCTCACTCCTCCCGCCCTGCCGCCCGAGGCAGCGCGGCCTGTGCTGAGGAAATCCGCTGCGGCAGCACTGGCCGCCGTGCTGGCCCTGGGCGTCGTGGGGCTGATCTGGCTGCCTGACACGGCGAGCGAGCCGCCGCAGGTTTCAGCGCATCGCCGCTTCATCGCCGAGGCATTGGGATCTCACGGCACAGGCGCATCGGACCTGACCGGGGGCGGGCTCGCCCTGGAGCGCGTCGAGCGCGTGGCGGGAGGTCTCTACGCGGCCTATCGCGGGCCGCATGGCTGCCGGCTGGGCGTCTGGACCGGACCGCCCGCTTCGGTGCCAGCCGAGGCGCCGCGGGGCTGGCGAGTTGCGGTCCTGCGGCGTGGCGCGGAGGCCGTGTGGATCGTTGCTGAACCGGCAATGGGCGTGGACCGTTTCGCTGCCCTGGTCCGGATCCTCGGCAATGCCGCTCCGGGGAGCCTGCTGGCCGAGGTCGCGGCCGAAGGCGCACCGTGCCGGGCCTGAGAAACCGCGACCCGGTGAGCAGGGCAAGGTAGCCCTTGGAACTGACCGGCCGTCCCTCCGTGGCATTGATCCGGAGATGTCGAGGTTCCTCGATTTGCGGATCGCCCAGCTTCGGAGGCGGGTCGTCGGCCACGCGCGCCCATGTTTCTCCCCCCGCCGGCGACAGTGACACCGAGCGCTGCCGCTCCGACTGGATCTGCAGAGGCGGGTGGCGTGGAACGGGCGGCGCCGCTTGCCGAGGGTCCCCGCCGGGATGCACCGGAAGGGTTCGGAAGCGGCGCCGGTCGCTCGGGCGCGGGGGATCAGCGCCAGCCCAGGGCCGGCGCGACGTGCTTCAGGATGCCCTCAATGACATGGGCGCAGTAGTCAACGCCAAGCTGGTTCGGGATGGTCAGGAGGAGGGTGTCCGCCTCGGCAATCGCCTCGTCGGCGCGGAGCTGCTCGACCAGGGCGTCGGGTTCGGCGGCGTAGCCACGGCCGAAGATAGCGCGGGTCTTCTCGTCGATGAAACCGACCCGGTCCTGCTCCTTGTCACCACGGCCGAAGTAGGTGCGGTCACGATCATCGAGCAGCGGGAAGATGCTGCGGCTGACTGAGACGCGGGGGGTGCGGGCGTGGCCGGCTTCCTTCCAGGCGGCGCGGTAGGCGCGGATCTGGGCGGCCTGCTGGATGTGGAAGGGCTCGCCGGTCTCGTCGTCCTTAAGGGTGGAGCTCTGCAGGTTCATGCCCTGCTGCGCCGCCCAGACCGCCGTGGCGTTGGAGCTGGAGCCCCACCAGATGCGGTCGCGCAGGCCTTCCGAATGGGGTTCGAGGCGGAGCAGGCCCGGCGGGTTGGGGAACATCGGGTGCGGGTTCGGCTGGGCGAAGCCCTGGCCGCGCAGCATCTCCAGGAAGACCTTGGCGTGGCGCCGGCCCATCTCCGCGTCGGTCTCGCCCTCGGCCGGGGCGTAGCCGAAATACCGCCAGCCATCGATCACCTGCTCGGGCGAGCCGCGGCTGAGGCCGAGCTGGAGGCGGCCACCGCTGATGAGATCGGCGGCGCCGGCATTCTCGGCCATGGAGAGCGGGTTCTCGTAGCGCATGTCGATGACGGCGGTACCGAGTTCGATGCGACTGGTCTTGGCGCCCATGGCAGCGAGCAGCGGGAAGGGCGAGGCAAGCTGGCGGGCGAAGTGGTGAACGCGGACATAGGCGCCGTCCGCCCCCAACTCCTCCGCCGCGACGGCGAGGTCGATGGATTGCCGCAGGGCGTCGGCGGCGGAGCGGGTGCCGGAATGGGGGGAGGGGGCCCAATGGCCGAAAGAGAGAAAGCCAATCTTCTTCATGATGGGCGTGGTCCAGAGGGGCAGGATGTGAGCCGCCGGGAAGAGTGGGGTGGCCCCGAGATGATCGACGGGGCCTCGTGGCACGAGGATATGGGACCTGCGTCGCATCCACCCCAATCACCGGGGCCAATGATGGTTATGCCCGGGGACCGTCATGCGAGGGCGAGTTCCAGCAGGTTTCCAGGGCCGGGCGCAGGGAGATCGCCTCCGGGAGCGGGGGGCGCGTGGCTGGGGCCCGGGATCGGGGCAGGCGGCGAACTCAGCGGCGGGGGAGATGGCGATGCGGCGGCAAAGGGCGTGGCCTCCGCTTCGGGGAGCGAACCAGATACGCCTTTCGGCCAATAGGGCTGATGGTCTGGCGGCTTTAGACGAGACTGCGACACTGCCGCATGGCAGAATGGGTCAGCGGCCTGACCGGGCGTATCACAGGTCAGCATCGCCAACCGAGTTCCCGCGAGGCGCCGATGTCATCAGCAGCCATTCCGGATCCCACCCGTGATGTCATCCGCGACGGACGCCGAATCCTGCGGGTGTTGCTGACCGCTCTGCCGCTGCTCGCGGGTTGTACCGGTTATTCGCCACCGCCGGCCTCTGTTCGCCTGCCTCCGGATGCGGTCGAGGGCGCGGGCGACCCAACGCGGGCGGCCATCATCGGTGCGGCCTACGCCTTCGCGCATCCTGAGGCCCTGGCCGGGCGCCCGGCCGAGGCGGCGCGGGCCGTCGCGAACTACGAGTATCTTGCCGTCGAGATCCCGACCGGCCCGCGCTGGGTGGGTTTTTCGCCGCTGGTCGGGGTGGAACTGCGCCGTGGCCTCGCGGAGGTGCGGAATGCCGTCGGGGTCGTCCCCGGGGCGCCTCCTCAGCCTGTGGTGGACGCACTCTATGCCGCCTCCCGGGCCCTTCGCGCAGGCGATGCCGAGGCGGCGCGACGCCTCCTCTCCCCCTCTCTCTTTCCCGCCGGTGGTGAGGCGACACTGGCGCACCTGGCGAACCTCCCACGGCTGCCCCAGGCGGGCTTCGCCACCTCCCTTGCGGCCAACGAGTTGAATCGCCAGGACCAGGACGGCGGGCGGCGCAGCCTCTGGTCGCAGCCCTGACTGTCTGGTTGCGAGGCCTCCCTCGCAGCCTCAGCGATGAGGCCGCGCCTGGGCGATGCCCTCTGGTCCGGCCCGGGGCCGGCCAGGGCTGAGCGCGGCGGGCGGCCGCGCTCGCCACCTGCTTACGCCGCCAACAGCGCGGGCGGCAGGCGCCCCATCCACGGGCAGGCCGCCTCGTACAACGCCGCGGCGCGCAGCACGTCGCGGTCGCCGCGCGGAGGACCGATGATCTGCAGGCCCATGGGAAGGCCGCGCGCGTCGAAGCCCGCCGGCACGCTGATGGCGGGGCAGCCCGCCATCGTTGGCCCGATCACCACTTCCATCCAGCGGTGGTAGCTGTCCATCCGCCGCCCCGCGATCTCTTTCGGCCAGTTCTCCCCGGCCGGGAACGGGAAGACCTGCGCCGCCGGCAGCAGCAGGAAGTCGAAGCGGTCGAACAGCGCAAGCATCGCCTTGTACCAGGCGCCGCGCACCAGCCCGGCCTTATAGACATCGAGTGCCGAGAGCCGGTGGCTGCCCTCGATCTCCCAGATCGCTTCCGGTTTCAGCAGCCGGCGCGTCTCCGGGTCGCGGTAGGCAGCATCGTGACGGCCGCCGATACTCTGTTGCCGCAGCGTCACGAAGGCCCGCCACAGCGCCTCCATGTCGAAGCCCGGCGTGGTCGGCTCCACCGTGGCGCCGAGCGCCGCGAACAGGCCTGTCGCGCTCTCCGTCAGCTCGAGCAGGCCCGCCTCGAAGGGCAGGTGGCCGCCAATATCGCCGAGCCAGCCGAGGCGCAGGCGCTTCGGATCCAGCGGCGGCAGCGTGGCGAAGCCTTCGGCGGGCGAGTCCAGCGACAGGGGTGCCCGCCGGTCATAGCCCGCCTGAACCGAGAGCAGCATGGCGACATCCTCGACCGTCCGGCCCATGGGGCCCTCGACGGCCATCTGGCCGTAGAAGGGGTCGGGGGTGTCCGCCGGCACCCGCCCCTGCGAGGGGCGGAAACCCAGCACGTTGTTGAAGGCGGCGGGATTGCGCAGCGATCCGCCCATGTCGCCGCCATCGGCCACCGGCAGCATCCGCATGGCCAGCGCGACGCCCGCGCCGCCGCTCGAGCCGCCGCCGACGCGGCCCGGATCGTAGGCGTTGCGTGTCAGGCCGAAGATCGGATTGTAGCTGTTGGAGCCGTAGCCGAACTCGGGAACGTTGGTCTTGCCGATGATGATGGCACCGGCGGCGCGCATGCGCGCGACGAAGATGGCGTCCTCCTCCGGCACCAGATCGGCGAAGAGGGGCGAGCCGAGGGTAGTGCGCAGCCCGCGCGTCGCCGCCAGATCCTTGATCGCCTGCGGCAGGCCGTGCAGCGGCCCGGTCGCCTCGCCGCGCGCCACGGCGGCATCGGCGGCGCGCGCCTCGGCCATCAGGGCCTCGCGCGGGCGCAGGGAGACGATGGCGTTCACCAGGGGGTTCGCTGCCTCGATGTGGTCCAGGTAGCTGGCCATCACCTCGGCGGCGGAAACCTCGCGCGCGCGGATCATGCGAGCCAGCGGCACCGCGTTCAGGGCGCAGAGCGCGGGCAGCCGGACGGGCCGCGCGGTATCGGTCTCTGGCATCTCGGCGCGGGGCCTCCCGGTCATGCCCAGCGGGCCATGTAAAAGCGCGGCAGCTCGTCCGGATGCGCCGTGAAGTCGAGCTGCTTGCTGAAGGCGTAGTTGACCACCTGGTTGTGCAGCGGCAGCCAGTAGGCCTGCTCGGTGGCACGCCGGATGGCGGCGCTGTAAGCGGCCTTGCGCGCGGCGGCGTCCTGGGTCAGGCCGCCCTCGCGGATCAGCTTCGCCAGCTCGGCGTCCCGCGCGTAGTCGTCGTTGCCGCCGCCGAACATCACCGGCAGGATCGCCGAGACATCGCCGATCGAGTAGCTGCCCCAGGAGCCAAGATAGAGCGGAGCCTCGCCGCGCCAGGCGCGCTGGATGGCGGCGGCGACCTGCAACTGGCTGATCCGTGCCCGGATGCCGACAGCGCCAAGATAGGCTTGCAGCGCGGCGCCGATATTCGGCTCCAGGTAAGCCACCATCTCGATGTCGAAGCCGTTGGCGAAACCGGCCTCGGCCAGCAGCGCACGCGCCTTGGCGGGGTCGTAGTCGTATTTGACGGCGGCATCGGCGTCGCAGCCGAACTGCGCCGGATAGCAGGGCGCCGGCGGCACGATCGAGTCCGCGCCCGCCATCTGCTTCGCCATGGTCTGCCGGTCGATGGCGTGGAAGATAGCCTGCCGCACCGGCTGCTTCGTCAGCGGGTTCTCGGCGCCACTGCGCCCGGCCGCGTCGATCGAGAGATAGTTGATGCGCATCGTCGCGCTGCTCAGCGTCTTGAGCATCGGCATCCGCGCTAGGTTGGGGATCTGGTCGATGCCTACCTTCCAGATCCAATCGGCCTGGCCGGAGAGCAGCTCCGTCATCTCGGTTGCGGAATCGGGCACGAAGCGGAGCGAGAGGCGCCGGATCTGCGGCTTGCCCTTCGGGCTGCCGGCGTAATAGCCCTCATGGCGCTCCATCTCAACCAGCGCGCCGGGTTCCAGGCGCGTCACCTTATAGGGGCCGCAGCCGATCGGGGCGCGGGCATAGCCGTCGGCGCCGACCCGCTCGCGATAGGCCTTGGGCAGCATCGGCACGGTCAGCGCCAGATAGTCCAGTGCCGCCGGGAAGGGATTTTTCGTCAGGATGCGGACGGTGAAGTCGTCGATCTTCTCCGCCCCCTTCATCCAGCTGACATTGCCGGGCACCGCCACGCGAGCATCGGGCGCCGTGACGGTGTTGATGGTGAAGATCACGTCATCGGCGGTGAAGGCGTCGCCATTGTGGAAGGTGACGCCGCGGCGCAGCTTCAGCTCCAGCGTGACGTCGTCCACCCATTTCCACTCCGTCGCCAGCAGCGGCTGGTGCTCGAAGCTGACCGGGTCGCGATGGATCAGCGTGTCCCAGACATGATGCGCGACGACCAGCCCGGAGCGCTGCGAGTTGGAGTAGGGTTCGATGTTCGGCACCGCCTCGCGCATGATGGCGCGCAAGCGGTCGGTGCCGGGCTGGGCCAAGGCGGGCCGGCTGAGGGCCGGCAGGGCCAGCGTGGCAGGGAGGAGCTTCAGCAGGTCGCGGCGGTTGGGCATGGTCACCTCTCGGCGGGAAGAAGCGCGGGTGGGGCGGGCGGGCGCTCCGCGAAATGGCATTCGGCGGTGCCGGGGCCGGCCAGGCGCGGCGGCGCGGCGGTGCCGCACAGCGCCTCCGCCTGGCGGCAGCGCGGGTTGAAGCGGCAGCCCGTGGGCAGGTTGGAGGGATCCGGCGGAATGTCGCCGAGGCCGCTGTCAGGAATGCCGAGACCCGGCTCCGGCGTCAGCACAGAATTGAGCAGCGCCCGCGTGTAGGGGTGCCGCGGCTCGCGGAATAGCCGCGCGGCCGCCGCATGCTCCACCACCCGGCCGAGATACATCACCGCCACCTCGGTCGCGACATGCTCGACCACCGCGAGATTGTGGCTGATGAACAGCAGCGTCAGCCCCATCTCGCGGCGCAACTCGGCCAGCATGTTGAGGATCTGCGCCTGCACGGAGACGTCCAGCGCCGAGGTCGGCTCGTCGCAGACGACAATGCGGGGCCGCAGCACCAGGGCGCGGGCGATGGCGACGCGCTGCCGCTGGCCGCCCGACAGCTCCGCCGGGTAGCGCTGGCCCATATCGGGGCGCAGGCCGACGCGTGCCATCATCGCCGCCACCCGCCGGGCCATTTCGGCCTTCGTCATACCGCCCTGTGCCAGCAGCGGCAGCGCGATGTTGTCGCTCACCCGCCGCCGCGGATTGAGCGAGGAGAAGGGATCCTGCGGCACCAGCTGGATCAGTCGCGCCCGCTCGCGGCGGTCCAGCGCAGCCAGGCTCCGCCCGGCGACCCGGACTTCACCGGAGGAAGGGGCCAACAGCCCCATGACGATGCGCGCCAGCGTGGACTTGCCGCAGCCAGATTCGCCGACGATGCCCAGCACGCCGCCATCTGGGACGGCAAGGCTCACATCGTCCACGGCGGTCAGCAGCCTCGGCGCCCGGCCGAGGCCGCCGCCGATGCGGAACTGACGGCAGAGATTGCGGATCTCGACGGCCGGCGCGCTCATGCCGGCACCTCCCGCCGCGTCGGGCGCTCATCCGGCCGGCCGGGCCTCCAGCCCGGTGGCAGAGTACAGCGCACCAGGTGGCCATCCGCTGCCGGGCGCAGCGGCAGCGGCGCGGCACAGGCCGGATCGGCGAGGGCGCAGCGGTCGCGGAAGCCGCAGCCCACGAAGCCCGGCGGGATGCGCGGCACGGTACCGGGGATGCTGCCCAGCGGCTCGCCCGGCGCCAGTCGGCCCGGCACCGGGATGCAGTCCATCAGCCCCCGCGTGTAGGGATGCTCGGGCGCAGCGAAGACGGCGGCGGTCTCGCCGCTCTCCACCACCTCGCCGGCATACATCACACTGACGCGCTGGGCGACGCGGGCGACGACGCCGAGGTCGTGCGTGATCAGCAGGATGGAGAGGCCCATCTCCTGTTGCAGCGTGGCCAGCAGGCGCAGGATCTGCGCCTGCACCGTCACGTCGAGTGCCGTGGTCGGCTCGTCGGCGATCAGCAGATCGGGCTCGCACATCAACGCCATGGCGATCATCACGCGCTGCCGCAGCCCACCCGAGAGCTGGTGCGGGAACTGCCCGAGCCGCAGTCCCGGCGCGGTGATGCCGACCCGGCCAAGCAACGCCTCGGCCCTCTCCAGCGCCGCGGCGCGCCGGCCGCCACGATGCCGCAGATAGCCCTCGGCCATCTGCGAGCCGATGGTGTAGGCCGGGTTAAGGCTGGTCATCGGCTCTTGGAAGATCATGGCGATGCGATCGCCCGCCAGCCGCGACATGGCACGGTTGGAGAAGCGCAGCAGGTCCTGGCCGCGATAAGCCATGCGTTCGGCGCTGATCGTCGCGCGGCGGCCGAGCAGCCGCAGGATGGACAGCGCCGTGACCGACTTGCCGCAGCCGGATTCGCCGACCAGGCAATGTGTCTCGCCCTGGCGAAGCGTCAGCGAGAGGCCGCGCACCGCGGCCAACTGGCCGCCGAAGCTCACCCTCAGGCCCTGGATGTCGAGCAGGGCGGTCATCGCGTCTCTACTCCCAAGGCCTGGCGCAACCCGTCGCCCAGCAGGTTGATGCCGAGCACCAGAACCATCATCGCGAGACCCGGGATGGCGATGATCCAAGCGCTGAAGAACATGAAATTCTTGCCCTCCGAGATCATCAGCCCCCAGGAGGGCAGGGGTGGCGGCACGCCAAGTCCAAGGAAGGACAGCACCGCCTCCAGCAGGATCGCCAGCGCCACCTCCAGTGTCGCGATGACCAGGAGGTGCTCGGCGATGTTGGGCAGGATCTCGCGCAGCAGGATCCAGCCGGTGGAGCAGCCGGCGGCGCGCGCCGCGTCCACATAGTCGAGGTGGCGGATCTGCATGGTGGTGGTGCGCGCCACCACGGCGAAGCGGTCCCACAGCAGCAGGCCGAGCGTCGTGACCACGACGGTGAGGCTGCTGCCCACCAGCCCGACGACGGCCAGCGCCACCAGCACCGCCGGCAATGAAAGCCGCGCGGTGATCAGGAACAGCACCGCGTCGTCCACCCGGCCGCCGAAGAAGCCGCCCGCCACGCCCAGCGCCGTGCCGATCAGGCCGGAGGCGAGGGTGGTACCGAGCCCAATCAGCAGCGAGATGCGGGCACCGTAGAGCAACCGCGCCAGGTAGTCGCGGCCGAGCTGGTCGGTACCGAGCAGATGCCGGGTGCCGCCGCCCTCCATCCAGAAGGGCGGCACCAGGCGCTGGGTCAGGTCCTGCGCGAAGGGGTCGTGCCCGGCGATCTGCGGCGCCAGGAGGGCCAGCACAGCGATGCCGCCGACGATCAGACCGCCCAGCAGCAACTCGAGGCGGGCGGGCAGCAGGGCCGGCCACAGCCGGCGGCGAATGGGGGCGCTCATGGCAGGCGCAGCCGCGGGTCGAGCACGGCGTTCAACACGTCCGTCAGCAGCGTCAGCACGACGTAGATCAGCGACAGCAGCAGCACGACCGCCTGGATTACGGCGAAGTCCGCCTTGCCGATACTCTCCCAGGCTAGAAAGCCGACACCGTGCAGGGCGAAGATGGTCTCGATGACGATGGAGCCGCCGAGCATGCCGCCGAACTGCACCGCCGCAATCGAGACGATTGGAATCGCCGCGTTGCGCAGCGCGTGCTTGCCGACGATGGAGAGCCAAGAAAGCCCCTTGGCGCGCGCGGTGCGGACGTAATCGGAGGTCAGCGCGCGGATCATGCCCGAGCGCGTCAGCCGCGCCAGGGCGGGCACAGCCGAGAAGCCGAGCACGAAGGCGGGCATGACGAAATGCCGCCAGCTGCCGGTGCCGGAGATCGGCAGCCATTGTAGGTGCAGGCCGAAGACGATCATCAGGATCAGCGCCACCCAGAAGCTCGGCATCGCCTGGCCCAGCGTCGTCAGCAGCAGCACCGCCCGGTCCAGCGACCGGCCTTCGTGCAGCGCTGCCATGATGCCGAGCGGAATCGCCATGAGCAGCGCCGCCGCCATGCCCACTCCACCCAGGGTGAGGGTGATGGGAAGGCGGCTGGCGATCAGCCGGCTGACCTTCTCCTTGAAGAAGAAGCTTTCGCCCAGGTCGCCGGTCAGGGCGCGGCCAGCCCAGTGCAGGAATTGCACGGCGAGCGGCTGATCGAGGTCATAGGCGCGGCGGATCTGTGCGATGTCGGCGTCCGTCGCGTTGGCGCCGGCGATGGAAATGGCCAGGTCGCCGGACAGCCGCGTCATCAGGAAGCTCAGGATGACGACGAAGGCGGCGACGCCGAGCGAGAGCAGCAGGCGGCGGGCGAGAAAGCGGATCATCGGCTTTCCGGAGGAGCATGGCAGATCATGCCGGAAAGCATGGCATATGATATATCATGATGAGAAGCTCCCCTCTCTCGCCCGGGCCGCGGGGTTTCAGCCCGCCAGCTCCCGGGCCGCCGCGACGATCGCCTCCGCTGTCAGCCCGTATTTCTCCTGCAGCCAGGCGGGGGAGGCGCCCTCGGCGAAGGTGTCGCGCAGCCCGACCCGCCGCAGCCGCGTAGGCACGCCAGCCTCGGCCAGGATTTCCGCCACGACCGAACCCAGTCCGCCGGTCACCAGATGGTTCTCCGCCGTCACCACGCGGCCGCAATGGCGCGCGCCCTCCAGGATGGCGTCCGCGTCGATCGGCTTCAGGCTGGCCATGTTCAGCACCCGCGCCTCGATCCCTTCCGCCGCCAGCAGCGTCGCCGCTTCCAGCGCCTTGGGCACCATGATGCCGGCCGCGACCACCAGGACATCCCTGCCCTCGCGCAGCCGCTCCGCGCGGCCGAGCGGCAGCGGGCGCGGGGTGAAGGGCTGAACCTCGCCCTCCGGCCGCTTCATGCGCAGGTAGACCGGGCCATCGACTGCCAGCGCGGCATCGACGGCGGCCGCCATCTGCTCCGGGCCGCAGGGTTCGATCACCGTCATGTTCGGCAGGGTCCGCATCATCGCGACATCGTCGATCGCCTGATGCGAGACGCCGAGGAACGTCGTCAGCCCCGGCAGGAAGCCGGCGATCTTCACGGGCAGCCTCGGATAGGCCGTCTGCATCGCCACCTGGTCGAAGCAGCGCCGCGTGGCGAAGGCCGAGAAGGTGTGAACGAAGGGGATGAAGCCGCACCGCGCCAGCCCGCCCGCGATGCCCAGCATGTTCGCTTCCGCGATGCCGACATCGAAGAAGCGCTCCGGCAAGGCCTCGCGGAAGATATCGGTCTCGGTCGAGGCCCGGAGGTCGGCGCAAAGGCAGAGGATGCGCGGATCCCGCCGCGCCCGGTCGAGCAGCGCCTCGCCGTAAAAGCGCGGGATCGGTGCGGCGCGGCGGGAGATGAAATCGGCGATGCCAGGGCTCGTCGTCATGGCGCGGTCTCCCCCAGTTCCTCGAGCACCTGAGCGGCGAGCGCGGGTGGGGTGCTCATGTAGTGTGCCATGACACCCTCGATGCAGGGCGCGCCCTTGCCGGTCAGGGTGCGGGCGACGATGCAGGTCGGCCCCTCCGCCCTTGCCCGGGCGGCGTCGAGGGCGTCGAGCAGCGCGCCCATGTCGTTGCCATCGACGCGGATGACATGCCAGCCGAAGGCGCGCCACTTGTCATCGATCGGCGCCATGGCGATGACGCCGTCGATATGGCCGCCCGCCTGCAGCTCGTTCAGGTCGAGCACCAGGCAGAGATTGGCGAGCCGCAGGCTGCCGGCGGCCATGGCGGCTTCCCAGACCTGGCCCTCCTGCATCTCGCCATCGCCGAGCACGACATAGGTACGGGCGGGGCTGCCCGCGATCCGCGCCGCCAGCGCCATCCCGACACCCACCGACAGGCCCTGGCCCAGCGAGCCGCAGGTCGCCTCCACCATCGGTCCCATGCGCTCAGAGGCGTTGATCTCCAGCGGCGAGCCGTCCTCGACATAGTCGGGGAGGCGTTCGGCGGGGAAGAAGCCGCGCTCCGCCAGGGTGGCGTAGAAGATGGCGGTGTTGTGGGCGGTGGAGAGTAGGAAGCGGTCTCGCCCGGGCCAGGACGGGTCCGTGGGGTCGAGCCTCATCTCGGCGAAATAGAGCGCGGTGAAGAGGTCCGCCGCACCGAGCCCCTGCTGCACATATCCCTGGCCCTTGCGCGCGGCCATGGTCACCACCTGGCGGCGCAGCCTGTGCGCGATGGCGCGCAACCGGGGAATGTCCCGGATGCGGGGGGCCGGCTGGCGCTCGGCTCCGGCGCTCATGGGTGGCTCGAGGGAGTGGGGGAAGCGTGACGAGGGATGCGCATGCACGGACCTCATTCTATATGGATATATCATATAGCTCTGAAGATTTTAGCGGAGGGAGTCAATCGGTCCCCGGCTCCATCACCGGCGAGAGGCTGCCGTCCACCTCGATGGCCGTGCCGGTGACTGGAGTTGCCCTGCTTCCGTGAACACTCTGCAGCTTGAGAGGGAGGTGTCCGGGATGCCGAGGTTCAAGAGGCCCGCCCCGCCGGAGTTCCGGCGAGTGGGTCAACTCCACCCGGCCCGCGCCGGCGCAATGGCGCAACGCTCCCATGGAGCGCGGCCTTCCGTGGCGAACTGCGAGGCCGCGGGCGGTCGCCGCCCGGCTGGGCCTCCACCTTGCGCGGGGTGGCTCAGCGGCGCGACTTGCGTCGCGGCTGCCCTTTGCCGCCAAGCCATCCCAGCGATTCGCGCGCGCTGTCCTCTACGCAGGCGCGGAATGCCGCGGCAAGACGCGATGGCAGGCGGCCCCGGGGGGTGATCAGGGTGACGTCCAGCGGAATGCGCGGGGCGAGGGGGCGCGCGGCGAGGCCTTGCGCCTCCGCTTCGGCGAGCCCGAAGCCGTCGAGGATGGCGATACCTGCCCCGGCCCGGGCGAGGGCGCAGGCGATGCTGGACTGCGAGACCTCGATCGCAATGCGCGCCGGCAGTCCCGCCGCGGCGCAGGCGGCCTGGACGAGTTGCCCGACCGGCTGCTGCGGGCCCAGCGAAATGGCCGGAAACCGCGCCAGCTCGGCAAAGGAAAGGCTCGGCCGCGACGCCAGCGCATGGCGGGCGGGCAGCGCGCAGCCGATCTCCGAGGTGCAGAGCAGGTGCGTCTCGACGCGCGTATCGCCCGATCCTCCGAGGATCACCCCCAGATCGGCCTGGTGGTCGGCGACCTGGTTGATGACCTCAAGGGCGGATGCGGCGCGGAGCCGCACGAAGACCTCGGGGCGCGCCGCCTGAAAGGTATGAACGGCGCGGGGCAGCAAGGCCGTGGCCAGGACCGGCACGGCGGCCACGGAGAGCTGGCCGCTCCGCCCGGCCCGCAGGGCTTTCGCCAGTCTTTCGAGGCCGCCCAGGGCCGCGAAGGCGCCCAGCAGCTCCGGCAGCAGCGCATGGGCCTCCGGCGTCGGCACCAGCCTCTTGCGGTCGCGCCGGAACAGGCTGAAGCCCAACCGCTCCTCGGCCTGGCGGAGCATCTTGCTCGCGGCCGGCTGGGTCATGCCGAGTTCCAGCGCGGCGGCGGTGACGCTGCCGGCCTCCATCACCGCCCGGAAGACCTCGAGCTCTCGCAGGTTCAGGAGCATAACCATTCATCTATGAACTGCGGAATTTCGTCTATTTGACAACATGATGCTGCCCTTTGCACCCTTCACCCCAGGCAAGGGAGGGTGGAAGCGCGTGAAGATCAGCTCGATCCGGGGCTATCAGGTCGGCTTTGCGCCCATGCCGGCGCTCGGCAATGCATCGACATTCATCCGGCGCCGCGACTTCCTCCTGCTGCAACTGGTCGGCGAGGACGGCAGCAGCGGCTGGGGCGAGGTGTTTTCCTCCCCCTTCGCGGCCGCCGCCTTCATCAAGGCGAAGCTCGCACCGCTGGTGCTTGGCCAGTCCGCGCAGGAGGCCGGCCGGCTCTTCCACGCCATGCTGGGCACGCTCGGCTACGATCGTCGTGGTGCCGCGATGATGGCGATTTCGGCCATCGACATGGCGCTGCACGACCTCGCGGCGCGCAGCCGGGGCATCAGCGTCGCGCAGATGCTCGGCGGCCGCCTGCGCGACCGCATGCTGGCCTATGCGAGCGGCCCCTTCATCGCGGAGGGTCCTGATCCTTACGGGGCCTATCCCCGCCAGACCGACGACCTGCTGCGCCGGAACTTCCGCGCGATCAAGCCGCGCGTCGGCGCCGGGCCGCGCCAGGACGGCGCAGCGATGCGGGCGATGCGCCACCAGGTCGGCCCGGAGGTCGCGCTGATGGTCGACATCAATCAGGGCTACACCGTCGGCGCCGCGATCGAGAGTGCGCGCCACATGGAGGAGGCGGACCTCCTGTGGATCGAGGAGCCGCTGGGGCCCGAGGACATCGGCGGCTACCAGGCCGTCGCCCGGGCGGCGCGCTGCGCCATCGCGGGCGGCGAGGCGCTCGCCAGCCTCGCTGCCTTCCGGGACTTCCTGCAGGCCCGCACCTTCTCCGTGCTGCAGCCCGACCTGACCGTCTGCGGCGGCTTCACGGGCTTCCGGCGGGTGGCGGCCCTGGCCGATGCCTTCGACGTACCGGTGATGCCGCATGTCTTCGGCACGGTGGTGAACGCACATGCCGCGCTGCAGATGGGCGCGCTGCTGGCGGCGCGGCGGGGTGGCGGCCCGATGCCCTATCCGTTCATCGAGATCGATGTCACGCCGAACCCGCTGCTCACACTGCTCGGGGCGCTTGAGCCGGGGCCCGACGGAACCATCGCCGTGCCGGATGGCCCGGGCATCGGGCTGGATCTCGCTCCCGAGAGGCTCGCGCCCTGGATGACCGAACACTGGCAGTTGGATGCCGCGTAGCGGCCGCCCGGCAAGGAGGAAGCAGAAGCCATGAACACCCACAGGATGCGCCGGCGTGGCCTGCTCGCGGCCGGCGCCCTGCTCGCCGCGGCGCCACGCGGTGCCGGCGCGCAGACCTACCCGACCCATCCCGTGCGCCTGATCGTACCTTATCCGCCGGGCGGCGCGAGCGACCTCACCGCACGCCTGCTCGCCCAGGAGCTGACCACGGCGCTCGGCCAGTCCTTCGTCGTCGAGAATCGCGGCGGCGCGGCAAGCATCACCGGCACCCAGGCGGTCGCCACCGCGGCCGCGGACGGCGGCACGCTCGGCGTCGTCGACACGGCCTTCCTGGTCAATGCCGAGCTTTTCGGCAGCAAGCTCCCCTACGACACGCAGCGCGACTTCACGCCGATATCGCTGCTCGTTCGCGCGCCGCTCGTCCTCGTCGTGCCGGCGGAGGTGCCATGGCAGAACGTGGCGCAGCTGGAGAAGGCGGCGCGCGAGAAGCCGGGCGAAATTTCCTTCGGCTCGGCCGGCAACGGCACCGCCGTGCACATGGCCGGCGAGCAGTTCCGCCAGGCCGCCGGCTTCACCTATCTCCACGTGCCCTATCGTGGCGGCGGTCCTCTCATCACCGATCTCCTCGCGGGCCGCGTGCAGATGGCCTTCGGCACGGTCCCCGCGATGGCCGAGCACGTGCGGGCCGGGCGCCTGCGGGCCCTGGCGGTGACAGGCCGCGAGCGGTCGCCCCTGCTGCCGGAGGTGCCGAGCATGGCGGAAGCCGGCCATCCGCAGGTCGATGCCATGCTGATCAATGCGCTGATCGGTCCCGCGGGGCTGTCGGAGGCCGTCGTCGAGCGCCTGGCGGAGGCCGCGCGGGCCGTGCTCGGTAAGCCCGCGGTTCGGGGCCGCCTTGCGGAACTCGGCTTCGAGCCGGTCGGCAGCGCGCCAGAGGAGGTCCGTCGGTTCTTCGAAGCGGAGATCCCGCGATGGGAGCGGATCATCCAGCAGGGCGGCATAAGGCCCGACTGAAGGCCGGCTGCTCAGACCAGCAGGGCCGACATCTCGCCGGCGGCCACCTTCAGCAGCGGTAGCACCTCCCGCTCCAGCGCGGCGGCGCTGCGGCGGCCGGAGTGGCTGCTGGTGGCGAGCGCCGCCACCAGCCGCCCGGCGGAATCCACCAGCGGCACGGCGGCCGAGGCGAAGCCCTCCTCCAGCTCGCCATCCAGAAGGGCGAAGCCGGCAGCACGACACGCCTCCACGGCCCGCAGCAAGGCCGCCGGCTCGGTAATGGTGCGCGGCGTGTAGCGCGCCAGCGGCGCGGCGAGCCGGGCCGCCAGCATCGCCGGCGGGAGCGCAGTGAGCAGCACGCGGCCGGAGGCGGTGGCATGCGCCGGCATGCGGGTGGAAACCGTCAGCGCATGGCGGAACGGCCGGTTCGGCGCCTCGGCACGGGCGACGTTCACGATGTCCGGCCAGTCCAGCACGGTCAGGGAGACGCTTTCGCCAATTCGGTGCGCCAGCGCCTCCAGGCTCGGCTGCATGCGGCGGTCCAGCCCGGCACCACCGAGATAGGCCTGCGCCAGCCGCAGGACCTGCGGCGTCAGCGAGAAGCGGCGCCCGTCGCTGCTGGCCAGGCCCAGCTCCACCAGCGTCATCAGCAGCCGCCGCGCCACCGCGCGGTCAAGCCCCGTGCGCGCCGCGACTTCCGAGAGGGTCAGCCGCCCCGCACCGGGGCCGAAGGCGCGGATGACCTCCAGCCCGCGCGCGAAGGCGGTGACGAAGCCGCGGCTGCGCGGCGCCTCGCCCGCCGCCTCACTCGACATGGATGTCGCGCTCCTTCACCAGGGCGCCCCAGCGACGGAACTCCTGCGGCACCAGCGCGGCGAAATCGGCATTGGAGCGGCTGGCGGGGACGGCGCCGAAGCTGGTGATGCGGGCCCGCACCGCCGGGTCCGCCATGGCCTCGGCGAGGATGCCGGAGAGCCGCGCGATGGCGGCGGGCGGCGTGCCGCGCGGCGCGAACATCGCCTGCCAGCCATCCACCTCGATCCCGGGGAAGCCGGCCTCGGCCAGGGTCGGGACATCCGGCAGCTCCGGCAGCCGCGCCTCGCCGGCGACCGCCAGCGCCCGCAGCGTGCCGGCGCGCAGATGCGGCAGCACGGAGGAGAGGGTGAGGAAGCCCAGCCCCACCTGGTTGCTCAGCAGGTCGGGCATCAGCACACCCTCGCCGCGATAGACCACCGGCTGCAGTTCCACCCCGGCCTGCCGGTTGAACAGTTCGGTGGTCATGTGGGAGAGCGTGCCATAGCCGCTGTTGGCGGCCGCCAGGCTGCCCCGCTTCGCCTTCGCGGCCGCCACCAGCGCCGCCACGTCAGGGAAGGGGGAGGCCGCCGGCACCACCAGCAGGAAGGGCGTGGAGGCGATCTGCGCCAGCGGCGTGAAGTCCTTCAGCACGTCATAGCTCACCGGCTGCTTCTGCAGATGCGGCACAATGGTCATGCTGACGCTGCCGAACAGCAGGGTATGGCCGTCCTCCGCCTGGGCAGCGGCGGCGGTGCCGATGATGCCGCCCGCCCCGGCGCGGTTCTCCACCACCACCGGCTGGCCCAGCTTCGGCCCCAGCACCTGCTCGCCGAGCATGCGGGCCAGGCCGTCGGCCGGGCCGCCGGCGGCGAAGGGCACGATCACCCGCAGCGGCCGGTTGGGCCAGGCGCTGTCGGGCTGCGCGCGGGCGGCCGGCGCCGCCGCGATCAGGGCGGCCGCGGCCAGCAGTGTCCGACGGCCGAGGACGGGAGGCGGAAGGCTGCTCATCGGGTTTCCTCCAGGCTTGTGTTGGCGCGCCGTCAGGCGGGCAGGAAGGCGCCGTCCCGCCGCAGCCGCTCGCGCAGCAGCGCGGCATCGACCTGCCGCGGGCCGCCATTGCCGGCGCAGGCCAGCGCGGCGGCGGTTCCTGCGGCCTGGCCAACCGCCATGGTGGTCGGCATCACGCGGGTCGAGGCATGGGCGCCGTGGCTGGCGGAGATGCCGCGCCCGGCCACCAGCGCATTTTCCAGCCCCGCCGGCAGCAGGCAGCGATAGGGGATCTCGTAGCTCCGGTCGCCACCCAGCACCTCGAAATGCAGGCCGGCACCCTTGGCTGGATGGATGTCCATCGGATAGGCGGCGACGGCGATGGCATCGGGGAAGCGCCGCGCGGCGCGCAGGTCGTCGGCGGTCAGCACCAGATCTCCCCGCACCCGCCGGGATTCCCGGATGCCGAGCTGTGCCGCCAGCGCCACCAGCCGGCCGCCCTCGCAGCCTGGCACATGCGCGGCGAGGAAGTCCGCGGCGGCGAAGGCCTGGCGCCGCCCCTCCACCTCGCCCGCCGAGAGGGCGAAGGGGTCGGTGGCGTCCAGGCTGACGCGGCTGATGTTGAACCAGCCGTCATCGGTGCCGGGGATGCGGCTCTGGTGCAGCGCCGCGCGGGCCAGCGCGCCGCTCTCCACGCCCTGGCGGCACAGCGCCTGCAACTCCGCCGTGGTGAGCGCGCCAAAGCGGGCGAAGTCGATCGGCCCGAAGCGGAACATCATGGTGGCGGGCTGCGGCGTCTCGTCCGGCTCCAGCGGCAGGAACCCGGCGCCGGCGCGGGCCAGCACGTCCAGGTCGCCCGAGGCGTCGATGACGATGCGCGGCCGGATGGCGAGCGGCCCGGCCTTGGTCAGCACCGTCACCGCCGCGACGGCGGCGCCCTGCCGGACCACGTCCAGGAGGGTGGCATGGAAAAGCAGGCGAACGCCGGCCTCCGTCGTCATCTCGTCGAGCACCCGCTTCAGCCGTTCGGGGTCGTAGGAGACCTGGTCCATCGGATGGCCGGTGGACATGACGAAACGGGTATGGCCGCCCGAGCCGCCATGCCGTGCCAGCCGCTCCACCACCTCCTCGGCGAGGCCATGGATCACCTGCCGGCCGGCGGCGGTTTCCCAGCCCACGAACTGCCCCACCGCGCCCGCCGTGGCGCTGCCGCCGAGAAAGCCCCAGCGCTCAACCAGCAGCACCGTGGCCCCGGCGCGTGCGGCGGCGACGGCCGCGACGGTTCCGGCCATGCCGCCGCCACAGACCAGCACATCAACGGCGAGGGCGATGTCGGCGGGCATGTTTCCCTCTCTTTGTGCGCACAGCGCATCTTAATGCGCAGAACGCATTCAGTAGGGTCGTCGCGGCGCGGTCTGTCAAGGGGCGCCTCAGGACCGGGGGCCGGCGAAGGTGCTAGGCCCTCAGGGAATCCGGTGGCTGCGGAACGGCAAGCCGGGGCAACGGGGCCTTTCCGCCGTGCGGCGAGAGCCGGGCCCGTGCTTGCGGCCGCTCACCCTGCACCCACCTCTGGAAGACGATCCAGGAAATGGGGGAGGCACGGAGCCGATGCGCATCTGGAGGCTTGCCTGCGCGGCCTTGCTGCTCTCCGCCTGCGCCACCTGGGAGAAGCCCGGTGCGACCGATGCGGAGCGGCGCCTCGCCGTGGCGCAGTGCCGGAGCGAGGCGGAGGCGCGGCTGCCGCCGGTGTGGGAGAGCGACATCCGGCGTCCCGGCCACTGGGTGCCGTCCCGTGTCGAATGCGGCCGGGAGCCCGGCAGCTGCAGCAAGAGCGGCAGCTATTTCCAATGGCCCGAATACCGCAGCCGCGACGTCAATGCGCCGCTGCGCGACACGCTGGTGCAGACCTGCATGCACGACCGCGGCTGGACGCGGCAGGGCGGTCTCTGATTCCTGCCCCGCCGCCCGGCGCTCAGCCGGCGGTGATGTTCGCCACCTCGGCGACGCGCCGCCAACGCTCGATGTCCTTCTGCAGGAAGCTGCCGAACTCCTCTGGCTCGGTCGGCGCCGGGCGGGCGCCTTCGACGGCCAGGAAGCGCTGGTAGTCCGGCGAGGCAATGACGCCGTTGACCGCCGCGTTCAGCCGCTGCCGGATCGGCCTCGGCAGGCCCTTCGGCGCCAGGATGCCCCACCACACGTCCACGGCGTAATCGATGCCCGTCGCCTCACGGATCGTCGGCACATCCGGCGCATAGGCCATGCGCTGCTCGCCTGTATAGGCGATGACCGGCACCTTGTTGGAGGAGACGAGATTGCTAACGGAGGCGAGGGTGGTGATCAGGAAGTCGATGCGCCCGGCGAGCAGGTCGGCCTGGGTGGGGGCGATGCCGGAATAGGGCACCACCTCCATCTTCAGCCCGGCGGCGACGTTGAAGGCCTCCATGGTGAAATGCCCGATGCCGCCGAGCCCCGCCGTGCCGTATTGCAGCCGGCCCGGATGCGCCCTGGCCGCTTCCACCAGCGCCTTCATGTCACGGAAGCCGCCCTTCGGCTTGGTGACGATCAGCATCGGCGCGGCGCAGATGCGCGCCACCGGCTCGAAGCTGCGCAGCGCGTCATAGGGCGTCTTGTGCACGACGGAGCCGGTGGCGAAGGTGCTGGAGGCCAGCAGCAGCGTGTAGCCATCCGGCGCCGCATTGGCGACATAGCCGGCGCCGAGGGTGGCGCCGGCGCCGGGCCGGTTCTCCACCACCACCGGCTGGCCGAGCGGGCCCTGTAGCCCATCGGCGATGGGCCGGGCGATCGCGTCGTTGCTGCCGCCGGGCGTGAAGGGGACGACCAGCTTGATCGGGCGGTCCGGCCAGGCTGTCTCCGAGGCGGCCTCCGCTTGGGCGGCCGGCAGCAGGAACGGGGTGGCGAGCCCGCCGGCGGCCCCGGCCAGCAGGGCACGGCGGCGCAGCGAAACAGTCATGGACATCCTCCCGCGCACGACCTAAGGCCGGGCCGGCCGATGGCCTCGCGCATGTTGTTCTCTTGTACGGACAACGGTATCTATAGCCGAAGACCGGAGTCAACCGAGTATGTCGAAACGCGCCCCCTCCGGCCGCCCAGCGCGCTCCGCGGCCGCCGACCTGCCCCCCGCCATGCCCCGCTTGGCGCCCGAGCTGGCGCAGCTGATGGCCGATGCCCAGCCGCGCTATGCCAGCGTGGCCGCCGCCCTGGCCTCCGATATCCTGGAGCGCCGCCGCGCCATCGGCGAATTGCTGCCGACCGAGCAGGAGTTGAGCCAGTCCTTCAATGTCAGCCGCTCCACCGTGCGCGAGGCGCTGCGGCGGCTGCGCGAGCTGGGGCTGGTGGCCGGGGCGCAGGGCGTCGGCACGCGCGTCATCGCCGACCAGCCGCGCAGCAGCTATCAGCTTGCCGTGCGCTCGGTGGCGGATGTGATGGGCTATGCCACGCGCACGCGGCTGGAGATCCTGTCCCGCGGCCGCATCCGCGCCGAGGCGGCGCTGGCCGGCCAGATCGGCGCCGCAGCCGGCAGCGAATGGGTGCATGTGCACGGGCTGCGTTGGCCCGATGAGGCCGGCCTGCCGCCGATCTCGGTGGTGGATCTCTATGTCACGGCGGAATTCGCCGGCGTGACGGAACTGCCCGACCTCGTCGCCACCCCGGCCTACCGGCTGATCGGTCGGCGCTTCGGCGTGGCGGTGACGGAGGTGCAGCAGGAGATCACCGCCATCGCGCTGGACGAGGCCCAGGCGGCGGCGCTGCGCACGACGCCCGGCTCGCCAGGATTGCAGATCCGCCGCCGCTTCTACGCCGCCGACGGGCGGCTGCTGGAAAGCACGGGCAACATCCACGCGGCGGCGGATCGCTTCGCCTATTCGCTGCGGCTGGGGGCGCCGGAGGCATAAGGCTGGGGGAATGAATTCCCCCAGGCCCCCTTCTTTTTTTCTTCGAGTTTCCCGCGCTGGCGGCCAGCGCAGCCCCAAACTGACAAAAAGAAGATGGGGGTCCGGGGGAATTCCTTCCCCCGGCCTTTTTCTTCAGTGCAGCGCCAGGCCTTCCGCCAGCGGCGCGACATCCGCCAGCGTGTCGATCCGCCAGAGCTGCTCCAGCGCCGCCTCGGCGCGCGCCGCACCCAGCACCGGGGTTGCGAGGCCGAGGAACTTGTCGCTGATGCCGGCATCGTCCAGCGGGTTGCTGACGCCGCCATAGGGCTCGGGCACGTAGCGCTCGAAGCGGCGCCCGTCGCGGGTGATCAGCGCCAGGCGCGCGGCACGGAGGCGCGGGTAGTCGGCATCGCAGGCGGCGTCGATCTCGACATGGATGCGGGAGGTCAGCGCCAGCACC
Organism: Roseomonas sp.; assembly: GCA_035565935.1. Taxonomy (GTDB): domain Bacteria; phylum Pseudomonadota; class Alphaproteobacteria; order Acetobacterales; family Acetobacteraceae; genus Pseudoroseomonas. The sequence continues at coordinate 76,627 of DATMRU010000039.1, forward strand.
GCCGGATCAGCGCGCTGCTCGGCGCCGAAATCGGCCAGCCCGACGCGGCCGCGCAGCAGCGCGGTGGCGATGACGAAGGGGAAGCTCATCTGCGCCGTTGTCATCTCGCTCCAGCCCACTGCGGCATGGGCGGCGGCGACGGCATAGGTGCCGATCTCGACCCGCTCGACCTGCTCCGCCGTCACGCCCTCGACGCGGGCGATGTCCAGCGCGGCATCGATGGCGGCGTGGATGTGGCGGCAGCAGGCATGCGGCTTGATGTAGCAGCCGGCGATGGCGAAGCGGGAGCGCGGATGCTGCCCGCCGGCATTCAGCAGATCGACCGCGGCGGCGTCCATTGCGCCGGTATCGCCGCCGGCATAGGCGTTGAAATAGCCCTCCTTCAGCTCCAGCGCGCCGCGTGGCGCCGGCAGCCCGGCCTCGGTCAGCAGGGCGGCCATCAGCCCCTCGCGCGCGGCATGGCCGGGATGGGTGCGCTTGACGTCGCCGCCGGCGAGGAAGGTGAACAGCCCGGCAGCTGAGGAGGCAGCCACGCCGATCGCATTCTCCACCCTGTCGGCATCGAAGCCGAGCAGCGCCGCGCTCGTGACGGCGGCGCCGAAGACGCCGGCCGTGCCGGTGTTGTGGAAGCCGCGCCAGCGCGCCCGCGGATGCGAGGCGGCGGCGATGCGGCAGGTCGCCTCGTAGCCGGCGACGATGGCGCGCAGCACCGCCGCGCCGGACACGTGCCGCATCGCACCGAGCGCCAGCACCGGCGGCACCACCACCGCGCCCGGGTGCACCGAGCCCGGGCGATAGCCGTCGTCCAGCTCCAGCCCATGCGCGCTGGTGCCGCCGAGATGCGCGGCGGAGAGCATGTCGTAGCGGCGCGGCAGGCCCGGCACCGCCACCGGCCCGGGCGGCAGCCCGGCGGCGGCGAGGGCCTGCTCCACGCTGCCCGTCGCTGTCTGCCCGGCGCCGGCGATCATGGCACCCAGCGTGTCGATGAGGTGCCGGCGCGCGGCATGGCGGGCGAACTCGTCCACCGCTTCCAGCCGCAGCGCGGCGACGAATTCGGCCAGGGTTCGGGTAGGGCCGGGCGCGGTGGCACCGGTGGATGCGGCATGGGCGGGCAGGGGCAGGTCCATCGGCGTTTCTCCCGGCACTGCTCCGCCTCGGGCGAAGCGGCCTGTTGTCCTCTTGTACGGACAACTCTATAAGACCGGGAGAGGCGCGGCAAGCGCCCCCCGCCGCCCATCCGCGCGGCGCAAGGGAAGGAGATAGGCGTGACAGCGCAGCCATCAGCCGAGCCGAGCGAAGCCGTGCTCACCCGCATGCGGGAGGGCCATGTCGTCACCCTGACCTTCAGCCGCCCTCCGCACAACCATATCAACCGCGCGCTGGTGATCGCGTTGGCCGGGGCGCTGGAGGAGCTGGACGCCGATTCCGCCTGCCGCGCCGTCGTGCTGGCGGGCGCGGGCAGGCATTTCTGCGCCGGTGCCGATTTCAGCCAGGGCGATTCCGGCGGGCTCGACATGCCCGATGACATTCCCGGCGGCACGCTCTACCGAATGGCGGGGCGATTGGTGCGGACGCGCAAGCCGATCGTCGCGGCGGTGCAGGGGGCGGCGATCGGCGCCGGGCTGGGCCTCGCCGTGCTGGCCGATTTCCGGGTGGGCTGCGCGGAGGCGCGCTTCTCCGCCAATTTCACCCGGCTTGGCTTCCATCCAGGCTTCGGCCTCTCCACCACCTTGCCGCGGTTGATCGGCCCGCAGAAGGCGGCGCTGCTTTTCTACACTGGCCGGCGCATCGACGGCGCCACGGCGCTGGAAATGGGCCTGATCGACGAACTCGTGCCGCAGCCCGAGGTGCTCACCGCCGCGCAGGCGCTGGCCGCCGAGATCGCCACCTCCGCCCCCGCCGCCGTGCAGGGGCTGCGCGCGACGCTGCGGCGCGGCCTGCCCGATGCCTTTGACGCCGCCACCGAGCGCGAGTTCGAGCAGCAGAGCTGGCAACGCCGCATGGCCGATTTCACCGAGGGCCGCCGCGCCATGGCCGAACGCCGCCCACCCGTCTTCGAGGGGCGCTGAGGCCATGGACGCCGAAGCCCGCCAGGCCGGCCTCGCCGAGGCCCTGTTCCACCCGCGCGGCATCGCGCTGATCGGCGCCTCGGCCGATCCCGCGAAGAACAATTCCCGCGCCCAGCGCGTACTGCAGAAATCCGGCTATGCCGGGCGCATCCTACCGGTGAATCCCGGCCGCGCCGAGATCTTCGGCCTACCCGCCTATCCCGATATCCGCGCCGTGCCGGAGCCGGTGGACCACGCCTTCCTGATGGTGCCCGCCGCCGCCGTGCCGGAGGCCATCGCCGGCTGCGTCGAGAAGGGCGTGCGCGTCGCCACCATCTACAGCGCCGGCTTCGCCGAACTCGGCGCCGAGGGGCGGGCCCTGCAGGAGCGCATCGTCGCCATCGCGCGCGAGGGCGGGCTGCGGCTGATCGGGCCGAACTGCCTCGGCCTGGTCAATGTGACCGACCGCATCCCCATCACCAACAACGCCGCCGTCGAAGCCGAGGCGCTGGCGCCGGGCGGGCTCTCCATGGTCTCGCAGAGCGGCAGCATGATGGGCGCGCTGCTCTCCCGCGCCGGCGCGCGCGGCCTCGGCTTCGCCAAGATCGTCTCGGTCGGCAATGAATGCGATCTCGGCGTCGGCGAGATCGCCGGCATGATGGTGGAGGATGAGGCCACCAAGGCCGTCCTGCTCTTCCTGGAAACCCTGCGCGACGCACCCGCCCTGGCCCGCGCGGCCCGCCGCGCGCATGCGCTGGGCAAGCCGGTGATCGCCTACAAGCTCGGCCGCTCGGATGTCGGCCGGCGCATCGCCGTCTCGCATACCGGCGCCATGGTCGGCGCCGACGAACTGGCCGACACCTTCTTCCGCGAGAACGGCATCCTGCGCGTGGACACGCTCGAAGGGCTGGTCGAGCTGCCCCGGCTCGTGCTCGGCCGAACCCCGCCCAGGGGCAAGCGCGTCGCGGTGCTCACCGGCACTGGCGGCGGCGCGGCGATGGTGGTGGACCGGCTCGGCAGCCTCGGCGTCGAGGTGGTGCCGCCGCCGCCCGCCATGCGCGAGGCTCTGGCGGGGGAGGGGATCGAGCTTTCGGATTCCCCGCTGATCGACCTGCCCATGGGCGGCGGCAAGGGCCAGTACACCCGTGTCCTCCAGAAGATCGTCGCCTCCGACCATTGCGACGCGGTGGTGGCGGTGCTCGGCTCTACTGCGCGGCTGCGGCCGACCCAGGTGAACGAGAACATCCTCTCCGTCTATGACGGCAGCAAGCCGCTCGGTGTCTTCTGCGCGCCGCAGGCGGATGCGGCGCTCGGCATCCTGGACGAGGCCGGCGTCGCCGGCTTCCGCACGCCCGAGGCCTGCGCCGATGCGCTGCACGCCTTCCTGACCTGGCGCGGCCCGCGCCCGACGGAGGCCGTGGCCGACAGCGAATGGGCCAGCGCCGCGCAACGCCTCGCCGGCTTTGGCGCGCGCCGGCTGAACGAGGCCGAGGCCTGCGCCGTCTTCGCCGAACTCGGCATCGAGGGGCCGGGCAGCCGCATCGTCACCACCCCCGAGGAAGCCGCCGGGATGCAGGGTCCCGTGGCGGTGAAGCTGCTTTCGCCCGACATCCCGCACAAGACCGAGGCCGGGCTGGTGCGCCTCGATGTCGCGGGAGAGGCCGCCATCCGCGCGGCCGTCTCGGAACTGCTGGCCAAGGCGGCGCGCGAGCACGCGTCAGCCCGCATCGAGGGCGTGCTAGTGGCCCCGATGCAGCACGGACTGGCCGAGGTGATCCTCGGCTTCCGGCGCGACCCGGAGGTCGGGCCGGTGGTGATGCTCGGCATGGGCGGCGTGCTGGCGGAGCTGAAGCGCAGTTTCTGCGTCCGCCTCGCCCCCGCCTCGCTGGAGACGGCGCGCGAGATGATCGCGGCCCTGCCGGAACTGCGCATGCTGGAAGGCTTCCGCAACCTGCCGCGCGGCGATGTCGAGGCCCTGGCGCGCGCCATCCGCGCCCTGTCGCTGCTGGCCTGCCTGCCGCCGGAGGCGGTGGCGGAAGCCGAGATCAATCCGCTGATCATCCGCGCCGAAGGGCAGGGGGCCGTGGCGGTGGACGGGCTGGTTGTGCCGGGCAGGTCGGGGGAATGAATTCCCCCGAACCCCCTTCGTCTTTCTGTCAGTTGGTGCTGCCTGAGCCGCTCGCGCCAAGCTGACAGAAGAAAGATGGGGGCCTGGGGGAATTCCTTCCCCCAGAACTTTTTCATCGAGGGGAAGGAAACGCGATGCTGACGAGCATTCCCGAAGAGCACCGCATGTTGCAGGAGATGGTGGCGAAGTTCGTCGAGCGCGAGCTGATGCCGCTGGAGCCGGCGGTGCTGGCGCGCGAGAGCGCGGGCGGCAAGTACGGCCTCACCGAGGAGGAAGAGGCCCCGCTGCTCGCCAAGTGCAAGGAGCTCGGCCTCTGGGGCCTCGACGTGCCGGAGGCGATGGGCGGCGCCGACCTGCCCGCCGTGGCGCGCATGCTGGTGGAGGAAGAGGTTTCCCGCACCATCACGCCTTTCGAGTTCCCGCCCGATTCCCCCAACCTGCACATGCTGATGGCGGTGGCGAGCCCCTGGCAGCGCGAGCGTTATCTCACGCCCTATGCCGAGGGCCGGATGAAGTCGGCCATCGCCATTTCCGAACCCGGCGCCGGCGGTGATCCGGCGGGCATGATCACCCGCGCCGTGCCGGATGGCGAGGACTGGGTGCTGAACGGCCGCAAGATCTGGGTCAGCCGCGTGCCCCATTGCGACTTCATCATCGTCATGGCGCGCACCGGCGAGGGCAAGCGCGAGGAGGGCATGACGGCCTTCATCGTCGAGCGCGGCACGCCCGGTTTCATCATCGAGCGCGAGATCCCGATGATCGGCGGCCGGCGCACCTATGAGCTGGTCTTCGAGAACTGTCGCATTCCCGGACGGCAGGTGCTGGGCGAGCTGGGCAAGGGCTATGCGCCGATGCAGCTCCGCCTGAACATCCGCCGCCTCCAGGTCGGCGCGCGCTGTGTCGGCATCGCCCGCCGCGCGCTGGACATGATGATGGAGCAGGTGAAGCAGCGCGTCACCTTCGGCGTCCGGCTGGCCGACCGTCAGGCCATCCAGTGGTGGATCGCCGATGCCGCGATCCGCATCCATGCCTGCCGCCTGATGGTGCATGCCGCCGCCGAGACGCTCGATGCGGGCGGCGACGTGCGCAACGAGGCCTCGATGATCAAGGTCTTCGGCACCGAGATGGCGCAGGAGGTGGTGGACCAGGCCATGCAGAGCTTCGGCGCCATGGGCATGACCAAGGAACTGCCGCTGCAACTCTTCGCGCAGCAGGTGCGGGTGATGCGGATCTACGAGGGCCCAACCGAGGTGCACCGCATGGCCATCGCGCGGCGCGTGCTGCGGGGGTAGCGAGCGCGGCAAACTGACAGAAAGAAGATGGGGGGGCCGGGGGGAATTCATTCCCCCCGATCTTGTTCGATCTGCCTCATCGGGGCTGCCCACAACCGACCGCCACCTTGGCGGTTCCAGCCCTCATCGCCCCGGAAGGCCATAACTCCGGAACCGCTTGCCCGCCGCGCGGTTGGATCTACTGGTTCGCGGGCCCCCGCCCGCCATCAGCAAGGGAGCCACCAGTGAGCGACACGAAACGACAGGCGCAGGAGGTCTATGTCAGCGGGCTGCGCAACCAGCATGCCGTGGAGAAGCAGGCCATCCAGCTGCTGGAGCGCCAGGTGGGCCGGCTGGAGAATTATCCCGAGATGGAGGCCCGGATGCGCGAGCATATCGCGGAATCCGAGCAGCAGGCGAAACGCATCGAGGAAATGCTCTCGGCCTTCGGCTCCAGCCACTCCGCGCTGAAGGACATGGGCCTGGAGTTCATGGGCAACATGGCCGCCCTGGCCCATACCCCCGCCTCGGACGAGGTGGTGAAGAACACCTTCGCCAACTATGCCTTCGAGCATTACGAGATCGCCTCCTACAAGAGCCTGCTCGTGCTGGCCGAGGCGGTGGGCCACCAAGATGGGCTCGGCCTGCTGCGGCAGTCGCTGCAGGAGGAGGAGGCGATGGCGCGCTGGATCGACGAGCATATCCGCCCGACCACGCTCACCTATGTGGAGCGATCCGCTGCCGGGCGCACCGCCGGCGTCTGAGACGGCCTGACATGAAGAAGGCCCCGGAGCTGCCTCCGGGGCCTTCACATTGTCTGCGGGCATTCCTGCCGCGAGACGGCGGCTGGATCAGCCGGCGACGACCGTGCTCGTCGTGGAGATCCAGGCCGTGGCGACAGACGCCTTCGCGAAACAATGAGACACTGGATCACCTCCTTTCGGTTGTTGCGGACTGCCACCCCAGATGGGGCAGCGAAGCCCCGGTTGCAAGACCCGCCCGCTTTTTCCTCAAGTTTCAGGCATGATGCTCGCGCAGTGCCCTTTGCAGCGCGGCCTTGTCCATATGCGAGCGGCCGGGGATCTGTGCCTTCTGTGCCTGGCGGTAGAGCTCCGCCCGGGTGGCGCCGCCTTCCTTCTCTGCCTGGGCGGTGCGGCCCTCCCGCTCCTTGCGCTTGGTCTGCCGCAGCTTCTCGCGGTTCTGCTTCTGTGACTGCTGGTTCGAGGCACCGGCCTCGCTGAGCGCGATGGCGATCGCCTGCTTCGGGTTCTTCACCTTGCCGCCATGGCCTCGCTCCAGCTCGCCATGCTTGAACTCGTGCATGACGCGCTCGACGGTTTCCTTCTGCGCCTTGCTCTGCTTGGCAGTCATTGCTGTCTCCCCTCATGCCTGCGGGCGGGATCAGCCCTTCAACGGCCATGCTGCGAACAGGTTCCAGCGCCCTTGCGGCGGAAGAGGATTTGGCGCCCGCCTGCAACCGCGGGAGGCCAAGACGCTTTCCCTGCGCAGTTCCTTCGCACCCCTGCAGCTAGGACGTCACCATGCCTGTCAACCCCGCCGCCCCCGGGGCGGCCGCAACCCCGGAGCCCGCCTCATCCGCGCGCCATTCCATCGAACTGACGGTCAACGGCACGCGGCGGCGGATGGAGGTCGCTCCCTGGACCACCCTGCTCGACCTGTTGCGCGAGGAGATGGATCTCACCGGCACCAAGAAGGGCTGTGACCATGGCCAGTGCGGTGCCTGCACGGTGCTGGTGGACGGCCAGCGCATCAATTCCTGCCTCGCCCTCGCCGTGACCAAGGACGGCGCCGAGATCGTCACGATCGAGGGGCTGGCCGCCGGCGATGGCACCCTGCACCCGCTGCAGGAAGCCTTCATCGAGCACGACGCCTTCCAGTGCGGCTATTGCACGCCGGGGCAGATCTGCTCCGCCGTCGGCCTGCTGAAGGAAGGCCGCGCGAAAAGCGCCGACGAGATCCGCGAGCTGATGAGCGGCAATCTCTGCCGCTGCGGTGCCTATCCGAACATCGTCGCCGCGATCGAGCAGGCGATGCGGCAGGAAGGAGCGGCGCGATGATCCGCTTCACCTATTCCCGCCCCGGCGCGGTGGCGGAGGCGGTGCAGGCCGTGCGGGCCGAGCCGGGCGCCAAGTTCATCGCCGGCGGCACCAATCTCGTGGACCTGATGAAATACGACGTCGAGCGGCCGCGCCGGCTGGTGGATGTCGGCGCGCTTCCGGGGCTCGGCGCGATTGAGGAGGTCGCGGGAGGGCTGCGCATCGGCGCGCTGGTCACCAACTCGGCGCTCGCCTACGACCCGCGCGTGGAGCAGCGCTATCCGCTGCTGTCGCGGGCGCTCCTCTCCGGCGCCTCGCCGCAGCTCCGCAACGCCGCCACCACGGGCGGCAACCTGCTGCAGCGCACCCGGTGCTACTATTTCTATGACACGGGCACACCCTGCAACAAGCGCGAGCCCGGCAGCGGCTGCCCGGCGATCAACGGCGTCAACCGCATCCACGCCATCCTCGGCACCAGCGAGCACTGCATCGCGACGCATCCCTCCGACATGTGCGTGGCCCTGGCGGCGCTGGAGGCAACCGTCGAGGTCACCGGTCCGGGCGGCGACCGCAGCATCGCCTTCGCCGATTTCCACCGCCTGCCCGGCGACCAGCCGCAGATCGACACCACCCTCGGCGCCGACGAGATCATCACCGCCGTGCAACTCCCTCCCAAGGGCTTCGCGACCAATTACACCTATCTCAAGCTGCGCGACCGCCATTCCTATGCCTTCGCGCTGGTCTCCGTGGCCGCCGCGCTGGAGATGGAGGGCAACACCATCAAGGAGGCGCGGCTGGCCCTTGGCGGCGTGGCCCACAAGCCCTGGCGCGACCCTGCGGCCGAGGCGCTGCTGCGCGGCCGGCCGGCGACGCGCGACAGCTTCGCCGAAGCCGCGGCGCTGATCCTGAAGGACGCGCGCGGCTATGGCGACAACAGCTTCAAGATCGAGCTGGCGCGCCGCGCCATCGTCCGGGCGCTGTCGCAGGCCGCAGCCGGCACGCCACAGCCCATCGCCGACAAGCGCATCGCCTGAGGACGAACGCCATGCCGAACAGCGAAACCCATTTCGGCGCCCCGCGCAGCCGCGTCGACGGGCGGCTGAAGGTCACCGGCGCCGCCAAATATGCCGGCGAATTCACGGCGCCCGACCTGGCCCATGGCTATGTGGTCTCCAGCGCCATCGCCAAGGGCCGCATCACCGCCATCGACACCGCCGAGGCGGAAGCCATGCCGGGCGTGCTGCGGATCTTCACCCACGAGAACCGCCCCGCGACGGCCTGGCTGAGCCGCAGCTATCGCGATGCGGTGGCACCCCCCGGCACTCCCTTCCGCCCGCTCTATGACGAGAAGATCCTCTATAGCGGCCAGCCCGTGGCGCTGGTGGTGGCGGAAAGCTTCGAGGCGGCGCGCGACGCGGCGGCGCTGGTGCGCGTCACCTACGAGGCGGAGCCGCCCGGGACCGACCTGCGAACCAGGCTGGCAGAGGCCTATGTGCCGCCGAAGGACCGCGCCGGCATCGACCCGCCGCCCAAGCCGCGCGGCGATGCGGCGTCCGCCTATGCCGCCGCGCCGGCCAAGGTGGAGAACGGCTATCACGTCGCACCCGAGCACCACAACCCGATGGAGCCGCACGCCAGCACCGTGGTCTGGGAGGGCGACGGCAGGATCACTATCCATGACAAGATCCAGGGCGCGCAGAACACCTTCGACTACGTCACCAGCGTATTCAGCCTGCCCAAGAAGGATGTGCGCGTCATCTCGCCTTTCGTGGGCGGCGCCTTTGGCTCCGGCCTGCGCCCGCAGTACCAGCTCTTCCTCGCCGTCATGGCTGCGCTGGAGCTGAAGCGTTCCGTGCGCGTGGTGCTGACGCGGGACCAGATGTTCACCTTCGGCTACCGCCCGGACACGATCCAGGCCGTCGCTCTTGCCGCCAGCCCCGACGGCGCACTGCAGGCAGTGAGGCATGAGGCCGTCGCCGGAACCTCGACCTTCGAGGACTACCAGGAAGTCGTGGTGAACTGGTCCGGCCTCGCCTATCGCTGCGACAACGTGGAGCTGAAATACCGCCTGGCGAAGCTCGACACCGCCACACCGCAGGACATGCGCGCGCCCGGCGCGCCGCTCGGCATGTTCGCGCTGGAATCCGGCATGGACGAGCTGGCCCATGAGCTGAAGATCGACCCGCTCGAACTGCGCCTGCGCAACTATGCCGAGACGGACCAGAACACCGGCAAGCAGTTCAGCAGCAAGGAACTGCGCGCCGCCTACCAGCAGGGCGCCGAGCGCTTCGGCTGGTCCAGGCGCAACCCGCAGCCGCGCTCCATGCGCGAGGGCCATGAGCTGATCGGCTGGGGCATGGCCACCGGCATCTGGGAAGCGGGGATGCAGCAGGCCAGCGCCCGCGCCACCCTGACCGCGGACGGCAAGCTGGAAGTAGCGACCGCGACGGCCGATATCGGCACCGGCACCTATACCATCCTGACGCAGATCGGCGCCGATGCGTTCGGCCTGCGCATGGAGGACGTGACGGCGCGGATCGGCGATTCCTCGCTGCCCACTTCACCCATCGAGGGTGGTTCCTGGACCGCGGCTTCCGCCGGCTCGGCGGTGCAGGCGGCCTGCTACGCGGTGCGCGAGACGCTGTTCAAGTATGCGCGCCGCATGGAAAACTCGCCGCTTGCCAATGCCGACCTCGATCATGTGGTGTTCACCGAAGGTCGCATCGCCCTGGCCGCCGACCCTGCCCGTTTCGTCACCATCGCCGATGCCATGCGCGCCGGCGGCGTGGAGCGCATCGAGCAGGAGGAGACCACGGCGCCCGACAAGGCGTCGCTTTCGAAATACGCGCCCTATACCCATGCCGCCGTCTTCGCCGAGGTGCGGGTGGACGAGGAGCTCGGCACGGTCCGCGTCACCCGCGTCGTCGATGCCATCGCCGCGGGCAGGATCATCAATCCCAAGACCGCGCGCTCGCAGATCATCGGCGGCGTGGTCTTCGGCATCGGCATGGCATTGACCGAGGAGAGCATGCTCGATCACCGCTTCGGCCGCTTCATGAACCACAATATCGCCGAGTACCACGTGCCCGTGAATGCCGACATCCACGACATCGAGGTCATCTTCGTCAAGGAGGAGGAGAACAAGGCCAATCCGCTCGGCGTGAAGGGGCTGGGCGAGATCGGCATCGTCGGCACGGCGGCGGCGATCGCCAACGCCGTGTTCCACGCGACCGGCAAGCGCATCCGCGAACTGCCGATCACGCTCGACAAGCTGCTCGACTGAGCTTGTGAAGGGCGTGGCCCTGGCGCGGGCCGCGCCACCGCGCCTATTCGGCCGCGCGCGCCACCCGGCGCGGCGGGCGGGGCAGCCCCATCGTCTCGCGCAGGGTGCCGCCCGCATACTCCTTGCGGAAGATCCCGCGCCGCTGCAACTCGGGCACCACCAGCTCCACGAAGTCCTGCAGGCAGCGCGGCAGCACCGGCATGTCCACGTTGAAGCCGTCGCAGGCCTTGCCGCGGTACCAATCCTCCATCTGGTCCGCGACCTGCACCGGATCGCCCTTGAACACGACATGCCCCAGCGAGGGCACGACCCGCTGGTAGGTCTGGCGGATGGTCAGGTTCTCGCGCCGTGCCATCTCGGCAATGGCCTTGCGATAGCTGGCGACGCCCGCCACCTCGCCCGAAAGGTCCGGGAGCGGCCCGTCCAGCGGATAGCCGGAGAGGTCCGCCTCGCAAGCCTTGGAGAGATAGGCGACCCCGAGGCTCGGCAGGATCAGCTCCTGCAGCTCGGCATAGAGCTCCTCCGCCTCGGCCTCGCTGCGGCCGACATAGACGGAACAGCCCGGTAGGATGCGCAGCGTGTCGGGGTCGCGCCCGTATTTCGCCATGCGGCCCTTGACGTCGGCATAGAAGGCCTGCGCCTCCGCCTTCTCGGTGCAGACGGAGAACAGGCCCTCGGCCAGTTCTGCCGCCATCTCGCGCCCTTCCTCTGACTGGCCCGCGGTGAAGAGCAGCGGATGCCCCTGGATCGGCCGCGCCACATTGAGCGGCCCCTGCACGGAGAAGTGCTTGCCGACATGGTTCAGCCGCTGCACCTTCGTGGGATCGAGATAGCGCCCCGTCGCCTTGTCCTCGATGAAGGCGTCTTCCGCCCAGCTGTCCCACAGCCCCTTGCAGACCTGCACGAATTCGCGCGCGCGCTCATAGCGCTCGGCCCGCGGCACGTGCTGGGCGCGGCCGAAATTCACCGAATCGCCGGGATAGGAGCCGGTGACGATGTTCCAGCAGGCCCGCCCCTTGCTCAGATGGTCGAGCGAGGCGAAGCGCCGTGCCAGCAGATAGGGCTCGTCATAGGTGGTGGTCGCGGTGGCGAAGAGCCCGATATGGCGGGTGTGCTGCGAGAGGGCCGCGAGCAGCGTCAGGGGCTCGAAGACCGCCGGCCGGTCGGAGCGGCTGTTGGCGGCGAAAAGCTCCGGCTTGTCCATCTGCCGCACCGCATTGCCATCGGCCAGGAAGAGCAGGTCGAGCTTGCCGCGCTCCGCCAGTTTCGCGATCTGGATGGCCTGATCCAGGTTCATGCAGGTGTTGGACCAGGCGTCCCGATGGCGCCAGCCGGCCAGATGGCTGCCCAGGCCGATCAGGCTGGTCATGAGATTCATCATGGCCGCCCGCCCTCACTCGCACTCGACATCGCTCGCCCTCCTGATGGGGTTCTCCGCGCGCCGGCATCGCCTCTGGCGAAGGCTAGACCAAGACCGGCAGGCCGAGGAAGGCTGGGGGAAGGAATTCCCCCAAGGGCTTCCCCTTTGGCCCCCCTTCTTTTTTCTTCGAGTTTCCCGCGCCTGCGGCCAGCACCACGCCAAACTGACAAAAAAGATAGGAGCTCGGGGGAATTCCTTCCCCCGACCTGTTCGCTCGCGGATGAGCCGGTCGGGGGATGGCGTCCGCGCCGCCTCCGTGCTTCACAAGGGACTAGAGCGGCGGGAGTCCGGCCCGCCTGAGCGACCGAGGGATACGAGACGCAGACCGTGCAGAGCTTTCCGCAGGAGCGCGAGGTCATGCAGGCGCCGGAGACGGCGTTCCGCCTGGAGCCCGGCGATTCCGTGCTGGTCACCGGCGGCTCCGGCTTCCTGGGCTCGGCCGTGCTGCGCGTGCTGGCCGCGCGCGGGGTGCGGCTGCGCGCGCTGGTCCGCCCCAGCAGCCCTTCCGCCAACCTGGCGGGGCTGGACTGCGAGGTGGTCCGCGGCGACCTGACCGAGCCGGATTCGCTGCGCGCGGCGCTGCGCGGCATGCGCTGCCTGCTGCATGTCGCGGCGGACTATCGCCTCTGGGCGCCGGACCCTTCCGTCCTGATGCGCGTCAATGTCGAGGGTACGCGGGCGCTCATGCGCGCGGCGCTGGAGGCCGGCGTCGAGCGGATCGTGCACACCAGCAGCGTCGCCACCCTGAAGGTGGCCGGCGCCACCGCCCCGGTGGACGAAACCGCCGCCCAGGCGCCCGAGGAGGCGATCGGCGCCTACAAGCGCAGCAAGACCCTCGCCGAGCGGGTGGTGGAGGAGATGGTGGCGCAGGAGGGCCTGCCCGCCGTCATCGTCAATCCCTCCACGCCGATCGGCCCGCGCGACATCCGCCCGACCCCGACCGGCCGCATGATCCTGGACGCCGCGCGCGGCCGCATCCCCGCCTTCGTCGATACCGGCCTGAACTTCGCCCATGTGGATGACATCGCCGCCGGCCATCTCCTGGCCCTGGAGCGCGGCCGTATCGGCGAGCGCTACATCCTCGGCGGCCAGAACCTGCTGCTGCGCGAATTGCTGGCCGAGATCGCCCGCCGCACCGGCCGCCCGGCGCCGCGCTTCGAGCTGCCGCGTGCCCCGCTCTTCCCTATCGCCCTCGGCGCCGAGGCGGTGGCGCGCCTGACCGGCAGGGAGCCGCTGCTGACGCGCGACGGGCTGCGCATGTCGCGCTACCGGATGTTCTTCACCTCGGCCAAGGCGGAGCGCGAACTGGGCTACCGGGCCCGCCCCTATGAGGAAGGCGTGGCCGATGCCCTGGCCTGGTTCCGCCAGGCGGGTCATTTGTCAGCGGGCCATCTGCCAGCGGGCCACTTGCCGTGAGCGCGGCGGCACTCCTTGGCCTGTTGGCGCTCGCCATCTGGCTCTACCTGCTGTTGGCGCGCGGCGGCTTCTGGCTGGCCCGCGAGCGCGACGACCGCGACCTGCCGCCCGAGCCGGCGCGCTGGCCCGCCGTGGTGGCCGTCGTCCCGGCGCGCAACGAGGCGGAGGTGATCGCCGAGGCGGTCGGCAGCCTGCTGCGGCAGGACTATCCCGGCTCCTTCCGGGTCGTGCTGGTGGATGACGGCAGCGACGACGGCACGGCGGAACGGGCCCGCGAGGCCGCCCGCGCCCTCGGCGCCGCCGGGCGGCTGGAGGTGCTGCAAGGCGAGCCCCTGCCGCCCGGCTGGACCGGCAAGCTCTGGGCCATGCGGCAGGGCGTCGCGCGGGCCACCGAAGCCGGCGCGCCGCCCGAATACCTGCTCTTCACCGATGCCGATATCGGCCATGCGCCCGACAATCTGCGGGCGCTGGTGGCGCGGGCGGAGCAGGGCGGCCGCGCGCTGGTCTCGCTGATGGCGGAGCTGTCCTGCGTGACGCGCGCCGAGCGCTTCCTGATCCCCGCCTTCGTCTTCTTCTTCCAGATGCTCTACCCCTTCGCCTGGGTGGCCCGGCGGGAGCGCGCCCTGGCGGCGGCGGCGGGCGGCTGCATGCTGGTCCGGCGCACGGCGCTGGAAGCGGCGGGCGGCATCGCGTCGATCCGCGCCGAGATCATCGACGACTGCGCGCTCGGCCGCCGGCTGAAGGCGCAGGGACCCATCTGGCTCGGCCTGACCCGGCGGGCGCGGAGCCTGCGCCCCTATCACAGCCTCGCCGAGATCGGTCGCATGGTCTCGCGCTCCGCCTATGCCCAGCTTGGCTATTCGCCGCTGCTCCTGGCTGGTACTCTGGCCGGCATGGTGCTGACCTATCTCGCCCCGCCGGCGCTGGCGCTGTTCGGGACCGGGCTGGCGCGGATATCCGGCCTCGCCGCCTGGGCGCTGATGGCGCTCGCCTTCCAGCCGATGCTCCGATTCTACCGCGTCTCGCCGCTCTGGGGCCTCGCCCTGCCGGCGATCGGCGCCGCCTATGCGCTCTTCACCTTGCAATCGGCGCTGCAGGTCTGGCGCGGGCGCGGCGGCCAGTGGAAGGGCCGCGCCCAGGCCATGGCGGGGCGCGTATGAGCATGGCCCTCCTCGCCACGGCGGCGCCTCCGCCGCCCCGGACCATCGCTCCACGCGGCACGGCGGGCTGATCATGCGGGTGCATGTCGTCGGTGCGGGCCTGGCCGGGCTCTCGGCCGCTGTCGCCCTGGCCGCCAGGGGCATTCCCGTCGAACTGTCGGAGGCGGCGGCGCAGGCCGGCGGCCGCTGCCGCTCCTATCACGATGCCCAACTCGGCATGGTGATCGACAACGGCAACCATCTCGTCCTCTCCGGCAATGCGGCGGTGGGCCGCTACCTGCGCGCGATCGGCGCGGAAGACCGCCTGACCGGCCCGCCCCGGCCGGAATTCCACTTCCGCGACCTGCGCGGCGGCGAGGCCTGGACGATCCGCCCGAACGAGGGGCCGCTGCCCTGGTGGGTGCTGCATCCCGGCCGCCGCGTGCCCGGCACCCAGCCGCGCGACTATCTGGCGCTCGCCGCCCTCACGCGGCGCCATCCGGGCAAGCGGATTGGCGAGGTGCTGGCCTGCCGCGGCCCGCTCTGGGACCGGCTGCTACGCCCCTTCCTGGTCGCCGCCCTCAACACCGCCCCCGAGGAGGGCTCCGCCGACCTCGCCGGCGCCGTGCTGCGCGAGACCCTGGCGCGTGGCGGCCGCGCCAGCCTGCCGCGCATCGCGACCCCCAGCCTGGCCGCCGCCTTCGTCGATCCCGCGCTGGAGCGGCTGCGGCAGGCGGGCGCGACGGTCCGCATGGGCCGCCGCCTGCGTGGCCTCGAACTGGCCGAAGGCCGCGTCACGGCGCTGGTCTTCGCCGATGGCACCGTTCCACTGGCTCCGGGCGATGCGCTGGTGCTGGCGGTGCCGCCCTGGGTGGCGCGCGACCTGCTGCCCGGCCTGACCGCGCCGGACAGTTTCCGTGCCATCCTCAACGCGCATTTCCGCATCGCCCCGCCACCGGGCGCGACGGAGATGGTGGGCCTGATCGGCGGCACGGCGGAGTGGGTCTTCGCCTTCCCCGACCGGCTCTCCGTCACCGTCAGCGCCGCTGACCACCTGCTGGACATGGAGATCGATACGCTGACCGCTCGCCTCTGGCACGACGTCGCCGTGACCCATGGGCTGGCCGGGCCGCCGCCGCCCTGCCGCATCGTGAAGGAGAAGCGTGCCACCTTCGCCGCCACCCCCGGGCAGGAGGCGCGCCGCCCGGGTGCGCGCACGGCCTGGCGCAACCTCTTCCTCGCCGGCGACTGGATCGCGACGGGCCTGCCCGCCACCATCGAGGGCGCCCTGCGCGCCGGCGAGACGGCGGCGGCGCTGGCCCTTTCCCCGGCTCATCCTCTGGCGCGGCAGCCGGCCCTGGCGGAGGCGGCCCCATGAACAAGGCGATATTCCCTGCCACGGCGGCCAAGGACGGGGCGGCGCCGGAGGATGTCGAGGCCGGGCTGCACCGCGCCGCCGAGGCCTTGCTGGGCCAGCAGCGGGAGGACGGGCACTGGGTCTTCGAGCTGGAGGCCGATGCCACTATCCCCGCCGAATACGTCCTGCTGCGCCACCACCTGGCCGAGCCGGAGGATCTGGAGCTGGAGCGCCGCATCGGCAACTATCTCCGGCGCATCCAGGGCGAGCATGGCGGCTGGCCGCTCTTTCACGGCGGCGCCTTCGACATCAGCGCCTCGGTGAAGGCCTATTTCTGCCTGAAGATGATCGGCGACGATCCGGAGGCGCCGCATATGCGCCGTGCGCGGGAGGCGATCCTGGCGGCGGGCGGGGCCGGGCGGGCCAATGTCTTCACCCGTATCCTGCTGGCCCTCTATGGCGAGCTGCCCTGGCGCCGGGTGCCCACCATCCCCGTGGAGATGGTGCTGCTGCCACGCTGGTTCCCGGTGCACATCTTCAAGATGTCCTACTGGGCGCGCACCGTGCTGGTGCCGCTGCTGGTGCTGCAGGCCCTCCGGGTGCGGGCGCGCAATCCGCGCGGCATCCGCATCCCCGAGCTTTTCGCCGCCTCGCGCTTTGCCCGGCGGCCGAAGGCGGCGACGCGCCGCCATCCCGGCTGGGCGCTGTTCTTCAACGCGCTCGACGTGCTGCTGAAGCTGTTCGAGCCCTTCTGGCCGAAGGCCCTGCGCCGCCGCGCCATCGACCGCTGCGTGCAGTTCGTCACCGAGCGGCTGAACGGCGAGGACGGGTTGGGCGCGATCTACCCGGCCATGGCCAATGCGGTGATGATGTATGACGCGCTCGGCTATCCGCCCGAGCACCCGGACCGCGCCATCGCCCGCCGCTCGGTGGAGAAGCTGCTCGTCATCCGCGAGGACGAGGCCTATTGCCAGCCCTGCGTCTCGCCGGTCTGGGACACGGCGCTCACCGCTCATGCGCTGATGGAGGCGGGTGGCGAAGCGGCCACCGCCGCCGCCGCGCGCGGCCTCGCCTGGCTGAAGCCGCTGCAGGAGCTGGAGGTGAAGGGCGACTGGGCGGAACAGCGGCCGGAGGTCCGTCCCGGCGGCTGGGCCTTCCAGTACCGCAACGCCCATTACCCCGATGTCGATGACACCGCCGTCGTCGTCATGGCGATGGACCGCGCCCGTGGCCAGCTCCAGCTCGGCCCGGACTATGACGAGGCGATCGCGCGCGGCGCCGAATGGACGGCGGGGCTGCAGAGCCGCGATGGCGGCTGGGGCGCCTTCGACGCCGACAACACCCACCACTACCTCAACAACATTCCCTTCGCCGACCATGGCGCGCTGCTCGACCCGCCGACCGCCGATGTCAGCGCCCGCTGCGTCAGCATGCTGGCGCAGCTTGGCGAGCCGCCCGACAGCCCGCGCATGCGCGCCGCGCTCGCCTATCTGGAGCGCGAGCAGGAGGCGGACGGAAGCTGGTTCGGCCGCTGGGGCGTCAACTATATCTATGGCACCTGGTCGGCGCTCTGCGCGCTGAACGCGGCGGGCTACGACGGCAGCGCGCCCAGCGTGCGCAAGGCCGCCGACTGGCTGCTCGCCATCCAGAACCCCGATGGCGGCTGGGGCGAGGACTGCGAGAGCTACCGCCTCGACTACCGCGGCTACGAGCCGGCGCCCTCCACCGCCTCGCAGACCGCCTGGGCGCTGCTCGGCCTGATGGCGGCGGGCGAGGTGGACCACCCCGCCGTGGCCAGGGGCATCGACTGGCTGCTGCGGAGGCAGGACAAGGACGGCCTCTGGCAGCAGGAGGCCTATACCGGCGGCGGCTTCCCGCGCGTCTTCTACCTGCGCTACCACGGCTACCCGAAATTCTTCCCGCTCTGGGCGCTGGCCCGCTACCGCAACCTGCGGCGCGGCAATCTGGGGCGCCCGGTGCACGGAATGTGAGGGTCCTGGCCGCGACCGGCCTGCGGCGGGAGGCGCGCCTCCTCGCCGGGCCGGAGGTTCAGGTGGTCGCCGGGGGGGGCGACGCGGCGGGGCTGGAGGCGGCGCTCGACCGGCTGGCGGGCGAGGGGGCCTGCGGGCTCATCAGCATCGGCATCGCCGGCGCCCTGGCGCCGGACCTGCGCCCGGGGGACTGGCTGGTGGCCACCGCCGTGCTGGACGGCGAGGAGAGCTTCCCCACCGACCCGGCCTGGACGGCGCGCCTCGCCGCCCGCCTGCCCGGGGCGACAAGCGGCTTGCTTCTCGGCAGCGACGGCATGGTGGCGGAGGCGGCGGAGAAGGCGGCCCTGCACCGCCGCACCGGCGCCGCGGCGGTGGACATGGAGTCGCACATCGCGGCGCGGGTGGCGCGGCGGCATGGCCTGGCTTTCGCCGCCGCCCGCGTGGTCTCGGATGCCGCCCACCGCAGCCTGCCGCCCGCCGCGCGGGTCGGCATGCGGCCGGACGGGCGGATGGACCTGCCCGCCGTGCTGCGCGCGCTTGGCGCCGAGCCGGGCCAGCTCCCGGCGCTGATCCGCACCGCCATCGAGGCGGAGCGGGCCTTCCGGGCGCTATTCCGCGGCCATCGTCTTCTTGGTGGCCGACTTGCTGCGCCGGATCTCGGCCATCTTCCGCTCGACATGGCCTGAGAAGACGTATTCCGCCGGGCGCTGCCGGTCGAGCGGGATGTCCTCCGCCATCGGCCCCTCGGTGCGCACGCCGCGCATGGTCACCGCCAGCGCCTTCAGCGGGTGGCGCAGCGTGTCCTGCACGGCGGTCGCCTCGAAGCCGGAATGCACCATGCAGTCGGCGCATTTCTCGTAGTTGCCGACGCCGTACTTGTCCCACTCCGTGTCGTCCATCAGCTCCTTGAAGGTCTTGGCATAGCCTTCGCCGAGCAGGTAGCAGGGCTTCTGCCAGCCGAACACGGTGCGCGTCGGGTTGCCCCAGGGCGTGCAGCGATAGGTCTCGTTGCCCGCCAGGAAGTTCAGGAAGAGGGTGGACTGGCTGAAAGGCCAGGCCTTGCCGCCCTTGCCGCGCGACAGGATGCCGCGGAACAGCTCCTTGGTCTTGGTGCGGTTCAGGAAGTGCTGCTGGTCCGGCGCGCGCTCATAGGCATAGCCGGGCGAGACGGTCATGCCATCCAGTCCCAGCGCCTTCATGTCGTCGAAGAAGCTGGCGACCTGCGCCGGGTCGGCGTCGTTGAACAGGGTGCAGTTGATGCTGACGCGGAAGCCCTTGCTCTTGGCGAGCCGGATCGCCTCCACCGCCTTGTCATAGACGCCGCTCTGGCAGACGGACTTGTCGTGCATCGCCTGGTTGCCATCGAGGTGGATCGACCAGGTGAAGCCCGGATGCGGCTGGTAGTCGTCGATCTTCTTGGCCAGCAGCAGCGCGTTCGTGCAGAGGATCACGAACTTCTTGCGCGCCAGGAAGCCCTTGACGATCTGCGGCATCTCCCGGTGCAGCAGCGGCTCGCCGCCGGCGATCGAGACGACGGGCGCGCCGCATTCGTCGATCGCCTCCATGCACTCGTCATAGGAGAGGCGCTGGTTCAGGATCGGGTCGGGATAGTCGATCTTGCCGCAGCCGGCGCAGGCCAGATTGCAGCGGAACAGCGGTTCCAGCATCAGCACAAGCGGGTAGCGCTTGCGCCTCCGGAGATGCTGCCCGACCACATAGGCCCCGATCCTGGCCGCCTGTTGCAGCGGAATTCCCAAGTCTGCGCTCCTTCTATCGGGCCGGCGGGAGGGCCAGCGCGATGGGTGCGCCCGCCTTCACGTCATGGTCCCGGAGTTCGCCCGGCAGGCGGAACTCGATTTCTTCCTGCACGCCGCCCATCTGCGCCACCTCCACCTCGCCGTGGCGCCGCAGCGCCGCGATGACGTCGAGGATCAGCTCCTCCGGCGCCGAGGCGCCGGCGGTCAGCCCCACCGTCCGGACCCCTTCCAGCCAGGCCGGGTCCAGCTCGCTGCCATCGGCGATCAGATAGCTCGGCAGGCCCTGCTCCAGCCCGATCTCGCGCAGGCGGTTGGAGTTGGAGCTCTTCCGGCTGCCCACCACCAGCAGCAGGTCCACCACCGCGCAGAGATCGCGCACGGCGGACTGCCGATGCTGGGTGGCATAGCAGATGTCCGAGACGTCCGGCCCCTGCAAATCGCGGAAGCGGGCCTGCAGCGCGGCGATGACGCCCCGCGTGTCGTCCACACTCAGCGTCGTCTGGGTGACATAGGCGAGGGGCGCGTCCTCCGGCAGGTCGAGCCGCGCCACATCCTCCGGGGTGGAGACGAGATGCACCGGCGCGCCGACCTGGCCGATGGTGCCCTCCACCTCCGGGTGCCCGGCATGGCCGATCAGCACCAGGGTCCGGCCGCGGGCAACATATTGCTTGCCTTGGGCATGCACCTTGGAGACCAGGGGGCAGGTGGCGTCCAGCACCGGCAGGCCGCGCCCGCGCGCCTCGTCCACCACCGCCTGGGCGACCCCATGGGCGCTGAAGATCGTCACGGCGCCGTCCGGGATCTCCGCCAGTTCCTCGACGAAGATGGCGCCCTTCTGTTTCAGCTTCTCGACCACGTGGCGGTTGTGCACGATCTCATGGCGCACATAAACCGGGGCGCCGAACTTCTCCAGGGATCGCTCGACGATCTCGATCGCCCGCACCACCCCCGCGCAGAAGCCTCGGGGCTGAGCTAGAAGAACCCGCATGCAGGCCATTCCTCCGTCTTGGCGCGCCGCCGTCAAGTCGCCGGCATCCAAGCATTGCTGGAAGTCGGGCGCGAGGAAAACCCCTGCGCCGCGGCACCTGCCGGAAACGCATCCATCACCCGCAGAGTGGAATACCGCAAGCGGCCTGGGCGTGACAGCTGACCTCACGGTTTTGCGCTTGCGCCGCCCCGGCCAAGCCCGCTCCAGAGCCCCCTCGGGCGCTGGCGCCTGCCCGGCACCGCCGTCCGGCGCATCCCGCGCTTTCTCTTTGCCCCTACCGTGCTAAGCAACCGCCGATGACCCTCCCGCGCCGCTCCCTCCTCGCCCTCATCCCCGTGCTGGCCGCCTTGCCCGCCCTGGCGCAGCCGGCCGCCGACCCCGCCGCCGCGCAGATCGAGCGCCTCCACCAGAAGTTGCTGGAGGTGATGCGGCAGGCGAAGGCGCTCGGCATCGAGGGCCGCTACCGGGAACTGGCGCCGGTGGTGCAGCAGGTCTTCGACCTGCCGGCCATGGCGCGGCTGGCGGTGGGCTCCCGCTGGTCGGGCTTCTCGCCGCAGGAGCAGGCGGCGGTGACCGAGGCCTTCACCCGCATGAGCATCGCCAGCTACGCGCGCAACTTCGACGGGTTCAGCGGGCAGAGCTTCGCCATCGACCGCGTCGATGCGCATGGCGACGAGAAGGTGGTGGTGAGCCACCTGATCAATCCCGGCAATGCGCCGATCGACCTCACCTACCGCATGCACCGTGCCGGCGGGGCCTGGAAGGTGACCGACGTGCTGCACGACTCGATCAGCGAGATGGCGGTCCGCCGCTCGGAATTCGCCGCCTCGGTGCGCCAGGGCGGGGCGGCGCTGCTGGTGCAGCGCCTGAACGAGCTGTCCGACCGCCTGATGCGCGCCGCCTGAGCCTCAAGGCTTTTCCATTCGCGCGGGCTCAGGGAAGGGCTCTGTGCTCTCATTTGTACGAGCATCTTCACTCGCTCAGGTGGTTCCACCTGAGCGAGATCTGCTCTCGTGTCCTGCTTCCGAAGTCCTGCGGACTTCCTCATCCGGACAATCGCCTTTGTTTTCAGTGGCCTGCTGATCCGCTTCATCCGCTGCAAAGGCGGCGAACTTCGCGGGCAGGACACTAGCCGCCGGCCCGGCCACCCTCCGGCGGCCGCGCCAGCAGCGCCGGCTGCAGCAGCAGCGTGGTCAACAGTACCCAGGCCAGAGAGAGGGCCAGCAACTGCCCCATGCTCGCCGTGCCCGGGTGGTGCGAGAGCCAGAGGCTGCCGAAGGCGGTCGCGGTCGTCAGGGCGCTGAACAGGATGGCGCGCGTCAGGCTGGAGGGCAGCAGCCCCGCCTTGCCCTCTCCCGTCTCGCCCTTCCGCCAGGCCATCACGAAGTAGATGTTGAAGGCCACCCCGATGCCGAAGAGCAGCGGCAGGGCGATGATATTGGCAAAGTTCAGCGGCAGCCCGAGCAGCACGCAGGAGGCGAGGGTGAGCAGCCCGCTGAGCAGCACCGGCGCCACGGTCAGCAGCACGTCCCGCGCCCGGCGCAGCACGACGGCCAGCAGCGCGGCGATGGCGATGCCGGAGAGCAGCCCCGCCTGCAGGAAGGCGGTCACGATGCTGTCAGCCGCGCCCTGGATGGAGATCGGCGTGCCTGTCGCCTGCGGCGCCACCGCGCGCACCGCTGCCGAGAAGCGGCGCAGGGTCGCGTTGTCATTGGAGTCGCCGCGCGGGAAGACCTGGATGCGGGCCCGGCCGTCCGGCGCGATCCAATCCGCCGCCAGTTCCGGCGGCAGGGATTCGCGCGTCACCGGCGCCGCCTGCAGCATCTCGCGGATCTGCCCGAGCAGGGTGCGCAACGGCGGTATCAGCGCCGCCTCGGCCGCCGCGCGCCGCCCGGCCGGCCCGGTGGCCAGCCGTTCCAGCGCTTCGGCCAGCCGCCGCGCCGCCGCCGCGGCCTCGCCCCCGCCTTGCGGTGGCACCACGCCACGCAGCGCGGCGGCGGTCTCGGCCATGCTCCGCGCCACCTCGGCATCGGAGGGGGGCGGCCGCACCGTCACCGGGTCCAGCGTCAGCGAGAGCAGGTCCGCCGCATCGCCGATCGCCGCCAGCTTCTCCGGCTGCCGGCTGGGGATGAAGCTGCTCAGCGTCACCACCTGCGAGACCTCCGGCAGTTCCGACAGCCGCGCCGCCAGGGCATCGGCCTGGGGCAGGGAAGGGGCCAGCACGTCGATGGTGTTGGGCGTCCGGTCCGGGTCCTGCATCAGGTCGTGCAGGGTGGCCATGGATTCCACCGTCTCACTGCGCAGGTGCAGCGGGTTGAAGTCGAAGCGCAGCATCGGCAGCACCGCCAGGGCCGCCAGCCCCGCCACCGCCCAGCCGGCCAGCACCGCGCGGTGGCGGCGGCGCAGCCAGTTGTCCAGCGGCGCCAGCGCCGGCCAGCCGACCTCCACGCTCTCGCCCCGCGGGCGCAGCAGCATCACCAGCGCCGGCAGCAGGGTGATGCTGAGCAGGAAGGCGACGATCATGCCGAGCCCGGCGATGGCTCCCAACTCCGAAACCCCGAGATAGCTGGTCGGCAGGAAGGCGAGGAAGCCGACGGCGGTCGCCACCGCCGCCAGCGCCAGCGAACCGCCCACCGCCCCGCCGGCGGCGCGCAGCGCCTCCCGTGGCGCCGGATGGGCCAGCCGCTCGGCGCGGAAACGGACGCAGACCTGTATGCCGAAATCCACCCCCAACCCCAGGAAGAGCGGGATGAAAGCCACCGAGATCAGGTTGAAGCGCCCGGCGACCAGCAGCCCCAGCCCCGCCGTCACCACCAGCCCGACCAGGGCCGTGGCCAGGATCGCCAGCACCAGCCGGGCGGAGCGGACCGCCAGCCAGAGCATCGCCACCAGCGCCAGCAGCATGGCGGCGGTCATGATCTCCACATGGTCCGCCAGGGAGGCGAATTCCTCGTCCGCCATCGGCACCGGCCCGGTCAGCCGCACCGTCACGCCATGCGCGGGGCCCAGCCCCAGCTCCTGGGCCGCGAGGCGGATCGACGTGCTGGCCGCCGCGCCCGGCTGCAGGGCGGAATAGTCCAACACCGGCTGCGCCAGGATGAAGCGCCGCGTCTGCCGCGTCTGCCGCGTCCCCGCCGGCTCGCCGGCGATCAGGTTCTGCCAGGAGAAGAAGGCCGGCCGCCCCTCGGCGACGGCGGTGAGGGCATCCGCCAGGCCGGTCAGCGGGCGCTCGATGTCCGCCAGGCTGGCCTGGCCCCGCTCGACGCCCAGCAGCACCGTGTCCAGTGCTCCCATGACGCCGCGCAGGCTCGGGTCGGCGGCGAGCGGGCCGAGGAAGGGCTGCGCCGCGATCAGCTGGTCGAGCGTGGACTGCACCTCCTCCAGCGGCAGCAGCATCAGCCCGTTACGCGCGAAGAACTCGCCGCCATCCGGCCGCCGCACGCTGCGGAACAGGCCGGGCTGCCCCTGCAGATGCTCCGCCAGCCGCGCCGCGCCGGCCTCGGCCAGCTCGGGCGTGGCGCCATCCACCACCGCCACGATCAGGTCCTGCTGCTGCGGGAAGGCGGCGTCGAAATCCAGCTCGCCGCGCCGCCAGCCGAGCTCCGGCGAGATCAGCTCCGCCGTGTCGGTGGTCATGGCGAAGTTGCGGCTGGCATAGAGCGCCGCCCCCGCTGCCAGGACCAGCGCCAGCAGGAGCGTGATCCAGGGATGGCAGGCGCAGAGGGTGACGATCCGGCCGGTCAGGGATGTCCTGGGGCGCACGGCGTCGCGTTCTGCCACGGGGATGCCTTCCACGGGGATGCCTTCTGCAAGGTGGGGGCCACGCTCGCCGGAGAAGGGGCGCGCGGCGCGGGGAGAGCGGAGGCTGGGCCGAAAACCCCGGGTGGGCGGGTTGCGCTTCCCGGGGTGAAGGCCGCTTAATAGGGGCAGCGGATGCCCCGCCGGGGCTCATCATCGGGTTCCTGCATGACGTCAAGCCCTCCACCGGAGTCCGTCGCCCTCGACAGCCCCACGGTTGCCAAGGCCGACCACACTGCCCGCCACTGGACCTTCGACCATCCCGGTCCGGTGCGCATCGGCAGCACCGAGCACATGGAAATGTTCGCGCGGATGCTGCTGGAGACCCACAACCCCTATAAGCCGCGCGTGTTGGACTGGCCGAAGCTGGACCCCGAGGCGCATGCCCGCCTGACCAGCCTGCCGATCTGGGATATCGCCGTGCAGACCGAGGGCCGCGCCTCGCTGCGCGTGCTCGACTATGCCGCCACCATCCAGGACCCGCTGCTGCGCGAGGCCATGGTGATGGATGGCAACGAGGAGGCGCGGCACAAGAAGGTGCTCTCCAACCTCGTCGAGGCCTATGGCGTGGTGCTGGAGCCGGAGCCGGAATACACCGGCTACCGGGATGTCGAATGGGGCTGGATGCGCACCGGCTACAGCGAGTGCATCGACAGCTTCTTCGCCTTCGGCCTCTTCGAGGCGGCGCGCCGCTCCGGCTTCTTCCCGCCCGACCTCGTCGGCACCTTCGAGCCGGTCATCCAGGAGGAGGCGCGCCACATCCTCTTCTTCGCCAACTGGGCGGCCTGGCAGCGTGCGCGGCAGCCCTGGTGGCGCAAGCCCTGGTTTCTGGCCAAGACCGCCGCCGTTTGGGTCGTGCTGATCTGGGACCGGCTGGTGCTCGCCCGCAGCCTGGGCGGCGAATCGAAGAACACCAACTTCACCGCCTCATCCGACTCCATTGGCGTGGACATGAGCGCCGCGGCGCTGATCGACATCTGCCTGGCCGAGAACGATCGCCGCCTCGCCGGCTACGACCCGCGCCTGCTGCGCCCGACCACGGTGCCCTTCTTCATCCGCATCGCCCGCCGCTTCATGCGGGACCCGAAGCCAAACGCGTGAGCCTGACTTGAGCGCCAATACCGTCATCCACCTGATCGTCCGCCCCGCCGTTCGGCGCATCGCGCCCAGCGGCGTCACGCCCAACCAGATCACGTCGCTGCGCCTCGTGACCGGCCTCGCCGCCGCGCTCGCCTTCGCCGCCGCGCCGCCCTGGCCGGCCATCGGCGGCGTGATCTTCCTCTTCTCCATGCTGCTCGACCGCGCGGATGGCGAGCTGGCGCGGCAGACCGGCCAGTCCAGCCCGGACGGCCATGTCTACGACCTGCTCAGCGACTGCACCGCCAATGCCATCGCCTTCCTCGGCATCGGCGTGGGGCAGGTGGCCGTGCTTGGTGCCTGGGGGCCGGTCCTGGGCGCCCTGGCGGGGCTCGGCATCGGCGCGCTGTTCTGGCAGCTCCACGTCCTGAAGCTCGGTGAGGTGCGCGGCTGGAATCTTGCGCCCGGCATCCTCGTGGACCCGGACGACCTGATGGTCTTCGTCCCTATCCTGCTCTGGATCGGAGCCACGGTGCCGATGCTGTTCGCCGCCGCGATCATCACGCCGGCGCTGGCGATCCTGCTTGGCCTCACCGGCCGGCGGAAGCTGGGGGCGGGGTAGAGGGCCCCGCGTTCGGGCAGGGCAGGAGGTTCGGAGGACAGGATTTCCCCGCTTCCCCTGCATTCCGTTTGCTCTCGGGCCGTTTGCTCTCGGGCGCACCCATGGAAATTGGACCCGTAGCGACAAGTCCTTTGAAGCTGGCCTTTGAAAAGGCCGTGTCCAGGCTGGCCGAAAAGTAAATTTCAGAATTCTCTTGAAGAAACGCGAAGGGTCCGCCACATTGCGGAAGTCAGTTTTGGTTGGTTCGGTTCGCTCTCCTGCGCTGCCTTTGGTTGCTAGGTTTGTTTCCGCTTCCCATTGAAGGTGGCCCGCCATGCAATACTGCATGGTGGTTTTCCGTTTTGGATCGGAAACAGATCATGGCTATCGGTACCGTCAAGTGGTTCAACGCGACCAAGGGCTACGGCTTCATCCAGCCCCAGGATGGCTCGAACGACGTCTTCCTGCATATCTCCGACGTTCAGCGCGCCGGCATGGATGTGCGTGAGGGCGACAAGGTCGAGTACGACATCCAGCGCGGCCAGCAGGGCAAGCTCTCGGCCGGCAATCTGCGCCAGGCCTGATTGGCTGAGCGGCGGTTTCAGCCGCTCGCCAACCATTGCCGCGCGGCGCTTCGCGCCGCGGCGACCTTCAAGCCCCGGCCGGGATCGTCCCTGGCCGGGGCTTCTTGCGTCGCCTTCTCAGGAACCGACGCCCGCCCGCCTCTCCTGACGGGGCCTGGGCCTAGGCGGCGCCCCAAGCCCCGACATGGCCACCCCCTCGTCAGGCGAACTGGCCGCGCAGGAATCCCAGCGCCGGCAGCGGCCGCCATCCCCGGGGAAGGTCGGCGCGGCGGACGGGAGAGACGCTGTAACAGGGCAGCGGCTTATTGGAACTCAGCAGGAAGCCCGCATAGGCGCGGACCTGCTGTTCTCGCCAATGACAGTCCGCGTCGGCGGCGGCGCGGCTGGGATAGATATTGGCGATCCGCCGCTTGCGACCGATGGCGACGATCACGGCCCAGAGCTTGTCATCCCGCGCCCGGCTCAGGTTGACCACCTGCTCTGGCAGCGGCTCCTGGACTGACTGGTTCATGCGCCCGGCCCCGTCAATCCAGCGCTGCCGTGGTGGCGATCGGCTTTGGCATGCATCTGGCCCCATCTGTGCCTTGCCGGTCTGGCGTGCAAGGGCGCGCCGCGCCAGCCATAGGAAGGGGCATGTTGCCCTGCCGGGCCAGCCCCTCTCAACCTTTCCCCAGCACGTCCTCCATCACCCGCAGCAGCCGCTCGAACTCCGCCCGCCCGATCGCGCCGATGCAGCCGATGCGGAAGCTCTCCGCCTGGGTCAGCTTGCCCGGGTAGATGAGGAAGCCCCGCGCCGCCAGCGCGTCATAGAAGCGCCGGAACTCCAGCCGCCCGTCGGCCGGCATGCGGAAGGTGGCGATGATCGGCGCCTGCACGGCCTCGTCGAGGTAAAGCTCGAAGCCGAGTCGGCGCATCCCCGCCCAGAGCGTGTCGAAATTCTCCTGGTAGCGCGCGCGCCGCGCCGCCGGGCCGCCCTCCGCCTCCAGCCGGCGCAGCGCCTCCACCAGCGCCGCCACCACCTGCACCGGCGGGGTGAAGCGCCATTGCCCGTCCTTCCCGAAGCCCCGCCATTGCGCATGCAGGTCGAGGCAGGTCGAGGGGCTGTTGCCCTCCGCCGCCGCCAGCACCGCCTGCTCGATCAGCGCGAAGCCGATTCCTGGCACCCCCTCCAGGCACTTGTTGGAGGAGGCCAGCACGGCCGCCACCGGCACGGCGGCGAGGTCGATCTCCAGCGCGCCGAAGCTGCTCATCGCGTCGAGCAGGAAGTGCCGCCCGGCCTCGGCCACCACGGCGGCGGTCTCGGCCAGCGGGTTCAGGATGCCGGTGGTGGTCTCGCAATGCACCAGCGCCACATGCGTGACGGCCGGATCGGCCCGCAACGCCTCGGCGACCCGCGCCGGCTCGACCGGCCGGTCCTCCGGCCAGCGCAGCGCCTCGACATCCCGCCCCATGCGCCGGGCGATGGCCACCATCCGCTCGCCATAGGCGCCATTGGCCAGCACCAGCAGCTTCTGCCCCGGCCCGACCAGCGTGGCGATGGCCGCCTCGACGATGAAGGTGCCGGAGCCCTGCAGCGGCACCGCCACATGCGTCGCCTCGCCGTTTGCCACGCGCAGCAAACGCTTCCGCAGCTCAGCGGTCAGGGCGATGAAGGCCGGATCACGCGAGCCCCAGTCGCGCAGCATGGCGCGGCGCGTGTCCGGGTGGGTGGTCAGCGGCCCCGGGGTCAGCAGGATCGGGTCATCGCTCATGGCAGCGGCCTCGTCGGGGAGGGAGAGGGGGCGGGGCGCTGCGCCATGACGTCCCAGCGCCAGGCGATCACCCCGGGGATGCCCAGCGCCACGTCGCGCAGCCGCCGCACCAGCACCAGGGCGATGGCGCGCTCCGGCGGGATGCCGAAGAGGGCACAGATCAGCACATAGCCACCTTCCTGCACACCCAGCGCGCCAGGGATGAAGAAGCCGGCGCTGCGTACCGCCTGCCCCAGGCTCTCGATCACCAGCGCCTCCGCCAGCCCGGCCTCGACGCCGAGGATGCGCAGCGCCGCCCAGGTCTCCAGCACGCCGAGCAGCCAGGAGGCGAAATGCCATCCCCCGCTGCGCCAGAGACGGCGCGGCTGGCGGTAGAGGCGCACCACCGTGTCGTGCAGCCCGGAGAGCTCGCCCACCGAGTTCCAGCCGATGCGCGCCGCGATCCCGGGCAGCATGCGCTCGACCACGCGGAACAGCCCCCAGCGCTGCGCCGCGATGAAGACCCCCGTCACCGCCGCGCCCAGCGCCGTGCCGATGACGGCCCAGTGCAGCGTCGAATCACCGCCGCCATGCGGGATCAGCAGCAGCACCGCCAGGCCGAGCAGGGAAAAGACGATCTGCGAGGCCATCTCGGTGCCGAGATCGGCGGCGACGCTGGCGATCACCTTCACCTGCGCCACACCCTTGCGCATCAGCAATTGCGCCCGCACCAGCTCGCCCGCCGCCTGCACGACCGGCAGCAGGGCATTGGTGGCGCCGCGGATCCAGCGCATCCGCGCCAGCGCCGGCAGGCCGGGGCGGCGCGGGTCGTCGATCAGCGGCGCCCAGCCGAGCGCTGAGGCGACGATCTGCGTCCCGTGCAGGGCGATGACGGCCAGCATGCCCCAGCCCGTCTCCAACAACAGGCGCAGGATCTCCGCCGGGTCATTGGTGGCGATCAGCGCGCCGGCGATGGCCAGTCCGACCAGCAGGCTGAGCCCGGTGGACCAGATCACGCTGCGGCAGGCTCCGTCGCGGCGGGCCGGCTCGCCAGGAAATCCCTGAAGCGCCGCGCCACATCCGCCGGCCCGACGGTCGGGCGGCCGAGCTTGGCCATCGAGCCGGGGGCGATGCGCAGATGGATCAGCGCCGGCCCGCCATGCGCCAGCGCCGCCCGGAAGGCCGCCGCGAAGCCGTCGAGTGAGGCGCAGCCGGCGGCATACTGATAGCCGCAGGCGAGCGCGATGGCGGCGAAGTCCACCGAGGCCGAGACCGTCGCCTGCCCGCCGGTGGAATCATGCACGCCATTGTCCAGCACCACATGCACGAGGTTGCGGGGGGCATAGGCGCCGATGGTGGCGAGGCTGCCCAACTTCATCAGTGCCGCGCCATCGCCGTCCAGCACCACCACGGGGCGGTTGGTATGCAGCGCGACGCCGAGCCCCATGCCGCTGGCCCCCCCCATGGAGCCGACCTGATAGAGGTGCTGCGGCCGGTCGGCCAGGGTGAAGAGCTCCCGGCCGCATTTGCCGGTGGTGGCGATCACCGCCGCCTCCTCCGGCACGATCGCCAGCAGCCGCTCCAGCACCGCCGCCCGCGTCGGGCGAGGGCCCTCGGCCGGGAAGTCGGCCCGCCGCCCGGGGGCGGGGAGGGCACGCGGCCGGGGCTCCAGTCCCGTCTCCGCCACGTCGTCCTTGCGCACCACGAAGGCGAAGGGAAGCTGCGTCGCCGCCATCCGCTCCGCCGCATGGCGCAGCGCCGGGGCCAGGGCGGTGCGCTCGGCGGGGAAGGGGGCCTGCTCCAGCCCCATCAGCCGGATCAGGTCCTGGGTGATCTGCCCCATGACGACATGCTGCGGCTCGTCCGGGATGCCGGGCTCGCCGCGCCAGGTGGTCAGCAGCAGCGTCGGGATCCGGAAGGGCGCGTTCAGCGAGGTCAGCGGGTTGACCGCGTTACCGAGCCCGGAGTTCTGGCACAGCACCACCGTCTGCCGTCCGGCCAGCCAGGCGCCGGAGGCGATCGCCACCGCCTCGCCCTCGCTCGCCGCGCCGACATAGGCCAGCTTGGGGTCGGACAGCACGCCGTTGATCAGCGGCGTCAGGAAGCTGCAGGGGACGCCGGTGTAGAAGTCGAAGCCGGCGCCGACCGCCTCGCGGATGAAGTCCTCGGCCGTGATCATGCTTGTTCGCTCAGGTGAAGTTGCGCGCTTCGGCCAGGTCGGTCAGCGTGTCAACGTCGAGCCAGTGACCGGTGAAGTACTTGACGCGAACCGGGTGCCGCGCCGCAAGCCGGGTCAGCAGCAGTGGCATGTCGGCCTGCTCCAGCACGCCTTCCGCCTCCATCGCGGCGATCTCCTCCCGCAGCCACCCGGCGCCACGCGCGCTGAAGCGGGCGAGGCCCATCCATTCGCCGCAGACCGCCTCGGGCGGGATATCCGCCCCCATGCGCCGCAGGCTGGCCGGCTGGTCGTCGAGATAGTCGCCGGAGAAGCGATGGTCCGCCACCACGAGGTCGCGCGGCCCCTGGGCGGCACCTGCGGCGCGCGGATGCGTCGCTGCCAGCGTGTCCACGGCGATGACGACGTCGGCGCTGCTGGTCAGCAGACTGTCCAGGATGTAGCGGCGGAACAGCACGTCGC
Source organism: Roseomonas sp. (assembly GCA_035565935.1). GTDB lineage: Bacteria > Pseudomonadota > Alphaproteobacteria > Acetobacterales > Acetobacteraceae > Pseudoroseomonas. The sequence goes on from DATMRU010000039.1 coordinate 107,910, forward strand.
CATAGACCACCACCGTCTCGCCGCGGATCGCCTCGCGCGCGCAGGCCAGCGACCAGGCCTCGCCGGTCTCGGCGTGGCGGTCGTTGTCGAGCATGCGCGCGCCCTGCAGCGCCACGCCCTCCTTGCGGTCCCCGCGCACCACGGTGATGTCGCGCACGCCGCTCTCCCGCAGCGTGCCGGCGAGCCGCTTCAGCAGCGACTGGCCGCGGATGTCCACCATGCATTTGGGCTGCTCCGGCGCCTGCCCGCCCAACGCGCCGCCCGATGCGGCCAGCACCACCGCGCTGGCGGCGGGCTTCGCCGGCAGGTAGCGGCGCTCCGCCTCCTCCAGCTCGGCATTGCCGACGATGCGGAAGATGTCCTTCACCGTCGCCACGCTGCCCTCGACGCGCACCAGTGACTCGTCCTCATGGATGCGCTGCGCCGTCTCGCGCATCGCCGCGATGGAGGACCGCATCAGGTGGTTGGCCCAGATGATGGTGGAGATGCCGGCCTGGCGGAACAGGTCCGTCGGGGTAGAATAGTACATGGTCGGCACGATCACCACCGGCGCGCGGTTGCCCCAGCGCTCGGTGAAGGTGAAGATCTCGTCGGCCGTGGACTTCTTGGAATGGATCAGGATCGCATCCGCCCCGGCCCGGTGATAGGCCTCGGCGCGGCGCAGCGCCTCCTCCATGCTGTGCCCGGAGATCAGCGCCTCGACGCGGGCGACGAGGACGAAGTCGTCATCCGTCTGGCTGTCCTTGCCCGCCTTGATGCGCCCGCAGAACTCATCGACATCGGCCAGCGGCTGCGCCTCGCCGAGGAAGGAATTGGTCTTCGGGAAGAGCTTGTCCTCGATGCAGACGCCGGCGATGCCGCGCTCGCAGAGCTTGCGCACGAAGCGGCGGACATTGTTGAAGTTGCCATGGCCGGTGTCACCATCCACCAGGATCGGCAGGGTGGTGGCGTCGGCCATGTACTCCAGCACGTCGAGCACCTGGGTCCAGGAGGCCTCATTGCTGTCGCGCAGGCCCAGCGCCGCCGAGGTCGTCAGGCCCGAGGCCCAGATACCGCGGAACCCGGCCTCCTGCACGATCTTCGCGGACATGCCGTCATGCGCTTCCATCAGGAAGGAGAGCGAGGGCGACATGATCTCGCGCCGCAGCGCGGCGAACCGCGTCCCGGCCGGGGTATCAAGGGAATCAGGGCTTTGCGCAGCCACGGGCCCGGCACTGCTCAAGGGGGGCATCCTTCCATGCTGGAGACCATCCGCCCAGAGCTAGCAGGCTGGCCGCCCTTGCCAAGCCCGCAACTGTCACCCTAGCTTCACGGAACCTGGAGAGCAGCATCGGGATTTTTCGGCTTGACGGCATTGCGCCCCGCTTCCGCGATCATCCTGGCGGCCGGCGTGGGTCGCCGGCTCGGAGCCGACGACCGCCCGAAGATCCTGCTGGAGTTCGGCGGCCAGACCCTGCTCGCCCGGCACCTGGCGGCGCTCGCGCATCACGGCATCACGGAGGTGGCCATCACCGTCGGCCACCAGCGGGCGCTGATCGAGGCGGAGGTGGCGCGGCTCGGCTGGTCCGACCGCGTGCGCTTCACCGAGAACCCGCGCTACCGCGAGGGCAGCCTGGTCTCGCTTCGGGTGCAGGCGGAGCGCCTGCGCGCCGGCCAGACGCTGCTGCTGATGGACGGGGACGTGCTCTACGACCGGCGCATGCTCGCGCCGCTGGTGGAGGAACCCAAGGGGAGCCCCGGGGGGAGCATGGCGGGTGAGAACCTCCTGCTGCTCGACCGCAACATCGAGCCGGGCGACGAGCCGGTGAAGATTTGCCTGCGTGGCGACACCATCGTCGATTTCCGCAAGAAGCCCGAGCACGCGCATGATCGGTACGGCGAGTCGGTCGGCTTCTTCCGCTTCTCCGCCGAAATGGCCGCCGCCCTGGCCGCGCGCTGCGAAGCCTATGTCGAGGCCGGGCGTATCCAGGTGGAATACGAGGAAGCCATCCGCGACCTGATCCTGGCCGAGCCGGCCCGCTTCCGCGCCGTGGACATCACCGCGCTGCCCTGGACGGAAATCGACTTCCCCGAGGACGTCACCCGCGCCCGGGAGGAGATCCTGCCGCAGCTGATGGATGCCGCCGCGCCGGCCTGAGGCGGCCACGCGCCCCGCACGTCCCGCCGAAGTGAGCGGCGCCCCGCCGGCCGCCCCTTGCCGGCCCAGGGCGACTGCCCCGAGAGTGCCGGCAGTCGCGAGGAGAGTGGCATGAGCGTCGAGAACGACCCCGCAGACGCGCTGGCCCCGATGCCCGAGTGCCTCGGCCAGGTGATCCTGCCCCGGGCGCATGACATCGGCGGCTTCGAGGTGCGGCGCGCCCTGCCGGCCAGGGAGCGGCAGATGGTCGGCCCCTTCATCTTCTTCGACCAGATGGGGCCGGGCGAGTTCCTGGTCGGCAAGGGGCTGGACGTGCGGCCGCATCCGCATATCGGCCTCTCCACCGTCACCTACCTGTTCGAGGGCGCCATCCAGCACCGCGACAGCCTGGGTTCCGACCAGCCGATCGTGCCCGGCGACGTCAACTGGATGACGGCAGGGCGGGGCATCGCGCATTCCGAGCGCACCGGCGCCGAACTGCGCCAGACCGGCAGCCGCCTCTTCGGCATCCAGTCCTGGGTCGCCCTGCCGAAGCACGCCGAGGAGACCGCCCCCGCCTTCGCCCACCATGCGGCGGCCGACCTGCCGGTGCTGGAGGATGGCGGCGCGCGGCTGCGGCTGATCGCCGGCGAGGGCTGGGGCACGCGCGCGCCGGTCGCGACCCCCTCCGACCTCTTCTACGCCGATGCCATCCTCGCCCCCGGCGCCACGCTGCCCCTGCCCGATCATCACGAGGAGCGGGCGGCCTATGTGCTGGAAGGGGAGGTCGAGGTGGCGGGCCAGTCCTTCGCCCCTGGCCGCATGCTGGTCTTCCGCGCCGGGGACCGCCTGGCCCTGCGCGCCGGCCCGCAGGGCGCGCGGGCGCTGCTGCTCGGTGGCGCGGTGATGGACGGGCCGCGCTACCTGTTCTGGAACTTCGTCTCCTCCTCGCGCGAGCGCATCGAGCAGGCCAAGGCGGACTGGAAGGCCGGCCGCTTCGCCCTGGTGCCCGGCGACGACAAGGAGTTCATCCCGCTGCCGGAGGAGCGCGTCCGGCTGCGCGCCGGCACCCAGGCCCCTTCCGCCGGCTCGCCCACGAGCTGAGCCGCCGCGCGGCGGCGAAGCATGGCTGGCGAGGGGCCCACCCTGCCTCGCCGCCCTTCAGTCCAGCGCCCCTTCAGTCCAATGCCTGGGCGAGGTCGGCGATCAGGTCCTCCGCATCCTCCAGCCCCACGGAGACGCGGAACACCCCTTCGCCCGCCCAGTCGCGATAGGCGGCCTCCTGCGCGCCTTCCAGGCGGAAGGAGGAGCGCAGCAGGTCCTCGGTCGGGATGTAGAAGAGCAGGCTCTTGGTCTTGCCGAGCGAGACGGCGTAGGAGATCACCTTCAGCCGCTCCGCCAGCCGCGTGGCCGCCTCCGCGCTGCCGCTGCGCAGCGAGAAGGCGAGCAGCCCCGAGAAGTTCCGCATCTGCCGCTGCGCCAGGGCGTGCTGCGGATGGCGCGGCGAGCCCGGCCAGAGCACCGAGCGCACCTTGGGATGCGCCGCCAGGAAGGCCTCCAGCCTGCGCGCATTGCTCTCGTGCAGCGCCATGCGCGGCGCCAGCGTCTCCAGCCCGCGCAGGGTGAGCCAGGCGTTGAAGGGCGCCAGCGCGCCGCCGAAATGGATCAGGCTCTGCTTGCGCAGCGCCTCCATCCGCTCCGCCCGGCCGATCACGGCGCCGCCCAGCGCGTCGCCATGGCCCGAGATGTACTTGGTCAGTGAATGCACGACATAGTCGGCGCCGAGTTCCAGCGGCTGGGTGCCGAGCGGCGTGGCGATGGTGGAATCCACCGACAGTTCCGCCCCGCCTTCCCTGGCGATGGCGGCGACCGCGGCGATGTCGGTGAGCTTCAGGATCGGGTTGGCCGGCGTCTCGACATGCACCAGCCGCGTGTTCGGCTGCAGGGCGGCCGCCACCGCCGCCGGATCGGCGCTGTCCACCAGGGTCGCGGTGATGCCGTGGCGCGGCAGGATGTCGTGCGCCAGCTCGGCGACGCCGGCATAGCAGACGTCGGAGAGCACCAGGTGGTCCCCGGCGGAGAGCCGGCCCAGGATCAGCGCGCTGACCGCCGCCATGCCGCTGGCGAAGCAGATCGCCGCCTCGCCGCCCTCCAGCGCCGCCAGCTTCCGCTCCAGGATGTCGAGCGTCGGGTTGCCCCAGCGGGTGTAGAAATGCGGCGCGTCCTCGGCGAGGTCGTTGGCGGAGAAGCCGATGGCGGCGGGATGCGTGAAGAAGCTGCTCGCCAGTTGCGGCGGCGGCGTGACCGGGGCGCCGACCTGCCGCGGCGGCTCGCCGGCATGCAGCGCCAGTGTCGCGGGGCCCGGCTTGTCCGGCATGAGGCATTCTCCCTGTTCTCGCCACGAGGCTCCGGTCGCGCCGGAGGCCGTATGCTAGGCGCGGATGGTCGAGCGGCAAGATGCGCCCGCCCGCCACCCTGCGCTCGCGGGGGTTTTGTTTGCCGCCGCGCGGCCCGGCTGCGCTACTCGCGGCGTGGCGTGGATAGACCAGCCCGGGGAGGCGCGCGATGGCTGCCGGCGGGAAGCCAGGTCAGGCGGGCGGCACCGGCCAGCTATGGGCGGCCGGCGAGGCCTATGAGCCCTATGTCGGGCGCTGGAGCCGCCTGGTCGCGGCGGAGTTCCTCGGCCGCCTCGGCCTGCCGCCCGGCGGCCGCTGGCTCGACATCGGCTGCGGCACGGGGGCGCTGAGCGGCGCCATCCTCGCGCGCTGCGAGCCTGCCTCGGTCCTCGGGGTGGACCCGTCCGAGGGCTTCCTGGCCCATGCCCGCCGCCATCTGACGGATGCCCGCGCCCGGTTCTGCCGGGGCGAGGCCCAGGCGCTGCCGGTGGCCGACAAAGCCTTCGACGCCGTGGTCAGTGGCCTGGTGCTGAACTTCGTGCCGGACCAGCCGAAGGCCGTGGCGGAGATGCGCCGCGCCGCGCGTCCGGGAGGGCGGGTCGCGGTCTATGTCTGGGACTATGCCGATGGCATGCAGATGATGCGCCGCTTCTGGGATGCCGCCGCCGCGCTCGACCCGGAGGGGGCGGGCGGCAGGGACGAGGCGCTGCGCTTTGCGCTCTGCCGGCCCGACCCGCTGGGCGCGCTGTTCGAGGCGGCCGGGCTGCGCGGGGTCGAGGTGGCGGCCATCGCGGTGCCGACGGTGTTCCGCGACTTCGAGGACTACTGGACACCCTTTCTGCGCGGGGGAGCGCCTGCGCCGGCCTATTGCCTGTCGCTCGACGAGGCGCGCCGCGCCGCCCTGCGGGAGAGGCTCCGCGCCACCCTGCCAACGGAGCCCGACGGCAGCATCCACCTCTCGGCCCGGGCCTGGATGGTCCAGGGAAGGACCTGATCCGGCCATCATCGTCGGCGGGGGCTTCGGCGAGGCGGCCCGGGATGCCATGCTCCTCACCCTTGAAACCCGCCCTGGCCGACCTCCGGGCCCCGGGCGTGACGGAGGAGCATCCATGATCGAGACGCAGCACCCATCCACCGCGGCGGCCACTGCCCGATGAGCGGCGCCGGTCCTGAGGCCGCGGCCGAGTGGCTGGCCGCCCTTTGGCGCCGCGGCGCGCAGGCCGAGGCGCTGCCCGAGGCGCTGCGGCCCGCCACCCTGGAGCAGGGCTACGACATCCAGGACCGGCTGGTCGCCGCGCTGGGCGAGCGGGTCGCCGGCTGGAAGCTCGGTGTCGGCAGCCCGAAGGGGCGGGCGCAGACCGGAATCGACCGCTCGATCGCCGGCCGGGTGCTCGGCTCGCGCTGCTTCGGCCCCGACGATACCGTGCCGCTGCCCGATGCGGCCCCCATCACGGTGGAATTCGAGATCGCCTATGTGCTGGCCCGCGAGGTCCGGCCGGAGGCGCCGCCGCCGGAGTCGCTGGGTGACCTTATCGCCGAGACGCGCGTCACCTTCGAGCTGGTCCGCTCCCGCTTCCGCGACCGCACCGCCGTGGGCTGGCCGAGCTTCGCCGCCGACAATGCCGCCTTCGAGGCGCTGGTGGTGGGCGAGCGCATCGACCCCGCGCGCCTCGACGAGCTCGCCGCCTCGCTCGTGGTCTCGGTGAATGGGGAGGAGCGCGCCCGCGCCGTATCGGGCGGTGACTTCACCGACCCCGAATCCGCCCTGCGCGGCTTCCTCGCCCTGGCGCGCGAGCGCGGCATGGTGCTGCCGGCGGGCGCCATCATCTCCACCGGCACGCTCTCGGCGCCCTTCGCCATGCAGGGCGCGGCGGAGATCCGCGCCCGCTATCTCGGCACGGAGCTTGCCTTCCGGACCCGCCTCGCATGAGCGCCGGCGGGGAGGCGGGGCCGCGCCTCTCTGCCGCGCTGCCTTTCTGACCGGCCTGGCCGGGAGCCGCCCGTTGGCAGCCCCCGGCGATGCGCCTAGCCTGAGCCGCGCAGGAACCCGCGCCGCCTCTCCGCATGTGAAGGGGGCAGCGCCGAAGGAGGAGCGTCCCGCGTGATCCACGTCATCGCCATCATCACCGCCAAGCCCGGCATGCGGGAGGCCGTCCTGAAGGAGTTCCGCGCCAATATGCCGGCGGTCCATGCGGAGCAGGGCTGCATCGAGTACGGCCCCGCGATTGACGCGGAGGGCATCGGCGCCATCCAGACCGCCCTCGGGCCGGATACCTTCGTCGTCATCGAGAAATGGGAAAGCGCGGAGGCGCTGAAGGCGCATGGCGCTTCCCCGCACATGGCCGCCTATGGCGCCCGGACCCGGGAGATGGTCGCCAGCCGGGTCATCCACGTGCTCAGCCCGGCTGGCTGAGGGCAGCGCCGGAAGGTCTTGTCAGGAATAAAATCCTGCGCTAACCCTGGCGGGCCAGCGGGAGAACCGCGTCCGGCCGCGCAGGGAAGGCTTCAGGCCGGCGGCGCGGTGCCGGACACGACCCTGCGGGTCCGCATCCGCTGCCAGGCCATGGCCACCACGACGACCAGCAGGCCTGCCGCGACCACCGCCACAGGCAGGTTGAGCCCCCGCCCCAGGGTATTAGCATAGAGGATCGCCAGCAGCGCCCATGCCACGGCGCCGGCATACCAGGGTGAGCCATGGGCCGCCCAGAGCACGCCCAGGGTGAAGCCGCCCGCCGCCAGCAGGATCAGCACCGCCGCCAGGGTACCGGCCGCGCCATCGGCCTGGATGGCGCCGCTGACCAGCGCTGCACCGGCGATATTGGCGAAGGCCGCGACCGAGACCCAGCCCGCCAGCATCCCGACCAGCGGCCGGATGATCCAGCGCTCGGGCCAGCCATGGCCGGCGCCGCTATGGACGAGGTTGCGGTTGATGAAGAAGGCGGTGAGGCTGGCCCCCAGCACCACCAGGATGACCAGCACCAGGTGCCAGCCATTCTCGGTGAGCTGCGCCAGCAACATCCAGAGGATGGAGGCGGCGAAGGCGGCGGCGAGCGGCCAGCCGAGGCGGCGCGCCGGCACGCTGTCCTTGCCGCCATCGGGCAGCACCTGCCAGATGCCCCAGGCGATGGAGAGGGCGAAGAGCAGGCCCCAGATCGAGAAGGCATAGCCCTGCGGCACCACCGCCGTCTCGCTGCGGGCCGACATCTCGCCCTGGGTGTGGCCGATGCCGAAGACCGGCGCCATGGCCCCGACCAGCGGCTGCGCCAGCGGCAGCAGGAGGTTGAGCAGGGTGCGGAGGTCGTTGCGCGTCATCTGGGCCTTCCCGGAGCGAGGCGTGGCGTCGCGGCGCCCCCGAAGAGGGATGCCGGCTGGGCAACGCGCCAGCCCGCGCCGGGTTGGCCCGGCCGATGCCGCTGTGAGGCCCGGCAGGAGCAAGAGGGCCTGAAAAGGCAGCCCGCCCGGCCGGCACAAAAGGAAAGGGGCCCCGGTGGGGGCCCCTTCAATGCTTCAGGCCGCGGCCTCGTGCGGGATGCCCTTCTCGTCGAGCAGCGCGGTCAGCTCGCCGTTCTGGAACATCTCCATGACGATGTCGCAGCCGCCGACGAACTCGCCCTTCACATAGAGCTGCGGGATGGTCGGCCAGTTGGTGTAGGCCTTGATGCCCTCGCGCAGCTCCATGTCCTCCAGCACGTTCACGCCCTTGAAGGGCACACCCACGTGGCTGAGGATCTGCACGACACGGGCCGAGAAGCCGCACTGCGGGAAGACCGGCGTGCCCTTCATGTAGAGGACAACCGGATTCTCGGTGACCTCGGCCTGGATGCGCTCGAAAACGGGGTTGCTCATGGGTGCCTGTCCTTAGCCTTGAAAGGGCTATTGCGGGGGAGCGGAAGTCTGCAGGGCGAGGGCGTGCAGCGCGCCGCCCATGCGCCCCTGCAGGGCCGCATAGACGAGCTGGTGCTGCTGCACGCGGGAGCGACCGCGGAACGCTTCGGAGACAACGGTTGCGGCGTAATGGTCGCCGTCCCCGGCCAGATCCTCGATGGTGACCTGGGCATCGGGGAAGGCCGCCTTGATGAGGGCCTCGATCTCCGCAGCCGACATGGCCATGCGCGCTTGCTCCTTACTCGGTTTCCGTCGGCGCCAGCCTAGCGGGCCATCAGCGCCGGCAGGAAGCGCTCATGCGCCGCCCGCAGGTCGTCCACCGATATGGACCCGGCGCCCGGCAGAACCAAGGCCCCGCCGCCGGTCCGGCCGATGCGCCGCGCGGGCACGCCGGCTGCCTTCGCGGCGGCGAGCAGGGCGGCGGAATCGCGCACCGCCAGGACGTAGCGGCCCTGGTCCTCGCCGAACCAGAAGGCATGGGCGGGGAGGGTGTCGGGCGCGGCGTCGAGGGTGGCGCCGGTGGCGCCGGCGATCGCCATCTCGGCCAGGGCGACCAGGAGGCCACCATCGGAGACGTCATGGCTGGCGGCGACATCGCCAGCCAGGATCCGGGCGCGGACGAAATCGCCGTTGCGGCGCTCGGCGGCGAGGTCCACGGGCGGCGGAGCGCCTTCCTCGCGGCCGGCGATCTCGCGCAGCCAGAGGGACTGGCCGAGCCAGCCGGCGGTCTCGCCGATGAGGACCAGGTCCAGGCCGGGGGCGAGGGCATAGCCCACCGCCTGGCGCGCATCCTCCAGCACGCCGACGCCGCCGATGGCGGGGGTGGGGAGGATGCCCTGGCCCTCCGTCTCGTTGTAGAGCGAGACATTGCCTGACACGACGGGGAAGTCGAGCGCGGTGCAGGCGGCCGCCATGCCGCGCACGGCGGCGGCGAACTGGCCCATGATCTCCGGCTTCTCGGGATTGCCGAAATTCATGTTGTCGGTGATGGCGAGCGGCTTGGCGCCGGTCGCGGTGATGTTGCGCCAAGCCTCGGCGACGGCCTGCTTGCCGCCTTCCTCCGGGTCCGCCGCGCAGTAGCGGGGGGTGACGTCGGTCGTCATGGCGAGCGCGCGGGGGCTGTCCTCCAGCTTGACGATGGCGGCATCGGCGGCGCCGGGGCGCTTCACGGTCTGGCCGCCGACGGTGCTGTCATACTGGTCCCAGATCCAGCGGCGGGAGCAGAGGTCGGGGCTGCCGATCAGCGTGGTCAGCGCGGAAGCGAGGCCCGCCGGGTCGGGAATGGAGGCGGGCGCCAGGACGGGCTGCTTCGGGGTCTCGGCCGTGGGGCGGTTATAGAGGGGCGCCTCGGATTCCAGGGGGGCGAGGGGGATGTCGGCCTCGACCGCGCCCTGGTGGCGGATGACGATGTGGCCCGTGTCGGTCAGGCGGCCGATGACGGCGAAATCCAGCTCCCACTTGCGGAAGATGGCCTCGGCCACGGCCTCGCGGCCGGGCTTGAGGATGAGCAGCATGCGCTCCTGGCTCTCGGAGAGCATCATCTCATAGGCGGACATGCCGGTTTCGCGCTGGGGGACATGGTCCAGGTCCAGCTCGATGCCGACGCCACCCTTGCCGGCCATCTCGACCGAGGAGGAAGTGAGGCCAGCGGCGCCCATATCCTGGATGGCGACAATGGCGTCGGTCGCCATCAGCTCCAGGCAGGCTTCGATGAGGAGCTTTTCCGCATAGGGGTCGCCGACCTGGACGGTGGGGCGCTTCTCCTCGGAATCCGCGGTGAACTCGGTGCTGGCCATGGTGGCGCCGTGGATGCCGTCACGACCGGTCTTGGAGCCGACATAGACCACGGGGTTGCCGATGCCGGCCGCCGCGCTGAGGAAGATGCGGTCCTTCGGCGCGATGCCGACGGTCATGGCATTGACCAGCGGGTTGCCGTTGTAGCTCGGGTGGAAATTGACCTCGCCGCCCACCGTGGGCACGCCGACGCAATTGCCGTAGCCCCCGATGCCGCGCACCACGCCATCGAGGATGTGCTTCGTCTTCGGATGATCGGGGGCGCCGAAGCGGAGGGCGTTCAGGTTGGCGATCGGCCTTGCACCCATGGTGAAGACATCTCGGAGAATGCCGCCGACGCCGGTGGCGGCGCCCTGGTAGGGCTCGATGAAGCTCGGGTGGTTGTGGCTCTCCATCTTGAAGATGGCGGCCAGGCCGTCGCCGATGTCGATGACGCCGGCATTCTCGCCGGGGCCGTGGATGACCCAGGGGGCCTTGGTGGGAAGCTGGCGCAGCCAGACGCGGCTCGACTTGTAGGAGCAGTGCTCGGACCACATCACCGAGAAGATGCCGAGCTCGGTGAGGGAGGGCTGGCGGCCGAGGATGGCGAGCACGCGCTCGAACTCATCCGGCTTCAGGCCGAATTCGGCGGCAAGCTGGGCGGCGCGTTCCGGGGCCAGCGGGGCGGGGGCGAGGCGTGCGGGGGCGGACATGCCGGGCTTTTCGGCATCCGACGCGCGCTTGTCCAGGGGTGGAATGGTCATGGCCAGCCTAACCGCACTGCACGGGGGATGCGGGCACGGCCGCCGGCATCCCGCAGGAGGCGGGAGAGGCTGGAAAACCACGCCGCGCGGCCGGAGCGCGGGGCGGCGGCGGCGAGGAGCGCGGCCGGAAGGGGCAGGCGCGCGAGGGTTTCGGACAAAAGCGGATCGGGCAAGAGCCAGGGCGGCGCGGGCAGGGCCGAGCGCAGGCCGATGCGGCGGATGAGCAGCAGGAACCGATGCCCGAGGATGCGGTGCGCGCGGCGGGCGGCACGGACGATGAAGTGCTCGATGGCGCGGAGAGGGTGGGCGGGGGCGGCCTCGGCCAGGGCCTCCAGCAGGCGCGGCCAGAGACCGGCATGGGTGAGGCGGCGGAAATAGCGCGAGACGGTGTCGGGCTTGCCGAATTCGGGCGGGACCTCGCGCCAGGGGGAATGGGTGCAGGCGGTGTGGAAGATGGCATCCATCCGCGCGCGCAACTCCGGGATGGGGCGGCCCTGGGGGGAGCGGTGCAGCAGATAAGGAAGGAGCGCGGCCCACTCCGAGTCGGAGAGCCTGGACCAGGGACGGGGCGGCGTCAGGCGGGAGGCGTGGGGGAGGGGCATGGGGGGAGTATAGCAGGACGAGAGAAAATAGGCAAGTTTTCCTAATATAATTCCCGCCCGAGGGCCCGGCCCCCTCTTCCGACCCGCGGAGGAAGGGTCGCTACAGGTGGCTGGCGGACAGGCCCCGGCAGCGGATCGGGCCGCTGGGCGCGCCGGACCGTCAGCCGCGCCGCGCCGCCTCGATCGCGGCGACGTCGATTTTCCTCATGGTCAACATGGCCTCGAAGGCGCGCTTCGCTTCGTCGCCGCCGGCCGCCATCGCCTCGGTCAGGACGCGCGGCGTGATTTGCCAGGAAATCCCCCACTTGTCCTTGCACCACCCGCACGCGCTCTCCTGGCCGCCATTGCCGACGATGGCGTTCCAGTATCGGTCGGTCTCCTCCTGATCGTCGGTGGCGATCTGGAAGGAGAAGGCTTCGTTGTGCCTGAAGGCGGGGCCGCCGTTGAGGCCGATACAGGGAATCCCCGCGACCGTGAAATCGACCGTCAACACGTCGCCCGCCTTGCCGGCCGGGTAGTCGCTGGGCGCACGGTGCACGGCGCTCACCGCGCTGTCGGGAAAGGTCTCGGCGTAGAAGCGGGCGGCGGCCTCGGCGTCCTTATCGTACCAGAGGCAGATCGTATTCTTGGCCATGGCGTGTTCCTTTCGCTGGGGAGCCAGGTTTTCGGCCTTTCGCCATCCGAGAAGCGTCCCTCTCGCCCTGGCGGCCGCAAAGGGCCGCTGACCTTAACGGCCTTGTCCGCCTCAGGTCGAGCAAGGCTGTTCCGGATCGGGTTTTCGCGTGGGGCCAGGGTGCGCCGCCCCGGCGTGGCGGGCGCCCAGGCCGGGGATGGGGCGTCCGGGAGGCGCAGGCGCTGGCTTGCGGGCCATGAGGGCGGCCGGAGCGGGAGAGAGGCTGGATAGTTCTTTCGTCGGTTGCCTGGATGATTGAAGCCCCGCTTCCGCCCGCGCTAAGGTTGTTCATGGACGAAACCTGGACAACCATCGACTCCCCCGATGATCTCCGCCTGGGCGAGTTGATGCCGGCTTGGTTTGCCGGGCGGATGATGGCGGATGACTGGACCTTCGGGCTGCTGCTTTCGACGGGCCAGGTGATGCTGATCCGGCAGATCGAGGCGGTGCACCTCTCGCCGCAGGGCGTGGTGCTGGTCGATGTCGAGATGCTGACGGAGGCGGCCGGGTTCAGCGCGCCGGGCGGGGTGCTGGTGGCGCCGACGGAACGGGCACGGGCGACGGTCAATCTGGCGCATATCGTGGCGGCCTTCGAGGCGGCGGATGCCACGGTGCTGCCGGAGGAGGCCGCGAATGACGAAGAGGCCGTTCTCGGCAGGCCCGAGGGAAAGGGAGGTGCAGGAACCTAAGATTCCTGCCGGGGTGCAGGGGCGGAGCCCCTGCTTCTTCCGCTGTCGCTGTGACGCGCGGGCTTTTCAGGAAGCATCGGGATGGCCGGAGCGCGGGGCGTCATGTGCCTACCCGGGCTGCGCGTGATGGTGCCGAAGAAAGGGCGGAGAACGCACAACAGTTGCGGCGCGATGTGTTAATAGTACGCTTCAGGATTGAAGCTGTGGTTTAGCCCACGTTAAGGTTGTGCATGGACGAGAGTTGGACAACCATCGACTCCCCCGATGATCTCCGCCTGGGCGAGTTGATGCCGGCCTGGTTCGCCGGGCGAATGATCGCGGACGACTGGCGCTTCGGGCTGCTGCTCTCGGCGGGACAGGTGATGCTGATCCGGCAGATCGAGGCGGTGCATCTCTCGCCGCAGGGCGTGGTCTTGCTGGACGTGGTGATGCTGACGGAGGCGGCCGGGTTCAGCGCGCCGGGGGGCGTACTGGTGGCGCCAACGGAACGGGCGCGGGCGACGGTGAACCTGGCGCATGTGATCGCCGCCTTCGAGGTGGCGGATGTGCCCGGAGGGCCGGAGGACCCGGCGAACGACTGAGGGCGTGCGCCGGAGGGGGAGGGCCTCTGGCGCGCCAGCGAGTGCTGTGTCGTGAGGGGTGGCGGCCGGTTGCTGGTGAAAGCGGCCGGGTGGGGGCAGGATGCGCGCCCGCGCGACCGCCGACGGAGCGCGCCCATGATCCTCGTCCTGCCGGCCAGAATCCGCGCAGGGGGCTGGTCGTGAGGCTTCACCACACCGCAGAGGCACCGCTCGCGCTGCTGGCGGGCAACCCCGGCGTGCCGCCGGCGCCGGCCGGGGCGGCGGATGGCCCGGGGCGGCGGATGGCATGTCGCGGCTGGTGTCGCTGCCGGGCGGGCCGGAGAGGAGCTCGATATCGGCGATAGCGCAGGCCGGCAAGCGGCATGCTGACCTATACGCAGGATGCGCGGCTGCTGGGAACGCCGAGCGGCAATCCGGAGCGGGACGGCCACGGCTTCATGCTGACCCGCGTGGAGTGTCCGTCGGCGCGTTGAGCCCTACGCGGGGGGCTCCGGATGGGAGCGTACAGCGACGGAAGCTGAAGGGGTCGGCGCGGTGCGCACGCCCCCTTCGGTGTTTCCGGGCGGGTCAGGCGGTGGCGAGGGTCTCGGTGATGCTCTCGAAGAGCGGCAGGCCGTCCGTGCCGCCCATCAGCGGGTCCACCAGGTCCTCCGGGTGGGGCATCAGGCCGAGGATGCGGCGGTTCTCGGAGACGATGCCGGCGATGTTGTTGCGGGCGCCGTTGCGGTTGGCGGCCTCGGTGACCTCGCCCTCGGGCGTGACGTAGCGGAAGACGACACGGCCGTCCTTCTCCAGGCGCTCCAGCGTGGCATCATCGGCGAAGTAGTTGCCGTCGCCATGGGCCATGGGGGCGCGGAAGACCTCGCCCTGCTGCCAGCGGGCGGTGAAGGGCGTGTCGGTGCGCTCGACGCGCATGTGGCAGTCCATGGAGAGGAAGCGGAGCGAGGCGTTGCGGAGCAGGGCGCCGGGGAGGAGGCCGGCCTCGGCGAGGATCTGGAAGCCGTTGCAGACGCCGAGGATATGGCCGCCGCGCGCGGCGAAGTCGTGCACCGCGGGCATGATGGGGGAGCGGGCGGCCATGGCGCCGCAGCGGAGATAGTCGCCGTGGGAGAAGCCGCCGGGCAGCACGACGAGGTCGGTGCCGGGGGGGAGGGCGGTTTCCTGGTGGAAGAGGATGGTCGGCTTGCGGCCGGTCGCCTTCTCGAGGGCGATGGCCATGTCGCGCTCGCGGTTGGTGCCGGGGAAGAGGAGGATAACGGCGTTCATGGCAGGGTGCGTCCTCTAGCGGCGGTGGGGGAGGGGGCGGGTCATTCGAAGAAGACGCGCACCCAGTGCAGGCCGCCGATCAGCAGGATGGTGGCGAGGGTGGCGATGGCGGCGGCGGTGACCCAGAGGTCGATGCGCGCCTTGCCGCGCGCGACGAGGCCGCGGCGGCGGGTGGCGGCGACCTGGGGCATGCGGTCCTGCCGCCAGCGGAGGCCCATGCCGATCACCACGGTGAGCAGCAGCATGACGAGGAGGGAAACCTTGATCATGCGGCGGGTGGCTCTCCGGGAGAATGGGCCCCGCGGGGCGGGCGGTCAGGCCAGCTCGACGCGGAAGCTCTCGATGACGGTGTTGGCGAGGAGCTTGCGGGCCATGTCCTCGGCCAGGGCGCGGGCCTTGGCGGGGTCGGTCTCGGCCAGTTCCAGCTCGATGATCTTGCCGGTGCGGACCTCGCCGACGCCGCCGAAGCCGAGGGTGCCGAGGGCGTGGCCGATGGCCTTGCCCTCGGGGTCGAGCACGCCGGCCTTGGGCATGACGGTGACAAGAGCTTTCATCACTGCATGGCCTCCGGGCCCTTCATGTCACGCACGCCGGCCTCGGGCAGGATGCCGAGGCGGCGGGCCACTTCCTGATAGCCTTCCTCAACCTTGCCAAGGTCGCGGCGGAAGCGGTCCTTGTCCATCTTCTCGCCGGTGTTGGCGTCCCACAGGCGGCAGTTGTCGGGCGAGATCTCGTCGGCGAGGACGATGCGCATCTCGTCGTTCTCGTAGAGGCGGCCGAATTCCAGCTTGAAGTCCACGAGGATGATGCCGACACCGAGAAAGAGGCCGGAGAGGAAGTCGTTCACCCGCAGCGCCAGGGAGACGATGTCGTCGAGGTCCTGGGTGGAGGCCCAGCCGAAGCAGGTGATGTGCTCCTCGGAGACCATCGGGTCCTGCAGGGCGTCGTTCTTGTAGTAGTACTCGATGATCGAGCGCGGCAGGCGGGTGCCTTCCTTGAGGCCGAGGCGGGTGGCCAGCGAGCCGGCGGCGACGTTGCGCACCACCACCTCAAGCGGGATGATCTCGACCTCGCGGATGAGCTGCTCGCGCATGTTGAGGCGGCGGATGAAGTGGGTGGGCACGCCCATCTCGTTCAGCCGCGTCATCAGGTATTCGCTGATCCGGTTGTTGAGCACGCCCTTGCCGGTGATGACGCCCTTCTTGGCGCCGTTGCCGGCGGTTGCGTCATCCTTGAAGTACTGCACCAGGGTGCCGGGCTCCGGCCCCTCGAACAGGACCTTTGCCTTACCTTCATAGAGCTGCCGGCGTCGCGCCATGATCAACGAATCCCTCTCGCCGCCGAAGCGAGGGCCGGCGGTGCCGGGTGGGGCTATAGCAAAGCGGGGCACGGACCGCCACCGCCCCCGGCCGCATTCCCCGCATGCCGGGGGTGCGAGTCGGGGAGGGTGCGAAGCGGGGGTGGGGGGTCAGCCCTCGATCTTGACGCCGGTGAGGCGGACCATCTCGGCCCAGCGGGCGACCTCGTCGTGCTGGAAGGCGGCGAAGGGGCCGGGGGGCAGCGGGTCGGCGGTGAAGCCGGCGGCGGTCAGGCGCTCCTCGACCGCCGGGTCGTTCAGCGCGGTGAGCATGGCCTTGGCGATGCGCTCCACCGCCTCGCTGGGCGTGCCGGCGGGGGCGAAGAGGCCGAACCAGGCATCCACGGCGAGATAGGGCGCGCCGGCCTCGGCGGCCGTCGGGAGCTGCGGGAAGTCGGCGAGGCGGGCGGGGGCGCCGATCTCCAGCGCGCGCAGGCGGCCCTCGCGGATCAGCGGCGCGACGGAGGGGAAGGTGGCGACGTAGAAGTCCACCACGCCGGCCACCGTGTCGGTCGCCGCCGGGGCGGCGCCGCGATAGGGGATGTGGGTGGCCTCCATCTTCTCGCGCCGGACCAGCGTCTCGGCGATGACATGGCTGGCCGAGCCGGCCTGGGAGGAGGCGTAGTTCAACCGCTCGCGCCGGCCGCGCTCGATCAGCTCGCGCAGCGTCGTGGACGGGGAGTTGGCGGGCACCACCAGGGCGTGGTGCACGGTGGCCAGCTTGGCGACGGGGGTGAAGCTCTTGACCACGTCATAGGGCAGCTTCGGCATCATCGCCTGGTTGCTGGCATGGGTCTGGTTGTGGCCGAGCACCAGGGTGTCGCCGTCGGGCGCGGCCTGGGCGGCGGCCTCGGTGCCGATGATCCCGGCGCCGCCGGCGCGGTTATCCACCACCACCGGGCGGCCGAGAGCGGGCTGCGCCTTCTCGCCGAGCACGCGCGCGAGGATGTCGGTCGGCCCGCCGGGCGGGGCGGGGACGATGATGCGCAGCGGCGTGGACTGGGCGCGGGCGGTGCGGGCGACCCAGGGCAGGGCGAGGGCGGCGGCGAGCAGCGGGCGTCGAAGCATGGGCGTGGCGCGTCCTGAGCTTTTGCCGCTTCGTTGCGCCGGGGCGGCGAGGTGTCAAGCGGCCGGAGCGCGGGGCGGCGGCCGGGCTTTACGAAGCACGAGCGGAGGCGCGAGAGTGGCGGGCATGACGACCACCGCCGCCGACCCGCTCGAACTCGCCCTGGATGCCCTGCCGCGTGCCTATCCCGGACCGGGCGGCGCCGTCGCCGTGCTGCGCCGGGGGGAAGTGCTGCTGCGCCACGCCTGGGGCTGGGCGAATGCCGAGCGGCGCATCCCCTTCACGCCGCGCACGCTGTTCCGCATGTGCTCCATCACCAAGCAGTTCACCTGCGGCGTGCTGCTGGACGCCTTCCCGGACCCCGGCGTGCTGGACGGCGATGTGCGCGCGCGGCTGCCGAAGCTGGAAGGGACGGCGCCCGGCGTGCTGCACCTCTGCCACAACCAGTCGGGGCTGCGGGACTACTGGGCGGTGGCGATGCTGCACGGCTCGCCGGTGGAGGCGCCCTTCGGGGACACCGAGGCGGCGCGGGTGATCGGCGGCACGCGGACGCTCCAGTTCGCGCCGGGCAGTCGCTATTCCTACGTCAACCAGAATTTCCGCATCCTCTCGGATATCCTGCAGGAGCGCACCGGGTGTGGCTTCGGCGAGCTGCTGCGCGCGCGCATCTTCGACCGTGCCGGCATGTCGGGCGCGCTGCTCGCCGCCGAGACCCGCGCCATGCCGGATGGCACTGAAGGCTATGAGGGCACGCCCGCCGCCGGCTTCCGCGCGGCGGAGAACCGGGTGATCTGGACCGGCGATGCCGGGCTGGCGGCCAGCCTGGATGACATGATCGCCTGGGAGCGGCATATCGACGCGACGCGCGAGGACGAGGGCTCGCTCTACCGGCGGCTTTCGGCGCCGGTGCGCTTCGCCGATGGCGCGCCGGCCGAGTATGGCTTCGGGCTGAACCGGGCCGCGGCGCTGGGCCGTGCCGCCACCGGCCATGGCGGCGCGCTGCGCGGCTGGCGCAGCCACCG
>DATMRU010000040.1:0-34056 GCA_035565935.1 Roseomonas sp.
CGGCCTCTGTGGTGTCAGTGCCGCTATTGCCAATGCGGTCTACAATGCCACCGGCGTGCGCGTGAGGGACTATCCGATCACTCTGGACAAGCTGATCGAGCGCTTGCCACAACCGGCCTGAGCGCATGGGCGGAGGAGTCCTCTGCTGCTCACATCCTGAGGAGGGCCAGCCGCGGTCCTCCTCCAGGCGGCCCACAGTGCGCCGCCATTCTTCCGCACAGGCTTAAGGACAGGGTGAGCCCGCGCCCAGGGTTGCTCCACAAGCAGCCTACGAAGTTGCCCCGCAACTCGCCGCCTACACCGATGAAGTTCTTTTCGGCGAGGCCTGGCGGCGGCAGGGGATCAGTCCACGGGACCGGAGCATTAGGGCGGCCCGGTGCAGGAGATCTGGCCCGGCGACGTCGTCTGGTTCCCACCGGGCGTCAAGCACTGGCACGGCGCTACCTCCTCGAGTGCCATGAGCCAAGTCGCCATCGCCGAAGCGCTGGATGGCGCAAGCGTCACCTGGATGGAGCACGTTACCGACGAGCAGTACGCCCAGGGATCTGGCATCCAACTCGTCCCATTGTGTCCTCGGCCTCGCCACCGATGTGGTATCCGAACGCGAAGTCAGAGGATGATGGAGCGCGGACGCCTAAAAGAAGAATGAGAGCAGGTTCACCTTGCTTCAGCTTCATGCAGAAAAGGATCGCACCGTAACTGGATGGAGCTACTGCATCTATCTATTTTTCAATGCCCTAACCCCTGCCAAGGCATGCTGATCTTGGTATCCCGTGCGAAGCGGGTGGTGAGCGGTGAAACGCCCCAATGCCGCCTTTGGGCCGCTGGCGACCTAACCCGGACCTTCGGTCCCTACGCCGCGAGGGCTGGTCGTCAGTCTTGCCCGTCTGCCTGTTCGGATGGCGGCCCGATCGGGGGGCCTGGGCGCTTCGCGCTCTCGATGATCGCTTCCCAGGACTTGCCCTTCGCCCTCAGGAATTCGATCGAGGGGCCGTCCTCGCCTCCGTAGATCCTGACTGTCCGCTCGTAGATGCGAGTCCGGTACGGCTCCGGCGTCAGCTCCTTGAAGAGAGCGGCCAACCGCCTGCGCTCCGCGTGCACGGCCCGTGCGATGGTCTCGGTGGAGGCGCCGTCGCGCCGCATCTCGGCGACGCGCTCATGCAGGTCGCGTACGGCTTGCTCGTAGCGAGAACGTAAGGTCATCGATAGGGCGTCCTGCGTGGCCTGGCGCAACGGGACGATCTTGGAGCGTGCAACGTCGGCTTTCCACCCATTCCGGCAACTCGGGACGCCGCCTATGCACGCTAATCTCGGTTTAGCGTACCGAGGGCCGAGCCAGGGGCGGGCTGCCCGATTTAGCAAGCCCACACTGGGCCTTGGTGTATTCACGCCCTCGACCTTTCGACCGGTCGGTCCATCGGCGAAGGTGGATAGCAAGCCGCCTGCACTTCGCTTCCCCTTGGCAGGGCCGGCAGGGTGAGTGGCGGGGGATTTGGGCAGGCGGCGGGCGGTCGCCCTACTGGCCACCCCTGCCCTGCAGGGCGTGCTGCCAGCCTCTCGCGGTGGGAGGCCGGCTCGACAGAACGTGGCGAGAGCCGTGCACGTGGCCTAGGAGCCAGGCAGTCTTGCAGTTGTCGTATTATTGAGAACATTCGAACATTTTGTTCGATAAATTCTGAGGAGAAGTGCGTGATGGTAGAAGATGCGCAGCGGACACGGCCAGAACTGCGGCGCGAGCGGCGGGAGCGTGTTATCCAGCGCCAAGATTGCCTTCGGCGGCGAGATTCTCGATGCCGCAGTGCTGGAACTCTCCCGCGGCGGCGCGCGCCTCTATCTCCGCAGGGCCGCAGCAATACCCGCGCAGGTGCAGTTGCATCTGCCTGATGGCACGATTGTAGTAGCCCGGCAGCGTTGGCGGCAGGACGAACACATCGGCTTTGCCTTCGCTCCGTGCGCCGCCGACCGAGACCCCACGAGCCCTCCGGCGCGGCTTGCTGGGCCCGCAGCGTAGGACACCGCTAAACGGGACGGGCGCAGCTTCTGGCGGAGCCGCACCTCTTGTTCCAGCGAAGAGGGTAGGGGGCGCCGTGGCGCCCGGCGGCGGAACCGCTGACAGGACCAGGTCTGGCGCGGGCGGGCCGGCTGAACCAGCGCCTGAATAGCCACCTCCGTATCGTCCGCGCTCCGGACCTGGAGGCTGTCCTCCAGTAGGTCATGCGCCATACTTGGCCGCGCCCTCAGTTCCGCACCATCGGTTGCCACATTTACGGTAGCGACGGAATTGATCGGCCTGGTTCGTAGCCAAGGCTTCCGCATCAAGGGCAACCTGCACAAGGTCACCTGGTCACACCAAAGAACAAAGCGCCCGAGGAGAACCACGTCCATGCCCTTGTCGTCGCGTCGCCAGATCCTGGCCGCCAGCACTCTGCTGCTGACCGCAGCACCCCGGCCTGGACGCGCCGAGGACTATCCATCCCACACGATCACAATGGTGGTGGGCTATCCGCCCGGCGGCATCAGCGACACCACGACCCGCCTGATCGCACAGAGGATGGAACAGGAGCTGGGCCAGCCAATGGTGGTGGAGAACCGCGCCGGTGCCGCGACGGCCCTGGCCTCCACCTATGTCACGCAGGCCAAGCCGGATGGTTACACACTGCTGATGGGTGCCACCACCCTGGCCATCAACCCCACCCTGCAGCCAAACCTCGAGCCGCGGGATCCGCAGAAGGCACTGGCGCCTGTCGGGATGGGCTACCAGTCCGCCTTCGTGCTGCATGTCCATCGCGACCTGCCGGTGAGATCCGTGGCCGAGCTGATCGCTTATGCCAAGGAAAACCCGGGCAAGCTGAACTTCGGCAGCTCCGGCAATGGCGCGGTGAATCACCTGGCCCTGGCGCGGTTCAACAATGCAGCGGGCACCGACCTGCAGCACGTGCCCTATCGCGGCGGGGCGCCGGCGCTGATCGACCTGCGGACCGGGCGCATCCAGGGCATGTTCTCGGCCGTGCTGGAGGCCCTGCCGGCGGTGCGGGAAGGCGCCACCCGCGCTCTGGGCGTCAGTTCGGCGGAGCGTGTCGCGCTCTTGCCGGAGGTGCCGACCGTGGCGGAAACCGTGCCGGGATTCGAGGCGGTTTACTGGCAGGCGCTGTTCGCGCCCGCTGGCACGCCGCAGCCCATCCTGAAGCGCCTCGAAGCCGCGCTGCACATGGCGACGGAAGACGGGGCCCTGCGGGCGCGTCTGGCGGAGCAAGGGGTGACGCTACAGAGCGGCGACGCGGAATTTCTCCGCCACTTCCTGGCACAGGAAACGGAAAGCTGGGGCGCGGTGATCCGGGCGGCGCATATCCGCATGGAGTAGCTGTCTGTTCCGGCGGTTGCGCCATTCACGGCCCGGCGGGCCACCCGCCGCACTTCCCTCGATGCGATCGCCCCGGAAGGCCTTCTTTGTCCATTTCCTATGGACAGCCCATCGGCCGGAGGTGACCCGCCCGCCGGTCACGGCGGCGGATCGTCTATGGAGGCGGCAGCAGACCGGCCTTCCGGGAGCGGGCGACGACATGCGCGACCGAGTCCGGGCGCCAGGTGGTGTCGCCCCGCGGTGTCCGCTCGCGGATCGCCTCCAGCCGCTCGCCAGTCCAGCCGGGCACGCCTAACGCCTTTTCATCCCTGCAGGACAGACGAGGCGTCGTCGGCAGGAAATGCCGCTACACCAGATCGGTGCTGGCGATGAAGCTGAGAAGGGCGGTCAGCAGGCCGAGGATCACCAGGGCGAGGATGGCCAGCAGGCTGGTCAGCAGGGTTCGATCGGCGGCGCTCTGGCCCGCGCCAGCACTCGCCGAGGGGAGCGGCGCAATGAAGCTGCGCAAGGACTGCGCGCTCTGAGGCGCAACAGAGCTTACCTTTGCGTGCGGCGCAGAGAGGGATTTGCGCTCCATACGATAGAAAATCGTTACGATTCCAGTGTGTTTCGGTGTAGTCGCTTACGCCGTGGACGCAAGGGCGTGAGAGCGGCCGCAGTTCTGACCCGGCGACTCGTTCTGTCCAGAAACCTCGTTTTGCGGTCACCCCTACCTTCGCTGGGAAGTAGATGTGCCACTCCAGACCTTCTGGGCAGAAGGGAACTTAACCGTACCACCGAATTTCTGCACCATCCCTTGCTTACTCGCAATGAGTGATGCAGGTCGTCACGTGCAGCTGAAACGAACGGGACGTCCGACGGTTCTCCAGGACAGGTTCGTGCGCGCGAGCCAGGGCAGAGCCACAACTTGGGAGGACTCAAATGAATAAAAAGTCGACTGGGGATAAATCGTCTGCAGCCACCGACCGGCACGAGGAAGCCAAGCACCTCGCGGAAGAGGCAATGGAAGAGTTCAGCCAAGGCAACAAGGCCGAAGGCAAATTCGTGCTCGACGAGGCGCGCAAGCTCGATCCGTCAGCGGCTGAAGAAGTCGCCAAGAGGCAGCAGAAGGGCTGACCTGCGCATCCTCTCGGAAGCTTCACGGAAGGCCGTACATCGCTCGCCCGGCCTGTAGTTCGCCGGTGTTTAGAGGCTAGCTAATAGAGGCCGACGCTCGTTCGGAGGCGCTTAATTATGAGCGTCTCCGCCACGGCCACGAGTTGGTCTAGCTCGCGCAGATCCTACCGGCATTGCCCTGGACCCAGAATTTTCATCAGGTCTGCGAGGGAAGGGGAGCGGATGATCCAGGCTTTGCATCGCTAGCACGGCGCTGAGCCGGCCCCCGTACCAGGGCAAGGTTCTGTGCGGTGTTGATCAGGCCGACATGGGAAAAGGCCTGCGGGAAGTTGCCCAGCTGGCGTCGGGCCCGCGGATCGTATTCCTCGGCCAACAAGCCAACATCGTTGCGGATGTTAAGAAGCCGCTCGAAGATCTCCGCAGCTTCATCACGACACCCCATAAGGGTGAGGGCGTCCGCTAACCAGAACGTGCAGGGGAGGAACGCGCCCTCGCTGCCCGCCAGACCGTCAACCCCCGTTTCTGTCCGATAGCGCGCCACAAACCCGTCGGCCATCAGTTCGCGCCGAATGGCCTCGACAGTGCCAACAACGCGCGGGTCGTCCGGCGGCAGGAAGCCGACAATCGGCATCAACAGCAGCGATGCATCGAGCTGCTCGCCGCAATAATATTGCACGAAGCTGTTGCGCCTCGCGTCGTAACCATTCCTGCAGATATCGTCGTGGATCCGGGTGCGTAGCGCCCGCCATGCCTCAACGGGACCCTCGAGGTTATTCTGCTCGACGCCCGAGATAGCACGGTCGACGCCGACCCAGGCCATCATCTTGGAGTGGGTGAAGTGGCGTCGCGGGCCGCGCACTTCCCAGATCCCGTTGTCCGGTTCACCCCATTTTTCAGCAATGAACTTCATCAGCACCTTCTGGACGCGCCAAGCGTCGGCGTCCGGCTCCACGTGATATTTGCGGGCGACGTGCAGCGCATCCATCAGCTCGCCATACACGTCGAGCTGGAACTGATCCTGTGCGCCATTGCCGATCCGCACAGGCCGGCTTTCCTCGTATCCCCTCAGCCAGGGCAACTCCAGCTCGGGCAGACGACGCTCACCCGTCAGCCCATACATGATCTGCATCTCCTCAGGCCGACCTGCAGCGGAGCGCAGCAGCCAGCGTCGCCAGGCCACCGCTTCTTCCGTGTAGCCTGAACTTAAGAGGGAGTAGAGGGTCAGAGTGGCGTCGCGGATCCAGCAGTAACGGTAATCCCAATTGCGCTCACCACCGATCGCTTCGGGCAGCGAGGTCGTGGGCGCGGCGGCGATCCCGCCGGTTGGGCTGTAGGTCAGTGCCTTGAGGGTGATGAGGGAACGCCGCACCGCCTCGGCCCAGGACCCCTCGTAAGTGCATCGGCTTGACCAGTCACGCCACCACCGGGCGGTGCATTCGAGCAGCACCTCGGGGTGCTGGACAGGAGGCTCGGGGCGGTGAGATCTGTACCAGCATAAGGAGAATGGTAGGCTCTGCCCCTCTCGCACGGTGAAATCGGCCGCCGTGGTGAAGTTCTCGTTCTGCAGATCGACCGGCGACCACAGCTGCAGCGCATCCGGCCCTGCGATGACCTGCAGGCCGTAAGGACGCCGCTTTGCCCAGGGGACAATATGGCCGTAGTCAAAGCGAAAGACCGCCTCCATGTGCATCCGGACCTCGCCCCGGACACCACGCACGATGCGGGCGATATCGACTTCCTCATCGGCTGAGGGCAGCGGCATGAAGTCAGTGACGACGACCACCCCCGTGTCTGTCTCGAACTCGGTGTCCAGGATCAACGTGCCGTCGCGGTAACGGCGCGACACCGAGCGGACCGCTCCCGCGGGCGCGATCTTCCACCGCCCATTCTCAGGCCTGCCCAGGAGGGCTGCGAAGCAGGCTCCGCTATCGAAGCGCGGGGCACAGAGCCAATCGATCGAGCCGTTCCGACCAACCAGGGCGGCCGTGAAGGTATCGCCGAGCAGCGCATAGTCCTCGATCCGCAACGCCTCCGCCTGGCGGATACCGGTGTCCGGCACGGCAGCCTTCTGGCTTGCCTTATCCATTGTCACGGAACCCGGGATAGAGTGCCATGCCGCCATCGACGAACAGGGTGGTGCCCGTGACGTAGTCGGACTGATCCGAGGCAAGCCAGACAGCCGCCCTGGCTACATCCTCCGGCCTACCGATACGTCCATAGGGGATAAGGTCTAGCAGGCGTCGGAGCGCCTCCGGCGTTTCCCAGGCTGCACGATTGATCTCTGTCTGGATGGCGCCGGGAGCAATGCCATTGACACGAATTCCCCGCGCGGCGACCTCCTGGGCCAGGCTCTTCATCATCAGCATGATGCCGCCCTTGGAGGCCGCGTAGTTGACATGCCCTGCCCAGGGAATCACCTGGTGCACCGAATTCATGCAAATGATCTTTCCGGCTGCCGCAGAACGCTCAGGGTCGCGGCCTTGCCGGTCGAAAATTCGGATGGCTTCACGGGCGCAAAGGAATTGGCCGGTGAGGTTCACATCGAGCACCCGTTGCCATTCTTTGAGGGTCATTTCGGCAAAGCCGGCATCGCGCTGGATCCCGGCATTGGCCACCAGGATGTCCAGCCGCCCAAAACGGTCCAGCAGCGCACCGTACATCGCCTGGACCTCGTCCTCGCGGGACACGTCGGCCTGTAGCGCGATTGCCAAGTTGCCCTCGCGCTCGACCATAGCAACGAGCCTATCCGCAGCTTGAGCGTCCGATAGGTAATTGATCCCGACCGCCGCGCCGGCTGCCGCAAGCGCCAGCACCACCGCGGTACCGATGCCGCCATCGCCGCCCGTTACAAGCGCAACCTGGCCTTCCAAGGGCCGCAGCGAATTTGCTGTGATGGCACACCCCCCGAAATGATCTGTTGGCTGAATGGGCCCTCCCGAGAGCCGGCAACACAACAGCCGCGGTTATCCGATACGCCTGTACGTCTTGCGCTCTGCACGAGGGGAACGCGCCAGCAGGAAGGCCGTTTCCGGCCTTCGAGGCGCGCATGGAGCGGGATTTGCGGCATCATCGGTTTCCAGCATCGCCCATTCCGCAGCCTTCAGGCCGCTGGCCACCGGCAATCCGGCGCGGCCCGGGCCGTGGTGCGTTTTGCTTTTCAGGAAGTCGGCCTATCGAGGCTTAAGGCTGGCCATGCCATCGACAATCCGGCGTCTGGCAGGGTGCTCACCAGGCTGGGCTTCAGTTCCGTAGACAGCATCGAGCGCTTCTCTCGGCCACGCGGCGAGAACATCGTGCAGTGCCGGTACCTCCTGGCCTCCGATCCGACTTAACGGGTTGTCCAAGGCTCGGATGTCCCGCAATCCTGAATGGGTTCTCTTTGATGTCCCACTGCTCACCACTCGCTCGGCGCAGGGTTGACGAGTTATCATGTGTGCTGCCGCGCCGAGCGGACTGGAAAGGGTGGTTTGCAGACTTAGAGCAGGCTCGCTGTTTCCAGCCTCAGGCAAGGTACATAGCTGTGTCGGAAGGCGAGATGTCAGACACTCAAAGGAGGCTGGCGATCGATCTGCTGTACTCTGATCCTTCACTTGTATGAGCTTGCCCCCTTAATGCCCGGACACGGTCTCGCACTTCCGTAAGAGGTAGGCGTATGACAGTCTCTATGACTGACGCTTCGTCCAAGGTGGAGGTCATCACCTCTGTCTAGCGCCGTCGGAGATGGTCGGCGGCCGAGAAGGTCCGTATGTCGAGGAGACTTACACACCAGGAGCCTCGGTGAGCCTGGTGGCGCGGCGGCATGGGGTGAACCCGAACCAACTCTTCTCCTGACGCCGTCTGGCGGCCGAGGGTGCCTACACCGCGGCGGCTGCGGGCGAGGAGGTGGTGCCCGCCTCTGAGCATTGGGCGCTACAGCAGCAGGTGCGCGAGTGGCACCGCCTGCTCGGCAAGAAGACGCTGGTTAGAGAGCCCGCGCCGCAAGAGCCGTTCAAACACGTATGGGCTGAGTAGGGGAGGTCGCCCCTGGCCGAGCGTCAGACAGCCCGGGCAGGCTGAGCGGCGCGATCTCGTCGCCGTCGCGGCCCCGGTAGTCGCGGCCTCGCGCGTCGCGCAGCATCCGCGCCTGCGATTCCGCGAGGATTCCTGCCGCCTCCGTGACGTCGAGCCGCGTGGGGCGGCCATCCGCCCAGATCGTCTCTCCACCGACCAGCACGCGCCGCACCGCGCGGTCCGCGGCGTGATAGATGAGGGAGCGGAGCGGGTCGCGCGGCGGCGCCATCAGCGGGTGGTGCAGGTCCACCAGCACCACATCCGCCGCCGCCCCGGCTTGCAGCCGGCCCAGATCGTTCCGCCCCAGCGCCTCCGCGCCGCCAATGGTGGCGGCGTGGAAGACGCCCTCCGTGCTCGCCGCCGCCAGGTCGCGCGCGGCGTTGCGCGCCAGGATGAGGGCGACCCGCATCTCCTCGATCAGGTTGTGCGGCGCCACATCCGTGCCGAAGCCGATCCGTACCCCGCGCGCCCGGTAGGAGCCGAAGGTCCGCAGGTGCTCCCCGTAGCGCGCAAAAGGGGAAGGGCAGTGCGCCACGCTCGCGCCGTGCTCCGCCATCAGCCCGACATCGCGCGCCGTGTGCCAGCGGATGGAGGGATGCTCGTCCACGAAGATGGCGTGGCCGAGGATGGTGCGCGGCGTCAGCAGCCCGATGCTGGCGGCCCATTGGATGGGGGTGACGCCGTGGCGGCGGACCATCTCCTGCACCTCCACGATCGCCTGGGCGATGTGGGTGGTGAAGGGCCGGCCGGTTTCGGCGGCATAGGCGACGCTCTCGCGCAGCATCTCCTCCTCCACCGTGTCGATCTGGGCGGGAAAGACGATGCCGCTCAACCGGCCCGAGGGATGGGCCTCGGCCTCCCGCATGACCTGCTTCGCCGCTTCGAACTGGCGGCGCGCATTCTCGCGGTTCCACATCCAGGTGACGGTCTGCGGCGCGGACATGCCCCAGCGCGCGGCCGCATAGCCCGGGCCGGCCCAGCTGCGCAGCCCGCTCTCGGCCATGACCGTGAGCCAGCGCGGAAAGGGGGCGGAGAGGTCCACGACCGAGGTCACCCCCGAGGACATCAGCTCCGCATAGGCGAGACGCATCGCCGCCTCTCGCCCGGCCTCGTCGAGGTGGAAGGCCTGGGAGCGCTCGAAGAGCCCGCTCATCCCCTGTTCCGGGACGCCGTGGTCCTCGCGCACGCCGCGGAAGCCCGGCTCGGTGGTTGGGTGGGTGTGGATGTTCACCAGCCCCGGGAGGACCAACAGGCCGCGCCCATCCACCACCTCCGCCCCCGGCTCCGGCGCGGCGGCGGGATCGTGCGGGCCGATGCGCTCCACCCGCCCGTCGCGCAGGAGGATGTCGAGGTCCCGGCCGAAGGCGTGGCGGCCGGCGGCGGCGTCCCAGACGACCGCCCAGGCGGCGTTGCGGATCAGCAGGGGCGGGATCATGGCGGGCTCCATGGTCAGAGCTTCTCGAGGTTCCAGTAGAACAGCGCAGGGCCGGGCAGCAGGCCGCGCAGATTCGAGCGGTGCGCGACGACGCTGCGGTACTGGCCCAGCGGGATGTTCGTCACGTTCGCAATGTGCTCGCGCTCCAGCTCCTTCAGGATTTCCTGGCGCCGTGCCGGGTCCGTCTCATAGGTCCAGGCATCGTTCAGCTGGGGCACGCGCGTGTCGCAGGGCCAGCCGAACCAGGCGCTCTCGCAATTGCCGAGGAAGACGTTCAGCAGCGGGTTCTGGATGCCGGTGATGGTCGCGTTGGTGACGAAGACGTTCCATCCCCCCTGTGCGGGCGGGTTGCGGGAGGAGCGGCGCTGGATCAGTCCGCTCCAGTCCATCGCCACCAGGTCCACATTCGCGCCGATGCGCCGCAGCGCTGCCGCCGCCAGGAGGGCGCCGGGATGGAGCACCGCGTTGTCCGCGGGGTCCATCACCACGATCGGCCGCCCGTCATAGCCCGCAGCCCGGAAGGCGTCGCGCGCCTGCTGGTCGGTCAGGCGCGGCCAGCCCAGGGAGTCGAATTGCGGCGGATCGGAGGGCGCGCAGCCGAAGGGCGCGCCGCATTCGCGCCAGGGCTGGTCCGGCCCGGCGGTGGCCACCATGAAGTCCGGCTGCTGGATCACGCCCATCAGGGCCCGCCGGGCCTCCAGCTTGTCGAAGGGCGGGTGGAGATGGTTCATGGCCAGGAACAGGACGTAGCCCAGCGGGTCGTTCGGGGCGACGGTCACGTTGCGCATCTTCGTCAGGCTGGGCACGAGGTCGGGCGACGGGCTCTCCAGCAGGTCGAACTCCCCGGCCGCGAGGCCGTTCGCGGCGGTCGCGGAATCGGGGGTGTAAAGGCTCTCGACCCGATCCACCCTGGCCACCTTGCCGCCCGCCGCCTGGCTGGGCGGCTCCGCGCGCGGCACATACTCCGCGAAGCGCTCATAGATGACGCGCGCACCGGGCACCCATTGATCCCGCATGAAGCGGAAGGGGCCGGAGCCGACCGGCTCGGTGATCGCGGTGTTCGGATCCGTGCGCGCCAGGCGCTCCGGCATCATGAAGGGCACGTTGCTGTCGATCTTGCCCAGCGCCTCGAGCACGAAGCCCACGGGGCGCGTGAGGCGCAGCCGGATGGTCCGCGCGTCCGCTGCCTCCAGGCTTTCGGTCACGCGCAGCAGGGCGCGGCCCATGCCGTCCCGCGCGCCCCAGCGGCGGATGGATGCGACGCAGTCCGCGGCGGTGACCGGCGTGCCATCGTGCCAGAGCAGGCCGTCCCGCAGCCGGAAGGTCCATTCCTTGCCGTCCCCGCTGCTTCCGTACTCCCCGACCATCTGCGGCTGGGGCCGGTTCTGGGCGTCCATCGCGAAAAGCGTGTCCCAGACGAGGTAGCCGTGATTCCGCGTGAGATAGGTGGTGGTCCAGATCGGGTCGAGCGCGCGCAGGTCGCCGATCGGCACGGAGCGGATCACACGCCGCGGATCCTGGGCCATGGCCCGTCGGGATTCCAGACTCAGCAGGGCTGGCGCTGCCAGGAGGGCCAGATGACGGCGGCGGATCGGCATGCGGGGCTCCTCGGTCGTCAATGCGGCATCGTGGAATCCATTTTCGTTTCGCACAAGATATGTTCGCGCGTTTGCACCGTGCTAGACTGCGCCTCGCGCCTGCCTGTGCCGCGGATCGGGGCCGGCGCGGGAGCTGCGCCTTCCCTGGGCGGAAAGCGCCGTGCGCACAGGGCATGACGCCGCTCCACCATGGACTCAGGCTCGCGCGGACAGAAGGGGAGGCCGGATTCGTGACCATCCTGATCGAAGGCGCGATCGTCGTGACAGGAGACGATGCGGGGACCATCCACCACGACGCGGCACTGGCCATCGAGGGCAACCGGATCGCGGCGCTCGGCCCGCACGAAGCGGTCGCCGGCCGCTTTCCGGATGCCGAGCGGGTGGACGGCAGGGGCCGCGTCCTCCTGCCCGGTTTCGCCAACATCCATACGCATCTCGTGATGACGCTCGCGCGCGGGGTCTTCGAGGATCTCTCCCCGCCGCATGAACCGCCCTTCGAGGGCGGGCTCTCGCCCATTCCCCTGCCGCCGATGACCCCGGAGGAGCAGGCGGTGATGTGCCAGCTCGGCGCGCTGGAGGCGATCCGTTCCGGCACCACCGCCCTGCTGGAAGACGGCGTGAACATCGCGAACTACGCACAGGAGATGGTGGATACCGGCCTCCGGATGGTGCTGGCCGAGCGCTGCTGGGACCGCGCCGGCGCCTCGATCGGCGATCCCTCCGGGTTCCGCCGCGACGAGGCGCTCGGCCGCGCGGGGCTGGAGCGGATCGAGCGGCTGCACGCCCAATGCGACGGCGCGGGGGAGGGGCGCATCCGCGTCGGCGTCGCCGCCTGGGCACCCGACATGTGCTCCCCGGAGCTGCTGCGGGATGCGCGGGCGCTGCAGGACCGGCTCGGCACCATCGCCACCATCCATCTCAACCAGATCTGGGGCGAGGTCGCAGCGGTGCAGGCGCACCACAACATGCTGCCTTCCGAGTTCCTGGAGAGCATCGGCTTCCTGAACGAGCGGCTGGTCGCGGCACATTGCCGCTGCATGGAGCCGCTGGAGGAGAAGATCCTCGGCAAGCACCGGGTGAACGTTGCCTTCAACTCTGCGATCGCCGCGCGCCGAGGCCTGAGCCCGCGCGTCTGCGAGATGGAGGCGGCCGGTTGCAACGTCGGCATGGGCACCGACAACATGGCCGAGGACATGGTGGAGGTGATGCGCACCGGCCTCTTCATGGAGCGGGTGAGGCGGCGCGACGGGCGTAACCCGAGGCCGGAGGAGGCGCTGCGCTGGGCGACGCGCAACGGGTACCGCGCGATGGGTATCCTGGATGGCGGCTGGCTGGCCGAGGGGAACCTCGCCGACCTCGTCATGCTGCGGGTGGACCGCGCGCATCTCGCGCCCTTCCTCCGTCCTGTCTCGGTCCTCGTGCACCAGGGCCAGGCGCGGGACGTGGAGGACGTGATGGTGGACGGGCGCTGGGTCATGCGCGAGGGGCGGGTGCTGACGCTGGATGAGTCGCGCATCATCCGTCAGGCGGAGGAGGTGGCGGATCGCGCCTGGTCCCGTCTCTTCGCCCGCAACCCGCAATACGAGGTGCCCGCGGGCTTTCGGCCGCTGCCGGCCGCATCGGGCATCGAGCCCCTGCCGGAGGAGAACCAGGCCCTCGCGCCACCCAGGGGACCACGCGAAGCGAAGGACAAAACCTTCTGAGCTGGCGCGAGCAGATGACGGCGCAGGCAAGGGTTGTGAGGGCGAGGTATAGGCCGGCGCGGCGTTCGTAGCGGACGTTCAGGCGCCGTTCCTTGAAAGTCGGCCGCGCGCCTCATGATAGAAGGCGTGACCTACCGGCTGCTCTCCGGGCACAGCCTACCGGCGCCGAGATGGCGCTCGCCTGGCGCCCGGGTGAGACGGCGCCCACGGTCATGCGGCTGGTGGCGGTGGCCCGCGCGGTCCTGGCCGAAGCCTGACGGGGCCGGCGGCACAATCCCTCAGGCGTCATAGGCGATCCGGAAGCCCGTGTGTCCAGCTGAGGTATCGGGGCTGCGGCTCGAGCGGGCGGTGATGCGATAGCGGTAGCTGCGGTGGCAGAAATAGGAGCCGCCTTTCATCCCTCGCTCCTTCTCCTGCACAGCCAGACGGTTCCGCTGCTTCGCCGCGCCTGGCAACGAGCGGATGCGGAACGGGTCGGCGCACCACTCCCAGACACTGCCGCGGGTATTGAACAGGCCGAAGCCGCTCGGCGCGAAGCTGTCCATGGGCGCCGTCCCGAGAACCCGTCCGCCAGCGTGTTGCGCCGGGGGAAATCGCCCTGCCAGATGTTGCAGAGCGCATTCGGAAGCCGGCCCCCAGCCCAGGTGAAGGCTGCGGCATCGCTCCAGGAGACATGCACCACCGGGTGCTCCATCCGCTCCGCCACCGAGAGCAACGCCGGCTGGTCACGGCATGGGCATCGATCCGGAAGAGGCGCAGCATATGCGCCATGCCGGACCCTGCCCACCGCCACGCAGGACAGGCTCCGCCGTGCCGGCCGTCACGGTGCAGCCGGGCAGGGTCACAACCGGCCCGGGCGCCGCATCATCCGCCGGGGCAGGAGTCTCGGTCGAAGGGGCTGGCTGGCGGGCCTCCGGGCGCGAGGCAGTGGGAGGGCGACAGCAGGATCAGGTCATGGCCGCGCAGGATAGGCCAGGCGAGAGGCCAAGGCACTAGCACCTGATTTGCGAGGTCTCCACGGGCTCGGTGGTGCGGTGCCCCAGGGAGCGACCACGCTCCCGGAGGTGGCAGTGTTCTCCATCCGGGATATCCCGCTCGCACGCCTCACGCGGACCATCCCGGCGCGCGTGCGACCTCAGTAACCTGTCAATTCGTCGCGGGTCGGTGGCGCGACGACATCTCCACCGCGGATACGGGCCATGATTGTGGTGAAGGTGGCGGCGTCATTATCAAAGCCGCCATGGCTGAGCGAGGCTGTCTCCTTGCTCTGCGAATAGTTGACCAGGAGCTTCCCGGAGGCCTGCAGGCCCTTCGTGTAGATCTCCATTCCGGCGAGCGGCGTGTTCGCCCTGTCCTCATAGGCCCGCGAAACGAGGTAGAGCAGCGAACGGCTGTAGCCGGGCAGGCCGGGCACGCCCACCTTGTCGGCCTGTTCCAGCGTGTCATGCAGGTCGTACAGGTAAACTTTGTCCCGTAGCGGCAGCGCGCCCCCACCGTCGAGATAGGGGCCATAGAACCGGTTGAAGAAGTCCACCGTGCAGGCGGGGGCCATGAGATGCACGCTTCCGAGTTCCAGCTTCTGGAGTTGGAAGCGGCCAAGCGCACCGAGCAACTGGCCAAGCATGATGGCTCCGGCGCTATGCCCCACGAGGTGTAGCACCGGGCGCCGTCCGGCCACTTCCAACCCCTGGAGGAGTGGGGCGAGGCCGATGACGCCGCCGTCATAGCCCGGACTTTGTGTAAAGGCGGCGACCGCATCCTGTTTCATGTTGCGCCAAGCCGCGCTCCCCAGCGCCTTCCCCGGCCCGGTCTCGAAGAGGAGATCGCCGATCACGCCGGCGGCCCGCCCGGCCTGAGTCTGGGAAAGCGGGCCGAAGGCCTCGTCGAGAAAGCCCGAGCCCCACATCAGGTGGAAGTTGTAGATCCCGTTCCGGCCGAAGATGTCGCGGCGCTTCCAGGTGGCGATTCGGTTCGCTTCGTCGTCGAGGGTGTTGAGGCCGCCATGCGCGTAGATCATCAGATGATCGTAGCCCTGCCCGTCATTCGCACTCGCTTCGCTCAGCCGGGTGACGGTCTCGGCCATCTCGAGCTGCGTCGGGGAGCCGTAGCGCCCACCGGTGACGTAGCGCCCATCATCAATGTTGACGAAGTGCCCGACGATGTCGCTGCGGTTCGGGGCGGTGACGGCCTGAAGCGTCGTGGTTTCAGCGGGCGTCGGGCGCGGCACCGCGCTGAACGCTGTCGGGGCGCGTACGCCGAGCTGCAGCACCCAGGCATCCATCATCGTGGTGGCCCAGTCCTCATAGGTCCAGTGGGCAACCCCCTGCTTGCCCCATTCCGGCCCCCATGAGTTCAGGATCCAGAAGCCTTCCGCATCATAGCCGACGATGGCGAAGGCATGACCTCCGGCGGGTGCACCGCCCGGCTTGATCCGGCCATCCTGAGGTGTCTGCCAATTCTCGTGGATCTGGGCGGAGGCATAGATCACGCCGATCTGGTTCAGGGCTGCATGATAGTCCGAGAGATCCGGTTGCAGCCGGTAATAGGCGCCGATGCGGGTCTCCCGCGCCTCCTTGGCCATCTTATAGGTCAGCGCCCACTCGCCGTCCGCATTATCGGGCGCCAGGGCCTCGCTGCAAACGCCATTCCGATAGAAGCCGCTGACGGCGCCGCGGATGCTTGACCCTTCATAGACGGTCCCAACCCACTCATCGTTGCGCTTGGCCATCTCGTAGAGCATGCGTGCGCTGGCGCGCTTCGGCTGCTCGGCCAGATTCTCCCGATAGACCAGACAGTCGATCACATGGGCCAGCGCATGGCCGGTGCAACTCGACGCACTACCCTGGTCGCGCACCGAAAAGGCGATTCTCGGGAAGATGCTGGGTTCCAGCGCCCGCAGGGTCGGCTGATAGATGCGGTCCCGGATGTCCGGCAGGTCCGGCAGGATGTCGAGCCTTCTGCCGCCCAGCATTCGCGGTGAGGTACTGAATTCGCGGTTGCCGACCCGCACCCTGCCGGACACACCACTGGGAGCGAGCGCCGCATCCGCGGGAATAGCCGCTCCGATGGGCACAGGGCGTGTGGTGGTGAGTATTTCGGCCGCTTGCTGTGCCTGCATCGGTTCGCGATGCTCGGTGGCGGGCGAGGCGGGTCTCGCCGCCGGCTTCTCTTCTGCCTTGCTGGTCTTCTTTGGCTTCGGCGTCTTCGTCACGCACGCTCCTCCCGGCGCTGTACCCTGCGCAGGCAGTTCCGCGCCCTGATTTACTTACCGTATCCGCTAATCAGCCTGCGCAGGTCTTGCCGGGAGACTCGCCAGATTACATCGTGCTTCGAGCCGCTTCCGGCATGTGTCGCGTTGTCCTCTCTGTCCCTTCCGCTTTCCCGGCCCTGCGGATGGCCCAGGCAGTAATTGGTGCACACAGGATGCGCCGTACCGTCACCGGCCCTGTCTGACATCTGCGTGCCACCGGTCTGCCTTCCTGCGCAGTACTCTCTACATCTTTACGTTGCTATTTCGGAATGGTAATCGCGCGTGCACCATGGAACACGCCACTTTTGCGCGATGCATGCCAACGCGAATCCGGCATTTGCAAGTTCGGCATCCGCAAAAGCCTGGCCTTCGCCATTCTGTGGAATTGAATGGCTTCCGGAGTTGCCTTTCCGTCGCATTGACCGGCGCAATGGGATATTTCGAAAAGCGGCTGGTCAGAACGGGGCTCGGCTTTGATAGCCTCAACACCGCACGACGAACGCTGGCCGGCTACGAGGCGATGGCGATGATCAGGAGGGGACAGGTTCAGCGGATCGGCGGGCGCGACATGAGGGCACAGGCAAAGTTCATCGAGGGGCTGTTTCAGACCGCCGCCTGAGGCGCCTCCCTAGCCGCCGGTTCCGGGCCGCCACGCCTCCCCCTCATCTTTGCAACACAACCCGTTCCAGTGCCGGATGGCGCGACTGCGCCGCTTGCCGGTATCGGAGAGGCGGGCGCGCTGACGGCGTTGGCGCCCGCTCTGCCGGAGCGGACGCCGGGCGGAGGTGATTGACCGGAGGCGGAGGCTCAGAGCCCGCTATGGCGGCCAGTTTGACGCCGCGAAGGAGAACTGGCCCCGTTGACGGCCGGACCAGCAACGGAAACTCTAAGGCGCCATGACTCACCGCCCCATCCCTCAGGATCTGCCCGACCGGGCCACCTCCTCCGCCTTCACCTCCAGGGAAGGCAGTCCCGGCGAGCGAAGCCGGCGGCTGGACGGCTTTCTGCCCCTGCTATGGGACGAGGCGGCAGGCCGCCTTTATATCGAGGTCCGGCGGCTGGGAGAGGATTTCCTCTATATCGACCGCCTCTCCCACGGCCTGGGAGACCATCGGCTGGAGCGCGGCAATCTCAGCCGCCCGACGGTCGCACGCTTTGAACGCCGCGGGACCCGCCTCTTCCTCATCGCGCGCAACATGGCCTGGCGAACCTCCTCGCCAGAGCCGGCACAGCAGCTTGCCGTGCGGCAGGCCTTTCCAGAAGCGGTGTTGTGGTCCTTCGATATCCTATCGGAGGCGGATCATGCCCTGCTGGTGGATGGCACTGCCTTCTTCCTGCGCGACGCGCGCGGGATCGCGGCCCAACTCAGTGCCCTCGGCCAAGGCAGCTACACGCTTGACCCGACGCGCTGCGCCATCGCCGGTGAAGGGCTGCGCGGCTTTCCGCTAAACAGCCAGGCCGAAAGCATCCTCACCTTCGTCAATCCCGCGGCCAAAACACGCCCCTTCTGGAACGGCGACGGGTTGCGTGAAGGGCTGATGGCGCTGGCGGCCGACCCGCGCAGCATCACGCTGCGGCTGCGGCATTGCTTCATCCAGCTGCCGGAGGAAGGTTTCCGCCCGCGCCGCTTCGACCCGCGTTCCTCCTTCTTCAACAGCACCGTCTTCCATGACTTCGGCGCTTCGCTGGAGGAGCCGGGCGACGTTCACTATGCCATCCGCCACCGGTTGGAGAAGAAGGACCCTTCCGCCGCGATCAGCGAGCCGGTGAAGCCGATCACCTACTATGTCGACCGTGGCGCGCCGGAGCCGATCCGCACTGCACTGCTGGAAGGCGCGCGCTGGTGGAACAAGGCCTTCGAGGCAGCCGGCTTCCGCGATGCCTTCCGGGTCGAACTGCTGCCCGAGGACGCCGACCCGCTCGATATCCGCTACAACACCATCACCTGGGTGCCCCGCGCCACGCGCGGTTTCTCCACCGGCACCATGATCTGGGACCCGCGCACGGGCGAGATCATTAAGGGCGAGGTGACCCTGACAGCGCTGCGCGACCGCCACCTGCGCATGATCGCGGAAGCGCTGCTCTCGCCCTACGAGGACGGCACGCCCTGCCCGGAGGTGGAGGCGCTGATGCTGGCCCGCCTGCGCCAGCTTTCGGCGCATGAGGTGGCGCATACGCTCGGCCTCGACCACAACCACATCGCCAGCACGCATGGCCAGGACATGTCGGTCTGCGACTACCCGGCGCCGCTGCTGATGCTGGATGCGGAAGGGCGGGTGGACCTCTCGCGCGCCTATGGCGAGAGCATTGGCCGCTGGGACGAGATTTCCATCACTTGGGGCTATAGCCAGTTCCCGCCCGGTATGACCGAGGCGGAGGAACAGGCGGAGCTGGATACCATCCTAGAGAAGGCGGAGCGCGAGGAGGGCCTCTACACGCTCGCGCAGCAGGACGGCCTCCCGGAAAGCGGCGTGCATCCTAAGGGCCATCACTGGGATACCGGCGCCGATGCGCCCGATGAGCTGTTGCGCCTGCTGAAGATCCGAGAGGCCGCGCTGGCACGCTTCGGCGAGCGGGCCATCAAGCCAGGCCGGCCGATGGCGCTGCTAGCGGACGTGGTGGTGCCGCTTTACATGCTGCACCGCTACCAGACCGAGGCCGCGGTGAAGCTGCTGGGCGGGCTGGAATTCCGCTACGCCATGCGGGGCGACGGTCAGCTCGTCACCAGGATGGTACCGGGCGAGGATCAGCGGCGGGCCTTGCGCGCGGTGCTGGCCACCCTCTCCCCCGCGGTGCTGACACTGCGCGAGGACCTGCTGCGCCTGCTGCCGCCGCGCCCGCCCGAGTATGGCCCCACACGCGACACCTTCCGCGGCCATACCGGCCTGACCTTTGATCCGCTGGGCGCCGCCGAGGGCGCGGCCACCCATACGCTCGGCTTCCTGTTCTATCCCCACCGGGCCGCCCGGATCGTCGAGCACCACCAGCGGGATGCCAGCCTGCCTGATTTGCATGAAGTGCTGCGCGCCACGCTGGAGGCGACCTGGTATGCCCCGGTTGAGCAGGGGCTGGCCCAGGCCGTGAAGCTGCGGGTGGAGCACGTGGTGCTGCGGCATCTGCTGGCGCTGGCGGCTGCTGAGGACGCCTCGCCGCTGGTGCGCGCCATCGCGCAGGAGGTCATAGGCGAGTTACGCGCGACCCTGGCAGGGGCTTCGCAGCCGCTGGATGCGATGACGCGCGCGCATCGCGCGGCCGGACTGGCCGCTATTGACGCTTTTGGCCGCACGCCGGAGGCCTTCCGTCACCCCAATACGCTGCCGCCACCTCCCGGTATGCCAATCTAGGTGCGGAGGCAGCCCGGGCCATCGGCTCGGGCTGAGACCAGCCGCATCCAGCACGCCTCACGGCCGGTGACGCCAGCGAAGGGCCGATCGCCGTCGCGGGCCAAGCTGCTCACCAGTCCACCGCATGGCTCAGCCCGCCATGATCGGCGTTCACGAAGATCTTAAGGGCCGGCGGAATAACGGCTCATGACGGGGGCGGGTACCGGCGGTCAGCAGAACGGGCGCGATGCTTCGAAAGCGTAGATACCCTTCCAGCCTATCCACCGAGGTGACGGTGATGCTGGCCAGCAAAGTGCCGACTATATCGAACAGGCCCCGGCCTGCCCGACCTTGGGGGCCGTCCCGACCTTGGTCATACGCGCCGGGCACTGTTGCGCAGATGGAAAGCTCGAAGAACCTGTCGCTGGACCTGACGGAGGGGAGCAATCCAGGGCGCGGCGTGGTGGAACTCCCTGCTGATAAGGCCGGGTGACCAGCTTGGGATGGCCGGTGCCGCTATCTGCAGGCGCTGCAGGCCTATGCAGGCGCAACCCGGGTGCTGAGCCAGGCGCGGCCGGCGGCGGAAGGTGCTGCCGCCCCATGGCGCCTCGTAGCAGCACGTCGGCGCCTTCGCCGCCGTCCGGCGACGCCTGCGGTGCGCGGAACGGTATTGTCCCGATATTCGGCACAGCAAGTGACCTGCCCCGCCATAAGGCTACCGCGGCAGGCGACCGAAGCAGGGCAGCAGCACTGGCAGCAAAAGGTCCGCTTTCCACCCATCCAGTGATAGCCCCAGCCAAGCAGGCTACCGCAGCACCCGCCCCGAAAGGGGCGGCTCGGCGGCGATGCCACGCTGGGCGCGGCGGCGGATCGGCCTGCGGGGCCGGCACAGGCCGGCCTTCCGGGCGCGGGCGACGACATGCGCGACCGAGCCCGGTCGCCAGGTGGTGCCGCCCCGGGGCGTCCGCTCGCGGATCGCCTTCAGTCGCGCGCCGATCGCGCGCAGCGTCGCCCCTGGGTCGCAGTGCGGGATGCCGACCACCACGGCGAGCAGCCGGTCGGGCGCCGGGGCCGGGAGGAGGTCCCGCTCGACCAGGCCCTCCGCCACCAGCCGCCGCACCGCCCGGACCAGCCACTTGCCGGTCCAGCCGGACTTGGGCGGAGTTGGGTGCTCACCCCGGCGGCACCTGAGCGGCTATGCCGAGCCGCGCCAGGACCGCTTCGGTCATGCGCGCGCAGCGAGCGCCGTCGAAGGGGAAGGCCTCGTGCAGAGTGTCGCCGAGCCGCTGGTCGAGCGCCGCACGAAGCAATCGCCGGGCGCGGTGCAGCCTTGTCCTGACCGTCTCCGGCCGGATGCCGAGGATCTGGGCCGTCTCCTCGACGCTCATCCCATCGACATCCCGGGCCACGAGCACGAGCCGGAAGGCCTCGGGCAGTTCATCGATCGCCTCCTCCAGCAGCCGGCGAACCGCGCGCCGTGCGGCCGCGCCCTCGGGATCGTCTCCCGCCTGCGCTGTAGGAAACATGAGGATGCAGGCCCCTCCGCCTTTCTGCGCGACCTCAATGGCCTCCAGATCGACCGTGGCACGACGGCGCCGCAGGCGCCCGAGCGCCTCGTTGAGCGCGATACGGGTGAGCCAGGTCGAGAGGCTGGCGTCGCCTCGGAAGCCGGCCAGGCCCTGGAAGGCGCGCACATAAGCCTCCTGCACCACATCCTCGGCCTCGACTTCGTCGCGCAGCACGCTGCGCGCAGCCCGGAACAGGTGACGGTTGTTGCGCCGCATGATCTCGCGAAATGCCAACGCCTCGCCCTGGCGGGCCAGGATGACGAGTTCGGCGTCCCCGAGCCTGACAGCGGTGGCTTCCGCGGCGGCCTCGGGGATTTGGTGTCCTTGCATTCGCCAATTCCTTGCGCGTCGCGATATTCGATGCCGGTCAGCCGAAAAGGTTCCCGGCCCCACCGCCCCGTCGTCCGAGCCTGATTGCCGAAAGGAACTCCGCCCGCATCCTGGGATAGTCCCGAAAGGCCTCGAGCATGCCGCTGGTGATCATCTCGCGCCGGGCTTGTGGACGCTGCCGGTCGCCATGCAGCCATGGGTGGCCTCGACGACGACGGTGGCGCCCCTCGGCCCCAGCACAGCTTCGATCGCGTCGGCAATCTGCGCCGTCATCCGCTCTTGGATTTGCAGCCGCCCTGCATAGAGCTCGACGACGCGGGTCCGATCCGTAGGCGTTGTCCAAGCCTTCACGGCCGCCGAGCGGTGCGCCGGTGCGACACCCATTTCCTTCTCTCTGGTCGGCCAGAGGTACCAGGACTTCCGCCACCGTTGGGGAAATCCCATTCCGAAATGCGCCGGGAACCTTTTCGAGCTTCCCCAAGTCCAATGCTTCGAGAGCAAGGAGGCGGCAGCCATCTTCGACGGCACCTTTCCATTCGCAGGCGAGCGCTGCGTCCGATTGACTGCAGCCGTCCTCGGCTGTCCCGGCCCCGCCGGGCCAGATGATCCCCTGGCGCAAGCTCAACCTTCGTCTCACTCACCGCAAGCCTGAAGGAGATATGACATGTTGCGCAGCATCCTGGCCGCCGCCGCCGCCCTGCCCCTGGCGGCCGTTCCGGCACAAGCCGCCAGTCCGGACCACGCCCCGCCACCCGCGCCCTACCGGAAGGTCAGCGAACTCGCCCGGCTGCCGGACTTCCTGCCCGGCATGGGCCAGCTCTTCGTCGACCCGAAGACGCTCCCGGCCGGGCCATTCCTCGCCTATGATCACAACGGCCGTCTGGTCAGCACCATCTACATGATTCCGCTCCAGGAGATGACCGAGCACAAGAAGCTCGACGATCTCGCCGCCCTTGGCAGCCCGGTCGACCACGTCGACATGTATTACAACGCGGGTCATCCCGGCGTTGAGATGCCTCACTACCACATCGTGCTCTGGCATGTGTCGAGGGCTGACGAGGCCTCCGTCGCGAGGTGATATGATGCTGACGCGACGGCATCTTGCCGGGGCTGGCGGCCTGCTACTCGCTGGCCTCGGCATCCGGGCGGCCAGTGCCGAGGCTGGTGTGGTCGAGATTCGCATGATCGGCGACGAGGAAGGTGGGCATGTCGGCTTCGACCCAATCGGCCTTTTTCTCCAGCCGGGCCAGACTGTCCGATGGCGGTGCGAGGCGAACTACCACACCACCACCGCCTATCACCCTGCCAATGGCGACCACTCGCTCCGCATCCCGCGCAGTGCGAAGCCCTGGGGGTCCGAGGTGTTGCTGCCCGGGGAGAGCTTCCAAGTCACGCTCACCGTCGAGGGAGTCTACGACTATTTTTGTGCGCCGCACGAGCAGGCAGGCATGGTCGGCCGCCTGATCGTCGGCAAGCCCATCGGGCCCGGCAGCATGCCCTTCGACTGGTTCAAGGGCAGCATGGAGGGCCGCAACTGGAGCGGTGTGCCACCGGAGGCACGCGCAGCCTTCCCCTCGATCACGGACATTATGGCTCGGAAAGCCGTCCCGGCGCGGGGCCTCTAATAGCTCTTTGCGGGCGGAAGGGGCATGGCGGCTCGCTGAGCGGCAGAGAGAAGGCCGGTGCTGACCGGGAGCGGCCCGTCTGTTCTTGCATACGAATCGCACAAAAGCGGACATTGAGCACGCATCAGGCTCTGAGCGTTCAGCATCCCAGGCCGGGTTGGTGGAATTCACGCTCCAGAGGGGTTCGACCTCCAGGCCATCGAAGGCCGCCTGGATGGCCGCGCGAAGCAGAGGAACAAGTACTATGGTGACATTCGGCGCTGAACGGGTCAGGGACGAGGTTATCCTCGTTGCCCGCATCCTGCTCATCCTACTCTTCGTCGTGTTCGGGTGGAGCAAGCTCACCGACTATAGCGGGACGGCCGGCTACATGGCGCAAAGAGGCCTCCCCGTTCCCTCGATAGCCGCCCTGGTGGTGATCGTGGTCGAAGTTGTCGTCGCACTTGCGGTCGCCTTGGGTGCTTGGATGCGCCCGCTAGCCCTCTTGCTGGCGCTCTACACGTTGGGAACTGCGCTCATCGGGCACCCGTTCTGGACCATGGAGGGCGCCGCCCGGTACGGGAACGCCATAAATTTCTACAAGAATATCAGCATCATCGGCGGCTTCCTCCTGCTCTACGTCACTGGGCCGGGCAAATACTCGATCGACGCGGCACTTGGGCGGTCCCACAAGCCGCTGCCGCGTTGAGCTTGCCGCGGACAATCGTGCGGGCAGCGCTAATCCTGCTGGTTGGCCCCTCCACCAATTCGAGCGGCTGGCCCTCTGTGCTGCCCAGCAACCTGTAAGGAGTACCGCGTGGGCCGCACCATGAAGGCTGCCTGGAGAGTAGCCTCGTCGTTACCTTCCTGGCCCTTGGCCTGAAGCTTGGTGGGTGACAGGCAGCGTCACCCTCCACTCGGATGCGCTGGAAACCATCATCAACGTTGTAGCAGCCTGCCGACGCGGACCATCTCTACGGCCACCAGAAGGTCGAGTACTTCTCGTCGGTGCTGGAGGGCATGATGGTGATCGGCGCCGCGGCGGCCATCCTGTACGAGGTCTACAACGCCTGGGCGCATCCTGCCCCGCTGGATGCGCCGCTCCTGGGCACGGTCATCAACGGCGCGACCACCGTGCTCAACGGGGCCTGGGCCGCCCACCTGATGCGCTCCGGACGGGCTTGGCGGCGCCTGCCATCCTGGCGAGCGGCAGGCACCTGCTGACCGACGTCTGGGCCTCCGGCGGCGTGCTGGTACTGTGAACGCGCCCGGGCTCGCAAACCGCCTGCCGCTGGTGCGAGGTGGCGGGTGCAGAGGAGTGCCGCAGGGTCATTCAGGGCGCGGCGGCCGAACCAGGGCCACCCCGCCACATCCGCCGCAAGGTGCTGTCGCCCCGGCGGTGGTGGTGCAGGGCCATGAGGGCGTGGCCGGAGGCGAGCAGGACGAGCAGCACCGCCAGGCCGAGATGGACCCGGCGTAGTACCGCGAACCAGGCGGGATCGGTCCCAACGATATGCGGCACCGGGATGACACCAAGAAACAACGTCGGAATGCGCACAGGCGCCGTCGCGGCGGTCAGGTAGCCGAGGGCCGGGGTGGCAACGAGCAGGGCGAAGAGCGTCGCGTGGGCGGCGGCGGCGGCCTGCCGCTGCCAATTCGGCAAGCTCTCGGCCCAGGCGGGGCGCCCGCGCCGCCAGTGCAGCACCAACTGGCTCAGCGCAAGCAGGAAGGCCGCGAGGCCGATGCTCTTGTGCACCTGGTAGAGCAGGAACTTCAGCAGCAATTGCTGGAACGGCAGGGCGACCATGTACACGCCCATGGGGGCGGCAAGCAGGACCAGTACCGCGATGCCCCAGTGCAGGAGGCGCTGCGCGCGGCTCCAGGAGGTGGGGCGCTCTTGTGCCATCAGCGGGTGGGGTCGACTTCCAGGCGAATCCGGATGTCGAGCCGGACGCTGTCCGACAGCATCGGCCGGTCCGCGACCATGCCGAAGGCCGACCGCCGGATCTCGCCCCCGACGACGAAGTCGGCGACCTCGACGCCGCGCGCCTCGTCGAAGTGACGGTCCTGCACGGTCGCGTCGAGCTCCTGCGGCTGCGTCACGCCGCGAAGCTGGAGCATGCCGTGAATGAGGTAGTGCGTCGGCGAGAGCGGCTGGATCGCGCTGCTGGCGAAGCGCGCGCTCGGATGGTGGACGACATCGAGATAGGCCGCCGACCGCAGCAGGTCCGTCTGGTCTTGGGTCGGCATCTCGACCGC
The DNA here is from genome assembly GCA_035565935.1 of Roseomonas sp. GTDB lineage: Bacteria > Pseudomonadota > Alphaproteobacteria > Acetobacterales > Acetobacteraceae > Pseudoroseomonas. The sequence goes on from DATMRU010000040.1 coordinate 25,598, forward strand.
GCCGGTGTCGATGGTGACGTCGATCTGCGAGCGCTCCGGCCGCTCCAGGTCGAGCAGGAGGTCGCCCCGGAAGCGCGGGAAGCGGCCCTGGGCATCGAACAGGCCGAGGATCCCGACGGAGAACGCCACGGTCCCGTAGCGCTGGTCGAGGTGATAGAGCATCGCCGCCCCAGCCGGCGAAGGCGCGGCGAACCAGAGCGCCATCCAGAGCACCGGCAAGACCTGCCGCATCGGCCAACACCTCCGTGTCGCCTCCACGGGCGGGAGTAGGCGGTCTGGCCGGATCACCCTTCGGAACGGCAAGCTACCGCACCCGCGGGCCTGCCGAAACCGGAGCGCCCGGCCGCGTCTGACTGCTCCGGCCAGGAGTGAAACACTTCATACACCTGTGCAGCCGCCAGCGTCACTCCAGAAGCGGCTGTTTGCGCCTTCCGCGCCGGCGATCACGTCATCGAATGCCCGTAGAGGATGCCGCCGGGCATCGCATCTTGGTTGCGGCACCACCATCGAGCGCTGGCGGATGGGGCGGCGGACCGGCAGCCTCCTACGACCCGCTGAACCAGTTGTATCCCTGATCCTCCCAGTACCCGCCAGGATAGTCATTGGTCACGAACATGGCGACGATGTGCTTTGGGTTCTTGAACCCCAGCTTGGTCGGCACGCGCAGCTTCAGTGGGAAGCCGTATTTCGCGGGCAGCGGTTCCGTGCCGTAGTCCAGCGCCAGGATGGTTTGCGGATGCAGTGCTGTCGCCATGTCCAGGCTGGAGTAGTAGCGGTCGGCGCATTTGAAGCCGACATAGCGGGCGCGAGTGTCGGCGCCGACGCGTTGCAGGAAGGTGCGGAAGGGGACGCCACTCCACTGGCCGATCGCGCTCCAGCCCTCGACGCAAATGAGGCGGGTAATCTGCGATTCCTGCGGCAGGGCTCGTAGCCGTTCGAGCGACCAGGGTGTGCGATCCTGCACCAGGCCGGATACTTCCAGGGCCCAATCGCTGGCGTCCACGTCGGGTGCGTCATCTTCCGGGTAGAAGCCGTTGAAGGGGAAAGGCCGGGTGATGGCGCTGGCGGGGAAGGTCGGGGCAAGGCGGTTTGGGTTGAACAACAGCGCCTGCACACGGTCGTTCCAGCGGGACATGGCCCACAGGACCTTGTCCACCGTATCGCCATCCTGCAGGTTGCAACCCGTCAGCATGGTCAGCGCCCCGATCGACAGGCCACCGCGCAGCAGCAGGCGGCGCTGCACCTGCGTCAGCTGGCGCTGATGGTCGGATGCCGCCGGTGGGCGGCGACGCGGGGGGATCATGCGCCGGCCTCCTCGCGAGGGGTATGCAGGCTGGCACGGCCGGTGATCATGGCCGGCAGGGTGTGCGGCACAAGGATGACCAGCAGCAGATGGATGGCCACAAAGCCGACAATGCTAGCCATCATGATGAAGTGCACGCGGCGCGCGACCTCGTACCCGCCCAGTGCGTCGGCAATCCAGAACAGTTGCACCGGCTTCCAGAGCGCAAGGCCGGAGACGACCACGCCGAAGCCGGCCAGCAGCACCAGCACGTAGAGCAGGCGCTGCACGGCGTTGTAGACGTCGGGCCGGTGGTCCAGGCGCAGGCGCAGCGCAGCCCCGGCATCCTGCAGCACCTCCGCCGGGCGGATCGGCAGCAGGCGGCGGCGCAGGTGCCCGCTGACCAGGCCATAGAGGACATAGGCCAGGCCATTGGCGACCAGCAGCCACATGGCCGCAAGATGCCAGGCGATCGCTCCGCCCAGCCAGCCGCCCAGCGTGGCCCAGTCCGGGAAGGTGAAGGGGAACAGGGGTGAGGCGTTGTAGATGCGCCAGCCGCTCATCACCATGCAGGTCATGGCGAAGGCATTGACCCAGTGGGTGATGCGTACCGGCAGCGGATGGACGCGGATGCGGCAGACCGATGTCACCTGTGCCTCTCGACCATGCGTGGAACAGCGGGGCGGGCGGCCCGCCCAGGCAGACCGCCCGAGGAAATCGATCCCGACCCAGGCACTGTTGGGTTCACATCGGCGGCACCAGGCCGTCCTTGCCGACGGATACGTTGCGGGCGGTCACCTTGCCGTCCGCGGAGCGAGTGCCGTTGATCAGCACATGCGCGCCGGGCGTCAGCGCCGCCTTGTCCGCCGGCTCGTAGGTCACGGCCGGGACGTCGTCCGGCACGAACACCTTCTTCTCGCCGCCCTTGTAGGTCAGCGTCATCGTCCGGCCATTGGCGACGGTCAGGTTGCCCACCGTGCCGTTGGTCATGGAGCTCTGGTTACCGGTATCCCACTCGAAGTGCCCGCCATTCCGGTCGCCGAAGTTCGGCGGAAAAATCTGCACTTCCATCGCTTTCAGCGTGCCATCCGGCTGCGGCGTGGCGACCGTGCCGATGAAGCTGCCCGGCTGGATCTCACTGAGCTTGGAGACGGTAAGCCAAGTGTAGCGCGTCTCGGTGGGCAGGGTAACGGTGGCCTTGCTGCCATTGCGCAGGGTGAGGTTCACCTGATCGCCGGAGACTGAATCGACCGTGCCGCGAAGGCGAGCGGCGGTACCCTGGGCCTGGGCGGGGGCTGCGGCAGCCAGCCCGCCAGCCAGCAGCAGGGCCGCAGTGGCGAAGACAGTGCGTCTGTTCATGCGCTGTGATGTCCTTCCGTTCCTGACCATCGTGGCCAGGCTCCTCGGGTCTGACGCCCTGGGCCGCCGCTTATTCCGCGCGGGCGGCGCCGCGGCTAGATTTTTCCCGCGCGCGATGTGCGGCGGGAATACCCTGGCGCCTAGGGCGTAGACTCCTGCAGATGAATCCACCAGCGCACGGGACGGGATGAGCATCATCGCCGAAGTTGAGGCGGCCGTACCGGCGCTGCGCCGCTATGCGTGGAGCCTGTTGCGCCAGCGCGACGGCGCCGACGACCTGGTGCAGGACACGCTGGAGCGGGCGCTGCTCCACCTCCCGCGGCTGGGCGCGGAGGCGGCGGTACGGCCCTGGCTGTTCACCATCATGCACAACCTGTCGGTCAGCCGCTGGCGCCAGCTGCGCCGGCGGGCGCGCTGGATGGTGCAGCAGGAGGACCGGGACGCGCCGGTGCCGGCGGAGCAGGAAGGGGGACTAGCCCGGCGCGATCTGCTGGCGGGGCTGGAGCTTCTGCCGGAAGAACAGCGCCAGGTGCTGCTGCTGGTGACGGTGGAAGGACTCGAGTACCGGGAGGTCGCCGGCATCCTGGGCGTGCCGATCGGCACGGTGATGTCCCGGTTGAGCAGGGCGCGCGACCGGTTGCGCGCGCATATGGAGGGGCGCGAGCGGGAACCGCTGCGCCGGGTGAAATGAGCGATCCGAACCGCCCCGTGCTGGAGGATGACCTGCATGCCTATATCGATGGCCGGCTGGACCCGGCCCGGCAGGCGGAGGTGGAGGCTGCGCTCGCCAGGAATCCGGCGCTGCGGGCCCGTGTGACCGCGTGGCGCGCCCAGGCCCAGGAGCTGCGGGAGGCGCTGGCCTTCCGGTTGGCGGAGCCGGTGCCGGCGCGGCTGAGCCTGTCCCGGTTGACGGAGCAGCGGCTGGCGCGTCGCCGTCCCGGCTGGCAGATGGCGGCGGCGGTTGTCCTGGCGCTGGGGCTGGGGACGGCGGGCGGCTGGACCCTGCGCGGCCCGGGCGGGCCCACCGAGATCGCCCGGCTGAGCATGGAGGCGGCCTCCGCCCATCTGGTGTTTGCCGAGGATCCTGCCCATGGCGTCGAGGTGAATGCCGCGGACCGGGCGGTGCTGGTGCAATGGGCATCCAGGACCATGGGCCGCAAGGTGACCCTGCCGGACCTGTCGCCCTTCGGCTACCGGCTGCTGGGCGGGCGGATGCTGTCCGCCATGTATGGCCCGGCGACCATGCTGGTCTATGCCGATGCGGCGGGAAACCGGCTGACCGTCTATGTGCAGCCGATGAAGCGGGGCGAACCGGCGCCGATGCGGCCGGTTCTGGTGCGATCCGTTGGCGGGTATGCCTGGATCAAGAACAAGGTGGGCTGCAGCGTGCTGGCGGATGGGGAAACCGAGACGCTGCATGCAATGGCGAATACGATCCGGGATGGGTTGGAGCTGTAGCTGCAGCGTCCCTTGCCGACCGAGATGATGCGGCCGACCGGGTATGGAAAGAGCGGCCGGCCGGAGAAGCAGCTGCCGAGCGACAAGATCGAGCCGGGACAACCAACCCTGCTGTAGCGGCGGTATGGCGCGCGAACCGTGTTCCCACGGCAGACTGCGCGGCGGTAATCGACTGACACGAGTCCAACTGGCTGCATGCCTATCCTGGGGGTGGGTGGCGGGCAACGGCGCGCAGAGCAAGTCTCCCGATTGCGCTACATCCCCTGCGTGAAGGCCGGGCACGCAGGAACACGCATGCGGAGGCGAATCAGCCTGCCATGGATTGCGAAGGTCTCGCGTTGCTTGCGCGGACAGCGACCAAATCTGCGCGAATACTTCTGGGAGAACTGCCTCGGACTCTCAGAGCCAACAGCGAAGGCCACGGAGGAAACTGTTTCGCCAAGTTCGTCAAATCGGCGGTCGCACCGCTCAGAACACCTTCCCCTTGTCCGGCGCGATGGCCTCCTGCGGCCCGAATTGTTCGGCCATCCCGCCCTCCGGGGCAGGGTCGTAGAGCCGGCCCACAGCGACCACAAACCGCCCAGCGGCAGAACGCAGCCGGGCGGATTTGGTGTGCAGTAGTCTGTCCTGCCTGGAGAGCATTGTCTGCGGGCGCCCCACGTCTTGTCTGAGGAGTATGACGAGACTTGCCGGGTGCTAGCCCGGCGCCATCACGCGGCTGCGGCGGAGGCTTGCCGCGCTTTGAGCCTTAAATTCCAGGCAGCACCTCATATACCGTCGACAGCACCGCGGCGGCCGTGACCGCCGGCAGCAACTGCGGCAAAGCTGACGGAGGTGCTTGGTTGAGTTTCCACCCTAATGTGGTGTGGGCAACGCTTAGCGGCGACGGGCCTGGCGGGCAGCGTAACGGGCATCACGAGCGGCCTTCTGCTGAGCGGGCAGGGCAGCAGCGCGTTGGGCGGCAGCTTCTGCCTCCGCGGCCTGTGCAGCGGCCGAGGCCTTCTGTTGCTCGGCTGCGGCAACCTTCTCCGCCGCCAACCGTGCTGCCTCCGCCGCGCGGACGATCCGGCGCGCCGCGTTGCGCGCGTCGCGGGCCTCGGCAGTCGCCCTCCGAGCGGCCTGTTGCTCCAGCAGAACCGGATCGTTCGGCCCCGGGCGAGCGCGAAAGCGCTCCAGCATAACCTCCTTCGCCTTGGCTGCCATAGCGAGCCGGTCGTTGAAGGTATCGTTCTTTTGGGAAATCATGGCGCCACCCTACGCCGAATACGCCCTGGCGCCTAGCAAGCTGTGCGACCGGCCCGGATGTGAGGGCTGGGCCACGTACTCGTCAATGGTCCGCAGGAAGAAGGGATCCTCTCGCGTGCCTCCAGCCGCGTGGCGATCATCTCGACGACCTGCTCGTCCAACTGAAAGGTGCGCCCGTATACGTCGGGCGAACGAAGCTGCATCGGGTCCGCCGCGCCCTCCTGCTCCCGCCGTCACGGCTGTGCGACTGCCCACCAGGCAGCGGCATCGCGCTGATCGTTTCCTTTTCGGTGCATTTTCAGCTTTGGCGCCAGCTGAGTACCGGTGCCTTCCTGACGCGGTGGGCGGCCTCCTCGAAGGAGCCGATCCTGCCTTCCCAGACGAGGTCGACCAGGTCGCGGTTTGCCATGGCCCATGCCGACACCGCGTCAAACTCCTTCTGCGGCAGGCCGCCGATGACCTGCATGATCAGCGGCTCCAGCATCAGCACAGTCAATCGCTCCGGCTCGAACCGCGTGCCGGGCGTCACGCCGATCACCGGCGGCGCGGCGCCCTTTCCGCGCCGCAGCCAAACCACTCCCGGCAAGCCCGTCAGGTGTGGCCCCAGGCTGATGGCGCCGGAGGAGCGCTGGGGACGCTCCGGGGCGGCATGAGGACGTATTGCGGCCCGCGCGTCCGCTTCAGAGGGGGCAGACACCGGTCCGTGCTGGCTGGACTTCGCTTTGCGCCTGGCCTCGGCGGCAGCGGGTTCGCCCGGCTGGTCGTACTCCTGGCTGGCCGGCGGTGCCGCGGTTGCATTCTCAGGCGCCGCAAACCCGACGGTGACACCCGCCTCATCAGCCGCCAATGAAATCGAATGGTCCGCTGTAAAGACCATCCGCAGTGCATCCTCGAACGCCGACCGGAAGCTAGCAGGGTCCTGTCCGGGCGACCCAAAGCGCTGCAGCAGGTCGTCCCATGCTACGGTTGCCAGAGTGTCCGCCGCATGATCGTGCCGCAGCTGCCTGATCCAGCCATGTGCGTCGAGCGCCATCGGCTCGGCCGCGAGCGCCGTCACGACGCGCCGATCCAGAGGAATGGCACTCGCCACCAGGCTGGCCTGGAAGCGAGCATTCAGCCGAAGGCGGGAGCGCCACGCTGGGCCGGTCCGGCGCGACTGACCGCGCGCGTCGAGAACGCCAAGAGCGGAATGCCCGTCCAGCGACACCGTCATCCTGGCTGTCAGAAGGCGCTCAACCTGCGCCACCACCTCCCGCAACACCGGTTCGGTGACCGGCAGGCCCAGTTCTGCTGCCAGCGCGGCCGCGTCAGAGCCCATCTCGACAAGCGGGCTGGCCGTCCGTACGGCACGGTCGCAGAGATGCATCAGCAGTAACCGCAGGCACCATCCCGACGGCAAGGCGTCGCCTGTGGCGGTCTCGACGGCAACCACCACGCTGCCCACGCCCCGCCGCCAGGAGCCTGCGGCAGCGGAAACTGGCAGCGCCATCTGGCAGAAGGCAGGGTGACACCAGACGACACTCGGGTCGGATTGCAGGTGGCAGCTGTCGGCCGCCATCTGCGGAACAGGAGAATTCATGCTGAGAGATTCCAGGCCTGTGCGGGCTGATGGTTCGCGTGCGCCTTGGCGGCATACTCCGCCGAAGCCGTAAAGTAGGCCTCAGGATGACTGGGAAAAACCATGAAGCCCAGGCAATTCCGGCATCAGCCATGAAGAAGCGGCGAGGGATGCGCCGGGGTTGCCATAGCAGAGGTCAAGATTGCCTGAACCATGGTCTGGGGCGGCAAGGGGAAAGATCAATCAGTCTGCCAGCGGTCCAGCCAACAGCACCCGCTCACCGAGCTGCTGAAGGAGAGGGGCTACACCACCTTTGAGGCGGCGGACGGCGCTTCCGCGCTGAAAGTGCTGCAGTCAGAGGCGCCAGTTGATCTACTGGTCACCGATGTCGGGCTCCCGGGCGGCATGAACGGCCGGCAGGTGGCCGATGCTGCCCGCCAGTTCCGTCCAAAGCTGCCGGTGCTCTTCATCACGGGTTATGCCGAGAACCGCATCTTCGGGGATGCGCCCCTCGAGCCCGGCATGCAGGTGCTGACCAAGCCCTTTACAGTGGATGCTCTGGCGGAGGCGGTCCAAAGCACCGCTGGCAAGCGCGCCGGCTGGTAGATCTGGCTTAGCATGCGTGAAGCGGGACTAACCCCTTGACGGACTGGTGGACTGCGCAGACGGCAGGCAGCGTCGGGCCGGGAAGGTCTGTCCCGGAAACGCTTTGTGGGCAGAAAGGCGATCAAGGCACCCTCGCCGGCGGAGAGAAATAGAGGTGCTTTTCAGGAACCGGTGGTCAGCCGAGAAAGCGCGGCGCAGGATTCCCATATCACCGTGCCTTCCCGTCTGTGGCGGCTGGGCTGATCACCAAGCCCTTAAGGACGGAGCTCGGCGTGTCCTAGACTGAGCAACAGCGGTTTTGCCGTAATTAGCCCAGCCGCCGGACAGCGAAGGGTTGTTTCACGCCATTCCTGCCCCCGCCTTGCCAGAATGAAATGGCGGCTGGCCCGACACCGCGGGTGGGGCAGATCCCGCTCCTTAAAACTCTGCTGCGCTCAAGGCGGATCGGGAAGACCTCGCACCTGTGGGCCGTGGGGCGAGGGTAGCCGAGCGGCTCCGCCGCCCGCGGTGCGGTAGCGCCGGTCATTTCCTGCAGAACGCGGAGAAGCGGCCTCCTCCGGAAGGCGCGCGGGAGATCCCTTTGCCGATCGCCACGTCAGCCTTCGGAGCCTGCAAGGGGCCCTTGGAGAGCTTAAGCGCGCAGAGAGCCAGGAAAAGCAGCTCAGGTCTGCGGTATTCCGCTACGCATATCCACAGAAACTCACTTTTCCGTGATTTTTGAGGGGCGAGTTAACGTCCGCTTAACATTTCTCACTCACAAGTGAGTGAGCGCCCGATGAGGGCGGCACCTCCGCCCCCCCACGGAAAGACCCCCCATGACCGCTCTCGGCGTCTATATCGGCAACAGCACCGCTGACCTCGCCAAGTTCTCCTCCTGGCTGGGCGACAAGCCGGATTATGTCCATGGCGTGGTCGGCTACTCCAACTGGACGGATTACACCTCCTCGGCCA
>DATMRU010000041.1:0-457733 GCA_035565935.1 Roseomonas sp.
CGCCGCCATCGGCGGACTGGACCTCTGCGCCCTGCTGCCCATGCTCGCCGCGCGCGGGCTGAAGCGCATCTTCGTGGAGGGCGGCGGGCTGACCATTTCCCGCTTCCTCGCGAGCGGCTGCCTGGACCGGTTGCACGTCACCGTGGCGCCCGTACTGCTCGGCTCCGGCATCCCCGCCTTCACCCTGCCCGAGGCCGCCCGCATCGCCGACGGGCTGCGCTTCGACTGGCAGGTGCGCCAACTCGGTCAGGACGTGCTGTTCGACATCGCCCTACATCGCGCCCGCCCGGCGGTCTGCGCGTGATCGCACGCGGCTTCTGGGCGACCGCGCCCGGCCGGGGCGAGATCCGTACGCAGCCCCTGCCACCCCGCGAACCGGGCCAGGCGCTGGTGCGCGCCCTCGCCAGCGGCGTCTCGCGCGGCACCGAGCGGCTGGTCTTCCACGGCGCCGTGCCGGAAAGCCAGTGGAAAGCCATGCAGGCGCCGCTGCAGCAGGGCGGCTTCCCCTTCCCCGTGCAGTATGGCTATGCCGCCGTCGGCATGGTGGAGGACGGTCCGCCGGAGCTGCTCAACCACCGCATCTTCTGCCTGCACCCGCATCAGGACCGCTTCCTCGCCCCGGCGGCGATGTGCATCCCCCTCCCGGACGCCCTTCCCGACCAGCGCGCCGTGCTCGGTGCGAACATGGAAACGGCTCTCAACATCATCTGGGACGCCGCACCGCTGCCCGGCGAGCGCGTGCTGGTGATCGGCGCCGGCGTGGTCGGGCTGCTCGTCGCCTGGCTGGTGGCGCGCATTCCCGGCACCACCGTCACGGTGCTGGACACCGAGCCCGCCCGCCGCACCGTGGCCGAGGCGCTCGGCGCCCACTTCGCGACGCCGGAGGCGAGCCCCGCCGAGCAGGAGCTGATCATCCATGCCTCGGCCAACCCCGAGGGGCTGCGGAACGCCCTGGCCCATGCCGCCTTCGAGGCGCGCATCATCGAGGCCTCCTGGTATGGCGACAAGCCGGTGACGCTGCCGCTGGGGGAAGCCTTCCATGCGCGGCGACTGACGCTGCGCTCCAGCCAGGTCGGCGCCGTCTCGCCCGCGCTGCGCGGGCGGCGCAGCCATGCGGAGCGCCTTGCTCTGGCCCTGGCTCTGCTGGCCGGAGATGCCGCATTCGACACGCTGCTCGGCCCCGTCATTCCCTTCGAAGAACTGCCCTCGCAGATGCCAGCGCTGCTCGATCCGCCCGCCGGGGCGGTTGCGCCGCTCTGCCCCGTCATCACCTACTGACCCGACCCGCAAACCGCTCCGGAGACCCGCAGCACGATGTTCAGCCTGACGGTCGCCGACCACATCATGGTCGCGCACAGCTTCCGCGGCGAGGGCTTCGGCCCGGCGCAGCGCGTGCACGGCGCCACCTTCGTGGTGGAGGCCGAGTTCCGCGCCGCCGCGCTGGACGAGGACAACCTGCTGGTGGACATCGCCGCCGCCCGCACCGAGCTGCGCCGGCTGCTGGACGCGATCGACTACCGCAACCTCGACACGCTGCCCGAATTCGCCGGCCAGAACACCAGCACCGAGTTCCTCTGCCACTACATCCATGGCCGGCTCTGCGCGGCGGCAAAGGAAGGCCGCCTCGGTGAGAGCGGGCGCAAGGTGGAGGCCATCAAGGTATTGCTGCGCGAAAGTCCGCTCGCCTGGGCCGCCTATGATGCGAAGGTCGCGTGAGATGAAGATAGCGCTGCTCGTCCCTGGCCCCTTCAGCACCATCTCCGGCGGCTACGGCTATGACCGCCGGCTGGTGGAAGGCTTCCGCGCCGCCGGCCACGATATCCAGGTGGTGGAGCTGGAAGGCCGCCATCCCCTACCCGACGCCGCCGCCCAGGCTTCCGCCCGCGCCGCGCTGGACGCCATTCCTGAAGGGACAAGGCTGGTGATCGACGGGCTCGGCCTGCCCGCCTTCGCCCCCTTCGTGGACGAACTGGAGGTGCGCCAGGCGGTCGGGCTGATCCACCACCCCACCGCCATCGAGCCCGGCTATACCGACGAGGATCGCGAGGAGCTGAAGCAGCGCGAGAGCCTGATCTTCCCGCGGCTCGCCCGGCTGGTCGCCACCTCCCGCCTCACCGCCGACCGGCTGCCGCTGGAATTCGGCGCTGAGAAGGAGCGCATCGGCGTGGTCGAGCCCGGCACCGATCCGGCGCCGCGCAGCAAGGGCTCGGGCGGTCCGGGCTGCGCCATCCTCGCGGTCGGCGTGCTTGTGCCGCGCAAGGGGCATGACGTGCTGCTGCGCGCCCTGGCCCGGCTCACCGATCTGGAATGGAGCCTGACCATCGCCGGCGCCCCCCGCGACCCCGTGCATGCCAAGAGCCTCGTTGCGCTCGCCGAGGAACTGAACATCGCCCAGCGCGTCACCTTCGCCGGCGAGGTGCGGCAGGAAGGGCTGGAGGCGCTCTATGCCCGCGCCGACCTCTTCGCCCTTGCGACGCATTGGGAAGGCTACGGCATGGCCGCGGCCGAGGCCCTGGCGCGCGGCCTGCCCGTGGCCATCACCGCCGGTGGCGCCATCGCCGATCTGGTGCCGACGGAAGCCGGGGTGATCGCCGCGCCGGGCGACGCCAATTCGCTCTCCCGTGCCATGCGCCGCGTCATCTACGACCCCGCGCTGCGCGCCGAGATGGCCGAGGCCGCCTGGGCCGCCGGCCAGAAGCTGCCGCGCTGGACCGACCGCGCGCAGGCCTTCGCCGCCGAGCTGGACGCCGCCGGGGCATGAGCGAAGGCTTCGAGGCCGAATGGCTCGCCCTGCGCGAGCCCTTCGACGCGCGCGCGCGCAACTTCGGCCTGGCGCTCGCGCTGGCGGATGCGCTGCCGCCGCGCCCCCATCTCGTGGATCTCGGCGCCGGCACAGGGGCGCTGCTGCGTTGGCTGGCGCCGCTGCTCGCCCGCTCGCAGCGCTGGACGCTGGTGGACGCGAATGCCGCCCTGCTGGAGGAGGCGATCACCACCATCGAGGAGCGGGCCATCCTCGCTGGCTGGACCACCACCTGGCCGAAGAAGCGCACCCTGCTGGTGCACACGCCGCAGGGGGTCTGGCGCGTCGAGGCCATGCTGGCCGATCTCGCCGCCGGGCCGCGTGCCTTGCCGCTGGAGGGGGCGGATGCGGTGGTCAGCACTGCCCTCTGCGACCTGGTCTCCCGCCCCTGGGTCGAGGCCATGGCCGCAGCGCTGAGGGTGCCTTTCTACGCCGCGCTGAACGTGGACGGGCGCGAGCGCTTTTTCCCACCACACCCCGCGGACCGCCTCGTGGCGCAGGGCTTCCGGCGCGACCAGAGGCGCGACAAGGGCTTCGGCGGCGGCGCTCTCGGCCCCGCGGCGCCGGCGGCGATGACGCAGGCCTTCCGGGTACGCGGCTTCACCGTGCGCACCGCACCGAGCCCCTGGCGCATCGGCGCCGGCACGCCAACCATGGCCGATGCCCTGGCGGAAGGCCATGCGCGGGCGGCGATGGCGGCCCTGCCGCGCAGTCTGGCACCCCGTCTGCGGGACTGGGCGGCGGCACGCCGGGCGCAGGCCATGCGCGGGCGGCTGTCGGCGTGGATCGGGCATGCCGATCTGCTCGCCCTGCCTAAGGGAAAAAGATCGGGGGGTCCGGCGCACTGCCTCGGACAGTCCCCCGAACCCCCTTCTTCTTTCTGTCCGTTGGGCGAAGAATGAGGGAGAACGGCGCGCCTTCGACAACAAAGGGAGAGAAGCATGCCTCTGCTCGGCTGCATCGCGGATGATTCGACCGGCGCCACCGACCTCGCCGCCATGCTGGTGGCCAATGGCATGACCACGGTGCAGGTCATCGGCGTGCCGCAGGGACCAATGCCGGAGGCGGATGCCATCGTCGTCGCGCTCAAGTCGCGCACCGCGCCGGTGGCCGAGGCCGTGGCCGAAAGCCTCGCCGCCTGCGAGGCACTGCTGGCCGCAGGCGCGAAGCAGATCTTCTTCAAGTACTGCTCGACCTTTGACAGCACGGACGAGGGCAATATCGGCCCCGTGGCAGACGCGCTACTGAAGCGACTGCAGTCCGGCTTCGCCATCGCCTGCCCCGCCTTCCCGGCCAACAATCGCTCGATCTACATGGGCCACCTCTTCGTCGGCCAGACACTGCTGAACGAGAGCGGGATGGAGAACCATCCGCTGACGCCGATGAAGGACGCCAACCTCGTGCGCGTGCTGTCGCGCCAGACCGAGGGAGGCGTGGGGCTGGTGCCCTTTCCCATCGTCGAGCAGGGCGCTGCCGCCATCCGCCGCGAGTTCACCCGCCTGAAGGAGGCCGGGCGCCGCTACGCCATCACCGACGCGGTGACGGACGCCCACCTGCGCATGCTGGGCGAGGCCTGCGCCGAGCACGCCCTGATCACTGGCGGCTCCGGCATCGCCATGGGCCTGCCCGACAACTTCCGTGCCAAGGGCCTGCTGCCCGAGCGCGGCGACGCCGCCAGCCTGCCGCCACCGCGCGGCGCCATGGCCGTGGTGGCCGGCTCCTGCTCGCGCGCGACGCTCGGCCAGATCGGGCTGGCGCGCGACCACGTGCCGACGCTGGAGCTCGACGCGCTGGCCAAGCCGGATGCGCAGGCGCTGATCGACGAGGCGCTCGCCTGGGTGGAGGGCAAGCTCTCCGAGGAACGACCGGTGGTCATCGCCGCCTCGGCACCGCCGGAGAAGGTGGCGGCGCTGCAGCAGAAGCTCGGGCGCGAGGCGGCGGGCACGCTGGTGGAGCACGCGATCGCCGGCATCGCCCAGGCGCTGGTGGAGCGTGGCGTCGGCCGCCTCGTGGTGGCTGGTGGGGAGACCTCGGGCGCCGTGGTGCAGAAGCTCGGCGTGACCAGCCTGCGGATCGGCCCGCAGATCGACCCGGGCGTGCCCTGGACCTATGCCGAGCCGGGCGGCCTGCATCTGGCGCTGAAGTCCGGCAATTTCGGCGCCCGCGACTTCTTCCTGAAGGCCTTCGCAGCATGACCGAGAACGAACTGCGCGACCTCCTCTGCGAGCTTGGCGCCAGCCTCTTCGCCCGCGGCTATTCCGTCGGCAGCGCCGGCAATATCAGCGTGCGCCTGCCCGACGGCTACCTGATGACGCCGACCAACTCCTCGCTGGGTCGGCTGAAGGCCGACCGCATCAGCAAGCTGGACACCGACTGGAAGCACATCGGCGGCGACAAGCCCTCCAAGGAGGTGTTCATGCACCGCGCCGTGCTGACGGCGCGGCCCGAGGCGGGCGCGGTGGTGCATCTGCATTCCACCTATGCCACCGCCATCGGCTGCCTGGCCGCACCGGGCGAGACGGCGCCGATCCCGCCGCTGACGCCCTATTTCGTCATGCGGGTCGGCCGCGAGTTGCCGGTGATTCCCTATTACCGCCCCGGCGATGCCGCGATGGAGCCGGCCATCCATGAGGCAGCGAAATCCGCGCGCGCCATGTTGCTGGCGAACCACGGTCCCGTGGTCTCCGGCAAGACGCTGACGGATGCCGTCTATGCCGCCGAGGAGCTGGAGGAATCCGCGCGTCTCGCCCTGCTGCTGCGTGGTGCGGCTGCCCGCGAACTGACCTCTGCCCAGGTGGACGACCTCCTCACCACGTTCGGCTGAACGGATGGCGGGGTCCGGGGGGATACTATCCCCCCGGCGGGGGTTCAGGCGGCAGCGCCCCCTGATTTTCCGGCGCAAATACCTGGAGCGCCCCCGGCCAGCTCCGGCACTTCAACGGCGCGCGCATGGTCAGCACCTCGCCATCCAGCGTGACGCTGAGCTTCCGCCGATGGGAAAGGATCTCCACCTCCGGCACCGCGCGCATCTCGAAATCCCGGTCCTCGCGCAGGCGGCCCCGCAGGGCGCGGACGAACATCCGGACGACCGCGAGGCGGCTGTGGTGCCGGGCGATGCAGAGGCAGAGCTCACCCTGATCCAGCGCGCAGCGCCGGCCCGGGTTCGGCAGGCTGGTGCTGTAGAGATTGTTGCCGATGAAGACGAGCGGCGTGCGCAGCCGCTCCCCCCAGCCTTCCGCCCGCACGGTCAGGCGGTGTCGGGTGAAGCGCCAGAGGGCGCGCAGCGTGGCCAGCACGGTCGCCGGATTCTTCGGCAGGCCGAGGCGGGACTGCTCGTACTCGCGCCAGCGCACGATGTCGGCATAGAGGCCGACGGTGGCGTTGTTGATGAAGATGCGGTCGTTGATCCGGGCCACGTCGATGGACTGCAGATGGCCGGCGGCGATGACCGCGACCGCATCCTCCACCTCCAGCGGGAGGCCGAGATCCTTGGCGAAGTGATTCCGGGTGCCGAGCGGCAGCACGCCGAAGGGCCGCCCGCTGCCCGCCACAAGGCCGGCCGAGGTGCCGATAGTGCCATCCCCGCCGCCCACCACAATGCCATCCCACGGCTCGCCCAGAGCCGTCTCGACGGCCTGGCGCAGCTCGGCCCCCTCCACCTGTGCCACCGAGGCGGTGACGCCATGCCGCGCAAAGGCTTCGGTGAGGCGCTCGGTGACGTCTTCGCCCTTCACCGACCCGCCACCGGCATTGATGATGACCTTGATGCGCATGCCCGAAGCCTCTGCAAACCCGGCAGGGAAAAGCCCCACGGCAGCGGCGGTTGCCCGGCGCCGGCCTCTGCCCCGGCGCATTCATCCGAAGGGGAAGATGTGCGCCGGAACAGGAGCTTGCCGGCGCTTCCTGGCACGAGCCCGCACTAAAGCGACGCGCCGGGATCGAGCCGCTGGATATAGCTGCGCCACGAGGTGCGTTCGGCGATGCGTTCGTAGAGTGCGATCGCCGCCTGGTCGGCTTCGGGAACGAACCAGCGCAGGTGACTCCATCCGCGCACCCGACCCAGTTCCCCGACCGCCTCGACCAGTGCGCGGGCGATGCCGCGTCCGCGCACCTCCGCCCGCACGAAGAGGTCGTCGAGCTGGCCGCAGCGGCGCGCGAAGACGAGCTCCGGCAGGTCATAGAAGAGGGCGAAGCCCTGCGGCGCGTCGCCCTCCCAGGCCACGAGCAGCTCGGTGCGGGCGTCGGCGGCGAGCAGCGCGGCGATGGCCCCGGCATCCGCCGTTGCCTGCCCGTGCAGCACGCCACGCATTTCCGCCGCATAGGCGCCCAGCAGCGGCGCCAGTAAAGCGGCCTCGCCGCTGCCGGCGGGCCGGATGCTCAGGGACATGCCGTCAGATCGATTTCGTCGACCAGCGCCTCGCCGCGGAAGAAGCGGCCGATATTGGCCGTGGCGCCGCGCACCTTGGCCTCCATGGCGTCCAGCGTGCCGGCAGCGATATGCGGCGTCAGCACGGCATTCGGCAAGGCGAAGAGCGGGTTGTCGGGGCGCGGCGGCTCCGGCTCAAAGACGTCGATGCCGGCTGCGCGGATGGTGCCGGCCTGCAGCGCACGGGCCAGCGCGGCCTCGTCCACCACGGCGCCGCGGGCGCAGTTGACCAGCACCGCATCCCGCCGCATCCGGGCAAAGGCGTCGTCGCTGAACATGTGGTGCGTCTCCGCGGTCGCCGGCAGGTGCAGGGAGATCACCTCGGACTCGCGCAGCAACTCGTCCAGCTCGACGCGCCGGAAATTCAGCGCCAGTTCCAGTCCTTCCGGCAGCCGCTGGTAGGGGTCGGCGTAGAGCCCGCGCACCTTGAAGGGCTGCAGCAGGGCGGCGAGCGCCGAGCCGATGCGCCCCATGCCAACGATCCCCACAGTGCGCCCCCGCAGGTTGCGCGAGACGGGGCGCAGCGCCGTGCCCAGCCACTCGCCGCGCCGAATGGCGGCATCGGTGCGCGGGATATGGCGGAGGCAGGCGAAGATCAGCGCCAGGGCATGCTCGCTGACCACATCGGCGGTGCCGGAGGGATTGATGGCGAGGCGGATGCCGCGCTCGCGCAGCTCGACGATCGGCGTCTCGCCCTGCCAGCCGACGCCCTGGTGCTGCACGAGCTTCAGGCGTGGCGCCTTCGCGACCCATTCGGGGCGCAGCACGGCGGGGGCGACGATCACCGCATCGGCAAGGGCCAGCTTTTCCACCCGCTCCGCATCATCATTGGCCGAGAGGGTCAGCAGCTCGCAGCCTTCCGGCATGCTGGCGCGCCACAGGGCATAAACCGCCTCCGGCGCATAGCTCAGATACAGGATGCGGCGAATGTTCTCAGGCATGGGGTCCCCTCTCCGGACGCCGCATCGCGGCGGCATCCGGAGAAGCTAGGCCAGAGCGCGTGCCGCGCAAAGCCAGGCGCGGGAGGGGTCCTTCCCTCCCGCGATGCTCCAGACGTCGCCGTCTGGATCAGTTGCCGGCGGCGCTGTCCTGCTGCGGCTCTTCCGAAGCCGGCATGGACGTCGCGTCCGCCATCGGCTCGGATTCGGCCGTCATGGAAGGCGCGGGCGCCTCAGCCTTCTTGCGGGCGCGGGTGGCGGCCGCCTTCTTCGCGGCTTCGCTGCGCCCCGCGGAAGCGCGCTTCGTCTCCGGCGCCTTCTCCGCCGTCTCGGGGGCCGTCATCGGCGCGGCCTCAGCCTCCGTCGCGCGGCTGCGCGTGCGGCGTGGCGTCGCCGACTTGCGCGTGGCAGCAGGCTTCGGCGCCGCCGTGCGACGCGTCGCGGCGGGCTTGCGCGCCGTCGCGGTCTTCCGCGTGGAGGCGCTACGGCTGGCCGCCGGCTTGCGCGTCGCGGTGCTGCGGCTCGTGCTGGCGGTTTTGGTCGCAGCCGGCTTCCGCGCCGTCGCGGCCTTCCGCGTGGAGGCGCTACGGCTGGCCGCCGGCTTGCGCGCGGTGGTCGCCTTCGCCGTGCGGGTGCCCGTCGCCTTGCGCGCGGTGGTCGCCGCCTTGCGCGCGGTGGTCGCCGTCTTCGCCGTGCGGGTGCCCGCCGCCTTGCGCGCGGTGGTCGCCTTCGCGGTGCGGGTGCCCGTCGCCTTGCGCGTACCAGCCGTGGTCTTGGCCGTGCGGCTGCTGGCCGCCTTCTTCGGCGTGGCGCTGGCGCTCTTGCGCGTGGCCGGCTTCTTTGCCGCGGACGCCTTGGCGGTCGTCTTGCGGCCAGCGGTGCTCGCCTTGCGCGTCCCTGCACTGCGGCGGGTGGTGCTCATGGCCATCGGCTGTGCCCGGGTGGGGCCGCTCTCGTTGTCGTCGCTCACGTGCTGGATCTCCTTACCCAACGAAAACTGCGGCAGCGGTTGTCGTCATGCGGCGCCTGCTCTGCAGCGCGGGTTCCGGAAGGAAGGAGGCGTCGCCATCGCCTCCACGGCCGCCCTGGCCAACTCCCCGAACCGCGACGCGTCGCCGCGGACATGACGCGCACGGCGCTCTTAACAGTCGCTCGTGCGAATCGCGCTCAACCGATGCGCGCCTGCAACACGCTATCTTCACGCGCAATCTGCTTGTCAACGAAATCCGCCGAAACCCGTTGCAAATTCCCGCTGCCGCATCGTCCTGCATCCGCCAATCCTGTCCCGAATGCAGAAACGCGGCGCCTTCCGGCGCCGCGTCCGAGAAAGCCGGGAGCGTCGGCCGTGCGTCTAACCGCGTGCCGAGATCGGCGGGACGGCGCGCTGCGCGACACCGGTGTAGTGGGAGAGCGGGCGGATCAGCCGGTTGTCGGCGGCCTGCTCGATGACATGCGCCGCCCAGCCGGTGATGCGGCTGGCAACGAAGATCGGGGTGAAGAGCGGGATGTCGAAGCCCATCAGGTGGTAGGCGGGGCCGGCGGGGAAGTCGAGGTTCGGGTGGATGTTCTTCTTCGCCACCATCTCGGCGGCGAGGATACGGCTCATCTCCATCCAGCGCCGGTCACCCACCACCTCGGCCATCTTCTCGGCGTATTTCGTCATGGTCGGGACGCGGCTGTCGCCATGCTTGTAGACGCGATGGCCGAAGCCCATCACCAGCGCCTTGTGGTCGAAGCGGGTCTGCAGCCAGGCGGCCGCCTTCGCCGGGTCACCGATCTCGGAGAGCATGTGCATCACGGCCTCGTTGGCGCCGCCGTGCAGCGGCCCCTTCAGCGCGGCGATGGCGGCGGTGACGGCGCCGTGCAGGTCCGCCCCCGTGCTGGTCACCGTGCGCGCGGTGAAGGTCGAGGCATTGAAGCCATGCTCGGCATAGAGGATGAGGGAGACGTCGAAAGCCTTCACCACCTCGGGCTGCGGCACCTTGCCGAGCACGACATGGAAGAAGTTCTCGGCGAAGCTGAGCTTCGGATCGGGCGCCACCGGCTCCTGCCCCTTGGCGGCGCGGTGCGCGGCGGCGATGGCCGTCGGGATCTTCGCCAGCAGCCGCATCGCCTTGCGGCGGGTCGCCGGCTCGGAGACATCGGCCGTCTCCGGATCCTCCAATCCCATGAAGCTCACCGCGGTGCGGATCGCATCCATCGGATGAGCATCGTGCGGGAAGGCCTTGATCACCTGATGCAGCGCCGGGCTGATGGCGCGGTTGGCGGCCTCCTCCCGCCGGAATTCGGCGAGCTGCGCGGCGTTCGGCAGCTCGCCATTCCACAGCAGGTAGGCGACCTCCTCGAAGCTGCACTGCTCGGCCAGATCCTGCACGGCATAGCCGCGATAGGTGAGGCTGTTGGTCTCCGGCATCACCTTGGACACCGCGGAGACGTCGGCGACGACGCCGACCAAGCCCTTGCGGATCTCGGGCTGGGTTTCGCTCATGGATTGTCTTCCCTGTCGTTGAACTCGGTGGATCGGGTATCGCGATGGAGGAGCAGGTCGGGCTCACCCTCCTCCGTGCCGGCACCGTCGCCGCGCGCGGCGATACGGAATCCCTGCCGCTGGTAGAAGCGAAGCGCCCCGGCATTGCGGGTGATGCAGTAGAGGCTGAGCTGCGGCCCCAGGGCATCCGCCGCGACCTGAAGGAGCCGCGCGCCGATGCCCTTCCCGCGCCAGCCGGGCGCCAGATAGAGGTGCAGCACCATTGGCCCGTGCCGCGCATCCTCACCGAAGCCGATATAGCCGATAGGCGTGCCGTCCTGCTCGGCCACCGCCACGCGATGCACCCGCATCAGCGTGGCGGCAATCCAGTCCGCCACCTCGGCCTCGCTGTGCGCCTCGCGCAGGCCGGGCATGGCGGCCTGCCGGGCGCGCCGGTGGATCGCCGCCAGCACGGGCGCATCGGCCGCGCGCCCCTCCCGGATCACGATCGCACCGGCGCCGGACATCAGAAGATGCCCGGCTTGCCCTCCGCCAACGCGCCGCGCGGCAGGGCGATGTTGAGCAGAGGCAACTCGCCCGCCGCGAGGTTCGGCAGATCCTGCACCACCTCCAGGAAGCGGTTGCTCTCCCGCGGGGAGATGATGCCCTCCGTCAGGATCTCGAACTTGCGGATATAGTCCTCCCGCACGAAGGGCTTCGCCCCCAGCGGATGGGCATTGGCCACCGCCATCTCGTCCGTCAGGGTGCTGCCGTCCTTCATCAGGATCTCGACGCGGGCGCCGAAGGCCTTCTCGTTCGGGTCGGTGGAGTGATAGCGGCGGGTCCACTCCTCCTCCTCCCGGGTCTCGATCTTGTGCCAGAGGCGCACCGTGTCGGGCCGGGCGGCGCGCTTCGGCGCGTAGCTGTCCACATGGTGCCAGCGCCCGTCCTGCAGCGCCACGGCGAAGATATACATGATGGAGTGGTCGAGCGTCTCGCGGCTCGCCTTGGGGTCCATCTTCTGCGGGTCGTTCGCGCCGGTGCCGATGACGTAGTGGGTGTGGTGGCTGGTGTGGATGATGATCTTCTCGATCGCCTCCTGGTCGGGGATCTGGTCCCGCATCCGGAAGGCCAGGTCGATCAGCGCCTGGGACTGGTACTCGGCCGAGTGCTCCTTGGTATAGGTGTCGAGGATGGCGCGCTTGGGTTCACCCTTCTCCGGCAGCGGTACCTGGTAGAAAGGCTGGTCATAGACCACCTCGCGGTGGCTGCGCCCGTCCAGCACCCAGGCGATGACGGAATCCTCACCCTCGTAGATCGGACTCGGCGCCCCTTCCCCGCGCATCGCCCGGTCCACGGCTTCCACCGCCAGCTTTCCGGCATGGGCAGGAGCGAAAGCCTTCCAGGACGAGATCTCGCCCTTGCGGCTCTGGCGGAAGGTGATGGTGGTGTGCAGCGCCTGCTGCACCGCCTGGTAGATCACCTCCTGCTTCAGCCCGAGCAGCGTGCCGATGCCGGCCGCCGCGGAGGGGCCGAGATGGGCGATGTGGTCCACCTTGTGCTCGTGCAGGCAGATGGCGCGCACCAGGTCCACCTGGATCTCGTAGCCCGTTGCGATGCCACGGATCAGTTCCCGCCCCGACCGTTCCAGGCTCTGCGCCACGGCGAGGATGGGAGGAATGTTGTCGCCGGGGTGGGAGTAGTCGGCGGCGAGGAAGGTGTCGTGCATGTCCAGCTCGCGCACCGCCGTGCCATTGGCCCAGGCCGCCCATTCCGGCGAGACGCCCTTGCTGGCCGGCAGGCCGAACACGGCCGCGCCGCCCCTGCGCGGATGGCCCAGCGCCATGGCGCGCGCGGTGGTCGGCGCCGAGCGGTTGATGGCGGCGATGGCGACGGAGGCGTTGTCGATGATGCGGTTGATGATCATCTCCGCCACCGCCTTCTCCACCGCCACGCGGTCGGCGGCGACGCCGGCGATCTTCCAGGCGAGCTGTTCCTCGCGCGGCAGCAGCGCCTTGGACGGATAGACCTTCACCGGATGCAGCTTCATGAGTCGGCGTTCTCCCTCACCTACTTTAGAGAATGCGCTGTTGTGCGCCGCCCACGCCGGGCCGTCCATTCCGATTGACGGGCGCGCAGGATAGCTTTTCCGTATCGCCATCATGGACTTCCGCCTCCTGCGCCGTCTCGGCCACTTCCTTGCCGTCGCCGAGGAAGGCCATTTCGGCCGTGCCGCCACGCGGCTCGGCCTCTCGCAGCCGCCGTTGACCGCGCAGATCCAGGCGCTGGAAGCGGAACTCGTCGCCGCGCTGCCGGAGAACCATCCCCTGCTGGCGGAGCCCGGCCCCCTGCCGCTCGCCGCGCTGGCGGAGGCGCGCCTGCTGACCCTGCCGCGCGCCATCAGCCCAGCCTATTTCGATGCGCTCGTGGCCGCCTGCCGCGCGGCGGGCTTCGAGCCGCGCGGCAGGCACGAGGTCGGCTCCGCCACGGCGCAACTCAGCTTCGTCGCCTCGGGGCTCGGTATCGCGCTGCTTTCCTCGGGCATGGCGCGCATGCACCCCGCCGGGATGGTGTTCCGCACCCTGTGCGGGCCGATCCGCACCGTGGGTGTGGCGTTGGCCTGGAACGAGGAGCGGCAGACGGAGGCGGCGCGGGGCGCGATCTCCGTGGCACGGCAGGTTTTTACCCACCTGCCACGCTGACGCTGGCTCGGCACGCACGCGTATTTTCCTGTCGGATCAGTTGATAAGCGCTTTCTTCTCACGCGCGATCTCGGCATGTTGCGCATCGGCCCGGTTCGCAGGGGAACCTGCCGCCGCACGGCATGGAGGCCCGGCCTCCATCGTATCGTGCGCCCGGCGGCAGGCGCGGATCCGGGCGCGGCTCGGCTGGCGGCCGCCGGCTGGGCATTGGGGGATGTGCGGCGTGCGTCGGGGGCGATGGCGCGCCGCATTGAGGGGGGATGCCCATCATGCTGCAGAACGGCCTCACCGCCGTATGCCGCGCCGGTGCCTTCGCGCTGGCCGCCGCGGCTCTGTTATTCTCGTCCATCCCGTCTGCGCAGGCGCAGATCGGCAGCAGCCGGTACTCGGCCGTGGTGATGGACGCAGGCACCGGCGAGGAGCTTTTCGCGATCAACGCCGACGAGCCGCGCTACCCGGCCTCGCTCACCAAGATGATGACGCTCTATCTGACCTTCGAGGCGCTGGAGCGCGGCCGGCTGAAGCCCACCACGCGCATCCGCGTGTCACGGCACGCGGCGGGGCAGGAGCCCTCGAAGCTGGGGCTGAGGCCGGGCAGCAGCATTGCCGTCCGCGACGCCATCCTGGCGCTGGTGACCAAGTCGGCCAACGACGTGGCGGCGGCGCTCGGCGAGCGGCTCGGCGGCAGCGAGGTGCAGTTCGGCCGCCTCATGACGCGCAAGGCGCGGGAGCTCGGGATGCGCAACACCAGCTTCCGCAATGCCTCCGGCCTGCCCGACGCCAACCAGGTGACGACGGCCCGTGACATGGCCATCCTCAGCCGGGCGCTGATCCGCGACTTCCCGCAGCGCTATGCCTATTTCAATGCCCGCCGGTTCACCTGGGACGGGCAGACCATCGGCAGCCACAACAACATCCTGACGGAATACGACGGCGCCGACGGCATCAAGACCGGATATATCCGCGCCAGCGGCTTCAACCTGGCGGCCAGTGCGGTGCGCGGCAACACGCGGCTGATCGCCGTGGTCTTCGGCGGCGCCAGCACGGCGGAGCGCGACGACCACGTGATGGCCCTGCTCGACCGCGGCTTCGCCGAGCGGCGCCACTCCACCGACATGCTGGTGGCCAGCGCCACGCCTCGGCTGATCGGCACCGCGCATGCGGCGCCGGTCGTCGCGCCATCGCTGCGCAAACCGCCGCCGCCGAAGCCGGCCGCCGCCCGCAAGCGCCAGGCCGCCGCGCCCGCGCGTGGGGAGTGGGCGGTGCAGGTCGGCGCCTTCACCAAGCCGGCCGATGCGCGCAGCGCCGCCCGTCGCGCCGCCCGCAGCCTCGGCACCGCCCATGTCGAGCGCGTCCGCGTGGATGGCAAATGGTTCTACCGCGCCCAGGTGACCGGCCTTTCGGCCACTGCCGCCCAGCGGGCCTGCAAGGCGCGGCGCGGCCCCTGCATGGTGGTCGAGCCCTAAGCGGGCGATCGTGGCGGAAGCTCCCGGCGGCCGGGTTGAGGCGGAGGAAAGGCGAGACTAGGCTCGCCTTTCCGACAGCCCTCGATAGCGGACCAACGGCCCATGCAGATCCCCTATGACCGCGTCCTGCGCGGTGACCTCGTGCTCCCCGAAGGCATCCTGCGCGACGGCTATGCGGCGGTGCGCGGCGAGACCATCGCCGCGATCGGCCAGGGGGAGCTACCGCCGGCGCGCGAAGTGCACGACTTCTCCGGCAAGGTGATCCTGCCGGGCCTGGTGGATGGCCATATGCACACCGGCAGCGCCATCGGCTGGCCAGGCATCGAGGGCGCCACCATGTCGGCCGCCGCCGGTGGCGTCACCACCGTCTGCGACATGCCCTATGACGTGCCCCGCGCCGTCACCAGTGCCGGCATCTTCCACGAGAAGGTGGAGGCGGTGAATCAGCTGGCCCATGTGGACGTGGCGCTCTACGGCACCATCACCAAGACCGGCGGCGTGGATGCCATCGCCGGGCTCGCCGAGGCCGGTGCCTCCGCCTTCAAGCTCTCCACCTATGAATATGACGCGGTGCGCTTCCCGCGCATCGACCACCCGACCATGGTCGCGGCCTTCAGGGAGATCGCGAAGACCGGGCTGATGGTGGCGGTGCACAATGAGGACCAGGAGCTGGTCGAGCGCCTGACCGCCGAGGCGAAGGCGAGCGGCCGGGTGGACCCCATCATGCACGCCCGCACCCGCCCGCCCCTGGCCGAGACCATGGCTGACCTGGAGATCTTCGAGATCGGCCTGGAGACCGGCGCGCATGTGCACATCGCCCATTCCTCGGTGGCGCGTGGCTTCGAGATCGCCGAGAGCTTCCGCGCCATGGGCGGCAAGGCCAGCGGCGAGGCCTGCATCCAGTATCTCTGCATGACGGAGGAGGACCTCGTCCGCCTCAAGGGCTTCGGCAAGTGCAACCCACCCTTCCGCACTGCCGAGGAGGTGGAGCGCATGTGGGCGGCGCTGGTGGCCGGCAAGGTGGCCTATGTCTCCACCGACCATGCCCCCTGGCCGCGCGAGAAGAAGCTCGGCGACGACATCTTCGCCTGTGGCGCCGGCCTCACCGGCATGCAGTCCTACGCGCCGCTGATGTACAGCCTGCTCACCGAGCGCGGCCTGCCACTGACCCTGATGGCGCGGTACTGCGCCGAGCGCACGGCGCGCTTCCATGGTCTCTATCCGAAGAAAGGCGCCATCCGCATCGGCTCCGACGCCGACTTCGCGGTGATGGAACCCGGCGACTTCACCTTCGACGAGTCCACCATCCAGGACCGCGAGGATGCCCGCTGGTCGCCCTATAACGGCCGGCCGATGAAGGCCCGCGTCGCCGCCACCTTCCTGCGCGGCCGGCAGATCTGGGACGGCGCGACGGTGCTGGGCCGCCCGGGCGAGGGCCGTTTTGTGCCTCGTCAGCATCGCGAGGACTGGCTCGGCTGATGCGCGGCGCGCTGGTGGCGGCGGCGGCGCTCGCCGCCTTCGCCCTCTGGGTCTGGCTCACCGGGCCGGGCACCAGCCTGCTGATCGCGCTGATTGGCGGCCTCATCGCCATCCTGACCGGGCGCGTTGCCTACCGGCTGCTGATGCCGCGCTCCACCAATCCCGACACCGCGCCGCCGGCGCCTGCGTCACCCGAAGGAGACCGCAATGTTTGAGGTGCGCGAGGAAAAGGACGGAACCTTCTCGCTCTGGGTCGCCGGCCGCGAGCGCGTGGCGCTCCTGAAAAGCGCCGCCGCCGCCGAGGCGCTGATGGACGCGCTGGAGGACGCCTGGGATGACGCCTTCCTGCGCGCCGTCTCTGAGGTGCAAGAGGACTACGCCGCCGACTTCATCGACCCCCTGCCCCCGGCCGGAAATCACTGAGCCAGCGCCCCTTGCCAATTCTGATCCCAGATTGAAGGAGTGACCGTTCCGATGCCCCGCAGCCTGACCCTTGCCGCCGCCCAGCTTGGCCCCATCCAGAAAGCAGAAGGGCGCGACGCCGTCGTCGGCCGCCTGGTGCGGCTGATGGAAACCGCCCACAGGCGCGGCGCCGAGGTCGTCGTCTTTCCCGAGCTGGCGCTGACCACCTTCTTCCCGCGGTGGTACGAGGAGGACATTTCCAAGGCCGACCACTGGTTCGAGACGGCCATGCCTTCCAATGAGACGGCGCCGCTCTTCGAGGCCGCGCGGAAATACGGCATCGGCTTCCATCTGGGCTATGCCGAGATCGCCCATGAGGCGGACGAGACCGGACAGGTCCGCAAGCGTCGCTTCAACACCGCCATCTACGTCCACCCGACGGGCGAGATCGTGCTGAAGTACCGCAAGGTGCACCTGCCCGGGCACAAGGAGTTCGACCCGCAGCGCAAGGTGCAGCACCTGGAGAAGCGCTATTTCGAGGTCGGCAACCTGGGTTTCCCGGTGGTGCGGGCGCCGATCGGGCAGGCCGGGCCGGTGAATATCGGCATGATGATCTGCAACGACCGCCGCTGGCCCGAGGCTTGGCGTGTGATGGGGCTGCAGCAGGTCGAGCTGGTGATGCTCGGCTACAACACACCCTCCATCAACCAGGACGCCAAGGGCTTTGAGGCGCATCACCTGCGGGTGCTGCATTCCCACCTCTCCATCCAGGCGGGCTGCTATCAGAATGCCTGCTTCGCCGCCGGCGTCGCCAAGGCGGGCGTGGAGGATGGCTGCGAGCTGTTCGGCCATTCCATCATCGTCAATCCGCAGGGCGAGATCATGGCCCAGGCGACGAGCTGGGATGACGAGCTGATCGTGGCCGACTGCAACCTCGACCAGTGCACCCTCGGCCGCACCACCATCTTCAACTTCGCCGCCCATCGCCGGCCGGAGGCCTATGGACGCATCACCGAGCAGGTGGGCAGCGTGGCGCCGCCGGAGTGGCAGCCAGCGGCCAAGGCGGCGGAGTAAGAAAGGCTGGGGGAAGGAATTCCCCCAGGCCCCCATCTTTTTTCTTCGAGTTCCCCGCGCTGGCCGCTGGCGCAGCCCCAAACTGACAAAAAGAAGATGGGGGTTCGGGGGAATTCTTTTCCCCGATCTTTTCCTCCAGGGCTTGCCAGCAGCAACACGCAGGTCAAGGCTAAGGCCCGGATTGATGAGCCGGAGCCTGCCGAATGCCTTCCGAAACCGAGCCCCGCATTGCCGCTGTCGCCGCCGAGGCGATGGAGTGGCGCCGCGACATCCATGCCCATCCTGAACTGGCCTTCCAGGAGCACCGCACCAGCGACCTCGTCGCCCGCCTGCTGGAGTCCTGGGGCATCGAGGTGACGCGCGGCATCGCCGGCACGGGGTTGGTGGGCACGCTGCGCGGTGGCAAGGCGGCGAAGGGTGGCGCCAATGCCGGCCGCGCCATCGGCCTGCGCGCCGACATGGACGCGCTGCCGATGCAAGAGATCACCGGCCTGCCCTACGCCTCCACCGTGCCGGGCAAGATGCACGCCTGCGGGCATGACGGGCATACCGCCATGCTGCTCGGCGCCGCCAAGTACCTCGCGGAGACAAAGAACTTCGACGGCACCGTGCACTTCATCTTCCAGCCGGCCGAGGAGGATGGCGGCGGCGGCCGGGTAATGGTCGAGGAAGGGCTGTTCACCCGCTTCCCCTGCGACTCCGTCTTCGGCATCCACAACGACTCACGCAGCGAGGCCGGGCAGTTCATCATCACCCGCGGCACCACCAACGCGGCGGCGGATTCCATCAATATCCGCGTCCTCGGTCTCGGCGGGCATGCGGCGCGGCCGCACCAGGCGGTGGACCCGGTGGTCGCGGCGGCGCACATCATCGTCGCGGCGCAGACTGTGGTCAGCCGCCACACCGACCCGCTGGATTCCGCCGTCGTCTCGCTCTGCAGCATCCATGGCGGCACGGCGCGCAACGTCATCCCCGAGGAGGTCATGATCGAGGGCACGGTGCGCACCCTGAAGGCCGAGACGCGCGATGCGGTCGAGCAGCAGCTCAAGGAGGTGATCACCGCCACCGCCGCCGCGCATGGCGCCAAGGTCGAGATCACCTATGAGCGCGGCTATCCCTCGGTGGTGAACAGCGACGCGCCGGTGGAGCGCGCCCGTCTCGCCGCGGCGAAGCTGGCGGGCGAGGCGCGGCTGGTGCGCGAGCGCCCGCCGACCATGGGTGGCGAGGATTTCTCCTACATGGCACAGGCGGTGCCGGGCTGCTTCATCCGGCTCGGGCAGGCGGCTCCCGACCGGGAGAACTTCTCCACCCATCACCCGCGCTACGACTTCAACGACGCCATCCTGCCCAGCGGCATCGCCTTCTGGGCCAGCCTGGTCGAGCAGGAGCTGGCGGAGGGCTGACCCCCCGGAGCGAGAGGTCTCGGGAAGGCGGGGACCATGTCAGTGCTTTCCCGGCTGCGCTGACTGGTCCAACAATCTCCCAAGGAGGACTCTCACGATGCGTAACCCCTTGCCCCGACGGCGCGGCCTTGCCGGGCTGGCCGCTGCCGCGGCCCTCGGTGCCGCCCTGTCCATCGCTCCGGCGTCCGCGCAGGCTCAGGGCCAGGCGGCCAGCCAGACCTTGCGGGTGGTGCTGATCAACGACCTGACGGCGATCGACCCGGTCTTCTCCCAGGCCGGCTTCGTGCGGAACCACGGCTTCTTCGTCTATGACCAGCTCTTCGCCCTGGATAGCCAGGGCAAGGCGCGGCCGCAGATGGTGGACAGCCACACCGTCTCGCCCGATGGCATGCGCTACAGCTTCACGCTCCGCGACGGGCTGCTGTTCCATGATGGGCAGCCGGTGCGCGCGGCCGATGCCGTCGCCTCCATCCGGCGCTGGGCGCAGCGCGACGTTGTCGGCCGGGCACTGGCCGCGGCCACCGCGACGATGGAGGTGGTCGACGACAAGACTTTCACCATCACTCTTTCCCGCCCCTTCGCCCTGGTGCTGGAGGCGCTGGCCCGCCCAACCGCCAGCGCGCTCTTCGTGATGCCGGAACGCATCGCCGCCACCCCGCCCAACGTCGCGATCACCGATCCCACGGGCTCCGGCCCTTTCACTTTCCGTACCAGCGAATGGCGCGCCGGTGATCGCGCCGTCTATCACCGCAACCCTGCCTATCGCCCACGCGCCGAGGAGCCGGACGGGTTGGCTGGCGGCAAGGTGGTGAAGGTGGAGACGGTCGAATGGCTGGCGATGCCGGATGCCGCCACCGCCGCCGCCGCGCTGCAGAATGGCGAAATCGACTTCATCGAGCAGCCCTCCCCCGACCTGATCCCGACGCTGGAAGGCAACCGGCAGGTCCGCACCATGGCCTACAACCCGGTGGGCTATCAGGTCTGGCTGCGCATCAACCATACCCAGCCGCCCTTCAACGACCCGCGCGCGCGGCAGGCCTTGCTCTACGCCATCAACCAGCAGGACGTGTTGGACGGCATGGGCATCCGCCCCTCGGAGCAGGTCCCGAACTGCCCGGCCTTCTTCTTCTGCGGCACGCCCCTGGAGAGCCGGGCCGGCGCCACGGGCCTGGGCAAGCCGGATCTGGAGCGCGCCCGCGCCCTGCTGCGGGAGGCCGGCTATAACGGCGGCAAGGTGGTCTTCCTGAACGCCACGGACAGTCCGCTGAACAACGCCTCCACCCTGGTGCTGGCTGATGCCATGCAGCGCGCCGGGCTGAACATGGACGTGCCGGCGATGGACTGGGGCACGCTGACCCAGCGCCGCAACCGGCGGGAGGCGCCGGAGGCAGGAGGCTGGAATCTCTTTGTCACCGTGGCCAATGTGCTGGACGGGCAGAACCCGCTGACCAACCTCTATCTCGCCAGCCCCGGCGAGGGCGGCCTCACCGGCTGGCCGAAGGACGAGGAGCTGGAGGCTCTGCGCCGCGCCTGGTGGGAGAGCCCGCCGGAGCGGCGGAAGGAGATTCTGGACCAGGTGCAGGCGCGCGCCTTCCAGGTTCTGCCCTATATCCCTGCCGCGCAGTTCCGCACCCTCGCCGCCTATCGCAGCGGCATCGAGGGGCTGCGGCCGACCACCATCCCGGTCTTCTGGGGCGTGTCGAAGAAGTAGCGGGGGCCGCCGCCGCTCAGGCCGTCGCCAGCAGCGCCTGCACGGCGGCGGCCTGACAGGGCTCGATGACCGGCACGCCGGCGGCGTCCTCAACCGCCGCGCGGTGCCCGGCCATCCCCGCGCAGCCGAGGATCACTGAATCGGCGCCCTGGGCCACCAGTTGCCGCGCCGTGTCGCAGAGTGCGCCGCGGGCGGCCTGCGGGTCGGTCAGGGTTTCCATCGGCAGGTTCAGCGCGATGCTCGCGGCGAGGCGGCCTTCCGCTCCCATGGCCTGTAGCACCCGTCGCTGCCGCGCCTTGGAAGCCTCGACGAAGGCGATGACGCCGAACCGCTCCGCCCGCGCCAGCGCCGCCGCCACCGCCGCCCGGAAGGGGCCGAAGACCGGCCGCCGCGTCGCCGTCCGCACCGCCTCCAGCCCGGGGTCGGAGACGCAGGCGATGATATAGGCGAGGGCCGGCTCGGCCTCGACCATGCGGCAGAGCGGCTCGGCCACGCCGAACCAGTCCCGCCAGGTCACGATCGCCGGCGGTCCTTCCGGCAGCGAGACAACCTCGAAGGGAGGGCGGCCCGGCGCCGCGAAGGGTGCAAGGCTCTCCGCAATGCCGCGGGTGCAGCTTTGCGAACAGTTCGGGTTGATGACGAGGATGCGGTTGCCCATCTGCTCAGCATCTGCGCCCTGGACTGCCGGCGCAAGCCAGCCAGCCCGCCTCTCCCTTGATCGGGGCGACAGGACGTGCCGATATTGCGGCGCACACGGACGCGGCCCGGCCCTGTGGCCTCTACGACAAGAATCAACGACAAAAGCCAGGATCAGCACCCATGGACCGCCCCACCCAGCGCTGGGAGCCCGACCGCAGCGCGGCGCAGCAGGCTTCTCTGCCGTCCTATCTCACCATGCTGGGCCGCGGCGCCGTGAACCGCTGCCCCGTCTGCGGCCAGGGCAAGGTGTTCCAGGGCTTCCTGCGGCTGGTTCCGGAATGCAGCCATTGCCATACCCGGCTCGGTGGGCTGCGCGCGGATGACGCGCCACCCTATTTCGTCATCTTCATCGTCGGGCACCTGCTGCTGCCGCCCGTGTTCTGGGTGGAGAGCACCTATCAGCCGCCAATGTGGGTGCACATGGCCATCTGGCTTCCGCTCTTCACCATTGCCTGCACGCTGATGCTACGGCCCGTGAAGGGTGCGGTGGTCGGCTGGATGCTGAAGCTCGGCTTCACCGGCGAGGATCACGACATGCCCGCGCTGCCGCTGACAGGCCCGCGCGACCATCCGGGCTCCTCCGGCCCGAACTCCTCCGGGCCGAAGGATGGCTGACCAGCGGCTGCTCCGGATCGCGCTGCCGGAGCATCTCCACCTGCCCAGCCCCTATGCGGAGGCCGACCGCGCCCAGGCGGTGGCCGATCTGCTGGCCGGAAACACCTTCAGCCCGCAGGGCCTGCCGTCCGGCCCCTACTCGCTCCACCTGGAAGTGCGCGACGGCCGGCTGGTGCTCGACATCCGCGACGCGGCGGAGCAGCCGCTGCGCATCATCGCCCTGGCGCTCGGCCCCTTCCGCCGGCTGATCAAGGACTACCACATGGTGGTCGCCGGCCATGAGGAAGCGGTGATGGAGGGCAGCTCGGACGCGCGGATCCAGGCCATCGACATGGGCCGGCGCGGGCTGCACAACGAGGGCGCGGAGCTGCTGCGGGAGCGGCTGAAAGGCCGCATCGCGCTGGACTTCGAAACCGCACGCCGCCTCTTCACCCTGGTCTGCGCCCTGCATCAGCGGATCTGATCCTTCCGCGCATCCCTCCCCCCGCCACCCTGCATGACGCAGGGCGGCAGGAGAGCCTATATCCGCCTCTTCCCGCATCTCCCCGCCCGCGCGCGGCCCACGGACGGAGCCTGCCCCCATGAAGATCGACGGCGTCCCCTATCGCAGCGTCTGGATTGACCCGGAGGATGGCTGGTCGGTGCGCATCTTCGACCAGACCCGCCTCCCCTGGGCGGTCGAGATCCTGCGCCTGACCGACGAGAAGCAGGTGGCGCACGCCATCAAGTCGATGCAGGTGCGGGGCGCGCCGCTGATCGGCGCCGTCGCCGCCTATGGCCTGGCGTTGGCGCTGCGGCGCGACGCCTCGGACGCGGCGCTGGAGGCGGTCGCCGCCATGCTGGGCAAGACCCGCCCGACCGCCATCAACCTGCGCTGGGCGCTGGACCGTATGCTGCGCGCCCTGCGCCCGGTGCCGGCCGGCGATCGCGCCGCGGCCGCCTATGCCGCCGCGGCCGAGATCGCCGAGGATGACGTCGAGACCTGCCGCCGCATCGGCCAGCACGGCCTGCCGCTTCTGCAGGCGATCGCCGCGCGCAAGCCGGGGAAGCCGATCAACGTGCTGACCCACTGCAACACCGGCTGGATCGCCACCGTGGACTACGGCACCGCCCTCTCCGTCGTGTACCAGGCGCATGACGCCGGGCTGCCGGTGCATGTCTGGGTGGACGAGACACGCCCGCGCAACCAGGGTGCCGCGCTGACCGCCTGGGAACTCGGCAGGCATGGCGTGCCGCATACCGTGATCGCGGACAATGCCGGCGGCCACCTGATACAGCATGGCGAGGTGGACATCGTGCTGGTCGGTACCGATCGGGTGACGCGCCAGGGCGACGTGGCCAACAAGATCGGCACCTATCTCAAGGCGCTGGCAGCGCGGGACAATGGCGTGCCCTTCTGGGTGGCACTGCCGCACTCCACGCTCGACATGACGGTGCGCGATGGGGTGAAGGAAATCCCCATCGAGGAGCGCGACGCGCGCGAGGTGCTGGAGACCACCGGCCAGACCTGGGACGGCCGCATCGAGACGGTGCGCGTGGCCGCCCCTGGCAGCGCCGGCGCCAACCCGGCCTTCGACGTGACGCCGGCGCGGCTGGTCACCGGCCTGATCACCGAGCGCGGGCGCTGCGATGCCTCCGAGGCAGGGCTGCTGGGCCTCTATCCGGAATTCGCCGCCGCGGCCTGAGTCGCGGCAAGGCCGGGGAGAAGACCTGCTCCCTGGCCCTTTCACCCCTCTCTCACGTTTTTTGCAACGCGGCACACGGGCCAGCGGCGGACCGGTCTCTTTGCCGCCCGCTGCCAGGCGTTGCACACTTCCCGCAGGCTTGTAGGCTGGTTCCGGCCGAAACCCCGGCCGCAGGGAGTGTTCCGCCTGATGCGTTCTTTCGCCCTTGCCCTTCTGCTCGCCGCGCCGCTCGCCTTCGGCGGCGCATCCCTCACGATGGCACAGGCCCAGGAGCCGCTGCGTACGGCGGTGGACGGCACCTTCGCCCCGCACGCCTTTCCCAAGCTGGGCGGCGGCATCCAGGGCTTCAATGTCGATCTGTTCACCGAGGTGGCCAAGCGCAT
Organism: Roseomonas sp.; assembly: GCA_035565935.1. Lineage (GTDB taxonomy): Bacteria > Pseudomonadota > Alphaproteobacteria > Acetobacterales > Acetobacteraceae > Pseudoroseomonas. The sequence continues at coordinate 24,251 of DATMRU010000041.1, forward strand.
GGGCCGCCCCATCACGATCGACAGCGCCAGCTTCTCCGGCCTCGTCCCGGCGATGAATGCCGGCCGCTATGACTTCCTCGCCGCCCCGACAACGGCGACGAAGGAGCGGGCGGAGAACATGCTCTTCACCGAGGGCTATCTCTACACCGCCTACCAGTTCGGCATCCGCAAGGGCTCGGCGCCGATCAAGGGGCTAGAAGACCTGCGCGGCAAGGCCATCGCGGTGAACAAGGGCTCCGCCTACGATGCCTGGGCGCATCAGAACGCCGACAAGTATGGCTTCACGGTACAGACCTTCGACACCCAGCCCGATGCGGTGCAGGCGGTGGTTTCCGGCCGCGTCTACGCCACGCTCGGCGGCAACACCACGGTGCGCTACGCCGCCACCCGCGTGCCGATGCTCGTGCCCGACTTCGTCATCAAGGAGACGCGCGCGCATTGGGCCGCGCCCTTCCGCAAGGACAATGCCGAGTTGCGCAACAAGGTCGAAGACGCGCTGGAATGCATGAAGAAGGACGGCACCGTCGCCGCCCTGTCGGAGAAGTGGTTCGGCGACAAGCCGACGGCCGATGATGCGGAGAACACCATTTTCCCCGGCTATGGCGTACCCGGCCTGCCTGGCTACGACCCCACGCCCCATGAGCTGCACTGCAACTGAGCGCAACTCACGCCAGGGCGAGACAAGGTCCGGGGGAATGTCTTCCCCGGACCTTTTTCTTGCCCTTTGGTCAGCGCTGCCGCCAGGGCAGCCCTTCCGCCTTCCAGCCAGCGACCATGCCGCGATGCCCCTCGGCATCCGGCGGCCCTTCGAAGCCATCCGCGACATTGAAGGCATTCGCGAAGCCGGCGGCCTGCGCGGCCTGCGCAGCGGCCAGGCTGCGCGCGCCTGAGCGGCACATGAAGTAGAGCTTGTTCAGCGGCGTCAGCCCGGCCTTGCGGAGGTGGTCGGCGAAGGCGCCGTTCACCTGCATGGAGGGATAGACCTGCCAGGGGATCAGCACCGGCTGCTTGCCGGCCCCGCCGAGATCCGGCAGGCCGACGAAGTTCCACTCGGCATCGGTGCGCACATCCACCAGCACCGCCTCCGGATCGGTGCGCAGCGCCTCCCAGGTGGCGCGCGGCGGGACATCTTCAACGCTCATGGCGGCTCCTTCTCGGCGACCTCGTGGCGCAATGTGGGGCAGCGGCGGCGGGGCGTCCATGTCGCTGGCCCTCGGCCGCCCATGCGGGCAGGATGATGCCACGCGGCGAAGGGGACAGGTATGGCATTCGTGGTGGCGGTTGCGCAGCGCAAGGGCGGCGCCGGTAAATCGACCGTGGCGGCGACCCTGGCGACCACGCTTGCCCTCGCCGGCCACCGCGTGACGCTGCTCGACACCGATCCGCAGCAGACCCTCTCGCACTGGTACCGGGCGCGGCAAGGCCAGCGCCAGGCGGCACCGCTGCAGTTCGAGGCGCCCTCCGGCTGGCGCATCCCCGCGACGCTCGACCGGGTGAAGGCGGAGGGCGAAATCGTCGTGCTGGACACGCCACCCCATGCCGACACCGATTCCCGTATCGCCATGCGCGCCGCCGACCTCGTGCTGGTGCCATTGCAGCCCTCGCCGGCCGATCTCTGGGCCATGGAGGCCACGCTGGAACAGGCTCAGGCCGAGCGCCGGCACGTCGCCCTGCTGCTGAACCGCGTACCCTCCTCCGGCAGGCTGCGCGAGGAGGTCGCGGCCGAACTGGCGCGGCGCAAGCTGCCGCTACTGGGGCCCTCCCTCGGCAATCGTACCGCCTTCGCTGCCGCCTTCGGCCAGGGGCTGGGGGTGGCGGAAGCCGCGCCGCGTGGTATCGCGGCGGCCGAGGCCCGGGCGCTGGCGCTGGCCATCGAGCAACTCGCGAAGGGTTAAAGACGGATGACGCTGCTCTTTGTGCTGCACCTCGTGGGCGCGGTGCTGTGGGTCGGGGGCATGGCCTTCGGCATCCTGGCGATGCGGCCGGCCCTGTCCACCCTGCCCGGCCCGCAGCGGCTGGAAGCGAGCGCCGCCGCGCATCGCCGCTTCTTCCTCCTCGTGTGGCACGTCATGCCGGTGATGCTGGCGACCGGCTACGCGCTGCTCTTCGGCTGGTTCGGCGGCTTCGCGGGCGCCGGCTGGCATGTGCATGTGATGCACCTGACCGGGCTGATCATGTCGGCCGTTTTCCTTGCGGTGTTCTTCGGCCCCTGGCGCCGGATGCGGGCGGCGCTGGCTGACGGTCAGGCCACGGAAGCCGCCGCCGCCAACAACAGGATCCGGCTCCTGATCACCGCCAACCTGGCGCTCGGGCTGCTCACCGTGATCGTCGCGGGCTGGGGACGCTTCGGCGGGTGAGGCCGGCCATCGAGTTCGTCCCCGACAACAAGGGGCCGGAGGTGGAGGCGATCCGGCGCGGCCTCCGGCAACACCGCGCGGCCGCCTTCCCGGATCGCGCGGACGGCGGAGCAAGCGAGCCGTTCTGCTTCCTGCACCGGGATGCATCCGGCACGATCCGCGCCGGGCTGGTGGCCGAGTTGGCGCTGGACTGGCTCCTTATCGACAAGTTCTGGGTGGATGATGCCCTGCGTGGCCAGGGTACCGGCAGCGCCTTGCTGGCCGCCGCCGAGGCCGAAGCGCGAAGGCGCGGCGCCGTGGGCGCGCATCTCTACACCAGCTCCTTCCAGGCGCCCGGCTTCTACCGCAGACACGGCTTCCGGGAGATCGGCCGGCTGGAGGGGCGCCCGGCGGGGCATGACCGCTTCTGGTTCGCCAAGCGGTTCTGATCCGCGTCGCGGCCCCGCATCAGGCCGGGCGGAAGCGGAAGCACGCCGGCTTCCGCCCCGTTCCTTGGCTCAGCCGGTGGCGGGCTGCCGGGCACGTCCCGGATCTCGCGCGGAGAGGGCGGCCTCGATCGCCTGCCGCATGGAAGCCGAATCCGGCTCCGTATTGCTCGGGAAAGCCTGCAACAGGCGGCCGTCCCGGCTCACCAGGTACTTATAAAAATTCCAGCGCGGCGCCACGCTCTGCGCCGCAGCCCAGGCGAAGAAGGGATGCGCCTCCGGCCCTTTCACATGAACGGGCGCCGCCATGGGGAACTGCACACCCCAGGTTTCTTCGCAGAAATCCTTGATGGCGTTGGCGTCGGGGTTTTCTTGGTTGAAGTCGTTGGACGGCACCGCCAGCACCAGCAGCCCACGCGGCCCGTAGCGCTCGTGCAGCTTCTGCAGGGCGCTGAACTGCTTGGCATAGCCGCAGAAGCTGGCGGTATTCACCACCAGCATCGGCTTGCCACGCCATTCGGCGAGGTCGATCGCCCCGCCCTCGATATTGTCGAACCGGAAGTCGTGCCCCCTCGCCACCGGGGCGGCCGCCAGCAGCAGCGGCGTGGCCAGCAACAGGGCGCGGCGTGTGGGTCTAGCCATAGCGCTCCTCCAGCCAGGGGTCGCCGCGGTCGTGATAGCCGCGGACCTCCCAGAAGCCCGGCCTATTCTGCGCCAGGAAAGTGATGCGCTTCACCCATTTCGTGCTCTTCCAGAAATAAAGATGCGGCACGACCACACGCAGCGGGCCGCCATGCTGACGCTCCAGGCGCTCGCCTTCCCAGGAATGCGCCAGCAGGTTCTCCGGCCGGGCGAAGTCGTCCATGGTCAGGTTGGTGGTGTAGCCGTCATAGCCTTCGAAGCTGACGAACTTCGCCTCGGGCCTGGGTTTCGCCAGCTCGAGCAGCGTCGTCACGGCCACGCCCTGCCAGGTGTTGTCGTAGCGCGACCACTGCGTGACGCAGTGGATGTCGTTGAACCGCTCCTCCTGCGGCAGTGCGGTGAAAGCGGCCCAGTCCAGCGTCACCGGGTTCTCTACCAGCCCGTCCAGCGTCAGGCGGAAGGTGCCTTCCGGCACGTTCGGCTGAATGCCGAGATCGAGCACCGGATAGTCCTTCACCAGCCGCTGCCCCGGCGGCAGGCGCTGCTCCGGGGTGGCGTGCTGCCCGGTGAGCAACCGCCCGGCACGCGCCCAGGCCTGCTTGGTCTCCACCAGCTTCTGGCGGATGCCGCTCGGTTCCGCCTTCTCGTCCTGATCCATGCTTCGCATCCCGCCGCGTCGTGAGGTTTCCCCCATAGGTGACGCATGGCCGCGCGGATGCAAGCCCGCCTATCCTGCGGCCGGCAACAGGGAATCGCCGGATGCGCCACCTGCTCCTCACCACCTGCCTCGGTCTCGCGCTGCCGGCCTGGGCGCAGGACATCACCTCGGCCCCCGGCGCCCTGGAGGCGCCGCGACCGCCGGCCCGGGCCGAACGTCAGATGGTGGCGGCCGCCCATCCGCTGGCGGCGGAGGCGGGCCTCGCCATGCTGCGCGCCGGCGGCTCGGCGGTGGATGCGGCGATCGCCACCCAGGCGGTGCTGACCCTGGTGGAGCCGCAATCCTCCGGGCTCGGCGGCGGCGCACTGTTGATGCATTGGGACCAGGCCGCGCACCGCATCACCGCCTGGGACGGCCGCGAGACGGCGCCGGCCGCCGCCACGCCCTCCCTCTTCCTGCGGCCGGACGGCACCCCCCTCACCTTCTACGAGGCCGTTCTGTCCGGCCGCAGCGTCGGCGTGCCGGGCGTCATGCCGATGCTGGAGGCGGCGCACCGCGCCGAGGGGAAGCTGCCCTGGGCCGAGTTGTTCCAGCCGGCTATCCGGCTCGCCGAACAGAGCTTCCCCGTCTCCGAGCGGCTGGCCGCCACGATCGCGAACGACGCCGCACGCCTGCGGCGCGACCCCGGCGCCGCCGCCTATTTCTTCACCCCCGACGGCGCGCCCCTGCCCGCCGGGGCCACCCTGCGCAATCCGGCCCTCGCCGAAACCCTGCGGCGCCTCGCCGATGAGGGCGCCAGGGCCCTGCAGACCGGCCCGATCGCCGAGGCCATCGCCGCCGCTGTCGCGGGGCACGGCGACAAGGGCAACGGCATGACGGTGGAAGATCTCGCCGCCTACACGCCCAAACGGCGCGAGCCGGTCTGCACGCCCTATCGCGTCTGGCGCGTCTGCGGCTTCCCGCCGCCGAGTTCCGGCGGCGTCGCGGTGGCGCAGATCCTCGGCCTGCTGGAGCATTTCGACCTGCCGCGCCTGGAACCCAACGGTGCCGAGGCGGCGCATCTGCTGGCGGAGGCGAGCCGCCTCGCCTTCGCCGACCGCAACCTCTATCTGGCCGACAGCGACTTTGTTCCCGTGCCGGTCGCCGGGCTGACGGAGGATACTTATCTCACCTTGCGCGCCCAGTTGATCGACCGCGACCACGCCAACCCCGCGCCTCGGCCCGGCAATCCGCGCTGGCGCACCCCCACCCAGGCGCCGCAGCCCGCGCAGCCGGAGCACGGCACCAGCCAGCTCGCCATCGTCGATGCCGCCGGTAACGCCGTCTCCATGACCACCACCGTGGAGGATGCCTTCGGCGCCCGATTGCTGGTGCGCGGCTTCATCCTCAACAACGAGCTGACCGACTTCTCCTTCCGCCCTGAGATGGATGGCCGGCCGGTGGCGAACCGCGTCGAGGGTGGCAAGCGGCCGCGCTCCTCCATGGCGCCGACGCTGGTCTTCGATAACAGCGGCCGGCTTGTGGCGGTGCTGGGCTCGCCGGGCGGGGCGCGCATTATCGGCTATGTCGCGCAGACGCTGCTCGGACTGCTGGACTGGGGGCTGGATCCGCAGGCGGCCGTCTCCCTGCCGCGCATCGGCAGCCTGGGGACGACGGTGGAACTGGAGGAAGGCACGCCGGCCGCCGCACTGGCGCCGGTGTTGCAGGCGCGCGGGCACAGGACCGACATCCGGCCCTCGCCTTCAGGGCTTCAGGCCATCGTGGTGACGCCGGAAGGGCTGCTGGGTGGGGCCGACCCGCGGCGCGAAGGCGTGGCGCTGGGCGACTGACCGGGCCTCAGCCACCGCCCAGTCCCTCCGCCCGCGCAGCGGCGATGAAGCCTTCCACGTCGCCCGAGAGCATGCGGGGGAGGAAGCGGTCCACCACCGCATCCGGCCAATCCCACCAGCGCAGCGCCAGCAGTGCCCGCACCACGGGTTCGGGAAAGCGACTGCGAAGGAGGCGAGCGGGATTGCCGGCCACGATCGCATAGGGCGGCACATCCCGCGTCACCACCGCCATCGCGCCGATCACCGCTCCGTCGCCGATGGTGACGCCGGAGCCGATGAAGGCTCCCGCCCCGATCCAGACATCGTGGCCAATGCTCACCGCGCCCCGGGTTGCATGATCCGCGTCAGGCGCGGTCGGAGCGGAAGGCCAGAAGCGGTGCAATGCTGCGAAAGGATAGGTGGTAGCGCTGTCGGTACGGTGGTTCCCCAGGGCGATCCGCACACCCTCGGCAATGGAGGTGAACTTGCCGATGCGGAGCCGCGCCAGGCGCTCGTGCACGACGGGCTGACCATAGCTGTGGTCCCCGATCTCCCAGCCATGCTCCGCGATCTCCCGCCGGAACTGGATGCGCAGCAGGAACTCCCAGCCCTCGCGGGTCTCCCAATCACGCCGCTCCAGCCGGCAGAGAAGCTCGCCCGTGGCGGCGGCGAAGCCCTGCATCTGCTCCGCAACCTCGCCTGGCCGGAGGCGGATGGAAGGATGACCGGCCTCGTCGAGCAGGCAAGGCCCTTCCGCCTCCATGCGCCAACCGCGCAGCGCTGCGGGCGGATGGCCGGAAAGCCGGCCATCGGGCAGGAACCGCAGCACCTCCGTCGTCACCTGCCCGTCGGGCAGGATGAAGCGCCAGAGGCCATCCAGGGGCGCAGGAGTGTCGGGGGAAGTGTCTGCCTGCATGCGGCCGCCCTTCCGATGACGTCCGCCAGCGAAGGCGCGACGGACAGAGTTGCGGAGGCCGGAAGCTGTGAATGCCTCGGCCCGCCCGCAACCCCGCCCGGCGCTGTCAGTGCGCCTTGGCGGCCTGCCCGGCCTGGGCGCGCAGGTCGGCGATGGTGGCGCGGTGCGTCACCTGCTCCGGGTTCACCCGCACCTCGATGATGGCCGGCTTGCCGCTGGCCACGGCGCGCTGGAAGGCCGGCACCAACTCGCCATCCTTCTGCACGATCTCGCCATGCCCGCCGAAGCTCTCGATGAACTTGGCGAAGTCCGGGTTGGTCAGCTTGGTGCCGGAGACGCGGCCGGGATAGGTGCGCTCCTGGTACATGCGGATGGTGCCGTACATGCCATTGTTGAACACCATCACGACCGGCGCCACGCCAGCCTGGAAGGCCGTCGCGATCTCCTGGCCGGTCATCAGCGCGCCGCCATCACCGACGAGGCCGATGACCAGGCGGTCCGGACAGGTGATCTTGGCGCCGATCGCCGCCGGCACGGCATAGCCCATGGCGCCATTGGTCGGGCCGAGGAACTCCTGCTCTGCCGTCAGGTGCATGAAGCGGTTCGGCCAAGTGGCGAAATTGCCGGCGTCGCAGGTGAAGATGGTGTCCTTCGGCAGCACCTTCTCCAGCGCCTGCAGCTCGCGGGCCAGGTTCAGCGGGCCGGCATAGTCCGGCGCCTCGGCCTGCTTCGCGCGGGCGGCGTGCACCTCCTTGGTCCAGGCCGACCAGCGCGGCGCGCCGGCGGGCGCCGGCAGCTTTCCCAAGGCCTGGGCAAAGGCATTGATCTCGCTGGTGATGCCGAGTGCCGGCCGATAGACGCGGCCGATCTCCGCCTGCTCCGGATAGACGTGCACGATCTTCTGGCTGCCCTGCCCGGCCATGTCGAACAGCGTATAACCCTGGCTCACCGGCTCGCCGATGCGGGTGCCGATGGCGAGGATCAGGTCGGCCTGCTTCGCCTTGGCTACCAGCCCGGCATCGGCGCCGACACCGAGGTCCCCGGCATAGTTCGGCAGGGTGCCGTCGTAGAGGCTCTGGCGACGGAAGCCGACGGCCACCGGCAGGTCCCGCGCGACGCAGAACTCGCGCACGAGGCGCCGGCTCTCCTGCGTCCAGCGCGAGCCGCCGAGCACCACTAGCGGGCGCTCGGCCTGGTCGAGCATGGCCAGCATCCGCTCCATCGCGGCGGGCGAGGGAGAGGCGGGCGCCACTTCGGCCGGGCCGATATCCGGCACGGCGACGCGGGCCTTCTGCATCTCCTCCGAGATCGCCACCACCACCGGGCCGGGACGGCCGGAGGTTGCCACGTCGAAGGCATGCGCCATCAGCTCGGGGATGCGCGCCGCGTCGTCGATCTGCGTCACCCATTTGGCGACGGAGCCGAACATGCGGCGGTAGTCCACTTCCTGAAAGCTTTCGCGATCTGTTTCGGCGAAGGGGATCTGGCCGACGATCAGCACCAGCGGGGTGCTGTCCTGCATCGCGATATGCACGCCGATGGCGGCATGGCAGGCCCCGGGGCCGCGCGTGACCAGCGCCACGCCGGGCCGGCCGGTCAGCTTGCCATGGGCTTCCGCCATGTTCACGGCGCCCGCCTCGAAGCGGCAGGTGGTCAGCGCGATCTTGTCGCTGTTGGCATAGAGCCCGTCCAGCAGGTCGAGATAGGACTCGCCCGGCACGCAGAAGGCGTGGGTCACGCCCTGGGCCACCAGCGCATCGGCCAGGAGCTGGCCGCCAGTGCGTGTTGCAGTGCTCATCCCGTCCATGACAGTCGCGTTCCCTCGCCGGTCGTCATACAACTGGCGGCACGCTAGCCGAGGCGGCGGGCCAGGGCTACCCCGGCCGGGTCGCAATTGATGCCCTTCCGCCGCCGGCCGCCCCGCGCCATGGTGCGCGGCATTCCCAAGGCTTTGGAGGCGCCATGCGAGCGATCTTCGTCATGATCAAGTGCGAGATGGGCCTGGCCTATCAGGTGGCGCGCGAGATGGCGGACAATATCGAGGAGTTGTCCGAGATGCATTCCATCTCCGGCCAGTACGACCTGCTCGGCAAGTTCTACCTGGAGGGCGACCGTGACATCGGCCTCTTCGTGGTCGAGCAGGTGCAGACGGTGCCCGGCGTTAAGGACACCTACACGCTACAGACCTTCAACGCCTTTTCCGGCGTGCGCGGTTGAGGCGGCCCGGCCCTCCTCGCGGCGCCGAGGGGGGCCACCGGGGGCGGGTTCCGCCCGCACCGGCTGGCCCCACTCGCCCCAGGAAGCGTCATGGACCGCAGCCAAGCCTTTGAGGCGGGAGGCTATTTTCGTGATGGCGCCCTCAACGAAGGCCCAGCAAGGTCAGCGCGTTGAGTCGAGGTCCGTAATCCCTCTAAATTTTTGTTTTTGCGGGCAAGCTTACCCGATCGGTGTTTCCATCCAGTTCGGTCCGGCTTTAGCCTCACTTCCCGCCGGACCGCCCTGGCCGGCCAGGACAGCAGAGGCTCGACCTGTCATGACCTTCACGACCCGGATGTGGCCTCCTGCCGCCTCCCTCCGCCACGTTATGCGGTGCGGCGCCATCCTGCTCACTGGCCTACTTGGCGCTGGCACGGCCCTGGCGCAGACCGCCCCGGCAACCGGCTCCTCCACACTCGATGCCATCCGTGCCCGTGGCAGCGTCATCTGCGCCGTGCAGAACGACAACCCGCCCTTCTCGCTCCCCGACAGCCAGGGCGTGTGGCGCGGCATGGATGTCGATTCCTGCCGGGCGCTGGCCGCCGCCACGCTGGGCGACGGCAGCAAGATCACCATCCGCCCGGTGACTGGCCTGACGCGCTTCCCCTCGCTGCAGAGTGGCGAGGTGGACGTGCTCTTCGGCAGCACCACCTGGGTGACGACACGGGAGAGCGCGCTTGGCCTCAGCTTCGCCGCGCCAAACTACTTCAGTGGCCAGGGCTTCATCGTGAAGGCCGCGCTCGGCGTCACCAAGGTGGCCGAGCTGGACGGGGCCAGCATCTGTGTCCCGCCCGGCTCGACCACCGAGCTGATCCTGCAGGACTACTTCCGCCGCATCGGGGCGAAGTTCACCCCGGTCATCATCGACGACCCGAACCAGATCCAGTCCGCCTTCCTCAGCGGCCGCTGCGACGCCTTCACCCGCGACGTCACCGGCCTCTCCGGTTTCCGCCACCGCCGCGAGAAGCCAGAAGAACTGCTGGTACTGCCGGAAGTGATCTCGATGGAGCCGCTCGGCGCCTTCGTCCGCAAGGGCGATAGTCGCTGGTTCGACATCGTGCGCTGGACGCAGCTGGCTCTCGTCGCCGCTGAGCAACTGGAGGTGACGTCGGACAAGGTGGAGGCCCTGGCCCATGCTTCCTCGCCCGATATCCGCCGCCTGCTCGGTATCGAGGGCGAGGTCGGTCCCTCTCTCGGCCTTGATAAGCTCTGGGCCGCCAAGGCGATCAAGGCGGTCGGCAATTACGGCGAGATGTGGAAGCGCAACATTGAGCCGATGGGCCTGCCACGCGGCATGAACCGCCTCTGGAACGAAGGCGGCCTGCAGTACGCCCCGCCGCTGCGTTGAGCGGGGCGCGGTCCGGCGGACCCGGCTCCTCTGAAGCCAGCGGGGGCAAAACCATCGGGCAAGGCTGGCGAGGCTGCTGGCCCTGCCCTCGGAAGGCCGGATTCCTGCCATTGCAGCGCCTTGACCATGGGACAGTCTGCCTCGCATCGGAGGAGGTATCCGCCATGCGACGCATTCTTCCCGTCCTTGCCCTGGCCGGCGGTCTGCTGGTCGCCGGCTGCCAAAACCCGGATGGGACGACCGACTGGGGCAGCACCCTGGCGCTCGGGGCCGGAGCCGGCCTCGCCAGCGGGCTGATCATCGGCTCGCTGAACGATGACGGCGACCGCCACCACCGCCACTACCGCGGGCGCTCGCCCTATCGTGGCTACGGTCACGGCTACGGGTACGGCCGGCCTTATGGCCACCACTACCGTCGCTGGTAGGCCCTCCACTGCCCGGAGGTGGCGGCGGACACCGCGCCAGCGGCAGGAAGCGGATCAGCCCTTCAGCTCGTCCGGCACCTTGCCGCCGTTCTCCGCCAGCTTCTGCATGACCTGCTTGTGGAGCCAGATATTCATGCTGGCGGAGTCATTCGTGTCGCCGCTGTAGTTTAGCTCCTTCGCCAGCTCCTTGCGGTTCTGGAGGCTGCTGTCCAGCCCCAACAGCTTCATCAGATCCACGATGGAATGGCGCCAGTCGAGCTTCTGCGGGTTCTTCTCCGCCATCTCGGTGAGCACCGCCGCCACATCCACCGGCTGCTGCCCCGCCCCGCCCGGGGCCGGTGTGGCGGCGCCGGCTCCGCTGGGCATCGGCGCGGCGCCCGGAACCGGGGGTGTCGCCGCCGCGGGCCCGGCAGCGGGCTGCGTGGAGGCGGAGACCTTGGGCTGGTCGTCGGTGGCGCTGGGCGTCCCTCCTGTCAGCGCGGCAGGCGCGGCCCCGGTGCCGCTGCCCGTGGCGGGCGAGGCGCCGGTGGGGGTCGCGGCAGCGTTGGCCTGCTTGTGACCAAAGATCCTGGACATGATGGAGCCGAACACGCTCATGGGACTCTCCTCGGAAGCGGGCCCGTCTCGGCCCCGGCCTTCAACGCGGCACCGGGAGGGAAGTTTTGCGCCCCCCGGCCACCCCTTGCCGCGCCGGGCGGCAGGATTGGCCCCGGGCACCCTTGCCCCGCCCTGCCGGCGATGCGATTGTCCGCCCCGACCCTGCCGCCAGCGTGCTTGCGGGCGCGCCCGCGCGCGGCGCCCGGACAAAGCGCCCCTGGCGGAGAACCGAAGGCGTCCAGACGAGGATCAGCATGGCCAAGATCAAGGTGAAGAATCCCGTCGTCGAGCTCGACGGCGATGAGATGACCCGCATCATCTGGGGGTTCATCAAGGACAAGCTGATCACCCCCTACCTCGACATCGACCTGAAGTACTACGACCTGGGCATCCAATACCGGGACCAGACCGATGACCAGGTGACGGTCGATGCGGCGAATGCCATCAAGCAGTACGGCGTGGGCGTGAAGTGCGCGACCATCACCCCGGACGAGGCGCGGGTGAAGGAGTTCGGCCTGAAGAAGATGTGGCGCTCCCCGAACGGGACGATCCGCAACATCCTCGACGGCACGATCTTCCGCGAGCCGATCATCTGCCAGAACGTGCCCCGCCTGGTGCCGCACTGGACCAAGCCGATCGTGGTCGGCCGCCATGCCTATGGCGACATCTACCGCGCCGTCGAGATGAAGGTCCCGGGCGCCGGCACGGTGAAGATGACCTATATCCCCGAGAACGGGGCGCCGCAGGAGATCGGCGAGTTCGCCTTCAAGGGCGCCGGTGCCGCGATGATGCAGCACAATCTCAACAGCTCGATCGAGGGCTTCGCCCGCGCTTCCTTCAACTATGGCCTGGCGCGCAACTTCTCTGTCTACTTCAGCCATAAGAACACGATCCTCAAGGCCTATGACGGCAACTTCAAGGACATCTTCCGCTCCATCTACGACAACGAGTTCAAGGCGGAGTTCGAGAAGCGCGGCCTGACCTATGAGGACCGCCTGATCGACGATATGGTGGCCTCTGCCCTGAAGTGGGAAGGCGGCTACATCTGGGCCTGCAAGAACTACGATGGCGACGTGCAGTCCGACATCGTGGCGCAGGGCTTCGGCTCGCTCGGCCTGATGACCTCCGTGCTGCTCTCCCCGGACGGCAACACCGTCGAGTCCGAGGCCGCGCACGGCACCGTCACTCGCCACTATCGCGAGCACCAGAAGGGCCGGGAGACCTCGACCAACCCGATCGCCTCGATCTTCGCCTGGACCCGGGGCCTCGCCTATCGTGGCAAGTTCGACGGCACGCAGGACGTGGTGGACTTCGCCAATGCCCTGGAGCAGGTCTGCGTCGAGACGGTCGAGAGCGGCTTCATGACCAAGGACCTGGCGGTGCTGATCGGCCGCGACCAGCCCTGGCTGAACACCCAGAACTTCCTCGCCAAGCTGGACGAGAACCTGAAGAAGAAGATGGGCTGAGGCCTGCCCTTCCCTTCCGACTGCGACGGGCGCCGTGAGGCGCCCGTTTCATTTTTATCCCCTGGCGCCGAGAGGCGCCCGTTTCGTTTTCATCCTCCCGCGGCTCGGCGGGGGCCGATCAATTCGATGCGAAGTCGGCACGATAGGCCCATCGCCCCTCACTATATGCTCCCGACGTCCACAATCGGGGGAGGTGACGGCATGAACGAGGAACGCAAGGTCCTGACGACGCGCCAGGGGCATCCGGTTTCCGACAACCAGAGCCTGCGCAGCGTCGGGGAACGCGGCCCCGCCACGCTGGAGAATTACCAATTCATCGAGAAGATCACCCACTTCGACCGCGAGCGCATCCCGGAGCGGGTGGTGCATGCACGCGGCGCTGGCGCCCATGGCTATTTCGAGGCCTATGGCAAGATCGGCGATGAGCCGGCGAGCAAGTACACCAAGGCTCGCGTGCTGAACGAGACCGGCGTGAAGACGCCCGTCTTCGTGCGCTTCTCCACCGTCATCGGCTCGAAGGACAGCCCGGAGACGGCGCGCGATCCGCGCGGTTTCGCCGTGAAATTCAAGACCGTCGAGGGCAACTGGGACCTCGTCGGCAACAATCTCAAGATCTTCTTCATCCGGGACGCCATCAAGTTCCCGGACATGATCCACGCCTTCAAGCCCGACCCGGTGACGAACCGGCAGGAGGCCTGGCGCTTCTACGACTTCGTGGCGCACCACCCCGAGGCGCTGCACATGGTGACCTGGGTGAAGAGCCCCTGGGGCATTCCGGCGAGCTATCGCGAGATGCAGGGCTCCAGCGTCAACACTTACAAGGTGGTCAATGCCGAGGGCGTGGCGCATCTGGCGAAGTTCAGCTGGGAGCCCAAGCAGGGCGTGCGCAATCTCACCAGCCAGCAGGCCGCCGAGATCCAGGCCAAGGATGTCGGGCACGCCACCAAGGACCTCTACGACGCCATCGAGCGCGGCGACTACCCGGAATGGGAGTTCTGCGTCCAGCTGATGACCGACGATCCGCACGACGAGCTGGATTTCGACCCGCTGGACGACACCAAGCGCTGGCCGGAGGACAAGTTCCCGCTGCTCCCGGTCGGCCGCATGGTGCTGGACCGCGTGCCCGACAACTTCTTCGCCGAGACCGAGCAATCTGCCTTCGGCACCGGCGTTCTGGTGGACGGCATCGACTTCTCGGACGACAAGATGTTGCAGGGCCGCACCCTGTCCTATTCGGACACGCAGCGCTACCGCGTCGGCCCCAACTACCTGCAACTGCCCGTCAACGCGCCGCAGCAGGCCGCCCGCGCCCACACCAATCAGCGGGATGGGTTCATGACCTACCATGTCGATGGCCGGGGCGAGAACAAGCACGTCAACTACGAGCCCAGCATGATGGGCGGGCTGCAGGAGGCGCCGAAGCCGCAGAAGGAATACCATCAGTGGGTGGAAGGCCATCTCGGCCGCTATCAGACTTCCCGCACCGCCGACGACTACCGTCAGGCCGGCGAGCGCTACCGTTCCTTCGAGGACTGGGAGCGCGAGGACCTCATCGCCAACATGGTGGCGGATATGAAGGCCTGCCCGGAGCCGATCGCGCTCCGCATGGTCTGGCACTGGTGGCATTGCGACGAGGATTACGGCCGTCGCGTCGCCGAGGGCGCGGGGATCGACCTGCAGAAGGCGCTGGCCCTGCCGCCGCTGCCGAACCGCCCGCCGCCGGGCGAGCGGCTGAAGCAGCCGACCTATACCAGCGGCCGCCCGGAAGGGGGCGGGCAGCGCGCGGCCGCCGACTGAGGCCGCTCGCAGGCAGGGGGATGGGCCGGAGGCCCTTCCCCCTTTTCATGATCAGCGCCGCACCAGCCCGGCCGCTGCCGCCACACCGAGCAGCAGCAGCCCCACTCCGCCCAGCGCCAACGGCAGGCCGGCCGCCTGGGCGATGAAGCCGATCACCGCCGGCCCACCCAGCAGGCCGGAATAGCCCAGGGTCGCCACCGCCGCGATCGCCGTGCCGGGCGCCACGTCCCCCAGGCGGCCCGCCGCGCTCATCAGCAGCGGCACCATGTTCGCCAGCCCCAGCCCGATCAGCACGAAGCCCACGAGGGCGGCCCAGGTCCAGGGCAGCAGCGTGGCGGCCAGGAAACCCGCCGCCGCCAGCAGCGCTCCGCCGCGCAGCATGACCACCGGGCCGAGCCGCTGGTTCACCGCATCCCCTGCGAGGCGCGCCACCGCCATGGCCACGGAGAAGGCGGCGAAGCCCAGGCCGGCCAGCCGCAACGCCTGCCCGCGCTCCTGGGCCAGGAAGATGCCGCTCCAGTCGATCATGCTGCCTTCGGCCATCAGGGCCACGACCCCGATCAGTCCCAGCCCCACCACCGGGCCGCGCGGCAGGACCAAGCCATGGCCCCCGCCGGGCCGATCGGCCTCGCGCGGCAACAGCGCCGGGACCTGGAGCAGCAGCAGCAGCGCACCCACCAGCGCCACCGGCAGCGCGGTGAACAGGGGCGGCAGGCCGGCCGCCAGCAGGCCGGTCGCCACGCCCGCGCCCAGCAGCCCGCCCAGGCTGAACAGCCCGTGGATGGAGGACATGATCGGCCGGCGGCCGCGCGCCTCCACCGCCACCGCATGCGCGTTCATCGAGACATCCATCAACCCGCCGGCGGCGCCGAAGAGGAAGAGGGCTAGCGCCAGCAGGAGGCCCGAGGGCGCCAGGGGCAGCAGCGGCAGCATCGCCGCGAAGCCGAGGCCGGCGGTGACGGAGACCGCCCGGCTGCCATGCCGCGCCACCAGCCCGCCGGCGAGCGGCATGGCCAGGATGCCGCCCGCTCCAAGCGCCAGCAGGATCAGGCCGAGCGTCCCCTCCGCGAGGCCGAGCCGCTCGCGCACCACCGGTACCAGCGGCGCCCAAGCGGCGAAGATCATGCCATTGGCCAGGAACACCAAGCGGATGGCGCGCTGCGCCGCGCGCGGCTCGGCATGGGTCAGAATCGCTTCCGGGCTCATCCGCCGGGCTTGGCCTCTCCTTCCCCGCGGCGCAAGCCGCACCGCATGAAGATCGCCCCCGGCTTGTGCTATGCCGTGCGGCATGGAGCTTCCCCTCACCGCCCTCGACTGGGTCGCGCTGGCCGTCTTCGTCGCCTGCTGGATCGGCTATGCCACCGTGGTGGACCGCGTGCCCACGATCCGGGCGCGCAGCGTTATCGCCGCCATGGACGAGCACCGTCGGCGCTGGATGCGGATGGCGCCGGAGCGGGAGAACCGGATCGCCGACATCAGCATCATCGGCAATCTGATGACCTCCACCTCCTTCCTGGCGAATACCAGCATCTTCATCCTGGGCGGGCTGGTGGCCATGCTGGGCGCGCCGGATCTCGGCCGCCGCATCTTCGGCGCGGTGCCCTTCGTCCATGTGCCGACCGACGACGCGGGATGGGAGATCCGCATCTTCCTGCTGATCTTCATCTTCGTGCGGGCTTTCTTCGAACTGACCTGGGCGCTGCGGCAGTTCAACTACTGCTCCATCTGCGTCGGCGCGCTGGGCAAGTTGCCGGAGGCGCTGCCGCAGGCCGATGTGGCGGCCGAGGTCGCCAACCGCGCCGCGCGCCATTTCAACACGGGGCTGCGCGCCTATTACTTCGGCCTGGCGGCGCTGGCCTGGATCCTGCACCCGGTGGCGCTGATCATCAGCAGCCTGCTGGTGCTGCGCGAGCTGCACCGACGCGAGTTCCGCTCCGTAGTGCGGGACGCGCTGACCCTCTCGCCACAGAACGACTGAGCCTGCGCTCGCGCGGCCGTGTTGCGCTGGGCGCGCGGCACGGCTTGCCGTTCCGGCTGGGCCAAGGCTAAGTTGCTGCCGCAACCCTCAGCCCAGGAGAGCCGCATGAGCGCATTGCCTCGTCCGACCATGCCTCTCCTCCCGGCCCGCGGCATCGCGCGCCTGCGCGGAGCGGCCGCCTCGGCGTGACCTGCGGCGGCGATACGCCGCCGGTTGCCCTTCCCGCCTTTCGTCCTTCCGGTTCCGTCTCATCCGCTCCCCGCGAGATGCGGAGCAGCATCTGACGGTGCCCTGATCGAGGGTCGCCCGCGCCTGGCGGGCGAAGCATCCCGTGTCCCCTTCATCCTCCCGGCCGGGCGTGTCGCCCGTCCGCACTGCCCTGATCTTTCTGTTCCGGCACTGGCTCCACCAACCGGCGCTGCTCGCCGCCGTGGTCGGCGGCATGCTGCTGGCCACCATGGCCGAGATCCTGGTGCCGGTCTTCGCCGGGCGGCTGGTCGATGCCATCGCCCAGGCGGAGGTCAGCGGCCGCGGGACGGCACGCGCCACCGCGCTCGAAACGCTGGCCATCCTGGCGCTGCTCGGACTGGCGGTGCTGGTCAGCCGGATCATCGCGATCCTCGGCGTCATCGAGCTGACGCTCCGGCTGATGGCGCGGATCGGCGGCGAGGCCTTCCAGCGCGTGCAGCGCTTCTCGGCGGAATGGCACGCCAATACCTTCGCCGGCTCGACCGTGCGCCGCATCAGCCGCGGCATGTGGGCGCTCGACATGCTCGACGACACGCTGCTGCTCGCACTGTTCCCCTCGGCCGCCGTACTGACCGGCGCCACGCTGATGCTGGGCTGGCGATGGCCGCTGATGGGCGCGCTGGTGGCCTTCGGCGGTGTCACCTACATCGCCGTCACGGTCATCCTGTCGCTGCACTGGGTTGCGCCCGCCGCGCGGCTGTCGAACGCCTGGGACACGCGCATCGGCGGCGCCATGGCCGATGCCATCGGCGCCAATGCGGTGGTGAAGGCCTTCGGCGCGGAAGCGCGGGAGGATGCCCGTCTCGACACGCTGCTCGCCAAATGGCAGCGCCGGACACGGCGGAGCTGGCAGCGCGGCACGGCCTCCGAAGCGCTGCGTCTGGCCATGCTGGTGCTGCTGCAGATCGCCACCATTGGCTGCGCCCTCTGGTTCTGGTCGCGGGGCGCGGCCACGGCGGGCGACCTCGCCTATGTGCTGACGCTGTTCTTCACGCTGCAGGGCTATCTGCGCGAAGTTGGTTTCCACATCAGCAATCTGCAGCGCAGCGTCAACGAGATGGAGGAGCTGGTCGCGCTGCACGACACGCCGCTCGGCGTCGAGGACCGTCCGGGTGCCAGGCCGATCAACATCATCCGTGGCGCTATCACGGTGGAGCGCGTCACCTTCGGCTATGGCGGCCATCCGGTGCCGCTCTACCGCGGCCTTTCCGTCGCCATCCGCGCCGGTGAGCGGATCGGGCTGGTCGGCCCCTCGGGTTCGGGCAAGACGAGCTTCGTGAAGCTGATTCAGCGCCTGCATGACGTGCAGGGCGGCCGTGTCCTCATCGACGGACAGGATATCGCGGCGGCGACGCAGGCCTCGTTGCGCGCGCAGATCGCCATCGTGCAGCAGGAACCGGTGCTGTTCCATCGCTCGCTGGCCGAGAATATCGCCTATGCCCGGCCCGGCGCCAGCATGGCGGAGATCCGCCGCGCCGCCGAGCTGGCCAATGCCGACGGCTTCATCGCCCGGCTGCCGCGCGGCTACGGCACGCTGGTGGGCGAGCGGGGCGTGAAGCTCTCCGGCGGCGAGCGGCAGCGGGTGGCGCTCGCCCGGGCCTTCCTCGCCGACGCGCCGATCCTGATCCTGGACGAGGCCACTTCCGCCCTGGATTCCGAGAGCGAGGCGGCCATCCAGCAGGCGATGGATCGGCTGATGCGGGGCCGCACCGCCATCGTCATCGCGCACCGGCTTTCGACGGTCCGCGCCATGGACCGCATCCTGGTCTTCGATCGCGGCGCCGTGGTGGAGGAAGGCGACCATGCCGCCCTGCTCGCGCGGCCGGGCGGGCTGTACCGGCGGCTCTTCGAGCGTCAGTCGCTGGAACTGACGACACCACGGGCGGCCGGCTGAGCGCCGGCCGCCCATGCGCATCCCTGCCGAAGCCTGTTCACCGACAAGTTCCTGTCGCCCCAGGCTCCACATTGGCGGGTTTGAGGCAAAAGGGAGGGGAGATGTCATGCAACTCCACCCTCGCTCCCCTCGCCCTGTTCCTGTTGGCGCTCTCCACTCCCGCAGGGGCCACCCCCCTGCGGGATGCGGGGACCGGCCTCACCTTCGAGCCGCCGCCTGGCTACAGCGCCTCGGCTGTGCCGACGACGGGCGCGCAATCCGCCCGCTTCGCCCTGCGCCGCCCTGAGGATCAGGACACCGGCTGCCAGATCGCCTATGCCCCCGCGCCGCAGAACGCCCAGCTCACCCAGCCGCAGATCAACGAACTGACGCGGACGCCCGGCTGGCAGGCGCTGGCCCGCGCCCGCCTGGCGCCGCTCTATGACGTGCTGGAGCAATCCGTCTTCGACCAGGGCGGTATTCTCGGGCTGAAGCTGGTGGGCGATCTTCGCCCGCGCGAGGGCCTGCCGGCACGGGCGCAGGTTCTGCGCTCCTTCTTCGCCATCCAGGAAACGCCGCGCGGGCGGACGACACTGGTCTGCGTCGCCGAGAAACCCTCCTTCGCCACGCGCCGCGCCGAGTTCGAGGCCCTCGCGCGCAGCATCGTGCCGCCGCGCTAGCGGGGCAGCCGCACCCGCGCGGCCATCTCACACGCAATAGCGATATGGCCGGCGGGCATCCGGCGCGGCGCAGCCCCGTTGCCCCTGCGTCACCGTTCAACGAGGGCGCCGCGCATGATCCCGACCCGCCTGCATGGAGCCATCGACTATGCCGTAGCTGCCGCGCTGGTGGGGCTTTCGGCCTCACGCAGCCTGCCCCTCCCGGTGCGGCGGACGCTCGGCGCCGCAGGCGCCTACCATGCCAGCTATTCCGTGCTGACAGACTACGAGGGCGGGCTGAAGCCCCTCCTGACTATGCGCGAGCACCTCGCCCTCGACGCCCTGGGCGCGGCGACGCTCTGCGGCGTGGGGCTGATGATGCGCGGCCAGCCCACCGAAGCGCGCGGCCTGCTCGTCGGCATCGGGCTGGCGGAATTCGCGGTGATCGCGGCGAGCAGCACGACACCAGCCAGCGGTCCTGGACAGGGCGCGGGGCCTGTGGGGCGGCTGCTCGGCCAGGAGGATGTGCCGGCGGAGCGGGTGAGCTATCCCCCGCTCGAAACGCCCAAGCCGGTGGCGGAAGACGTCTTCATTGTGGACAGCACGCTTCCACACCCCCTGGGCGCGGTGCTGCCTGTGCGCATGACGGTGCTGCGCCTGTCCGGTGGGGAGCTGCTGCTGCACTCCCCCACCCGCTTCAGCTATGGCCTGAAGTCCCGGTTGGAGGAGCTCGGCCCGATCCGCCATCTGGTGGCGCCCAGCTTCGCGCACTGGACCTTTCTTCAGGCCTGGCAGGGCGCCTGCCCGCAGGCCACGACCTGGGCGGCACCGGGCCTGCGCGACCGGTCACAGGTGCGCCGCAGCGGCCTGCGGCTCGACCATGACCTCGGCGACGGCGCTCCGGCCGAATGGGGCGGCGGCGTCGAGACGGTGGTGATCCCCGGAGGCATCGGCTTCCATGAGGTGGCGCTGTTCCACCGCCCGTCACGCAGCCTGGTGTTGACCGACCTCGTCATGCGGCTCGACCCGCCGAAGATCCCGGCCCTGCTTCGCCCGGTGCTGAAGCTCTTCGGTATGGTGGCGCCAGATTCCAGGCCGCCGCCCTATCTGCGCGCGGTGGTGAAGTGGAGGCGGCAGGAAGCAGCGGCGGCGGCGCGGCGACTCGTCGCGTTGCAGCCGGAGCGCGTGATCTTCGCGCATGGCCACTGGTTCGCGCAGGACGGCACCGCCGAGTTGCGGCACTCCCTGCGCTGGCTGTTGGACTAAGGCGCAGCCGTCAGGCGGCCTCGCCGTTCGGGTCGCCCGGTGCCGTCTCGTGCCCCAGTTCTACCAGCGCGACGATGCGGCGCCCGGCGGCATCGGGGCGACAGACGATGGCGCCCTGCTCCTCCATATAGGCCAGCAGCCGCCGCGCACGCCCGACCGAGCGCGTGCCATAGGCCTGGGCGATGGTGGCATCCGAGGGGCAGGGCAGCTTCTCCAGCGCCGCACGCGCCAGCAGCAGATAGACGCCCTGGGCATCCTCCGGCAGGGTGCCAGCGCGCGCCTCGATCTGCTGCCAAGCCTCGCCTTCGGCCGCCTCGGCGCTGATGCCCGCGCGCGCCACGGCCAGCATGCGACGGAAAGCGGGGATCTCCGGCGGCTTGCCGGCAATGGCATGGATGCGCAGCCGCACCAGGAAGTCCTGATAGAGCACGCTGACGGAGCGGAAGGCCGCCTCCGGCTCGGCCAGGATCTGCCGCAGGATTTCTTCCAGGCGCCGCTTGCGGGCGGCGCGCTCCTCCGGGGTCGGCTCCGGCTCGGCTCGCGGCGCCGCCACAGCGGGGCGGGCCTGGGCGAGCTGCGTCAGGATGTCCGGCGGTGGGGGTGCGGGCGGGCGGCGCGGCGGCGGGCGCAGAGGCTCGGGCTCGGTCACCGCCGCCAGAACCAGCTCCTTGGCCTCCTCCGGCGCCGTCTGCGGCAGCGGGATCAGCCCCGGATTGGTGCCGCGCGATTCGGTTTCCACCGCGCCGATGCGGATGGCGAGCGGGCGGCGCGACAGGGCCGGGCCGAGCGCGACGAAGGAACCGCGCGGCAGATCGCGGAACATCTCCGCCTGTCGCCGCTCCATGCCCAGCAGATCCGCCGCGCGGGCCATGTCGATGTCGAGGAAGGTGCGGCCCATCAGGAAGTTGCTGGCCTCGGCAGCGACGTTCTTCGCCAGCTTGGCCAGGCGCTGGGTGGCGATGACACCCGCCAGCCCGCGCTTTCGCCCGCGCGACATCAGGTTAGCCATGGCGCCGAGCGAGGCGCGGCGAGCCTCGTCCGAGACCTCGCCGGCGGCGGCGGGGGCGAAGAGCTGCGCTTCGTCCACCACCACCAGCATGGGCGACCAATGATCGCGGTCGGCGTCGAAGAGCCCGCCGAGGAAGGCGGCGGCGTGGCGCATCTGGCCGTCGGCATCCAGCCCTTCCAGGTTCAGCACGACGGAGACGCGGTGCACCCGCACCCGGTCGGCGGCGCGTTGCAGCGCGGCCTCGGTGTGCTGCGCGGCGTCGATGACCAGATGGCCGAAGCGCTCGGCGAGGCTGACGAAATCGCCCTCGGGGTCGATCACCGCCTGCTGCACCCAGGGGGCGGATTGCTCCATCAGCCGGCGCAGGAGGTGCGACTTGCCGGAGCCGGAATTGCCCTGCACCAGCAGCCGCGTCGCCAGCAGTTCCTCCAGGTCGAGGGTTGCCGCCTGCCCGGCCGTCGTCTGGCCCATCTCGATGCCGACCGTCATCCACCTCTCCGCCGCGTTCGGGGCGGAGCTATAGCGGATCGGGCCGGAGTCGCCAGGGATGGCTGACCCGCGAAGCGCGGAGGCACCGCGCGCCGCCCTTCACGGCCCAGAGGATGGGCCGGAAAGGCGGCTGCCCTCCCCGCCTCAGGCCTTCACCAGCGGGCAGCCCCCCTCGGCCAGGGGCCGGAAGGCCTCCTCTGCGCCGACCGTCCCTTCAAGCCGGTAGTAATCCCAAGGCCCGCGGCTCTCGGCGGGCGACTTCACCGCGAACAGGTAGGAGGGATGAATCTTGCGGCCATCGGCGCGCAGCGTGCCAGCACCGAAACAGTCGTCATCGGTCGGCATGGCCTTCATACGGTTCACCACCTCCAGCCCGCTGGCCTTGGCGGCTGGCACGCCCATCTCGGCCACCGCCTTCAGGTAGTGCAGGACGCCGGAATAGGTGCCGGCATGCTCCTGGTTCGGCCAGTTTCCGGCGACCTTGGGCTTCACCCGCTCCAGGAAGGCACGGGTGCGGTCATTCAGGTCCCAGTAGAAGGCCTCGGAGAGCAGCAGCCCCTGTGCCGTCTCCAGACCGAGCGCGTGAATGTCGGTGACGAACATTGGCGTGCCCGCCAGGCTCACTCCCCGCCGGGTGACGCCGAATTCGCGGGCCTGCTTGATGCAGTTCACCATGTCCGCGCCCGCCATCAGCAACCCGACCACCTTGGCCCGGCTCGCCTGCGCCTGCACCAGATAGGAGGCGAAGTCAGTCGTTCCGGGGAAGGGAAAGCGCACCGAGCCGGCGACCTTGCCGCCACTGTCCTTCACGAACCGCGTCAGGTCGCGCTCCATCTGATGGCCGAAGGCATAGTCGGCCACGATGAAGAACCAGCTGTCCCCGCCCTTGCGGACGGTGGCCTTGCCGACCGTATTGGCCAGCATCCAGGTGTCGGCGGTCCAGTGCACGGTATGCGCGCTGCACCGCTCGCCGGTGATGGCGGCGGAGAGCGCCCCGGTATTCACCTGCACCTTGTTCTTGTCCTGCACCAGGCCAGCGATGGCGAGCGCGATGGCCGAGTTGTTGACCTCGCAGATCATGTCCACGCCGTCCTGGTCGATCCAGCGGCGCGCCAGGGCCAGGGCGGTGTCCGGCTTGTTCTGGTGGTCGCCCTGCAGCACCTCGACGGTAATGCCACGGGCCGAGAGGCCGAGATCCTCCACCGCCTGCCTGGCGCAGGCCAGGGCGGTGGGGCCGGAGGTATCGCGATAGGGGCCGGAGAAATCGGCCAGCACGCCGATGCGGATCGGGTCCTGGGCCTGGGCACGGGCCTTCGGCAAGGGCGCCAGCAGCGCCGCTCCACTCGCCAGAAGCTGGCGGCGGTTGATCTGGAGCATCTTGGATTCTTCCCTGCAGGGCGGCACTTGGTGGCCGCCTGCGAGAAAGGATGTCCCGGGGCTACCGCCCGGCGCAAGTCTTGTTTTCGAAGGAGGGAATGGCCTTCAGAAGACGGAATGAGGGGCGGGGGCGGCAGATCCCCCCTCCCCCGCCTCAGCCGAGACGCGCCGCCGCCTCCGCCAGCGCCCAGTCGATCCAGGGCAGCAGGGCGCGCAGGTCGGCCGTTTCCACCGTGGCGCCCCCCCAGAGCCGCAGGCCCGGCGGCGCATCGCGATAGGGCGCCACGTCCAGCGCCACCCCCTCCTGCTCCAGCAGGCTGACCAGCGCCTTGGTGGCGGCGGCCTGGCCGGCGGCATCGAGCGCGGTGAACCAGGGCGCCACGATGCGCAGACAGATGGAGGTGCAGGAGCGTGTCTCCGGCCGCTCGGCCAGGAAGGCGACCTGATCCTGGCCCGCAACCCATTCCGCCACCGCCGCCAGATTGGCCTCGGAGCGGGCGATCAGCGCCGGCAGTCCGCCGATCGATTCCGCCCAGCGTAGCCCGTCCAGCGCGTCCTCGACCACCAGCATGGAAGGGGTGTTGATGGTGTCGCCCTGGAAGATGCCCTCGATCAGCTTGCCGCCCGTGGTCAGGCGAAAAATCTTCGGCAGCGGCCAAGCGGGCGTATGGGATTCCAACCGGGCAACGGCACGCGGCGAGAGCGCCAGCATGCCATGCGCCGCCTCGCCGCCCAGCACCTTCTGCCAGGACCAGGTGACGACATCGAGCTTGTCCCAGGGCAGATCCATGGCGAAGGCCGCAGAGGTGGCATCGCAGATCGCCAATCCTTCGCGGTCGGCGGCGATCCAATCGGCATTGGGCAGGCGCACGCCTGACGTGGTGCCGTTCCAGACGAAAACGGTGTCACGCTTCGGGTCGGTCTGGGTCAGGTCGGGCAGCTGCCCATAGGGTGCCTGAAGCAGCCGCACATCGGGCAGGCGGAGCTGCTTGGTGATGTCGGTCGCCCATTCGCCGGAGAAGCTTTCCCAGGCCAGCACGTCCACCCCGCGCAGGCCGAGCAGCGACCAGAGCGCCATCTCCACCGCGCCCGTATCGGAGGCTGGCACGATGCCGAGGCGCCAGCCTTCCGGCATGCCCAACGCCGCCTTGGAGCGGGCGATCACCTCAGCGAGCCGCGCCTTGGCGACCGGCGCACGATGGCTGCGGCCGAGCAACGCCCCTTCCAGCGCCGCCAGCGACCAGCCCGGGCGCTTGGCGCAGGGACCGGAGGAGAAGCAGGCATTGGCCGGGCGCCGGGTGGGCCGGGGATTGTCTTGCGCCATGGCGGGTCACACTCGCGATTCTTGGGCTAGCAGGGAGCTGGCAGGGGATTTGCGCCGGCTGGCCGGGGCGATCAAGCGGCGGGCAGAAGCACCTCGCCCCGGGCATAGAGCACGGCATGCCCTCCCATGCGGACGCGGTCGCCATGCAATTCGCACCACAGCGTGCCGCCACGCGCACTGGCCTGATGGCAGACCAACCGCTCCCGCCCCAGCCGCTCCGCCCAGAAAGGCACGAGCTGGACATGCGCCGCACCGGTCACCGGGTCCTCCGGGATACCGACTGCCGCGGCGAAATAGCGCGAGACGACGTCATGCGCGCCGCCATCGCCATCGCCGGGTGCGGTGGCGATCACACGCGGGGCGGCGCCAGGCGCCACGCCGGGCTCCCGCAGGCCGGCGATACGGACATGATCGGGCTGCAGCGCCCGGACGGTCGCGGCGCTGTCGAAGACGCAGATCCAGTCCCGCGCCTTCCACACCTCGCGCGGTACGGCACCGAGCGCCGCGGCCAGCCCCGGTGCTGGCGCCTGGCTGCGGCGCGGCGGGTTGGCGGGGAAGTCCAGCACGAAGCGATCGCCTTCCCGCTCCACGCCGAGCAGGCCGGAGGCGGTGCGAAAGCGCAGCGTGCCGGTCTCACCCAGTTCGCTGGCCAGTATGAAGGCAGTGGCCAGAGTGGCATGGCCGCAGAGCGACACCTCCGTGGAAGGCGTGAACCAGCGCAGGTGCCATTGCCCGGGCCCGTCGGGCACGAAGAAAGCCGTCTCGCTCAGATTGTGCTCGGCCGCCATGCGCTGCATCAGCACGTCCGGCAGCCATTCGCGCAGCGGCACCACCGCGGCCGGATTGCCGGCGAAGGGCCGCTCGGCGAAGGCATCGACCTGAAAGACGGGCACCCGGACGGGGTGCGCGGGCGGCGGCATGTCCATGAGGCGCCTCTGTTGCGCTGAGTCATCCGCAGATTGCCCGCGACGGACGCGGAC
This sequence comes from Roseomonas sp., assembly GCA_035565935.1. Classification (GTDB taxonomy): domain Bacteria; phylum Pseudomonadota; class Alphaproteobacteria; order Acetobacterales; family Acetobacteraceae; genus Pseudoroseomonas. The sequence goes on from DATMRU010000041.1 coordinate 50,150, forward strand.
GCGAAGCCCGCACCCGCCTCCGGCAGGTCATGCCAGGGTTGCGAGCCGTGCCGGATCGATCGTCACCGCGTGGTTCAGCGGCCCGTGCCCGCGGCCGAGCCCAGGCGCGGCACGCAGCGCCGCCTGGACATAGGCGCGCGCGCGCGCTACCGCCGCGCGTAGTTCCAGCCCCTGCGCCAGACCGGCGGCGATGGCCGAGGCCAGCGTGCAGCCGGTGCCGTGGGTATGGCGCGTCTCGACCCGCTGGCTCTCGAAGGCCTCGATACCCCCCGCCGTGGCGAGCAAATCCACCAGCTGCCCCCCGGCCAGGTGGCCGCCTTTCAGCAGCACCGCCGGAACGCCAAGCTCCAGGATCCTGGCCGCCGCCACGCGCATCTCCTCCGGAGAGGCGATGCGCAGGCCGGAAAGCACCTCCGCCTCGGGCAGGTTGGGCGTGATCACGCTGGCGAGGGGCAGAAGGCGGCGCTTCAGCGCTTCCACCGCATCCGCGCTCAACAGGTGATGGCCGCCCTTGGCCACCATGACCGGATCTACCACCATGGGCAGGCGCCGGTCCTCTTCGCCCAGGGCATCGCAGACCGCCTCGATGGTCGCGGAATCGCCCAGCATGCCGGTTTTGATGGCATCGGCGCCGATATCTTCCAGGCTGAGGCGGATCTGCTGCCGGATGAAGTCCGGCGGCACCGGATGAACGCCGTGAACGCCAAGCGTGTCCTGCGCCGTCAGCGCGGTGATGGCCGTGGCGGAATAGGCGTCCAACGCGGTGCAGGCCTTGATGTCGGCCTGGATCCCCGCGCCGCCGCCGGAATCCGATCCGGCGATGATCAGCACGCGGCCGCGCATCAGCCCGCCTCCCCCAACTGGCTGGCCAGCACCCGCTCCGGCCCGGCGGCAGCGCGCGCGCGGATCAGCGCGGCCAGTTCCTCCACCGTGCGCTCGACCAGAGATTCCTCCTCCGCCTCGGCCATGACGCGGATGACCGGCTCCGTTCCGCTGGCGCGGATCAGCACGCGGCCACGCGCGCCGAGCCGGGCCTCGGCGGCGGCGATGGCATCGGCCACGCCGGCATCCTCCAGCGGGCTGGTGCCGGCGTAGCGCACATTCACCAGCCGCTGCGGCAAGGGGGCGAAGCGGCGGCAGACGCTACTCGCCGGGCGCCCCTCCTCCACCAGCACCGCAAGCACCTGCAGCGCCGCCACGAGCCCGTCGCCGGTGGTGCCGAAATCGCTCAGGATCATATGGCCGGATTGCTCGCCGCCCAGGTTGCAGCCCGTCTCGCGCATCCGCTCGCCGACATAGCGGTCGCCGACCCGCGTGCGCAGCAGCTTGAGGCCCTGCTCCTGCAGGAATCGCTCCAGGCCCAGGTTCGACATGACGGTGGCCACCACCGCACCGCCGCGCAGCCGCCCCTGTGCCGCCCAGGACTGCGCCACCAGGGCGAGGATCTGGTCGCCATCGACGATCTGGCCCTGCTCGTCCGTCAGCACCAGGCGGTCGGCATCGCCATCCAGCGCGATGCCGAGATCGGCGCGGCGCTCACGCACCAGTTCGGCCAGCCGCTCCGGTGCGGTGGAGCCGCATTCGCGGTTGATGTTGAAGCCGTCCGGGGAAACGCCGACCGGCACCACCTCGGCGCCCAGCTCCCAGAGAACGGTGGGCGCCACCTTGTAGGCGGCGCCATGCGCGCAATCGACCACGATGCGCTTGCCGGCCAGGCTGAGGCCCTTGGGGAAGCTCGCCTTCACCGCCTCAATGTAGCGACCCGGCGCGTCCTCCAGCCGGCTGGCGCGGCCCAGCCGGGATGGCGCCACGAGCTGTGCGCTGAGGTCGCCGGCCATCAGCCCCTCGATCTCCGCCTCCTCGGCATCCGAGAGCTTCAGCCCGTCCGGCCCGAAGAGCTTGATGCCATTGTCCTCGAAGGGATTGTGGCTGGCCGAGATCATCACGCCGAGGTCCGCCCGCAGCGAGCGGGTCAGCATGGCGATGGCGGGGGTCGGCAAGGGGCCCACCAGCACCACGTCCATCCCGGCACCGACGAAGCCCGCGGTCAGCGCCGGCTCCAGCATGTAGCCGGAGAGGCGCGTGTCCTTGCCGATTACCACCCGGTGACGGTGGGCGCCGCGATTGAAGAACCGTCCCGCCGCCTGGCCCAGGGCCAGGGCGGTCGAGGCGTCCATCGGCGCCCGGTTCGCCACACCGCGAATTCCATCCGTGCCGAACAGGCGGCGCACCGCATCAGCCATGCCGGGCTTCCCTTCCCTTGAGCGAGGAGAATGAAGCTGTAGCGCAGAACGGGCCGCCAGACGAATTCCCCTGGCGCACGGCCGCAAAAAACTCAGTCCAGCTCCGCCGCGCTGCCTTCGGCGCAGGCCTGCCACATGCGCAGCGCCTGCACCGTGGCCGCGACATCATGCACCCGCAGGATGGAAGCGCCCCCCGCCGCCGCGGCCAGGGCGACGGCGAGGCTGCCGGCCATCCGCTCGGCCGGGAGATCGACGCCCGTTACCCGGCCGATGAAGCGCTTGCGCGAGGCACCCACCAGGATGCGGCAGCCAATTCCCGCCAGCAGTGCCAGGCGGTTCAGCAGCAGCAGGTTCTGCGCCCCGGTCTTGCCGAAGCCAAGGCCCGGATCGACCACGATGCGGCCGCGCGGGATACCCAGCGCCTCCGCCGTCTCGACCCGCTGGCGCAGGAAGCGCGCGACGTCGAGCACCACGTCCTCGTAATGCGTGGCTTCCTGCATGCGCCGGGGGTCCAGGCCGGGCATGTGCATCAGCACCACCGGCGCGCGGCTTTCCCGCACCACCCGCATCGACTGCGTATCCTGCCGCAAGCCGGTGACGTCGTTGACGATCTCCGCCCCGGCCTCCAGCGCGGCCCGCATGGTGGCGGGGTGGCGGGTATCGACGCTGACCACCGCCGCCTTCGCCAGTTCCCGCACCACCGGCAGGATGCGGGCGATCTCCTCCTCCGGCGTGACCGGATCGGCCCCCGGCCGGGTGCTCTCGCCGCCGACGTCCAGGATATCGGCCCCCGCCTCCAGCATGGCATGGCCGGCGGCGATGGCGGCGGCGGGATCGAAATGCTGGCCGCCGTTGGAGAAGCTGTCGGGCGTGGTGTTCAGGATGCCCATGACCAGGGGGCGATCGGTCGGCAGGCCGGCAAAGGGCAAGAGCCGGCGGGTGAGCGGCGGCAGCAGTTCCTCCCATCCTTCCGGCAGCGCGCGGGCGGGATGGATGCCGAGGTCGCGGCCATTCTCGATGAGCCGCACCAGCGCGAAGGCGGCCGGCCCACCGGCCAGCGGCAGGGCATGTCCATCGCGGATGGCCTGCAGCGCCGCCGGCCCGTGCAGCAGGCCGGCCGGCTCCACCCAGCGTTCAAGCATCCCGACCTCCCACGAAAAAAGGGCCCCGAAAGCCGGGGCCCCTTCTTAACGCAGGAAACGGGGCGGAATGAACCCGTCTCAGGTCCCGGGCTGCGGCGCCGGGCTGCCGAAGCCGCCACCGGGCCGCGTCGGCCGGCCCGAGCTGGGCACGCTGCCGCGGCCCGCCGGCGTCGGCTCGTCGGGACGGTTGCGCACCACCGGCTCGCCGCGGATCACCTGGCGGATCTCGTCGCCGGAGAGCGTCTCGTGCTCCAGCAGGCCCTTCGCCAGCGCGTGCAGCTCGTCGATATGCGTCTGCAGCGTGTGCTTGGCCCGAGCATAAGACTCATCGATGATGGCGCGGATCTCGGCATCGATTTCCCGCGCCGTCGCTTCCGAGAGGTTCTTCGACTGGGTCACGGAATGGCCGAGGAAGACCTCCTGGTCGTTCGAGCCATAGGCGATCATGCCGAGCTTCTCGCTCATGCCCCATTCAGTGACCATGCGGCGGGCCTGGTCGGTCGCCATCTTGATGTCGCCCGAGGCGCCGTTCGAGACGTTGTCGGGGCCGAAGATCAGCTCCTCCGCCACGCGGCCGCCCATCGCCATGGCGAGTTCCGCCTTCAGCTTGGACTTGTGCTTGGAGTAGCGGTCACCGGCCGGCAGCGACATGACGAGGCCCAGCGCCCGGCCGCGCGGAATGATGGTGGCCTTGTGCACCGGGTCGCACTCGGGCTCGTGCAGGGCGACGAGGGCATGGCCGGCCTCGTGATAGGCCGTCATCTTCTTCTCGTCGTCGGACATGACCAGGCTGCGGCGCTCGGCGCCCATCAGCACCTTGTCCTTGGCCATCTCGAACTCGTGCATGCCGACCGTACGGCGTCCGCCGCGCGCGGCCAGCAGCGCCGCCTCGTTGACGAGGTTCGCCAGATCGGCGCCCGAGAAGCCCGGGGTGCCGCGCGCGATGGTCTTGGGATCCACGTCCGAGGCCAGCGGCACCTTGCGCATGTGAACGCGCAGGATCTTCTCGCGACCCATCACGTCGGGGTTCGGCACCACCACCTGCCGGTCGAAGCGGCCGGGGCGCAGCAGCGCCGGGTCCAGCACGTCCGGACGGTTGGTGGCGGCGATCAGGATGACGCCCTCATTCGCCTCGAAGCCGTCCATCTCGACCAGCATCTGGTTGAGGGTCTGCTCGCGCTCGTCATTGCCACCGCCGAGGCCGGCACCGCGATGGCGGCCGACCGCGTCGATCTCGTCGATGAAGATGATGCAGGGCGCGTTCTTCTTGCCCTGCTCGAACATATCGCGCACGCGGCTGGCGCCGACGCCCACGAACATCTCGACGAAGTCGGAGCCGGAGATGGTGAAGAAGGGCACATTCGCCTCGCCGGCGATGGCGCGGGCGAGCAGCGTCTTACCGGTACCCGGAGGGCCCACCAGCAGCACGCCCTTCGGGATCTTGCCGCCGAGGCGCTGGAACTTCTGCGGGTCGCGCAGGAAGTCCACGATCTCCTCCAGCTCGCCCTTGGCCTCGTCAATGCCGGCGACGTCCTCGAAAGTGACGCGGCCCTGCTTCTCCGTCAGCAGCCGGGCGCGCGACTTGCCGAAGCCCATGGCCCGGCCGCCGCCGCCCTGCATCTGGCGCATGAAGAAGATCCAGACGCCAATCAGCAGCAGCATCGGGAACCAGGAGAGAATGTAGTGGAAGAGCGGGTTGACGTCGCTCTCCTCGGGGCGCGCCACGACGCGCACGCCCTTGTCGGTCAGGCGGCTGACCAGCGAGGGGTCCTCGGGCGTGTAGGTACTGAAGCTACGCCCGTCGGAGAGCTGCCCCGTCAGGGTGCGGCCCTGGATGGTGACATCCCGCACGCGGCCGGAATTCACCTCGTTCAGGAAGTCGCTGTAGGCGACCTGCTGGCCGGTCTGGCGGGTGGAGGACGATGGCTGGAAGAGGTTGAAAAGCGCCACCAGCAGCAGCGCGACAATCACCCAGAGAGCCAGATTGCGGCCGAAATTGTTCACCGTGCGGTTCCCATCCGTGTGCCGTTCCAGGGGAATACCAAAGGGGATACCCAGGCCCGGCGCCTTCACAAGATAGGACGCCCGGCCCCATTCTGAAACCTTGTCGCGCGCGCCATCTTGCCTCGTTTTCACCTTTAGCCGATCAACGGCCCGCCAGCAGGTGCGAATCCCGCCTCCGCCGGCATGCCAAGCTGGAGGCCGGGCACGCCCGCCAGCTCCCCTCCTCGCCAAAGCGCCGGCAGCACTGCGAGCACGCGGGCCGGAAGCCCCCGCCGCACCGAGCGCTCCAGCCGGGTGGCCGCGCCACCCAAAGCGCCCCAGAGAAGCCCGGGCTCCGTCACCGCCGTCAGCCGCCAGCGGCCGTCCCAGACAGCGCCCGGTACCGCCGGGATCGGCGGCGCACAGGCCGCCGGCTCGCGGCACAGCAGGCCCTCCTTCCAGACGACGCCATGCAGGGTACCCTGCCCGCGCGCCAGCAGCGCCGCCACGGAAGCGGTAGCGGGCGCGTGCTCGGCCCCGGAGATCAGGCGCAACAGCGCGGCGAGCGCCGCCTGCGCCACCGCGTCACCCCCTAGTGCCACCCTGTCCAGCCGCGCCCAGCCCTCGGGCTGCAGCGCCACGGCCCCGGCCAGGCGCTCGGCCATGGCAGCCTCCTGTCGGGCACGCCGGCACGCGAAAGCATCAGCGGCCTGCGCCACGGCCGCGATACCCGCACCGGTGCCATCCGGATCACCCAAGGCAGCGCGCAACCGGGCGCGGGTAAAGCGCGGGTCGGTATTCGAGGGATCGCGCAGCGGCGTCAGGCCGTGTTGCCGCAGTAGCGCCTCCAGCCGTGCCGGCGGCATGCCGAGCAAGGGGCGCAGAATCAGCGCCTCCGCCGCCGGCCGCAGCCCCGCCATGCCCGCCAACCCCGTCGGCCCGCTGCCCCGCAAGGCGCGGAACAGCAGTGTCTCGGCCTGATCCATCCGGTGCTGTCCGAGCAGAAGCCAGGGCCTGCCCCTTGCGGCGCAGGCGGCGAGCAGCACCGCGAGCCGCCCCTGCCGCGCCCGCTCCTGCACCGCCGGCCCGGGCGGCAGAGCGAGGCTCAGCAGTTCCGCGGCGATGCCGCGTTCCGCCAGGGTATGGAGGGTCCAGGCCGCCTCGGCGGCGCTGGCGGCGCGCAGGCCATGATCCACCACCAGCGCCAGGATGTCACCGCCGCGCGCCCGGGCGAAATCCCGCGCCAGCAGCGCCAGCGCCAGGGAATGCGGACCGCCGGACACCCCGACGGCGAGGCGCGGCGCGGCTCCGAAAGGCCCGAGCGGCGCCATCAGCGCCGCGAATTCCGCCGCGTCGGGTGGCCTGTCGGCCGTCAGCGGCAGCCGCCGCGCTGGCGTGCCTCGTTGGCACGCTGCGCCAGATTACCGGAAAGGCGGGGGAACTGGCTGCGCAGGTCGTCCAGCGTGGCGCAGGCCTCGCGCTTGGCGCCGAAGCCGAGGAAGGAATTGCTCAGCCCAATCAGCGCCTCGGGCGCGCGGGAGCCGCTGCGGTTGCGACGGTAGGCGTCATCGAAGGCCAGGGCGGCATTCTGGTACTCGCGCTGGCCCAGCAGCGCCTCGCCGAGCAGAAGCTGGGCATCCTGCATGCGGGAGGCATTGCCGGCGGCCACCACCTCGCGGGCGGCGGCTTCGGCGGTGTTGTAGTCGCGCCGGCCCAGCGCCGCCTGCCCATCGGCCAGGGCGCGCTCGGCCGTGCGCGGCGCGGCGCGGGCCGGCGTTTCCGCCTCGCCGCGCTGCTGCGGGCGCGCCGCCGGAGCCGGAGCTGCCGCCGGGCTGGCCGGCCGGGAAGCGCCACCACCCTGCTCAAGCTGCTGCAGGCGATAGTCCATGTCGCCCTGCAGCTTCTCCAGCGCCTGCTGGGTGGTGCGCTGGCGGTAATCGGTTTCTTCCATCCGGCCGCGCAGGCGGCGGACTTCCTCCTCCAGCGCGCCGACCCGCTCGAGCAGCTGGTTGAGCAGTTCGGAGGAACCGGCCTGCACGCCGCCGCGGCTGGGTGGCGCCATCGGAACCGGCGCCGGATAGCCCCCGCCACCCTGCTGGCGGAGCGATTCCATTTCCTGCCGCAGCTGCAGGATCTGGTTCTGCAGCGCGATGCCTTCGCGGCTTTCCATCTGCGCCATGGCGGGCGCCGCGCCCAGCAGGGGCAGCAACGGCGCGAGGCGGAGGAGCGTGCGGAGCATGGCGAAGTCCTTCCGGTGACAAGGCAAGGGCAGCGGCGCCAAAAAGCAAAGCGGCGGCCCGCTCCGTGGAGCAGGGGCCGCCGCTTCTCTCAGCCCGCCGGCCCTGCGTCAATGCAGGGCCAAGTGGTGCGGCTCAGCGCACCACCGTCACGGCGCGGCGGTTCTGCGCCCAGGCGTCCTCGGAGGAGCCGAGTGCCGCCGGACGATCCTTGCCGTAGGAGATGGTGCTGATACGGCTGCCGGAGACGCCGCTCGCCACCAGCACGTCGCGCGCCGAATTGGCGCGGCGCTGACCGAGGGCCAGGTTGTACTCGCGCGTGCCGCGCTCGTCGGCATGGCCCTCGACCACCACCTGGGCCTGCGGGTACTGCGCCAGCCACTGCGCCTGCCGCTGCAGCGTCGGGCGCTGATCGGCGCTGATGCTGCTGCTGTCGGTGGCGAAGAAGACGCGGTCGCCGACATTCGCGACCAGGTCCTCCTGGCTGCCGGGCCGGATGGTGCTGCCGGCACCGAAGCCGCTCGCGCCGGCCCCGCCGGCGGCGCCGGCGCCGGTGGCGGCACCCGAAGTGTCCTCGCTGGCGCAGGCTGCGAGGAGCGCGGCAGCGGCAAGAGCGCCGAGGAGCTTGGTCTGCATGCGTTCGATTCCTGATGTCAGAACGAATTAAGGCGGCGGTTACGCTGCGATTGAGGCAGGTTCAAGGCAACCAACCTTCGCGCGAGGAATGATTGCTCTGCCGAAACTGCAACGCTCAAGCTTGAGCTTCCCCTCGGGTTCAAGACGAGAGCAGCGGCGACCAGTTGGGGTCGGTCGCATCGGTTGGCGTCAGGACCTGCCGCTCGTTGAAACCGGCGATGTCGATCATGGCGAGGCGCGCGGAATAGCCGCCGCCGCGGGCGTCCCGCGCCGGGGTTTCGCGGTAGAAGGCGAGCATCCGCCCGTTCGGCGCGAAGGTCGGCCCTTCCATGCCCCAGCCCTCGGAGAGGATGCGCTCGCCCGAGCCATCGGGCCGCATCACGCCGATGGCGAAGCGGCCGCCCGAGATGCGGGTGAAGGCGATCAGGTCGCCGCGCGGCGACCAGACCGGCGTGGCGTAGCGGCCGTTGCCGAAGGAGATTCGCCTCGCCCCTCCGCCATTGGCGTCCATCACGTAGAGCTGCTGGTCGCCGCCGCGATCGGAGTTGAAGACGATCTGCGACCCGTCCGGCGAGTAGCAGGGCGAGACGTCAAGTCCCCCCCCCGAGGTGAGCTGCCGCTCGCGCCGGCTGGCCAGGTCCACGACATAGATGTTGGCGTCTCCGCCGCGCGCGGAGGAGAGCACCACGCTGCGCCCGTCCGGGCTGAAGCGCGGCGAGAGCGTCATGCCCTGGAAATTGCCCAGCACCTCCTGCCGGCCGCTGTTCAGGTCGAAAAGGTAAACCCGCGGCTGGTTGTTGTAATAGGACATGAAGGCGATCTGCCGCGCATTCGGATGGAAGCGCGGCGTCAGCGCCTGGAAGGAGCCATCGGTCAGGAAGCGATTGTTCTCGCCGTCCTGGTCCATGATGGCGAGGCGGCGGACGCGCCGGTCGCGCGGGCCGCTCTCGGCGATATAGACGATCCGGGTGTCGAAATAGCCCTTCTCGCCCAGCATACGCTCGTAGATCACGTCCGAGATGACGTGCGCGATCTGCCGCCAGTTGTTGGCGGCGGCGGTATAGGCGGTGCCCTGGAGCTGCTGCTCGGAGTTCACCTCCCAGAGCCGGAACTCGATGCGCGCCCGGTCGCCCTGGGGCTCGGCGCGGCCCGTCACCAGCGCCTGGGCACCGATCACGCGCCAGTCCTGGAAGCGCGGCGCGGCGGCGGCGGCCTCGGGCGTCTGGATATAGGCGCCGCGCTCCACCGGGCGGAAGAGGCCGGAATTGCGCAGGTTATTGGCGATGACCTTGGTGATGTTCTGGCCAAGCTGTTGTGCCGCCGGGGAGGAACCGGCGAAGTCGGGCAGCGCGATCGGGATCGGGTCGGTACGCGCGCGGGTGATGTCGATCACCTGGCCGCTGGCGGTGGTGCCGCCCGGCGCCGGCGCCTGGGCGCGGGCCAGCGACGGCGCCGCGAGCAGGCCAGCACCACCGAGCAGCGCGAGGCGGCGGGAGAACAGCGGGTTCGGCTGGGTCATCGGACGAGGCCCCTCGGGTTGAAGCGGAAGGTCGCGTTGTTCAGCGACGGGATCTTCTCGCGGGGTACGGGCAATGGGCTGCATTTCTGGTCCAGCAGGGCGCGGCGGGCGCTCTCATAGACCGCGCGGGCGCGCGGGTCGGAGGGAACGCCACTCGCAGGGCGGACATTGCGTATGACCCCCGAGGGGTCCATGTCCACCTTCAGCTCGACCACGATCTGGTCAAGCCCGAGCATCCCGGCATCCACCGACCAGCATTCGCTGATTCGCTCGGCGACGCCCCGCACCTCGCCGGCCGTCAGCAGCGCCGTCCCGGTGGGCGCGCCGCCGCCCTGGGCCGGGCGGCCGGACGCCTCGGAAGGCCGCGTGCGCGGCGGCTGGTTCTGCTGCGCGGCGCGCAGCTTCTCCAGCGTGCTCAGCACGGACGAGCTGCGCTCCGCGGTGCGCGGCGGCGGCGGAGTCTGCCCGGTGCCCGCCTCCTTGCTCGGCTCCGGCGCGGGCGGCGCGGTCGAGGGCTTGGTCGGCGTCGGGCGCGGCGGGGCCGGCGGCGGCGCGGAGGCCTGCTTCTGCGGCTGCGGGCGCTCCGCTTCCTTGGTTGGCTGCGGCGGTGCCGGGGGCGCCGGCGGCGCGGGTGCGGGCGGCGGCGGCATCGGCAGCGGCGGCGTGGCGGCCTGCTGCTGTTGCTGCGGCTTCGGCGTCTCCGGCGGCGCGGCCGGAAGCTCCGCTTGCTCGGCCGGGGGTGCGGGCGCAGGCGGCGGCGGCATCGGCAGGGCAGGCTGTGGTGGCGCAGGCTGCGGGGTCGGCGGCGTAGGCGCGGGCGGCGCCGGAGCCGGCGGTGGCGCCGGCGTCGGCTCGGGCGCCGGCGGCGCGGGCGTGGGCAGCGGCGGCGTGGGGGTCGGCGGGGCCGGCGGGGCCGGCGTCGGATCAGGCGCGGGCGGCGGCGGTGGAGGGGGTGGCGGCGGTGAAGGCGGCTGCGGCTTCGCCTCCGGCGTAGCCGGCGCGTCGGTGGTCGGGTCGGGCTCCGCCTCGTTGGGGGCGGGAGTCGGCGCGGGGGTGGGCGCCTGGGCGAGCTGCGGCTGGTCCGGCGTCACCAGTTCGACCGGAATCGCCTCCTGCGGCGGCGGAATTTCGCGCCCCGGCAGCTTGAAGAGCAGCAGCAGCCCCAGCAGCACATGCAGTGCCGCCGAAATGCCGCCCCAGAAACCTAGGCCGTGACGGGCCATGATGATCCTGCCGAAGCCCTTCTCAGCGCCGCGGCTGGGCCGGGGCCGTCACCGGGGCCGCCTGGGCCGCGCCCGCGGCGGGCACGCCCGAGGGCTGCTCGGCCAGCAGCGCGACCTTGGTGAAGCCGGCGGCGGAAACCGTGCCCATTACCTCCATGACGCGGCCGTAGTTGATGCCGCGATCACCGCGCACGAAAATGCGGCGCTCGGGCTGGCCCGCCGGCTGGGCCGCCAGGATGGCGCGGAGCTGCGCCACCAGGTTCTCCAGCGGCACTTCGCTTTCCTGGATGAAGATCTTGCCCTCGGCATTGAGCGAGATGGTCAGCGGCTCGGTCTCCTGGTTCAGCGCGCTGGCATTGGTCTTGGGCAGATCGATCGGCACGCCGACCGTCATCAGCGGCGCGGCGACCATGAAGATGATGAGCAGCACCAGCATGACGTCGACCAGCGGCGTCACGTTGATCTCGGCCATGGCGCGATAGCGGCCGCGGCGGCCATTCCCCCCGGTGGACATCGCCATGTCGTCAGGCCCGCTCGTCGGCCTGACGGGAAAGGATGGCGCCGAACTCGGCGGCGAAGCCCTCCAGCCGCGCGGCGAAGCGCGCCAGGTCGGTGCTGATCTTGTTGTAGGCGAGCACCGCCGGAATCGCGGCCACGAGGCCGATGGCCGTGGCGAAGAGCGCCTCGGCGATGCCGGGCGCCACCACGGCCAGGTTGGTGTTGTTCATGCCGGCGATGGCCGCGAAGCTGTTCATGATGCCCCAGACGGTGCCGAACAGCCCGACGAAGGGCCCGACCGAGCCGACCGAAGCAAGGAAGACCATCCAGCGCTCCATCCGGTCCATCTCGCGCTGGATGGCGATGTTCATCGCCCGCTCGGCGCGCATCTGCACGCCGGCGACCGGCGCCTCGCTGCCATCCGTGCGGGTGGCGCTGCGCTCCCATTCCCGCATCCCGGCGCCGAAGACGGCGGCGAGCGGGTGGGTGGGGCGCTCGCCCTCCTGTTGATGCAGCGCATCCAGGCTGCCGCCCGACCAGAAGCGATCCTCGAAGACATCGGCGGCGCGGTTGATGCGGCGCAGCGTCGTCATCTTCTCGAAAACGATCGCCCACACCCAGATGCTGGCCACCAGCAGACCCAGCATGACGAGCTTGACCACCCAGTCGGCCTGCAGGAACAGACCCCAGAGGGAAAGGTCGTGCGCCACCTGACCGAGGTTGGTCGCACTCACGCTCTCACCCACGGCATTCTCCTTCAATCGCCCCGCCCAGCCGGCACGGGACCTCACGTCTCCAACCGGGGCGCAGCCCCGTCATGATCCCGGGGCGCCTGCCCGGTGCAGTCTCAGGAGTTCCGCTCCAGGACGCCCCGCAGCGCACTTCGCCAGGGTTCCGGGATGGCCGTCGGACGCATTCCCTCAGCGCGCACGCAGACCAGCCCGACCCGGAGCGACGCCTTCACCCCGCCGCCCTCCCCAAGCACCGTCTGATCGAGATCGACCGAGGCACCACCCAGGCGGCGCACGGCGGTCTCCACGACCAACAATTCATCGAGGCGGGCGGGCGCCACATACTCCACTTCGATGCGCCGCACCACGAGCAACGAAGCGTAATTTTGAATCATAAGTTGATGCGGCAAATCTATGGCACGCAAAGATTCCGTCCGCGCCCGCTCTGCCCACCGCAGGTAGCTGGCGTGATAGGCGATTCCCCCCGCGTCGGTATCCTCGAAATAAACGCGAATGGGGAAGCGGTGCGGCCAGCGGGAGGAGGCGCTCAAGGGCCGCCCCCGAGCAGGTCGGGCTGCGAGCCGGCCGGCGGCGCCAGGCCGAGATGCCGCCAGCCGAGGTCGCCGAGCACCCGGCCGCGCGGGGTGCGCAGCACGAAGCCTTCCTGGATGAGGTAAGGCTCCACCACCTCCTCCAACGTGTCCCGCCCTTCCGCGAGCGCCGCCGCCAGCGTTTCGACGCCAACCGGGCCGCCATGGTGGTGCTCGGCGATACGGCGGAGATAGCGGCGGTCCATCGAGTCGAGGCCCCTGCCGTCCACCTCCAGCCGGTTGAGCGCGGCATCCGCCATGGCGCGATCGGCGGTGCGACCGGAGACCAGGGCGAAGTCCCGCACCCGCCGCAGCAGCCGCCCGGCGATTCGCGGCGTCCCGCGCGAGCGGTTGGCGATCTCCTGCGCCCCCTCCTCGGTCAGCGCGAAGCCAAGCTTCTGCGCGCCGCGGCGGACGATCAGCAGCAATTCCTCGGGCGTGTAGAACTGCAGCCGCAGCGGGATGCCGAAGCGGTCACGCAATGGAGTCGCCAGTAACCCGGCGCGGGTGGTGGCGCCGACCAGGGTGAAGGGCGGCAGGTCGATCCGCACGGTGCGCGCCGCCGGCCCCTCGCCGATGATCAGGTCGAGCTGGAAATCCTCCATCGCCGGATAGAGGGTTTCCTCCAGCGCCGGCTGCAGGCGGTGGATCTCGTCCACGAAGAGCACATCGCGCGGCTGCAGGTTGGTCAGGATGGCCGCGAGGTCCCCTGCCCTTTGCAGCACCGGGCCGGAGGTGGCGCGGAAGCCCACCCCCATCTCCCGCGCCACGATCTGCGCCAGGGTCGTCTTGCCCAGGCCCGGCGGGCCGTGCAGCAGCACATGGTCTAGTGCCTCGCCGCGCGCCTTCGCCGCCTGGATGAAGATGGCCAGGTTCTCGCGCAGCGATTTCTGGCCGGTGAAGTCGTCCAGCGTCTGCGGCCGGAGGGTGGCCTCGGCGGCATCCTCCTCGCTGCGATGAGGGTCGGCGATGCGCTCGCTCATGGGCAGGGTACTTTCATCGCGGCGCCAGTTCCTTCAGCGCCTCGCGGATCAGGGTCTCGAGCCCCGCTCCCTCCCCGGCCCGCTCGGCCACCCGCGCCACGGCCGACGCTGCCTCGGGCCGCTTCCAGCCAAGATTGGTGAGCGCCGAGATGGCGTCCGCGGTCGCGCGGTCGCCCGGGGCGAGGTCCGCCGCCACCGCGGCGACGCCAGCGGCGAAGGCAGGGCCGGTCGGCATCGCGCCAACCCGCTCGCGCAGTTCGGAGACAAGGCGGGCTGCCAGCCGGGGGCCGACACCGGGGGCGCGGCTCAGCGCGCCCTTGTCGCCCGACATCAGCGCGCGGGCGAGATCGGCCGGCGAGAGGGTGGAAAGCAACGCCAGGGCCAGCTTCGGCCCGACGCCCTGGATCGCGGTGAGCAGGCGGAACCAGTCGCGCTCCGCCGCCTCGGCGAAGCCGTAGAGGGTGATGGCATCCTCCCGCACCACCGTCTCCACCAGCAGGGAGCCCATGCCGGGCGGCGGCGGCAGGGCGGCGAGCGTGCGCGCCGAGCAGGCCACCAGATAGCCGACGCCGTTCACGTCGAAGATGCAGCCGCCCTCGAAGGGCGTGTCCAGCTTTCCGGTCAGCTTGCCGATCATGCGGAAATGCGGCCTTTCGCCAGGGCCACCCGGGTGGAGCGGTGATGCGCGTGGCAGATGGCCACCGCCAGGGCGTCCGAGGCATCGGCGCGCTTCAGCGTGGCGCCGGGCAGCAGGCGGCGCACCATCTCCGCCACCTGCTCCTTCTCGGCGTGGCCGGTGCCGACCACGGCGCGCTTCACTTCCATGGCCTGGTATTCCGCCACGGGCAGCCCCGCCAGCGCGGGCGCCAGCAGCACCACGCCGCGCGCCTGGCCGAGCTTCAGCGCCGCGCCAGGGTTCTTGTTGACATAGGTGTGCTCCACCGCCGCCTCGTCCGGCTTCCAGAGGTCCATCAGCGCGTTCAGTGCGCGATGGATCTGGCAGAGCCGCTCGGCCAGGGAAAGGTCGGTGCTGGTAGAGATCACGCCGTCGGCGATGTGCCGCAACCGGTTGCCGTTGCTCTCCACCACCCCCCAGCCGGTGTGCTGCAGCCCGGGGTCGAGGCCGAGAAGGCGCACCATGCCCCCGGACATGCCGCTCAGGCCGAAAGCTTCTGCAGCACGGCCTCGGGCATCTCAAAATTGGCCGTTACCGTCTGCACGTCGTCATGCTCGTCCAGCACGTCGACCAGCTTCAGCACGGAGCGCGCCTGCTCCTCGTCCAACTCGACGGTGACGTTCGGGCGCCACTCCAGCTTAGCGCTCTCCGCCGGGCCGAATTTCTCTTCCAGCGCATCGCGGACGGCGAACAGATCCTCGACGGCGGTGCGGATCTCGTGCCCTTCCTCGCTGCTCTCCACATCGGCGGCACCGGCCTCGATGGCGGCCTCCAGCACGTCATCGGCGCTGCCGACGCTGGCGGGGAAGCGCACCACGCCCAGCCGCTCGAACTGGAAGGCGACCGAGTTGGTCTCGCCCAGCGCCCCGCCATACTTGCTGAAGGCCGAGCGGATGTCGGAGGCGGTGCGGTTGCGGTTGTCGGTCAGCGTCTCGACAATGATGGCGACGCCGGCCGGGCCATAACCCTCGTAGCGCACCTCGACATAGTCCTCGCCGCCCCCCGCGCCGGTCGCCTTCTTGATGGCCCGGTCGATCGTGTCCTTGGTCATGTTGGCGACGCGCGCCGCCTGCACCGCCGAGCGCAGCCGTGGGTTGGAGGCCGGGTCGGGCAGGCCCTGCCGGGCGCTCACCGTGATTTCGCGGATCAGCTTGGCGAAGATGCGCGCTCGCTTGGCGTCCTGCGCGCCCTTCCGGTGCATGATGTTCTTGAACTGGGAATGGCCGGCCACGCGCTGCTCTCCGGTATTCTCGGGATGTTCCGGGCTTTCGCGGTCCTATAACGCTCCGCGCGGCCGGATGCGAGGGGGCGCGGCCCCGATTGCGGCCTGAGCGCCGGCGGCGGAACCGGCCCGGCCTGAGCCGTCAGGCCGCCGGCATGGCGGGCGCCAGCTGGCCGCCCAGGCGCACCGGCTCGATCCGCCTCGCGAGGCCCGTGGCGTCGTCCGTCTCCACGAAGACGCCGGACAGCGTGGCAGCCCCCTCGGCGGGGGCCAGCTTCTCGCCCGGCACCTTGCGCCAGAAGCGCAGCGCGGCGCCGCCCTTCTGCATGCCGATCACGCTGTCATAGTCGCCGCACATGCCGGCATCGGTCATGTAGGCGGTGCCGTTCTCCAGGATGCGCTGGTCGGCGCTCGGCACATGGGTATGGGTGCCCACCACCAGGCTCACCCGTCCGTCGAAGCTGTGCGCGAAGCCCATCTTCTCGCTGGTCGCCTCGGCGTGGATGTCCACCACGATGGCCTGCACGCTGCCGCCAGCGCCCATGCTGTATTTCGCCAGCTCCGCCTGCGCGCCACGGAAAGGATCGTCCAGCGGTTCCATGAACAGCCGGCCCATGACGTTCAGCACCAGCGCCTTGCGGCCGCCGGGCACCTCGACCACCGTCGCCCCGCGCCCCGGCGTGCCGGGCGGGTAGTTCAGCGGGCGGATCAGCCGCGGCTCGCCGTCGATGAAGCCGATGATCTCCTTGCGGTCCCAGGAGTGGTTGCCGAGCGTCAGCACATCCGCCCCGGCGGCCAGGAAGGCGCGCACCATCTCGGGCGAGACGCCGAAGCCGTGGCTGGCATTCTCGGCGTTCACCACCACGAGGTCGGCCTTCAGGCGGGCCCGCAGGCCGGGCAACTCGGCAGTCAGGGCATCGCGGCCGGCACGCCCGACCACGTCGCCCAGGAACAGGATCCGCAACGCGTCTTATCCTCTTTCGATTGAGATGAAGCCGGCCTCGGTGGCGATGCCGGCGAGCGGCTGGTCATGCGCGCCGACCGGCACGGCCGGCACCTCCTGCGACGCATAGGCCACACCGATGGCGCGGGCGCCGGGCAGCCCGGCGAGCGTCCGGTCGTAATAGCCGCCGCCATAGCCCAGGCGCATGCCGGTGCGATCGAAGGCCAGCAACGGCACCAGCAGGAAATCGGGCACGACCACCTCGCCGCCGGCAGGGCTGCCGGCGGGAATGGAAGTGCCGAAGCGCCCGGGTGCCAGCGCCGCGCCAAAGCGCCAGCGATGGAAGGCAAGCGGGCGGCCACGCGGCGGCGTCACTGGTAGCGCCAGGGTATGGCCAGCGGCCTCCAGGCGGCGCATCAGCGGGCGGATGTCGATCTCCTGCCCCATCGGCCAGAAGCCGGCAACCACTGCGCCCTGCGGCGGAGGACAGGCGGCTAGCACCACCTCGGCCAGCGCTTCGGCGGCGCCTTGGTGGTCCAGCACGTCGCGCGCGGCGAGCGCCGCCTGCCGCATCGCGGCTTTCGCGGCGGCCAGCGGCGGCGGATCGGCGAAAGGATCGGGGGAAAGGACGTGCGGAGCCGCCATGGCCGTTGGCGTATTATCCTCCTAAGGCCTGCGTGAGCAGGTGGGCGCCAGGTAGCCGGACCAAGATCCGGCCAGAGCCAGCTCCCGGAGGATGCTTATTGGCCCCAGGGATAAATTGCCTGACGCACCGGGCAGCTCCGCGACCCCACATTTAGGGACGGCCAAGCGAGGCGGCAATGCCCTCGATCCGTTCGGCGATGCGGCTCAGGCGGTCCGCCAGGCGCGGATCAGCGGCTCCGCCCTGGGGCGGCGCCACGCGGGCGCGCGAAAGCTCGACCCGCAGGTCGTGAATCTCGTCCGCCAGCAACAGCGCGGCCAGCAGCAGCAGCCGGCTCTCGCCGTACTGGCCGCCCATGGCGCGGATCGAGGCGACGCGGCGGTCCACATCGGCCGCCAGGGCGATCAGGTGCCCTTCCTGTCCATCCTCGCAGGAGACGGGGTGGGTATAGCCGCCAACGCGGACCGTGACCTGACCCAAGCTCAGCTCTCCTTGCTGCTGTCGTCACCCGGCAGGACCGGGTTGACCGAATCGGGCGCCGCGACGCCCTGCTCCCCCGGGGCCGTGGCGCCCGCGTTTTCGATATCGGCCAATGCGCTGCGCAACCGCTCCAGGGTTTCGTCGAGCCGTGCGGACAGCGCGGCCACCGCTTCGGGCGAAACGCCAGCGGCCTGCGGCGGCCGGGCCGCAAGGGCCGCCGCCAACCGTTCCACCGCCTGCTCTAGCCGGGCCGCGGCGTCGCCAACTCCATCGCTCATGCTGCCGCCCTTGCTCGCGCCATACCTATCATTAACAGAGGCTTTACGCGGCGGGCGCGGCCAGGGTCAACGCCACGAGCCCCGGAGCCGCTGCGCCGCGAAACAGAACCATGGGAAAGAGTTGCATGGACGCGGTCCAGCCGCCAGTCCGGGGTCTCCCGAGGGGCATCATCCTGCGAAGTGCCGCACAGGCCGGGATGGCCTTGCGGCTGGCGCGGGAGCTTGGCTGCGCGGGTCCCCTCTCCTTGGTCTCCCCACCCGGCGCCGCGCGCTGGCTCGGGCCGCGCCTGTTCCTGGCGATGGTCGAGGCGGCCGCGCGGTCGGCGCCGGGCCTGGTACTCTTGCCGGCGCTCGACTGCCGCGGCGCGCCTGGCTTCGCGCTGGCGGCGCTTCGCGCCGGGGTGCCTGTGGTGGTGCTGGAGCCCGGCTGCCCGGCCTTTCCGGCCGTGGCGGAAGCAGCGGCCGCCCTTCCCGGAGTGGCGCTCTGGCCGGCACCGCCACCCGCGCTCGACCTCGGGCCCAGGAATAGCCTGGATCCGGCCACACAAATCCGTTTGCACCAATGGCTTGGCACGGAAGAAGCCGGGGGGTGATGGTGACAGCGCGGTAAGGCTCGGGTAAAGCCCGAGCACCGCGCCGTTACGGAAGGAATCACCATGAAGCTCACGCGCCGCGTGAAGGAAATCCTCTCCTGGTATGAGAGCGACAATCCGGGCACCAAGGCCAACCTCGCCCGCATCCTGATGGAGGGCAAGCTCGGTGGTACTGGCCGTCTGGTGATCCTGCCGGTGGATCAGGGCTTCGAGCACGGCCCGGCCCGCTCCTTCGCCCCGAACCCCGCCGCCTATGACCCGCGCTACCACTTCGAGCTGGCGATCGAGGCCGGGCTCTCCGCCTATGCCGCCCCGCTCGGCATGATCGAGGCGGGCGCCGCCACCTATGCCGGCGCCATCCCGACCATCCTGAAGGTGAACAGCTCCAACAGCCTGTCCACCACCAAGGACCAGGCCGTGACGGCCACCGTCGCCGACGCGCTGCGGCTCGGCTGCTCCGCCATCGGCTTCACCATCTATCCGAGCTCCGAATACCAGTTCGAGATGATGGAGGAGCTGCGCGAGCTGGCCGAGGAAGCCAAGGCGGCCGGCCTCGCCGTCGTGGTGTGGTCCTATCCGCGCGGCCCGATGCTGGACAAGACGGGCGAGACGGCACTCGACATCTGCGCCTATGCCGCGCACATGGCCGCTCTGCTCGGCGCCCACATCATCAAGGTGAAGCCGCCGACCGAGGCGATCTCGCTTGAAGCCGCGAAGAAGACCTACGAGAAGAACCCGGTCCCCGAGATCGGCACCCTCTCGGGCCGCATCCGGCACGTCGTGCAGGCCTGCTTCGGCGGCCGCCGGATCGTGGTCTTCTCCGGCGGCGAGGCCGGCACTGCGGAGTCGATCGTCGAGATGGCCCGGGGCATCCATGCCGGCGGCGGCAACGGCTCGATCATCGGCCGCAACACCTTCCAGCGTCCGAAGGAAGAGGCGCTGAAGCTGCTGGCCGACATCATTTCCGTCTACAAGTCGTCCAACTGATGACCGCGTCCGCCCCGGCGGATGCGCATGGCGGCAGCGGGGAGACCCGCTGCCGCCTCTACCTGATCACGCCCCCGGCCCTGGACCCCGCGCGCTTCGCCGAGGACCTGGCGCGGGCGCTGGATGCCGGCGACGTCGCCGCCGTGCAGCTCCGCCTCAAGGATCTCGACGACGACGCCCTGCGCCGCGCCATCGACGTGCTGCGCCCCGTCGTCCAGTCCCGCGACGTCGCCTTCCTGCTGAACGACCGCGCCGACCTCGCCGCGCAGACCGGCTGCGATGGCGCCCATCTCGGCCAGACCGATGGCGACCACGCCGCCGCGCGCAAGATGCTGGGCCCAGACCGCACGCTGGGCATCACCTGCCATGGCAGCCGCCACCTGGCCATGCAGGCCGGGGAAATCGGCGCTGACTACGTCGCCTTCGGCGCCTTCTTTCCCACCACCACCAAGGCGGTGGAACACAAGGCCGAACCCGACCTGCTGGAATGGTGGTCGGAGATGTTCGAGCTGCCCTGTGTCGCCATCGGCGGCATCACGGCGGCGAACTGCGCCCCCCTGGTGCGGGCGGGAGCGGATTTCCTGGCGGTGGTCGGGGCGGTCTGGAATCACCCGGAAGGCCCTGCGGCCGGTGTGCGGGCCATGAATGCAGCGATCGCCGCCGCCTGAGCGGCCGCCTCCGCACGAGCCTCAGGGGCGGCGCGGGAAGGCCTCGCCGGTGACGGGGCAGCCAGGCGGGTCCGGCAACCGCGCGATGCGCGCCCGCAATTCGGCGGCATGCCCATCGGCGCCGCGCTGCTGGTCCGGTTGCTGGCCGGCGGGATAGGCGCCGACCACCAGCAGATCATCGGTCGCTTCCAGGCATTGGTGGCCGGTACCGGCGGGCAGCACGACGACGTCGCCGCCGCTCAGCACGAAATCCTGACCCTCCGCACCGCCCAGCCGGACCTTGGTCCGCCCGGTCACGATGGCCAGGGCCTCATGCGCTGTGGTGTGGAAGTGGACATAGGGGAAGATGCCGTCGCGCCAGGCGGGCGGCCAGCCATGGCGGGCGAACAGCGCCTCCGCCGCCTCGGGCTGGCCTACCGGCACGACGGCCCGGTAGATCCGGACCGGCAGCCGGGGATTATTGGGTGCGTCCGCCTGGCCTTCCAGCCAGATGTTCTCGGCTTGCAAATGGTCTCTCCTTCTGTGTGGAAGGCGAACGGCCCGCCGGCCACAAGGGTTGCGCTCAAGCCCCAGTCAGCAGCCCCGGTCAGCCGGGCAGCCGCAGGACCGGCCCTCCGGCCGCCTCGGCATCAGCGGCATCATGCGTGACCAGTAGCACGGGGAGAGCGCGGGCGGCGGCGTGGTCCAGCACGAAGCGGCGGAAACGGCCCCGCAGACCGGCATCCAGCCCGCCGAAGGGCTCGTCGAGCAGCAGGGCGCGCGGCTCCGCCAGCAGCACGCGCAACAGGGCCACCCGCGCCCGCTGCCCGCCGGAGAGCCCGGCCGGGTCGCGCGCCGCGAAGCCCGGCATCTCCGCCTCCGCCAGCGCCGCGGCGATCCGCGCCTGCCGCTCGGCGCGGGACAGGCCGGCCCGCAAGCCGAAACCGAGATTGCCGGCCACCGAAAGATGCGGGAACAGCAGGTCGTCCTGGAACAGGATGCCCAGGCGGCGCCGCTCAGGCGGGCGAGCGGTGGTGTCCTCCCCGTCGAGCAGGACCGTTCCCTCCCCTGTCAGACCAGGACCGGGTGTGCCGCAGAGCCAGGCGAGCAGGCTGGACTTGCCGCAGCCGCTCGGCCCCATGAGCGTCACCACCTGCCCGGGCGCGACGTCGAGGGAAAGCGGTGGGAAAAGGGCCCGCCCGGCACGCCGCAGCACCACCGCACGCAGCGCGAGGCCTCTCATGCCGCACGCAGCCCGGCGCGGCGCCGCCAGACCCAGCGCGGCAGTTGCAGGGCCAGGACGTAGCAGCCCAGCGGAATGGCGGCCTGGAGCGTGGCGAAGACGCCGAGCACCCGGCGATCGCCCCCGGCCGCGAGGGCCAGTGCCTCGGTCGTCAGCGTCGCGAAACGCCCGGCCCCCGCAAAGAGCGTGGCGAGATATTGCCCGACGCTGACGGCCACCCCGATCGCCGCCGCAGCCAGGAGCGGCCGCAGCAGGATCGGCAGCTTCACCGTGCAGAGCACCCGCAGCGGCCCGGCGCCCAGGCTGGCGGCGCTGCGTGCGAGGCGCGGGTCCAGCGCCGCCCAGGGCGCGACGAGCGCCAGCAGCACATAAGGCTGCACGAAGACCAGATGCGCCCAGAGCACCGCCGGCCAGCCGCCATCCAGCCCGAGTTGCAGCAGCAGCACCTGCAGGCCGAAGAGGAAGCCCGTCTGCGGCAGCAGCAGCGGCAGATAGGTCAGGCCGAGCAGCCAGGGCCGGGCGGCAGGGCCATGGCGCGCCACGGCCTCCAGCGCCGCGACCGCCAGCAAGAGCGCCAGTGCGGTGGCCGGCAGCGCCACCGCCAGGGTCGCCCCCGCCGGGCCGAGCAGCCCCGCGCGCTGCGCCGACCAGGTGGCGAGATCGAGCCGGCGCGGCCAGAGGTCGGGAAAACGCCAGGGTCCGGCCACCGACCAGAGCAGCATGGCGCCGAGGCTGGCCAGGGCCAGCATCAGCAAGGCCGGCAGGAGCAGACCACCCAGCCGCACCAGCGAAGCGCCGAAATCGGTCCCGGAGGCCGACCAGCGCCGTCCTGCCCTCGCCACCAGCCATGTCGCCGCATGCCAAGCGCCGATGGCGGCGAGCGTCAGCGCCAGCAGCAGAGTGGCGGCTGCGGCGGCCGGCAGGTTCATGGCGAGATCGCGGTCGAGGAACCAGCGCACCGGCAGCACCGCCAGCGGCGGCGGGCTACCCGGCCCAAGCAGCAGCGCCATGTCCACCGCCCCGAGCGAATAGGCGAGCACCGCATGGAGCGGCAGGCGGATCTGCCTATGCACCAGGGGAAAGACCACCTTCAGCCAGGCCAGCGGCGTCGGCTGGCCGAGCAGGCGTGCTGTCGTCATGAGACGCGCGGCGGGGACCTGGTTCAGTGCGGCGAGGCTCATCAGCAGCAGCCAGGGCGCCTCCTTCAGCGCCAGGCCCAGCATCAGCGCGATGCCCCAGGGATCGTTCACCGTGGCCAGATCGGGTGGGCGGACCCAGCCCAGCGGGGCAGCCAGGAGCCGCGCGAGAAGACCGCTCGGCGCCGCCAGGGCCAGGAAGCCGACGCCCATGGCCAGATGCGGGGCCGCCAGCAGCGGCGCCAGCCAGAGCTGGGCGCGGCGGAACAGCGGGTGGTCGTGGAAGGCGGCGCAGAACAGGGCCACGGCAAGCAGCGACAGCGCCGTGGCGCCGAGGCCGCTGACCAGGGTCAGCCGCACCGAGACGCCGAGCCCCGGCTCGGCCAGCAGGCGGCGCCAGGGATCGAGGCTCCAGCCTTGCGCGCCGAGCGCCGGAAAGTGCCCGAAGGCCGGCATCAGCGTTCCGGCCAGCCCCGCGAGCACCGGCAGCAGAACCACGCCGACCAGCAGCAGCACGGGCAGGCAGGCCGGCAGCCGCACCCGCTCAGCGCCCGTTCCCGGCGACCCGGCGTTCCCATTCCGCGGTCAAGCGAGTCATCCAGCTCGGATGCGGCTCGGCGAGCGGCACGCCCAGTTCAGCATTGGTCAGTGCGCCTGGCAGGCGCGGCAGTTCCTCGAAGCGGCGGCGGTCGGCGGGGGAGAGGCGGGAAAGATCCAGCACCGTCGGGGTGCCGAGCTTGCGCGGGTCTTGTGCCTCGGCCTGGGCTTCCGGCGAGAGCAGGAAATTCGCCACCACCAGCGCCGCCTCGGGCTGCGCGGCGTTGAAGGGAATGCCGACGAAGGAACAATTGCCGATGCCGCCGCGCGCCAGCACGTAGCTACGCACCGTCTCGGGCAGCAGCCCGTCGGCGATGGCGGCGGCCGCCTCGGCGGGATTGAAGGAGATCATCAGGTCGATCTCGCCGTCGTTCAGCAGGTTGCGCTGCGCCGGGCCGCTTTCAGGAAAGGTCCGGCCCTGCCGCCAGAGATGCGGCCGCAATGTGCCATACCATTCCCAGAGCGGGGCGGTGAGCAGGGTGAAGCTGCGCTCTGCCACCGGTCGGGCCAGAGCGGCGGGGTCCGGCACCGTCTCGTAGAGCGCCTGCTTGAGGAAGGTGGCGCCCAGGAAGTTCCGCGCATTGGGGTGCGTCAGCCGGCCCGGATGGGCTGCTGCCCAGTCGACCATGGCGAGCATCGAGCGCGGCGGGTCCGGCAGCCGCGCGCTGTCATGGATGAAGACCACCTGCGCCGTCCGCCAGGGCGCCGCCAGCCCCTCCACGGGAATGGTGAAGTCGGTCACGGTGGCTGGCTTGCCGACCGTATCCACCAGGATGAAGTTGGGCAGTTCCCCGGTGATCCGGCGCAGCAGGCCCTGCTGCTTCATCGCCAGGAAGTTCGGGCCATTGATCCAGACCAGATCCACCGCGCCGTACCGTGCCTGCCCGGCGGCGCGCTCCGCGACCACCCGGGCCACGGCCTCGGCGGTGTCGCGCAGCCGGATGTGGCGCAAGGCGACGCCATGCAGCGCCTCCACCCGCCGCGCCGCCCAGGCGATGAAGGCGTTGGTACGCGCATCCCCGGCCCAGGCATGGAAATTGACCTCCTGCCCCGCGGCGCGACGGAGCACCTCGTCCCAGGGGCTGGCGGCCGGGATGACGGCCGGCGTTTCGTCGGCCTGCGCGGTCGGGGCGAGCAGCCCGGCGGCCAGGCCGCCCAGGGCAGCGCCGAGGGCGCGGCGGGGCAGGCTCATGCGGAGACCGCCCGGCGCGCCAGCCGCGCCGCGCGCGCCGCCGCTACCCGCTCCGCCAGCACCTCCTCGTGGAAGCGGTCGCAGCCGATGCAGAGATTGGCATAGGGTCGGCCCTGTGGCGTGGCGGTGTGCGACTTCGCGATGAAGGCCTCGGCCGACCAGCCATCCGCCAGGCCCATCCGCTCCGGCTCGCCACGACTGATCGCCTCATAGGCCGGGTCACCGCGCAGGCTGTCGAGGATTTCGAGCAGCGGCTCCTCCGTGAGGTTGCCGAGCGGCAGCCGCGTCTTCAGGCAACAGGGGTAGACCGAGCCGTCCGGCTCGATGGAAACCTCCGAGCCGGCCTCGCCATAGCGCAGGAAGTTCAGCCCGCCGGACCAGCGATTGCAGAAATTGTCCGCCAGGGTCGCGGTGGAAAGGCCGTTCTCCCAGGCGCGGCCGCGTGGCCAGAGCTTGCCGATCCAGCTTTCCGGTGTGGCACCGAAGAAGGAGAAGAGCGGCCCTTCCTCCTCCAGCGCCTTGCGGTTCTGCACCGCGATGCCGGAAGGGCGCATGCCCTGCGCCTGCATCATCGCCGAGAGCCGATGGCGCCAGGCTTCCTGCTTCGCTGTGCCCTCCATGCCGACATGGAAGTCATCCAGCCCGGCCACGGAGATCATCCAGACGCCGCGCGCCAGCAATTCGCCGATAATGGCCGGGGTGAGCAGGTCGCCGGTGGTCTGCACCACCACCTTCACGCCGCCCTGCACCGCATAGCGCGCCGCCAGCCCTTCCAGGATCGGGTAGGTCACGCGCTGGCGCACCGGGTCGAGCAGCGCCTCCCCGCCGGCCAGGATGACACGGCCGGGCTTTTCCGCCCCGCCGCCTTCCGGCACGGCGTCGCGCCAGGTCAGGCGGGGCGGCAGGTTCTCCAGCACCAGGCGGCTGTTACGCTCGGCCTCGGCCACCACCGCCTCCAGCTCCGCCCGCACATAGGGGCGGAAGCGCGCCTCATAACAGTGGCGGCACTTGCGATGACAGGCCCAGCAGGCGACCCAGTAGATCGACTCCATGCGACTCCTCCTGGCAGGACGTCATCAGGCAGATGGGCGGGCCGCCTCGAAGCGCAGCGGCCCGGTGCCGATCACGTTCCGCAGGAGGGCGTGGCGCGGGCGAGGCCGCCGAACAGATCCAGCATCCGCTCGCGCCAGCCCGCCACCGGGTCGCCGGTCTCCAGCAGCTCCAGGGGCGAGACCGTGCGCGCCCACTGGAAGCCGCCGAACACGGCGTAGTCGCCATAGTCCGGCGCCTCGCCGCCCAGGAAGGGTTGCTCCCGCAGCACCGCGCGCAGGGGCTCCAGCACGGCGCGGAAGGCGGGCAGCCGCGCCTCGCGCCCTTCCGTCACCTGCTCCAGCCGCATGCCGAAGCGGGCCTCGCGGCTGGCGCGGAAATAGGCCTTCTGCCCCTCGCCAAGCCATTGCGGGATATCGCTGACGATCAGCCGCACAAGCTGCGCGTTCAGCACCGTGTCGGCCCAGGTGGCGATGAAGCGGCTGGCAGCGGGCGTGCCGGGAAACAGCGCCGGCCGATCGGGATAGGCCCGCTCCAGATACTCGGCGATGGCCCAGGAATCGAAGACCACCCGCTCGTCATCCCGCAGCACGGGCACCTTGGCCTGGCCGGAGAAGGCGATGGCCTCCACCTCGGTGAAGCGCCAGGGCTGACACTCCGCGTCCAGCCCCTTGTGCGCCAGCGCCATGCGCGCCCGCCAGCAATAGGGGCTGAAGCGGCGCGCCGGATCGGCGCCGGCCAGCTCGTAGAGCACACGCGGCATGCCGCTCAGCGCCCCCGGATATTGGCGGCGGTCTGACCGAATAGCACTGAGCGCGATTCGGAGCTCACTGTCGGATTGGCGTTGATCTCCTGCGCCCGGGCATAGGCCCGCTGCGTCGCCGGCCTCTGGCCCACCGCCGCGAACCAGCGGGCCAGGTTGGGGAAGTCCTCGAGCTTCTGGCCCTGGCGCTCATAGGGCACGATCCAGGGGTAAATGGCCATGTCGGCGATGGAATAGGCCTCCCCCGCCACGAATTCGCGGTCGGCGAGGCGGCGGTCCAGCACGCCATAGAGGCGGTTGGTCTCGTTCACATAGCGCTCGATGGCATAGGGGATCTTCTCCGGGGCGTAGTTGGAGAAGTGGTGGTTCTGCCCGGCCATCGGGCCGAGCCCGCCCATCTGCCAGAACAACCATTGCAGCACCTCGGCCCGCCCGCGCACCTCGGAGGGCGGCGGGATGAAGCGGCCGATCTTGTCGGCGAGATAGAGCAGGATCGCGCCGCTCTCGAACAGCGACACGGGCGCGCCGCCGCCGGCCGGCTCGGTATCCAGGATGGCGGGAATGCGGTTGTTGGGTGCGATGGCCAGGAATTCGGGGCGGAACTGCTCGCCTTTGCTGATGTTCACCGGGATCAGGCGATAGGGCAGCCCGGCCTCCTCCAGGAACATGGTGATCTTGTGCCCGTTCGGCGTCGTCCAGTAGTGCAGCTCGATCATGGCAGCGTCTCCGTCGGGTCGCGGCGTGCCGCGGACTGCCGGTGACGCTAGGGCGCGGCCTCCGCAGCCACAAGACGGGGAAATAGGGAGCGGGGCGGCGCGATGCCGGAAGCCACGGAGCAGCGGCGGGGCGGGAGCGGCCGCCCGGCCGGCGGGAAGGGCCGAAGCGGGGCGGCATCGGGCGAGCGCATCGCTGGACTGTGCCCGCATTCCGTGCATCCGGACGCAAGCCAGACTATCGTATTAGGAGCCAGGCGCCGCTTGGATTATCCTGTTAGGGTGCAAGGGATGCAACACCAGGCGCAGGCAGGCTGCAAAGCGTAATGGCGACGATCCTGATCCTGGACGACCGGACCACAAACCGGAACATTTTCTCGCGCCTTGCCCAGTCCCTGGAGCCTGACATTCAGGTGGAGGCCTTCGGCGACCCTGCCCTGGCGCTCGACTGGCTGCGGGAGAAGAGCGCCGATCTCGTCGTCACCGATTTCCGCATGCCAGGGATGAATGGTGCCGAGTTCACGCGCCGGCTCCGCACCCTGCAGCAGGAGCCGACGGCGGCCGACATCCCGGTGATCGTCATCACGGCCTACAGCGACCGCTCCTACCGCCTGCAGGCGCTGGAGGCGGGTGCGACGGACTTCCTGCTCAGCCCGGTCGACCATACCGAGTTCCTGACGCGGGCGCGCAACCTGCTGCGGATGCGTCGCCAGGCGCAGATCATCCAGCGCCGCGCCGCCATCCTCCAGCGGGAGCTGGAGCACAGCACCCGCTCACGCGAGGAATTGCTGCGAGACAGTCGCCAGGCCCTGGCCCAGGTCATCGATACCGTCCCGGCTCTCATCAGCGCTGCCGACCGGCAGGGGCGCTGCGTCTTCGTCAATGCCCTACAGGCCCGATTCGCGGGCGCCTCACCCGAGGCGCTGGTGGGGCATGACGTGACCCGCCTCTTTGGGCCGGAACGCGCCGCCCATTCCTGCACGCTGGACCAGCTGGTGTTTCGCAGTGGAGAGCCGCTGCCGGAACGGGAAGAGGAGGCGACCGGCGCCGACGGCGTCCTCCGCAGCTTCCTCACCACAAAAGCCCCGCTGCGAAATGCGCGCGGAGAGCTGGTGGCGGTGCTGACGACCGCCATCGACATCACCGAACGCAAGCAGGCCGAGCGTCGGCTGGGTCATATGGTCCACCACGACGCGCTGACCGGACTGCCCAACCGGGTCGGCCTCAACGACCGCATCCGCCGCGAACTGGCGCGCGGCCGGCGCGGCGATCACCTCTTCGCCCTGCTGCTATTCGACCTGGACCGCTTCAAGGCGGTCAACGACGCCCTCGGCCACCACATGGGCGACGCATTGTTGCGCAGCGTCGCCCAGCGGCTCGCCGGGGCGTTGCAGCCGGGCGAGACCCTGGCCCGGCTCGGCGGCGACGAATTCGCCATTCTGCAGACCGAGATCACCAGCGCCGAGGAGGCCGCCGAGCTGGCTGAGCGGGTGATCGCCATCCTGGCCGATCCGTTCCGCTGCGAAGGGCACAATCTCTCCGTCACCGCCAGCCTCGGCATCACGCTGCACCCGCGAGATGGCACCGATGCCGATGAATTGCTGCGCAATGCCGATCTGGCCATGTACCGCGCCAAGGCGGAAGGCCGCAGCGTCTGGCGATTCTTCGCGGCACCGATGGAGGAGCATGCCCGACAGGCGATGCAGATCGAGGCCGATCTGCGTGCCGCCCTTGGGCGTGGCGAGCTGTGCCTGCACTACCAGCCGCAGGTTGAGCTGAGCAGCGGCCGCATCGTGGGTGCCGAGGCGCTGCTGCGCTGGCGCCGCGGGGAGACCCTGGTGGCGCCGGGCGGCTTCCTCTCCGTGGCGGAGGAAACCGGGCTGATCGGTCCGATCAACGAATGGGTGATGGGCGAGGCCTGCCGCCAGGCCGCCGCCTGGAGCGCTGACGGGACGCCGCTGCGCATTGGCGTGAACCTCTCGCCAATCCAGTTCCGTCATCAGGACGTGCCTGCCATGGTGCTGCGTGCCCTGGCGGAGAGTGGGCTCGACCCCTCCCTGCTGGAGCTGGAGCTGACCGAGGGCATCCTGATGAACCAGGGCAAGGAGATGGCGGCGATCCTGCAGCGCTTGCGGGATCGCGGCGTTCACCTTTCGGTGGATGATTTCGGCACCGGCTATTCGTCGCTTAGCTACGTGAAGAACTTCCCGGTTGACCGCCTGAAGATTGATCAGTCCTTTGTCGGCGGCATGACAACCGAGCCGAACGACGCCGCCATCGTGCGCACCATTATCGAGCTGGCCCATATGCTCCGGTTGCAGGTGATCGCGGAGGGCGTGGAGACGGAGGAACAGCTGGAGGCGCTGCGCGCCGAAGGCTGCGACGAGGTGCAGGGCTACTATTTCAGCCGGCCGCTGCCGGCCGATGCCTTCACCCGGTTGCTGCGGAGCGGTTTCAAGGCGTCAGCGGGGGGGGCGACGCCTCTGCCCGAGCCCGTGGCGGCGCCGCACTCGGACCCGTGAGGGCAGGATGACGACCCCCCCCGGGGATGCGCCGCCGCGCGGCCTGCTCTCCCGGCTGGCGGCCCGGCTGCGCAACCGGCCGGATAGTGAACACGAGATGAGCTTCAACCGGCTCGTCTTCGCGATCATCATCGTCGTCGCCCTGCTGCTCGGCGATTCCCCCAGCGCAAGTGACGCGCTGATCGGGATGGCCATCTACATCCCCCTCGCCTGCGCCGTGCTGGCGCATATCCTGGTTTCGCCGAGCATCTGCCCGCCCCGGCGCCTGGCGGCGCTGCTGCTCGACTGCGGCTTTCTCTCCTGGCAGCTGCATCTGGGCGGCGAGCCGGCCGCGGCGTTCTTCCCCATCTATCTGTGGGTGGTCTTCGGCAATGGCTTCCGCTTCGGGCTGCCCTGGCTGCGGCTGGCGATGCTGGTGGCGCTGGCCGGCTTCGGCGCCGTGGTCGCCACCACCCCGTTCTGGACCACTCAACTCCACCTCGCCATCGGCCTCTGGTTCGGCCTGCTGCTGCTCCCCCTCTACGCCGGGACGCTGATCCGCAAGCTCTCCCAGGCCCGGCAGCAGGCGGAGGCGGCCAATGAGGCGAAGTCGCTGTTCCTGGCCAGCGTCAGCCACGAATTGCGCACGCCGCTCAACGCCATCATCGGCATGGGGGGCCTGCTGCGCGAGTCGCGTCTGGACGCCGAGCAGGTG
The DNA here is from genome assembly GCA_035565935.1 of Roseomonas sp. GTDB lineage: Bacteria > Pseudomonadota > Alphaproteobacteria > Acetobacterales > Acetobacteraceae > Pseudoroseomonas. Next base: position 80,314 of record DATMRU010000041.1, read on the forward strand.
GAGATGGCGCAGACCATCGACAGCGCCGCCCGTGCCCTGCTGTCGCTGATCGAGGACATCCTCAGCCTGTCCCGCATCGAGGCGGGACGGATGCCGATCGCCAATGCCGCCTTCGACGCCGGCGAGATGCTGGTCGAGCTGCGCGCCCTTCTGGCCACGGAGTGCCGCGCCAAGGGGCTGCGCTTCTCGCTGCATGTGACGCCGCGCACGCCGCTGCGGCTGGTCGGGGACCGGCGCCACCTGCTGGAGGTGCTGCTGAACCTCGCCGGCAATGCGGTGAAGTTCACCGCAGAGGGCGGCATCACCGTGGCGCTGGATGTGGCGCCGGGCGAGGGGATCGGCGATGGCCCGCAGCTCATCGCCGAGGTGTCCGACACCGGCATCGGCATCGCGCCGGAAGCCCAGCAGCGCATCTTCGAGGCCTTCACCCAGGCCGATTCCAGCATCATCAACCGCTTTGGCGGCACCGGCCTCGGCCTGGCCATCTGTCGCCGCCTCGTGCGGCTGATGGGCGGCGAGATCAGCGTGACCTCGGCGCCCGGCAGCGGCAGCACCTTCCGCTTCAGCGTGCCCATCGGCTTGGCGGATCCCGCGTCGGAGCTGGCGGGGTCGGCGGCCTTCGAGGGGGTCACGGTGGTGCTGCTGCATCCCGACGGGGCGGTGGCCGAGGTGGTGGCCGGGCGGCTGGCCCGTCTCGGCGTCATCGTGCGGGAAGCGATGAACGCCGCCGATGCCGCCGGCCTGATGGCCCGCCCGGTTGCCGAGGCAGGGGCGCCATTGCCGCTGCTGATGCTGGCCAGCGGGAGCCCGCTCGTGCCGGGGGTGGAGCCGGGCCGCTGTCTCCGGCTCGATCCCGCCGCGCCTCCGGGCCTGCCGCCGGAGCCGCGGCGGCGCGACTGCGCGACACTGCTTTCGCCCGAGGCGCCCGGCGGCACCCTGGCGCGCGCCCTGCACATCGCGCTCGCGTTGGCGCCGCGGCGCAGCGCCGAAGCGGAGGCGCCGCAGGGCGCACCCTCCCGGCCGGCCGCGCCGGCGCGGCCGTTGCGCGTGCTGGTGGCAGATGACAGCGCGGTCAACCGACGCGTCTTCGCCCGCATCCTGGAGCATGGCGGCCACGCGGCGGTGCTGGCCGAGGATGGCGAGGCGGCGCTGGACATCCTGGAAGCCGAGGCGGAGCGCCTCGACCTGGTGCTGATGGACGTGAACATGCCCCGCCTGGACGGGCTGGAGACCACCAAGCTGTTCCGCGTCATGGCCCTGGGCCAACCGCACCTGCCGATCCTGGCGCTGACCGCGGACGCCACCGGCGAGACGGCGGCACGCTGCGCCGCGGCGGGGATGGACGGGCACATCACTAAGCCGGTGCGGCCCGAAGCCCTGCTGCGGGAGGTGGAGGCACGCGCCCGCCCGCCGCGCCCCGGGACGGCGGCGGCCAAGGCGCAGCCCAGCGCACCGGGGAAGCTGCCGGGCACCGCCGAGGGGCGCTCGGTGGTGACGGAGATGGCGGCCCATCCCCGCTTCCGCCCCGCCGCCCCGGTGGTCGATGCGCAGGCGGTGGACAACCTCCGGCAACTCGGCGGCGATGCTTTCCTCCAGGGGCTGGCGGAGGATTTCCTGACCGATGCCGAGGGGCTGATCGATGCGATCGTCCAGGCCGCGCGGGCCGGCGATACGCATCGTTTCCGCTCGGAGGTGCACGCGCTGCACAGCAGCGCGGCCAACCTCGGCGCCCTGGCCCTGATGCGCCTGTGCGGCGAGTGGCGCGCCCTCGATCGGGAGGCGATGCGGCGGGAGGGCACCGCCATCGGCGAGCGCGGCCGGGAAGCCTTAATGCGCACCCGCGATGCCCTTCTCGGGACTCCGCTCCCCGGCTGAGCGGCAGCCGGACCACCCGCCGTTACTCCGCAGCGTTTGCGAAGCCCGGCGAGGCGATGCTCTGCAGCCGCCGCTCCTGCGCCGCCACCAGCCGGCCCATCTTCTTCAGGTCGGCCTCGGTGAGGTTCATCGCCGCATCGGCCCACATCTCCACCACATCGCGCAGTTCCTCCAGCGTCACCGGGTTCACCCGGCGGCGGGCCCGGAGCATGGCATAATGGGCGTTATGCTTGCGGCTGTGGCGGGCGATGTACTCGCGCGCCGTCGCCTCGCCCTCACCGTCCTCGGCCAGCACGTCCACCACGCCCATGACGTGCAGTTCCTCGGCGGTGTGGATGCGGCCGGAGAGGATCAGCTCCTCCGCCCGGCGGCGGTCCAGGCGGCGGGAGAGGAAGCTATAGGCGCCCATGCCGGGGAACATGTTGAACAGGATCTCCGGCAGGCCGATCTTGGCGCTGCGCTCGGCGATGATCAGGTCGAAGGACAGGGCGTGCTCGAAGCCGCCGCCCAGCGCGTCGCCCTGGACCAGCGCCATGGTCACCACCGGCAGGCCGAAGGCGATGGTGTTGTTGTAGATCGCCTCCACCGCGATATGGCCGTAGCGCACCAGGGAGGCGTGGTCGCGTGACCGGATGCGCTCGGCGAAGTGCGCCAGGTCACCGCCGAGATTGTAGATGCCCGGCACCGCGGAGGACATCACGAACCAGTCCACCGGCCGCTGGCCCGTCTCGGCATGGCCCGCGAACATGTTCACCATCGCCTGCTGCATGCGATGGACGTCCTGCATCAGCTCAAGGGTGTAGCTCGGGCGGCCCTGCGGGCGCATCACGCACCAAGCCGTGCGAGTCCCCTCCTCGATGCGCAGCTCCAGGTTCCGCTCGAAGGAGGCGGGGGAGAGGGGCGCCGTGCCGTGGAGGGCGGCCTCGCCCTGCAGGTTGGAGAGGGTGGCCGGGTGAGAGGTACGAGCGAGGAACATCAGGAATCTCCTGTCTGCGATCCGCCCGCCCGCCGACTACCGGGGGGCACGCTCGGCGGATTTCGCATCTCGATCCTAAATGTTCGGATGCCGTCGTATATCGCGAAGGTTACGCGAAAAGAGATAAAGGCGCGGGAATCTGGATTGCGTGTTGCAGAAGAGCCGGGTCGGCTGGAACTCAGCCCCCGGAAAACAGGCGAAACTTCCCCTCCGCGGCCACGTTTCGGGACTGAATACCCTGCCCTCCTCAGGTCAAGATGCCGACGATCGAGAATGATCTACTCGCCTGCCTCCCGGACCTGCGCGCCTATGCCCGCTCCCTCACCCGCAACCGGCATGATGCGGATGACTTGGTGCAGGATGCGGTGGTGCGGATGCTGAACTCGGCCGACCGCTATCAGCCAGGCACCAATTTCAAGGCCTGGGCCTTCACCATCCTGCGGAACCGCTTTCTCAACGAGTTCGTGGCGAAGCGACGGCTGACGCGGGAGATGGACGAGGGGGAGATGGAGCGGGTTCCGGTCTCCGCCCGGCAGGAGGAAGGGCTGGAACTGTCTGATTTCCAACGCATCTTCCACCGCCTGCCGGAAGACCATCGCTCCATCCTGACGCTCATCGCCGGCTCCGGCCTGCCCTATGAGGACGTCGCGCGCGTGCTGAACTGCGCGGTCGGCACGGTGAAGAGCCGGGTACACCGGGCGCGCACGGCCCTCTTCGCCCTGCTCGAGGAAGAGCAGTCGGCGCAGCCGGTCAGCCCGCACCGGTTCCACCGCAGCAGCAGCGCCGAGGAACGGCAGCGCCTCGCCAGCTAGGCAGCGCCTCGCCAGCTAGGCGGCGGCGCGTCCGCCAGCCGCCCGACGGGCTGACGCTCCGGCGAAGCCCTGCCTAGAGGCCGTCGCGCGAGCCATAGGGCGAAGGGCCGTAGTATCCCCTTACCTTCTCGCCCCAGGCGGCATCGGACCAGTCCACCGTCTCCTCCCGCCGGAAGGACGGAGCACTCCTCAGTTGCTCCTCCGTCACATCCACCACATACCCGCTCAGGCCGATGTCGTAGCGCAGCTTGTTCCAGGGCAGCGGGTAATGCGAGCTGCCGATCCCCAGAAAGCCCCCAAAGGACAGCACGGCGTACTCCACCATCCCGCTGATCTTGTCGATCATAAGGGTCTGGATGGAGCCAAGCCGCTTGCCCGAGGGATCATAGACGGCTGTGCCCTCCACCCGGTCTGAGCTGATCAGGTGGGCGCTCTCGCGGCGGGGAATCTCGCTGCCGGCCTCCGGCGTGCTCTGGGACATGGCGCTTACCGTCTTTCGCTGTCGTGCCTGGCGCAATAACCGGACAACACCGCCAGAGTTCCGCGCCCCGCGTGCAACCGCGAGGGCCGCACCGGTTTTCCCCTGGTGAGCTTGAGCATTTCATTCATGCCCTGCCAGAAGGAAACGCGCGGCATGTCCGGTACCCAGAACCACCCTCCCCGCGAGCGCGCCATCGAGCCGCCGGTGGGACCACATTCCGCCCCCATGCCGGAGAAGCCGCTGGATGCCACGCCGGCCCGGCAGGGCCAGCCGGTCGGGCACGTCCGGTGGATGGTCATCTTCGGCATCGCCATCCTGATCGTGGCCTTCATCCTGACCTACGTCTTCGTGGTGTAGCGCGGCGGGCCTCCGCGCCGTCCGCAACTGCGCCTCCGCATCGGAAGCGTGAAGCTAGGGCGGGAACTTGGCCACGGCTGGCCGGTTGTTCTCAAGCCCGGCCCTTTCAGGGCCCCGGCGACCGACAACAAGCCCGACCGAGGAGGCTCACCAGGCGGGCACAGGAAGGGATTTGAGACATGTCCTCACCCCGCACAGGCAGCGGAAAGCAGGGCTTCGCCTCCATGGACCAGGCGAAGCAGCGTGACATCGCCTCCAAGGGCGGCCAGAGCGTGCCGGCCGCGAAGCGCAGCTTCGCCCAGGACCCGGCCCTTGCGGCCGAGGCAGGCCGCAAGGGTGGCCAGGCGGTACAGGCGAGTGACCGGTCGTTCTCGCGCGACCGGAACCTCGCCGCCGCCGCGGGCCGCAAAGGCGGCCAGGCCACGCATAGCAAGAGCAACCGCAACCCCGGCGATTCCGCCTCCTGAACCTTCCCGATCGGGCTGGCGCGCCCACGCGCCGGCCCGAAGCGGCCTTTCCAGACCCGGAGAAGACTGTGTCCACCAAACTCCGCCTGCCACCCTTTCCTCCCTCCTCCACGGATTCGCCCTCCTACGCCCTTCGTGCGGCGCTGGCGGAGCGGCTCATGGGGCGGCGGATTCTGGCCGGCATGGCCAACGGAAGGGCAGGCGCGGCCGGGATGGACCGGCCGATGGCCATCTCGTCATCGGCCGAGGTGCCGGTGGCGGAGGAGCCTCGCCGCGTGGCCTGACCCCTGTTCTCTGACCGAAGCAAGGCCAGCAGAGAGGCATTTCCATGGTTAAAGACAATACCGACATCACGCCGCCGCGCCCGCCGGGCGGCGAAGCGCCGGCCAAGGCGCCGGCCGGCGCCGCTGGCGAGCGCCAGAAGCAGCTGCGGCCCGAGGCGCCGCCGCCCCAGCCGCCGCCGGCCGCGCCCGGCGTGCTGCCACCTCAGCCCGAGCCGCCGCAGCCGGAAAATCCGCCTGCCGGTAATCCGCACCCCAAGCCGATGCCGCACGACGCGAACAAGAAGCTGCCGCAGACGCAGTACGGCACCTCCGGGCCGGTGGGGCCGGGCGGCGAAGGCGGCAACCGTACCTGACCTCTGCCGGCGGGCAGGACGGGAAGGCAAGGCCACGCGGCAGAGGCAGGAACGAAACGCCACCCCGGGCGTTCCCCGGCACAGGAGCGGCCCCGCGACGGGCGGGGCGCAGAAGAGACGAGGCCCCATGAAGGACAAGGCTCCAGAGAGCAGGATGACCGGTCCCGGCAGCATGGATCAGCTGGTGGCCACGGTCGAAGGCGCCGACCCCGCCGCTTTGCAGGCGATCAGCGCCTATCTCCATGACAGCCATCGCGGCTATGACCAGGGCCGGCGGCTCACCGCGGACCGCTTCCTGCGCATCGAGTTCACCGAGCTGGCCGAGAAGCGCGAGAAGATGGCGCAGGACGTGGACGCCCTGCTGCGTCAGCGGAGCGCGACGCCGCAGAAGGGCGGCAGCACCCTGGGCGCGATGCACCGCGTCTATCTGGACGTGAGGGGAAGCCTCTTCGGGCAGGGCCGCCGCCGTGTCCTGCGGGAGGTGGTCCGTGGGGAGGCGGCGCTGGAAGCCGCCTATGACGACGCCCTGGACTCCAACCTGCCCGCCGAGGCGCGCCAGCTCCTCCAGCGCCAGCACCGCCAAGTGCGCGCCACGCGCGACCGCTACGCCGCCATGCTGGACGACGAGGAGGAAAACCTGCCGCCGGAAGCGCGCGGCAACGGCCTGCTGGCACGCTTCAACCGGCTGACCCGCCCATTGACCAGCAACCCGATCCTTTCGGCCGTGGTGGTCACGGCGGTCTCGGTGCTGACAGCCCGCCTTCTGCGCAGCCGATCCGAACGATGAGGCGTGGAAGGGCGGCAGTGTGCGCTGCGCCCTGACGAGCCGGATGGGAAAGGGCGAAGGGGAAGCGGATCGCCCGCTTCCCCATTCCTGTTGCTGGCCGACCTTCAGGTGGCCAGCAGATGGAGCGAGAAGAGGTCCTGCGGGTCCGACCACAGCGCCTCGCCGCGCCAGCCGGCCTGTGCCGCGAGGCCGAGAAAATCGGCCGGCGCGCGCTTGTAGCTGTTCTCGGTATGGATGGTCTCGCCAGCCTCGAAGTGGATCGGCACGCCGGCCACCGGCACCGATTGCGGTTCCAGGCTCTGCAGATGCATCTCGATCCGGCTGTCGGCGGCGTTCCAGATAGCGCGATGCTCGAAGCGGGCCGGATCGAACACCGCGGCGGCCTCACGATTCAGGCGGTGCAGCAGGTTCAGGTTGAAGGCGGCGGTGATGCCGGCGGAGTCGTCATAGGCCGGCACCAGCAATTCTGGCGCCTTCGGCAGATCGACGCCGACGAGGAAACGTGCCCCCTCCCCCAGCGCGCCCCGCACCTTGCGCAGGAAGCGCACCGCGGCCTCGTCGTCGAGATTGCCGATCGTGGAGCCGGGGAAGAAGCCGAGCACCGGGCGCGGCAGTTCCGGTAGCGCGACGCCATCCATGAAGTCGCCCACCAGTGGATGGATGGTGAGCGCCGGGAAACGCTGGCGCAGGGCCTCGGCCGTCGCCGCCACCGCACCTTCGGCAATATCGAAGGGCACATAGGCGGCAGGCCGGTCCAGCGCCGCCAGCAGCAGGGCGGCCTTGGTCGGCGCGCCGGCGCCGTATTCCACCACTGCCGCGCCCCGGCCGATGCGCCCGCGCAGGTCCGGCCCGACCTGCCGCAGCAGACCGAGTTCCGTGCGGGTGACGTAGTATTCCGGCAGGCGCGTGATCTCGTCGAAAAGGCGGCAGCCCGTCTCGTCGTAGAGCAGATGCGCCGGCAGCGTCTTGCGCGGCGCGCGCAGGCCGCGCAGCGCCGCTTCGGCGGTGGCGGGGTCGAAGTTGCGCGTGGCCGCCATGCTGGCGGGCGCGGTCGTGGCATCCATGCGGCTCAGCCCTCGTCGGCAAGGCGCAGGCCGGTGAATTGCCAACGCCGATCGGGATGGAAGAAGTTGCGATAGGTCAGGCGCGCATGACCGGGCGGCGTGGCGAGCGAGCCGCCACGCAGCACCATGGTGTTGATCATGAACTTGCCGTTGTACTCGCCAACCGCGCCCTCGGGCGGGCGGAAGCCGGGATAGGGCCGGTAGGCACTGCCTGTCCATTCCCAGACGAAGTGCCCGGCATCGGTAAGCTGGCCGCGCCGCGCGGCGGTTTCCCACTCCTCCTCCGTCGGCAGGCGCTTGCCGGACCAGCGGGCGAAGGCATCCGCCTCGTACCAGTTGACATGGCGCACCGGCGCGGTGGGATCGATCGGGCGCAGGCCGCCGGGCGTCATCTGCCACCACTGGGAGTCGCGCTTCTCCCAGTAGAGCGGCGCCTCCCAGCCGTTCTGCTGCACCGCGCCCCAGCCCTCCGACATCCACAGCAGAGGCTGGCGGTAACCGCCATCGGCCATGAAGGCGCACCACTCGGCATTGGTCACGAGTTGGCTGGCGATGCGGAAGGGAGCGACGAGCGCTTCGTGGCAGGGCCGTTCGTTGTCGAAGGCGAAGCCCGAATGCAGCGCCCCGATGCGCACGATACCCCCCTCGACCGGCCGCATCACGGCGCCCTCGCGCGAGGGCGGCGCAGGCTCCGTCCAGTCCGGTGCCAGGGCCGGGCGCAACGGATTGAAGGAGAAGGCGTGCAGCAGGTCGGTCACCAGCAGTTCCTGGTGCTGCTGCTCGTGCTGCAGGCCGAGTTCCACGAGATCCTCAACCGCCGCCGGGACAGCCTGTTCCAGCAGGCGCTCCATGGCCGCATCGACATGCGCGCGGTAGGCGCTCACCTCCGCCGCCGAGGGGCGCGTCAGCAGGCCGCGATGGGGCCGGGCATGCCGCGGGCCCGCCTGCTCATAGTAGGAGTTGAACAGGTAGGCGAAGGCGGGATCGAAGGGGCGGTAGCCCGCCAGATGCGGTGCCAGCACGAATTGTTCGAAGAACCAAGTGGTATGGGCGCGGTGCCATTTCGCCGGACTGGCGTCGGGCATCGACTGTACGCACTGGTCCTCAGGTGACAGACTGGCGGCGAGCTCTTCGGTGCGATCCCGCACCTGGCGCCACCGCCGGGCGAGAGCGGCGGGGACCGCCTCTTCCAGCGTCAGCATGGCTCGGGCGGAAGGGCTTGGCCAAGGCAAGATGGCATCGGACGCTCCTTGTTGGGTCGTTTGCCTCCGGGGCCGAACGCCTGGAGGAAGCCAGGGTTGCGCCCCTGGCGAAGCCTCCGGTTCTCACGCAACTTTGGCTGTCACCGCGACGTTGGCCGGTCGAGAACCAGCCCCCCTTGTCCGCAAGCCTGGCGAAGAAGGACGCTTTTCCGTTGCCTGGTGCCGCTCCACCTACCGCCATCTATTACCTAAACCCGTTGGCGGCAGGGCCGCTCGACGCCTGGCCCGCCGAATTCGAACGGATCGCCGCGCTGGGCTTTGACAGCGTGGCCATCGCGCCGCCCTTCACTCCGGGAAGCGATGGCGACCCTTTTCTCACTCGCGACCATGCCGCGCTGCATCCGGCGCTCGGCGGCGGGGAGACGCTGCCCGCGCTGCGGCAGATGGCCGAGGCAGCCCGTGCCCAAGGACTGGCACTGCTGCTCGATCTGGTCACCGACCGGCTGGCGCGCGACGCCGTCGCTCTGCGCGCCGCGCCCCGTGATTGGGTGGCCTGGCGCGCCCCGGAGGATGCTCCGCCCGACCCGCGCCACCCGCCGGGGCTGGCCCAGGCGGCACGGCTCACCTATCCGGCGCCGGAAGGGCTGCTGGCCTTCTGGCGCAATCACCTCACGGAATGGACGCAGGCCGGCATCGCCGGCTTCCGCTGCCTGGAGCCCGGCCTGGGCGGCCAGCCCTTTTGGGGACCTCTGATCGAGGCGGTGCGACAGGCGGCGCCAGATACCTGCTTCATCGCCTGGACGCCCGGCACGCCCCAGGACGCGCTGGCGGGGTTGGCGGGGAGCGGCTTCGATCTCGTCGCCTCCTCCCTCCCCTGGTGGGATTTCCGCGCCGGCTGGTGGGCGGCGGAAGTCGAGCAGCTCGCCACGATCGCACCGGTGCTGATGGCGCCGGAGGCCCCCTTCGAACGCCGGCTGCTGGCCAGGTACGTCGATCGCGCGGCCGGCGAGCAGGCCGTGCGGCGTGCCCTGGCCTTCGCGGCACTCGGCGGCGGCGCCTGGATGCTGCCGATGGGTTTCGAATATGGCGCGCTGCACCGGATGAGCCGCGACGCAGGCGAGGCCGAGCGCTTCGCCGGGCTGCGGCGCTCACCCTGCCTCGACCTCACCGGCGCGGTCCGTGATGCCAATGCGGCGCGCACGGCCCTGCCCCCGGCCGCGGCGCCGCTGCCGCCGCGCCTGCTTTCCGCCCCCGGCGCCCCTGTGGCGCTGCTGCGCAGCGCGCCCGTCGCGGCGCGCAAGGAAGCGCGGGCGCTGGTGCTGGCCAATCCTTCCCTGCAGCGCCCCGCCCGGCTCTCGGCGGCGCAGATCCTCGGTCTGCTGTCGCGCCCCGGAAGCCTGCCGCCGGAAACCCTGGATACCGAGGGGCGCATCGTGCTCGCCCCCGCAGAGGTGCGAAGCATGCCGATCCACGACGTCGCGCCGGTGCGCCTGCAATTGCGGGGCGGCCCGCGCGCCGCCCTGGCCGCCACGGAAGCGCCGCGCATCGCCATCGAGGAGGTCCGTCCCAGCGTGGATGGCGGCCGCTTCCCGGTAAAGCGCATCGTCGGCCACGCGGTGCGGGTCACCGCCGACGTGTTCACCGAGGGCCACGGCAAGATCGCCGTCCGGCTGCTGTGGCGCCCCGCCGACGAGCCCGCCTGGCGCGAGGTGCCCATGGCCTTCGTGGTCAACGACATCTGGGCCGCGGCCTTCGTGCCGGAGCGGATCGGGCGGCATCTCTACTGCATCGAGGCCTGGGTCGATCACTTCGAGGCCTTCCGCGACGAGATCGCCAAGAAGCACGCGGCCGGCGTGGACATCACGCTGGAGCGGCAGGAAGGCATGGCGATGCTGGAGAAGGCGCAGGGCGCGCTCTCCGGCGAGGCGGCGGAGCAACTGGCCGCCATCATGGCGCGCCTGGGCGAGGCCGAGGATGCCGAGGCCGTGGCGCTCTTCACCGCGCCAGAACTCCGCGCCCTGATGACCGAGGCGGATACCCGCCCCTTCAAGGTGCGCACCGACCCTTTCAAGCTGGATGTCGAGCGGCGCCGCGCCGGCTTCGCCTCCTGGTACGAGATCTTCCCGCGCTCGCAGAGCGGCGACCCCAACCGGCACGGCACCTTCGACGACGTCATCCGCGCCCTGCCGCGCGTGCGCGACATGGGCTTCGACGTGTTGTACTTCCCGCCGATCCACCCGATCGGGCAGAAGAACCGCAAGGGTCGCAACAACAGCCTGAAGGCGGAGCCGGGCGACCCCGGCAGCCCCTATGCGATCGGCGCCGAGGAAGGCGGGCATGACGCGCTGCACCCGGAGCTGGGCACGCTGGAGGACTTTCGGCGCCTAGTGCGCGCGGCGGCGGAACATGGGCTGGAGCTGGCACTCGACTTCGCCATCCAATGCTCGCCCGACCATCCCTGGCTGAAGCAGCACCCGGACTGGTTCGATTGGCGCCCTGACGGCACCATCAAGTACGCCGAGAACCCGCCGAAGAAATACGAGGACATCGTCAACGTCGATTTCTACACCGAGGGAGCCAAGCCGGCGCTGTGGATCGCCCTGCGCGACGTCGTGCTGTTCTGGGTCAAGGAGGGCGTCAAGCTCTTCCGTGTGGACAATCCGCACACCAAGCCCCTGCCCTTTTGGGAGTGGATGATCGGCGAGGTGCGGGCGCGCGATCCGGAAGTGGTGTTCCTCTCCGAGGCCTTCACGCGGCCGAAGGTGATGTACAGGCTGGCGAAGATCGGCTTCTCGCAGTCCTACACCTACTTCACCTGGCGCAATGCGGCCTGGGAGATGCGCGAGTATCTGGAGGAGCTGAACCGGCCGCCCGTGGCCGACTTCTTCCGACCGCATTTCTTCGTCAACACGCCGGACATCAACCCGGTTTTCCTGCAGACCGGCGGCCGCGGCGGCCACCTGATCCGCGCGGCGCTGGCGGCGACGCTCTCGGGACTCTGGGGCGTCTACAACGGCTTCGAGCTGTGCGAGGCGCGACCGGTGGTGCCGGGGAAGGAAGAATATCTCGACAGCGAGAAATACGAGATCAAGGCGTGGGACTATGATCGGCCTGGCAATATCGGCGCCGAAATCACCACGCTGAACCGCATCCGCCGGCAGAACCCGGCCTTGCAGACGCATCTCGGCACCACCTTCCTCACCTCCAACCATGACGGCATCCTGACCTATGTGAAGTCCACGCCGGACCGGGAAAACGTCGTGCTCGTAGCGGTCTCGATGGACCCGCATCAGCCGTTGGAAACGCATTTCGAGCTGCCGCAATACCCGATGGGCCTGCCGCCTGGCGCCACGCTGGTCGCCGAGAACCTGATGCAGGGCGGCGAGGAGCACTGGCAGGGCACGCATCGCCATGTCCGCCTCGACCCGCACAGCCTGCCCTTCGCCATCTGGCGCCTTCGCGCCGCCGACAAGGTCTGATCCATGCCGCGTAAGACCAAGCCGGAAATGCCGGCTGATCCGCTCTGGTACAAGGATGCGGTGATCTATCAGCTCCACATCAAATCGTTTTTCGATTCGAATGACGATGGTGTGGGCGACCTGCCGGGGTTGATCGCCAAGCTTGACTACATCGCATCGCTCGGCGTCGATGCCGTCTGGCTGCTGCCCTTCTATCCCTCGCCGCGGCGCGATGACGGCTACGACATCGCCGAGTACAAGGCGGTGCACCCGGAATACGGCACGCTGCACGATATCCGGCGCTTCATCGCCGAGGCGCATGCGCGCGGCATCCGTGTCATCACCGAGCTGGTTATCAACCATACTTCCGACCAGCACCCCTGGTTCCAGCGCGCCCGCAAGGCGAAGCCGGGCTCGGCGCACCGCGACTACTATGTCTGGTCGGACACCGACAAGAAGTACGAGGGCACGCGCATCATCTTCCTCGACACCGAGAAGTCGAACTGGACCTGGGACGCAGAGGCCGGCGCCTATTTCTGGCACCGCTTTTACAGCCACCAGCCGGATCTCAACTTCGACAACCCGCAGGTGATGCGGGAGGTGACGTCCGTCATGCGCTTCTGGCTGGAAGCCGGCGTGGACGGGCTTCGGCTGGACGCCATCCCCTATCTGATCGAGCGGGAAGGCACCAACAACGAGAACCTGCCCGAGACGCATGCCGTCCTGAAGAAGATCCGCGCCGCGTTGGACCGCATCGCTCCCGGCCGCATGCTGCTGGCCGAGGCCAACCAGTGGCCCGAGGACACGCAGCAGTATTTCGGCGACGGCGACGAATGCCACATGGCCTTCCACTTCCCGCTGATGCCGCGCATGTACATGGCAATGGCGCAGGAGGACCGTTTCCCCATCACCGACATCCTGCGACAGACGCCGGACATCCCACCGAACTGCCAATGGGCCATCTTCCTGCGCAACCATGACGAGCTGACGCTGGAGATGGTCACCGACAAGGAGCGGGACTATCTCTGGGAGACCTATGCCTCTGAGCGCCGCGCGCGGATCAATCTCGGTATCCGCCGCCGGCTGGCGCCGCTCCTGGAGCATGACCGCCGCCGCATCGAGCTGATGAACTCGCTGCTGCTCTCCATGCCCGGCACGCCCGTGATGTACTACGGCGACGAGATCGGCATGGGCGACAACATCCATCTGGGCGACCGCGATGGTGTGCGCACGCCGATGCAGTGGTCGCCCGACCGCAACGGCGGCTTCTCGCGCGCCACCCCGGCCAAGCTGGTCCTCCCCGCCATCATGGACCCGGTCTATGGCTACGAGGCGGTGAATGTCGAGGCGCAATCGGCCGATCCGCATTCGCTGTTGAACTGGACACGGCGCATGCTCGCCGTGCGCCGCCGGCACAAGGCTTTCGGGCGCGGCAGCTTTGGCTACCTCTACCCTGGCAACCGCAAGATCCTCGCCTATCTGCGCGAGCACGAAGGCGAGACCATTCTCTGCGTCTGCAATCTCTCGCGCACCGCGCAGGCGGTGGAGCTCGACCTTTCCAGCTTCGCCGGCCGCGTGCCGGTGGAGTTGCTGGGCGGCTCCTCCTTCCCGCCGATCGGGCAACTCACCTATCTGCTGACGCTGCCGCCCTATGGCTTCTATTGGTTTCTCCTCGCAACGGAGGCTGCCATGCCGAGCTGGCACACGCCTGCACCGGAGCCGATGTCGGAGCTTTCCACCCTGGTGCTTCGCGGCGGGCTGGCGGAAGTGCTGGCCCCGGCGCCTCGCAAGATCATCGAACAGGATACCCTGCCGCAATACCTCGCCAGGCGCCGCTGGTTCGCGGGCAAGGACGGGCCGGCGCCCAACCCGCATTTGGCCTTTGCCGAGGCGCTGTCCGGCACCTCGGTCGAGGTGCTGCTCACCGAGGTCGAGGTCACGGAGGCAAGCGGCCCGGCGCGCTATTTCCTGCCGCTCGGCATCATCTGGGAGGAGGAAGTCAACACGGCCCTGCCGCAGCAGCTGGCCCTGGCGCGCGTCCGCCGCGGCCGCCGTGTCGGCCTGCTGACAGACGCCTTCGCGCTGGATGCGCTGCCCTGGGGTGTGCTGCGCGGCCTGAAGGACAGCCGCGTCATCCCGCTCTCCGAAGGCGAGATCCGCTTCCTGCCGACCTCGCATTTCGATGCCACCAACTTCCCCCCAGACCTGGAGATCCGCCGGCTCGCCGCCGAGCAGTCGAATTCCTCGCTGATCATCGGCGACCAGGCGGTGCTGAAGCTGGTGCGCCGCGTCAGCGAGGGCATCAGCCCGGAAACCGAGATGACCCGCCATCTGACGGAGCGCGGCTTCACGCAGACCGCGCCGTTGCTCGGTGAGGTGGTGCGGGTGGCTTCCGATGGCACGCCGCGGACGCTGGTCGTGGTGCAGGGCTTCGTGCGCAACCAGGGCGATGGTTGGGAATGGACCACTCAGTTCCTGAAGCGCGCCGCCACCGAGATGGCGGTGACCGAGGCGCCGGCCGACGAGCAGGAGGATGCCTTCTCCAGCTACACCCCCTTCGCCACCGCGCTGGGCCGTCGCCTGGCCGAGATGCACGCGCTGCTGGCCGAGGACAGCGACGACGAGGCCTTCCGACCAGAAGCCGCGACCGCGGAGGATGCAAAGGGCTGGGCAAAGGGCGCACGCGATCAGTTCGATGCCGCAATGGCCGCTCTCAAGGCCGCCAGTGGCTGGCGTGATTCAGAGGACGCCGAGCGTGCCGAGCGGCTGGTTGCGCAGCAGCAGACCCTGACCGCCGCCATCGAGGAGCGCGCCAAGGCCGCCATCGGCGTGCTGAAGACCCGCATCCACGGCGACTTCCACCTGGGCCAGGTGCTGGTGGCGCAAGGCGACGCCTATATCATCGATTTCGAGGGTGAGCCGGCGAAGTCCCTGGCCCAGCGCCGCACCAAGACCTCGCCGCTGCGCGACGTGGCGGGCCTGTTGCGCTCCTATGACTATGCGGCTGCGAGCATCGAGCCCGAGCAGATTTCGCCCGGCGAGACTGCGGACCGGCATGACGTGTTGCTGGAGAGCTTCCGTCAGCGCGCCACCGGCGCCTTCATGGCGGCCTACGAGGCGGTGCATGCCGCCGCGCCGCGCCGTTGGGCGCCGCCCGAGGCGGAAGCCGCCCTGCTCGACCTCTTCCTGCTGGAGAAGGCGGCCTACGAGATCTGTTACGAAGCGGCGAACCGGCCCACCTGGCTGCGCATTCCGCTGCGCGGCCTGGATGCCATTGCCACCCGCCTGCTGGGGAAGGAGACGCCGCATGGCTGAGACCGCGCTGCAGCCCGATGCCATCCATGCCCTGGTCGAGGGGCGCCATGGCGATCCCTTCTCGGTGCTCGGGCCACATGCCACGCCGGCGGGGCAGATGGTCCGCACGCTGCTGCCGGGTGCCAGCTCGGTCGAGGTGGTGACGCGCGGGGGTGCCCGGAAGCTCACCGCAATCCATCCCGGCGGCCTCTTCGAAGGGCCGCTCGCGGAACAGCCCTATCTGCTGCGCATCGACTGGAACGGCACAATCCAGGAGACGGAGGACCCCTACGCCTTTCCGCCTCTGCTCGGTGACATGGACATCTATCTTCTTGCCGAGGGGACGCATCAGGACATCGGCCGCGCCCTGGGCGCGCATCCGATGACCGTGGAGGGCGTGCGCGGCGTCCGCTTCGCACTCTGGGCGCCGAATGCGCGGCGCGTCTCGGTGGTGGGCGACTTCAACAGCTGGGATGGCCGCCGTCACCCGATGCGGAAGCGCATCGAGGCCGGGATCTGGGAGATCTTCATCCCCCGCCTGATGCCCGGCGCCATCTACAAATATGAGTTGCTCGACCCAAACGGCAGCATGTTGCCGCTGAAGGCCGACCCCGTGGCCTGGCAGGCGGAGGCGCCGCCCGCCACCGGCTCGATCGTCGCCGACACGGCGAACATCTTCAGGCCGAAGCCTCTCGGCCTCCAGGGCGACCCGGCGAAGCAGCCCTTTTCCGTCTACGAGGTGCATGCCGGCTCCTGGATGCGCGGCGACGGCAATGTGCCGCTGAGCTGGGAGGAATTGGGCGACAAGCTGATCCCCTATGTGAAGGGCATGGGCTTCACCCATGTCGAGTTCCTGCCGATCATGGCGCATCCCTTCGGCGGCTCCTGGGGGTATCAGCCGCTGGGCCAGTTCGCGCCGCATGCCCCCTTCGGCCCGCCCGAGCATTTCGCGCGCTTGGTCGATCGTTTCCATGAGGCCGGCCTCGGCGTCATCCTCGACTGGGTGCCGGCGCATTTCCCGTCCGACGCCTATGGCCTCGCCCGCTTCGATGGCACCGCGCTCTACGAGCACGCCGACCCGCGCGAGGGCTTCCACCATGACTGGAACACCTACATCTACAATCTCGGTCGGCGGGAGGTGCGGAACTTCCTGATGGGCAGCGCGCTGCACTGGCTGGAGCATTACGGTGTGGACGCGCTGCGCGTCGATGCCGTGGCCTCGATGCTCTACCGCGACTACAGCCGCCCGCATGACCAGTGGGTCCCGAACATTTATGGCGGGCGCGAGAACCTGGAATCCATCAGCTTCCTACAGGAGCTGTCCCGCGTCATCGCCGAGCGTTGCCCGGGCAAGCTGCTGATCGCCGAGGAATCCACCGCCTTCCCGGGCGTCACCCGCAAGGCCGACGAGGGCGGTCTGGGCTTCGACTTCAAGTGGAACATGGGGTGGATGCACGACACGCTCCACTACATGCAGGACGACCCGGTTTACCGTCAGTACCATCACGGCAGCATGACCTTCGGCCTGGTCTATGCCTTTTCCGAGCGCTTCATGCTGCCGCTCAGCCATGACGAGGTGGTGCACGGCAAGGGCTCGCTGATCAACAAGATGCCCGGCGACGACTGGCGAAAATTTGCCAATCTGCGCGCCTACCTGTCCTTCATGTGGACGCATCCGGGCAAGAAGCTGCTCTTCATGGGCGGCGAGATCGCTCAGTGGCGGGAATGGAGCCATGACCGCTCGCTCGACTGGCACCTGCTGGACGAGCCGCGGCATGCCGGCATGCAGCGCTTAGTGCGGGACCTCAACCGCCTCTACCACGAGTTGCCGGCACTGCACGCGCTGGACACCGAGCCCGCCGGCTTCCGCTGGGTGGTGATGGACGACGCGCAGAACAGTGTCTTTGCCTTCCTGCGCCAGGGTCCGGAGGGCACGCCGCCGGCGCTGGTGGTCTCCAACATGACCCCCGTCACGCGGTCGGGCTATCGCCTGGGCGTGCCGCTCGCTGGCGGTTGGCGGGAGGTGTTCAACTCGGACGCGGCCATCTACGGCGGCGCCAACAACGGCAATGGCGGCATGGTGCATGCGGCCAACGAGCCCTCGCACGGGTTCGATGCTTCCATGGCGCTGGAGCTGCCCGGCCTCTCCACCCTGGTTCTGGTGCCCGCGGAGGGCTAAGGCCTTGCCGCTTCTGCCAGACAGGTTGCTGCCAGGACGGCCCGACCCGCTCGGCGCGACCTGGGACGGGCTGGGCGTGAACTTCGCGGTCTTTTCGGCTCATGCCACGCAGGTGGACCTCTGCATCTTCGATGCAGGGGGCCGCCGCGAGGTGGCGCGCATGCCGCTGCCCGAATGCGTGGACGAGGTATTCCATGGCTACCTGCCCGAGGCACGCCCCGGATTGATCTATGGCTACCGCGCCCACGGCCCCTACCAGCCGGAGCATGGCCATCGCTTCAACCCGCACAAGCTGCTGCTCGACCCCTATGGCAAGCAGTTGCATGGCACACTGCGGTGGTCGGACGCGCTGTTCGGCCACCGGCTCGGCGCGGCGCGTGCTGACCTGACCTTCGACCGGCGCGACAGCGCCGCCGCCATGCCGAAATCCGTCGTGGTGGACGACACCTTCAACTGGGGCGATGACCGGCCGCCTGCCGTGCCCTGGGACCAGACCTTCATCTACGAGGCGCATCTGCGCGGTTTGACCCTGCTGCGCGATGATCTGCCGCCCCGCGAGGCCGGCGCCTTCGCTGGCCTTGCATCGCCGCCCGTGATCGAGCACCTGCAGCGCCTCGGCATCACCGCGGTGGAGCTGCTGCCGGTGCACGCCTTCCTGCAGGACCGCTTCCTCGTCGAGAAGGGGCTGCGCAACTACTGGGGCTATTCCACCCTCTCCTTCTTCGCGCCCGAGCCTGCCTATCTGGCGAATGGCACGCTCGACGAGCTGCGTGTCGCCATCCGCCGCCTGCACGCCGCCGGCATCGAGGTGATCCTGGACGTCGTCTACAACCACACCTGCGAGGGCGGCGAGCTTGGCCCCACCCTCTCCTGGCGTGGGCTGGACAATGCCAGCTACTATCGCCTGATCCCCGGCCACGAGCGGCACTTCATCAATGACACGGGATGCGGCAACACCGTCAACCTGTCGCATCCTCGCGTGTTGCAGATGGTCATGGACAGCCTGCGCTACTGGGCCACCGCATTCCGCGTAGACGGGTTCCGCTTCGATCTCGCCAGCACGCTGGGCCGGGAGGGGACGGGATTCGATCCGGGCTCGGGCTTTTTCGACGCCATCCGCCAGGACCCGGTGCTCTCGCGCCTCAAGTTGATCGCGGAACCCTGGGACATCGGCCCCGGCGGCTACCAGCTCGGCAACCATCCGCCTGGCTTCTCGGAATGGAATGACCACTTCCGCGACGGGGTGCGCCGCTTCTGGCGCGGCGATCCCGGCCAGCGCGCCGACTTCGCCGCGCGGCTCTCAGGCTCGGGCGAGCTGTTTGACCGCCGCCGTCGCCGGCCCTGGGCCTCAATCAACTTTCTTGCCTCGCATGACGGCTTCACGCTGCAGGACCTCGTCAGCTACCGCGAGAAGCACAATGAGGCGAATGGCGAGGACAACCGCGACGGGCACGGCGCCAATTTCAGCGCCAACTGGGGGGTGGAAGGCCCCACGGACGACCCGGAGATTGCCGCGCTGCGCGAGCGGCTCAAGCGGGCCATGTTGCTGACGCTCTTCGCCTCGCACGGCACGCCGATGCTGCTGGCCGGCGACGAGTTCGGCCGCACCCAGAATGGCAACAACAATGCCTATTGCCAGGACAACGAGGTTTCCTGGCTGGACTGGTCGCTGCTCGACACGCCCGAGGGGGCGGCGCTGATGCGGTTCGTCACCCGTGCGGCGGAGCTGCGCCGCCGGCACCCCACCCTGCGCTCCGCGACCTTCCTGCATGGCCTCACCGAGCCATTGCCCGGCGTGCCGGATGTCGCCTGGTTCGACGAGAACGGCCGTGCCCTCGTCAGCGCGGACTGGCACCACCACGAATACAGCCTGCTGGCGCTACGCCGCCTCGCGCCGGCAGGGCAGGATCTGGTGGAAGCGACCCTGCTACTCGTCAACGCCTCGCCCGAGGACAAGGTCTTCACCATCCCCTCTCCGGACTTCCCCTGGTTCGCCGCGCTCGACAGCGCCGATCCGGAAACACCCGAGGCACCGGTGACGGGCGCGCGCGTCATCGTCTCCGGCCGCTCGGCCCGACTGCTCGTCGCCATGCTGCCCTCGGAGGATTCCCCGTCATGAGCACACGCCTCTCCTTCGGCGCGCTCCCCCTCCCAGGAGGCCGGACGCGCTTTCGCCTCTGGGCCCCTGGGCAGCCCAAGGTCACGCTGGAGCGGCGCGACGCCGCGCCGCTGCCGATGCAGGCGGAGCCGGATGGCTGGTGGTCCATCGAGACGGAGGCCGCGCCGGGCACGCGCTATCGCTACGCCCTGGGCAATGGCCCCACGGTGCCCGACCCCGCCAGCCACGCGCAGGATGGCGATGTGGATGGCTGGAGCGTGGTGGTGGATCACGCGGCCTATGCTTGGCAGAACGGGGACTGGAAGGCGCATCCCTGGCCGCGCAGCGTGGTCTATGAACTGCATCTCGGCGCCATGGGCGGCCTGAGCGGCCTGCGCGACGAGTTGCAGCGGCTCGCGACCCTGGGCATCAACACCATCGAGATCATGCCCGTCGCCGATTTCGCCGGCAGCCGCAACTGGGGCTATGACGGCGTGCTGCCCTATGCGCCGGACGAGACCTACGGCACCCCGGATGCGCTGAAGGCGCTGGTGGACGCGGCTCATGGCCATGGCATCGCCGTCATGCTGGACGTGGTCTACAACCATTTCGGCCCGGCGGGGAACTACTGGCACAGCATCGCGCCGGACTTCTTCCGCAAGGACATCCACACCCCCTGGGGCGACGCCATCGACTTCCGCGAGAAGCCGGTGCGCGACTTCTTCATCGAGAACGCCATCTTCTGGCTGACCGAATACCGCTTCGACGGTCTGCGGCTGGATGCCGTGCATGCCATCGCTGATGACACCTTCCTGCACGAGCTGTCGCAGCGGGCCCGCGCGGCGGTGGGCGACCGCACCATCTACCTGGTGCTGGAGAACGAAACCAACGACGCCGCCCGGCTGGAGCAGGACTTCGATGCGCAGTGGAACGACGACGTCCATCACTGCCTGCATGTGCTGCTGACCGGCGAGCACGACGCCTATTACGCCGACTATGCCGACGACCCGGCCGGCCGCCTCGCCCGCGCCCTGGCGGAGGGCTTCGTCTATCAGGGCGAGACCTCGAAAAACCTTGGCCATGCGCGCGGGAAGCCCAGCGCGCACCTGCCGCCCTCCGCCTTCATCAACTCACTGCAGACGCATGACCAGGTCGGCAACCGCGCCTTCGGCGAGCGCATCGCCACCCTGGTGCCGATCGAGAATCTCCGCGCGGCAACCCTGCTGCTGCTGCTGGCGCCACAGGTGCCCATGCTGTTTATGGGCGAGGAATACGCCTCGAAGCGGCCCTTCCTGTTCTTCACCGGCTTCCCCTCGCCCGATCTGGCCAAGGCGGTGCGCGAGGGCCGCCGCAAGGAGTTCGCCCGCTTTCCCGCCTTCGCCGACCCGCACCGCCGCGAGACCATCCCCGACCCCAACGACCCCAAGACCTTCGAGGCAAGCTGCCTCGATCCGGCTGAGCGGCGGCAGGAGGAGCAGGAGCAGATGGAGAGCTTCGTCTCCACCCTGCTGCGGCTGCGCGCCATGCGGCTGGCGCCGCATTACGAGGGCGCCACGTCGCTCGGCGCGGCCAAGCTCGGCGAGCATGGCGTGCGGGCGCAGTGGAAGCTGGCGGATGGTGCGGTGCTGACCATCGCGGCGCAGTTCGGCGAGCAGCCGGTGCCCTGCGAGGCGGGGCCGGGCCGGCTGCTGGCGGAATCCGCGCCCGGTCTCGCCGATGCTGTGCCGGAGCAGGGCCTCGCTCCCCGCTCCGCCGCAGCATGGCTGCAGGAGGGCACCAGTCCGTGACAGGGGATGCCGACCTGCGCCGGCTGGCGCGCGCTGTCGGGCTGATGATCGAGTGGGAGGATGCCACCGGTCAGCACAGGGCCATCACGCCGGAAACGTTGCGCATCGTGCTCAAGGCGCTGGGCTTCCCGGCGGACAACACAGCGCAGATCCGCGAGAGCCTGCGCACCTGGCATCATGCGCTGAAGGCCTCGCCGCCGCCGCTCTACACCACGGCGCCCGGCGCCAGCCTACGTGTCGCAGCCCAGGCCGGTCGCTACCGGCTGACGGCGGAGGATGGCCTCGCGGTGGAAGGCACGGCCACGCCCTCCCCCGGCGGTGCGCGGCTGACCGCTCCCGCCCTGCCGGGCTATTATCTTCTGGAAATCGGCGAGCGGCAGATCACGCTCGCCGTTGCACCCGAGCATGGGCACCGCATCGAGGATGCCTGCCCCGGTGGCCGCGCCTGGGGCCTCGCGGTGCAGCTCTATTCGCTGAAGCGCACCGGCGATGGCGGCATCGGCGACTACACCGCCCTGCGCGATTTCGCCGCCGGCGCCGCGGTGGCGGGGGCGGATGCCATCGCCATCAGCCCCGTCCACGCGCAGTTCACCGCCGACCCGTCGCGCTCCAGCCCCTATGCCCCGTCGAGCCGGCTGCGGCTCGATGTACGCTATGCCGACGGCGAGGCGCTGATGGCGGAGGAGCCGCCCTTCCCGCCCGGGCTAAAGGCGGAATGGGCACGGCTGGAGGCGCTCGATCTGATCGACTGGCCGGCCAGCACGCGCGCCCGTCTGGCTCGCCTGCGCGAACTCTACGAGGCCTTCCTGAAGGTGGCGCCGGATGAATTGCGCAACGCCTTCACCGCCTTCCGCGCCGAGGGCGGAACCTCGCTGGAGAGCCATGCGCGCTTCGAGGCGCTGCATGCGGCGCAACTGGCGCGGGATCCCGCCCGCTGGCACTGGCGGGACTGGCCTGCCGCGCTGCGCGACCCGGAAAGCGCCGAGGTCGCGGCTTTCGCCGAAGCGAATGCCGAGGAGGTGGGCTACCACGCCTTCCTGCAATGGCTCGCCGACCGCAACCTCACCGCCGCGCATCAGGCGGCGCGCGAGGCCGGCGCACGGATCGGCCTGATCGCCGATCTCGCCGTGGGCGTCGATGGTGGCGGCAGCGATGCCTGGGCGCGGCAGACGGAGTTCCTGGCCGGCGTCGAGATCGGCGCGCCGCCTGACATTTTCAACGCGAAGGGGCAGAGCTGGGGCATCACCACCTATTCGCCGCACGGACTGGTGGCGAACGGCTTCTCGGCCTTCCGCGAGATGCTGGGCGCTGCCTTCCGCAATGCCGGCGGGGTGCGGCTCGACCATGTGCTGGGGCTGCGGCGGCTTTGGCTGGTGCCGC
Organism: Roseomonas sp.; assembly: GCA_035565935.1. Taxonomy (GTDB): domain Bacteria; phylum Pseudomonadota; class Alphaproteobacteria; order Acetobacterales; family Acetobacteraceae; genus Pseudoroseomonas. The sequence continues at coordinate 103,168 of DATMRU010000041.1, forward strand.
AGGGCGCCTCGCCAGCCGAGGGCTGCTACATCCGCAACCCGCAGGACGACCTGCTGCGACTGGTGGCGCTGGAATCCATGCGCCATCAGGCCATCGCCATCGGCGAGGATCTCGGCACCGTGCCGGAAGGCTTCCGCCCGCAGCTACAGCGCACCGGCCTCGCCGGCATGCGGGTGATGTGGTTCGAGCAGAGCGGCCGCGGCTTCAAGGATCCGGCGCGGTGGACACGTGAGGCGGTTTCCATGACCTCGACCCATGACCTGCCGACCGTCGCCGGCTGGTGGGGCGGGCGCGACCTGGAGTGGCGGGCCGAGCTGGGCACCAAGTTGGAGGGGCAGGCGGAAACGCGGCAGGCCGAGCGGCCGAAGCTCTGGGCGGCCTTCCGCAAGGCGGGCGTGGCCACGGGGCCGGTGCCGGGGCCGGAGGAGACGGCGCGGGTGGCCGATGCCGCCGCCGCCTATATCGGCCGCGCCCGCTGCGAGCTGGCGCTGCTGCCTCTGGAGGATGCTCTCGCCGCCGTGGAGCAACCGAACATGCCCGGCACCGTTGATGAGCACCCGAACTGGCGCCGTCGGCTCGATCCACCGGTGGAGCTGCTGTTCCGCGACCCCGCCTTCGAACAGCGCCTGCGCGCCCTGGCGCGGGCGCGGAGAGCCCCCGAATGACCCCGCCCGCCGCCACCCGCCCGCGCAGCACCTACCGCATCCAGTTCCATGCCGGCTTCACGCTGGACGATGCGGTGGGCATCGTTCCCTATCTGGCGCGGCTCGGCGTCAGCCATCTCTATGCCTCGCCGCTGCTGCCGGCAGCGCCGGGCTCGATGCATGGCTACGACATCGTCGCGCATGACCAGGTGAACCCCGCGCTCGGCGGCGAGGCGGCGCTGCGCCGGCTGGTCGCGGCCCTCCGCCAGGAGCGCCTGGGGCTGCTGCTCGATATCGTGCCCAATCACATGGGTGTGGACGGCCCGCACAATGGCTGGTGGCAGGATGTGCTGGCGAAGGGGCGCAAGAGCGACTACGCCAGCTTCTTCGATATCGACTGGGAAACCGAGGATCTCGCCCTGCGCGGCAAGATGCTCGCCCCCTTTCTCGGCAAGCCCTATGGAGAAGCGCTGGCGGAGGGCGAGCTCTCCCTCGTGGCCGAGGGGCCGACCGGCATTGCCGTCGCCTATTACGACAACCGCTTCCCTGTCACGCCGGGCGATGCCGAGGCGATCCTCGGCGAGGATGACGGCCTGACGCGCTACGACGCCAGGAGCCTGGACGGGCTGGCGCGGCTACATGCGCTGCTGGAGCGGCAGAATTACCGCCTGGCCTGGTGGCGCACCGCGACGGACGAGATCAATTGGCGCCGCTTCTTCGACGTCACCGGCCTCGCCGGGCTGCGCGCCGAGGAGCCGGCGGTCTTCGACGCCACTCACGCGCTGATCCTGCGCCTCTATGCCGAGGGGCTGATTGACGGCGTACGCATCGATCATGTGGACGGCCTCGCCGATCCGCATGGCTATTGCCGCAAGCTGCGGCGGAAGATGGCGGAAGCCGGCCGCCACCGCCCGCCCGAGGCACCCGCCGGCCCGCCCTACATCCTCGTCGAGAAGATCCTGGCGCCGGGCGAGCCGCTGCCCGTCAACTGGAGCACCGACGGCACCACCGGCTACGACTTCATGGACCAGGTCGGCGCCGTGCTGCACGACCCGGCCGGAGAGGCGCCGCTTTCAGCCCTGTGGCGGGAGGTCAGCGACAGCACCGCCGATTTCCCGGCCGAGGAGATCGAGGCCCGCAAGCAGATCCTGCGCGACAGCCTCGCCGCCGAGCTGGATGGCTGCGCGCGTGCCCTGCACCATCTGGCGCGTGGTCATATCCGCTCGCGCGACTTCGCCTACAACGCCATCCGCCGTGTGCTGGCGGAGCTGCTTCTGCACTTCCCGGTCTATCGCATCTACACCCGCGCCGGGCGTCCGAGCCCGGAGGATGCACGGGTGCTGAAGCAGGCCGCCGACGCGGCGCGCCCCCGGCTGCGCACGACCGACCACGTGGTGCTGACGCATCTGCTCTATTGGCTGGCCGAGGAGGACATCCGCCAGCGCCCGCCCGGCGAATCCCGCCGCGACCTGCTGCGCGCCCGCACGCGCTTCCAGCAGCTTTCCTCCCCCACCGCCGCCAAGTCGGTCGAGGACACCGCCTTCTACCGCTATGGCCGGCTGCTCTCGCGCAACGAGGTCGGCTCGCACCCAGACCAGTTCTCCCTCTCGCCCGAGGACTTCCACGCCGCCTGCATCACCCGCGGCGAGACCTATCCGGACGCGCTGCTCGCCACCGCCACGCATGACCATAAGCGCGGCGAGGATCTGCGGATGCGCCTCGCCGTGCTCTCGGAAATGCCGGATGATTGGGCCGCCGCGCTGCGCGGCTTCCTCGCGGAGAGCCAGGATCTCGTGCAGGCGCTTCCTAACGGCCCGGCACCGGAGGGTGGCGATGCGGCGATGGCCCTGCAGATGATCGTCGCCTCCTGGCCGCTTGGCCTCACCGTCGCCGACCGGGCCGGCGTGGAGGCCTGGATCGAGCGGCTGGCCGGCTGGCAGCAGAAGGCGATCCGCGAGAGCAAGCACCGCTCGGGCTGGGCCATGCCGGATGAGGGCTATGAAGGCGCCGCGTCCGGCTTCCTGCGCGGCCTGTTGGATCTCGGCAGCCATCCCGGGCTGGCGCGCAAGCTGGAGGCCTTCGCGACGCGCATCGCCCCGCTCGGCGCCATGAAGAGCCTGGCGCAGGTGGCGCTGCGCCTGACCGTGCCCGGCGTGCCCGACCTCTACCAGGGCACGGAGTTCTGGGACGAATCCCTGGTGGACCCGGACAACCGCCGCCCGGTGGACTACGAGGCCCGCCGCGCCGCGCTGGAGGCGCAAGCCGACATGACGGCGCTGCTGGCCGGCTGGCCCTCCGGCGCGGTGAAGCAGTTTCTCATCCACCGGCTGCTGGAAGCGCGCAACGAGAGCCCGGCGCTGTTCCGCCAGGGCCGCTATATCCCGCTACGGCCGGAAGGCGCCCACGCGGCGGACGTCTTGGCCTTCCTGCGGCAGGAGGGTGCGGAGAGCCTGCTGGTCGCGGTGCCGATCCGCTCCCTGCCATTGCTTGGCTCCGCGCAGGACAGTCTGGCGCTCCCCGAGGGCGCCTGGGGCGACACGCGGCTGCCTCTCCCTGCCGAACTGGCCGGCCGCGCATGGCGCTGTCTGCTGACCGGCGCAAGCCTGCCGGCCACGGCCAGCCTGCCACTGCGGGCTGGCTGGCCCGTGACGGTGTTGCACAGCACGTCCTGACGCCCAGCGTCGGGCCGCGCGCGGTGAGGCGGGAGGGAGTGCCCTCCCGCCCGTCATGGCCGTTCTTGCGACTGGCTCGCAATCGGAATATGGCTCGGCGGAACGAATGACAGCGAGGACAGATTCCATGCTCCGCCGCACCCTGCTCGCCGCCCTTCCGGCGCTCGCCCTCGCCGCCCCGGGCCTTGCCCGGGCACAGGAGGCGGGGGACATCAATCTCTATTCCGCCCGCCACTACGACACGGACCGCGCGCTCTACGAAGCCTTCACGAAGGAGACGGGAATCCGTGTCCGGCTGATCGAGGGGCAGGCTGACCAGCTCATCGAGCGCATCCGCAACGAGGGTGTGAACAGCCCGGCGGACGTGTTTCTGACGGTGGATGCCGCCCGCCTCGCCCGCGCCGCCCAGGCCGGCATCCTGGCGCCGCACGGCTCGAAGGTGATCGAGGAGCGCGTCCCGGCCGGGCTGCGTGACCCGGCGGGCCTGTGGTTCGCTGTCACCCAGCGCGCCCGCCTGATCATGTATGATCGCGAGAAGGGCCGGCCGGAAGGGTTGGCGCGCTACGAGGACCTCGCCGACCCGCGCTTCAAGGGCATGGTCTGCGCCCGTTCCGGCGCGCATCCCTACAATACCAGTCTCGCCGCCTCCATCCTCGCCGCCGACGGGCCGGAGAAGCTGGAGCAGTGGGCGCGCGGCGTGGTCGCCAACTTCGCCCGCCCGCCGCAGGGTGGCGACCGCGACCAGTTCCGCGCGATTCCCTCGGGCCAATGCGGCATCGTGATCGCCAACAGCTACTATCTCGGCCAGTTCGGGCGCTCCGAGAAGCCGGAAGATCAGGCGCTGTTCAAGCGGATCGGCGTCATCTTCCCGAACCAGGGCGAGGGCGACCGCGGCACGCATGTGAACATCTCGGGCGCCGGGCTGGCCAGCCATGCGCCGAATCGCGCCAATGCCGTCCGCTTCCTGGAATTCATGACAACGCCCAAGGCGCAGGAAATGTTCGCGCTGGGCAACATGGAGTATCCCGTCGTGGCGGATGCGCCCTTGCATCCGGCCCTCAAAGCCATGGGAACCTTCCGTGCCGAGCCGGTGAATGCCGCCGGCAACCTCGACAGGACGCCTGAAGCGTTGCAGATCATGCAGAGGGCCGGCTGGAACTGAGCCGTCCGGCCCTTCGGGGAGGCCACCCACCGCGCCAGGGGAAGCAACCCTGGCGCGAGTAACGGCTTCCACAGGTGGCAGGGCCCGGGCTGCGAGTCCCGGTCTGCTGTTCTCCTGTCCCTCCGCCTCCCGCTTCGGAGGCGCGCGGGGCCCTCGGCAACGAAAACCGCGAGGACCTTTTCATGCGGACACTCTACCTCGCTGCGGCGCTGGCCGGCCTGGCCAGCGCCCCGGCCATGGCACAGTCACCGGCTGGTTCGCGGGCCGGCGCCCCGGCCAGTTCCATCGTGACCCAGGCCGGGACGGTGGCCGATCTGGCCGCCCTTTGCGACCCGAGCCCCAACAACCCGCGCCGCCTCGAATCGATCGCCTACTGCCAGGGCTACGTGACGGCCATCGGGCAGTACCACACGGTGCTCCACCCTCAGGGTTCCGTGCAACCGCCGCTGTACTGCGTGCCGAACCCGCCGCCGACCATCGCGGAATCCGGCCTGGCCTTCGCGGCCTGGGCCCGGCAGAACCCGCAGTACAGTGGCGAGCCGGCGGTGGAGGGCCTGCTCCGCTGGGCCAGCACGACCTACCCCTGCCCGACCTCCACCCCGCCGCGCCGTCCGGCGCGCAGCGGCGCGGCCCGCTAAGGCAAGGAGCCAGATCATGATCCGACCTGTTCGTCTTGCCCTGCCGCTGGTGGCGTCCCTGGCCCTTGCCGGCTGCGCCGGCGGCATGAACCCGCAGACCCGCGACATCGTCGGCGGCACCGCCGGCGGCGCCGCGCTGGGTGGCATCATCGGTTCCTTCACCGGTGACGCCGGACTTGGCGCGCTGCTCGGCGCCGGCGCCGGTGCCGGGGCTGGCTACATCTACAACCAGTCCCAGGAGAACCAGCGCGGCTACTATGGCCGCCCGCCCCACCGGCGCGGCCGCTACTGAGCGCCTTTCCGGGGGCGTCACGGCGCCCCCGGACCCTTCTCAGCCCAGCGCCGCAGCCAGTGAGGCGGCGACCGCCGCCTCTACGCGCAGCGCCGCATCCAGCGCGGCGCGGCCGGCGCGGCCATCCACCACCACTGGCACGCCATCCAGGCAGGCGGCGACGAAGGCGGCCTGCTCGGCCTCCAGGTTGTCGTGGTCCTGCCAGGAGAGGGTCTCGATGCCGTGGCCGGGGATCTGCTCCAGCGGCGCCCCCTGCCCCTTGCGCACCAGCTTCAGCTCGCGCGCCAGGAAGTCGAGGCTGGCATAGCCCTCACTGCCGAAGACGCGCAGCCGACGCTCCATCTTCAGGCTGGCCCGGCTGGCGGTGATGGTCGCCTGGGCGCCATTGGCGAAGCGCAGCCGGGCATTGGCGATGTCGGTCCGCTGCGAGGCGACCGCGGCGCCAACCGCCTCGACCGCCACCAGCTCCGATCGGGCAAGGGAGAGCACCAGGTCGAGGTCGTGGATCATCAGGTCCAGTACCACGGAGACGTCCAGGCTGCGCGGCCGGAAGGGCGCGATGCGCACCGCCTCCATATAGAGCGGCCGCCCAACCCCGGCGCTGCCCGAGAGCGTCGCCATCCCGGCGGAGAAGCGCTCGACATGCCCGACCTGCAACACCCGCCCGGCCGCGGTTGCCTGGGCCACCAGGGCATCCGCCTGCTCCAGCGTGGCGGCGACCGGCTTCTCGACGAAGACATGGCAGCCAGCCGCCAGAGCCGCGGTGGCGAGTTCGTGATGGAAGGCCGTCGGCGCCGCGATGATCACCGCATCGGCGGCCGCCATCAGCTCGGGCGCCGCCCAGCTGCGGCAGGCCGCCTCGGCGGCCACCGCCGCGGCGCGGGCGGGGTCGGCATCCGCCAGGCCAAGGAATTCGACACGCGGCGCCTTGGCGGCCTTCAGCGTGTGGAAGCGCCCGAAATGACCCGCGCCCAGGATACCCAGCTTCAGCCGCATCGCTGCCTGTCCCCTCGTCTTTGCCGGGGCGCGTGTAGCAGAGAGTTGCCAGCGACGCATGGTGGGTTGCATCGGGGGCGGCGGGGCAGCATTTTCCGCGCCTCTAGCTTGGGGGGCCTGCTCGGCCATGCTGTATTTCGCGCGGTGGAAGGTCGCCGCCATCCTCGGCGTCATCCTGTTGGGGGTGCTGCTCTCCCTGCCCAACCTGTTCCCGCGCTCGGCCATTCCGTCCTGGCTGCCGGCCCGGCAGGTCTCGCTCGGGCTCGACCTGCGCGGGGGGTCCTACCTGCTGCTGGAGGTGGACCTGGACGCGGTGGTGCACGAGCGGCTGGAAAGCCTGGCCGACGCTGCCCGCACCCGGCTGCGGCAGGCCAATATCGGCTATCTCAACCTCCAGGCCGATCCGGCGAACAGCCGCCTCAGCCTACGGGTGCGCGACCCGGCGCAGGCGGATGCCGCCCTCGCCGCGCTGCGCGAGCTGGCCAACCCCGTACCGGTTGGCGGCGGCGCCACCGCGCCCGACCTCGACTTCGCCAGCGCGCCGGATGGCACCATCACCGCCAAGCTGAGCGAGCCGGCGCTGCGCGCACGCGCCAGCAGCGCGGTGGAGCAGTCGCTGGAGATCGTCCGCCGCCGCATCGACGAGACCGGCGTTTCCGAGGCGCTGATCGCGCGGCAGGGCAGCAGCCGCATTCTCGTGCAGCTGCCCGGCGTGGAGGATCCGAACCGGATCAAGGAGCTGCTGGGCCGCACCGCCCGCATGACCTTCCGCCTGCTGGACGAGAACGCCAACATGCAGGCCGCGCTGCCGCCGCCCGGCGTCGAGTTCCTGGAGGGCGAAGCGCCGGGCGTCCGCTACCCCGTCCGCCGCCGCATCGAGGTGGATGGCGCCAACCTCTCCGACGCCCGCGCCGCGCGCGACGGCCAGACCGGCGAATGGGTGGTGAACTTCACCTTCGATTCCGTCGGAACCCGCCGCTTCGCCGATGTCACGCGGCAGAATGTCGGCCGTCGCTTCGCCGTGGTGCTGGACAACAAGGTGATCACCGCGCCCGTCATCCGCGAGCCGATCACCGGCGGCCAGGGGCAGATCAGCGGCAGCTTCACCGCACAATCCGCCAATGACCTCGCCGTTCTGCTGCGTGCCGGCGCCCTGCCTGCGCCGCTGACCGTGGTCGAGGAGCGCACCGTCGGGCCCGAGCTGGGAGCGGACGCGATCCGCGCCGGGCTGCTCAGCCTCGCCGTCGGCGCCGCCTTCGTCTTCCTCTACATGGGCCTGGCCTACGGTCTGTTCGGCTGGTTCGCCAACCTGGCGCTGCTGGTCAACCTGCTGCTGATGCTGGCCGCGCTCTCGGTGCTGGAGGCCACCATCACCCTGCCGGGCATCGCCGGCATCGTGCTGACGCTGGGCACTGCGCTGGATGCCAACATCCTGATCAACGAGCGCATCCGCGAGGAGACGAAGCTCGGGCGGCCGCCGATCAGCGCGCTAGAGGCGGGCTTCACCAAGGCCTCCGGCACCATCATGGACAGCAATCTGACCAATCTCATCGCCATGGCCTGCCTCTACGGCTTCGGCTCCGGCCCGGTCCGCGGCTTCGCGGTGACGGTGGCGATCGGCACCATCGTGCAGATGTGGACGGCGACGACCCTGGTGCGCCTCTTCGTCTCCTGGTGGTACCGCGCCCGCCGCCCCAAGGCCCTGCCGGTCTGAACGGGAGACCCACGACGATGTTCCTCTCGCGCCCCCTGTTCCGGCTGGTGCCGGACAACACCAACATCCCGTTCATGCGCGGCCGCATCCTGGGCGTCGCCTTCTCCGCGCTGATCTCGCTGCTCTCGGTTGTGCTGGCCTTCTATCCCGGGCTGGAAAAGGGCATCGACTTCCGCGGCGGCATCCTGATGGAGGTGCGCACCTCCGGCCCTGCCGACCTCGGCACCTTGCGCGGCGCGGTGAGCGCGCTCGACCTCGGCGAGGTGGGCATCCAGCAGTTCGGCGACGCCTCCACCGTGCTGCTGCGCCTGCCGGTGCAGGGCGAGGAAGGGGCGACGCAGAACGCGGTGAATCAGGTGCGCGCCACGCTGGAGCGGGTGGCGCCGGGTGCCCGGCTGCTGCGCACCGAGGCGGTGGGCAACCGGGTCAGCGATGAGCTCTTCACCGGCAGCCTGATCGCCCTCGGGATCTCCATGTTGGCGATGATGGCCTATATCTGGTTCCGCTTCGAATGGCAGTTCGCCTTCGGCGCGATCATCACGCTGATCCTGGAGACAACCAAGGTCGTCGGCTTCCTGGCGGTGACGCGCATCGAGTTCAGCCTGACCACCGTGGCGGCGGTGCTGACCATCATCGGCTTCTCGGTGAACGACAAGGTGGTGGTCTATGACCGGATGCGCGAGAACCTGCGCAAGTATAAGGCCATGCCGCTGCGGCAGCTAATCGACAAGTCGATCAACGAGACGCTGAACCGCACCATCGGCACCTCGATGACGCTGCTGCTCTCGGCGCTTCCGCTCGCCCTGTTCGGTGGCGATGCGCTGGCCGGCTTCGCCTGGACGATGATCTTCGGTATCGTCGCCTCCACTTGGTCCTCGATCTTCATGGCGGCGCCGCTGCTGCTTTTCCTGGGTGAGAACCGCCTTCGCCGCGGCACCGAAGCTGCCGCAGCAGCTCCGGCGCAACCGGCCCGCCCAGGGCGCTAGGGCCGGCACCTACCGTCGCGGCTGGACGCAAGGACGTCCACCCGCGCCGGTATTTGCACCATTGCGCGAAGACTTCTCGCAACTTTTTAAAGAACGAAGTAAAAAACTAAACCAAAGGTTGTTTATTCTTTAAAATCCGTCTCTAAACTTATATTTTTCTTTACAAAAGCCACACCGGCTGCCTAGACACGGGCCGCAACTTCCCTGTGGAAGGGGAGATGAATGGCCCTGCAGCTTCGACCCATTCCTTCCGAGACGGATGCCCCGTTACTGATCCTGGCGCGCGATCCGGCCGTCATCGAGGCTGCCCGTCTCGCGGCCGCCCGGCTTTCTGTTGCCCCGCCACGGCTGGTCGGTTCCGGGCAGGAAGCCCTGCGCCACCTGTTCAGCATGGGCGGCAAGGTGCGGCAGCTGGTCTGTCAGCCTTCCGCCGCCGGCGAAAGCTGGCCCGCGCTGCTGGCCACGGCGCGCGACCCCTTCGCCGCTGCCGGCGTGGTGGTGGTGCGGGAGGGCGGGAAGCCGGCGGCCGGCATCTCCGGCGTGCCACCGGTCGCCGAAGCGCTGGCCGAGGCCCTGCGCGACGCCGTTGTGCTCCAGCCTGACGCGCCCGGCGCCGATTCCGAGGATCTCGCCCTCGGGATGGCCCGTGGCGAGATCACGGTGCGCTATCAGCCGGTGGTGCGCATCGCCGACCAATGCCCGGTCCTGGTGGAAGGACTGGCGCGCTGGCACCGGCGGGACGAGGCCCCCCTCGGCCCGGATCAGTTCGTGCCGCTGGCCGAGCAGAGCGGGCAGGTGCAGGACCTGACCAGGGCGGTGGCGGCGGCCGCTTTCACGGAACTGGCGGCGGCACCCGCCCGCATCGGCGCCTCGCTGAGCCTCAATCTGCCCTTGGCCGTGCTGCTGGAGCAGGACGTGCTGACCTGGCTGTCCCACCTCATGGCCCATACCGGCTTTCCTCCCCACGCCCTGTCTCTTGAGTTGACCGAGACCACACCCGTGCGCGATCGCCCGGCACTGCGGAGGGCGCTCTGGCGGCTGCAACGCGCCGGTATTCCGGTGCTGATCGACGACATGGGGCTGGAGGAGGACCGCGCCGCCTTGCTGGAGCTGCCCTTCGCCGGCATCAAGCTGGACCGCCACCTAGTGGCCGCCATGCCTCGGCAGCGGCGCGCCCGGGCCGAGGTGGAGCGGCTGACCCGACGCGCCCATGCGCGGCGGATGAGCGTCACGGCCGAAGGTGTCTCCGACGCCCGGCTGTGGCGCGCCGTGGCCGCCGCCGGCGTGGACAATGCCCAGGGCTACGCGGTCAGCCGCCCGCTCCCGGCGGCGGCGCTGCGCGCCTGGTCCAGGGCCTGGCGCGGCGGGCTGCGCCGCCAGCGCTATCCGGCGCCATATGTCTCGCGGTAGAGCGCGATGATCTCGGCCGCCTCGGGCACGCGCGGATTGTTCGCGGGGCTGCCGGAGGCCAGGGCCTGCTTCGCCATGGTGGGCAGGGCCGCCTCCCATTCCGCCTGTCCGATGCCGAATTGCCGCGGGCTGGGCACCCCGAGTTCCGCATTGAGCGCCCGCAGCTCGACCAGCAGCCGGTCGGCGGCTTCCGCGTCGGGCGTATCGGCGCCGGCCAGGCCCATGATGCGCGCCGCCTCGGCATAGCGGGTGCGGCCAGCCTGCAGGCCAAAACCCGTCACGGCCGGCAGCAGCATCGCGTTGGAAAGCCCGTGCGGCACATGGAAATGGGCGCCGATCGGCCGACTCATGCCATGCACCAGCGCCACCGAACTGTTGGAGAAGGCGAGCCCGGCCAGTGTCGCGCCCTGCATCATCCCGGACCGCGCCTCGGCATTGCGCGGCTCGGCGAAGGCGGTGCGGAGATTGCGCGCGATCAGCGGCATGGCGGCGCGCGCATAGAGATCGGAGAGCGGCGTGGCGCGCCGCGAGACGAAGGCCTCCAGCGCATGGGTCAGGCTGTCGATCCCGGTATCGGCGGTGATGCGCGGCGGCACACTGAAGGTCAGCTCGTAATCCACCACGGCTGCGAGCGGCAGCGCGCCAAGCCCGGCGATCAACATCTTCTCGTCGCTGGCCGTATCGGTGATGACGGTGAAGCGCGTCGCCTCGCTGCCGGTGCCGCCCGTCGTCGGGATGCAGATCACCGGCAGGGCGGCACGATCGGCGCTGGCGGGAACCTTGAAGTCTCGCATCGCCTGGCCGGGTGCGGCGGCGGCGAGGATGGCCATGGCCTTGGCCGTGTCCATCGGGCTGCCGCCGCCGAAGCCGATCAGGCAGTCGAAGCGCTCCCGGTGCAGCAGGGCGACGCCGGCGGCGACCACCGTGTCGGTCGGGTCCGCCACCGTGTCGGAGAAGGTCTTGGCGGCGATGCCGGCCTCGGCGAGCGGAGCCAGCACACGATCGATCATGCCGGAGGAGACGATCCAGGGGTCGGTGACGACGAGCGGATGCGACAGGCCGAACTCGCGCAGCAGGGCGGGCAGCTGCTGCACGGCGCCGCCGCCGATCAGCAGCTTGCGAGGGGCGACAAGGGACAGGGTCATGCTTCGTCTCCTCCGGAGCCGGCATGGGCGCGCGCGCCCTGCCAGTCTTACTCAACAGCACGGCCCCAAGCTGCACCGGCCGCGCCGGCGGCGAAAGGGCGCGCCTCGCCGATCCTGATCAAAGCGCGGCGGGGCGAGGCGCCCCTTCCCAAAGGTAAAGGCCCCTGGCGTGAGCGGAGCCGCTCGGGGAGGATGCACGCACCATGCTCCTCCTGCTGCAATCCGCGCCGCTCCTGCTGCTGCTCGCCTTGCTGCTCTCCGGGCGCGCGGGTCCGGTATCGGCCTGCCTCGCCGCGCTGGCGGCGAGCCTCCCGGCGGTCTGGCTCACCCTTCCGGCAAGCAGCCCTCCCCTCGCCTTCCTGGTGCAGGAGAGCCTGCGCGGCACCTTCCTCGCCCTGCAGCCGATCAGCGTGCTGGCGGGTGGCCTCCTGTTCCATGCCGCCGTCCAACGCCTGGCACCGGCCGGGTTGCCGGACCACGCCCCGACGCCACGCCGCATCTTCGCCGCCACCCTGCTGGGCGGCGCCTTCGTGGAGAGCGTGACCGGCTTCGCGGTGGGGGCGGTCTTCGCGCTGGCGCAGTTGCGGCGGATGGGGCTTTCGGGGGCGCCGGCCGGAGCCTTGGCGCTCCTGGCGCTGGTGCTGGTCCCCTGGGGCGGCCTCGGGCCGGGCACCGCGCTCGGCGCGGCGCTGATCGGCCTGCCGCCGCAGACCGTCGCGCTCGCCACCGCTTGGCCGCACGCCGCCTGGTTGCTTTGTCTGGCGCCGGTCGGCTGGCACGTGGCCGCGGCGGCGGGAGTGCCGGTGCCCGGGCGGGAGAAGCTGGCGCAACTCGCTTTGATGGCGCTCGTCGCCGCGCTCCTTCTGGCCGTCAATCTCGCGCTTCCCTTCGAGGTCGCGGGCATCCTCGCCACCGGCCTGCCGCTGCTCGGCGTGCTGTGGCGGCTCGATCCGCCGCGCGGCGCGCTGGGCTGGCGCCGCGCGCTGCGGACGCTGGCGCCCTGGGCAGGGTTGACGCTTGCTCTGCTGCTGGCACGCTCCTGGCACGGCGCGCCGGCCCTGCAACCCTGGCCCGACCTGCCGGGCCTGCCCCTGAACCATGTGGCGGTGGTGCTGTGGAGCGTGTCGGCCCTACTGCTGGCCTTGCGACCCCGGAACGCGGTGGTCACGGCGTGGGCGACGCTGGAACGGGCGCGCCGGCCAGTGCTGGCCATGCTGCTCTATGTCGTACTCGGGCGCTGGCTGGCGGGTGCCGGCATCGCCGGCGAGTTGGCCACCGCTGCCGCCGGCGCGCTGGGGCCCTTTGCCGCCTATGCGCTGCCGCCGCTCGGTCTGCTCTCGGGCATGGTGACCGGCAGCAATGTCGGCTCCAACGCCGCGCTGATGCCGGTGCAGGCCACGCTCGGCCAAGCGGCCGGATTGCCGCTGGCCAATGCCGCCGGGCTGCACAATTTCGCCGGGGCCGCCGGAGCCGGGATGAGCTTCGGCGTCACCGCCATGATCGCCGGCCTCCTGGCCGATGGCACCCGTCCGGCGCAGCTTTGGCGGCTCCTCGCGCCCTCGATGCTGGCGATACTGCTCTGTGGCTGGGCTGCGGTGGCGCTGGGCCTGCGTTGAGGAGCCGCCCCCCGCCCCGCCTTCCCGATCAGCCGGCCCAGTGCGGGCGCCGCTTGTCACGGAAGGCGGCGAGCCCTTCCCTGCCCTCCGCCGAGGCGCGCTGCATCCAGGACTCGTTCGCCAGCTGCGCCATGTCGCGGGGCGTCAGCGCCAGCCCGTTGGCCTCCAGCAGCGAGCGCTTGGTCACGGCGATGGCGCCTGGGGCGGAGAGCATGGTTTCCGCCAGGATCGCCTCCAGCCGCGCCTCGATGGCCTCCGGGGCGTGCACCTCGTGCACCAGGCCGATGCGCAGCGCTTCGGCGGCGTCGAAGCGCTCGCCGGTGACGGTATAGCGGCGGGCCTGGCGGAGGCCCATGGCATGGACCATGTGCGTCGAGATCGGCGTCGGCGCCACGCCCACCCGCACCTCCGTCAGGCCGAACACGGCGGCCGGGGTGGCCAGCGCCACGTCCACGCAGCAGACCACGCCGCAGCCGCCGCCGAAACAGGCGCCCTGCACCAGTGCGAAGGTCGGGCGCGGGAACTCGTTGAGCTTGGCCATCGCCTCCGTGGTCGCCATGGAGGCGCGATAGGCCTGCTCTGGCGCGGCAGTGGCGGCCTCGGCGAGCCAGTCGATATCGGCGCCCGCCTGGAAATGCTTCCCGGCGCCGCGGATCACCAGCGCGCGGAGGCCGGCATCGCCGCGCAGCCGGTCCAGCCCCTCGATCAGCGCCGCCAGCAGGGCGCCGTTATAGGCATTGCCACGCTGCGGCCGGTTCAGCGTGACCGTGGCGACGCCGCGTGAATCGATGGCGAGCAGTACAGGTTCTTCGGACATGCGGTTCCCTTCCCCGGTTCCTTGCGGCGCCATCCTGGCACGGGCGGGCCGGCGAGGCGACGCCGCACCCTTCAGCCGAAGGCTTCACGGCTTTGTTCGCGCGAGCCTCTTCAGCCGCGCCGGTGATTCCACCTGAACGGGATCTGCTCTAGTACCGAGCCCAGCACGTCTACCGAGGAAGCTCCATGCACAGCTACGGCCACTGGATCGGCGGGAAGTCGGTCGCCGCCGAGCGGCACCTGCCGGTCATCAATCCCTCCGATGGCGGCACCATCGCCCGCATCGCGCGCGGCGGCACGGCCGAGATCGACGCCGCGGTGCGCGCGGCGCAGGCGGCGCTGAACGGCACCTGGGGCCGGATGAGCGCCACCGAGCGGGGCCGCCTGCTGGTGAAGCTGGCCACCCTGATCCAGCGCGACGCCGAGGCGCTGGCCCAGGCGGAGAGCCGCGACGTCGGCAAGCCGATCCGTCAGGCGCGCGCCGATGCCCTGGCCTGCGCCCGCTATTTCGAGTTCTACGGCGGCAGCGCCGACAAGATGCACGGCGACACCATCCCCTATGCCGACGGCATGACGGTAATGACGGTCTGGGAGCCGCATGGCGTCACCGGCCATATCGTGCCCTGGAACTACCCGATGCAGATCGTCGGCCGCTCGGTCGGCGCGGCGCTGGCCATGGGCAATGCCTGCGTGCTGAAGCCGGCGGAAGATGCCTCGCTCTCCTCCCTGATGCTGGCCGAACTGGCCGCCGAGGCGGGCTTCCCCGAGGGCGTGTGGAACGTCGTCACCGGGCTTGGCGAGGAAGCGGGCGCGGCACTGACGGCGCATCCCGGCATCGCCCATGTCTCCTTCACCGGCAGCCCGGAGGTGGGCACGCTGGTGCAGGCGGCGGCGGCCAGGCACACCATTCCCGTCACGCTGGAACTGGGCGGCAAGAGCCCGCAGCTCGTTTTCCAGGACGCCGATCTCGACACCGCCGCGACCACGGTGATGAACGGCATCATCCAGAATGCCGGCCAGACCTGCTCGGCCGGCAGTCGCGTACTGGTGCAGGCGCCGATCTTTGACCGCTTCGTCGCCGACCTTGCCGCCCGCTTCGGGAAGCTGGAAGCTGGTCCCGCAGAGCGCGACCTCGATCTCGGCCCAGTTGTTAATGCCGAGCAGCAGAAGCGGGTTAACGGCTTCCTCGACTTCGCCCGCCAGGACGGGCTGCGCTTTGCCGGCGAGGGCCGCATCACCTCCAACGCGCCGGAGGGCGGCTTCTACGTGCGCCCCACCCTGCTGGCCGATGTCGCGCCCGACCACCGGCTGGCGCAGGAGGAGGTCTTTGGCCCGGTGCTGACCGCCATCCGCTTCACCGACGAGGCCGAGGCCCTCGCTATCGCCAATGGCACGCCCTACGGGTTGGTGGCGGGCGTCTGGACGGCGGATATCGGCCGCGCCATGCGCCTCTCGCGCGGCATCAAGGTGGGGCAGGTCTTCGTCAACAACTACGGCGCCGGTGGCGGCGTGGAACTGCCCTTCGGCGGCGTGAAGCGCAGCGGGCATGGGCGGGAGAAGGGCTTCGCGGCGCTGGCCGGCTTCGCCTCGCTCAAGACCATCGCCATCCGGCACGGCTGACCTGATGGGGCGAACGGCGCTGGTCTATCTCGCCGCCGCGCTGGCGGAGATCGGTGGCTGCTTCGCTTTCTGGGCCTGGCTGCGGCTGGAACGGGGCGCTTGGCTCGTGCTGCCCGGCCTTGCCTCCCTCGTCGCCTTTGCAGCGCTGCTGACCCTGGTGGAAAGCAGCGCCGCGGGCCGCGCCTTCGCCGCCTATGGCGGGGTCTATATCGTCGCCTCGCTGGGCTGGCTCTGGGCGGTCGAGGGACTGCGGCCTGACCGCTGGGACCTGCTCGGCGGGGCGGTTTGCCTTCTCGGCGCGGCCATCATCCTGCTGGCGCCGCGCGGGGGCTGAGCTGGCCTGGATTGAAACCCGATTGGGAATCGTCGGAACGGGCAGGATCTCGAAGTTGACGAAGTACTCCGCCGCCGAGTTCATCGAGACCGCAGCGACACTGTTTTCGTTGGTAATTATTATCTCTGATCTCTACAGGCAAAATCGGACTGGAGAGCTTCCTTAGCCAATCGAGGTGCAGGCAGTTCGTGGCTTTGAGGGTGCTTTTCAACAAAGTGCATAACAGCACTTCTAAGACGATGCGGATCTTCGCCATCAGGAATGCAGAGGGATTTCCCATCCTTTGCAATTAGAGGCGTGGTGAGAGCAGCAGCCGAGCCCTTCAAATAGGCGAAGCACCAACTGGCGGAATCCGTGTTCGGGAAAAGACAACGCTGATAGAGTTCCTCACCGGAGATTATTTCCCTGTGCTGCTCCGGCTGCCCCATGAACGGAAAGCAGCGTCAGAATGGCGGCAACCCAGCTTCGTCCCCAGGACGCGCTGTTACTGGCCTCCACAGGTTCCGCTGGGCCATCTTGTTGGCAGAGGGACTCATCGCGGATTTCCAATTTCAGCTCCTCGCGCGGATCGTGGCATGAACCGGCAGCCCGTCCGCGATGCGGACCCAGGCGAGGCGGCTCCGCGCCCAGGTATGGTCCTGCGGTGGCACCTGATCGGGGTCGTCCAGGCTGGCGGTGGTGATGTCGATCTCCTCCGGCAGGTCGTGCCGCTGATAGGTCAGGCTGGTGCCGCAATCCGGGCAGAAGCCGCGCTCCGCCATGGCGCTGGACGCGAAGCGCCGCGGCGCGCCGGCGGTGAAGCGCAGGCCGGCGCTGGGCACGCTGAACCAGGCGACCAGCGGCGCGCCGCTGCTGCGCCGACAATCTGTGCAGTGGCAGATAGTGGCGTTGTACGGTGTGCCTTCGGCCTCGTAGCGCACTCGGCCACAGGCGCAGCCTCCCTTAAGCATCTTCCAGCCTCCTTCCCGCATGGGCGGGCCCAGCATGCGCAGGACCGCGCCGGGCCGCAATGGAACCCGCCGCCGCGCCGCCCGTTCTCCCCTGGCACGCAGGAGACAGGAGAACACGCATGGCCGAGGACAAGAACCCCGCCGCCGATCGCACCGGCACCGAGAAGGTCCATCAGGAGATGGGCACCCCACCCAACCCGGAGACGCCGCGCCCGGATGCCGGCAGCAAGCCGGTGGACCAGGAGGCACAGAAGGACGCCGCCGAGGAACGCCGCAAGACCGGCGGCTACGAGTAGGAACAAGTCTGGGGGAAAGAATTCCCCCCAGCTTCCCTTCTTTTTTCTTCGAGTTTTTGCGCAGGAGCGCGGCCGGCGCGGCGCCAAACTGAAAGAAAGATGGGGGTCCGGGGGAATTCTTTCCCCCGGCCTTTTCAGCCTTCCCGCGCCACCGGTGGCAGCCGCGCCAGGAACAGCGCTGCGACCAGCAGCGCCAGCAGCAGGCAGCCGCCCACCAGGGCCCCGACTCCCGCCCAGCGCCCGGCCCCCCAGGCCAGCCCGCCCAGCACGCCGACGATGCTCGCCCCCATGTAGTAAGCGAAGAGGTAAAGCGAGGAAGCCTGTGCCTTGGCCGTCAGCGCCCGACGCCCAACCCAGGAGCTGGCCAGGGAATGGCAGCCGAAGAAGCCGAAGGTCAGCAGCGCCATACCCAGGATGATTAGCGGTAGGGAGTTCGGCAGGGTCAGCGCCAGGCCGGCGAGCATGACCACCACCGTGGCCCAGAGCATCCGGCGGCGGCCGAAGCGATCCGCCAGCCCGCCGATGAAGGTCGAGCTGCCGATGCCGACGAGATAGACGGCGAAGACCATGGCCACCGTGCTGTGTGCCAGCGAAAAGGGCGGCGCCAGCAGGCGAAAGCCGACATAGTTATAGATGGTCACGAAGCTTCCCATGAACAGGAAGCCTTCCAGGAAGAGCCAACGCAGCCCGCCATCGCGTAGATGCATGGCGAAGTTGGTCACCAGCCCGCTCCAGGAGAGTGGGCGCGGCTGGAAATGCCGGGAGTCCGGCAGGCTCTGCCAGAATATCAGGGCCGCGATCACGCCCAGCCCCCCGATGCCGCCGATCGCCCAGTTCCAGCCGCCCCAGTCCAGCAGCAGGCCGGCGAATATGCGCCCGCCCAGCCCACCGAGTGCCGTGCCACTGATGTAGAGACCCATAGCGAAGCCGCTGGAGGCCGGGTCAACCTCCTCGGAGATGAAGGCCATCGCCACGGCGGGCAGACCGCTGAGCGCGATGCCGAACAGCGCCCGCAGCAGCAGAAAGCTTTCCCAGCCCGGCGCGAAGGCGGAGGCCACCGTCAGCAGCGCGGAGACGACCACAGAGGCGACCATCACCGGCTTGCGGCCCAAAGCTTCCGACACGGCACTCGCCACCAGCATGCAGAAGGCCATGACGGCGGTCGGGACCGAGAGGGCAAGGCTGCTCGCCGCAGGGCTGACCTGGAAGGCCGTCGAGAAGGCCGGCAGCAGCGGCTGTGCGCAATAGAGCAAGGCGAAGGTTGCGAAGCCGGCGCAGAGGAAGGCGAGATTGGTGCGGCGGAAAGCGGCCGTGCCGCGCTGGATGTAGGGTGGCTCCTCGGGCACCGGGGTGGCGTTCATGACAAGATCCGGCAAGTGTTGCTGCAACGCAGCATGACGCATCCTTCCGCGCCTGTCGCGCCCGGGACCGGCATGGCTGCCCCGGTTTGCTGGTACGGCCGCCGGCGCGCCCCTTCCCTCATTCTTCGTGCGCGGAAAGCGGCGAGGCCACCGATTCCAGTGAGCGGCCCTCCGCCGCGAAGCCGAGCTTCCACTCGGTGAAGGCGGCCAGCACCATCAGCCCCGCCGCGAGCAGGAAGCCGAAAGTGATGTCCAGCCGCTCGCCCCCCTCGATGAGCCAGCCGAATAGCGCGGGTCCGGCGACGCCGCCGATACCCGTCCCGAAGGCATAGAAAATGGCGATGGCGATGGCCCGCATCTCCAGCGGGAAGCTCTCGCCCACGGTCAGGTAGGCGGCCGAGGCGGCGGGCGAGGCGAAGAAGAAGATCACCGTCCAGGCCAGGGTCTGCTCCCAGGCATTCAGCCAGCCCTGCTGGAAGGCGAGGCCGGAGAACGCCATCAGAATGCCCGAGATGGCGTAGGTGGCGGTGATCATGGTGCGCCGCCCGATGCTGTCGAAGAAAGGTCCGAGCAGCAGCGGGCCGAGCAGGTTGCCGAGCGCGAAGGGCAGGATGTACCAGCCGACCTCGCCGGCCGGCACGCCCTGGAAGGTGGTCAGGATCAGCGCATAGGTAAAGAAGATGGCGTTGTAGCAGAAGGCCTGGCAGGCCATCAGCGTGACGCCGAGCACGGTGCGCCGGCGCTGCCGGTGCAGCATGACGTGCAGCACCTCCCGCATCGTCGCCTTGCCGCGCCGCGTCAGCCGCACCGGGCCATATTGCAGCGGCGGCAGTGGACCCTGGCGGGAGGAGACCTGCGCCTCGATCTCGGCCACCACACGGTCCGCCTCGCCGGGTTTGCCATGCGTCATCAGCCAGCGCGGGCTTTCCGGCACCCAGCTGCGCAGCAGCATGATGACAAAGGCCAGTACGCCGCCGACGACGAAGGCGGCACGCCAACCGATCTCGGGATCGACGATCGCCGGGTCCAGCACCACTAGCGCCGAGAGGGCGCCGAGCGCGGCGCCGGCCCAGAAGGTGCCGTTCACGGCGAGGTCCACCGTACCGCGGCGCCGCGCCGGGATCATCTCCTGGATGGCCGAATTCACCGCCGCGTACTCCCCGCCGATGCCGGCGCCGGTCAGCGCGCGGAACAGCGCGAAGGACCAGAAGTCCCAGGAGAAGCCGGTGGCGATGCTGGAGAGCATGTAGACGACGACGGTGACGAAGAAGATCTTGCGCCGGCCGACCCGGTCGGTCAGCCAGCCGAAGAACAGCGCGCCGAGTACGGCGCCCACCAGGTAGGCGGAGGCGGAGAGGCCGACCTGCGTCTCGCTCAGTGCCAGGCTCTGGCTCTCATGGATGGCACCGGCCAGCGAGCCGACCAGCGTGACCTCCAGCCCGTCCAGCGTCCAGGTGATGCCGAGGGCGGCGATGATGAGCCAGTGGAAACGGTCCCAGGGCAGGCGGTCCATGCGAGCGGGCACATGCGTCTCGAAGACCTCCGTCGCCGCTCCGTGCCCCTGCCGCATCCTGCTCTCGCCCCCTGCCGTGCTGCCCGTGAACGCCACTCTGGCCCAGGCGTTGCCCATGTTGCAAAGCCGCAGGCCGCTCCCGTAAGAAGGAAACAATGGCGCGCCGGGCCCCTCCGGCGCCGTGGGGGGAAGACTGACCATGAAGATGCTGCGCCGTTCGGTGCTGGCCGCGATCCTCGCCGCCGCGCCCGGGCTCGCCGCCCAGGCCCAGACCGAGATCACCATCCAGCATCCGCTGCCGACCGCCAACAGCCATTACGGCGCCGGCGCGACGGCCTTCAAGGAGACGCTGGAAAAGCTCTCGAACGGCAAGTACCACGTCACCATCCAGCGCAACGACAACGAGCGCGAGATGATCGAGAGCGTGCAGATCGGCACGCTCGACTTCACCATCACCTCCACCGGTCCGGTCGGCAATTTCGTGCCGGAGGTGCGCGCGGTGGACGTGCCCTTCCTGTTCCGCGACTACGCCCATGCGCGCGGCGCGCTGGATTCCGACGTGGGTCAGTCCATCCTGGCGAAATTCCCCTCCAAGGGCCTGATCGGCGTCATCTGGATGGAGAACGGCTTCCGCCATCTCACCAACAGCCGCCACGAGGTCAAGGCGCCGGCGGATATGCGCGGCCTGAAGGTGCGCACCATGGAGAACCAGGTGCATATGCGCGCCTTCTCCACCCTCGGCGCCCTGCCGACGCCGATGGCCTTCTCCGAGCTGATCCCCGCCCTGCAGCAGGGCACGGTGGATGGGCAGGAGAACCCGATCCCGGTGATCGTCGCCAACAACATCGACCAGGTGCAGAAGTATCTCAGCCTGACCGGCCATGTTTACTCGCCCGCGCTGCTGATCGGCTCGCCCGCGCTGTGGGAGCGACTCTCCGATGCCGAGAAGGCGATGTTCATGCAGGCCGCCCGGGCCGGGCGCGACGCCAACCGCGCCAAGGTGACCGCCGACGAGCAGAACGGCGTGGCCGAGCTGCGCCGCCGCGGCATGGACGTCGTCACCCAGGTGAGCACGGAGGAGTTCCAGAAGGCTCTGGCTCCCGCCTTCGCGCAGTACGAGAAGGAACTGGACGTCAACACGCTGCGCCGCCTGCGCGACTGGAAGCCGGCGCAGTAACCCGCCCTGCCCCGGCACGGCTTCCGTGCCGGGCGCTTGCCACCGCCCTCGCGGCAGGAGTGACCCCCGCCTTGCGCATTCCCCTCGTGATCGGGGGCGCCGGATGGCGCCCGCCCGCATGAACACGCTCCCCCTGCAGATCATTGGCGGGGCCAGCATCCTGGCCACACTGCTCGCGCTATGGATCGCCGCCCGGGCTGAGCCGCTGCGGCGCGCCGTGCTAGCGGCCGATCGCGCGCTGACCGGACTTGCCGCCGTGGCGGCATGCCTGGCGCTCGCCCTCGCCGCCATCGCCGGCCTGTGGCAGGTGATCTCCCGCTTCGGGACGGAAACGCCGGCGGTCTGGAGCGAGGCCCTGGTCCGCACGGCACTGATCTGGATGGCGCTGCTCGGCCTCGCCGTGGCGCTGCGGATGGGCGCGCTGGTCTCCATCGACGTGGCGCATCGCTACAGCCGGGGCGCATTGCAGCGAACGCTGGAGGCGGCCTCGCTGGCCGCCAGCCTGTCGCTGATGGGCGTGCTATTCTGGTTCGGCTGGGGCATGGCACAGCGCGTGAAGTTCCAGGAGATGGCGGGGCTGGAGGTCTCCATGTCCTGGGGCTATGCCGCGATCCCGGTCGGTGCGCTCTTCGCCATGCTCGGCGCGGTGGCGCATTTCCTGGACCGGGAGCACGGCTCGGCCGAGCTGGAGGCCGCGGTATGACCGGCGCGATGCTCGTGGCGATGCTGGTGGGCTTCGCCGCCGCTGTCCCGGTGGCGGTCGCCATCGGTCTTGCCGCCATCCTCGGCATCGAGGGCTGGACGCGCTTCCCGATGATCGTCGCGGCGCAGCAGATCTTCGTCGCGCTCGACAAGTTCCCGCTGGCCGCCATTCCCTTCTTCATCCTGGCCGGCAACCTGATGGATGTCGGCGGCATCTCGCGCCGTCTCGTGGAATTCGCCAAGTCGATGGTCGGCGGGGTGCAGGGTGGGCTGCCAGCCACCTGCATCGTCACCTGCATGATCTTCGCGGCGATCAGCGGCTCCTCGGTGGCCACCACCTTCGCCATCGGCACCATCATGATCCCGGCGCTGGTCAAGCACGGCTACCCCGTGGGCTTCGCCGCGGCGCTGCAGGCGACCGCCGCGGAACTCGGCGTCGTCATCCCGCCTTCCATCCCGATGATCCTCTACGGTGTGACCACCCAGGTCTCGATCCCCGAGTTGTTCATCGCGGGCTTCGTGCCGGGCGCGCTGATCGCCGGAGCGCTGGTGGCGACGGTGCTGATCTGGTGCCGCATCAAGGGCTGGGGCAAGCGCGACGGCGAGGGGCGCCTGCCCGTCCTCACCGCGTTCAAACAGGCAGGCTTCGCGCTGCTGATGCCGGTGATCGTGCTCGGCGGCATCTATGGCGGCATCACCACCCCGACCGAGGCCAGTGTCGTCGCGGTGTTCTACGCCCTCCTCATCGGCGGGCTGCTGCATCGCGAGCTGGGTTGGCGGGACCTCTATCCGATCTTCCGCAAATCGGTGGTCTCCTCCTCCGTCATCATGTTCATCATCGCCTGCGCGGCGCTGTTCTCCTATCTGCTGAACCGGCAGGGCGTGCCGGACGCGGCGGCGGCCTGGATGGTGGAGACCTTCCAGGGCCCGGCGCTGTTCCTGCTCGGGGTGAACCTCTTCCTGTTCATCGTCGGCATGTTCGTCGAGACCAGCGCCAGCATCATCGTGCTGGCACCCATCCTGGCGGACGCGGCACAGCGCGTCGGCGTGGACGGCGTGCATTTCGGCACCATCATGGTGGTGAACCTGGCGCTCGGGATGATCACGCCGCCCTTCGGCGTGAACCTCTTCGCCGCGGCGCAGGTGGCCGGCTGTGGCATCGAGACGATGATGCGCTACCTTGTCGTCTTCATCGCCGTGGTGCTCGTCTGCCTCATGCTCATCACCTACGTCCCCGGCCTGACGCTCGCGCTGCCGGCGCTCGTCTTCCGCTGATGCTGGCGCCCTCCCGCCCGACGGCGCGCGGCCTCTCCCCCCGCGCGGCGCGGACGCATCTGGCCACCGACCCGGTGCTCGGGCCGGTGGTCCGGCAGGTCGGCGCCATGACGCTGAAGCCGGCGCAGCGCGAGCCCTACGAGGCGCTGGTGCGCGCCATCGCCCACCAGCAGGTGCACGGCCGGGCCGCCGAGGCGATGCTGACCCGCCTCCTCGCGCTCTTCCCCGGCCATGACTTCCCGCCCCCCACCGGCATCCTCGCCCTGCCGGAGGATGCGCTGCGCGGCTGTGGTTTCTCGGCGGCCAAATGCGCGGCCATCCGCGACATCGCGCACAAGTCGGTCGGCGGGCTGGTGCCGACGCGGCGCGCCGCGGCCCGCCTGCCGGATGAGGAACTGATCCAGCGGCTGGTCGCCCTGCGCGGCGTGGGGCGCTGGACGGTGGAGATGCTGCTGATTTTCACCCTCGGCCGGCCGGACGTACTGCCGGTGGACGATTTCGGTGTGCGCGAGGGCTACCGGCTGGCTGCCGGGCGCGACACCCAGCCCAGACCGAAGGAACTCGCGGAGATCGGGCTAGCCTGGGCGCCCTACCGCTCGGCGGCGGCGTGGTATCTCTGGCGGGCGGCGGATCTGGCCAAGGAAGGCCGCTTCAAGGCACCGGTGGCGCTGTAGGGCCGCGGGAAATGGCCTCTCTTCCTGCTGACCGGCCCAGCCCAGGCTCCGTTATCGAAGTCACATCCGGATAGCTGGCGGCCAGCTTGCCGCAACGGGCCGCGAGGATGAGCCCGCGATCCTTCGTTGGCTGGCCGGTGCGCCGCTTCGGCGAGAGTGGCGCGAGGTGGGCTCCTCGCGGTCGGTCAGCGCATGGCGCGACATGAGAGCGCTCGGCTGGGGTTTTTGCTAGGATCTCCGAATCGGCGCGCGCGATGGAGGGCGGTTTCATGGGTGGCACGATCTGGCACTGCCACATCGCCGTCTCCCTGGACGGCAAGATCGCCCGCCCGGACGGGTCCGTCGACGACTGGCTAGCAGCGGATTACCCGGCTGAGGACTTCGGCTTCGACACCTTCTTCGCCGGTGTCGATGCGATCCTGATGGGGCGTGGGACCTACGACGCGCTCCGGGGCTTTGGCGACTGGCCGTATCCCGGCAAGCCTACGGTCGTCCTGACGACACGGCCTCTGGACGACCCGCCACCGGCCGGCGTGGAGGTTCGCTCCGGCGACATCGCCACGGTCGCCGCCGAACTCGAGGCGCGAGGGTACCGCCGCGTCTGGGTCGAGGGCGGCGGCCAGGTCGTTCGGTCCATGATCGCGATCGGCAGGATCGACGTGCTCGAGATGGCCGTGATCCCCGTCATTCTGGGCGACGGCATTCCGCTCTTTCCGCAGGGTACCGGCGAGCAGGAGCTCCGGCTCGTCAGGTGCGAGACCAAGGCAAAGGGCGCCCTGCATCTGGTCTACGAGCGCCTGGACTGACCCGAGCCGCCTTAGCCCAGGAACGCCGACACGGCCGCCAGGAAGCCTTCCGGCTTCTCCGCATGCACCCAGTGGCCGGCACCCTTCACCGTCGCGAAGCGCGCGGCCGGAAACAGGCGGCGGAACAGCGGCCGGTGCTCGGGGCGGATATAGTCGGAATGCTCGCCGGACAGCACCAGGGTCAGGCCGTCGTAATGCGCGCCCTCCGGGAACGGGGGCGTCGCCTCGATGACCGGCAGGGCGGCGGCGATCTCGCGCAGGCCGATACGCCAGGCGGGCGGATCGCTGTCCAGCCGCAGGTTCTGCAGGAGGAAGCCGCGCACGCCGGCCGCCGGTACCGCACTGGCCAGTGCCGCATCCGCCTCCCGCCGCGTCAGGCCGGGGCGCAGATCCACGGCAAGCATCGCCTCGGCATAGGGCCGGAAGGCGGGGGGGTAGTCCACGGGGGCGATATCCGCCACGATCAGACGCTCCACGCGCTCCGGACGGGAAAGCGCCAGCGTCATCGCCACCTTGCCACCCATGGAGTGGCCCAGCACCACCGCCGGCCCTGCATCGAGCGCGGCCAGGGTTTCCGCGACATCCTCCGCCATGGCGGCATAGTCCATCGCCGCATCATGGGGCGACTGTCCGTGGTTGCGCAGATCGAGCGCGATCACCCGGCGCGAGGCGGCGAGCGCCTTCTGCACCGTTGCGAAATTCTGCGCCTGACCGAACAGCCCGTGCAGCAGCACCAGCGGCGGCGCCTCTCCCTGCCCCGCTTCGATCGCCCTCAGCCGCATGGTGCCCTCCTCATCCGCGTGTCGCCACGAGAACACTGGCGGCGATCAGCGCCCCGCCGATCAGCACGTCCCACCCCAGCGGCTCGCCCAGCCAGAGGGTGGAGACCACGACTCCGATCGCCGGCGCCAGCAGGAAGCCGACGGAGGACACCGCCCCCGGCAGTCGCCGCCCCGCTTCGATCACCGCCCAGGTGCCAAGCGGCGCGACGATGCCGCCGATCACCGCCGCATGCGGCCAGGCGCCCGGCCCGATCCCGCCATGCGGCTCCAGGTAGAGCGCCATCGGCACCAGCACCAGCGCGCCGAGCAGGAAGCACCAGGGCAGCGTTTCCAGCATCGTCCGGCGCGGCGGGAAGAGTCGCGTGATAACGATGGCGCAGGACCACAACAGCGCCGCCAGCACCAGCATCAGGTGGCCGAGCAGGATATCGGGGTCGCTCCAGTCCACCGCCCAGGGGCCGGTCAGCGCCGCGACGCCGCCCAGGCCAAGCCCCGCCGCCACCCAGCGCATGGTGGAAACCCGCTCGCGCAGTACCAGCACCGACATCGGCACCAGCCAGTAGATGGTGACATTGGCCAGGACCGCCGTTCGCCCCGCCGGCACCAGCGCGACCGCCAGATGCGTGAGCGCGAAAAAGCCGCCGAGCTGGAGAAACCCGACGCCGAGGGTTGCCGGCCAGTCCTGCCGCGTTGGCCACGCGAGCCGGCGCAGGGCGGCCAGCACAACCCCTGCGATCAGCGCACCCAACAGCGTGCGCGAGACCGCGAACCAGAGCGGCGTGGCATCCGCCAGCGCCGCCTTGGTGATGGGCCAGGCGCCACCGAACAGCGTGACGGCGATCAGCAGCAGGCGCAGGTCGGCGAATTGCCACATCAGGCCGGCTATTCGGCCACGGTCAGCATGATCTTGCCGATATGCGTGCTGCTTTCCATCAGCCTGTGTGCCGCCGCCGCCTCGCGCAGGGGGAAGGTAGAATGGATCACCGGGCCGCACGCACCGCGCGCCAGGAGCGGCCAGACCTTCGCCTCGAGATCGGCGGCGAGGGCACCCTTCTCGGCCGTGGTGCGCGGCCGCATCGTGCTGCCGGTGACGGTGAGGCGCTTCAGCATGATCGGCCGCAGATCCACCTTCTCCGCCTCATGCCCCTGCAGGAAGGCGATGATCACCAGCCGCCCGTCCTTCGCCACGCAGCGCAGGTTGCGCTGGAAATAGGCCGCGCCGACCATGTCCAGCAGGACGTCCACGCCCTGCCCGCCGGTCGCCTGCTTCACCGCCTCGACGAAGTCCTGCTCCTTGTAGTTGATGGCGAGATCGGCGCCGAGCTTCGTGCAGGCGGCGCATTTCTCGGCGCTGCCAGCGGTGGCGAGCACCTTGGCGCCGAAGGCCTTGGCGAGCTGGATGGCGGTGACGCCGATCCCCGAGGTGCCGCCATGGATCAGCACCGTCTCTCCGGCCTTGAGCCGGCCGTGGCCGAAAAGGTTTGCCCAGACGGTGAAATAGGTTTCCGGCAGCGCGGCGGCACGCACCGCGTCGAAGCCCGCCGGCCAGGGTAGGGTCTGCGCCTCGGGCGCCGCGCAGTATTCGGCATAGCCGCCGCCATTGGCGAGGGCGCAGACGCGGTCGCCGGGCTTGTAGCGACGCACCTCGGCGCCGACGGCGGCCACCTCGCCCGCGACCTCCAGGCCGGCGATCGGGCTGGCGCCGGGCGGCGGCGGGTAGAGCCCCATGCGCTGCTGCACATCGGGCCGGTTCACACCCGCGGCGAGGACGCGGATCAGCACCTCGTCGGCCTTCGGCGAAGGCACCGGGCCGGTGGCGGGGACGAGCACCTCGGGCGCGCCACCCGCACCGTGGTCGATGTAGGTCATGGTCTTCGGCAGGTCAGTCATGGGCTTCTCCTTCCCGGCGGGCGGTGCGGCAGGCGCGGAAAGGTCGGCGGCGTGCCGCTTCCCGTCAAGGCACGCTGCGCGTTCCGCACCATTGCGCAGGAATATTGTCACGCCCTGGCGAGCGCAGGGTTGCATCCCCCACGAAGGAAGAGGCCGGGCCGGCGGAGGTGGCGCGCAGTCTTGGTCGGCTGCCGTCGCGGGCGGAGACCGAGGCGGGCGTGGTTGCCCGCCTTCTGGGGCGGCCGCGGCGAGGGCGCCGCGGCTGCAGGTGAGCAGGGCCTGGCAGGCCCCGAGGTCAGTCGGCCTTGATGCCGGCTTCCTTGATGATCGGCTCCCACTTGGCGATCTCGTCGGTCAGCCACTTCTTCGCGCTGGCCGGCGTGGAATCGCTGCGGGTGGTCATGGTCAGGTCGGCGAGCTTCCGCTGCACCGTCTCCATCGCCATGACCTTGTTGATCTCCTGATTGAAGCGCTGAACGACGGCGTCCGGCGTGCCGGCGGGCGCTAGTACCATGTGCCAAGTATAGGCCTCGTAGCCCGGCACGCCGGCCTCATTGAAGGTGGGGATCTCGGGCAACTGCGGCAGGCGCTGCGCGGAGGAGATCGCCAGACCCTTCACTTCGCCCTTCTGCACGAAGGGCATCGCGCTGTTGGCGACGTCCAGCATCATCGCCACGGTGCCGTTCAGCAAGTCCGGCATGGCGGCCGCCGAGCCACGATAGGGAATATGGTTCACCTTCAGCCCGCCCGCCTGCTTCAGGAAGAGCTCGCTGGCGAGGTGCAGCGCCGCGCCGCTGCCAGTGCTGGCGTAGTCGTACTTGCCCGGGTTCTTCTTGAAGAGGTCGATCAGCTCCTGGAGGCTTTTGACCGGCACCTCCTTGTTGACCATCAGCAGCATCGGAATGACGCCGGTCAGCGCGACCGGGGCGAAGTCGTTCACCGGGTCGAAGGGCAGGCTCGGATAGATGGCCCGGATCGCCGCCTGGGCGATGGTGGTATAGAGAAAGGTATGCCCGTCCTTCGCCTTGGCCACGGCATCGGCACCCACCACGGTGCCCGCGCCGGTGCGGTTCTCGACAATGACGCGCTGTGGCAGCGTCTTCGACAACTCATCGGCGATCAGCCGCGCCGGGATGTCGGTCGGGCCGCCGGCGGAGAAGGGCACGACGAGCCGGATCGGCTGGTTGGGCCAGCCCTCCTGGGCCCGGGCAGCGGCCGGCAGGATGGCCGGGACAGCCAGGGTGGCGCCAAGCGCCAGCAGGTTGCGGCGGTGCAGTGTCACTGAGTTACTCTCCTGACCTGATTTGCCGCACCATTTAGAGGGTCGCTGAGGTTACTGAAAGTCCACCTTGCAGGGGCCGGCGCGCCGGGGCCGCGCGCATCGGCAGTCGCGCGCCGGTCGCCGGCTCGAAGAGGTGCAGCCGCGCCGGGGGCAGGTCGAGGCCGATTTCCTCGCCTCGCGCCGGCGCCGCCTCCGCCGGGCAGTGCAGGGCGAGGTCGGCCCCACCCTGCAGTCGCGCATGTACCAGCACCGAGGCGCCCAGATCCTCCACCATTTCCACCCGCGCCGGCAGCCGCCCGCCCCCGACATGCTCCGGTCGGATGCCCAGCGCCACCTTGCCCCGGTGCAGCACCGGCTCGGGCAGCCGCAGCAGCGTGCCATCGGCCAGGCGCAAGGTGTCGCCGCTGGCCAGCACCTCGGCGGGCAACAGATTCATCGGCGGGGCGCCCAGAAAGCCGGCCACGAACAGACTGGCCGGGCCGGCATAGACCTCGCGCGGCGTGCCCTGCTGCTCGACACGGCCGGCATTCATCACCACCAGGTGGTCGGCCAGGGTCATTGCCTCCTGCTGGTCATGCGTGACGAGCACCGAGGTCGCGCCCAGGCGCTCGTGCAGCCGGCGCAGCTCCAGGCGCATCTGCACGCGCAGCTTGGCATCGAGATTGGAGAGCGGCTCGTCGTAGAGGAACACCTTGGGCCGGCGGACCATGGCGCGGCCGATGGCGACGCGCTGGCGCTGTCCGCCCGAGAGCTGGCCGGGGCGGCGCTGCAGCAGCGGCGTCAGTTCCAGCGCCGCCGCCACCTCGGCCACCCGGGCCTGCCGCTCGGCGCGCCGCATCCCCGCCACCTTCAGGGGGTAAGCGATGTTCTCCGCCACCGTCATATGCGGGTAGAGCGCGTAATTCTGGAACACCATGGCGCAGCCGCGGTCCTTCGGCTCGCGCTCGTTCATGCGTGTGCCGCCGATGCGCAACTCGCCGGCACTGATCGCCTCCAGCCCGGCGATCATCCGCAGCAAGGTGGACTTGCCGCAGCCGGAGGGACCGAGGATGACGACGAAAGCGCCTTCCGGCAGCGCCAGGTTCACCCCCTGCACGGCGGTCTGCGCACCATAGAGCTTACTGACACCGGTGAGTTCGATGGCGGCCATGATCCTACTTCTCCGTCTGCACCAGACCGCGCACGAACCAGCGCTGCATCAGCACCACGACGGCCAGTGGGGGCAGCATGGCCAGCAGCGCGCCGGCCATCACGATGTTCCATTCCGGCAGCCCGTCCCCGCGCGGCACCATGCGCGAGAGTTCCACCATCACCGTGCTGCGCTCGGGCTCGGTGGTCACCAGCAGCGGCCAGAGATACTGGTTCCAGGCATAGACGAACATGATGGTGGCGAGCGCCGCCATGGTGGTGCGCGAGAGCGGCACCAGCACGTCGGCCAGGAAGCGCAACGGCCCGGCGCCATCCATCTTCGCCGCCTCCACCAACTCCTCCGGAATGGTCAGGAAGAACTGCCGGTAGAGGAAGGTGCCGGTGGCGGTGGCGATCAGCGGCAGGATCAGGCCGGGATAGGAGTTCAGCAGCCGCCACTCCAGCGCCACATGGATGCCGCTCACCGCCTGGATCAGCGCTGTGAGGCCGATGGCGTCCAGGATCGCCTGGAAGGGCGCCAAGGCATTGGCCGCCACCGCATAGGTGGGCACGATGCGCACCTCGAGCGGCAGCATTAGCGTGATGAAAATCGCCCAGAACACCAGCACCCGCGCCCGCCACTGGAAGAAGACGATGGCGAAGGCGGCCAGCATGGCGAGCACGATCTTGCCGAGCGTGACGCCGACCGCGACGATCAGGCTGGTGGTGAAGCGCGTGGCGAAGCCGCCGCGCTGCCAGGCTTCCGCGAGATTCTCGGTGAGGTGCGAGCCCGGCAACCAGTGGATCGGCACGCTGTTCACGCCGGCAACGTCCTGCGTTGCGGCGACCAGGGCGAGCCAGACCGGCACCAGCAGCGCCACGGCCGAGAGCAGCAGCAGCACGTGCGTGACGACATCGAGCCAGGGGCGGCGTTCGACCATGGTCTCCCTCCCCTCAGCGGTAATGCATCTTCCGCTCGACGAAGCGGAACTGAATGACGGTGAGCAGGATGACGAGGCCCATCAGCACGATGCTCTGGGCGGCAGCACCGGAGTAGTCGAGGCCTTTGAAGCCATCCGCATAGATCTTGTAGACCATGATCTCCGTCGCGCGCGCCGGGCCGCCGGCGGTCATGATGTCGACCAGACCGAAGCTGTTGGTGAAGCTGTCCGTCAGGTTGATGACGACGAGAAAGAAAAAGGTCGGCGCCAGCAGCGGAATCTGGATGTCGCGCATCCGCCGGAGCGGCCCGGCGCCGTCCATCGCCGCCGCCTCGATGAGAGGGCGCGGAATGGACTGCAGCCCGGCGAGGAAGAAGACGAAGTTGTAGGCGATAAGCTGCCAGGCACCCGCCAGGATCAGCATCAGCATGGCATGCGTGCCGTTCAGCGCCGGATCCCAGGCGGAGGGCCAGACCGCATTCAGAGCGCTGAACACGCCCGCGCGCGGATCGAAGACAAAGCGAAAGATCATGCCGATGGCCGGCGCGGCGATGGCATAGGGCCAGATCAGCGCCACGCGCCAGCCGCGGCTGCCGCGCACCTCGCGATCGATGAACAGCGCCAGCAGCAGCGCGACCAGGATGGCCACCGCGGAGGTGCCGAAGGCATAGACGAGGCTCACCCGCACCGAGGACCAGTAGGCCGCGCTGCCGAAGATCTCCTGGAAGTTCTGCCAGCCGACCCATTGCCGGCCACCGCCCCAGGGCTGCTCCAGGGTGAAGGCCCAGTGGAAGGCCTCGCCTGTCGGCCAATAGAAGAAGACGAAAATGATCAGCAGCTGCGGCAGCACCAGCAGCCAGGGCAACAGCGGCGAACGGAAGGTGGCGCGACGTTCCAAGATGACCTCACCCGGCGGACAGGAAGCCCCGAGCGCCACGAGGGG
The DNA here is from genome assembly GCA_035565935.1 of Roseomonas sp. GTDB lineage: Bacteria > Pseudomonadota > Alphaproteobacteria > Acetobacterales > Acetobacteraceae > Pseudoroseomonas. The sequence goes on from DATMRU010000041.1 coordinate 134,933, forward strand.
CGCGCGGGGCGGCTCGGCGGCCGGTCAGGGCAGCGTCTTGCCGCGATAGGTCTGCTGGAAGCGGCGCAGCAGCTGGTTGCCCTGCTCCTGCATCGCGGCCAGCGCCTGGTCCATCGTCTTCTGGCCGGCGAAGGCCGCCTGCATCTCGTTGGCATAGAGGGCGCGGAACTGCGTCAGGTTGCCGAGGCGCAGGCCCTGGGTCAGCAGCGTCGGCGCGCGCAGCAGCAGGCTCTCCATGGCGACCTCGCGGCCGACATTCTCGGGCCGCTCGAAGAAGCCCTCGTCCTTCATCCGCTCATAGCCGCTGCGGGTGACGGGGACATAGCCGGTCCTGGTGGACCAGAATTCCTCGCTCTCCGGCTTGGCCAGGAAGGCGAAGAAGGCGGCCGCGCCCTTGTACTCCGCCTGCGGCCGGCCCTTCAGCGCCCAGAGCGAGGCACCGCCGACGCGGGTGTTGTAGCGCTCGTGTCCGGCATAGACGGGCAGCAGCGCCGGGGTCCAGTCGAGCCCCTCCTTCGCGGTCAGCCGCACCGTCTGGTGGCTGGCGATCGAGCCGAAGGCGACGTTGCAGTCGCCGCTGGCGAAGGCGGCGATGACATTCTGGCCGCTCTCCGGCGTGCGGACCTTGATCAGCCCGTCCTTGTACCAGGTCATCAGGTTGTTGAAGTGCTGCTTCACCAGGCCCTGGTCGAAGACATATTCAGCGTCCAGCCCGCCGTAGCCGTTGTTCTTGCTGGCGACCGGGATGTTATGGGCGGCGGTGAACTGCTCCAGGATCGGCCAGCTGTCGAAGTCCATCGCCATCGGGCACTGGCTGCCGGCCTGTTTCATCGCCGCCAGCGCCTTGTGCAGGTCTTCCCAGGTCTCGGGCGGGTTCTCGAAGCCGACCTTACGGCCCTCGGCGCGGTTCCAGTACATCACCGCCGTGGAGGAGTTGAAGGGGAAGGACAGCATCTCGCCCTTCGAGGTCGCGTAATAGGCGGCGATGGGAGCGATGTAGTTGTCCCAGTCCACCTTGTAGCCCTGGCCCTGCATCAGCTCGCGGGCCGGCAGGTACTGGCCGGAGAGCATCAGGTCGAGCGTGCCGATGTCATAGACCTGCACGACGGTCGGCTGCTCGCCGGCGCGGAAGGCGGCGATAGTGTTCTGCAGCGCCTTCGCATAGTCGCCCTGGCTGGTGCAGGTGACGGTGTACTGGTCCTGGCTGTCGTTGAACCGCTTGCAGACCTCCTGCACCACGTCGCTGAGCTGGCCCGTCAGGCCGTACCAGAAGGTGAAGCCCTGGCGGTTCGGCTGGGCCTCGGCCGCCGGCGCGCCGAGTGTCAGCGCGATGCCGGCGGCGAGCGCCGTCAAACGAAACTTCATGCGGTCCCCCGATCTCCCGAAAGGGCGCGGTCTGGCCGGCCCGTCGGGCGGGGGGATTAGCGGCGCCTCATGACACCGGATTGACGTTCCGATGACCGTCCGGAGACGTCGCGCCGACGAGACGGGCATAGAGCTCCGGATCGGTGGCGCCCTCGGTGCCGAAGACCAGCACGCGGCTTTCCGCATCGAGGCCGAGCGCCGCGCGCGCCGCCGCATCGCCGGCGGCCAGCAGCAGGCCCACCAGGCCGGCGACGGCGCTCTCCCCGGCCACGATGGCGGGCTGCCGCGCGGCCAGCAGGCGCATCACATCCACCGCCGTCTCGTCGCTGACGGCCATGAAGGCGAAGGCGCCGCGCTCCAGCTCCTGCCAGGCCAGCAGGCTCGGCTCGCCGCAGGCGAGGCCGGCCATCAGCGTGTCCAGCTCGCCGGCGATGGCGGTGGGCTGCCCCGCCTCGGCGCTGGCCAGCAGGCAGGCCGCCTTCTCCGGCTCCACCACGATGACGCGCGGGCCGGGGCCGAAGCGGGCGCGCAACTGCACCGAAACCGCCGCCGCGACGCCGCCCACCCCGCCCTGGATGAACACGTGCGTCGGCGGCTCCGGCAGTGCCGCCAAAGCCTCCTCCACCATCAGCCGGTAGCCCTGCATGACGTCACGCGGCACCTCCGTGTAGCCGGGATAGGAGGTATCGGAGACGACGAACCAGTCTTCCCGGTCCGCCGTGGCCGCGGCCTCGCGCACCGCGTCGTCGTAAGTGCCGGGCACGACGCGGATCTCGGCGCCATAGGCGGCGATGGCGTCCCGGCGCGCCTGGCTCACCCCCTCATGCACGAAGATGACGCAGCGTGCCCCGAAGCGCTGCGCCCCCCAGGCGACGGAGCGGCCATGATTGCCGTCGGTCGCGCAGGTGACGGTGATGGCACGCGTCGCCTCGGCATGGCGGCCTTCAAGCAGGTCTCGCACCTGCGCGGCATTGGCCACGCCCCGCTTCGCCAGTTCGGCCACCAGCAGCCGCGCCACGGCATAGGCCCCGCCCAGCGCCTTGAAGCTGCCCAGGCCGAAGCGGCCGCCCTCGTCCTTGTAGTGCAGCGCGGCGATGCCGCATTCCCGGGCGATCTCCGGCAGCGGATGCAGCGGCGTCACGGCATAGCCGGGCCAGGCCGCGATCTCGGCGGCGGCGCGGCGGAAGCCGCTGTCGGGGAGCACCACCACGCCGGGAGTGCCCGGGCGCGGGTTCACGAGAAGGCGGAAGGGGCGATGCGGGATCATCCCCGCAGCTTGGCCCGGCGCGCGGCGCGCGGCAATCTGCGTCCATGGACAAGCACGGCGAGGAAACCATGCAGATCACCATTCTGGGCGGGGGCGGCTTCCTCGGCCGCAAGCTGGCGGCGCGGCTGGCGCGGGACGGCCAGCTCGGCGGCCGGCGCATCACCGGCCTGACGCTCTTCGACCTGAACACCCCCGCCGCGCCGGCGGAGGCTCCCTTCCCCGTCCGTACCCTCGCCGGCGACGTGACCGACCGCGCCGCCCTGGCCGAGGCCATCCCGCCGCAGACGGAGGTGATCTTCCATCTGGCCGCCGTGGTCAGCGCAGCCGCCGAAGCCGATTTCGACCTCGGCATGAAGGTCAACTTGCACGGTACGCTGGCACTGCTCGACACCTGCCGGACCCTCCCGAAGCCGCCGCGCGTGGTCTTCACCTCCTCGGTGGCCAGCTTCGGTGGCGGACAAAAGGCCATGGTGCCGGATGACGGTCGCCAGCTTCCGGCGAATTCCTACGGCGCGCAGAAGGCAATCGGCGAGCTGCTGCTGCAGGACGCCTCCCGCCGCGGCTTCCTCGATGCCGTCTCGATCCGCCTGCCCACGGTGATGGTCCGCCCCGGGCGGCCGAACAAGGCGGCTTCCTCCTTCGTCTCGGCGGTGCTGCGCGAGCCGCTGCTCGGCCTGCCGACCACCTGCCCGGTGGAGGAGGAGTTCGCCGTCTGGATCTGCTCGCCGCGCCGCGCGGTGGAGTGGTTCCTTTATGCCGCGTCGATGGATACGGCGCCGCTCGGGCTGGATCGCGGCATCAACCCGCCCGGCGCCTCGGTGACGGTGGCGCAGATGCTCGCCGCCCTGCCGCCAGAGGCGCGCAAACTGGTCAGCTTCGTGCCCGACGCGACGATCCAGGCCATCGTCTCCGGCTGGCCCGCCGCCTTCACCGCCGAGCGCGCCCGGCGCCTGGGCTTCTCGGAACAGGAACCGCTGGCGGATGTCGTGCGGGCCTTCATCGAGGACGACCTGGAGGCCACGCGGGCGGAACGTGCCAACGGGTGAAAAAGATCGGGGGGAAAGAATTCCCCCCGAGCCCCCCATCTTTTTTCTGTCAGTTCCAGCACGCGCTGGCAGGCTGCGCCGCAAACCCGAAGAAAGAAGATGGGGGTCTGGGGGAATTCATTCCCCCAGCCTTACTTCGCCTGATCCTTGCACCACTGCGCCAGTTCGGCATGCGTGGCGAACCAGATGCCTGCTTGCCCCTTGATGTGGTTGATCAGCCGTTCCAGCAGCGCGATGCGGCTGCGGTGGCCGATGACGTGCGGGTGCATGGTCAGCAGGAAGGTGCCGCCCTCGGCATAGGCGCCGTCGAACTCGGCGCGGAAGATCTCCTCCACGCCGGAGGGCGGCGTATAGGGGCGGATGGCCGAGAAGCGCAGCATGTTGAAATAGGGCGCGTCGTCGCGGATCCACTCGGGCGGCAGCTCGACGATGCCGGTCGGCTCGCCATGCGCCAGCAGCTCGTAGGGCTCGTCATCCGCCATCAGCGAGCTGTCGTAGAGCAGCCCCATCTCGCGGATGATGCCGAGCGTATCGACGGAGAAGTCCCAGCTCGCGGTGCGGATGCCGACGGGACGGCGGCCGGAGACCTTCTCCAGCGTGTCGGCGGCGCGCAGCGTCAGTTCGCGCTCGATGCCCGGCGGCAGGCTGGTATTGGCCTCGTGGATCCAGGAGTGGATGCCGATCTCGTGTCCCTCATCGGCCACCGCGCGCACCTCCTCGGGATGCAGCAGGGCCGAAACGGCGGGATAGAAGAAGCTGGCCTTGATGCCGTGCCGCGCCAGCAGCCGGCGGATGCGCGGCACGCCCTGGCGCGAGCCGTACTGGCCCTGGCTGATGCGCATCGGGCTTTCGTCGGAATCGCGCAGCGGGATGGTCTCATGATCGGCATCGAAGGAGAGCGCGACGCAGCAGCGGGCGCCGTTCGGCCAGCCCTTCGGCGTCAGGCTACGGCCGCCATAGGCGCGGCCCACGATGCGGCGCCACTGGTCCTCCGGCCATTCCCAAGGCTTCTTGGCAGGCTGGGCTGCATCGGTCATCGGGCGACTCCTCATGACAGGACGGGCCGATTCTGCGGCGAGCGGCGCGCCATGGAAACCCCATGCGCCGTCCTTTCGCGCCCCGGCACGCGCTGTTGCTGCCGTGCCGACGAGCCGGAAGCCGTTTGAAGCCGGCCTCCTCCGGCGGGGCGGCCATCCCGCCCCTGGCATCGGCGCGGCGCGCGGGGCAAGCTGCGGATGGGCCGGGCGCCTGTTGCTCCGGCCCAACTTCTTCAAGGCGGAACCCAGCATGTCCGATACCGATCCGGCCCTGATGTCGGCCGAGCAGCTCCTGGCCCTCTATGCCCGCCGGCGCCTCTCCCCGGTCGAGGCGCTCCAGGCGGTGCTGGAGCGGGTGGCGCGCTACAATCCTTGGGTGAATGCCTTCGCCGTGCTGAACCCCAAGGCGCTCGCCCAGGCCGGCGAGTCGGAGGCGCGCTGGGCCGCAGGCCGCCCCATGGGGCCGCTGGACGGCGTACCCGTGACGGTGAAGGACCTGCTGAACCTGCAAGGCTTCCCCACCCGGCGCGGCAGCAAGACCAGCGACACCACGCCCGCCACCGAGGACGCCCCCGCCGTGGTCGGGCTGAAGGCAGCCGGCGCCGTCATCCTCGGCAAGACGACCACCACCGAATTCGGCTGGAAAACGCCGGGCGATTGCCCGCTGCATGGTATTACCCGCAACCCGTGGAATTCGCAGCGCACCGTCGGCGGCTCCTCCTCCGGGGCCGGGGCGGCAGGCGCCGCGGGCTTCGGCCCGATGCATATCGGCACCGATGCGGGCGGTTCCATCCGCATCCCCGCCGCCTATTGCGGGCTGGTGGGGCTGAAGCCGACCTATGGCCGCATCCCGCAATGGCCGCACAGCGCCTTCGGCCAGGTCTCCTGCGCCGGGCCAATGACCCGCACGGTGCGCGATGCGGCCCTGATGTTCTCCGCCATGGCGCAGGGCGACATCCGCGACCCCTTCTGCCTGCATGATGAGCCGCGCGACTGGCGGGAGGGCATCGAGGACGGCGTGGCGGGCCTGCGCGTGGCCGTGGTGCGCAAGCTGGGCTATGCGCCGCCGATCGACGCCGAGGGCGAGGCCGCCGTGCTGGCCGCCGCGCGCATCCTTTCGGAACAGGGCGCCATCGTCGAGGATGCCGACCCCGAGCTGCCCGACACCCGCCACATCTTCGGCCGTGTCTGGGGCGTGGCGCTGGCGCGACTGGTCAAGACCATGGCGCCGGAGAAGCGCGCCCTGCTCGACAAGGGGCTGGAGGAAGTGGCCGAGCGCGAGGGCGGCATGTCCGCCATCGACTTCCTCGGTGCCGAGGCGATGCGCGGCGAGGCGGCGCATGCCATGGCCCGCTTCCACCTGAAATACGACCTGGTCCTCTGCCCCACCACGCCGACCGCCGCCTTCGCCGCCGATGCCCCGACGCTCAAGCCGACCGAGGCGCTGTGGCGCGACTGGGCGCCCTGGACCTTCGCGTTCAACCTGACCCGGCAGCCGGCCATCACTGTGCCCTTCGGCGTGGATGAGGATGGCATGCCGCGCGGCGTGCAGCTCGCCGCGGCCCAATTGCGGGACGATCTCTGCTTCCGGGCAGCGCGGGTGATCGAGCGGGCGGTGACCCTACCGGAGCCCAGGCCCGAGGTGCAGGCCTGCGCACACCACGCGCACTGAACGACAAGCCGTCGGCGCCCGGCGAGACCTCTTCTCCCTGGCCCGGCGGCGGCTTCTCCCGCCGGAGTATCCACCCGCCCCGGCTGGAACCCGTCCGGGCTGGCAGGTCCTAGGCGCCGCCCCGCGAGCGCGCCCAGATGTCCTGCACCGCCTCCTCCAGCTGCCGCATGGCATAAGGCTTGGGCAGAAAGCCCACACCCTGCTGCAGCTCGGCCGGGAGGGTCATGGCGGATTGGGAATGGCCGCTGGCCAGCAGGACGGGCAGGCCGGGATGGAGCGCCCGTGCCTCGGCGGCAAGCTGGATGCCGTCCATCCCCGGCAGGCTGAAATCGGTGATCATCAGCGCCGGTGACGGATTTGCCTTCAGCCAGTCCAGCGCGGCTTCCGCCCGGCCGAGGCCCACCGCCACGAAATCCATCATCTCCAGCATCTGCATCAGGTTCATGCAGATCAGCGGCTCATCCTCGACGACCAGGGCAACGCTGCCGACAGGCCAGCCCTGAGCGCCGCTCCCGGTGCTCGGGGCCGCCGAAGGACTGTGGGAGGTCGCAGCCTGCTCATGTGGGAGAGGACGGTCAGCCTGGGTCAAGGAACACACCTCCACATCGTTCCGGCTGGCGCACGCACCGGGGCGAACCGCCCGGGCTGGCGTCTGCCGTGCCAGGGCCTTCTACCGGCACCACCTTGCAGGGCGGTAATCAACTTCCCATCGCCTGTCCATTGCTGCCCCGAACACCTTTGCGCGCCGGCTTCACGCGGGAGGGCGAATTCGTCACCCTGGGACCGCACTTGGCAGATGAGGAGAGCGGCGGATGAGCGCCAGCGAAGCACGGATCACAGAGTGGCTCGCCACGCAGCAGGGAGCGATGCTGGCCGAGCTGGAGGCGATGGTAAACATCGACGGCGGCAGCTACGACAAGGCCGGGGTCGATGCCGTGGGCGAGCGGGTGAAGGCCTTCTGCGCCAAGCACGGCATCCCCGTGGAGGTGGTTCCCGGCCAGAAGCACGGCGATTGCCTGCGCGCCACGGTGGCGGGCGGCGACTCCGCGGCGGGCTCCGGCAATGCGCGACGCAACATCGTGCTGATGGGCCATCGGGATACGGTCTTCCCCAAGGGTGAGCCGGAGCGCCGGCCCTTCCGGGTCGAGAACGGCATCGCCACCGGTCCCGGCGTCTGCGACATGAAGGCCGGGCTGGTGCAGAACATGTTCGTGCTGGCCGCCTTCGCGCAGTTCGGCGGCGCGCCCGGCCCGCTGGTCGGGCTGTTCACCGGCGATGAGGAGATCGGCTCGCCCGAAGGCCGCCCGGTGATCGAGGCCGAGGCCCGTCAGGCCCGCGTCGTCTTCAATTCCGAGCCGGGCCGCCCTTCGGGCGCCGTGGTCACCGGGCGCAAGGGCGGCGTCTTCATGGTGATGGACATCGAGGGCAAGGCCGCGCATTCCGGCGGCAATTTCGAGGCCGGCATCAGCGCCATCGAGGAGCTGGCGCGCAAGGTGCAGGCGATCCACGCGCTGACCGACATCCCGCGCGGCATCACGCTGAATGTCGGCCTGGTCTCGGGCGGGCAGAGCGTGAACACGGTGGCACCCTGGGCGCAGGGGCAGATCGACCTGCGCTACATCCACCCCGAGGACCGCGACGACATCATGGGGCGCATCCACGCCATCGTGGAGAAGAGCTTCGTGCCGGGCACGCGCGCCCGCCTGGCCATCCGCGGCGAGTTCCTGCCGCTGGCGCAGAACCCGGGCACCGAGGCGGTCTTCGGCATCTACAAGGCGGCGGCGGCGGAGAGCGGCTTCGAGACCATGGGCGAGTTCGCCGGCGGCTGCGCCGATAGCGGCTTCACCGCGGCGGTGGGCGCGCCAACGCTCTGCGCTGTGGGTCCGGTGGGCGGCAAGGCGCACAGCCCGGAGGAGTATCTGGAGGTCGCGACCCTGGTGCCACGCGCCCAGGCCCTGGCACGGGCCATCCTGAAGCTGGAGAGCGCCGGCCTCTGACGAGAAAAGGCCGGGGAACTGCTTCCCCGGCCTTGGCTCCGCCCGGCAGGCCCCTGCCTCAGCCCAGGCCGAGGTCGCGGTGCTCGGCGATGCCGTATTCCAGGTAATGCTGCAGCGGATCCACGCCGGCGGCCAGCACATCCGGGTTCGCCGCCAGATAGGCGCTGGAGGAGAAAGCGGCGCTCGGATCGCGGCCTTCGTGCCAGCCATACTGCTCGTAATGCGTCAGCGGATCGACGCCGGCGGCCGCCACGTCCGGGTTGTGGGCCAGGTAATAAGCGGTGTCGAACATGGCATCCGGGTTGCGCCCTTCCCCGGAACCGTATTGCAGGTAGTGCTGCAGCGGGTCCATGCCCGCCGCCAGCACGTCCGGGTTCTGGCTGAGATAGTAGCTGGCGTCGAAGAGGGCGCTCGGGCTGCGGCCCTCGTGCCAGCCATACTGCTCGTAGTGCTGCAGCGGATCCATGCCGGCCGCCGCCACGTCCGGGTTGTGGTTGAGATAATAGCCGACATCGAAGAGCGCGTCAGGGGCGCGGCCTTCGTGCCAGCCGAACTCCTGGTAGTGCTGCAGCGCATTGATCCCGGCCGCCGCCACATCAGGATTGGCGGCCAGATAATAGGCGCTGTCGAAGCCTGCGGTCGGGAAGTCGGCGGCCGCGCGCGAGGCGGTGATGGTCAGGTCGAGCGCCGAAGCGCCGGAGGTGAGCCCCGCGCCATCGGTGGCCGTCGCGGTCAGGTGGTGGTTGCCGAGGGCCAGCGCACTGGCAGGGGTGATGCTCCAGTTGCCATCCGCCGCCACCACGCTGCCGAGCACTGTGATGCCATCGGTATCATAGACCGTGACGGTGCTGCCCGCCTCGGCGGTGCCATGCAGGGTCGGCGTGTTGTCCAGCGTCAGGCCGTCGCCCACGCGCCCGGTGTCGCTGGCGGCATCGAGCAGCAGGGAGGGCGCGTCCGGGGGCGTCGTATCGCCCGGATCGCCGGCGCCCACCGTCACCACCTCAGGCGCCGAGGTGCTGAACTGGAAGTAGTGCATCTCCCCGGTTTCTTGGCTGCGGGCAGCCTGAATGGAGGCGACGGCAAGGGTGTGCGCGCCGGCCGACAGAGGGCCGGTGGTGAAGTGCCAGACGCCCGTGGCGTCCGCCTGGGCCAGCGCCTGCAGATCCACGGTGTCGTTTATGGTGCCCGGAGCCTCGGTGGTGGGATCCTTGACGTACACCCACGAATTGGCTTCCGCCGTGCCACTCAGCACGGCGACGGTGCCGCCATTGCCGTCCGGCTGGAGGGCGATGTCGGTGATGCTCGCGGTGAGGTCGAAGTCTGCGCCTGCGGCAATGAAGTCGCTGACCAGCAGGTCACGCGTGCCGGCGCCGTCCGCCATCGAGCCGTGCACCGTCAGCGTCTGGCCGTTCGAGAAACTGAAGAGCACACCGCCACCGGTCAGCTGCGTGGCAGTCTGCATCACCTGATCGAAGCTGCGGAAGTCGAAGCCGGGCAGGCTGATCACGTCACCGCCGGCAACACCCGGCGTGAAGTCCATGATGGTGTCGTTGCCCTCGCCGGCGTGGATGATGAAGGTGTCGCCCCGCGGGATGACATGGCCGGCCGCATGGTCGATGCTGCCGCCGCCGTACAAGGTGTCGTCACCCGCGCCACCATCGAGGTAGTTCGGGTGGTCATTGCCCCTGATGATGTTGTCATAGGCGTTGCCGGTGCCGGTGGCCCAGCCTCCCCCGGTCAGCGTCAGGTTGGCATAGTCGGCATACTCGCCTGTCAGGCTGGCGCTTTCCCAAGTCTCGAGTGTGAGATTGGTGGGCGGAGGGGAAGCGGTCACGCGAAGGTTTCCTCTCGGCAGGCCATGCGGCCATTTGCAGCGCAAGCGCCAGGACCGGCGCCCGCAGTGAGCAGATGCCGCCAGGACGCAGGGGCCACGCTGCCGATGGAAGTTCTCACGGCTGCGTCTCTCCGCGCTGGCCCGGCATCCGGCGCGGCGACTCCCGGGGAAGTGTCGCGCCGTTCCGGCTCCCGTCTCCACTTTGAGACGACCGTGGTCAAGCTGCCCGCCGGGAACTAAAACGCGAGCAAGATCAGCCTATTACAGCCCTGTAAGGTTACGCTTAGGTTCCCCCGTCTTGGATAGTGCAGGCCCGGGTGGCGGCCGGTCCTGTCCTGGCTCGGAAAATTCCCTGCCAGCCAGTCCTTACAGCCAGCCTTTCCGTTTGAAATAAAAGACCGGAAGCACCCCGCTGATCACCATCACCAGCAGCGCGAGGGGATAGCCCAGGTGCCACTGCAGCTCCGGCATGAAGCTGAAATTCATGCCATAGATGCTTGCGACCAACGTCGGCGGCATCAGCGCCACGCTCGCAACCGTGAACGTCTTAATGATGCCGTTCTGGTCGATGTTGATAATGCCAAGCACCGCATCGAGCAGGAAGTTCGCCTTGTTGTTCAGGAAGGCGGCATGCTCGACCAGTGAGCGGACGTCCCGTATCAGGGTTTTGATGGCGGTCCTGTTCTCCTTGCGCACCGCGGTCGACTTCTCGGCGCCCACGAAGGTGAGGATGCGCGAAAGCCCCAGCAGCGTCTCGTTGGCGCGGCTGGTCACCTCCCCCACCTCCCCGAGCGCGATCAGCACGTCCTTCATCTCGGCGTCGCGCGCCTTGACCTTCACCTTGGAGTGGCTGCGGGCATTGCGGAAGGCAGCCTTGCTGGCCCGGTCCATATCGGCGCCGACACGCTCCAGCACATCGGCGAGCCGGTCCACCACCTGTTCGAACTGGCCCAGCATCACGCTGTCCGGGCTGTGCAGCAGGGCAGGCGCGCGTAGCGCCCGGTTGGCAAAGGCAGCGAAGGCCTTGGGCGTGGCGTAGCGCACCGTGACCAGGTTGTTCTCCGCCAGCACGAAGGTGATGGCGGTGGAGCCGTATTCCCCCTCATCCACGCCGTAGAGGAAGCTGGCGGTCAGGAAGAGCGCCAGTTCCTCCTTGTAGAGCCGCGAGGAGCTTTCAATCTCCTGCATCTCCTCGCGGGTCGGGATCTCGAGGCTGAGCGCCTCCTGCACCGCCCGCTCCTCCTCGCGCGAGGGCGCCAGCAGGTCGATCCAGACGGCCTCGCGCAGCGCCTCCGGCGACGGGATACCCTCGGCCCGGACGGTCCGCCCCTCGCGCACCGTGTAGGTGGTCATCATGCGGCGCGGCTCCCCGCTCGGTGCGTTTCAGGCGGCGTTGCCGGCTGGAAGGGATGGAACCGGCAATCCGAAACGCGCCGCCACCCCCGGGAAGTCCGCCGCCTGCGGATGGCGGGGGCTGGGTCGGGTGCCATCCTCCGGGCGCACCAGTTGGCAGACCTGCAGCCCGGCCGCGGCAGCCGCGTCCAGTTCCTCCGCCACGTCGGACAGGAACAGGATCTCGCCCGACGGTCGGTGCAGCGCCCGGGCGATGGCCGCGTAGCTGGCCGCCTCCCGCTTGCCGCCCACCGCGGTGTCGAAGAAGCCACTGAACAGCCCCGCGAGGTCGCCCGCCACGGAATGGCCGAAGAGCAGCTTCTGCGCCGCCACCGAACCGGAGGAATAGACGTAGAGGCCCAGCCCGGCGCGCGCCCAGGCACGCAGGCAGGGCGCCACATCCGGCCAGAGATGCCCCGTGACCTCGCCGCTAAGGAAGCCGTCGCGCCAGATCAGCCCCTGCAACGTCTTGAGCGGACCGATCTTGGCATCCTCCGCCATCCAGCGGCGCAGGGCGGCGCGGGGTTCTTCCCCCGGCCGCGCGGCCTGACGGACCGCCTCTAGGCAGGCCGCCACCTCGGGCTCGGTGCCATGCGCGTCCAGGAAGGCGTCCAGCGCCTGCTCCGCGAAGGGGAACAGCGTCTCCTTCACGAAGGCGATGGCGCTGGTGGTGCCCTCGATATCCGTCAGGACGGCGCTGACCGGCGCCGCAGTCACTCCGTCACCGCCGGGAAGCGTTCGGAGATGTCGGTGCCGGTATAGTGCGGGGTCCAGCCGCTGGTATCGGTGAAGACGCGCAGCACGGTGAAGGACGGCTCCTGGCCGGCATCGAACCAGTGCTGAGCATTGGCCGGCACGCTGATCAGGTCGCCCCGGGTGCAGTGCGCGTCGAACACCTTGCCGTCGGCGTGGATGATGAAATTGCCGCTGCCCTCGTGGAAGAAGCGGACCTCGTCCTCGGTATGGGTGTGCTCGGAGAGGAACTTCTGCCGCATCGCATCCTTCTGCGGATGGTCGGGCGAAAGCTTGATCACATCCGCCGTGCCGGCGCCGCTACCGGCCATAAAGGCGTCGAGCTGGGGGCGATAGGCCTCCAGCACCGCCTCGGCGGAGGCGCCGGCGGGCAGCGGCGCCACCTCCCAGCGCTCGAAGCGCACATTGATCGGGGCGAGCGCCGCGGCGATCTCCGCCACGTCGGTGCTGCGCATCAGCTCGGCGCCGGTCTCGGCATCCCTGACGGTCAGAAGGCTCATCCACCCCTCCCCTCGTGAAGTTCGCATTCCAGCATGAATTCAAGCGCCTCCAGCCTGGCCAGAGCCGCCTCCATATCGCGCGCCCATACATAGACGCCGTGCCCGCGGATTAAATAGCCCGGCGGAATGACATCCATGTTGCTCCAGCGCGCTTCCACCGCCGCCTGCAGGCGTGCGATGTCCTGGTCGTTGCCGAAGACCGGCACGGCCACGCTCGCCTCATGGGTGGCGAGGCCCGGGAAAGCTTTCAGCAGTTCGTAGCCGGCCAGTTCGAGACGGTCTCCGGCGCGGCGGGAGAGCACGGTATTGGCGATGGAGTGCCCGTGCAGCACCGCCCCGGCCTCCGGGAAGCGGCGGTAAATGCCGCAATGTAGCAGGGTCTCGGCCGAGGGCCGCAGCGCGGGCTCCTCCGGCCGCCCCTGGAGATCCACGACCATCACCGATTCGGGCGTGAGATAGCCCTTGTGCACGCCGGAGCGCGTGACGGCCACCCGCCCCTCCGGCAGCCGCAGTGAGAAGTTGCCGGCGGTGGCCGGCACCCAATTGCGGCGGTCCATCCGCTGGCCGGCGGCGATGATGGCCTCAATGGCGGGCTGGGGGACGGGTGGGTTCATGCGGGCGCTCCGGGGCGACGGGCGGTCGCGCCGCTGATAGCGCAGCCCCGGCCTGCTCCGCCAGAGGCGGCCCAGCCGCTGCATAACGGGCAGGGCGAAAACAGCAGCGGCCAGGGGGCCCTCGCCGCCCTGGCCGCGCTCCGATCCCTGGGAGCCGGTCCTCCCCGGCCGCGGTCAGGCCGCGGGGTGCGAGGAGTTGGAGGTGTTCGGCTGGGCGCTGCCGGTCGGGCGGGTCGGCGCCGGGCCGGGCAGGTTGCCGGCCGGCGGCTGGTTCACGTCGGCCGCCATGGAGGCGTCCTTCTCGTCGTCCTCCTTCATGTTCTGCTTGAAGGACTTGATGCCCTTGGCGAGATCACCCATGAGGCCGCTGATCTTGCCGCCGCCGAACAGCAACAAAATGACCAGCAGCACGACAAGCCAGTGCCAGATGCTGAAGGAACCCATAGCCACGCCTCGATCCAGTTGGGCGGCCAGCGGCCTGGAAGGAATGGCCCCGCCGGCCTGACCGCGTCTCCTCGCCTCGATGGAGGACAGTAGTGTCCCGACCACCATCACGCAAATGAGCAGATGGCGTGAATCGCGCCGGGAAACAACCGCCTCTTGTCATCGGATGAAAAATCGTCCATCTTCGTGATGGATCCGGGCCCCTCTGGCGACCCGGCGGATGCTCCGGCGCGGCCGGTGCCCTCCGCCCTCGTGATGTCGGATCGACTTTTCGCGCAATCGGGCCCGGCGCGCTTCCACCCTTGAGACAGGTGTTCCGTCCGGCCGGGCCTCAGAGAGGAGAGCCGTTCGGCATGGAAGCCTCACCTGTCTTCTGGCTTGTTTTCAACGCGGCCGTTCTCGGCCTGTTGTTGCTGGATCTTGGCGTCTTCGCCAGGAAGGATGCCCAGGGCGACCCTGCCCCGGTGCCGGTGCGCACCGCTCTCATCAAGTCCGCCGCCTATATCGGCCTCGCCCTCGCCTTCTTCGTCTGGCTGCGCCTGAGCTACGGCATCACGCCAGAGGAACGCGACGCCAAGAGCCTGGAGTTCCTCACGGGCTACCTGATCGAGTGGTCGCTCTCGGTCGACAACATCTTCGTCTTCGTCCTGCTCTTCGCCCGGTTTGGGGTGCCCGCCGCCTACCAGCACCGCGTGCTGTTCTGGGGCATCCTGGGCGCGCTGCTGATGCGCGGCGTCATGATCCTGGTCGGCACCGCCCTGCTGCGCGAGTTCGACTGGCTGATGGTGATCTTCGGCCTCTTCCTGATCTGGTCGGGCTGGAAGATGCTGCGCGCCGCCGAGGAGGAGCCGGACCCGACCGACAGCCCCGTGTTGCACTGGCTGCGCCGCCACCTGCCGGTGACGGACGGCTTCCGCGGCAATGCCTTCACGGTGCGGGAGGCGGGGCGGCTGATGGTCACGCCGCTGCTGCTGGTGCTGGTGCTGATCGAGCTGACCGACCTGTTCTTCGCGCTGGACAGCATCCCGGCCATCTTCGCCGTCTCGACCGACCCCTTCATCGTCTACACGGCGAATGTCTTCGCCATCCTCGGCCTGCGGGCGATGTACTTCGCACTGGCCGGCATCATCCACCGCTTCAAGTACCTGAAGCATGGCCTGTCGATCGTGCTGATGATCGTCGGTGCCAAGATGCTGGCCAACTGGTACGCGGGCGGCAAGGCGGTGCCGGTGGAATACGCGCTGCTGGTGACGGGCGGCATCATCGCCGGCTCGATCGCGCTCTCGCTCTGGAAGACGCGCAACGAACCGGCGGCACCCTCGGTGGCCGAGTGACGCAGCGGGCCTGGGGAGGCTCCCTCCCCAGGCCCTAGCCGCCCGCCAGCCGTGCCGCGGTGGCCAGCTTGTCGGCGCGCTCGTTCATCGGGTCGCCGGCATGGCCACGGACCCAGCGCCAGTCTACCTTGTGCGGCTTGGCGGCGGCCAGCAGGCGCTGCCACAGTTCCATGTTCGCCACCGGATCCTTGGCGGCGTTGCGCCAGTTGTTGCGCACCCAGCCATTCACCCAGCGGCTGATGCCGTTGCGGAGGTATTCGCTGTCGGTGTGCAGTACCACGGTGCAGGGGCGCTTGAGCGTCTCCAGCGCCATGATGGCGGCTGTCAGTTCCATGCGGTTGTTGGTGGTGGCCGCGTCGTAGCCGGAGAGCTCCTTCTCCGCCGTGCCGTAGCGCAGGATGGCGGCCCAGCCGCCAGGGCCGGGGTTGGGCTTGCAGCCACCATCGGTCCAGATCTCGACCAGCCGCTCCGCCGCCTCCGGCGGGGCCTCGGTGAAGACATCAGAGGCCATAAGCGGCGACATCCCTGGCCTGAGCGTGGAAGCGCAGGCGGCGCAGATACTCCAGGGGGTCCTTGCGCGTCACCAGCGCGCCGGGCGGCGTGTTGGTCCAGTCGTAGAGCCGGGTCAGCAGGAAGCGGATGGCGGCGCCACGGCAGAGCAGCGGCAGGGCCGCCAGTTCCTCGGAGGTCAGCGGCCGCAAGGCATGATAGGCCCCGATCAGCGCCCGCGCCTTGGTGACGTTGAAGGACAGGTCCGGCTCGAAGCACCAGGCGTTCAGACAGATGGCCAAGTCATAGGCCAAGTAGTCGGTGCAGGCGAAATAGAAGTCGATCAGGCCGGAGACGCGCGGTGTCCCGCGCTCCTTCTCCAGGAAGAAGACATTGTCCGGGAAGAGGTCGGCATGGATATGGCCGCGCGGCAAACCATGCGGCCAGCCGTGCAGGATGCCGGTGAGGTGCTCGTCCAGCTCCGCGACGAGGCCGGGCTGCACCGCGTCGCCGCCGGCGCGGCAGCGATCCAGCAGCGGCCTCCAGGCACGCGGCCCCAGCGCATTGGGCCGTTCGGCGCCGAAGCCCTCCCCCGCCGCGTGCAGCGCCGCCAGGGCGGCGCCGACCGGGGCGCAATGCGCCTGCCGCACCCGGCGCGGCCAGACCCCGGGCAGGAAGGTGCAGATCGCCGCGGGGCGGCCGCAGAGGCTGCGCAGCGCGCTGCCATCCCGCCCCGCCACCGGCAGCGGGCAGGAGAGGCCATGCGCGGAGAGGTGCCGCATCAGGCCGAGGAACCAGGGCAACTCGGCCGGGTCCACCCGCTTCTCGTAGAGCGTCAGGATGAAGTCACCGCCGCTGGTCTTCAGGGCGAAATTGCTGTTCTCGACCCCTTCGGCAATGCCACGGAAGGCGAGCAGTTCGCCCAGCTCGTATTCGGCGAGGAAGGCACGCAGCGCCTCGTCCGAGACTTCGGTATAGACCGCCATCGGCGTCCTGCAGTTGGAGGGTTATTTCGCCAGCGCCGCCGGCAGCTTGAACGTGACAGTTTCCTGCGCGACGACGACTTCCTCAAGGGTCAGCGTGAAGCGCTCGCGCAGCTTGGTGAGGATTTCCTCCACCAGCACCTCCGGCGCACTGGCACCCGCGGTGATGCCGATGGTGCCGAGCCCCTCGACCACCGAAGGGTCGAGGTCGGCGCCACGCTGCACCATGATGGCGCGCGGGCAGCCGGCGCGTTCCGCCACCTCGCGCAGCCGCACGCTGTTGGAGGAGTTCGGCGCGCCCACCACGATCACCATCCCGGCCCGTGTGGCGATCGCCTTCACCGCCGCCTGTCGGTTGGTGGTGGCATAGCAGATATCCTCCTTCGCCGGCCCGGCGATATGCGGGAAGCGGCGCTGCAGCACCGCCACGATCCCCGCCGTGTCGTCCACCGAAAGGGTGGTCTGGGTGGTGAAGGCGAGCGGCCCCTCGGGCGGCTCCACCGTCTCGGCATCGGCCGCGGTCTCGACCAGCGTCACGGCGCCGGGCGCCAGCTGGCCCATGGTGCCGACCACCTCGGGGTGGCCGCCATGGCCGATCAGCAGGATATGGCGCCCGGCGGCGGCATGGCGCTCCGCCTCGCGGTGCACCTTGGAGACCAGCGGGCAGGTGGCGTCCAGATAGACCATGTTGCGCCGCCGCGCCTCGGCCGGCACCGCCTTCGGCACGCCATGCGCGCTGAACACCACCGGCGCGTCGGGCGGAACCTCGTCCAGCTCCTCGACGAAGATGGCACCCTTGGCCTCCAGGCTGTTCACCACGAAGCGGTTGTGCACGATCTCATGCCGCACATAGACCGGCGCGCCGAAGCGGCGCAGCGCCTCCTCGACGATCTTGATGGCGCGGTCCACGCCGGCGCAGAAGCCCCGGGGGCCAGCGAGCAGCACATGCAGGGCGGGCTTGACGGTCATGCTGGCCTGTCCGATGGGGTCATGGTCGTTCATGCGGCGGTGCCCGGCTTTCCGGCCGGGGCATCCGGACGCGGCACTAAGAGGAAGAGTGGCAGCATGGTCAAGGCGCGGAACCTCCGGAACGGCAGGATGGCGGCATTGGGCGGGGCGCTCCTGCTGGTGGGGGCGTGCAGTGGCGGTACCACCGACCCGCTGCGCAACGCCACCGCCCCCTGCCCGCGCGTCGCCATCCTTTCCGACGCGGCGGACCTCACCCGCTTCCGCCCGGGCGGCGGGCAGGACCTCACGGCCATGGAGCTGAATGCCTCCCTCTCGGGCTTCCAGGCGAAGTGCGACTACGCGCCGGAGCGGGCGGGACTGGACGTCACCCTCACTCCCAACTTCACTGCCGAGCGCGGCCCCGCCGCCCAGGGCCGCACCGCCGAGATCCCCTATATGGTGGCGGTGGTGGAGGACGGAAACCGCATTCTCTCCCGCGCGACCTATACCATTCAGGTGGAATTCCCGCCCAATGTTTCGCGCAGCCGCAGCGAGGGCGAGGAGCTGAGCATCCGCCTCCCCGGCACGCCGCAATCGGCGGCGCAAAAGAGCATCCTGCTCGGCTTCGTGCTGAGCCCGGAGGAGCTGGCGCTGAACCGGCGGCGCGGCCCGCGCTGAGGGGCGTGACGGGCGCGGAGGCCGCAGCGGGGCTTCGGCGGGGGCCGAGGCCCTGCCCGCGCGACTTGAGACACCGGCAGAGAAGCCAGGCAGCACCCTCGCGGCGCTGATACCTTCTCCTCCCGGATGGGGCGGATCGCCCCTTCCGCCAGGGTGAGCGGGAAAGAAAGCTACCGGGCCGGCGCGTGCCAGCCCGGTGGCGCGGCGAGTCGCTCAGCAGCCGGTCTGCCGCGGGATGCGCTCCACCTCCAGCCCGAAGAAGGGGCGAATCCGGGTACCCAGGATGTTGCCCAAAAAGGCGGCCACCATCCACACCCAGCCATGCAGGCTGCCGGAGGCGATCCCGGAGAAATACGCGCCGATATTGCACCCATAGGCGAGGCGCGCGCCGTAGCCGAGCATGAGGCCCCCCACCACCGCGGCGATGGCGGAACGCAGCGGAATCCGCAGCCGGGGCGAGAAGCGGCCGGCCAGGGCTGCCGCCAGCATGGCGCCGACGACGATGCCGATGTCCATGACTGAGGTGACGTCGTTCAGCACGCTGCCATGCAGCGCCGCCTGCTGGGCCGGCGAGGACCAGTAGGGCCAGCTGTTCACGTCGAAGCCCAGGGCCAGGGCCGCCTTGGAGCCCCAGAGCGCGAAGGCCGAGGTGATCCCCCAGGGGCGCCCGGCCAGGGCCAGCGTCACGAAATTCAGCGCGGCCAGGGCCACGGCGCCGGCCAGGATCGGCCAGGGGCCGCGCAGGAAGCGGGCGAGACCCTCGCGCGGAGAAGCGGCCGCCCGCACCAGCCGGCCATGCCGCCGCCGCTCCAGCACCACCGTCACGCCGGCGATCAGGGCGAAGACCGCCAGGTTGGCGGCGAGTGCCGGCACCACGCCCCAGGACTGAACCAGGGAAATGGGCGGGAGATGCGGCAGCGCCGTCCACCAGTGCAGATGCGCCGCCCCCAGCGCCGAGCCGGCGACGAAGGCCGCCAGGGTCAGCACCATGCGCGTCGAGCCGCCGCCGGCCGTGTAGAGCGTGCCCGAGGCGCAGCCGCCGCCGAGCTGCATGCCGAGGCCGAAGAGGAAGGCGCCGAAGATCACCGAGACGCCCACGGGCGAAACCAGCCCCTGGACGGGCTGTCCGAAGAGCGTGCCGGCCGAGAGCACGGGGAAGAAGAGCAATACGGCGATGGCCAGCATGACCATCTGCGCCCGCAGCCCCTCGCCCCGCCGGTCGGCGATGAAGACCCGCCAGGCGGAGGTGAAGCCGAAGGCCGCGTGATAGAGGACGAGACCAAGGCCCGCGCCCAGCAGATAGAGCGCCGCCTGGCGCGGGCTGACGAGCTGCCCGACCGTCGCCATCCCGGCCAGTAGCACGGCCAGGGCACCTAGGGCGACAGGGGCATTGACGCCAGCCGGGCGCCGCTCGGGCGCCGGGCTGGCGAGTGTTGAAGCGGACATGGCTGAGAAGTCTCCAAGGCGCGGGCCGCCACCGGGCGGGCGCCGTGTCGTTTCAGCGTGAAATAGCGTTACTCATCCCGAATTTCACTATTCAATTACGAAAAAATCCTGAACCCCGCCACCACAAGGTAACTTATCCCTTCTGATCCTTGATCGGGCGGAAGCAAGCAGAAGGGAGACAGCCCGGCGGTTCGCCCCCCGGCCGTCGCCTGGACCGGGGTTTTCAAACGGCTGCCCATTCCATCTCCCTGGGGTGCACCCGTTCTGCCCCGCTTCGAAGTGCCCCCGAAGCGCGCCCCGCCCGCTTGGCCCTTGCAAGCGGCGCGGCGCTCAGGCACCTAGGGGGCACCCGCTGATCCCGCGCGGGAGAGAACGGCGCCGCTCGCGGTGGCCGTCGCCGAAGGCGCAACCGGCCCCCGGAAACGCTCAGGCAGAAGGGCCGCGCGGAGAAGGGGCCTCTGGAAAGCCCAAAGCCCGGAAACGGGGGCTGGCACCGACGGAGTAAGGCGCGCCAAAGCCCGCGCTGAATCTCTCAGGTCTCGGGACAGAGGGGGGCCACGAACCCTGACCCGCCGCCTCGCGCGGCGTTGGAGGCTGCGTGGCCGAGACCCTGCTTGAGACTCCCCTGGTATCCCTGCACCGCGAGCTGGGCGGCAAGATGGTGCCCTTCGCCGGCTATTCCATGCCGGTGCAGTACCCGGCCGGCATCCTGGCCGAGCACCTGGCCTGCCGCAGCGGCGCCGCGCTGTTCGACGTCTCCCATATGGGCCAGGCCGAGCTGGTCGGCGAAGGCGCGGCCGAGGCGCTGGAGCGCCTGACCCCGGCGGATGTGAAGATCCTGAAGCCCGGCCGGCAGAAATACGGCCTGCTCACCACCGAATCGGGCGGCATCCTGGACGACTTCATGGTCGCCAATCTCGGCGACCGGCTCTTCCTGGTGGTGAACGCCAGCCGCAAGCACGTGGACCTGCCGGCGATCGAGGCGGTGCTGCCCGCCGGCGTGCGGCTGAACCGGCTGGAGGACCGCGCGCTGATCGCGTTGCAGGGCCCGGCCGCCTTCGCCGCCGTGACGGGCCTCGCCCCCAGCATCGCCGGGCTCGGCTTCATGGGCGTCGCCGCCACCGAGATCCAGGGTATCCCCGTGCTGGTCAGCCGCAGCGGTTATACCGGCGAGGACGGGGTCGAGATTAGTGTGCCGGCCGAGCAGGCCGAGGCCCTGGCGCGCGCGCTGCTGGCGCTGCCGGGCGTCACGCCGGCCGGCCTCGGCGCGCGCGACTCGCTGCGGCTGGAAGCCGGGCTCTGCCTCTACGGCAACGACATCGACGAGACGACGAGCCCGGTGGAGGCCAACCTGGTCTGGACCATCGGCAAGCGCCGCCGCATGGAGTGGAACTTCCCCGGCGCCGGGCGCGTTCGGGAAGAGCTGGACAATGGCCCGAAGCGGCTGCGCGTCGGCCTCCTGCCGGAAGGCCGCCAGCCGGCCCGCGCCCATACCCCGATCGTCGCCGGCGGCGCCACGGTCGGCGAGGTGACGAGCGGCACCTTCGGCCCCTCGCTGAACGGCCCCTGCGCCATGGGCTACGTCACGCGCGAGCATGCCGCCGATGGCACCGCCCTCGAACTCATGGTGCGCGGCAGGCCGCTGGCGGCCCGCGTCGCGCCCACCCCCTTCGTTCCCCACCGTTACGCCCGATAAGGACCTGCCCCGATGGCCGAGCTGAAATTCTCCAAGGACCATGAATGGGTGCGGCTGGAGGGTGGCGTCGCCACCGTCGGCATCACCGACCACGCGCAGACCGCGCTCGGCGACGTGGTCTTCGTGGACCTGCCCGAGGTCGGGCGTGAGGTCACCGCCGGCGAATCCATCGCGGTGGTCGAGAGCGTGAAGGCCGCCTCCGATGTCTATGCGCCGATCGCCGGCAAGATCGTCGAGGTGAACACCGCCCTGCCTGACGACCCGGCCCAGGTGAACAGCGCGCCGACCGGCGCGGGCTGGTTCTTCAAGATCGAACCCTCCGACACCGCCGAGATCGACGCCCTGATGGATGCCGGTGCCTATCAGGCCTTCGTGGACAGCCAGGCATGAGCGACGCGCTCACTGAACTGAAGGCGCTGGAAGACCACGGCGCCTTCGCGGCCCGCCATATCGGCCCCTCCGAGGCCGAGGTGGCGGAGATGCTCGAGGTCGTCGGGGTGGAGAGCCTCGACGCCCTGGCCGACCGCACCGTACCCGCCGCCATCCGCGGGCAGGACTTCTCCGCCCTCCCCGCCCCGGTGAATGAGGCGGAGGCGATCGCCGAGTTGCGCGACCTCTCCGAGCTGAACAAGCGGGTCCGCTCGCTGATCGGCATGGGCTATCACGGCACCCATGTGCCGCCGGTGATCCTGCGCAACGTGCTGGAGAATCCGGGCTGGTACACCGCCTATACGCCCTATCAGGCGGAGATCGCCCAGGGCCGGCTGGAGGCCCTGGTCAACTTCCAGACCATGGTGACCGACCTCACTGGCCTGCCGGTGGCCAATGCCTCGCTGCTCGACGAGGCGACCGCCGCCGCCGAGGCGATGGCCCTGGCCCTCGCCGCCACCCGCTCCAAGTCGCACACGCTGCTGGTGGCGGAGGATGTCCACCCGCAGACCCTCGCCGTCATCCGCACCCGCGCCGAGCCGCTGAACATCACGGTCGATGTCGTGGCGCCGGGCAAGGCCGCCGAAGCCTGCGCCGCCCGGAAGCCTTTCGCCCTGGTGCTGCAATATCCCGGCACGACTGGTGCGGTGCGCGACATCGCGCCCGAGATCGCTGCCGTACAGGCGGCGGGCGGCCTCGCCATCGTCGCCGCCGACCCGCTTTCCCTGGTGCTGCTGACGCCGCCCGGTGAGATGGGCGCGGATGTGGTGATCGGCTCCTCGCAACGCTTCGGCGTGCCGATGGGCTATGGTGGGCCCCACGCCGCCTTCATGGCGGTGAAGGACGCCTACAAGCGCCTGATGCCGGGCCGCCTCGTCGGCGTCTCGGTGGATGCCGCCGGGCGCCCCGCGATGCGCCTCGCGCTGCAGACGCGCGAGCAGCACATCCGCCGCGAGAAGGCGACCTCCAACATCTGCACGGCGCAGGTGCTGCTGGCCGTCATGGCCGGCATGTACGCCGTTTGGCACGGGCCGGAAGGGCTGAAGCGCATCGCGCGCCGCGTGGCACTGCAGGCGCGACTGCTGGCCGCCGCCGCGCAGCGCGCCGGCTTCACGCTCCGCTACGACGCCTTCTTCGACACCATCGCCATCGAGGCCGGCAACAAGGCCGAGGCGCTGATGCACGCGGCGCTCGCCGCCGGCTTCAACCTGCGCCGCATTGACGCGACGGGCGTCGGCATCGCGCTGGACGAGACCGTCTCCCGCGCCGATCTCGAGACCCTTGTCGCCGTGCTGGCGGAGGCGGGCGGGGCGAAGCTGGCGCTGGCATCGCTCGCGCCCGCGGGCGGCATTCCCGTCGCGCTGGAGCGGAGTTCCGCCTTCCTCACGGCCGGCGTCTTCAACACCCACCACGCGGAGCACAGCATGCTCCGCTACCTGAAGACGCTGGAGGACAAGGACGTCGCGCTGAACCGCAGCATGATCCCGCTCGGTTCCTGCACGATGAAGCTGAACGCCACGGCGGAGATGATCCCGGTCACCTTCCCCGGCTTCAGCGAGATCCATCCCTTCGCACCGGTGGACCAGGCGGCGGGCTATCTCGCGCTGATCCGCCGGCTGGAGGCCTGGCTGGCCGCCATCACCGGCTTCGCCGCCGTCTCGCTGCAGCCGAATGCCGGCAGCCAGGGCGAGTATGCCGGGCTGCTCGCCATCCGCGCCTTCCACAAGGCGCAGGGGCAGGCGCAGCGCGACATCTGCCTGATCCCCTCCTCGGCGCATGGCACCAACCCGGCCTCGGCCGTCATGGCGGGGATGCGCGTCGTCGTCGTCGGCTGCGACCGCGACGGCAACGTGGACCTCGCCGATCTCGAGGCCAAGATTGCCCAGCACGCCGAGAAGCTGTCGGCGCTGATGATCACCTATCCTTCGACGCATGGTGTCTTCGAGGAGGAGATCATCCGCATTTGCGAGGCGGTCCATAAGGCCGGCGGGCAGGTCTACATGGATGGCGCCAACATGAACGCGCAGGTGGGCCTGACCGCCCCCGGCCGCATCGGCGCCGATGTCTGCCACCTCAACCTGCACAAGACCTTCTGCATCCCGCATGGCGGCGGCGGTCCGGGCGTCGGCCCAATCGGCGTGGCCAAGCACCTCGTTCCGCACCTGCCGAACCACCCGCTGCTGAAGGAAGCCGGCCCGGCGACGGGTTATGGCCCGGTCTCGGCGGCGCCCTTCGGCAGCGCCTCCATCCTGCCCATCTCCTATGCCTATATCCGCATGATGGGCGGGGCGGCACTCAAGCGGGCGACGCAGATCGCCATCCTCAACGCCAACTACATCGCGCGCCGGCTCGAAGGGCACTTCCCCGTGCTCTACAAGGGCGCACGCGGCATGGTGGCGCATGAGTGCATCCTGGACTGCCGCGGCTTCCAGCAGGGCGGCGGCGTGCTGGTCGAGGATATCGCCAAGCGCCTGCAGGATTACGGCTTCCACGCGCCGACCATGTCCTGGCCCGTCGCCGGCACGCTGATGGTGGAGCCCACCGAGAGCGAGCCGAAAGCCGAGCTGGACCGCTTCTGCGACGCCATGATCGCCATCCGCGCCGAGATCCGCGCGGTGGAGCAGGGCCGCATGGACAAGGCCGACAACCCGCTGAAGAACGCGCCCCACACCGCGGCGGAAGTCACCGCCGAGGAGTGGACGCATCCCTACAGCCGGGCGGAAGCCGCCTTCCCGCTGCCCTTCGTCGCGGCCCACAAGTACTGGCCGCCGGTGAAGCGCGTGGACAATGTCTATGGCGACCGCAACCTGGTCTGCACCTGCGCGCCGCTGGAGGAATACGCCCAGGCGGCGGAATGAAGACGCGCCGGGGGAGAAGCCATTCTCCCCCGGATCTTCCTGTGCCGGCAGGCGCCGGGCAGATCGCCTGCGCGCAGAAATTGTTGTTGATGCGCAATAAATCCCATGCCCTCATCTGCCTCAGCGTGCCGCACCAGGCGGGCTGAAGGGTGGAGGTTGGATATGACGCAGGAGCGGATGATCCTTCTTGTCGTGGGCCTCGTGGTTCTGGGCAGCGTGCTCCTGGCCGTATTCCACGACCCGCGATGGCTCTGGATCACTGGCCTGATGGGGGCGCATCTGATCCAGGCCTCCTTCACAGGCCTGTGCCCGGTTGTCGCCCTACTGCGTCGCACCGGGCTGCCATCGAAGGCCGGCTTCGCCTGACGCGCGGCCTTCCGACGGCACAGGGGAAGGCTAGGCCTCCCGCGCCTCCAGCGCCAGCACCGCGAAGCTGGCCAGCCAGTGCTCGCCCATATAGTCGCCCGCCACATGCGGCAGGCCGGCGGCGAGATGCAGTTCTGCCACCCGTTCCATCAGCACCCGCCGCGGGTCATCCGCCGGCAGGGCTTCCGCCAGAGTCCGCCAGCACCAAGCGCGGCTGAGATTCAACCCGTCCAGATGCGCGATCTTGCCGTCCGAGCGGTCGCTCACCTCGGCGGGGCGGAACAGCGTCATCGGCTGCGCGGTTGCGAGGCGCGGCAGGAAGCGCTCGAACCAGGACGCGAAACGCTCCGGCGGCAGCAGCCGACGCATGCATTCCGCCTCGATCAGCGCCGGAGAAAGGAAGTCATCGCCGCTCGGCTCGCCCCAGGCCGGGCAGTCCTCGTCCGCGCCGTACCAGCGCTCGGCCGTGTCGCGGAGCAGGGTGAGCAGCGCCTCGTCGCCCGCCGCTTCCGCATGGTCGGCGGCCAGGCGCAGCGCGAAGGCGGTGTTGAAATGGGTGCCCACCCGGACCGGGTAGGTCGCCTTGGGCAGGAAGTCGCGGAAACGCCCGACGAAGGCCTGCGTCAGCGGCGCCAGGTTCCCTGCCCAGGATACGTCCTCGTGGCGCGCCAGCTCCGAAGCCAACTTGAGCAGCCAGGCCCAGCCATAGGGCCGCTCAAAGCCGCGCGCGCCGGGATGCTCCAGATAGCGGCACTCCCCGGCCACCTTCTCCGGCGTGAGCTGCCGGTCGAACAGGGTGCGGATGGCCTCGGCCTGCGGCATCCCGGGAAAGCGCCGCAGCAGGTGCGCCAGCATCCAATAGGCATGAACGCAGGAGTGCCAGTCGTAGCTGCCATGGAAGACCGGATGCAGGGCGCTCGGAGTGCGGGCATCCTCCGGCCCGGCCAAGCCGTGCGAGAGCTTGTTCGGGTATTCGCGCGTGACATGGCCCAGGGCGATACCGGCGAAGCGGGCGGCCATGTCCTCGTTCAGGGTCGCGGGCATGCGGGCTCCTCGTGCTGGGGATGGACGGGCCGGGAATCTTCCCCCGGAAGCGCCGGCAAGGAAAGGTCGAAGGGCAAGAATCCCGCCGGGGCCGCCGCCCGCGTGGTGGACCGCGGGCGCGCCACGCCGCATCTTGCCGCCATGAGCGAAACCCCTCCTTGGCAGGTCCTGTCCAGCCGCACCGTCATGCGGGACCGCTGGATCGACGTCACCGCCGATGCCTGCCGCGACGCACGCGGCAACATTCTCGACCCCTACTACACCTTCACCTATCCGGACTGGGTGCATGTGGTGGCCATCACCCCGGCCGATGAGCTGGTGATGGTCCGTCATTACCGGCACGGCCTGCGGGCGCGGGCCCTGGAACTTCCCGCCGGGCGCATGGACCCCGCCGACACCAGCCCGGAGCAGGGCGCCGCGCGCGAATTGCGGGAGGAGACGGGCTATGCCGCCCCGGAGCTGCGCCTGATCTCCAGCCTCAGCCCCAACACGGTCACGCATCGCAACCGCGTCCATACCGTGCTCGCCCTGAACGCCACCCTCGCCGGCCCCACAGCGCATGAGGCGGGCGAGGACATCACCGTGGAGCTGTGGCCGCTGGAGCGGGTATTGGCCGGCATTCCGCAGGGGCTGATGCAACAGGCGCTGGACCTTCCCGGCCTGTTCCTGGCGCTGAATGCCATTGGCCGGCTGAGTCTGGAGTTGCGGCCGCGCTGAGCGGCCGGGATCTTCACGCCGCCTTGCTGCCCTGGGCGGCGGCGAGGCGCTTGCGCAGGAAGGCCAGCACCGCCGCCTCCTCCGGCTTCAGCTCCGAAAGCTCCTCGCGCAGCTCGGCCTCCACCTCGCGCCGGACCTGCACCAGCAGGGCGCCGTCCATGTAGCTCTCCAGCACTTCCGGATGGACGTAGCATTTGCGGCAGATCGCGGGCGTGTTGCCGAGCCGCGCCGCGGTCCGCTCGATCGCCGCCTTCACGTTGCGCTTCGCCGCGGCCTGGGTGTCGAAGCGCTCGAACTCGGCGAGCGCCATGGCGGCGAGGACGGTGCCGGCCCAGGTGCGGAAATCCTTGGCCGTGATGTCCCGGCCGGTCACCGCGCGGAGATAGTCGTTGACGTCGGCGGAATCGATGCTCTGCCGTTCACCCGCCTCGTCCACATACTGAAACAGGTCCTGACCCGGCAGATCCTGGCAGGCGCGCACGACCTTGGCGACGCGACGGTCCCGGATCGAGAGGCGCCATTCCTTGCCGCTCTTGGCCCGGAAGGCGAAGCGCAGCGCACTGCCCTCGATCGCCACATGCCGGTCGCGCAGGGTGGTCAGGCCGTAGCTCTTGTTGGCCTGGGCATAATCCTCGTTGCCAACGCGGATCAGCGTGGTGTCCAGCAGATGCACCACGGTGGCGAGCACCTTCTCCCGACCCAGGCCACGCGCCTGCATGTCCTGTTGCACCCGCGCGCGCAGCGCGGGCAGGCAGCGGGCGAAATCCATGATGTGCTGGAACTTCGTCGCATCCCGCGCGGTGCGCCAGTCCGGATGGTAGCGGTACTGCTTGCGGCCCTTGGCGTCCCGCCCGGTGGCCTGGATATGGCCATCGGCATGGGGGCAGATCCAGACCTCCGTCCAGGCCGGCGGAATGGCGAGGCTGCGGATGCGCTGCAGCGCCGCCTTGTCACGCACCGGCTTCCCCCCCGCGTCGCGATAGGAGAAGCCGCTGCCGCTGCGCCGGCGCGTGATCCCCGGCATCTCGTCGGACACGTAGCGCAGGCCCGCGGCCTTGGCCTCGGCTTCCGGCGGCAAGACGGAAGGAGCGGCGCGGCGGCGGGGTGTCTCGACCGCCGTGGCGGCTTCGGTCGGCATGTGAGGGCTCTCGCTTGGGCGCCTGGATGGAGACTCCTGAACGCACGAGCGCTCCAGCCGGTTCCGCATCCGGCCGAGGTGAAGGAAACATCATGTCGGGGGCGACCATCCGCCTCCTGCTGCCCGGAGGGAGCGCCATCAGGGACCCGCCGCAGGGAACTTCGCTCCTTTGCAGCGGTAGTTGATGGAAAGGGCGGCGAAACGCGCTGCCCACCCTCCCCAGGAGAGCAGGCCCGCCCATGTCCGACCGTCCAGCCACTGCCCGCCCCGTGATCGCCATCACCGGCGGTTCCTCCGGTATCGGCCGCTGCACGGCCGCGCTCTTCGCGCAGAAGGGCTGGGATGTGGGGCTGATCGCGCGCAGCGAGGCCGGGCTGGAGGCTGCCCTGGGCGATGTGCGCCGCGCCGGAGGCGCCGGCTGCACTGCCAGCGCCGATGTGGCGGATGCCGAGGCGCTGGAGCGCGCCGCCAGCGAGGTCGAGGAGAAGCTCGGGCCGATCCAGGTCTGGGTGAACTGCGCCGGCGTCAGCGCCTATGGCCGCTTCATGGACCTTTCCGAGGAGGAATACCGCCGCGTTACCGAGGTGACCTATCTCGGCGTGGTGCATGGCACCCGGACGGCGCTGCGGCGCATGCTGCCGCGCGACCGCGGCACCATCATCAATGTCGGCTCCGCCGTGGCGATGCGGGCGGTGCCGCTGCAATCCGCCTATTCGGCCGCGAAATACGCCGTGGCGGGCTTCACCGAGGCCGTGCGGGCGGAGCTGCTGCATGACAACAGCCATGTGCGGCTCGGCATCGTGCATCCCCCCTCGACCAATACGCCCTTCTTCAACCATGCGGCCTCCCATCTGAAGGAGGGCGTGCCGCGGCCACCGCCGCCGGTCTATGAGCCCGAGATCGTGGCAGCGGCCATCCATCTCGCCGTCACCAGCAACCGACGCGAGGTGAAGGTGGGCGGCCAGACCGTGGCCTTCGGCCTGGCCAATACCGTAATGCCGGGGGTGCTGGACTGGGCACTGGGCCGCTTCGGGCCGGGCATGCAGGTGTCCTACATGCCCCAGGCGCAAGCCCAGCGCGAGGACACGCTGTTCCGCCCCTCGGCCACACCCTCGCCCGTGCACGGCGCCTTCGGCCAGGAAGCCCTGCGGCACAGTGCGCAGATGGCGCTGAACCGCTCGCCGGGGCTCGGGACCATGCTGCTGGGGATCGGCGCCCTGGGCCTGTTGGCCTGCTTCGCCGGATCGTCCCGTCGGCACTGAGGCCGCGGAGGCCGCCGCAACGCGCGACGGAACTGGCTAACCAGTGCGGGCCGGGCGGTCCAGGCCGGCCACGAAGTCCCGCATCCGGTGCGCCACGGGGCCGAAGCCGGCCATCGCTGGGATCAGAAAATGCCGGAGATGGCCCATCCATCCCGGCCGGCCCCGCGCCAAGGCAGTCAGCTTCGCCATGCGGCCGACGACGCTCCGATGCACGGGGTGGCGCAGGCGTCCGTAATCGGCGAGCCGCCGCGGCTGGCCGGCCAGGGTATCGGCAGCACAGGCGGCGAAGACAAAGGCGTCCTCGATGCCGAGATTCATCCCCCGCGCGCCCACCGGGGAATGGATATGCGCCGCGTCGCCCGCCAGCGCCACGCGGCCCAGCAGGGCATGCTCGGCAAGCCGGTGGGAGATGTGGAAGGAGGAGGTCCAGTCGGCCGCGCCCGCTACCGTCCCGGGTGGCAGATGGCGCAGCGGCTCCGCGACATTGCCGAAGACCCGCCAAAAGCCCGACCGGATCGCCAGCAGGAAGACGAGGCCACCCTCCACGAAACAGACATGCGCATGGTCGAGATCCAGCGGGTCATTTAACTGAAGATCATAGAGCGGCCAGGACTCGGGGAAGGCGGAGCCCTCGAAGCCGATGCCGAGGGCCTTGCGCACGGTGCTGTGCGCGCCGTCGGCGGCCAGCAGGAGCCCCGCCCGGACGGTTTGCCGCCGCTCGTCGGCATCGGCCAGCACCGCGCGCACGCCGCTCTCGTCCTGCTCCAGGCTTTCGAGCGCAAGCTCGCGCTCCGGCACGATGCCACGCGCATCGAGGGCCTGCGCCAGCAGCGCCTCGGTGCGCGCCTGCGGCAGCACCGACATGGGATAGCGCGAGGGAAGCCCTGTGAAGTCGATCTCGGCAACGCGCCGCCAGTCTTCGTAGAAGCGAACGCCCCGGACCGGCCGCGCCTCGCGCAGCACCGCAGCGGTGACGCCGCTCGACTCCAGCAGTTCCAGGGAGCGAGGATTGATCACTTGGGCACGCGAGGTGGTGCTCGGCGCGGCGGCCCGGTCCACCACGCGCGCCCGCAGGCCATGTTCGGCAAGGAAAAGGGCGGCGGCCAGCCCGGTAGGGCCCGCGCCGATGATGAGCAAGTCGGTGTCCTGCAGGTCGCTCATGGGATGTCGCAAACCTCCCTGTCCTGCATCGAAGGCCGGACGGGGGGCACCGGTTGCCCGTCCGGCTGGAATGGCGGAAGGGAGAACCCCTCCCGCCCCCATCTTACTTCTGCAACGCCTGCACGATCTGCTGCGTCACCTTCTTGGCGTCGCCGAACAGCATCATGGTGTTGTCGCGGAAGAACAGCTCGTTCTCCACGCCGGCATAGCCACTCGACATGCCGCGTTTGACGAAGAACACCGTCTTGGCCCGCTCCACATCGAGGATCGGCATGCCGTAGATGGGCGAGGACTTATCGGTCTTCGCCGCCGGGTTGGTCACGTCGTTGGCGCCGATGACATAGGCCACATCGGCCTCGCCGAATTCCGGGTTGATCTCCTCCAGCTCGTGCACCTCGTCATAGGGCACGTTCGCCTCGGCCAGCAGCACGTTCATGTGGCCGGGCATGCGGCCGGCGACGGGATGGATGGCGTAGGAGACCTCGACACCTTCCTTCTTCAGCAGGTCGGCCATCTCGCGCAGCACCTGCTGCGCTTGCGCCACCGCCATGCCGTAGCCGGGCACGATGATGACCTTGCCAGCGTTCTTCATGATGTAGGCGGCATCCTCCGGGCTGCCGGACTTCACCGGGCGGGCCGGGCCGCCACCTGCCCCGCCGCTCGCCGCCGCACCCGCATCGCTGCCGAAGCCGCCCAGCAGCACGTTGATGATGCTGCGGTTCATGCCCTTGCACATGATGTAGGAGAGGATGGCACCCGAGGCGCCGACCAGCGCGCCGGTGACGATCAGCAACAGGTTGCCGACGGTGAAGCCGATGCCCGCCGCCGCCCAGCCCGAATAGCTGTTCAGCATGGAGACGACGACCGGCATGTCCGCGCCGCCGATCGGGATGATCAGCAGAAAGCCCAGCGCGAAGGCCAGCAGCGCAATGAGCCAGAACAGCGCGCCTGAGCCGGTGGCGACGAAGGCAATAACCAGCACCAGCAGCAGGATGCCGAGCGCGAGATTCAGCCAGTGCTGGAAGCGGAACAGGATCGGTGCGCCGGACATCAGCGCCTGCAGCTTGGCGAAGGCAATCAGCGAGCCGGAGAAGGTGATGGCACCGATGGCGAGGCCGAGCGACATCTCCACCAGGCTGCCGCCATGGATATGCCCCGGCGTGCCGATGCCGAAGCTCTCCGGGTTGTAGAAGGCGGCGGCCGCGACGAAGACCGCGGCCAGACCCACCAGCGAGTGGAAGGCAGCGACGAGCTGCGGCAGCGCCGTCATCTGGATGCGGTTGGCCACCACCGCACCGACGCCGCCGCCGATCACCACGCCGGCGAGGATCAGGAACAGGCTGGAGACCTCGACGCCGGGCCGCGCGAGCGTCGCCACGATGGCGATGCCCATGCCGATCATGCCGTAGAGATTGCCGCGCCGGCTGGTCTCGGGATGGGAGAGGCCGCGCAGCGCCAGGATGAACAGGACGGCGGCGACGAGATAGGCGAGGGTCGAGAGCGTATGCGCCACCGGCTCAGCCCTTCTTCCGGAACATGCTGAGCATCCGGCGCGTCACCAGGAAGCCGCCGAAGAT
Organism: Roseomonas sp.; assembly: GCA_035565935.1. Lineage (GTDB taxonomy): Bacteria > Pseudomonadota > Alphaproteobacteria > Acetobacterales > Acetobacteraceae > Pseudoroseomonas. The sequence continues at coordinate 166,980 of DATMRU010000041.1, forward strand.
GTTCACCGAGGCCAGCGTGACGGCCAGGAAGCCGAAGAACTTCGCCGCCCAGGAATCGCCGAGGCCGGTGGCCAGGATGGCGCCCACCACGATGACGGAGGAGATGGCGTTGGTAACGCCCATCAGCGGCGAGTGCAGCGCCGGCGTCACGTTCCAGACGACGTAATAGCCGACGAAGCAGGCCAGCAGGAAAATGGTGAGCAGCAGCAGGAAGGGCTCGGCGGCCTGGGCCACCGGCGCCACGGGCGCGAGGGTATTCTCAGCCATCATACGGGCCTGGGCGGCCAGCGCCAGGGCGCGCTCGGCGGTGGCCGTCGCCTGATTGGCGAGGTCGGTCGGGTTCATCTCTCGCCCTCCTTAGGCGGCCTGGGTCAGTTGCGGGTGCACCACGGCCCCGCCGCGCGTCAGCACCACGCCGCGCACGATCTCGTCCTCCTCCGGCAGCTTCGGCGCGCCGGCCTCCTTGTCCCAGAAGGTGGTCAGAAAGGTCAGTAGGTTACGGGCATAGAGTGCGCTGGCGGCGGCGGGGATGCGGCCGGGCCAGTTGCGCCAGCCCAGCACCTTCACGCCGCCCTCGGTGGTGATCGCCTCGCCCGGCACGGTGAGCGCGCAGTTGCCGCCGGCATCGGCGGCGATGTCCACCACCACGCTGCCGGGCTTCATGCTGGCCACCATCTCGGCGGTGAGCAGGGTCGGCGCCTTGCGGCCCTGCACCAGGGCGGTGGTCACCACCACGTCCTGCTTGGCGATATGCGCCGCTACCACCTCGGCCTGCTTGGCGTAGAACTCAGCCGAAAGCTGCTTAGCATAGCCGCCGGCGGTCTGGGCCGCCTTGCTTTCCTCGTCCTCGTAGCCGACGAAGCTGGCGCCGAGCGACTTGATCTCCTCCTTGGCGGCCGGGCGCACATCGGTGGCCGAGACGCGGCCGCCGAGCCGCCGCGCCGTGGCGATGGCCTGCAGCCCCGCCACGCCGGCCCCCATGACGAAGACATTGGCGGCCGGGATGGTGCCCGCCGCCGTCATCAGCATCGGAAAGCCCTTGTCGAAGGCCGCCGCCGCCTCGACCACGGCACGGTAGCCGGCGAGGTTCGCCTGGGAGGAGAGCACGTCCATGCTCTGCGCGCGGGTGATGCGCGGCAGAAGCTCCATGCTGCAGGCTTCCAGCCCGGCCTCGGCATAGGCCTTGGCACGCGCCGGATCGCTCACCGCATCGAGCGTGCCGATCAGCAGCGCCCCGCGCGGGATGGAGCCCAACTCGTCCACCTCCCCCTCGCCCGGCGCCAGGGGTGCGCGCACCTTGAGTACGATCCGGGCGTCCGCCAGGGCGGCCGCCGCGTCGCCGGCGATCTCCGCCCCCGCCTCCCGATAGGCGGCATCCGGATAGCCGGCGGCAAGGCCGGCGCCACTCTCGACCGCCACACTCAGGCCGAGCGCCGCCAGCTTCCTCGCCGTTTCCGGCGTGGCGGCCACGCGCGTTTCACCCGCCCGCCTCTCCTTGAGCACCGCAAGGCGCATCCGGCTTTCCCCTCATGACCGAAGTGATTGTTTCGGAGGATGCCGGGGGCGCCGGGGCACCGCAAGCCATACTGGCCTGCCGGACCGGACAGGGGAGTGCCCGGCCGGCCGGAAGGATCCGCGCTCTTGAGGGGCGTTCCGACCGCTCAGGCGACGGCGCCAGGAGCCTTATTGGCCATAGCGCAGCACCACCAGCCCCGCCTCGGCCCGCAGCGTGCGCAGGGCGGCACCTGCCTCGCCACCCCCCTGCTGCGAGCCGAGCCAGGCGCCATAGAGCCCCTCCAGCACCGCCGCGATCCAGCCCCCGGCCGCGTCGCCGGCCGCACCGATGGCCGGCGCGGCGCGATGCACCAGCCGCAGACTGCGGTCGCTCTGCTCCAGGCTGACGGCGACATAGCCCCAGGCGATCCGCCCCAGCGCCTCGTTCATCCGCGCTTCCAGTTCGGCCAGGGTGCTCGCCGGGCGCAGCGGCATCTCGGCGCCCATGCGCGCGCCGACGGCGCGCAGCAGCCCGCCGCGCGTGGCGGCGTCGAGATGGGCATCCAACGTCTCAACCAGGGCCTGCACGAAGCCACGCCACTGCCCGCTGACGTCCCGGCGCGCCAGATAGGAAAGCGCCGCCTGGTCTGTCTCGGTCATACCTGTCCTGCTCCTGCCATCCTGGCTTCCGCCATCCGGGCCCGACTCGCGCCTCTCGTCACTGGTCGAGCCGGTAGCGTGCATAGAGCAGACCCCGCGCCTCGCTCCAGTCGGCCGACTTGTCATAGCGCAGCGCGGCACCGAGCCGCAGCGTCGGGGTGACGGCATATTCCAGATCGCCGCGCAGCCCGCCGACGAAGCCGGTCTGCGACTGGCCGGGATAGAAGGCCTGGATGGTCGAATCAGTGGCCGCCTGCGCCTCGAGCTGCGCCTGACGTGCACCGTCGGTCGGGAAATAAGGCGCCCGATCCTCCCGCCAGGAGGCGATGCCGACACTTCCGCCAATCCGGTAGGAAAGGTTGCCCGCCTGCGCCCGGTAATCCAGCGGCACCGAGGCCGCGACATAGGATTGCGGGCTGTAGTATCCGCCATGCCCCAGGGTGAAGAGGCGCAGGTTCTTGTCATAAGACTGGTAGAACAGGTCCAGGCCGGTGACGAGCTCGTCGGTGGGGCGGCGGAACAGCGCGTGGCTGACGCCGACACTGGCCTCGATCCGGCTGTTGTCGGCCACCCCGTCGCCCTCCAGCGTCGAGTAGCCGCCGCCGGCATAGAAGTTGGTGTCGCCGACGCCGTATTCGAACTGGCCGCGCGCCGTGTTGCGGACCACCCCGCCCCAGATCTGCCCGGTCGCCGGATCGCGCCGGCCGGCCCAGGAGAGCAGCGTATCGGTCATCGCCCGCCGCTCGCCGGTGATGCGGAGCCGCAGATTGTCGCTCAGCGCCGGTGCCACCTCGATGCCGCCCAGCAGGTTCTGCTTGCGGAAGCCGAGCGGGGTGCTGCCGATGTCGAGCGAGAAATTCTCCCGCGTATAGGCAACCCCCAGGGAGACGCCGGAGGCCGAGGTGTCGGAGGGCGTCAGCGCCCGCGCCTGCCCTGGCGAGAGGCTGGCCTGCGGCCCCGGCAGGGAGAGCGCATTGGAGCCGAGGCGGCGCAGCGTGGCGGAATCCTGCGCCATGCTGCCCGAATCGATGCTCACCGCCTGGGCGCGCAGGGTGATGCGCCCGCCCACCCCCGGCATGCTGGTGGAGACTTCCGCACCGCCGCCGAACTCGGTGAGCTGGTCCAGTCCGGCCTCGCCCGAGCGTGTGCGGAAGGCAAAGCCCGGCGTGACGAAGGAGGCCGCTTGGTCCTGGATCGCCGCCATCTCGCGGTTGATCTCGGCCAGCAGAGGATCGGCCGCCGCGGAAGACGCGCCGGAGCCGTGGAGCGCGGGAGAGGCGCCGACGGCTAGTCCTTGCCCCGCCAGCGACACCCGCCGGAAGGGATTGTCGGCGACCGGCGCGGCCGCGGCGCCGCGCTCGACGCCGAGCTGACCGCGCCGCTGCTCGGCGGCGAGCTGCAGCGCCGCCTGGGCACGGCGCGCATCGCCGCTGGCACGGGCGAGCCGCGCTTCCAGCAGGGTCATGCGCGGGTCATTCGGCGCCAGGGAACGCCCCTCGGCCAGTAGCGCCTCGGCCCGGCCGCGCTGGCCCAGGGCGATCGCGGCCTCGATGGCGCTGGCCCGCGCCTCGGCACTGCGCGGATCGCGGCTGAGCACCGCCTCGGCGATGCGCTGAGCCTCACGCGGCTCGCGCGCCCCCTGGTAGAGCCGCGCCAGCGCGAGATTGGCGCCGGCATTCTGCGGGTCCTGCGCCAGCACGGGCGCCAGCTGGTCATAGGCGGCCGCCTGGTTACCCTGTTCGTTCAGCCGATCACTGGCGCGGATCGCGAAGCCCTGGCGCAGGCTGGCGAGCTGGCGCCGCTCGTCGGCGGTGAGGCGACTGTCCTGCGCGAGCTGGCTGGCCAGCAGCCCAGCCTCCTGCTCCAGGCCTGCCCCCAGCAGCGCGCCGGCGATGGCGATGCGGCCGGATGGCGGCGCGGCCCGATTGACCGCGAGCGCCACGCGGGCCGCCTCCGCCGCGCCGGCCTTGTCGCCGAGCCCGGACAGGGCCTCGACCACCTGTGCCGGGATTTCACCGCTCGGGTCGGGCCGCGCCGCCAGGGCGAGCAGCCGGCGCCGGGCCTCGTCGGGCCGGCCATAGCGCGCCGGCTCGGCGGCGGCGGCGACCTCCTGCTGCATCCGTGCGCGGCGCAGCAGGCGGCTCTGGTCCGCCGTGCGAAGTCGGTCCGGAATCCGTTCCACGAGCCGCGCCGCATCCGCCGTGCGGCCCTGCTCATCGGCGAAGAGCGCGGCGGCATGCAGCGCCTCCGCCGTGCCGGTGGCGGCAAGCTCGTCCATCAGCGCCCGCCCTTCGGCCGCCTGCCCCATGCGCGACAACCCACGGGCGAGGTCAAGCCGGATCCACGGGTTCTCCGGGTCGGTGGCGAAGGCCGCCCGCAATAGCGCCAGGACCGCCTCCGGGTCGGTGGCGCGATTGGCCTCGGCGCGCAGGGCCTCGGCCCGCTGCGCGGCGGCGGTGGCGGCGAAGGCGGCGCCACGGCGCTGCGCCAACTGCTCGGCCTCGGCGAAGCGCCCCTGCTGCTGGAGGGCGTCATAGAGCCCGGCCAGGGCGCCTGAGAGATTGGGCCGCTGGCTGAGCGCCTCGCGGTAATGCCGCTCCGCCCCGGCGGGATCATTGCGGCGGAGAGCGAGGTCGCCGAGCAGCACCTCAGCATCGGCACGCTCGCCGCCGTCACGGCGCGCGGCGCGCTGCAGCACCGCTTCCGCCTCGTCGAGCTGGCCGCGGCCGATCAGGGCACGCGCCTGGTTCACCTCGCCGGTGTAGTTCGCCCCCTCCAGGGCGCGCGCCCATTTGCGGCGGCCCTCCTGCGGATCGGCGGCAATGGCCTCGGTGAGGAGGCGGCGCGCCTCCGGAGTGCGCCCCTGCCGCAGGCGCACGATGCCGAGGCCACCTTTGGCATCCGCATCCTGCGGATGCTCCGCCAGGACTGCCTCGAAGGCCTGCGCGGCGTCCGAGAGCTTGCCGGCATTCAGCGCCGCGAAGCCGCGGGTGCGGGCCGCGCCGATCTCATCCACCGGTCCTGCCGGCGGATTGCGGGCCTCCTGGAGGCGCTGCTGCAAGGCGGCATCGCCCGGATGGGTACGCAGGAATTCCTCGATGGCGGGAATCGCTTCTGGGTTCGGCCCCTGCCATAGCAGCGCATCCCGCCAGGCCGCCGTGGCACTGCTGGCCATCTCCGGTTGCTGCGCCAGGGCGCGCAGCCGGCGGATACCCTCGGCCCGGGAGCCTTCGCGGTAGGTCAGGATCTGCGCATAGGCGAGTGCCAAGCGCCGGTCGTTCGGATGGCTTTCGACCAGCCGCTCCATCGCGTTCCGCGCCTCGGCGAAGCCCTCCTGGGTGCCGGCCAGGGTCTGATAGTACTCGGCGGCGTAGCTGTCCGGCGGCGTGCCACCGCCGAAGATCTGGCGGTACCGCGCGACGGCTGCGGCGGTTTGGCCGGACTGTGCCAGCCGGCGCGCCTCAGCGAGCGCGCCGGAATCGACGGTCGCGCCGCGCACCACCCGGGCTGCCTCGGTGTTGCGCGGATCGGCCGGCGCCACCTGCCGCATCCGGGCGAGATAGGCGTCGGCGGCGCTGCGATTGCCCGCTTCGGCGGCGGCTGCCGCGGCGGCGGCCAGCGCGGTCACATTGTTCGGCTCGACGGCGAGCACGCGCGCCAGCGTCTGCAACGCGCGGTCGGGCCGGTTCTGGCCACGCCAGTAATTCGCCTGCTCCAGCAACACGGCGATGGCGCCCTCCTGCGCCTGGGCGGGCGCCGGGCCGGCCAGCGGGAAGGCCGCCGCCAACGAGACGACACTGGCCAGCAGCCGGGTCCGGAGGGCAGTCATGGCGTGCGGGTCCTCAGGCGAAGGGCGGCACGGCGGCGCAGCACCCAATAGGTCGGGATGGCGATGCAGACCGCCGCGGCGATCGCCAGCAGCAGCAGCAGGTCCGGGCGCTTGCCCAGCCAGTATTGCGGCCAGAGATGCAGCGGCAGGCTGCCCACCGTGTAGTTCCGACTGACCTTGAAGGCGGAGACGCGGCCCGCCGATGCCAGGATCAGGTCACCCTGGATCTGCGGCAGCTTCTCCCGATCCCGCAGCGCGGTGACCATCGCCTCCATCCCCTGCGGATTGGTGCCGGTCAGCGCCACCACCGAGCGGCTGCCTTTGAGGGGGCTCTCGAAGCCGATCAGCATGCCCATGCCGTCACCGGGACTGGCCAGCACGGCCTCGAGCTGCTGCCGCTCCAGCCGCCGGTCATCGCTCAGGAACAGATTCCGGAAATTCTCCAGCGCCCCGGGCAGAGCCACCGTCACACGGCTGCCCTCGACGCGCAGCGGGCCGTCGCGCCCGAGCAGCGCGGTCAGCGCCGGCTGCCGGCCCAGCGCGCCCACCACCAGCAGGTCGCGATCGGCCACCTGCTCCATGGCAGCCGGACGCACCACCTCGATGCCCGTCGCGGGAGCACCGACGATGGCCGACATCCTGCCGAGCAGCGTCAGGAAGCTTGAGATCTCCAGCGTATTGGGGCGGTCCGGCAGCACGGCGGCGGTGCCGGAGAAATCCGCCATTCGCGTGAAGGGAAAGCCCGCACCGGCGAAGAAGGCGAGGTTCGGCAGTTCGGCGAAGTGATAGGCGCGGGACAGATCGATGGTGCTGTCGGGGTCCACCGAGGCGCGCACGTCGCCGGGAATGGCGACGCAGTCGCCGCGATTCAGCGGCCGCATGTCGAAGCGGAGCTGCAACTCGTTCTGCCCGAAGACGAGATAGGGCGGCAGGCCGACCTGCCCCTCGTCACGGTCCGGCCGGGCGCCGAAGCCCGTCTGGCGCGCCAGCCAGCTCCAGGGCCAGCTCGGCTCCACCTCTCGCAGAGGGAAGGATTTCAGATAGTGGTTGTTCAGCGAGGCATCGAGGCGCGACACCGCCACATCGGTGATCGGGCCGGGCGGCGCGCGGAACTTCACCTCCACCGGCAGCGGACGATCCCGCCAGGTGTAGAGGTCGGGCGCCGTGCGGAAGGGGATGGAGATCGCGCCGGGCGCGAAGCCGAAGCTCTGCAGCTCGGAGGGATCGACCAGCTCGCCGAAGCGCACGGGGCGGTCGTCGCGGATCCAGCGCGGGGCGTCATAGGGGCGGCGCGCCGGCAGTTCCGGCTGTTGCACCAGGGCGATCTCGCCGGAGAGCGCCTGCTTGCCCACCGCCAGCGCCTGCGCGGCGACGGCCGCCTCGGCACTGGTGCGGCCGCCCACCACCAATAGCATGGCGCTGGGATCGGCCGGGTTCGGCACCACGGCCAGCGTCGGGCCTTCCATGCGCGGCAGGGCGATGCCCGGAACCGTCTCGTTGCCCGCCACCAGCACCATGGCATTGCCACTCGGGGGCACGCTGGTGCTGACCGGGAAGGTGGCGCCTCGATAATCGGCCTGCACGGCGAACCAGGAGGTCGCGATGGCGGCGGCGCGGACCAGATCGGTCCCGGCGCCGTCCGGCAACACCACCGGCAGGGTCAGTGGCTCATTGCGCAAACGCGGATCGAAGAAAGGCTCCGGCAGGCGCGCCAGGTCGCGCGCGAGCGGCAACCGCTCCAATGTCAGCTGCAGGGCGGAAAGGTCGGAGATGGTGGCCCAGAGCAGGCCCGAGGCGGGATCGTTGCACTCGGCCGTGTAGCGGCCGGTGAAGCGGAAGTTCAGCCGGTTCGCCTCGGTGAAGTAGACAGGGTTCACCGGGAACTCGATCGGCCCGAAACTCGGCCGGCTGCGATCAGGCGTAATGGTGCCCACGAACTGCTCGTTCAGGGTGACCGCGATCTGGCTGAGCGAGGAGATCAGCGCCGGGCTGGTGGCGCCCTGCAACACCAGCTTGGCGCCGGTCACCACCTCATCCGCGCGGATACCGAACAGCACACCCTGCAGGTCGGAGGTGCCGCGAAGCTGCATCGGGCCGGCAAGACCGAGCTGCCGCAGGGTGCGGCTCACCATGCGGCCGGTGCCGCCAGTCCCCGGGCCACCCTCGGCCTGGCCTGCCGTGGCCGGCAGACCCCCCATCGGCGCCGGCTCTAGTGACGGCATCAGGCCGGGAACAGCCTCCTGCTGCGGCGGCTGCATGGGGCCAGGCGCGATCCCGGCATTCGGCTGTACGGGGCTGGCCGGCTGCCGGACGAGCGGCGCCTGCGGGCGCTGCGCGAAGGCCACGCTGGCCAGGGCGAGCCCGGCACCGACCAGCAGCAGCAGGGCCGCGGCGCGGCGCGCCCGGCTCCGCCCCTTGCCCTCATGCGTGGCCGGCTGGGAGGCTGAAGGCGCCTCCGGCCCGCGGCCGGCATTCCCGCCCCGAGCCCCCTGCCGCGCCGCGCGACGCTCCCGCCGCCGAAGCAGCGAAAGCTGGCTGTCGCCGCGGAACAGGCCGCCAATGCTGACCACAACTTCGAGCAGCGAGCGCAGCGGCTGGTCACGGCGGACATGGTCCCAGTCCAGCCAGGCATCCGCCCGGCCGAGCACGATACGGACGATATTGCCTTCATCCGCCACGCCCTGCGGAGCGAAGCGCACATGCATCCGCTGCTCATGGCAACGCAGGATCTCGGCAGGGATCACCACTGTCTCCGCACCCATTCCAAAACTCATCGACACGGGAAGCTCGGGCGGCAGATCGGCGGGCTGCTCCAGGATGAGGGCGATACCGCCGAGGGAGAGATCCAGGCTCTCCCCCTGCAGCTTGCTCCCGTCCGGCAGGGTGATCACGGTCGAGACCTGCGCGTTGACGCGGTGGCGCTCACGCACTTGGCGCCGCTCGCGGCCCACGGCGAGGCCGGCCAGCACCGTCATCAGCGACAGGGTGATCCAGATGGCGTTCAGCGCATTGGCCTGGAACTGCAGGCTGGCCCAGGGATTGGTGGCCATGCCGTAGATGCCGGACAGCAGCCCCAGCATCAGGCAGAGGGCGAGCGCAAGATTCGGCCCCACCGCGCGCATGTCGAAATAGCCTTCCTTCAGCGTGCCGCCCTTGTCGGTCACGTTGAACTTGCCCTTCTTCGGGTCGAATAGCGTGGTCAGCACCACGGGCAGCAGGTAGAGCGCCAGCACCGTCTCGTAGATCTCCGACCAGAAACTGTGTCGCACGCTGCCCTGCAGGCGGCTGTTGGTGGCGACCGAGTGGACGATGTGCGGGCCGGCGAAGGCAGCAATGGCCAGCGGCGAGGCCGCGATCAGGTTCTGCCCGAAGAGCAGATAGGCCAGCGGCGCCGTCAGGAAGACGACCCGCGGGAGCGGAAAGAGGAAGTGCCACTGCGCATTCAGGTAGCAGAGGCGTTGGTACAGCTTGAGGCCCGGGCCGAGCAGCGGATTCTCCACCCGGAAGATCTGGATCATGCCGCGCGCCCAACGCATGCGCTGGCCGATATGCGCGATCAGGCGATCCGTCGCCAGACCGGCGGCCAGTGGGATGCGCAGATAGGCGGTGCGCCAGCCGAGCCGCTGCATCTTCAGCGAGCAGTGGCAATCCTCGGTGACAGTCTGCGTCGGCACGCCGCCCACCTGCTCAAGCGCGGTGCGGCGCAGGACGGCGCAGGAGCCGCAGAAGAAGGTGGCGTTCCAGAGGTCATTGCCCTGCTGCACCGGGCCGTAGAACAGGAGGCCCTCGTTCGGTACGCGCTTGCCGGAGGCCAGGTTCCGCTCGAAGGGGTCGGGCGAATAGAAGTGGTGCGGCGTCTGCAGCATGCCGATGTTGCGGTCGCGCAGCATCCAGCCCAGGGTGAGTTGCAGGAAGGCGCGGGTCGCCACATGGTCGCAGTCGAAGATGGCGATGTACTCGCCATTCGTCTTGGTCAGGGCGTGATTGATGTTGCCGGCCTTGGCGCCCTTGTTGTCGGGGCGGATCATGTAGCCGCAGCCGACCTCCTCGGCGAAGCGGCGGAACTCCTCCCGCCGGCCATCATCGAGGATGTAGACGTTCATCTTGTCACGCGGCCAGTCCATGGCCAGCGCCCCGAAGACGGCCGGCTTCACCACCTCCAGCGGTTCGCTGTAGGTCGGGATGAAGACGTCCACCACCGGCCAGCGGTCCGGATCCTCCGGCAGCGGCACCGGCTTGCGGTCGAGCGGCCAGAGCTGCTGGAAGTAGGACAGCAGCAGGGCGATCACTGCATAGAGCTCGGCCAGCAGCAGCCCGGTGCCGAAGAAGGTACTGAAAAAGCCGGAATAATCGAGCGTCTCGGTGAGCCGCCAGTAGATATAGCGAAGCGACACCAGCGAGGAGAGCGCGACCAGGAAGAACAGGGGGCCGCGCCCCGGAATGCGCACGGCGATCAGGAACACCAGGAAGCTGCCCAGCGCCAGCCAGGCCTGCTGGATGCCCTCCAGCGGGGCGATGACAAAGATCAGGCCCAGGAGGGCGCCACCGAGCGCCAGCAGCGCATCGAAGGCACGCGAACGGACGGCGAGGCGGCGCAGGAGACGCATCGCCGTCACCAGGCCGCCCGCAGCATGGCGGGCAACCCTGCCCCGCTGACCTGCACGGCCGGAAGCAGCGCCTCGATGGCGCGCGCCACCTGCGCGATGTCCGCCGCCGCACCGCTGGCCGGCGCCACCTCATTGACCAGCCGCATCTGCGCCAGTGCCTCTGCCAATGCCTCGTCACGGCTCACCGCGCCGAGCAAGCGCGGCCCGAGATGGCCCGCGACTACCTCCGCCGCCGCGCGCGACAGGCGCGACTGCAGGTCCACCCCGTTCAGGACGAATTGCAGGCGCCCCGCATAGAGCGACGCCATGGTGCCGCCGCCGAGGAAGCGGCCACTCTCGACCTCGCCGAGCATGGCGGCGCTGATCGCCTCGCTGCGCAGCACCGTGACGATCACGGAAGCGAGCGGCGCGACGACGGCTAGGGCCTGGGAGGGGCCCGGCGGGAGGTCGGCCAGCACCAGCAGGTTCGGATCGGCGAGCATGTCCCGCATCGGGCCACTCAGCAGCGCCGGCTCGCGCTCCAGGGCCACCTCGTGCTCCAGCGCGGTCCGCAGCTCCACAGCACCATGCGGCAGGAGAACCACGCCCGAGGCGGTGGGCCGCAGGCGGCTGCGCCAGTCCGGCCGCAGGGAGAGTTCCGCCATGAAGCCAGCGGTATCCTGCGGCGGAACGCCGAAATGCAGCCGCAGGGAATTCTGCGGATCCAGGTCCAGCACCATGACCTGACGCCCGGCGCGCCGCAGCGCGTCGGCGACATTGGCCACCAGCGTCGTCTTACCCACTCCGCCCTTAGGGGACGCGAAGGAGATCAGCGGCATCGGACCCGTCCTCTCAGCCGAGTCCCGTCAGCCGCAGGCTCCGCAGCACCTCCGGCACCGCCTCAGGCGCGGCGGCCGGCTGCCCGGCGGGGGCAGGCGGCTGACCGACCATGCGGAGCAGACCGGCCAGGTCGATCGGCGGTGGCTCCGGCGCCGCGGAGGACGGCGTGGCGCCGAGCAGCGTCGGCACCGGGCCGCGCGCCGGCGGCGGTTGGTGCGGCGCCAGGGTGGCAAGCAATGGTGATGGGGTCGGTCCTGTGGACGCGGCGCTCAACTGCGCCAGGAGGCCCTGTTCCGCCCCTGCTGCCGGTGCCCGACGGGCTTCAGCCGCCCGCAGGGCCGCCAGGAGCGAGGCGGCGCCGCCCAGCGGAGCAGGCACAGAGGGCAGAGAGGAAGCGGGCGGCGCAACGGCCAGCCGCCCCGCCAGCGCGGCGGACAGGTCGGCGATCGCCGGCGGCAGGACTCCCATTTCCGCCTCAGGGTGCCGGGCTTCGGAGGCCGGCTGGGCCTGCATCATGCGAGGAGGCAGCGGTGCAGCCTTGGCAGGCTCGGTACGACTGCCCTGTTCCGGCGCATCCGCCGGGGAGACGGGGTTTTGTATCGGAGGTCGCTTTCCGGAAAGCTGTTCCGCCATAATTGCCGACCCCTGAGGCGGGATGGCAGCGGCCTGGAGCGCCGGGCCCGGCGCAACCACTTTCCCCTCTCCGGGTTTGCGGACAGCCTGGTTGCCGAAGGAGCGGTAGCGTAAGCCAGGGACCTGGAGCGCCGCGGCAAGGTGGGCAATGTCTGCGTCGTGGCTCATCCTGTGCACCCTCAACCCGCCCTCCGGCAAAATGCCCTTTGGCATTGCGCGACGAAACCGGCGCTTTCATACCGCAGAGGAAATTTCTCGTCTTCTTTCATAGTGTGGCCGAAAAAGCACTGAGAATCAGAAGCTTCAGCACAGCTGAATAGTAGTTCTCACTGCCCTGTACCGACGGAATACGCGATATCTTGTCTGCGAGTCGCACGTTTTCCGCGAAGTATGCCACAGCCTGCACGCCGCTTGGCGCGGGATAGGGCGAAATCCTTTGATTCAGAAGGTCCGTCCAGGCAGGCAGATGCGGGTGGGAGGGGTCCCGCCAGAAGCGGACCGCCGCCGGCACAGCCGGTTCCGCCTCCAGGCCGGCCCAGCGCAGATAGAGCGGCACCCGCAGGGCGTCATAGGAGAAGCGTGGCGGCCAGCGCGAGGGCAGGCCGAGGGAACCGTCCTGCCGCCTCAGCAGCAGCCAGTCGGGCGGCAAGTCCCAGCGGCCGAAGCGCGCCCGGCGCAGCAGAATCAGCCCGTCTGCCGCCAGGCGCAGCCAGGCCGGGTCGGGCACCGCCCGGGCGAGCACGCCGAGAATCGGGAAGGCGTAATAGGAAGGGTTCAGGGTCACCGCGCCGGGTTCCTCGAAACCTTGCGCGCCGGGCAGCAGCACGGTGAGGCCGGCCACCTCCCGCACCAGCAGGCGCAGCACATCGCGCGTGATGGCCGCGCCGGCCTCTGTGTAATCCGGCCGGTTCCAACGCTGCCCCGCCAACAGCAGCGCGGCGGCGGCGAAGAGGTCGCCATCGGCGGCGTTGTTGTGGTCTGGCACCGGATCGGCGGCGTCAGGCATGAAGCGCCAGGCCAGCAACCGGTCACCCGGGCGTCGAAGGACCTGCCGCGTCCAGTTCCAGAGCCGATCGAAGCTGACGCGGTCGTCGCAGCGCTCGGCGCAGAACATCGCCCAGCCCTGCCCCTCCGAATGCGAGACATGGCCATTGCCCGTGTCCACTACCCGCCCCTCGGGGCGAAGGAAGCCCTGGCGGAAGCTCTCCCAGGCCGCCAGCAGTTCCGCCGAGGGCGGCGCGGCCACGGCCGGCATCAGGCGTGCTTCAGCGGGACGTGCCGCGGCCCCTCCCCGAGGCCAGGCGGCCAGGGCGCCGAGCAGCGCACGACGGGAGAGAGCGGAGGACATGCCGCCACGCTAGGGGCGAAGTCTTACCCGGGAATTGACGCGCCCAGATCCCCCTCCAGATTTCCCTGGGACGCTCGGCGGCCGCTCGCCTCAGATGGCACGCCGCATCCGCCGCAAGCCGCCTCAGGCCTCGCCGGAAAGCCAGTCCCGCATCAGCGCCGCCGCCATCTGCGGCTGCTCCATGGTGGGCAGATGGCCGCTCCGCGGAATGCGCGCCAGGCGGGCGCCGGGAATCGCATCGGCGATCTCCTCCGCGAGCTCGGGCGGCGTGAGGACATCCTGCTCCCCCACAGCCACAAGGGTGGGCTGGCCGATGCCGGGCAGCATGGGCCGCGAATCAGGGCGGTGCAGGATGGCATGCTGCTGGCGCAGGAAGGCATCCCGCCCGACCCGCTCGGCCATGGCGCGGACCTCGTCGCCGAGCGGGCCATCCACCGCCTCCGGATGCAGCAGGCTGGGCAGGAGGCGCGGCGTCACGCCGCGGAACTGGCCGCTGCGGGTCAGCGTCATCAGCGCCCGGCGGCGGCGCGCCGCTTCCGGCGTATCGGGCCGCGCCGAGGTATCGAAAAGGGCGAGACGCGTCACCCGCTCCGGCGCCTGCCGCATGATCTCCAGCGCCACATAGCCGCCCATGGATAGGCCCGCGAGGGCGAAGCGCGGTGGCGCCCCCGCCAGCGCGCGCCGCGCCATGGCGACCACACTGTCATCCTGTGTCAGGTCCGCCACCTGCGCCTGCACCCGGTCCTCCAGCATCGCCAGCGGGTCGCGCCAGAGCCGGGCATCGCAGAGCAGGCCGGGAAGGAGCAGCAGGTCGTGTCGCTTGAGCATGATGCAGGGCAGTTACGCCCCTGCGGAAGTCGCCGCAACCGGTCGAAAACCTTGCCAAGCCGGTGCAGGCGGCGCATATCCACCCCGCAATGACCGGAGGTTGGACCGCGTGGGTTTCGCGGGGCCTCCCGACGTATCTCCCGCCGCATGGCGGCGAAGGAACCGACTGCCCTTGAGCGATCAGCCTGACGCGACCGCGCCCAGCGTGGCCGAAACCGAACATTACGACGCCCAGAACGCCCCGACCGCTGCCGCGCCGGCCGATGCCGCCGCGCAGCCCGACGAATCGGCCCCGCCCGGGCCGCCGCCCGCCACCTTCGAAGACCTGGGCCTTTCCGAGCCCCTGCTGCGCGGCGTCGCCGAGGTCGGCTATATCCACCCGACGCCCATCCAGGAGCAGGCCATCCCGGTCGTGCTGATGGGGCGGGACGTGCTGGGCTGCGCGCAGACCGGCACCGGCAAGACCGCCAGCTTCGTGCTGCCGATGATGGACATCCTGGCCGGCTCCCGCGCCAAGGCGCGCATGCCGCGCTCGCTGATCCTGGAGCCCACGCGCGAGCTCGCGCTGCAGGTGGCCGAGAACTTCGCCAAGTACGGCCAGCACCTGAAGCTGAACTACGCCCTGCTGATCGGCGGCGAGAGCATGTCCGACCAGACGGACGCGCTGAACCAGGGCGTGGACGTGCTGATCGCGACGCCCGGCCGGCTGCTCGACCTGTTCGAGCGCGGCCGCGTCATGCTGGCCGACTGCAAGGTGCTGGTGATCGACGAGGCCGACCGCATGCTGGACATGGGGTTCATCCCCGATGTCGAGCGGATCGTCTCGCTGCTGCCGCCGCTGCGCCAGACGCTGTTCTTCTCCGCCACCATGGCGCCCGAGATCCGCAAGCTCGCCGACGCCTTCCTGCAGAACCCGAAGGAGATCACGGTGGCGCCGCCGGCCTCGGTGGCGACCACCATCACCGCGGGCCTGGCCTTTGTGCAGCCGCACGACAAGCGCGAGGCGCTGCGCCGGCTGATCCGAAGCCAGGACGTCCAGAGCGCGCTGATCTTCTGCAACCGCAAGCGCGACGTGGACGTGCTCTATAAGAGCCTGACCAAGCACGGCTTCAATGTCGGCGCGTTGCATGGCGACCTGGCGCAGTCCGTGCGCTTCGCCACGCTGGAGAAGTTCAAGGCGGGTGAGCTGCAGCTCCTGGTCTGCTCGGATGTGGCCGCGCGTGGCATCGACATCGGCGGGCTCAGCCACGTCTTCAACTTCGACGTGCCCTTCCGCGATGAGGACTATGTCCACCGCATCGGCCGTACCGGCCGCGCCGGGCGCGAGGGCCGTGCTTATACTATCGCCACGGCTGAGGACGTGAAGCTGATCGGCGCCATCGAGCGCCTGACCGGCAAGCCGATCCCACGCATCCAGATCGAGGGCCTCGATCCGGTGACGGAGGGGGAGCTGGCGGAAGCGGCGAGCGCACCACGCGGCCGTGGCCGGGGCAAGCCGACTGGCAAGGGCCGCGAGGCGCGTAGCGAAGAGCGGCCGCGCCGTGGCGAGGGCCGGAGCAGCAGCGAGCGCGGCCCGAGCCGTGTGCGCGAGGAGCGGCCCGCCCGGCCGGAGCCCGAGGCGCGCCTCGCGGAGGAGACCCGTCCGCCGCGCCGCGAGGACCGCCGGGAAGATCGTCGCGACGACCGTCGCCGCGATCGCCGGGAGGACCGGCGCGAGGATCTGGGGCCGCCGGTGCGTGGCTTCGGCGACGCCATCCCGGCCTTCATGCTGATCCCGATCCCGCGCCCCCAGCGCGAGACGGCGCCGGCCGAGCCGGCGGCCGTGTCCGAGGGGACGTCCGGCAGCGAAGCGGCCTGAACCCCGCCGCGCGCGACCGGCGTCAAGCCGGTTGCCGCGCGATCGCGCCGGGGCCAAATTCGGCCCCTCGGTTCCGCCCCGCGGTCCCGTTCCGCTGATATTTCGCGCCGGCCGCCGGCCCCTTGCAGGAGAGAACGCCATGAATGTCGTATCCCAGACCGCCCGACCGAGCTTCGTGTGGGACGACGCCCTGCTGCTGGAGGACCAGCTCTCCGAGGACGAGCGGATGATCCGCGACGCGGCCCGCCAGTACTGCCAGGAGAAGCTCTTCCCGCGCGTGCTGGAGGCGAACCGCCACGAGATCTTCCACCGGGAGATCATGAACGAGTTCGGCGAGATGGGCTTTCTGGGCGCGACCCTCGACAGCCACGGCTGCGCCGGCGTCAACTACGTCTCCTACGGCCTGATCGCCCGTGAGGTGGAGCGGGTGGACAGCGGCTACCGCTCCGCCTTCTCCGTGCAGTCCTCCCTCGCCATGTTCCCGATCTGGGCCTATGGCTCGGACGCGCTGAAGGACCGGCTGCTGCCGGGCATGCAGCAGGGCAAGCTGGTCGGCTGCTTCGGCCTGACCGAGCCGGATGCCGGCTCCGATCCCGGCTCGATGCGCACCCGCGCGAAGAAGGTCGATGGCGGCTATCTGCTCAGTGGCTCCAAGACCTGGATCACCAACTCGCCGATCGCCGATGTCTTCGTCGTCTGGGCCAAGGACGAGGCGGGCGACGTGCGCGGCTTTGTGCTGGAGAAGGGCGCGAAGGGCCTCGCCGCGCCGAAGATCGAGGGCAAGTTCTCGCTGCGCGCCTCCACCACCGGCATGATCATGATGGAGGAGGTGTTCTGCCCGGAGGAGAACAAGCTCGATGTGAAGGGGCTGAAGGGGCCCTTCTCCTGCCTCAACCGTGCCCGCTACGGCATCGCCTGGGGCGCGCTGGGCGCCGCCGAGTTCTGCTGGCACGCCGCCCGCTCCTACACGATGGAGCGGAAGATGTTCGGCAAGCCCCTGGCCGCGACCCAGCTCATCCAGAAGAAGCTCGCCGACATGCAGACCGAGATCACTCTCGGCCTCCAGTCCGTGCTGCGCCTCGGCCGGCTCTTCGACGAGCACCGCGTGGCGCCGGAGATGATCTCGCTCTGCAAGCGCAATTCCTGCGGCAAGGCGCTCGACATCGCCCGCATGGCGCGTGACATGCACGGCGGCAACGGCATCGCCGACGAGTACCACGTGATCCGCCACGCCATGAACCTGGAGGCGGTGAACACCTATGAGGGCACGCATGACGTGCACGCCCTGATCCTGGGCCGCGCCCAGACCGGGCTGAACGCCTTCGGCTGATCCCCGACGGTCGGCGGCGGAAGGAGACCTGTGCCGATCGCCGCCGACCTGGTGGAGGTGGAACGCGCGATCCAGCTCGCGATCGCGCCCGCCTTCCTGCTCACCGCCTGCGTCACCACACTGAACCTGCTGACGCTGCGGCTAAACCGCATCATCGACCGTAGCTTGGCGGCGGATACCCAGACCGCCGGGCGCCAGGCCGTGCTGCTGCGCCGGGCGAGGCTCATGCGGGCGGCCATCGCCTCGGCCATCGTCGCGGCGATCCTGATCTCCATGCTGGTGACGGCGGGCTTCGTCGGGGTGTTCCTCGCCATGCCGCTCGGCACTGCGGTCGGGCTGCTGCTGTTGGGCGGCATGGCCGCGCTGATCACCACTTTCGTGTTGTTCCTGACCGAGATCCGGCTGGCACACATCCAAGGAAAGCTGCCCGAACCATGAGCGCCGCCTGCCTGACCATCGAAAGCCTCGGCGCGGGCGGTGACGGTATCGCCCGGGATGCCGGGGGCCGGCTGCTCTTCGTTCCCGGCGCACTGCCGGGCGACAGGGTGCGCGCGCAGCCCGCCGGGCGGCGTGGCGAGGGTATGGTCGCGGCACTGGAGGAAGTGCTGTCGCCCGGCCCGGACCGGGTCGCGGCCCCCTGCCCCCATTTCCCGGCCTGCGGCGGCTGCGCCATGCAGCATCTGGCCCTCCCGGCCTATGCCGACTGGAAGCGCGCCCGGCTGGCCGAGGCCTTGGCCCGCGCCGGCTTTCCCGAGGCGCCGGTGGCGGAAACCCGCGTCACTCCGCCCAACACGCGGCGTCGTGCCGACCTGGCGTTGCGCCGCCGCACCGATGGCAGCGTGGTGCTGGGCTTTCATGGGCGCGGCGAGGCGGCGGTTGAGGATCTCCACACCTGCCTGATCCTGGATCCGGTCCTGGTGGCGCTGTTCGAGCCCTTGCGGGTGATGCTGCGTGGCCTTTCCGCCTTCCGGCGTGAGGGCTCGGCGGTGCTGAACCTGCTGGACACCGGCCCCGACCTGCTGCTGCGCCTGGATGGCACACCGGGCCCGGCCGACCGCGCCGCCCTGGCTGCCTTCGCCCAGGCACAGGGCCTGCCGCGGATCGCCGGTGCCCCGCTGAAGGGCGGCACCACGGAAACGCTGGCGCAGCTCGGCCCGGTCTCCATCGCGCTGGGTGGCGTGCCGGTGGCGCCGCCGCCCGGGGCCTTCCTGCAGGCCACGCCGCAGGGCGAGGCCGCCATCGTCGCGGCGGTGCTCGCCGGCCTGCCGGCGAAGCTCACCGGCAAGGCACGGATCGCCGAACTGCATGCCGGGCTTGGCACCCTCTCCTTCCCGCTCGCCACCCGGGCGCGCGTCGCCGCCTATGAGGGCGCCGCCGAGGCCGTTTCGGCGCTGGATGCCGCCGCGCGCAAGGCCGGCGGACGCGTCACGGCCACGCGGCGCGATCTGGCGCGGCAGCCGCTGGCGGCGAAGGAGCTGGAGGGCTTCGCCGCCCTGGTGCTGGACCCGCCCTATGCCGGCGCGGCCGACCAGATACCCGCCCTGGCCCGCAGCAGCCTGCAGCGGATCATCTATGTCTCCTGCAATCCGGCCGCCCTGTCGCGCGACGCCCGGCCCTTGCAGGCGGCCGGCTGGCGGATCGTGCAGGCGACGCCGATCGACCAATTCCTGTGGTCCACCCAGCTTGAGGCGGTGGTCGTCTTCGAACGGGCGCGCTGAAGATCTTGACCGGGCCGTGGCCCACCCCACCCTTGAGCCTGGCGCTTTGTGCCGCAAGGGAGGTTTCGATGGATCTCGACCGACGCAGCCTGTTGCAAGCCGCCGGCGTGGCGCTCATGGCGCCCGCCATCCTGCGGTTGGGCATGGTGGAGGCACTGGCCCAGGGGGCGCCCGCGACCGTGCCGGAGCAGGCGCCGGGCTTCTACCGCTTCCGCCTGGGCAGCCGGACCGTCACGCTGCTGCATGACGGCTTCGGCGCGCGGCCCAACCCCACCCAGGGCTTCGTGCGCAATGCCGAGCCGGCCGCCGTCGAGGCCGCGCTGCGCGAGGCCTTCCTACCCACCGAGCAGATGCCCATCCCCTATACGGCGACACTGCTGGAAACCCCACAGGGGCTGGTTCTGTTCGATACGGGCACGGGCGGGCAGCTTGGCAGGACCGCCGGCCATATCCCGGCGAACATGCGCGCCGCCGGGCTGGACCCGGCGCAGATCAGCCTCGTTGTCCTCACGCATTTCCATGGCGACCACATCACCGGCCTGACCGATGCCGCGGGCGAGCCGAGCTTCCCAAAGGCGGAGATCGTGGTGCCCAAGGCGGAATGGGACTTCTGGATGGACGAGGGCCAGGCGAGCCGGGCGCCACAGGGCATGAAGGCCGCCTTCGAGAATGTCCGGAAGCGGTTCGAGCCCTACAAGGAGCGTATCCGGCAGGTGGAGGGCGCGGCCGAGGTGGCATCTGGCATCCAGGCCCGGCCGACCTTCGGCCATACGCCGGGCCATACGAGCTACCTTCTCGCCGATGGCGGCGATCAGGTGATGCTGCTGGGGGATGTCACCAACCGGCCGGAGCTGAACCTGCGGCACCCCGGCTGGCATCTCGTCTTCGACATGGATCCGCAGACGGCCGAGACCACCCGGCGGCGGGTCTTCGACGAGGTGGCGGCCGAGCGGATGCGCTGCATCGGCTACCACTTCCCCTTCCCGGCGAACGGCTATGTCACGAAGGAAGGGGAAGGCTACCGCTTCGTGCCGGCGAACTGGTCGAGCGCGGTGTGAGAGGCATCCAGGGGCCAGGGGCGCGACGCCCCCGGCCCGCCGGGTTCAGATGACCTCGAGCGAGACGTCGATGTTACCGCGGGTGGCCTTGGAGTAGGGGCACATCTGGTGCGCCGCCTCGACCACTTCCTGCGCCTTCGCCTTGTCCAACGACGGCAGCTTCACCTGAAGCTTCGCGGAAAGCTGAAAGCCGCCCTCGACCTTGTCGATGCCAACGTTGCAGGTGACTTCCGCACCCGTCGTGTCGAGCTTCTTCTGGCGGCCCACCGCATCCACGGCGCTGCCGAAGCAGGCGGCATAGCCGGCGGCGAAGAGCTGCTCGGGATTTGTCGCCCCTTCCTTGCCCGGGCCGCCCATCTCCTTCGGGATGGAGAGGTCGAATTTCAGCAGCCTGTCGCTGCTTTCCACATGGCCGTTGCGGCCACCCTTCGCGGTGGCGGTGCCGGTGTAGAGCGCCATTCGATCCTCCATGCTTGGTGTGATGGCAGGGCTGAAGGTGGGAGCGCCTTCAGACGTGAAAACTCTCCCCGCAGCCGCAGCGGCCCTTTTCATTCGGATTCGTGAAGGTGAAGCCGGCCGACATGGCCTTCACCTCGTAATCCATGATGGTGCCGATCAGGAACAACGTGGCCTTGCGGTCCACCAGGATGGTCACGCCCTTGTCGGTGACGGTCTCGTCGCCGGGGCCGGGCGCATCCGCCCAGGAGAGATCATAGGCCATGCCCGAGCAGCCCTTGGTGCTGACGCCGATGCGCAGCAACTTGCCTTCCTGCGCCCCGGCATAGAGGCCGCGCAGGCGCTCGGCCGCCGTGTCGGACAGCTGCATCAGCGGCGGCAGGGAACGGGTGGGGCGGGGCTTCGTCGTCGTGGTGCTCATCTCGACCTCTTAGGTGGCGAGGGCTCAGTACATGTTCAACGCCAGCCGGGCGTCCTCGCTCATGCGCGAGGGATCCCAGGGCGGGTCCCAGACCACCTCGACCTTCACATCGGTGACACCGGGGACGGTGCGGACCATCTCCTCCACCTGGCTCGGGAGTTCCTGTGCCGAGGGGCAGGAAGGCGCGGTCAGCGTCATCTCCACCTTCACCGTGCCGTCCTCGCCGATCTCGATGGCGTAGATCAGGCCCAGCTCGTAGATGTTGACCGGGATCTCGGGGTCATAGACCTGCGCGATGGCGCCGATCACCGCATCCTCGGAGACGCGCGGCGGCGTCTCGCCCTCGGGTGTCCAGGCGCCATGGGCCTCCTGCGGGGCGTCCGTGACAGGGCTGCCGTCACTCACTGCTCACCTCCTTGCCCGTATTGTCCAGCGCGGCGTTCAGCGTATGCCAGGCCAGCGTGGCGCATTTCACGCGGCTGGGGAACTCGGAGACGCCGCCGAGCACCTGCAGCCGCTCCATTTCATCCGCCAGCGGCCCGCCGCATTCGGGGCAGGTGCCGGTCATGGCCAGTTCGCGGAACTTCTCGGACAGCGCGCGGGCCTCGTCCTGGGTCTTGCCGCGCACCGTCTCGGTCATCAGGCTGGCGCTCGCCATGGAGATGGCGCAGCCCTTGCCCTGAAAGGCGACATCGGCCAGCCGGCCATCGGGCGCCAGCTTGACCCAGAGCTGCATGCGGTCGCCGCACATCGGGTTGTCGCCACGGCCACTGCGGTCGGCATCCTCCAGCCGGCGGAAGTTGCGCGGCTTGCGACCGTGGTCGAGGATGACCTCCTGGTAGAGATCGCGTAGGTCGTCGAACATCAGCGGAAGAACTCCCGTGCCTTCCCCAGCGCCTCCGCGAGGTAATCCACCTCGTCCTCGGTCGTATAGAGGCCGAAGGAGGCCCGGCAGGTGCTTTCCACCTTAAATCGGGCGTGCAGCGGCTCGGCGCAATGGCGCCCGGAGCGTACCGCGATGCCAGCGCGATCCAGCAATGTCGCCAGATCATGGGCATGGGCGTTGTCGAGCGCGAAGGCGAAGACGCCGCCCCGGTCCTGCGCATGGCCGATCAGGGTCAACCCCTCCACCGCCGTAAGCCGTTGCATGGCGCGGTCCACCAGCCGTCGCTCATGGGCCTCAATGGCCGGCATGCCGATGGCCTGCACATAGTCGATGGCGGCATGCAGCCCGACCGCCTCGACGATCGGCGGCGTGCCGGCCTCGAACTTGGCGGGAACCGGCGCCGGCAGGAAACCCTCCAACGTGACCTCGGCGATCATGTCGCCGCCGCCGAGGAAGGGCGGCATGGCCTCCAGCAGCTCCATCCGGCCCCAGAGCACGCCGATACCGGTGGGCCCATAGAGCTTGTGCCCGGTGAAGACATAGAAGTCACAGTCCAGCGCCTGCACATCCACGCGGCGGTGCACAGCGGCCTGCGAGCCGTCCAGCAGCAGCTTGGCGCCATGGGCATGGGCCAGCTTCGCGATGCGCTCGGCCGGGGTCACGGTGCCCAGCACGTTGGACATGTGCGTGACGGCCACCAGCCCGACCTTGCCGTCGGCCAGCTTGGCCTCCAGATCAGCCAGGTCCAGCTCGCCGGCATCGGTCACGCGGGCGACGCGCAGCTCGATGCCATGCGACATCTTCAGCATGTGCCAGGGCACGAGGTTGGCGTGGTGCTCCATCTCGGAGATCAGCACCGCCTGCCCCGGCTTCAGCACGCTGCGCCCGTAGCTGTGCGCCACGAGGTTGATCGCGGCGGTGGAGGAGCTGGTGAAGACGATCTCCCGCTCGCTGCGCGCGTTCAGGAAGCCGGCAACGGCGCGGCGCGCCGCCTCATAGGCCTCGGTCGCGCGCTCGGAGAGGAGATAGGCGCCGCGATGGACGTTGGCGTAGCCCGTCTCGATCATCCGGGTCATGGCCTCGATGACCTGTCGCGGCTTCTGGGCGGAGGCGCCGGAATCGAGGAAGACCAGATCCTTACCGCGCTGCTTCTGCGACAGGA
The DNA here is from genome assembly GCA_035565935.1 of Roseomonas sp. Taxonomy (GTDB): domain Bacteria; phylum Pseudomonadota; class Alphaproteobacteria; order Acetobacterales; family Acetobacteraceae; genus Pseudoroseomonas. The sequence continues at coordinate 190,087 of DATMRU010000041.1, forward strand.
TCGGGAAATCCTGCCGGATGCGCGCGACATCGAAGCCGCCCGTGCCCTTCGGCGCCACCACCCCGTCCATCACGCCACCTTCTCCCACCAGCCGGAGACCGCCTCGGAAAGCGCGGCCCGCGCCGTCTCATCCGCGATGCCCTCGACCGCCTCCTGCAGGAAGGCCTCGATCAGCATAGAGCGCGCCACCGCCTCGGGGAGGCCGCGCGAGCGCAGGTAGAAGATCTGGTTCTCGTCCAGCTCGCCCACCGTGGCACCGTGGCTGCACTTCACGTCGTCGGCGTAGATCTCAAGCTGCGGTTTGCTGTCGATCTCGGCCTGGTTGGAGAGCAGCAGCGCCTGGTTCATCTGGTAGCCGTCGGTGCGCTGCGCGATCTGGTCCACCAGGATCTTGCCCTGGAAGACGCCGCGCGACTTGCCGGCCAGCACCGTCTTCACCGTCTGGCGGCTCGGGCAATCCGGCGCCGCATGCTCCAGGAAGGTGGTGCAGTCGCCATGCTGCCCGTCGCCCAGAAGCTGGGCACCATTCAGGTGCGCGGCCGCCTTCGGGCCGGCGAGCGTCACATGCGCCTCGCTGCGCGCCAGCTTCGCGCCGGCATGCAGCAGGAAGCTGTCATAGGTTCCGCCCTCCGCCACGCGGGCGAAGACGGTCGAGAGGTGGATACCCCCCTTCCCTTCCTGCTGCATCCGCGCATGGGTGACGTGGGCCTCCGCCGCCACCGCGAATTCCAGCACCGGGCTGTTGAGATAGCGGCCGTCGCCATGGCCCCAGTTGCGCTCGATCAGCACCAGCTTCGCGCCCGCGCCCAGCCGCACCAGATGGCGCGGATGCACCGCCACCGCCCGCTCGGCCAGGGTGACATGGAGCAGCTCGACCACGCCGCCATCCTCGCCGGGGGCGAGGTCGATCAGCGCGCCATCCTCGAACATGGCAGTATTCAGCGCCACCAGCGGCAGATCCTCGACCCGCGCCAGGCTGCCGAGCAGGCCCTCGACCTCCGGCAGGTGCTGCGCCAGGCTGCGCACCGGCGCTTCCGGGTCCGACAGGTCGGGGCGGAAGCGGCCATCCACGAAGACCACGCGGCGCGGCGCGGCGGCACGCGGCAGCGCCAGGGCGCCATCCACCGTGGTCAGGGCCTCGCCGAAGCCGGCCTGAGTCAGCGGCGCGAGATCGGTGTACTTCCAGGCCTCGACGCGCCGGGTCGGGAAACCCTGGGCACGAAAAGCCTCGGCGGCGGCATCGCGCCGGGCCGCCAGCCAGGGCAGGCGCTGGCCGGGCAGACGGGCGCGCAGCCCTTCGTAGCGATGCAGGAAGCCGGCCGCGCCGGGTTCGGTCAGCGCGTTCTCGGCCATGACGATGTCTCCGGCTGAGGTCATGCCGCCTTCACCGAGTTGTAGCCGCCCGCCTCCAGCTGCTTGGCCAGCTCGGGCCCGCCGGACTGCACGATGCGGCCGTTCATCAGGACGTGCACGCGGTCCGGCACGATGTAGTCGAGCAGTCGCTGATAATGGGTGATGACCAGCGAGGAGAAGTCGGGGCCACGCATGGCGTTGACACCCTCGGCGACGATCTTCAGCGCGTCGATGTCGAGGCCGGAATCCGTCTCGTCGAGAATGGCCAGGGCGGGCTGCAGCAGGGCCATCTGCAGCACCTCGTTGCGCTTCTTCTCGCCGCCGGAGAAGCCGACATTGACGCCGCGCTTCAGCATGTCCTCCGGCATGGAGAGCGCCTTCATCCGCTCGCGTGCCAGCTTCAGGAACTGCATGGCGTCCAGCTCGGGCTCGCCCTTGTTGCGGCGGATGGCGTTCAGCGCGGTACGCAGGAAATTGGCATTGCCCACGCCCGGCAGCTCGACCGGATACTGGAAGGCCAGGAAGAGACCCGCCGCGGCGCGCTCCTCCGGCTCCATGGCCAGCAGGTCCTGGCCATTGAAGGTGGCGCTGCCGCCGGTGACCTCGTAGCCCTCCCGCCCCGAGAGCACATAGGAAAGCGTGGACTTGCCCGAGCCGTTCGGGCCCATGATGGCGTGGATCTCGCCGGTCGGCACTTCCAGGTCGATCCCCTTCAGGATCTCCTTGCCCTCGACCTCGGCGGTCAGCCCTTCGATCTTCAGCATTATTCTTCTTCCGTCCCAATCTTCGGCGATCCGATTCAGGCCTCCGCGCCCTGCGGCGCTCCGGCCATCGGACCGACTAACCCACCGAGCCTTCGAGGCTGATCTGCAACAGCTTCTGCGCTTCCACCGCGAACTCCATCGGCAACTCCTTCAGCACCTCGCGGCAGAAGCCGTTGACGATGAGGCCCACCGCATCCTCTTCCGACAGGCCGCGCTGGCGGCAGTAGAACAGCTGGTCCTCGGCGATGCGGCTGGTCGTCGCCTCATGCTCGACCTTGGCGGTCACGCAGCGATTCTCGATATAGGGAACCGTGTGTGCGCCGCACTTGTCGCCGATCAGCAGGCTGTCGCACTGCGTGAAGTTGCGCGCGCCGGAAGCCTTCGGGCTGATCTTCACCAGACCACGATAGGTGTTCTGCCCCTGCCCGGCGCTGATGCCCTTGGAGATGATCGTCGAGCTGGTGTTCTTGCCGATATGGAACATCTTCGTGCCCGTATCGGCCTGCTGCCAGTTGTTGGTGATGGCGACCGAATAGAACTCGCCGACGCTGTCATCCCCCTGCAGGATGCAGGACGGGTACTTCCAGGTGATCGCAGAGCCGGTCTCCACCTGCGTCCAGGAAATCTTGGAGCGCTTGCCACGGCAGGCGCCACGCTTCGTCACGAAGTTGTAGATGCCGCCCTTGCCGTTCTCGTCGCCCGGGTACCAGTTCTGCACCGTGCTGTACTTGATGGTGGCGTCGTCCAGCGCGATCAGCTCGACCACGGCGGCATGGAGCTGGTTCTCGTCGCGCATCGGCGCCGTGCAGCCCTCCAGGTAGGAGACATGCGCGCCCTCATCGGCGATGATCAGCGTGCGCTCGAACTGGCCGGTGCTCTTGGCATTGATGCGGAAATAGGTGGACAGCTCCATCGGGCAGCGCACCCCCTTCGGGATGTAGACGAAGCTGCCATCGGTGAAGACCGCGCTGTTCAGCGCCGCGTAGAAGTTGTCGCCCTGCGGCACCACCGAGCCGAGATACTGCCGCACCAGTTCCGGATGGTTCTGCACCGCCTCGGAGATGGAGCAGAAGATGATGCCTTCCTTCTCCAGCCGGTCCTTGAAGGTGGTGGCGACGCTGACGCTGTCGAAGACGGCATCCACCGCCACCGGCATGCGCGCATCGGCCGGGCTCTCGTCCGCGCCCTCGACGCCGGCCAGGATGGCCTGCTCCTTCAGCGGGATGCCGAGCTTCTCATAGGTGCGCAGCAGTTCGGGATCGACCTCGTCGAGCGACTTCGGCTTCGTCTTCTGCTTCGGCGCCGCATAGTAGTAGGCGTCCTGATAGTCGATCGGCGGGAACTTCACCGCGGCCCAGCGCGGCTCCTCCATCGTCTTCCACAGCGCAAAGGCCTTCAGCCGCCATTCCAGCAGCCACTCGGGCTCGTTCTTCTTGGCGCTGATGAAGCGGACAATGTCCTCGTTCAGCCCCTTCGGGGCGAAGTCCATGTCGATGTCCGTCTCGAAGCCGTACTTGTACGTGCTGTGCGTGACGGAGTGGACGGCGTCGATCGTCTCGGTAACGGCAGGCATCTTGTTCTTCTTCCCTACTCGGCGGGCAGGTGGGCCGGCGAGGCCGGCAGGGTCAGGCGGCGACAGGACGACGCGGTCGGCGGCGCCAGGTCGGCCAGGGTGATGTCGGAGAGCGCGGTGCGGATGGCTTCGTTCACCTTGTCCCAGCGGCCGCGCACGGGGCAGATGGTCTCCGTCTCGCAGCTGCCGCTGGCGCCATCGACGCAGGCGGTGAGCGCGATCGGCCCATCGATGGCGCAGATCACCTCGGACAGGGGCATGGCGGAAAGCGGCCGGGCCAGGCGATAGCCGCCCCGCGCCCCGCGCAGGCCCTCCACCAGCCCGGCATGGGCCAGATTCTTCAGTACCTTGGCCACCGTGGGCTCGGCGATGCCGGTGGCGACGGCCAAGCCAGGGGCCGTCTGGAGGCCGCCTTCAGCCTCCAGCCGGGCCAGCACCACCACGGCGTAATCCGTTAGTTTCGACAGCCGCAACACGCGGACCCCTCCTTAAAGCGGACCGGTCTTGTCCTCTTTCGGGCAGATGCGCTCGCACCCCCGACTTGTCAAGGAGCCGCCATCTTTCCGGGCGGCGCCTGTGGTGCGAAGCTGCCGGCATGTCCTCGACCGCATTGCGCGTGGCCCATCCCCGTCACGCTGCCAGCCTGATCCTCTGGCGCCAGGCCCCCTCCGGCAGCGTGGAAGTGCTGATGGGGGTGCGGGCCGCCGGCCACCGCTTCATGCCGAACCGGCTGGTCTTCCCCGGCGGCCGGGTGGATTTTGCCGACCGCTTCGCCCCCGCCGCCAGCGAATTGCGCCCGGAGACCCGCGCCGCCCTGGAACGCCGCGCCCCGCCGCGCTTGGCGCGCGCCCTCGCCATGGCCGCGGCCCGCGAACTGGAGGAGGAGACCGGGCTGCAATTGGGCGGGCCGCAGCCGGCCCTGGACCGGCTGGACTATCTCTGCCGTGCGGTGACGCCACGCCAGCTTCCCATCCGCTTCAACGCCCGCTTTCTCATCGCGCCGGAGGAGGCCACCACCGGCCGCCTGACCGGCTCGGGGGAATTGGAGAGCCTGGCATGGGTGACGCCCGAGGCGGCCCTGCGCCTCCCGGTGGCGCCGATCACCGCCTGCGTGCTGGCTGAGTTCCGCGACTGGCTGGGCCTGCAGGCCGCCGCCCGTCCGGCGCGGCCGCTGATCTGCCTGCGAGGTGCCGGGCGGCGCTGCCCTGAGCCGCTGGGGCCCGGCGCCGCTTCCTGACGAGCGAGAGACGCGGATCTCCCGCCCCTCCGCCCTTGAGCAGAATCCCGATCAGGTGGAATCACCCGATCGGGTGAAGATGCTCGTCAAAACAAAAGGCTAAAGCGGTTGAAGTGAGCCAGGGCGAACGGAAACCGCTCTAGAGGGCGGCGAGCACCGCCTCGCCGCTGGACACTTCGAAGGCGCCCGGCGCCTCGATCGCGACATGAGTAACCTTGCCGTCCTTCGCCACCAGGGCGAAGCGCTGGCAGCGCACGCCCATGCCGCGGGCGGTCAGGTCGAACTCCAGCCCCAGTGCGCGGGTCAGGGCGCCGGCGCCGTCAGCGATCATCACCACCTCGTCGTTGACGCCCTGGTCCTTGGCCCAGGCCTGCATCACGAAGGCGTCGTTCACCGCCATGCAGGCGATGGTGTCCACGCCCTTCTCGCGCAGCGCCGCCACATTGCGCAGGAAGCTGGGCAGGTGCTTGGCCGAGCAGGTGGGGGTGAAGGCGCCCGGAACGCCGAACAGCACCACCGTCTTGCCGCCGAACAGCGCCTCGGTGCTCAGCTCGCGCGGCCCCTCGGCGGTGGCCTGGGTCAGTGTCATGGCGGGAATGCTCTCGCCGGCCTGGATCGACATGGGCTTCTTCTCCTGATGGGACATCCGGCATTTCATGGGGGCGGCAAAGCTGTCAACCACGGTGCTTGCGCCCTTCCCTTCCCGCCGCCATCTTGGGGGGCACGATGGCACGACGCGCACGTGAGAACGAACTTCCGGAAAGCTTCCGCATCGCCAGCGGGAAGGGCGGCCGGAGTCGCAGCCTGCTGAGCGGCTATCTCGGCGGGCAGTTGCTGATCGCCATGCCCGGCATGCAGGACCCACGCTTCACCCGCTCCGTGATCTGCCTTTGCGCGCATTCGGCCGACGGGGCGATGGGCATCGTCCTGAACAAGCCGCTCGACAATCTCAGCTTCGAGGAGCTGCTGAAGCAACTGGACGTGCAGCCGGTGCCGCCGCAGCGGCAGATCCGTCTGCTCGCCGGCGGACCGGTCGAGGGCGGGCGCGGCTTCGTCCTGCACACCACGGACTGGTCCAGCGAGGGCAGCCTGCAAGTCACCGGCGACCTGGCGCTGACCGCCAGCGTGGACATCCTGAAGGCGATCGCCGGCGGCGGCGGGCCGCGTCAGGGTCTACTGGCCCTGGGCTATGCGGGCTGGGGACCGGGGCAGCTGGAGGAGGAGATCCAGCGCAACGCTTGGCTGAACGTGCCGGCCGACGAGGCGCTGCTCTTCGAGGGCACGCTGGACGAGAAGTGGCGCATGGCCCTGGCCAAGCTGCATATCGATCCGTTGCTCCTCTCGGGCAGCGCTGGTCACGCCTGAGCCGTTCCGCCGGCGCTCGGACGTCCTGATCTTCGCCTGATCGCCCCGGGCATGGAACTGTCGTGGCGGTCGGGCGTTTCCTGCCGCCTCACTTAGAAACGTAAGGGGAGCCGACCGCAGGCATTCGTAATGCTGCCGGCTCCAACCTGCGCCGGCACTGGCCTTGCTGTGCAGCGGCTGGGAGCCAGCGCGGCCGCCGCGAAAATCCCTCGATGCCCTCCCCTTCCCTTTCGGCGCCCGCCCCGCGCTCATCTTGTCGTATGATGACACTATGAAAGGGGCTTTGTGCTTCGCAAGCGTCCTCGCTGCGCTAGGATGAAGCCCCCTGGAGGAGACTGAATTATGGACGCCGTCACTGAGACCCCCTTCATCCGCCTGCACCCGGAGGATAGCGTGCTGATCGCGCGCCGGGCGGCCGCCGAAGGCACCCCAGTGGCGCCCAACGTCGTCACCCGCGCCCGCATCCCACCCGGCCATAAGGTCGCCGTCCGCGCCCACGCCCCGGGCGAGGCAGTCCGCCGCTACGGGCAGATCATCGGCTTCGCCACCCAGCCCATCGCTCCCGGTGACTGGGTGCACACCCAGAACTGCGGTATGGGCGAGTTCGCCAAGGACTACGCCTGGAGCGCGGACGCCAAGCCCACCCTCTACGTGCCCGAACCGGCGACCTTCATGGGCATTGTCCGCCCCGACGGGCGGGTGGCGACGCGCAACTACATCGGCATCGTCACCAGCGTGAACTGCTCGGCCCATGTCGCCTCGCTGATCGCCGATGCCTTCAAGCGCAACCCCTTCATCGGCAGCGACCCGCTGGCCGAGTTCCCCAACGTCGATGGCGTGGTGGCCCTGACCCACAAGACCGGCTGCGGCATGGGCGACAATGACGGGCTGCGCATCCTGCGCCGCACCCTCGCCGGCTACGCGCGCCATGTGAACTTCAGCCATGTCATCGCCATCGGCCTGGGCTGCGAAGTCAACCAGATCTCCGGCCTGCTGGAGGAGCAGAACCTGGCCGGCCGCCTGCGCAACATGGACATCCAGTCCATGGGCGGCACCCGCAAGACGGTGGAAGCAGGCATCGCCTTCGTGAAGGAGGTGCTGGCGGAATCCAACCAGGTGCACCGCCAGAAGGTGCCGGCCAGCCATCTGACCATCGCCCTGCAATGTGGCGGCTCGGATGGCTATTCCGGCATCACCGCCAACCCCGCGCTCGGCGCCGCCTCGGACCTGCTGGTGCGGCATGGCGGCACCGTCATCCTCTCCGAAACGCCGGAGACCTATGGCGCCGAGCACCTGCTGACCCGCCGCGCCGTCTCCCGCGAAGTGGGCGAGAAGCTCGTCTCGCTGATGCGCTGGTGGGAGGACTACGCGGCCAAGGGGCAGGCGGAGCTGAACAGCAACCCCTCCCCCGGCAACAAGGCGGGCGGGCTGACCACCATCCTGGAGAAGTCGCTCGGCGCCATGGCCAAGGCCGGCACCACCAACCTCACCGCTGTCTATGACTATGCCGCGCCGGTGACGGAGAAGGGCTTCGTCTTCATGGACACGCCCGGCTATGACCCGGTAGCCGCCACCGGCCAGGTGGCGGGCGGCGCTAACATGGTCTGCTTCACCACCGGCCGCGGCAGCGTCTTCGGCTGCAAGCCGGCGCCCTCCATCAAGCTTGCCACCAACAGCGCCATGTACGAGCGGATGGAGGAGGACATGGACGTCAATTGCGGCACCATCCTCTCCGGCCGCGAGACCGTCGAGGAATGCGGCCAGCGCATCTTCGACCTCATCCTGCGCGTCGCCAGCGGTGAGCGGACCAAGAGCGAGAGCTACGACTTCGGCGCGGCGGAATTCGCCCCCTGGCCGATCGGCGCGACGATGTAACGCTGCCCTCGTCGAGGGGAGATGGCCTCAGGGTCGGGGAAGAATGGCTCCCCCGGCCCTGTTTCGTTCAGGCGTGGTCGGAGGGCCGGCCGGCGGTTTCCGGCAGCAGCACCGTGCAAGCCAGGGTCACGATCCCGACCACCGCGATATAGCTCGCGAGGATCCACGGCGCGCCCTGGGCGAGCGCCAGGAACCACCCCGCCCCCAGCGTGCCCACCGAGCCGATCAGCGCGCCGATCTGCTGGACGAAGGAAATGCCGCTGGCACGCATCCGCGTCGGGAAGAGTTCGGCGAAGAAGGCCGCCTGCGGCGCGTACATGGCACTGTGGCCGATCGCCAGCGTGCCGAGCAAAGCCATCCAGATGAATTCCTGCCGGTCGGCATAGACGATCCAGAAGGTCGGGAAGACCAGCAGCAGGTTCACCAGCGCACCCAGCAGATAGACCGGCTTGCGGCCGATCCGGTCCGAGAGCGCACCGAACAGCGGCAGCGAAATCAGCTCGATGACGATGGCGATGAGTGTCGCCTCCGTCATCACCGCGCGCGGGATGCCGCGGCTGACAGCATAGGCGGTCAGGATCACGGCATAGGTGGTGAAGACTGTGGATTCCAGCAGCTTGGCGCCACAGCCCAGGACGACAGCGCGGCCATGCTCGCGCAGCACCTGCGCCAGCGGGTTGCGCGCGTGCTTTCCCTCTTCCCGGCGGAAGAGCGGGGATTCCGTAAGATGAAGCCGGATGTACATGCCGATCCCGACCAGCACTGCGCTCAGCAGGAAGGGAATGCGCCAGCCCCAGCTGAGGAAAGCCTCCTCCGAGAGTGTGGAGGTCAGCAGCGCAAAGAGGCCGAGTGGCAGCACGAAGCCCGCCGGCGCGCCAAGCTGTACCAGCGCCCCATAGAAGCCGCGTTTCGCGGCGGGCGAATGCTCGCAGGTGATAAGGATGGCATTGCCCTGCTCGCCGCCGATACCGAAGCCATGGATCAGCCGCACCGCGACCAGCACGAGGGCACCCGCCGAGCCGAGCGTCTCGTAGGTCGGCAGCAGGCCGACGATGAAGGTCGCGATGCCCACCATCAGCAGGGTGATGACAAGGGCGGATTTCCGGCCCTTGCGGTCGCCGATGATGCCGAAGGCAAGACCACCGATCGGCCGCGCCAGGAAGCCCGCGGCATAGGTGCCGAGCGAGACCAGGGCGCCGACCAGCGGGTCCAGTTCCGGGAAAAACAGCTTGTTGAAAACCAGCGCCGAGGCCGTGGCATAGATGAAGAAGTCATACCACTCGACGGTGCTGCCGATGCAGGAGGCCAGCGCCACCCGCCGCAGCATGGATGGCGAAACCTCCCCGGCGAACCCCTCCGCCTCCGTCGTGGCCGTCGCAGACGTCATGTCTTGCTCCCTTCACCTTCGCCGTCGCGGCGCAATTCTGATGGGCTGAGCATTTCGGGGCCGGGCTGCAACATCGCCTCGCCACCCTCGAAATGATCCGGAAAGCGGGCGACCAGGCGCGGCAAGGCGGTGAGCACCTCCGCCAGATGCGCTCCCATGGCCGCATCCGCGGCGGCCGGGTCGCGGCGCCGGATGGCCGCGAGGATGGCCTTATGCTGCGCGATCAGCAGTTCCATGGGCGTGGCATCCGGCAAGCTGAGATGGCGCACCCGGTCCATCTGGAACTTGGCGTCCTGCAAGGCGCCCCAGGCCTCGCCATGTCCGATCGAGGCCGCCAGCCCCTGATGCAGGGCGTCATCGGCCTGGAGGAAGCGCGCCTGGTCGTTGCGGGCCGCGGCCTTCTCCTGCGCGGCGATGTGGTCCTGGAGGTGGGCGATCGCCGCGGCATCCGCCGTCAGCGCCGCCTGCCGGACGACGGCGCGCTCCACCGCCTCCCGGACGAAGCGGCCACTCAGCACCTTGGGCAGGGAGATGCGCAGGACCTCGGTGCCACGTTGCGGCAGGACCTGTACAAGCCCAGCCTCGGTGAGGCGGATCAGCGCCTCCCGCACCGGCTGCCGACTGACGCCGAGGCGGCGCGACAAATCGGCCTCGGAGAGCCGCGCGCCGGGTGCCAACTCATTCGTCAGGATCTGATGGCGCAGGATGCGCAGGATTTGTGGCCCCACGGGGCCGCAAGGTTCCAGGCCGGCCAGGAGCATCTCGCTGTCGCCTGCCACGATGCCCAGCTTTCCTCCCGCAGATATCGGCACCGGCTCGCCATACTACCATACCAGTCGGACGCGAAGACCCTTTCCCGAGGCTGTGAAAAGCCTGGAGGCATGTTAATCGGAGTGTGCCGGGCGAGCTGGGAAGGCACGGCGGCTGAACAAGGCTGGGGGAAGGAATTCCCCCAGACCCCCATCTTTTTCCTTCGAGTTTGCGGCGCTGCCCCCGAAGGAGCGCAAAACTGTCAGAAAGAAATAGAGGGTTCGGAGGGAATTCCTTCCCCCCGATTTTTTCTTCACCCGCCGACGGTGCGCTGTGTCTGCTCGCCCAGCCCTTCAATGCCGAGGCGGATGGTCTGCCCCGCCTTCAGGAACTTCGGCGGCTTCTGCCCCATGCCCACCCCCGGCGGCGTGCCGGTGGAAATCACGTCGCCCGGATGCAGCGTGATGAACTGCGAGACATAGGAGACCAGCTTCGTCACGCCGAAGATCATCGTGCGGGTCGAGCCGTTCTGGTAGCGCTCTCCATCGACCTCGCAGAACATGGCGAGGTTCTGCGGGTCCGGCACCTCGTCCTTGGTCACCAGCCAGGGGCCGAGCGGGCCGAAGGTGTCGCAGCCCTTGCCCTTGTCCCAGGTGCCGCCGCGCTCGATCTGGTACTCGCGCTCCGACACGTCGTTGCAGACGGCATAACCGGCCACATAGTCCAGCGCCTCCGCCTCCGAGACGCGCTTGGCGCGGCGGCCAATGATGATGGCCAGTTCCACTTCCCAGTCGGTCTTGGTGCTGCCGGCGGGGATTTCCACGTCGTCATTCGGACCGCAGAGCGCGCCGAGCGACTTCATGAAGATGATCGGCTCCTTCGGGATGGCGGCGCCGGTCTCCGCGGCATGGTCGGCATAGTTCAGGCCGATGCAGATGAAATTCGTCATGCGCGCCACCGGCGGGCCGAGGCGCGGCGAGCCGCTCACCGCCGGCAGCTTGGCGGTGTCCAGCGCCGCGAGCTTCGCGAGGCCCTCGGGCGAGAGCACGTCTCCCGCCAGGTCGGGCACCACGCCGGAGAGGTCTCGGATGGTGCCACCGGCATCCAGCAGGCCCGGCTTCTCCTGGCCCGGCGCGCCAAAGCGCAGAAGCTTCATGGTTCAGCGTTTCCTTGTCAGTTGGTCCAGCCACCGTCGATGACGATGGCCTGTGCGGTGACGAAAGCCGATTCCGGCGCCGAGAGATAGACCACCAGCGCGGCGATCTCCTCCGCCGTGGCCAGCCGCCCCATCGCCTGCCGCGCGACGAAGCCGGCCCGCGCGGCCTCCAGCCCGCCCGCCGTGGCGGCATTGGCCGCGATCCGCTCGCCGAGCGAAGGCGTGTCCACCGTGCCAGGGCAGACGCAGTTGCAGCGAATGCCCTTGGCCACGTAGTCGGCGGCCACGCTCTTGGTCATGCCGACCACCGCCGCCTTGGTGGTGCCATAGACGAAGCGGTTGGCCACGCCCTTCACGCTGGAAGCGGCGGAGGACATGTTGACGATGGCCCCGCCGCCCTGCGCCAGCATGCCCGGCAATGCGGCGCGGATGGTGCGCCACATCGCCCGCACGTTGAGCGCGAAGGCGAAGTCCCACTCCTCGTCGGTGCAGCTCAGCGCGTCGTTCTGGTGCACGAAGCCGGCGCAGTTGAACAACACGTCGAAGGGGCCGGCCTCCGTGATGGCGGCGGTCACCGCGGCATCGTCCAGCACGTCCAGCACCCGGGTGGTGATGCCCTGCGCCTCAAGCCCGGCGAGCTTGGCGGCGTCGCGGTCGGTCGCCACCACCTGCGCTCCCTCGGCGGCATAGGCGAGCGCCGTGGCGCGCCCGATCCCCTGCCCCGCCGCGGTGACAAAGCACCGCTTCCCGGAAAGCCGTCCCGCCATGCGCCCGCCCCTCCTAGTGGTTGTGGCGGCTCTCGCCGCGCGTCTCGAGGATGTTCAGGTAGAGCGTCGCCGGCTCCAGGCAGCCGCCGGTGCCGAGCTGGCCCACCATGGAGCGGTAGATTTCCTCCCAGGGCGTCTTGTGCACCAGCTTCGGCGGAGTCCAGGCGGCACGACGGGCGGCCAGCTCCTCCTCGGGGATTAGCACATCCACCTTGCGGGTCTTGAGGTTGATGCGGATCGGGTCGCCCGACTTCAGCAGCGCCAGGCCACCACCCACCGCCGCCTCCGGCGAGACGTTCAGGATCGAGGGGCTGGCTGAGGTGCCGCTCTGCCGCCCGTCGCCCATGGTGGGCAGGCTGTCGATGCCGGCTTTGATCATTGCGCCCGGCGGCTGCATGTTCACCACTTCAGCGCTGCCGGGATAGCCGACCGGCCCGCAGTTGCGGATCACCAGCACGGTGTGCTCGTCCACGCCGAGGTCTGGGTCCTCGATACGGTCGTGGTAATCCTCCGGCCCCTCGAAGACGATAACCTTGCCCTCGAAGACGTCCTCCGGGTCGGAGAGGAAGCGCTCGCGGAACTTCCTGTCGATGACGCTGACCTTCATCACCGCGCTGTCGAAGAGGTTGCCGGACAGCACGACAAAGCCCGCCTGCTCCTTCAGGGGCTGGCTGTAGGGGCGGATCACCTCGCGGTCCGGCAGCGGCGCCTTCTCCAGGTCCTCGGCCAGCGTCTTGCCGGTGACGGTGCGGACGCCGGTGTGCAGCTTGCCCGCATCGGCCAGCTCCTTCATCACCGACTGCACGCCGCCGCCGCGGTAGAACATCTCGCCCAGGAAGCGGCCAGCCGGCTGGCAGTCCACCAGCAGCGGGATGTCGGCGCCGATGGTCTGCCAGTCCTCGGTGGTCAGCTCCACGCCCATGTGGCGGGCGATGGCGACCAGGTGCGGCGGGCAGTTCGAGCTGGCGCCGATAGCGCTCGCCAGCATGATGGTGTTCTCGAATGCCTCGCGCGTCATGATGTCGGAGGGGCGCAGGTTCTCGCGCACCATGTCGACGATGCGCATTCCTGTGGCGTGCGCCATCTGCCCGCGCTCGCGATAGGCGGCGGGGATGGAGGCGCAGCCCGGCAGCGACATGCCCAGCGCCTCGGCCAGCGAGTTCATCGACAGCGCCGTGCCCATGGTGTTGCAGTGGCCGACCGAGGTCGCGCTGCTCGCCACCATCTGCATGAAGCCGTCATAATTGATCTCGCCGGCGGCGAGCAGCTTGCGCGCCTCCCAGACGATGGTACCCGAGCCGGAAAGCCGCCCCTTCCAGTGCCCGTCCAGCATCGGGCCGCCGGAGAGCACGATGGCGGGGATATTCACCGTCGCGGCGCCCATCAGGCAGGCGGGGGTGGTCTTGTCGCAACCGGTGGTGAGCACGACACCGTCGATCGGATAGCCGTGCAGGACCTCGACCAGCGAAAGATAGGCCAGGTTGCGGTCCAGCGCCGCCGTGGGGCGCTTGCCGGTCTCCTGGATCGGGTGGATCGGGAATTCGAGCGGAATGCCGCCGGCGTCGCGCACGCCCGCCTTGATCCGCTCCGCCAACGCCAGGTGGTGCCGGTTGCAGGGCGCGATATCGCTCCCCGTCTGCGCGATGCCGATAATCGGCTTGCCGGACTGCAGCTCGCCCCGTGTCAGGCCGAAATTCAGGAAACGCTCGATATACAGCGCGGTCATGCCCGGATCTTCCGGGTCGTCGAACCAACGCTGGCTGCGCAGCTTAAAGCTCTTTTTCGTCTGGTCCATCGCGTGCGATCCCGCTTCTCCCACAGGGGGCGAAGGGTCCGCCGCGAAGCGGGGGCTGTCAACGGGGGGCGGCGAAGGCGGCTGGCGCTCCCGCCGCCGGACCTGTCACTTCCGGCTCTTGACGTGCACCTTCGCCGGCTTCGGCAAGGGCGTGCGCTGCAGCTGCGCAATCACTGGCCGGGGGCGCCCGGAAGCCTTGGCGATCTCCTCGTCCTGCGCCTCGATCAGGGTGCGGGCCGGCGCATCGCCATCCAGCCCGCCGAGAAGCTCGCGCGGCACCTTGCGGTTGGAACGGCGGGAGCCGTCCTCGTAAACAACGTCGAACAGCACATAGCTGCCGGTATGGTGTGCAACCATGGGGTCACTCCTGCCGCCCGGCAGCCTGTTGCCGCGAATGCCGGGTGCCGTCTTAACGCGTTGTTTCACCCTCGGGCGGCAGGATCACCGGCTCACCCATGTCAGGGTCCTCGCCTGCCTCGATGGCGGCCTTGCGCCGCACCCGCGCTTCCTCGCGCTCGCGCGCCTTCGCCTCCGCCTTGGCCTGCTTTGCGCGGTTTCGCTCCGCTCGCTGCTGACCGTAATTGGGCGTACGTGCCATCCGGGCCCACCTCCAATATGTTCTGTTCTGCGCAGGAGCGGGAGGTCAGGCGGGAATCGTGCGGCGGCGCCGCGCGCCGGAGCCGCGCCCGGGCACCTGCCAACTCGCTCAGCAGCGGTTTGAGGAATACCGCCGCCCAGGGAAACGGTCGGGCGAGGCAAAGCCTGGGAAGAGAGCTTCTCCCTGGACTCCCCTGCCGCCCTGCAAGCGGCGACGCAAGAAGGTGCGGGGGAGTCGCCTCCCCCGGCCTGTCTTCCGACAAGGAATGTCAGAACAGCGGCTTGGCGGACGAGGCCGCCAAAGCCGCGGGACGGCCGGAAAAGCTCAGGCCTGCTTCAGGTTGCCGGCGGAAACCTTGCCCTCGCGACCGCGCTGCAGCTCGAACTCCACGCGCTCGCCTTCCTGCAGGCCCTGCAGGCCGGAACGCTGCACATCGGAGATGTGCACGAACACGTCCTTCGAGCCGTCCTCCGGCTGAATGAAACCAAAACCCTTGGTCGGGTTGAACCACTTCACGGTACCGATCGGCATCGCGGTGCTCCGTCAGAATGCGTCGCCGCCGCGCGACATGCACGGCGGATCAACCTCGAATGGGAACGGGCACCAGGCACGCAACGTCCCCGTACGGATACGGAGTAGGCGAGCTGGACAGGCAGGCCGAACCAAAACAGTCGACGGACCATATTTAGGCGTGCCTGATCGCCGCCGCAACCTTTGGAAGGGGGGGGCGGCGCAAGATCCGGCGAGCACTGCCGCCCCCGCCGGTACGTATCAGGTGTTGCGGGGCACCGCGAGGCTGCCTTCGGTGGCGTAGTAGGCCAGTCCCGCCAAGGGCAGGGCGAAGCCTACCCAGGCCGTCAGCGGCCATCCCCCGGCAGCGTAGCTCCACCCGCCCAGCGCCGAGCCGATGGCGCCGCCGATGAAGAAGGTGGCCATGTAGATTCCGTTCAGGCGCGCGCGGAATTCCGCGCCGAGCGAGAAGATCGCCCGCTGCCCGAGCACGGCATTGGCCGAGACGCCGAGATCCAGCAGCAGGGCCGCCGCCACCAGCAGCGCCAGCGCGAGATGCGAGCCCGGCTCGGCGAGGCGGGTCATCAGGAAGGACAGCGCCACCAGTAGCATGGCGATGCCGGTGGCGGGTCGGGTCCAGCCCCGGTCGGCCAGGCGGCCGGCGAGCGGCGCCGAGACCACGCCCGCCACGCCCACCAGGGCGAACAGCGCGATACCGCTCTGCGACAGCCCGTATTGCGGCCCGGAGAGCAGCAGCGGCGTGGTCGTCCAGAACAGGCTGAAGGCGCCGAACAGGCCGGCGTGGTAGAGCGCCCGCCGCCGCAGCACCAGATTGCTGCACGCCAGCCGCCCCATGGAGGCCAGCAGCGCGCCATAGCCCATCCCTGACACAGGATGGCGCGCCGGCAGCGCCAGCCGCAGCACCACACAGAGCGCGACCATCACCAGGGCCGAGAGAACGAAGACCGCGTGCCAGGACCACAGCGCAGTGATGAAACTCGCCACCGGTCGCGCCAGCATGATGCCCAGCATCAATCCGCTCATGACGTTGCCGACGACGCGGCCGCGCACGCGCTCCGGCGCCAGATGCGCCGCATAGGGCACCAGGATCTGCACCGCGACCGAGCCGAAACCGGTGACCAGCGAGGCGGCCAGGAACATCGCCCCCGTGCCCGACAGCGCCGCCGCCAGCACCCCCACCACGGCCAGCGCCGTCACCGCCAACACCAGCCGCCGGTTCTCGACGAGATCACCGAGCGGCACGATCAGCAGGAGCCCGGCCCCATAGCCGACCTGCGACATGGTCACGATCAGACCGCCCGCCGCGGGGGAAAGGCCGAGCTCGGCACTGATCGGCCCGATCAGCGGCTGGGCATAGTAGAGATTGGCGACGATCAGACCGCAGGCACCCGCCAGCAGCATCGTCAGCCAGGCCGGCAGGGCGGCTTCGGCAATGGCCTCGGGTGCGACATGGGCGGGTGCGTTCATACGGGACTCCGGTCGATGCTGCACCGCATGATGGGACTTCCGTTACCACCTGTCCCGCCATCGGAGCGCATGGCTGTGGACCGCCAGACGCCGGACACGCGAACGTCGCGCGACTTACCGGCGGCTTTGCGCTAAACGCCGCGGCGCCATGCAAACGGAACGGACAATGAGAGCCCCGCGCCAGGGCTGGGGGCAGGAACTGCGCGCGACCCTGGCGCTCGCCTGGCCGCTGGCGCTCACCAACCTCTCACAGATCGCGCTGGTCCTGACCGACACGCTGTTCCTCGGGCAACTCGGTGAAGTGCCGCTGGCCGCGGCGACCCTGGGTGGGAATCTCTATTTCGTCGGCATGGCCCTGCCCTTCGGCCTGGCCTTCGCCGCCTCGGCCATGCTGGCGCAGGAGCGCGGCCGCGTGACGCGCCACATGCGCGAGATGCGCCGCACCGTCCGGCAGGCCTGCTGGGCCATACTGCCGATCTTCGCGGTGCTGGGCCTGGTGCTGTGGCACAGCGGGACGATCCTGCGCGCCACAGGGCAGGACCCGGCCATTGCCGCGGCTGCGGAGCTGTACAATCGCGCCCTGCTCTGGGGCATGCTGCCCTTCTATGGCTTCATGCTGTTGCGGGGCTTCCTGGCGGCGCTGAACCGGCCGGGGCCGGCGCTTTGGGTCTCCACCGGCGCGATCGGGCTGAACGCGCTGCTCGACTATGCGCTGGTGGCCGGCGGATTCGGCCTGCCCTCCCTGGGCGTAGTCGGCGCCGGCATTGCCAGTACCCTGGCCAATCTCAGCATGTTCCTGGGGCTGGTGCTCTGGATCAGCTTCGACCGCCCTCTGTCCCGCTTCCATCTGGCGGGGCGCTTCTGGCGCACCGACTCGCAGCGGATGCGCGAGATCATCGTGCTGGGCCTGCCGATCGCCGGAAGCATGCTGCTGGAGATCGGCATCTTCAGTGCTACGGCGCTGGTGATGGGGTGGTTTGGTCCCGGGGCGGTGGCGGCGCATGCGGTGGCGCTGCAGGTAGCGGGGGCCTGCTTCATGGTGCCCATGGGCATCGGCCAAGCGGCGACCGCCCGCGTCGGACTGGCTGCGGGTGCGGCGAGATCCACCGCAGCGCGCCGCGCCGGCTGGACGGCGATCGGCCTCGCCGCCGCCTGCATGGGGCTGACGGCTCTTCTGCTGCTGAGCGTGCCCGGGCACATCGCCGGCCTTTTCCTGGCACCGGAACTGACCGAGACGCGACAGCTCGCGGCCACGCTGCTGACGATCGCAGGGGTGTTCCAGCTCGCTGACGGCGTGCAGGTGGTGGCCGCCGGCGCCCTGCGCGGCCTGAAGGATACACGGGTGCCGATGCTGTTCGCCGCCCTCGGCTACTGGGGACTGGGGCTGCCGATCGGGCTCGCCCTCGGCTTCGGGGCGGAATGGGGGCCGCAGGGTGTCTGGATCGGGCTGGCCAGCGGCCTCGGCAGCGTGGCGCTGCTGATGACCCTGCGCTGGGCAGCGCTGGCTGGCCGAGGCGGACTGCGGATCCGGCGCATCGCACCTCATCCGGGGTGAGAGCGCCGCCGGCAACTCTCTTTTTATTTTCTCCGGCTCGCGCTGCGCTTCCAAGGCCATGGCTTCGCAGCGGACCAGTCAAGCTAGCGGCAAACTCATCAACTTATAGTTGTATATCGAACATGAATATTACGTAAAAGGTTTATTCCGCTTTCCGATATTTTTCGGTGTACCAGCCGCACAAATTCCATTAGAAGAAGAACTCACGAAAACGTGAGACCGGGTGCGGAGGCCAAAATGGCTCGAATGCTCGCTAACCATGCAGACGCCCTGCTGGGCATCAACCAGGCGATGCTCGATAACCTGCCTGAACTGACCCACGCGCACCGGATGAGCTGCGCCGCCTATCTGAAGATCGGCGCGATGCACGGCGTCACCCTGGAGCTGGAAGCCCCGCTCGACGAGGCGGGCGAGGTGCCGGCCCTGGTCCAGCAAGGCCTGGTGATCCGCTGCATGATCCCCCGGGGCGCTGACCTGGAAGCGCTTCGGCTGTCCCTCGCCGGCGGCCTCCTCGGCCGGCTGATCCGCAGCGTGCTGAACGGACACCAGCTCGAGCTGACGGCGGAAGGTGGCCGCGGCCGGCTGACGCGGAGCGCCGAGCGGGCCCGCGAGCAGCTGCTCGACGCCCTCGATGGCCTCTCGCGTGACAAGCTGCCGGGATGGGGCGCACCGCTGGCCCCCGGCGCCATGGTGGCGGAAGCCGCCCTGCACGGCTGAAGCTGGAATAGCCGGCCGAGAGATCCGCTCAGCCGGCGCCCATCTCCCGGCGAAGCCGCTCGATCAGCCACCGCGCTGCCACGCCGGGCGTCCGGCCACGCTGGTGCACCACATGCAGGGCGATGGTGAAGGGCGCCTGCCCCTTCAGGTCCAGCCGCTTCAGGGTCCCGCTGGCCAGATGCCCCTCCACCATGTGCGACGGCATGTTGCACCAGCCGAAGCCGCCGAGCAGGAAGTTCAGGCGGGTATGGACATCGGCGAAGCGCCAAATCCGATGGCTGATGATGCCGCGCGACCAGGTCCCCGGCGCCGAGGCATCGGTCAGCACTAGCTGCACATGCTCGCGCACCACCTCCCGGCTCAGCGGCCCCACCTGTTGCGCCAGGGGATGCGAGGGCGCCGCCACCGGGATCATCTGCACATTGGTCAGGAATTCCGCCTCCAGGTCCGAGGCGCCGGTGATCTCGATCGGGTAGATGGCGAGATGTGCCGTGCCGTCCCGTAGGTGGCGCTGCGGTGCCCCCACCGCCTCCGTCAGCCAACGGATGGAGAGCAGTGGAAACTCCTCCCCGAGCGCGCGCAGTACCCGCATCCCGAGTTCTGCCGGAAAGAACTGGTCCACGGCGACGGTCAGTTCCGCTTCCAGGCCGGCGGCCATGCTCTCCGCGCGGGCCCGCAGCACGCGCGCCTCCTCGATCAGCCGCCGCGCATCCGCGATGACTGCCTTGCCGGCTTCCGTGGGGCGCGGCCGCTTCTGGGTGCGGTCGAACAGAGTAAGTTGCAGCGTCGTCTCCAGCGTAGCCACCGACTGGCTGACGGCTGACTGCACGCGCTGCAGCTTGCGGGCGGCGGCGGAGAAACTGCCGGTTTCCGCCACAGCCACCAGGATGCGCAACTGGTCGAGCGTGAGAGGGTCGAGCATCCATCACCCCATTCGATGGTGATCGCCAGAATTCCCGCAATTACCCTGATCACTCAATCCGTGCACAACCACCGAACTGCCGGCCTAGGCCGCCTTCCCCGGAGGATGCGCAGCATGCCCGTTCCGCTTTCCGCCCTCTGGCCCGGCTTCCTGCAGGCCTGGCTGACCAGCATGCCAACATCGCCGCCGCCCGGCACGTCACCTGGGCGTGGCTAGCGGGCACCGACCTCCGCCCGCCCCCTGGCCGCGGCCCGACACAGGCCCTACAGCTTGGGTCAGCCACTGCAGCCGGGGACTCCGCGCATGACCGAAGCCGCTTCCACCAAGCCCCGTGTCGCCTTCATCGGGACGGGCGGCACCATGGCCTCGCTCGGCCGCGACGGCCTGGACATCCAGGACTATGGCGCGCAGGGCAAGGTGATGGATGCCGACACGATCGTCGCTCGGGTGCCGGAACTGGCGCAGGTGGCGGAGGTCTTCTCCCGCCCCCACAGCGCCGTCATCTCCTCCCGCATCGGCTTCCGCGAATGGCAGGCCATGGCCCGCGAATGCGACCGCGCCGTGGCTGAGATCCCGGACCTCGCCGGCATCGTCATCGGCCATGGCACCTCGACGATGGAGGAGACGGCCTACGCCCTCTCGCTCAGCCTGAAGATCCCGGTGCCGGTGGTGATGGTGGGAGCCCAGCGCCCTGCCTCCGCGCTCTCCTCCGACATGGGCATGAACCTCGTGAACGCCGTACGGGTGGCCGGCAGCCCAGAGGCGCGCGGCCTCGGCGTACTGCTGCTGCTGAACGACGAGATCCACGCCGCCCGCGACGTGTCGAAAACCTCCACCTGGCGGCTGCAGACCTTCCGCACCCCGGATTTCGGCGTGCTCGGCCATGCCGATGGCGACCGTATCGCCTTCTACCGCCGCCCCCTGCGCCGCGTCGCGCCCGATACCGAGTTCGACATCCGTAACCTTTCCACCCTGCCGCGCGTGGACATCGCCTATTCCCACGCCGATGCCGACGCGACAGCGATTCGCGCCTTCGTGGAGGCGGGGGCGCGCGGCATCGTCAGCGCCGGCTTCGCCCCTGGCAGTCCCACCCCGGCCGAGGCCGACGCACTGGCCGAAGCGGTGGAGCAGGGCGTGGTGGTGGTGCAGTCCAGCCGGGTGGGCAGCGGGCGGGTGGTGCGGACGCAGAAGATGCGCCAGCGCGGCATTCTCGCCGCCGATAACCTCACGCCCCAGAAGGCGCGCATCCTGCTCGCCCTGGCCCTGACGGTGACCGAGAACCCCGTCGAGATCCAGCGGATCTTTGACACCTACTGAGGTGCCGCCGGCTCGCCGCTCTTGATGTGGCGGCCGATGGTGAGGTCTCGCCGAAAGGAAAGGCCCGGGGGATTTGCCTTCCCCCGGGCCTTCGTCCTTCCGCATCGGGCGCGGGCGCTCAGCAGCCCGAGGGCAGCGCCTCGAGCTTCTGCATGACGGCATTCATCGCAAAGTCGCCGAAATCCATGTTCATCTCGTCAGCCACGCCATTGGCGTAGTAGCGCAGCCCCACCTCGTATTCCGGCGTATTGGCGCCGGCATTGTTGTCCTTGCTGAAGAAGGCGATGCGCATGCGCGCGCTGCCCAGCCCCTTCAGCAGCGGGAAGCGCACATCCTCGCGCGGCGCGTCCCAGGTGGAGAGGATGGTCGTGGTGTCCTGCGCCCCTTCCTCGCTGGTGCCGTCGAAGAGGGGCACGAGCAGCATGCGCTGCCCGGCGCGGGCCAGTTCCAGCGTGCGGATGGTGTGCGCCATCGGTAGCAGCGTGCCCGGCGGCAGCTCGACCTGCTGGGCCGCCGGCGCCTCGTAGCGCACCGTCCCGCCCTTGTCGCCGTCCAGTTCCGCCTCGCCGGCGATGCGCTGCGTTACCGCCCCCTGCGCCATCTGCGTCAGGGTGAAGCGCAGCCGCTTGCCGTCCTTGCTCTCCCAGGTCGAGTAGTCGGAGGAGGTTTCGACCGTCTGCCCGCTGCGGTCCACCACGTTGAGCTTCAGCCGCTGGCGGGTGGTCCAGCCGTCGCAGGCATCCAGCACCTCGAACAGCATGGCGCCATTGGCCTGGATCACCTCGCCGCCTTGGCGCACCCGGTCCAGCTCCAGCCGGTAGGCGGCCCGGTGCGCGGCCATCACGAGAGGCGTGGACTGGGCCGTGGCCGCAGGCGTGGAGCCCTGTGCCGGCGCCGGGGCCGCCGTCGCCGGCAGGGCAAGCCCCAGCACCAGGGCGGCGGCAGGCAGAAGGGTAGAGCCGGCCAGGGTATCGCGCAGACGCATCGCGTGTTCCTTCTTTTCGGCCCGGCTGTGCCGGGGGCTCGTCGGCCCGGCGGGGCCGGGGGCACAGGGTCCGGCTCCGCCGCGGCGCCGGGCGGGCAGCCCGCCACGCGCCGCTCCGCAGAGAGAAGTTAGGAAGCTTTCGGGCCGCTGGCACCCTTCGCGGGGGGCAGATCGAGCTTGATCGAAAGCTCCTTCAGCCGCGCCGGCTCCACCGGCGCGGGGGCGCCCATCATCAGGTCCTCGCCCTGCTGGTTCAGCGGGAAGAGGATCACCTCGCGGATGTTCGGCTCGTCGGCCAGCAGCATCACCATGCGGTCGATGCCGGGGGCGGAGCCGCCATGCGGCGGGGCGCCGTAGCGGAAGGCGTTCAGCATGCCGCCGAACCGCTCCTCCACCGTCTCGGCCGAATAGCCGGCGATCTCGAAGGCGCGGATCATGATGTCGGGCCGGTGGTTGCGGATGGCACCGGAGGAGAGCTCGATGCCGTTGCAGACGATGTCGTACTGGAAGGCCTTGATCTCCAGCGGGTCCTTGGTGTTGAGCGCCTCCAGCCCGCCCTGCGGCATCGAGAACGGGTTGTGGCTGAAGTCGATCAGCCCCGTCTCCTCGTTCCGCTCGTACATCGGGAAATCGACGATCCAGCAGAAGCGGAACTCGTCCTGTGCGATCAGGCCCAGCTCCTCGCCCAGCTTGGTGCGCACCTTGCCCGCGAATTTCGGCGTTTCGTCCTTGTTGCCGGCCGCGAAGAAGACGGCGTCGCCCGGCTTCAGGCCGCAGGCGACGCGGATCGCCTCAACACGCTCCGGCTCCAGGTTCTTGGCGATCGGCCCCTTCGCCCCCTCGGCGGCGAACTGGATGTAGCCCAGGCCCCCGGCGCCCTCGGCGCGCGCCCATTCGTTCAGCTTGTCGAAGAAGCCGCGCGGATTGGCCGCGGCCCCCGGCGCCGGGATGGCGCGCACGATGCCGCCCGAGCCGGCGATCTTGGCGAAAAGCCCGAAGCCGGACTCGAAGAAATGCTCCGTGACGTCGGTGATCTTCAGCGGGTTGCGCAGGTCCGGCTTGTCGCTGCCGTAGTAGAGCATGGCCGCGTCATAGGGGATGCGCGGGAACGGCGCCTGCGTCACCTTCCGGCCGTTGCCGAACTCCTCGAAGATGCCCTGCATCACCGGCTCCAGGGCGGCGAAGACATCCTCCTGGGTGACGAAGCTCATCTCGAAGTCGAGCTGGTAGAACTCGCCCGGCGAGCGGTCGGCGCGGCTGGCCTCGTCGCGGAAGCAGGGAGCGATCTGGAAGTAGCGGTCGAAGCCCGCCACCATCGCCAGCTGCTTGAACTGCTGCGGCGCCTGCGGCAGCGCGTAGAAGGTGCCGGGATGGTTGCGCGAGGGCACCAGGAAGTCCCGCGCGCCCTCGGGCGAGGAGGCCGTCAGGATCGGCGTCTGGAACTCGGTGAAGCCCTGCTCGATCATCCGCCGGCGGATCGAGGCGATGACCCCCGCGCGCAGCATGATGTTGCGGTGCTGCTTCTCGCGCCGCAGGTCGAGGAAGCGGTAGCGCAGCCGCAGCTCCTCCGGGAATTCCTGGTCGCCTGCCACCTGGATCGGCAGCACCTCGGCCGAGGACTGCACCTCCAGCGACTTCACCCGCAGCTCGATGGCGCCGGTCGGCAGCTTGTCGTTCACCGTGCCGGGCTCGCGCAGCACCACCTCGCCGGTGACGGTGATCACGCTCTCCGGCCGCACCGCCTCGGCGGCCTGGAAAACCTCCGAGCCGGCGGGGAAGACGCACTGGGTGATACCGTAATGGTCGCGCAGATCGATGAACAGCAGCCCGCCATGGTCGCGCTTGCGGTGCACCCAGCCGGAAAGGCGGGCGGTCTGCCCCGCGTCGCTGGCGCGCAGCGCGCCGCAGGTATGAGTGCGGTAGGCGTGCATCGGTCGGAGTACCCCGGGGCTTCTCAATGCGGAAAACGGGCCGCAGAAGGGGCGGCGCGAGGCCCTATGTCAAGGGAGACCGTCATCCCCTCCCTGAATCAGGCGGACTTTGCGCCCGGGCCGGGCTTCGCTAGAACCTTGCGGCCATGAGCCGACGCCCCCAGGCCCAGGACGCCGAACCCGTCCTGATCACCCGCTCCGATGAGCTCGCCGCCCTCTGCGCGCGCCTGCGCGCGGAGCCCTTCGTCACCGTCGATACCGAGTTCATGCGGGAGCGCACCTACTGGCCGGAGCTCTGCGTCGTGCAGCTCGCGGGCGAGCAGGACGTAGCGGTGATCGACGCCATGGCCGAGGGGCTGGACCTCTCCCCCCTCGGTGAATTGTTCGCCGATCCCAAGGTCACGAAGGTGTTCCACGCGGCGCGGCAGGATGTGGAGATCTGCATCCTGCGCTTCGGCGCCCCGCCGCGCCCGCTCTTCGACACCCAGGTGGCCGCCATGGTGGCCGGCTTCGGCGACCAGGCGAGCTATGACAGCCTGGTGCGCGCCCTGGCCGGGGCGCAGATTGACAAGGCCCACCGCTTCAGCGACTGGGCGGCCCGCCCGCTCTCGGCGGCGCAGATCGCCTATGCCGCCGCCGACGTGACGCATCTGCGCCGCGTCTACACGGCCCTGGTGGAGCGGCTGACCCAGGAAGGCCGCCTCTCCTGGGTGGCCGAGGAGATGGCCGAGCTGACCGATCCCGCCACCTACCGGCAGGATCCGGAGACGGCCTGGGAGCGGCTCAAGCCCCGCTCCAGCAACCG
Source organism: Roseomonas sp. (assembly GCA_035565935.1). GTDB lineage: Bacteria > Pseudomonadota > Alphaproteobacteria > Acetobacterales > Acetobacteraceae > Pseudoroseomonas. Next base: position 214,937 of record DATMRU010000041.1, read on the forward strand.
CCGCTTCCTCGCTGCCATCCGCGCGGCCGCCGCCTGGCGGGAGCGCGAGGCGCAGCGCGTCAACATCCCGCGCCAGCGGCTGGTGCGGGACGAGACGCTGCTGGAGATCGCCGCAACCAACCCGACCACACCCGCCGAGCTGGGGCGGGCGCGCGGCATCAGCAAGGGCTTCGCCGAGGGCAAGAGCGGTGCCGGGCTGCTTGCCGCCCTAGCCGCCGCGCGCGAGCTGCCGGACAGCGCCCTGCCCGAGCCCGCCCGCGACAACCGCCAGGGCCCGCCCGCCTCCCCGGCCTTGATCGCACTGCTCAAGGTGCTGCTGGCCGCCAAGGCGGAGGAGCACCATGTCGCGCCGCGACTGATCGCCAGCAGCGACGAACTGGAACGCCTCGCCGTCGAGACGGAGCCGCAGGTGCCGGCGCTGCATGGCTGGCGCCGCCAGATCTTTGGCCAGGCGGCGCTGGCGCTGAAGGGCGGCCGGCTGGCGCTCGGCGTTGAAGGCCGCCGGGTGAAGCTGATCGAGAGCTGAGCGGGCCGTCCGGCGCCGCCTTAGCAGATCCCGATCAGGCGAAATCGCCTGATCGGGTGAAGATGCTCATCAAAACAAAAGGCGAGAGCGGTTGAAGTGAGCCAAGGCGAACGGAAACCGCTCTAGCCGGCGGCGACCTCGACGACCGCCATCAGCCCGAGCGTGGCCGCGAGCGATTCCACCCGCCGCTGCACGGCATCGCCCGCGAAGAGCCCGGCGCCCTCCACCAGCTGCAGGACCAGGCGGTTCTTCTCCACCGCCAGCGTGGCACCAGCCAACAGCGCGGGCGTGCCGCCGGAAAGCGTATAGGCCAGCCGCAGCCCCTCCCCCAGCACCTCGGCGCGCCGCTGCGAGGCGCCGTCGAGCAGTGTGCGCGCGGTGGCGAGCCAGGGCGCGTCCAGCTCCGGCTCGTAGCGGAGCGCGACGACCAGCGCGAGGAAGGCGCGCTCGTGATGGTCTAGGCCGATGCCGGGCTGGCGCAGCACGCGCAGGAAGGACTGCTCGGCGCGATAATCCGGGTGATCATGGCTGCCGATATCGGACAGCCAGCAGGCCGCCTCGCGCAGCGCCGCAGCGGCGGCGGTTTCGCCCGGAAACAGGGGCGCCGTCCAGGCGAAGAGCGTCTCCGGCAAGGCGGTGTCGCGACCATAGCGGCCACCCATCTCGCGCCCGGCGCAGAGCAGCGGGTCCTGCCGGCGCACGGACACCGGGAGTTGCCGCGCATACCAGCCTTCCCGCAGCCCGTTGGCGCTGAACACCACGCGCCGCGCGCCGGTCGCCCGCAGCAGGCGGCGCAACGCCGTTGCGGCGAAGGGCAGGTCCTGCAGGCGCTTGCTCGGCGCGCCAGGCAGGCGCTCCAGGGTGCGCCGCGTCGCCGCCATGATCAGCCCGCAGAGATCCCGCGCCTCCTCCCGCCGCAGCACATAGTGATGCACGATGGAGAGCGGATAGGCGGTCTGCGCGATGTGGATCTTGGCCAGCGCCCGCCAAGCCCCGCCGACCAGATAGAGATCACGGTCCTTGCCATGCGCCAGCCAGGGCAGCCGGGCCATCTCCTCCTCGGCGATGGCGCGGGCGCGGGTGACGTCGCCCCCCGCCCGGTCGGCGAGGCGGATGGCGCCCAGCGGCAGCGAGGCGGTGGCGCCGCTGCGTCCCTGGTTCAGCTCTACCAGCTCCAGCGAGCCGCCGCCCAGGTCGCCCAGGATGCCATCTGCCTCCGAGAAGCCGAGCAGCACCCCCTCGGCGGAAAGCGCCGCCTCCTCCTCCCCTTCCAGAATGCGGATCGGCACGCCAGGCATGCGCTCGGCCAAGGCGGCGGCGAAGGCGGGGCCGTTCTCGGCGTCACGTACGGCGGCGGTGGCCAGCACTTCCAGCGGCGAGGCGCCCATGCCGCGCGCCACGGCGTGGTAGCGCGCCATCACCGTCAGCGCCTGCGGAACGGCCTCCTCGTTGAGCCGTCCCGTGTTCTGCAGCCCGCGGCCGAGCCCGAGCACCGCCTTCTCGTTGAAGATGGCGAGCGGGTTGCGCCCCCATCCCTCGAAGACCACGAGGCGGACGGAATTAGAGCCGAGATCGACGATACCGGCGCGCGGGGCATGGCTCAGGCCGGGATCGGCAGCCGCTGCATGAAGATCCAAATGCGTGGCCCTCGGTTGTCAGTCCTGCGTGACGCGGTCCTGGCGCCGCCGCGCCGTCGCCGCCCGGCCGGCGGCACGATGGAGCGCGCTGCCCCGTCCGGAAAGCGACGGGTTCGTCATGAAATACTGATGGGCCGAAACCGGTTGCGCGTCCGGCGACAGGCGGCGCCATCCGCCATCCGGGCGAAGCTGCCAGGACTGCGCCGTGTCCTTCAGGTTCACCACCATGATCTGGTCCAAGATCTGCGCGTGTACGGTCGGGTTCTCCACCGGCGCCATGGTCTCGACGCGCCAGTCCATGTTGCGCGCCATCCAGTCGGCGGAAGAGATGAAGACCCGGGCTCGGCGCGAAGGCAGGCGGTGGCCATTGCCGAAGACGTAGATGCGCGAGTGCTCCAGGAAGCGCCCGACGATCGACTTCACCCGGATGTGCTCGGACAATCCGGGCACGCCGGGCCGCAGGCAGCAGATGCCGCGCACGATGCAGTCGATCTTCACCCCGGCCGCACTGGCGCGGTAGAGCGCGTCGATCAGCCCCTCGTCCACCAGCGAGTTCATCTTCAGCCAGATGCCGGCAGGCTTGCCCTCCCGCGCGAAGGTGATCTCCTGCTCGATCAGCCCGAGCAGCGCCGGGCGGATGGTGAGCGGCGCGAAGGCCAGCTTCTCCATCGTCTCCGGCCGGGCATAGCCGGTCATGTAGTTGAACAGCTTCTGCGCATCGCGCGTCAGGCCCGGGTCGGCGGTGAAGAAGCTGAGGTCGGTGTAGATGCGCGCGGTGATCGGATGGTAGTTGCCGGTGCCGAAATGCGCGTAGGAGCGCAGCGAGCCGGCCTCGCGCCGCACCACCAGCGACATCTTGGCGTGGATCTTCAGGTCTACGAAGCCGAAGACCACCTGCACGCCCGCCGCTTCCAGCTCGCGCGCGAGGGCAATGTTGCGCTCCTCGTCGAAGCGCGCCTTCAGCTCCACCATGGCGGTGACGGACTTGCCGAGTTCCGCCGCCTCGATCAGCGCGCGGGCGATCGGGCTGTCGCGGCTGGTGCGGTAGAGCGTCTGCTTGATGGCGACCACATTCGGGTCACGCGCCGCCTGCCGCAGGAACTGCACCACGACGTCGAAGGATTCGTAGGGGTGGTGGACGACAATGTCCTTGGCGCGGATGGCGGCGAAGCAGTCGCCGCCGAAGTCCAGGATCCGCTCGGGGAAGCGCGGCGTATAGGGCGTGAAGAGCAGGTCCGGCCGGTCGTCCACCAGGAGCTGCTTCAGGTCGGCGAGGCCGAGCAGCCCGTCCACCATGAAGATCTCTGCGCGCGGCGCGTCCAGCTCCTCCACCACGAAGTCCACCAGGTCGGGCGTCATCCCCGCCTCGACGGAGAGCTGGATGGCGCGGCCGCGGCGGCGGCGCTTCAGCGCCGTCTCGTAGGAGCGGACCAGATCCTCCGCCTCTTCCTCGAACTCCACGTCGGTGTCGCGGATCAGCCGGAAGATGCCCTGCTCCACATTGATGTAGCCAGGGAAGAGCCGCGGCAGGAACAGGGTGATGATGTCCTCCAGCCGCATGAAGCGGATGGGGCCGGTACCGGGGGTGATCTGCGGCGCGTCCTCGGCAGCAGGCAGGCGGATGAAGCGCTCGATCTGCGAGGGCAGCGGCAGCAACGCGCGCATGGTGCCGCCATCCTCCTCCCGCACCAGCTTCAGCACCATGCAGATCGCGAGATTGCTGATGAAGGGGAAGGGGTGCGCCGGGTCCACCGCCAGCGGCGTCAGGACGGGAAAGATGCGCTCGAGGAAGTAGTTCTCCAGCCAGTTCCGCTCGCCCTCGGAGAGATCACCGACGGCGCAGACGCCGATGCCGGCCCCGCGAAGCTGCTCGCGCAGGCTGCGCCAGGTGGCCTGCTGCTCCTCCGTCAGCGCCGCAGCGCGGGCATGGATGGCGACGAGTTGCTGCCCCGGCGTCAGCCCGTCCGGCGAGGTGGCGGCGATGCCCGCGCGCTCCTGCCCCACCAGCCCGGCGACGCGCACGGAGTAGAACTCGTCCAGGTTGGAAGCGGAGATGGCGACGAAGCGCAGCCGCTCCAGCAGGGGGTGGTTCGGATTGGTCGCCTCCTCCAGCACCCGCGCATTGAAATCGAGCCATGACAATTCGCGGTTGATGAACCGCTCCGGCGCGGTGGCGGCGATGCCGGGAACCTGCGCCTGGGCCGCCGGATCGCGGGCCAGGCCGGGAGTGTCGAGGGCGTCCATGCCGCCGAGACTACAGCAAGGCGGGCGCCGAGGGCGAGCCGCCCTCAGAGGCTTCCATGGAAACGTCATCAAAGCCGCGGAAGCCCGGCCAGTCCGCCAGGGCGGCGCGGGCCAGCCCGCGGGTCACGGCGCCCCCGGCCGCCAGCGCGGCATGGTCGAGCCGGGCGGCGGCGGCGGCGACGGCGGCGGCCTCGCGGGGCAGGCGCGTCAGCAGCCATTCCTGCACGGCGTCCGGCACCCGGAGCTGCCGCTCGGCGAAGTGGCGGGCCAGCAGTGTCGCCAGGAGCGCGTCGGAGGGCTCGGCGATGCCGACAGCGGCGGTGGCGCGCAGCCGGCTGGCGAGATCGGGCAGCGCGACGTTCCAGCGCGCCGGCGGGACGCGGCCGGCCAGCAGCAGCGGCAGGCCCTGCGCCGCGCAGGCATTGATCAGATGGAACAGCGCCGCCTCGTCGGCGATGGCGTCGGCATCGTCCAGCGCGGTGGGTGCCGGCTCCGGCACGCCGCGCAGGGCCGGGCCGGACAGCACGCGCCAGCCCCGCGCCTCCGCCTGGAGCTGGAGCAGATGCGACTTGCCGACGCCCGGCGGGCCGAACAGCGCCAACCGGCCGACCGGCCATGCCTCCACCCGCGCCAGCCAGGCGCGCGCCTCGGCATTGGAGCGGTCGGGCAGCACCGGGCCGCGGAACACCGGCGGCAGGTCCAGCGGCAAGGCGAGCTGGCGGATCGGGGTGGGCTCGGCGGCCATCAGGAACCGGTACGGGGCGGGTCGAGGTAGAGCGGGCTTTCCAGGTAGCGTCGTAGCCAATACCGCGCCAGCACGCCGAGCGCCGCCGCCATGGGCACCGCCAGCAGCACGCCGAGGAAGCCAAAGGCTACGCCACCGGCGAAGAGCGCGAAGATCACCCAGACCGCGTGCAGTTCCACCCGGTCGCCCAGCAGGCGCGGATAGATGATATAGCCTTCGACCACCTGCCCGGTGATGAAGACCGCCGCCACCAGCCCCACCCCGTTCCAGGTGCCGAACTGACCGACGGCCAGCAGCAGCGCCGTGGCGAGCCCGGTCATGGAGCCGACATAGGGGATGAAGGAGAGCACCCCCGCGGTCAGCCCGACGATCAACCCCAGTTCCAGGCCGACGGCGGAGAGCGCGATGGCGTAGTAGACCGCCAGCAGCGCGCAGCAGAGCAACTGCCCGCGCAGCCAGGCGGAGAGCACCCGGTCGGCATCCTTCGCCAGTTGCCGCAGGGTGGCGGCCGAGCGGCGCGGCAGCCAGCTCTCGATCCGCAGCATGATCGCGGGCCAGTCGCGCAGCAGGTAGAAGGCGACCACCGGCGTCACCACGACCAGGGTGAAGACGTTGAGCAGCGCATAGCCGCCGCCAATCAGCCGCGTCGCCGTCGTGCCCAGGAAGGAGAGGATGGCCCCGACCTGACTGACCGCGAGGTCGCGCAGGCGGGTGTTCAGCATCTCCGGCCCGATGCGGTCCTCCAGCGCTGCCAGCGCTTCCTGCACCGCGTTGCCCACGCCGGCGATGTAGCTCGGCAGCCGCGCCAGCAGCGTGCCTACCTGGGAGATGATCAGCGGATAGAGCAGCAGCAGCGCGATCAGCGCCAGCGCCATCAGGGCGGTGATCAGCAGCAGCGAAGCGAAGCCGCGCGGCAGGCCGAGCCGGGTCAGCCGGGTCGCCAGCGGATCGAGGAAATAGGCGATGCAGGCGGCCAGCACGAAGGGCGTCAGGATCGCCGAGAACAGCCAGAGCAGGAACAGCGCCGCCGCCAGCAACCCGAGCACCAGGGCCATGCGCTGCCCGCGCGTGGCGGTGCGCGGCCCGGGACCGGTGGGGGGCGGTGGCGGCAGGCGCGGCTCCCGTGTCCGGGACAGTGGCGGCAGGGCGGGCGGCGGGGCCGGCCTGGTGTTCATGGCGCCGTCCCCCGGCGCAGTAGTTGCGCCATATAGGCCAGGCCGGAAAGCACGGTGGTCGCGGCCACCACCCAGATCATCAGCCCCAGCCAGGGCTGCGCGGGCAGGCCGAAGCCGCTGAGCATCAGGGCCAGCCCGGCCAGGACGATCTGCGCCAGCGTGTTCAGCTTGGAGATGTAGAGCGGCTGCATGCGCGGCGGCAGGCCCAGCAGGTTGAGCAGCATCACGCCCCCCATGATCAGCACGTCCCGGAACACCACCAGCATGGCGAGCCAGTCCGGCAGTACGCTGATCAGCGCGAGAGTCACATAGGTGCAGACCAGCAGCGCCTTGTCCGCCAGCGGGTCGAGCATGGCGCCCAGGGGCGAATGGGCGTTCAGGCGCCGCGCCAGCCAGCCGTCCAGCGCATCCGAGAGGCCGGCGGCCGCGAAGAGATAGAAGGCCTCGTCGAGCCGTTCGTGCAGGATCAGCCAGACGGTCGCCGGTACGGCGCAAAGCCGTGCGAGGGTGATGGCATTGGGCAGGGTGAAGGCCCCGCCCCGCGCCCCGCCCGGCTCCGGCGCGTTAGATCCGGCCGGCAAGGCCGATTTGCCACGGCCCCGCGCCAGGTCCGGCGGCGGCCCCCGAAGCCGGCGCAGCGGTGCTGGCCGCCGCCCCATAGGGCACCGGTGGCGGCAGGCGGCCTGGCGCTGCGGCCGGCACGGGACCAGCGGAAGGCGCCGGGACATAGACGGACAGGCCGCCGGCCGGCAGGGTCTGCGCCGCCATTTCAGGCCCGTGCCGCAGCCCCAGCCGCAGACGCGCGCCGTCCACCGCGATGGCCAGGACGTCCACCGAGGCGATCTCCGGATTGGCGTAGAGCCGCCGGCGCAGCTCCAGCCACTCGCGCAGGCCGGCATAATGTGCGGAGGCCTCGACATAGCCCGCCGGCGCGGCGCTCGGCATCACCGGTGGCGCGACATCGCCGGGCGAGGCCGTCGCCCCGCCGGCTGTCGCCACGGCGCCACGCCCAGTGGCCCTCGCCACCCGGCCGGGATTGAAATTCACCGTCAGGCGGCCGCTGTAAGTGGTGCGGCTGGTGCGCTCCTCCTCGACGATGATGCTGCTCACCATCTGGTCGATCTGCGAATCGCTCAGCCCCTTGGGGAGGTCAAGATCGCCGGCCATGCGCTCATAGGCGAGCCGCTGGGCCGAGGCGATGGCGCGGGTGCGCGCGACGACCGCGTTCTCCGCCGTGGCCTCGGCGGGCACGCCGTGCCGGCTGTACGGATTCGCCGAGATCTCGCCGCCTTCTGCCTGCGCCGCCGGCAGCGCCTGGGCCGCGGCATCGGCCGCGCCGAGTCCGATCAGACCCCCGACGACAATGGTTGCGGCGAGGCGCCGAAAATGTTGCATTCCGCCCCCTTGGATGCCCGGCACAGTGATCTCTCCTTCCGGGCCTTTGCGCATAGCCGATCGGGCCCCCTGATGACCAGTCTCACCTACCGCGACGCCGGCGTTGACATCGAAACCGGTGACGCTCTCGTCGATGCCATCAAGCCGCTGGCGCGCGCCACCGACCGCGCCGGGACCATGGGCTCCCTGGGCGGCTTCGGCGCGCTTTTCGACCTGAAGGCCGCCGGCTACACCGATCCCGTCCTGGTCTCCTCGACCGACGGGGTCGGCACCAAGCTTCGGCTTGCCATCGACACCGACATGCATGACGCCGTGGGCATCGACCTGGTTGCCATGTGCGTGAACGACCTGGTGGTGCAGGGCGCCGAACCGCTGTTCTTCCTGGACTACTTCGCCACCGGCAAGCTGCGGCTGGAGCAGGCGCGCGCCGTCATCGGCGGCATCGCCGAGGGCTGCCGGCAGGCCGGCTGCGCCCTGGTGGGCGGCGAGACGGCCGAGATGCCGGGTATGTATGCCAGGGACGACTACGACCTCGCCGGCTTCTCTGTCGGCGCCGCCGAGCGCGATGGGCTGCTGCCGAAGCCCGGTGTGGCGCCGGGCGACGTGGTGCTGGGCCTCGCCTCCTCCGGCGTGCATTCCAACGGCTTCTCCCTGGTTCGGCGCATCCTGGCCGCCGCCGGCCAGGACGTGAATACCCCTGCTCCCTTCGCGGCGGGCCAGACCCTCGGCCAGGCGCTGCTGGCGCCGACGCGGATCTATGTGAAGTCGGTTCTCGCCCTGCATAAGGCGGGCCTGCTGAAGGCCGCCGCGCACATCACCGGCGGCGGCCTGCCCGGCAACCTGCCGCGCGTGCTGCCGAAGGGCATGGTCGCGGTGCTGGATGCCACCGCCTGGAGCCTGCCGCCGGTCTTCGCCTGGCTGGCGCGCAACGGCAATGTGGCGCCGGAGGAGATGCTGCGCGTCTTCAACTGCGGCATCGGCATGTGCCTGGTGGTGAAGGCCGGGGATGTGGAGGCCACCACCGAACTGCTGCGGCAGCAGGGCGAGACGGTGTTCCGCATCGGTGCCATCGAGGCCGGGGCGGAGGGCGCGGCACCCGAGGTGCGGGTGGAGAAGCTCTCCCCGAACTGGCCCGCCGCATGAGCCAGCGGCGGCGCACCGCCATCCTGATCTCGGGGCGGGGCAGCAACATGGCCGCCCTGCTCGCCGCCGCCGCCGACCCCGCCTATCCGGCGGAGATCGCCCTGATCCTCTCCAACCGTGCCGATGCGGCGGGGCTGGCGCGCGCGGCCGAGGCCGGCCTCTCGACCGCCGTGGTGGAATCCCGCCGCTTCGGCAGGGACCGCGCCGGTTTCGAGGCGGAAATGGAGGCTGTCCTGGCCGCGCACGGGGTCGAGCTGATCGCATTGGCCGGCTTCATGCGGGTGCTGACCGAAGGCTTCACCCAACGCTGGGCGGGCCGGATGCTGAACATCCACCCTTCCCTCCTTCCCGCCTTCCCCGGGCTCGACACCCATGCGCGCGCCCTGGCGGCGGGCGTACGGCTGCATGGCTGCACGGTGCATCTGGTGACGCCGGGCGTGGACGAGGGGCCGATCGTCGCGCAGGCGGCGGTGCCGGTCCTGGCCGACGACACGGAGGAAGCCCTCGCCCGGCGGGTGCTGGCCGAGGAGCACCGCCTCTATCCGGCTGCGCTGGCCTGGCTGGCGGCCGGGCGGCTGCGGCTGGAGAAAGGCCGCGCCGTGCTGGATCCGGCGCCTGGCCCAAGCGGCGAGAGCCTGCGCAACCCCGGCTGACATCACCCCAGGGATTACCATTCTGCATCCCGCGGGGATTGACAGGGCGGCGCCGACAGAGAACGTTCTCTGGGACAAGAACAACAAGGCCACCCAACAGGTCTCCGGAGGAAACGCATGCGCAATCGCAGGGCGGGGCGGAATGCCGCCTAGGTCACCGCCCCACATCACCATCAAGGATCTGGCGCGCGACCTCGGCATGTCGGTCGCCACCGTCGGGCGCGCCTTCCACAGCGGCGGCACCATTGCCGAGGCGACGCGGCAGGCGGTGCTGCGACGCGCCTCGGAACTCGGCTACCAGCCCAACGCGCTGGCGCGCGGCATGATCACCCGGCGCACGCGGATCGTCGGCGTGGTGCTCTCCGATCTGGAGAATCCCTTTTACCCGCAGGCGCTGGCCCGGCTGACTGAGGCGCTGCAGTGCGCCGGCTTCAACGTCATGCTGGTGGTGGCGGAGCCGTCCGGCTCGGTCGATTCGGCGCTGCGGCTGCTGCTCTCCTATCGGCCGGAATGCGCCGTCGTGCTGGCCACCTCCCTTGCCACCGATGCAGTGGAGGCCTGCCGCGCCGCCGGCACGCCGCTGCTCTTCTTCAATCGCGCCCCCGCCGAGGGGGAGGCCAGCGCCGTGGTCTGCGACAATGCCGCCGGGGCCGCGATGGTGGCCGACCATCTGATCGCCGGCGGCGCGCGGCGCCTGGCCTTCCTGGCCGGGCGGCCGGACGCCTCGACCAATGCGGAGCGCCGCGCCGGCTTCCTGGAGCGCTGCGCCGCGCAGGGCCTGCCCACCCCGCGGGAGGAGCCGGCCGGCGCCTTCACCTATGCCGCCGGCTATGCCGCCGCGCAGCGCCTGCTCGCGCGGCCGGAGCGGCCGGAGGCGCTGTTCTGCGCCAACGACATCCTGGCGATCGGTGCCATGGAGGCGGCCCGGCGCGAGTTCGGCCTGCGCATCCCGCAGGACCTCGCCATCGCCGGCTTCGACGACATTGCCATGGCCGCCTGGCCGGCGCATGACCTGACCACGCTGCGCCAGCCCATCCCCGCCATGGTCGAGGCTGCCACGGACTGGGTGTGCCGCGCCGCCATGGGTGGCGGGGTGTCATCCCAGGGCACCCTTCGCCTGGCCGGCACGTTGATGGTGCGCGGCACCACCCGGCCGGCCGCCACCCCCCTTCCCAACCCCGCCCTGGAGGACAAGGCATGACACAGAACCCCCTCAACACGGTCGCCATTGTCGGCGCGGGGCTGGTCGGTTCCGGCTGGGCGCTGGTCTTCGCCCGTGGCGGCGCCACCGTACGCGCCTTCGACGCCGATCCGGCGCTGCGTGCCCGCATGCCGAGCCGCATCCGCACCATGCTGGAGGACATGCGCGGCGCCGGTCTGGTCGAATCGGTGGACGAGACACTGGCCCGCATCACCGTCTGCGAGACACTGGAGGAGGCGGTCGGGCCGGCCGACTACGTGCAGGAATCCGTGCTGGAACGGGTCGATGTGAAGCGGACCGTCTGCGCCGGGATTGACGCGGCGATGCGGCCCGAGGCCATCGTCGGTTCCTCCTCCTCCGGCATCCCCGCCTCGGCCTTCACCGCCGGGCTGAAGAACCGCGCGCGCTTCCTGGTCGCGCATCCGGTGAACCCGCCGCATCTGGTGCCGCTGGTGGAGCTGGTGCCGGCGCCCTGGACTGACCCCGCCATCCTGCCGGTGCTGCGCGCCGCCATGGAGCGCTGGGGCCAGGCGCCGATCGTGGTGAATAGCGAGATCGAGGGCTTCATCCTCAACCGCCTGCAGGGCGCACTGCTGAACGAGGCCTGGGCGCTCTACGAGGCGGGGCTGGCCAGCACCGCCGACATTGACCGCACCGTCTCGCACGGGCTCGGCCTGCGCTGGGCCTTCATGGGGCCCTTCGAGACCATCGACCTGAACGCGCCGGGCGGCATCGCCGACTACTCGGCCCGGCTGGCGCCGCTCTACCACAATATCGCGCTGTCCCGGAAAGATCCGCAGCCCTGGTCGGCCGAGGCCATCGCCCGCGCCGAGAAGGAGCGCCGCGAGGCGCTGCCCGCCGACCGGCTCGAGGCACGGACCGACTGGCGCAACCGGCGGCTGATGGCGCTGGTGAAGCACCTGCGCGACCAGCCGGGCTGACGGCGCACCCGCTCCGGCCATCCTCTGCCCGGAGCGGGCACCCTCCCCCCTCTTCTCCTCTCCTGACAGTCCACCACCCCGACGCGCTGGCCGGGGCGGGGCTGCTTCGGCCTACCCCTTACAACGACAAGGAGCATCCCTTGCTGGGCACCATTGCCATCGTCCTCTCGCTCGCGGGGCTGATGTTCTTCGCCTATCGCGGCTGGAACGTCCTCGTGCTGGCGCCGATCATGGCCGCCTTCGCCGTGCTGCTGGCGCAGGGCGGCCCCCTGCTCGCCACCTATACCCAGGTCTTCATGAGCAGCCTCGGCAAGTATGTCGTGCTGTTCTTCCCGATCTTCATGCTGGGCGCGATCTTCGGGAAGCTGATGGCCGATAGCGGCTCCTCCACCACGATCGCGCATACCATCGTGCAGCGGCTCGGCGCCCGCCACGCCATCGCGGCGGTGACGCTGGCCTGCGGCGTGCTGACCTATGGCGGCGTTTCGCTTTTCGTCGTGGCCTTCGCGATCTACCCGATCGCCGCCGCGCTGTTCCGCGAGGCGGGGGTGCCGAAGCGCCTGATCGCCGGCGCCATCGCATTAGGCAGCTTCACCTTCACCATGACCGCCTTCCCCGGCACGCCGGCGATCCAGAACGCCATCCCGACGCGCTTCTTCGGCACCACCACCTTCGCGGCGCCGGGGCTCGGCCTCATCGCCGGCTGCATCATGCTGTTCGGCGGCCTCGCCTGGCTGCAGGCCCGCGCCCGCCGCGCCAAGGCCGCCGGCGAGGGCTACGGCGCGCATGAGGAGGATCTGCCCGAATTCGAGGACGGTGCGCGCCCCGGCTTCGCCCTGGCGCTGCTGCCGATCATCGTGGTGATCGGCCTGAACGCGCTGTTCTCCCTCCTTGTCTTCCCGCGGATGAACCTCGAGTACCTGTCGCGGCAGGTTTACGGCAATGTCGCCCCCTCCGCGGTGATCGGCACCTGGGCGCTGATCGTGGCACTCGTCGGCGCCATCCTGGTCGTGCTGCTGCTGCAGCGCCGCTATCTGAAGAGCCCGCAGAGGACACTGAACGAAGGCACGATGGGCTCACTGCTGCCGATCTTCAACACGGCGAGCGAAGTGGGATACGGCGCCGTCATCGCCTCGCTGGCCGCCTTCGCGGTGGTGCGCGATGCGGTGGTCTCCATCGCGCCGGGCACGCCCACCATCTCGCTGGCCATCGCCGTCAACGCGCTGGCGGGCATCACCGGCTCGGCCTCGGGCGGGCTTTCCATCGCGCTCGACACGCTGGGCAGCACCTACATGGCGCGCGCGACCGAGCTGGGCATCGACCCGGAACTGCTGCACCGCATCGCCACCATTTCCTCCGGCGGCTTTGACTCGCTGCCGCACAACGGCGCGGTGATCTCGCTGCTGACCATCACCGGCCTGACGCACAAGTCGTCCTATGGCGACATCTTCGTGGTGAACCTGGTGATTCCGGTGCTGGCGCTGATCACGGTGATCGTGCTCGGCAGCACGATCGGCAGCTTCTGAGCCAGGGCGCGGGAGGCGGATCCTCCCGCGCTTCCCGTCTCTTTCCGCCCCTCAGGCCGAGCCACGCTCGACGAGTTCGGCCGGCAGGCGCTCGCTGCGGGGCGCCCCGGCCGCACCGCCCAGGCGCTCCCGCAGCAGTTCTACGGTGCGCGCCACCATGGCGGGCACCGGCTGGCGCAAGGTGGTGAGGCGATAGGCGGGCCAGGCCGCCATCGGGATATCGTCGAAGCCGATCACCGCGACATCCTGCGGCACGCGCAAGCCGGCCTCGTGGCGCAGCGCATCCAGTCCCCCCAGAGCCAGGATGTCATTGGCGAAGAGGATGCCATCCGCCTGCCCGGCAAGGGCCAACGCGGCGCGATGCCCCGCCTCGTAGGAGAAATCCCCGGCCTCGATCTGCAAAGGCGGTGGCAGGCCGCGCTCGGCCAGCACGGCCTGGAAGCCGCGCCCGCGATCCTGGCTGGTGGACGTGTCGGCCCGCCCGGCGACGAAAGCGAGGCGCTTGCAGCCACCCGCCAGCAGCGCCTCGGCCGCCAGCCGGCCGCCCGCCATGTTGTCGCAGGCCACGCTGTCGAGCGGCGTCGGACCGGCGGCGGTGCGGTTGAACAGCACGGCGGCGCGCCCGTCGCCCAGCCATTCCGCCGCACCCGCGGAGGAGAGGCTGGCGGAAGTGATGACCACCGCATCGACATGATACTGCCGCAGCAGTGGCAGGCAGGAATCCGCTGGCTGCCCCGGCGGCACAGTGAAGAGAAGCGACTGAAAGCCCGCCGCCTGTAAGGCTTCGGTGAGTTGTTCCAGTACGGCGGGGTAGAAGGGGTTGGTCAGCTCCGCCATGACGATAGCGACGATGCTGCTGCGCCGGCGCGACAGTGCGGCGGCGATGACATTCGGTCGGTAGCCGAGTTCCTCGGCGGCGCGCAGCACCCGCGCCCGCATCTCCGGCGCGATCGAGGCGCCCGGGCTGAAGGCCCGGGACACCATGGATTGCGAGACGCCAAGATGCCGCGCCAGCTCCCGCGCCGTGATCGCCGTCGGCGATCCAGACGCGGCGGGTGGGCGCGGCGGCGCCTCCGCCTCAGGCGGCGTTCTTGCCGCCATAGCGGCGCACGCGGATATCGGCCTGCTCCTTGTGGCCGGCGAAGTTCTCGATGGCGCAGAGCCGCGAGCAATACTCGCCCACCATGGCCGAGGCCTCGGGCTTCACCTCCTGCCAGGTGCAGGTCTTGATGAACTTGCCGACCCAGAGGCCACCCGTGTAGCGCGCCGCCTTCTTGGTCGGCAGGGTGTGGTTGGTGCCGATCACCTTGTCGCCATAGGCCACATTGGTCTCGGGGCCAAGGAAGAGCGCGCCGTAGTTGCGCATGTTGTCGCGGAACCAGCGCGGGTTCTTCGTCATCACCTGCACATGCTCGGAAGCGATCTCGTCCGCGACCTGCAGCATTTCCTCGTCGGTGTCGCAGAGGATGACCTGCCCGTGGTCGCGCCAGGAAACGCTGGCGATGTCGGCGGTCGGCAGCACCTTGAGCTGGCGCTGGATCTCGGCCTCGATGCCCTCGGCGATCTTCTTCGAGGTCGTCAGCAGCACCGCCGGGGAGGTCGGGCCGTGCTCCGCCTGGCCGAGCAGATCGGTGGCGCAGATCTCGGCATCCACCGTGTCATCGGCGATCACCAGCGTCTCGGTCGGGCCGGCGAAGAGGTCGATGCCGACGCGGCCATAGAGCTGCCGCTTGGCCTCGGCGACGAAGGCATTCCCGGGACCGACCAGCATGTCCACCGGCTTGATCGTCTCGGTGCCGAGCGCCATGGCCGCAACGGCCTGGATGCCGCCGAGCAGGTAGATCTCATCGGCGCCGCCCATGGCCATGGCGGCGACGGTGGCGGCGGGCGCCTGGCCGTTCAGCGGCGGGGTGCAGGCGATGATGCGCGGCACGCCGGCCACCTTGGCGGTCAGCACGCTCATATGCGCCGAGGCCACCATCGGGTAGCGGCCGCCGGGAATGTAGCAGCCGACGCTCTCCACCGGGATGTTCTTGTGGCCAAGCGTGACGCCCGGCAGCGTCTCGATCTCCAGATCCTTCAGGCAGGCCTTCTGCGCCTCGGCGAAGCGACGGATCTGCGCCTGGGCGAATTTGATGTCCTCGATGACCTGCTTCGGCAGGCTGTCGATCAGCGCCTGGATCTGCTCCTGGGAGAGGCGGAAGCTCTCCGGCGTCCATTTGTCGAACTTCGCGGACAGCTCGCGCACGGCCGCGTCCCCGCGCGCCTCGACATCGGCCAGGATGCCCTCGACCGTCTGGCGGACCTTGCGGTCGTACTCGGCGGTCTCGGCGGCCTCGGCGCCCTTCTTGAGATAGCGGATCATACCGTTCCCTTCCCTCGGCTGGCGGTTCGTGGCGCCACTCTGGGGCGGCTTTGCATACGGATGCAAGAGGTGTTTTGCATCCGTATGCAATCACGCTTTCCGTGAGGCGCTACTCGGCCGTCCAGCCGCCGTCCAGCATCATCGCGCTGCCCGTCATCAGGGCTGAGGCATCGGAGGCCAGGAACACCACCGGGCCCATGAGGTCCTCGACCCGGCCGAGGCGGCCAAGCTTGATCTTCGAGAGAACCCATTCGCGGAAGGCTGGTTCCTCGAAGAACGGCCGCGTGAGCGGCGTCTCGATGAAGGTGGGGCAGATGGTGTTCACGCGGATGCCGAGCGGGCCGAGCTCGACGGCCATGGCCTTGGTGAGGCCCTCCAGAGCATGCTTGGTCGCGCAATAGACGCTACGGCGCGGGCCGCCGACATGCCCCATCTGCGACGACATCTGGATGATGGAGCCGGGCCTGCCCGCCGCCGCGAGGCGCCGGGCCACCGCCTGCGCCACGAAGAAGGCCGCGCGCAGGTTCAGCGCCACCACGGCGTCGAAATCCTCCGGTGTCACCTCCAGGAAGTGGGCAGGCCGGTTGGTGCCCGCATTGTTCACGAGAATGTCAAAGGGCTCGCGCGCCGCCAACGCGGCTTCCACCGCGGTGATATCGGCCACATCGAGCGGCAGCGCCTCGGCCGAGCCGCCGGCGGAGCGAAGAGCCGCCGCCGCCGCCTCCACCTCGGCGCCGCTGCGCGCCGCGAGCGCCACATGGGCGCCTGCCTGGGCCAGCGCCGCGGCGGCGGCGAGGCCGATGCCGCGCCCGGCGCCGGTGACCAGGGCGCGCCGCCCATCCAGCCGCAGCGAGGGCGTTTGGGGCAGGGTCATGGCATCCGACATGGCATCCTCCGGTGCGGCGCCCGTCAGGCAGGCGCGGATTGTGATCGTGGCTTTCCTAGCCGCCTGCCCTCTCGGCGGGCAAATTTCGTCTCGAATGCCATGCGGCGCCCTGGCTGCAGCCCAGTGGCCCCGCCCCACGCGTCGCCCTTCTGAAGGAGTGTAGTGATGGGCTGGGATTTTCTGCCGAGCGCGCTGGATCTGGCGCGATTTCAGTTCGCCTTCACCATCTCCTTCCACTTCCTGTTTCCGGCCTTCACCATCGGGCTGGCGAGCTACCTGATGGTGCTGGAAGCGCTGTGGCTGGCCACCGGCCGCAACGTCTATCTCGACGTGTTCCGCTACTGGCTGAAGGCCTTCGCCATCGCCTTCGCAATGGGCGTCGTCTCCGGCGTGGTCATGTCCTATCAGTTCGGCACCAATTGGTCGGTCTTCTCCGACCGCGCCGGCAATGTGGTCGGGCCGCTGATGGGATACGAAGTGCTGACCGCCTTCTTCCTGGAGGCCGGCTTCCTCGGCATCATGCTGTTCGGCCTGGAGCGCGTCGGCAAGACGCTGCACTTCACAGCCACCTGCCTCGTCGCGCTCGGCACGCTGCTCTCGGCCTTCTGGATCCTCTCCGCCAATTCCTGGATGCAGACGCCGCAGGGCCACAGCATCGCCCCCGACGGCCGTTTCATGCCGGAGGACTGGTGGGCGATCATCTTCAATCCCTCCTTCCCCTTTCGCTTCGCGCATACCGTCACCGCCGCCTACCTGACCACCGCCTTCATCGTCGGCGGCGTTGGCGCCTTTCACCTGCTGCGTGACCGCCGCAATGCCGGCGCGCGCATCATGTTCTCGATGGCGATGTGGATGGCGACAGTCGTGGCGCCGATCCAGATCTTCATCGGCGACATGCACGGGCTGAACACGCTGGAGCACCAGCCGCAGAAGGTGGCGGCCATGGAAGGGCATTGGGAGCGGCAGTACGGCGCGCCGCTGATCCTTCTCGGCCAGCCCGACATGGCGGCGGAGGAAACCCATGTGCTGCTGGAGGTGCCGAAACTCTCCGCGCTGATCCTGACGCATGAGCTGAATGGCGAGACGCCCGGCCTGAAGGACTTCCCGCCCGATGCGCGCCCCACCAATGTGCCGCTGGTCTTCTGGGCCTTCCGGGTGATGGTCGGGCTGGGCACGGCGATGGCGGCGCTGGGGCTGGTTTCGCTCTATCTCCGCTGGCGCGGGCGGCTCTACGACACCCGCCCCTTCCTGCGCGCGGCGGTGGTGATGGGGCCGGCCGGGCTGATCGCCGTCACGGCCGGGTGGATCACCACCGAGGCCGGCCGCCAACCCTTCACCGTCTATGGCCTGCTGCGCACCGCCGAGAGCGTCTCGCCGCTCGACGCGCCGGCGGTCGCCGCCTCGCTGCTCGCCTTCATCCTGGTCTATTTCGTCGTCTTCGGCGCCGGCATCTGGTTCCTGTTCCGGCTGTTCAGCCAGGCACCGCATGAAGCGGAGCACGGGCCGGAGGAGAACGAGCCGATCCGCACCAGCGGCATCACCCCCGCGCCGGCGATGCGCCACGCCACCGGCGGACCTGACCCGCAGCCCTGAGGAGACGCGCCATGGAAGAGTCCCTTCCCCTGATCTGGGCCATCCTGATCGCCACCGCCGTCTTCCTCTATGTCTGCATGGACGGGTTCGATCTCGGCCTCGGCATCCTGTTCCCCTGGTTCACCCACAAGGACGAGCGCGACGTCATGGTGAACTCGGTGGCGCCGGTCTGGGACGGCAACGAGACCTGGCTGGTGCTCGGCGGCGCCGGGCTCCTGGCGGTGTTCCCGCTGGCCTATGCCACCATTTTCCCTGCCCTTTACATGCCTCTGATCCTGATGCTGCTGGCGCTGATCTTCCGGGGCGTGTCCTTCGAGATGCGCTTCAAGGCGCATACCCCATGGGCGCGGACTTGGTGGGACCGTGCCTTCTCCTGGGGCAGCTATGTGGCCGCCTTCTGCCAGGGCATCGCCCTGGGCGCGCTGGTGCAGGGTATCCGGGTGGAGAACCGTGCCTATGCGGGCGGCTGGTGGGACTGGCTCACGCCCTTCTCGATCCTGACCGGCCTCGCCCTGCTGGTCGGCTATGGCCTGCTCGGTGCCTGCTGGCTGATCTGGAAGACCGAGGGCCCGTTGGCGGCCAAGGCGCGCCGCGCGGCGCGCGTGCTGGGAGTGGCGACACTCGGCTTCATCGGCCTGGTCAGCCTGATCATGCCCTTCCTGCAACCCACCTTCTTCGAGCGCTGGTTCACCCTGCCCTGGATGCTGCTGGCCTCGCCGGTGCCCATCCTCGTGCTGGTCCTGGCCTGGCGCTTCTTCCGCGCCATTCCCGCCACCGAGGCGCGCGAGGCGGCAGCCCCGCAGGACCCGACCGGCCGCACCTTCCGCTGGCGGGATGGCGCACCATTCCTCTACGCGCTGGGCTGGTTCTTTCTATCCTATACCGGACTTGGCATCAGCCTCTGGCCGCACATCGTGCCGCCTTCCATCACCATCTGGGAGGCTTCAGCCTCGCCCTCCTCGCAAGGCTTCCTGCTGGTGGGGGCCGCGGTGCTGATCCCGATCATCCTGGCCTATACCAGCTACACCTACTGGCTTTTCCGCGGGAAGGTCCGCATCGGCCAGGGCTATCACTGATGCGGCCAGGCCTGCGGCGCCTGGGATGGTTCCTGCTGCTGTGGCTGGCTGGCGTGGCCACACTCGGGGTGGTGGCGCTGGCCATCCGCTGGGTTCTGCACCCCGCCTGAGGCGCGGCAACAGCGCCGCCCCACAACTTCCAGTTGTATGCCTGCATCCTTTGCGCGTTCGAGCCAATTTTCGCCAGTTTCTCTTTTTTAGGAAGAACTTTCCCGGTTTGGTGCTCCCTGCTCTCCGTGGAACCGTTCAATTTCATCCCCTCACCTGACCATCATAGGTTTTTTGAACGATGTCTCTCTTATTGATACATCCAAAAGGTGAAAAACCTCTTCCTGACTCTCGCAAAAGTGGTAAATATGCACGCATAGATTGTGGGGATGCGAAGGATGCGTGTTCTTCTGGTTGAAGATGATCTCACCACCGCCCGTGGGATCGCGATGATGCTGCGAGCCGCGTCCATGATCACGGACACGGCCAGCACCGGCGAGGAGGCGCTCGAACTCGCCGCCCTCTACGACTACGACATCGTCGTTCTCGACATCATGCTGCCGGACATGGAGGGCTACGAGGTGGTCCGCCGCCTGCGCGGCAACCGCATCGAGACGCCGGTGCTGATCCTCTCGGGCCTCTCCCGCCCACAGGCCAAGGTGAAGGCCTTCGGCATGGGCGCCGACGACTTCATCACCAAGCCCTTCGACCAGCAGGAGCTGATGGCGCGCGTCCAGGCCATCATCCGCCGCGCCAAGGGCTTCAGCCAGCCGACTCTGGCGATCGGG
This sequence comes from Roseomonas sp., assembly GCA_035565935.1. GTDB lineage: Bacteria > Pseudomonadota > Alphaproteobacteria > Acetobacterales > Acetobacteraceae > Pseudoroseomonas. The sequence goes on from DATMRU010000041.1 coordinate 234,819, forward strand.
CCTCTGGTGCTCAACCTCGGCTCGCGCGAGGTGCGGGTGAACGAGAGCCCCGTCCACCTGACCGGCAAGGAATACGCCATCCTGGAGCTGCTCGTCCTGCGCAAGGGCCTGGTGCTCACCAAGGAGGTGTTCCTGAACCACCTCTATGGTGGCATCGACGAGCCCGAGGCGAAGATCATCGACGTCTTCATCTGCAAGCTGCGCAAGAAGCTGGCGCAGGCTGGGGCCGGCGAGCTGATCGGCACGGTCTGGGGCCGCGGCTATGTGCTGCGCGACCCAGCCGGTCTTGGCAGCCGCTTCCCCATCCCCGAGGCGCCGATCGCCGCGCCGCAGGGCCGGTCCCACGTGGCCGCCTGAACGGAAGGGCGGGGTGGCGGCCATCATCAGCGCCACCCCGCTCCTGCTCAGCCCGCCATGGCGCGCTGTGGGGCCGGCGCATAGACCCCGCGCTCACCCGGCACCGCCACCAGCCGCTCCGTCAGCCCGAGCACCGTCTCGGCCCCGCCGAGATAGAGCGCCCCATCAGGCACGAGCTGCGCGGCCAGTGCGTTGAGCACCTTCCCCTTGGTCGGTGGATCGAAATAGATCAGCACGTTGCGGCAGAAGATGACGTCGAAGCGGCCCAGCGCGCGGTGATCGTCGAGCAGATTCCGCTCCTCGAACCGAACCATGGCGCGCAGCTCGGGCGCGAGGCGCCACTTGCCGCTCTCCTGCCGGAAGTGCTTCACCAGCAACTGCACGGGCAGGCCGCGCTGGACTTCGAACTGGGTGAAGAGCCCCTCCCGCGCCCGCGCCACCACCTCGCGCGACAGGTCGGTGCCGATGATCTCGGCATGGCGGATGCCGAGCTCGTTCAGGATCATCGCGACCGAATAGGCCTCCTGCCCGGTCGAGCAGGCCGCCGACCAGATGCGGATGCGTTGGCCCGCCGGCCGCGCCGCCATCAGCTTCGGCAACAGGCGCCTGAGGTGCTCGAAGGGCTTGCCATCGCGGAAGAAGCTGCTCTCGTTCGTGGTGAGCGCTTCCGTGACCATGCGGGCCAGGGCCTCGGCGCGCACGTCCCGCAGCCGCAGCGCCAGCGCGTCCAAGCTGGGGATACCCTCCTGCTTCAGGATCGGCGCCAGGCGCGTGTCCAGCATGTACTCCTTGTCCGGCGTCAGCACGATGCCGGAGCGCGCCTTCACCAAGGCCGCAATCGAGGCAAAACCATCCGCGTTCATGCCAAACCTCCGGCAGCGCTCAGCCCCACCGTTCCCAATTGCGCCAATACCCGGTCCGCCAGTTGCTCCGGCGGCAGCAGTGCCTCCGCCAATCCGGCCCTCGCCACGGCGCCGGGCATGCCCCAGACGACGCTCGATGCCTCGTCCTGCGCCAGCACGGTGCCGCCGGCAGCGGCGACCGCCTTGCAGCCCAGCATTCCGTCCTGCCCCATGCCGGTGAGGATCACCGCGAGCACCCGCCCTTCGCAGGCGGCAGTCGCGCTCCGCAGCATCGGGTCCACGGCCGGGCGGCAGAAATTCTCCGGCGGGCCGGCGTTCAGCCGCGCGGTGAGCCCGACCGGGCTGCTCTCCACCAGCAGGTGGCGGTCACCCGGGGCGACATAGATGCGGCCGGCCCGCAGCGCCTCGCCATCCCGCGCTTCGGCGGCGGCCGGGCCGCCCAGCCGCCCCAGGTGGTCGGCCAGCATGGCGGTGAAGCCCGCCGGCATGTGCTGCACCACGACGACCGGCACAGGCACCGGCACCGTCAGCCGTTGCACGAAGGCCGCCAGCGCCTGCGGGCCGCCTGTCGAAGAGCCGATCGCCAGCAGCCGCGGTCGGCCGCGCAGGCCGGAGGCGAGTCGCACCGCGCCGGCGGGCACCGCAGCGGGCCTCGCCACCGGAAGCGGGAGCGGCCGCGCCACTGCTGGCCACGCCAAAGAAGGCCCGCGCATGCGCGCCCACCCCTTCACCTTCGCCAGCAGGTCCGCGCGGAAGGCGGGGTCATTCATGCCGCCCGCTGCGGCGGTGGGCTTCGGCACGTAGTCGGCCGCGCCGCCGCGCATGGCGGCCATGGTCGCCTCGGCCCCGCGCTGCGTCAGCGCGCTGGCCACGATGACGGCAAGGCCCGGCTGCGCCCTCAGCAGCAGCGGCAGGGCCGTCATGCCGTCCATCACCGGCATCTCCAGATCGAGCAACACGACATGCGGCCGGGATTCGGCCGCCATTCCGCGCAAGGCATCCAGCGCCTGCTGACCATCGGCGACGCGGGCCACGACCTGGATCGCCGGATCCGATTCCAGGATGCGCGCGAAGGCCGCACGAACGGTGCCGCTGTCGTCGCAGAGCATCACTCGCACCTTCGGCGCCACGGCCGAGGCCGGAAGGGAGGCCATCACGGTCCGGCTTCTTCAGCGAGAAGACCGAGCTGCACCAGCTTGCCGGTCACGATCTCGTCGTCGAAGGGCTTCATGATGTATTCCTGCGCCCCGGCACTGAGCGCGGTGATGATGCGGTCGAGTTCGCTCTCGGTGGTGCAGAGCATGATCAGCGGCCTGTCCGGCCCGAACTCGGCGCGCGCCGCCTTGAGGAAGGTCAGCCCGTCCATCACCGGCATGTTCCAGTCCAGCAGCACCAGCCTGGGCAGGGCCTCGCGGCAGGCCAGCAGCGCCTGTTGCCCATCCTCGGCCTCGCGCACCGCGAAGCCGTGCCGCTCCAGGATGCGCCGCGCCGCCTTCCGGACGACGCGACTGTCATCCACCACCAGGCAGCTCATCTCATCGTCCATCACAGCCTCTCCCGTTCAGCCGATCGCCAGGATGCGGTCGACGTCGAGCACGATCAGCAGCCGGTCGTCCTGCCGGTGCACGGCGCGCGAGACGTCGCGCCACACGGCGTCGAGGGTCGGCGGGTTACCGGCGAAGCCGTCCGCGCGCAGCGGCAGCACCTCGCCCACCGAATCGGAGAGCAGGCTGTAAAGCTCACCGCCCTGCTCCACCACGACGCTCATCGCCGCCGGCGCATTGGCCGCGCGGGGCGGCAGGCCGAGGCGGCGGCGCAGATCGATCGCGGTCACGATCCGGCCGCGCAGGTTGAGGCTGCCCGCCACCTCGCGCGGCGCCAGCGGCACCCGCGTGATGGCCTGGGCGGCCAGGATATCCCGCACCGCCAGGACGGGGACGCCGCAGAGCTGGCCCGCGACGGTCAGCGTCAGGAACATCTCCGCCGCGCTGTCGGGCATGATGGGCGCCCCGCCACGCGCCTTGGGGGTGGGCCGCATCTCGGTTTGCATCGGTCAGGCTCCTCAGGCGATGGTCGTGGCGGCGAGGCATTCGCGCAGCGTGACCAGCAGCGCCTCGCGGTCCGACTTTCCCACGTAACTGGTGAATCCGGCGTCTCTGGCGAGCCGCATCCGTTCGTTGTCCACGCGCCCGCTCAGCGCCACCATCGGCAGCGCCTGCCACGCGCCGCCCTCGCGCACGGCGCGCGCCAGTCCGAGGCCGTCCAGGTCCGGCATCTCGATGTCGGAGATGATGAGGTCGAAACTCGCGCCCTGTTCGCGCATCTGCAGGGCCTGCGTGGCGCTATCCACCGCCGTCACCTCGTAACCCGCCGCCGTCAAGCCGGGCACGAGCAGGTGGCGGAAGAAGGCGCTGTCCTCGACCAGCAGGACACGATACGGCGTGTGCGCCGCCGCGGATTGGCGGAACCAGTCGTCCCCCGCCTGGCGCAGCCACCAGGCGCAGTCGATGATGTCCGTCACCTTGCCGCAGATCACGGCGCTGCCGAGAAAGCCAGGCTGCTCGGCGGCACCCTCGATGTTCAGGTGCTCCTCGACCACATCGAGGATGGCATCGACCATCAAGCCCATGGCGCGGTCACGATCGTTGAACACCAACACCGCCTGGCGACGACCCGGCTCGGGCGGCACCCAGCCGCCGGACATCGAGACCAGCGGCATCAGCTTGCCGCGATACTGCACCAGCGTCTTGCCGCCGGAATGCTCGATGCTCTCCACCGGCAGATCCTCAAGCCGCGCGACGAGGCCGAGCGGCACCGCCTTTGGCGTGTCGTCGCCGGCGCGGAACAGCAGCAGCGCCGTGCGCTCCGTCGAGCGCGCGCCGCGCGGCCCTTCCGCCGCCTGCGCGATCTCCTCGGTCGGCCCGTCGGCACCGACGCCCGTGGCGCGGGCGATGCCGTTGGGGTCGAGGATCATGATGACGCTGCCATCGCCGAGGATGGTGTTGCCGCTGAACATCGTCACATGCCGCAGGATCGGCGCCACCGGCTTGACCACGATCTCCTCGGTGTCGAAGACCTTGTCCACGATGATGCCGAAAACGTTGGCGCCCACTTGGGTGACGACGACGAAACCCTCGTCCTTCCCCGGCTCCGCCGCCTCCTGCTCCAGCTGCAGCAGCCGCGAGAGCGAGACCAGCGGCAGCAGGCGCTCGCGCAGGCGCATCACCGGCGTGTCGTGGATGCGCTCGATCTGCGCGCCCTCGGCATTGCCGCTCGCCCGCACCAGCTCCACCACGCCGATCTGCGGGATGGCGAAACGCTCGCCGCCCGCCTCGACGATCAGCGCCGAGACGATGGCGAGCGTCAGCGGGATCTTGATGAAGAAGGTCGTGCCCTTGCCTTCCACCGAGCGCAGCTCGATGGTACCGCCGATCTTCTCCACATTCGTCTTCACCACGTCCATGCCGACGCCACGGCCGGAGACGGAGGTGATGGCGGCCGCCGTCGAGAAGCCGGCGCGGAAGATGAAGTGCTGAATCTCCCGCTCGCTCATCCCGGCCAGCTCGGCCTCGGTGGTGAGCCCCTGCGCGAGCACCTTCGCCTTGATCTTCTCGACCGAGAGGCCGCGCCCGTCATCGCCGATCTCGATGATGATGTGGCCGCCCTCGTGATAGGCGTTCAGCGTGATGCGCCCCACCTCAGGCTTGCCCACGGCGCGGCGCTGTTCCGGCGTCTCCAGGCCATGGTCGCCGCTGTTGCGCACCATATGCGTCAGCGGGTCCTTGATGAGTTCGAGCACCTGCCGGTCCAGCTCGGTCTCGGCGCCCTTCATCACCAGCTCAATCTTCTTGCCGAGTTCATTGGCAAGGTCACGGACGATGCGCGGCAGCTTCTGCCAGGCATTGCCGATCGGCTGCATGCGCGTCTTCATGACGCCTTCCTGCAGCTCCGAGGTGATGTGCGAAAGGCGCTGCAGCGGCACCGTCAGCGCCGAGTCGTTGCGGGCCCGCACGAGCTGCAGCAGCTGATTGCGCGTCAGCACCAACTCGCTGACCAGCGTCATCAGGTCCTCCAGCACATCCACGGAGACGCGGATGGTCTGCGGCGCCGCCGCGGGGGCACCCTGCGCTTGGGTGCCCTGTCCTTGGGCGGCAGCCGGCGTGGCGGCGGCAGGCTCCGCATCGCTCTCCGCGCGCGTGGGCGCGGCGGGCGCCGGGGGCGGCACGGCTGCGGCCGGAGTGGGCTCGGGCGCGACCTCCGCTTCCGGGGCGACTGCCGTCTCGACGACAGGCTCCTCCAGGGCCGCGACTTCCGCGACCACGGCCGCTGGCGCAGTGACCGGCGTGGCCGGCAACTCGCCGCGCCAGGCGGCATCCAGCGCCGCGATGAGCGCACCGTCGTCGCCCGCCGGCTCGTTGCCGGCGGCCTCGATGCCCGAGACGATGCTCTTGAGGCAATCCAGCGCCGAGAGGATCAGGGTGATGCCCTCGGGCGTCACCTTCAGCGATCCGTCGCGATACTTGCCAAGCACGTTCTCGGCGGCATGCGCGACCTTCTCCAGCCGTGACAGGCCGAGAAAGCCGCAGGTGCCCTTGATCGTGTGGACGTTCCGGAAGATTTCCGAAAGCGTCTGTCGGTCGTCCGGCGCCTTCTCGAGCTTCAGCAGCGCGCCATCCAGCGCTGCCAGCCCTTCGTTGGTTTCGGTCAGAAAGTCGGCGAGAAGATCGTCCATCGCGGTCCCCGGCAGGCTGGGTTTGCGCCAACCTGTGCGTTGACCCGCGAACAATCGGTAAAGGGCGGTGCCGGATTCGGCCCGCCGCCCAACTCAGCCCTGCTGCGGCGGGAGCAGGCGAAAGCCCGCCGGCTGCCCCTCCCCGTTCATCCGCACCGCCCAGCCGGCGGCATGCGCCAGCTGAAGCAGAAGGGCGGCCATGGCCTCGCGGGGTCCACCCTCGGCCTCCGCGGACAGCGCGGCCGCCAAAGCGGGGGGCCAAGCCACCACGCGCCCCTCCACGGTGAGCGCCAGCCCCTCACCGTCGCGCGCCAGCCGCACCACGCCGCCGCGCGGCAGCGCCTCGCCGGCGAGCAGCGCGGCGAGCAGCGCCAGTTGCCCGACCAGCGGAGGCAGCACCTCCTCCGGCATGAGCGCAGCGAGTTCCAGCCGGGCGCGACCGCCCGCGACCATGCCCTCCGTCAGCGCCAGGATCTCGGAACAGGCGAGCGGCCCACCCCCGCCTCCGCAGGCAATGCGCCAGAACTTCAGGCGCCGCCGGATCTCGGCCGCCGCGTCGCGGGCCAGCTCGGCCGCTTCCGGGTCATCCCCCAGCATGTCCAGCGCCCCCGCGACGGTGCCGAGCGGCCCGACCAGGTCGTGACACAGCCGGGCGCAAAGGTCCTGCGCCAGCTTCGCTTCGGGTTCCATGCGGGCCTCCAGGTGGTTCGCCTGCGTCATAGCGGCGCAGCGCTTGCGGGCAGCTTAATATTCACGTTTCCGTGATTCCAGAAGCCTCTGGCGCGGCCGCTCGCCCGGGGTCAGTTTGCGGCATGCTCACACCGCTCGAACCCGGCATGCATGTCCGACACCCCGATCGCCCGGACTGGGGCATCGGGCAGGTCCAGTCCGTGGTCGGCGACCGCGTCACCGTCAATTTCGAGCATGCCGGCAAGCTGCTGATCAACGCGGCCCAGGTCGCGCTCGAGATCGTGGACGGGTTCCGGTGAGCTCAAGCCTGGCCGAGGCCTGGCAAGGCAGCATGGCCCTGCTCGCCGGGTGGGAACTGCCCATCGCTGTCTTCGCCACCATGTTCGCCGGGCTGTTGCGCGGCTACGCGGGCTTTGGCACCGCCATTCTGCTGGCGCCGGTCTATTCGACCCTCTGGGGGCCCCGCACGGGTGTCCCGGTGATCCTGCTGATGGAGTTGTTCGTCTCCGCCTATCTCATCCCGAAGGCGCTCGGGCAGGCGAATCGCCGCGTCATCCTCTCGATCGGCGCCACCGCCGCGCTCGCCACCCCGATCGGTGCCTATGTGCTGCTGGCGGCGGATGGCCCGACGCTCCGGCGCGCCATCGGCCTCTGCGTGCTGGTGATGGGCGCGCTGATGATGTCCGGCTGGCGCTATCACGGCAGCCGGCCGCTCGGGCTGAACCTGCTTGTCGGCCTGCTCTCCGGCCTGCTCAAGGGCGCCACCGGCATGTCCGGGCCGCCGGTCATCCTCTACCTGCTCTCCGGCCCCGAGGCGGCGGCGCAGCACCGCGCCAACCTGATCCTCTATTTCGGGTTGATCGGCATCGTGGCGGTGGTGCCGCCGATCTGGGGCGGGCTGGTCGGGCTGCCGGTGCTGGTCATGACGGGGCTGATGCTGCCGCTGCTCCTGCTCAGCGTTCCGGTGGGCGCGCGGATGTTCCATGTCGTGCCGGTGCGCTGGTACAAGCGGCTGGCTCTGCTGGCTCTGCTGGCCGCCGGCGGATTTGCGCTGCTCGGCTGAGGCAAGGGCTTGCGCCCGCGGGGTGGGGCGGCCCAAATGTTGCTCCGACCCTTTTCACCTCCTGCCGCAGGAGTTGGCCGCATGATCGATCCGTTCGGCCGGCGGATCAGCTATCTTCGCGTCTCCGTCACCGACCGGTGCGACCTCCGCTGCGTCTATTGCATGGCGGAGGACATGACCTTCCTGCCCAAGGCGCAGATCCTGACACTGGAGGAGCTGGACCGGCTCTGCGGTGCCTTCATCGGCCTGGGCGTGGAGCGCATCCGCCTCACCGGCGGCGAGCCGCTGGTGCGCAAGGACGTCATGCGCCTGGTGCGCAGCCTGGGCGAGCGCATCGGCCCCAATGGCCTCAGGGAGCTGACCCTCACCACCAATGGCACCCAGCTCACCAAGCACGCCGAGGGGCTCTATGCCGCCGGCGTGCGGCGCATCAACGTCTCGCTCGACTCGCTCGACCCCGCCCGCTTCAAGGCGCTGACCCGCTGGGGCGAGATCGAGAAGACGCTGGACGGCATCTTCGCCGCCAAGGCCGCCGGGCTGGCCGTCAAGATCAACGCCGTGGCAATGAAGGGCGTCAACGAGGATGAGTTCGATCGCCTCATCGCCTGGTGCGGCGAGCACGGCTTCGACCTGACGCTGATCGAGACCATGCCGCTCGGCGAGATCAGCGAAGACCGCACCGACCAGTATCTTCCCCTCTCCCTGGTCCGCCGTCGCCTGCGCGAGAGCTGGACGCTGGAGGAGACGGACTACGCCACCGGCGGCCCGGCACGCTACATGGTGGTGAAGGAGACCGGCCGCCGCCTCGGTTTCATCACGCCGATGACGCACAATTTCTGCGAGAGCTGCAACCGCGTGCGCCTGACCTGCACCGGCACCCTCTACATGTGCCTGGGCCAGGAGGACGCGGCCGACCTTCGCGCCGTGCTGCGCGACCCCTCCGTTGACGAGGAAGGATTGCAGGCGGCCATCGAGGCCGCCATCGCCCGCAAACCGAAGGGGCATGATTTCGTCATCGACCGGCGCCACAACCGACCGGCGGTCGGGCGCCACATGAGCGTGACGGGCGGCTGAGCGGATGGAAGGGTTGCGCGGCCTCGTCACTTCGCTCGCCATCCCGGGCATGCCGGAATGGACCGGGCTGCTGCTCCTGTTGCTGGGCCTGCTCTGCGCCGCCGCCTTCCTGTTGATGCCCTTCAGCGTCTTCGGCGTGAAGGCGCGGCTGGAGGCGCTGGAGGTGCAGCTCGACGAGATCCAGGGCGAGTTGCGGGAACTCGCCATGCGGCTGGAGGATCCGGCCCTCGCCCGCCGGCCGGTGGTGACGAACGATTCCTGGGCCGAGCCGCCGGCGCTCGCCCAGAAGGCTGGGCCCCAGCGGGAGCCGCCGCGCGTCACTCCGCCGGTTCCGCCGCCGCCCACCTGGCCGGGCGGCACCAACCGCAGCCCGCGGGCTGAGCCCAGGCTCGACTGGCCGCGGCAGCGCTAGAGCAGATCCCGATCAGGTGGAATCACCTGATCGGGTGAAGATGCTCGTCAAAACAAAAGGCGAGAGCGGTTGAAGTGAGCCAAGGCTGAACGGAAACCGCTCTAAGCCTTCGGTTCCTTCAGGAGCCCGACGCCGGCTGTGACGTCAGCGTCACCCCACGAGCGGCCTGGGCGATCTCGCGCGTGAAGCCGTCGGCATCCAGCCCCAGCAGATCCCTCTGCCGTGTCGGCACGGCCAGGAAAACCTTGAGGAAGCGCCCGGCGGCCACGCCGACGCAGACCTGCTGCCACATGGCCGTGCGGCCATAGGTGCCCTGCAGCTCGGCGCATTGCAGCGGCCCGCCGCCGGCGGCCGGCAGGATATGGCGCCCGCTTTCGGCCATGAAGCGGCCCGGCGCCGGAGCCAAAGCCTCCTGCACGCCCTCATCGAGCTTGGCGGAGATCACTCCTTCCGGGGTGTCGGGTGGCAGGGGCGGCAGGCCCTGGTCATAGACCATCACGGAGGCGATCGCGGCCCGCGCGGCCACGCCGGGATGCGCCAGAGTGGCGTAGTCCACGGCACGGCCCTGCCCGGGCTGGTTCGCCTCCATGTCGGTGGTCATGCCGCGGCCGAAGCCTTCGACATAGTCCGGCAGCCGCGCCAGCGTCGCATCCAGGCTGGGCCGGGCGTTTATGGCGGCCCGGTCCGGCTGCGTGGCGCAGGCGGCCAGCAGGCCGCCGAGCGCCAGCATCGCCGGCCAGCAGCCGGCAGGCTTCAATGCGTCGCCCCCGGCAGGGCAAGACCCAGATTGAGTGTCGCATTCGCCATGATAACGCCCTCCCACAGCAGCTCCAGGCCGATATAGACAATCAACGCAACGCCGACATAGGCGATAATCTTGAACCGATCCAGGAGCTTAGCAAGCAGGCCGCCCAGCAGGCCCATCATCACGATGGAGATGGTGAGGCCGATGATCAGCAGCGTCAGGTTGGCGCGCGCCACGGCGGCCACGGCCAGCACATTGTCCAGGCTCATGGAGACGTCGGCCAGGATGATCTGCCAGAGCGCCTGGGCCAGCGTCTTCTCGGCGGCCGGCGTGTGATCCGTTGCCGCCTCGTCCCCGCCATGCCGCAACTCGCGGTAGAAGCTCCAGGCGATGTAGAGCAACGCCAGGCCACCGACGAGATCGATCCACCAGAGCGCCAGCAGGTAGGTGGCGAAGATCGAGAAGACGATGCGCAGCACCGCGGCGGCCAGTACGCCGAACAGCACCGCCCGGCCGCGCTGATGCGGCGGCAATCCGGCAGCTGCCAGGCCGATGACCACTGCATTGTCGCCCGAGAGGATGATGTTCAGCCACATGATCTCGGCCAGGGCCGGCAGCATGCTGGTCAAGCTTTCCATGAACCGTATTTTCTCCAGAGAGGCGGAACCGCGAGGCCGGCCCCGAAATCCGGCGGCACGCTAGTGGAGGGGACAGGCGGGGTGAAGCGGCGGTCCGCTGCGCCCTTCGGCGCTCCGGCGGCATGGATGACAAAGCCTTCACAAGAATCGGGCCGCCCCTCAGAGAAGGGCGGCCCCTACGTGACAGCGGCGCAAGGTTCCGCGCCGCTGTCCTCTTTCGGTGTCGGTGGTCAGCCGCCGGCGGGCGCCGTCGCGGCACCGCCGGTGAAGTAGGGCAGCACCTCGCCGCCGCCGGTCCAGATCATGTCCACCGCGACATAGAGGATGACCAGCAGGCCGACCCAGGCGATCCAGCGGAACCGCTCCAGCAGCCGGGCAATGAAGGAGGCGGCGACACCCATCAGCACCACCGAGATGCCGAGGCCGACCACCAGCACCCAGAGGTGCTCCTTGGCCGCGCCGGCCACCGCTAGCACGTTGTCGAGGCTCATCGAGACGTCGGCCACCAGGATCTGGGTGATCGCGCCGCGCAGCGTCTTGCGCTCACCTGTGGCCTGCGCGTCTGCCTCGGCCTCCTGCACCTCCGGCGCATCGCCGTGCTGCAGTTCGCGGAACATCTTGTAGCAAACCCAAAGCAGCAGGATGCCGCCCGCCAGCGTCAGGCCGACGATGGCCAGCAGCTGAGTGGTGATGGCCGCGAAGCCGATGCGCATGATCGTCGCAGCGGCGATGCCCCAGAAGATCGCCTTGCGTCGCTGATCGGCAGGCAGTCCCGCTGCGGCCATGCCGACGACGATGGCGTTATCGCCCGCCAGCACTAGGTCGATCAGCAGGACCTGACCGAGGGCGATCAGCTCCGGCATGAGGGCAGCCAAATCCATGAACCTGTTTCCCGTTCCCGTTCGGTAGAGGGGCGCTTAAGGCCAGCGCCAACATTGCACAACAGTCATGTCGGATAGCTGACGGGTTTGACATGTCCCGGAGGTTGACGTGGCCGGGGAAGATGGCCATTCCCCGCCTTTTCCGGGCCGTCCGCGCGCCGGCCTCCAGCCCCCACGCAGGACGTCAATCATGGTTCCGCGCTATACCCGCCCCGAGATGGCCGCCATCTGGTCGCCCGAGTCCCGCTATCGCATCTGGTTCGAGATCGAGGCGCTGGCCGCCGAGGCGATGGGCCAGCTCGGCACCATCCCCGCCGAGGCCGCCACGGCGATCCGGCAGAAGGGCGAGCCCCGCGCCGCTGCCATTTCCGCTGCCGACCTGGAGCAGATCGACGCCATTGAGCGCGAGACGCGGCATGACGTCATCGCCTTTCTGACCTGGCTCGGCGAGGGCATCGGCCCGGAAGCGCGCTTCATGCACCAGGGCCTGACCAGCTCGGACGTGCTGGACACCTGCCTCTCCGTGCAGATGGTGCGCGCCGCCGACCTGCTGCTGGAAGACTTGGACAAGCTGCTCGCCGTGCTGAAGCGCCGCGCCGAGGAGCACAAGTACACGCCGACCATCGGCCGCAGCCACGGCATCCATGCCGAGCCCACCACCTTCGGCCTCAAACTGGCCGGACATTACGCCGAATTCATACGCAATCGCGCCCGCATGGCTGCCGCGCGTGAAGAAATCGCAACCTGTGCCATTTCCGGCGCGGTGGGCACCTTCGCCGCCGTGGACCCGCGCGTGGAGGCCTTCGTGGCCGAGAAGCTCGGCCTGCGGGTGGAGCCGGTTTCCACCCAGGTGATCCCGCGCGACCGGCACGCTGCCTTCTTCTGCGCCCTGGCGGTGATCGCCTCCGGCATCGAGCGGCTGGCCACGGAGGTCCGCCACCTGCAGCGCAGCGAAGTGCGCGAGGCGGAGGAATATTTCCACCCCGGCCAGAAGGGGTCCTCCGCCATGCCGCACAAGCGCAACCCGGTGCTGTCGGAGAACCTGACCGGCCTCGCCCGCCTGGTGCGCGGCTATGCGGTGCCGGCGCTGGAGAACGTGGCGCTCTGGCACGAGCGGGACATCAGCCATTCCTCGGTCGAGCGGGTGATCGGGCCGGACGCCACCATCGCGCTGGACTTCGCCCTTTCCCGCCTCACCGGGATGATGGACAAGCTGACGGTCTATCCGGCCCGCATGGAGGCCAATCTGGAGAGCCTGGGCGGTGTGGTGCACAGCCAGAAGGTGCTGCTGGCGCTGACCCAGGCCGGACTCTCGCGCGAGGGCGCCTATCGCGCCGTGCAGCGCGCCGCCATGGCCACCTGGACCGCGCTGGGCGACCCGAACGGCAAGTCCTTCCGCGATAATCTGCTGGCCGACGAGGAGGTGGCCGGCCGCCTGGACGCGGCGGCGCTGGACAAGGCGATCGACCCGCAGCGGGATTTCCGCCACGTCGAGACCATCTTCGCGCGCGTCTTCGGCCAAGGCTGAGGAAGGGGGCTGAGGGAAGCACGGCTTCGTGATGGGCGGCCATGGTGCCGCCCCCGCGGTGCCACCGTTCCGCCTCACGGCAAGGGCCATATCCCCGGTATCTTGAGGAGGAACCGAAGTATGCGCCGCTTGCGTGAACTGGCCCTCATCGGTGCCGTCGCCGCCGGCCTGGCGCTCGGGATGGGCATGACGCCGCAGGCCGCCCGGGCGGATGAGGTCGTGCTGGTGCATGACCACTGGCGCCACCGTCCGCCGCCGCCGCGCTGGCACCGGCCCCCGCCCCGCTATTATGGCTACGGCTACGGCCCGCCGCCGCGCTACTACCGGCCGCCGCCGCGGGTCTACTACCCGCCGCCCCCGCCACGTTATTACCGGCCGCCGCCGGTGCCCTACTACTACCGGTACTGAGCGCTGGGCATGAAAAAGGCCGGGGAGATCCTCCCCGGCCTTTCGCTTGCCCGGATGGCCCGGCTCAGCCGATGTCCTGCTCCGGCAGAGGACCTGGCTTGGGCTCCGTCTCTGCCTTCCCGGTCTCGCCCTTGCCCAGCTTCGCCTCCAGCTGCGCCACCCGCTCGGCCAGCGCCGCGCTCTCCTCACGGGCACGCCGCGCCACTTCCAGCGCCGCGTCGAGCTCCTCCCGCCGCACCAGCTCCAGGCGCTGCACCAGCGTCTCGACCTGCGACTTCGCCATGGCCTCCATCTCGGCGCGCAGCCCGGCCATCACCGAGAAGGCGCCGCCGGCCATGCCAGCCAGGTCGTCGAAGAAGCGGCCGCGGCGGCCAGGGCCGCTCTCGGAACCGGTGTCCATCTGCAAATCCTCCTTACACGGCATTTCCGCCGCAGCTCGGCACCCAACTTGCCCGCCCTGCCGCCCGGCGCCTATACCCGGCGCGCCCGGCGGGGCGACCCTCCCTCCCGCTTTCACCTTCGCGGAAGGCTTGCTGCATGTATCTGGTCACGGGCGGCGCCGGTTTCATCGGCTCCAACATCGTCGCGGCGCTCTGCGAGCAGGGCGCGGAAGTGCTGGTCTGCGACCGCCTGCGCGCCGGCGACCCGGGGCGCGAGAAATGGCGCAACCTGGCCCATCACGGCATCGCCGGCGTCCTGCCGCCCGAGCGCCTCTGGTCCTGGCTGGCCGAGTCGCCTCGACCCGAGGCGATCATCCATATGGGCGCGATCAGCGACACCACCGTGCGCGACGGCGACCTGGTGGCCGAGAACAATCTCTCCCTCACCCTGCAGCTCTGGAGCTGGTGCGCCGAGAACGGGGTGCGGCTGATCTACGCCTCCTCGGCCGCCACCTATGGCGACGGCGGCCAGGGCTTCGATGACGACGCCTCGCCGGACTACCTGGCCCGCCTGCGGCCGCTGAACCTCTATGGCTGGTCGAAGCACGCCGTCGACCGCCGCGTGACCGACCTGCTGGCGCGCGGCAATCCGGCGCCGCCGCAATGGGCGGGGCTGAAGTTCTTCAACGTCTATGGCCCCAACGAGTACCACAAGGGCCGCATGGCCAGCGTGGTGCTGCACAAGTTCGGCCAGATCATGACCGGCGCCCCCGCCACGCTATTCCGTTCGGACCGTGAGGGCATCGCCGATGGCGAGCAGCTGCGCGACTTCGTGCATGTCGATGACTGTGTCGCCGTGGTGCTGTGGCTGCTGCAGAATCCGCAGGTTTCCGGCCTGTTCAACGTCGGCACCGGCACGGCGCGCTCCTTCCTCGACCTGACGCGTGCCATCTACGCCGCACTGGGCCGGACGCCGGAGATCGCCTTCGTGGACATGCCGGTCGATCTGGTCGGCAAGTACCAGTACTTCACCGAGGCGCGGATGGACCGGCTGCGGGCCGCCGGCTTCAACGGCACCGCCATCAGCCTGGAGGATGGCGTGGGCCGCTACGTGCAGGATTACCTGATGCAATCCGACCGGTACCGCTGAGCCGCCGTTATGCTCTTCGCCATCCCCTACCCGGCGATCGATCCGGTCCTGGTCCAGCTCGGGCCTTTCGCCATCCGCTGGTATGCCCTGGCCTATATCGCCGGCATCATCATCGGCTGGCGGCTGATGCGGCGGCTGGCGGCGCTGCCGCCGGTGGCCGCCACGGCCGAGCAGGTGGACGACTTTGTCACCTGGGCGGTGCTGGGCGTGATCCTGGGCGGGCGGCTCGGCTATGTCCTGTTCTACCAACCCGATCATTACCTCTCGGCGCCCTGGGAGGCCCTCTATCTCTGGCGCGGCGGCATGTCCTTCCATGGCGGCGCCGCCGGGGTCATTGTCGCGATCATTCTCTTCTGCCGCAGCCGGGGGCTCGACATCCGCCGCTTCGGCGATCGGCTGACGGCGGTGACGCCGATCGGCCTGTTCTTCGGCCGCATCGCCAATTTCATCAATGGCGAGCTCTGGGGCCGCGTCACCGATGTGCCCTGGGCCATGGTCTTCCCCCATGCCGGGCCGGAGCCGCGCCATCCGAGCCAGCTCTACCAGGCCTTCATGGAAGGCATCTGCCTCTTCGTGCTGCTGCAGATCATCATCCGCATCCCGGCGCTGCGGGCACGCAAGGGCTTCACCGCCGGCGCCTTCCTCGCCGGCTATGGGGTAGCGCGCATCATCGGCGAGTTCTTCCGACAGCCGGACGCGCAGCTTGGCTTCCTCTGGGGCGGCGCGACCATGGGCCAGCTCCTCTCGGTGCCGATGATCCTGGCCGGCGCCGCGCTGATGGCGGCGGCGCGGCCTGAGCCGGTGCAGCGATCGGCCGCCGCGTGAGCACCCCCGAGCGCCTCGACCGCTTCATGGCGCGCGCCGCCGCGGCCTACTACGCCGCGCGCGACCCCTTCGGCGCCAAGGGCGACTTCACCACCTCGCCCGAGATCAGCCAGGCTTTCGGCGAATGCCTCGGCCTCTGGGCGGCGGTGGCCTGGCAACAGATGGGCCGCCCCGACCCGGTGTTGCTGGTCGAGCTGGGCCCCGGCCGGGGCACCCTGATGGCCGACGCCTTGCGCGCCATCACGGGCGTGATGCCCGCCTTCCGCGCCGCCCTGCGGCTGCATCTGGTGGAGCAGAGCCCTGCCCTGCGCGCCGCCCAGGCCGCCGCGCTGCCTGATGTTGGCCCCATCTGGCATGACGGTGTCGACAGCCTGCCGCCCGGCCCGGCGCTGATCCTGGCCAATGAGTTTCTTGATGCCCTGCCGATCCGCCAGTTCGTCCGGCGCGGTGATGACTGGCGGGAGCGCTTCGTGCAGGCGGGCGCCTTCGTCGAGGCCGCCGCCGAGCCGGCGCCACCGCTGCCCGCCGAAGCACCGGAGGGTGCTGTCCAGGAAATCTGCGAGCCGGCGCGCGCCTTGGCCGCAGCGCTGGGCGCCCGGCTCGCCAGCGAGGGCGGCGCCGCGCTCTTCATCGACTATGGTCCCGCGCGGAGCGGCTTCGGCGAAAGCCTGCAGGCGCTCTCCGCGCATCGCGCCGCCGATCCGCTGGCCAGCCCGGGCAGTGTGGACATCACCGCCCATGTCGATTTCCAGGCCGTCGCCGAGGCAGGCCGGGCCGCTGGTGCCGCCGTCCAAGGCCCGGTGCCGCAGGGCCTCTTCCTGCAGGCGCTGGGGCTGGTGACGCGCGCCGCCATGCTGGCCCGCGCCGCACCGGCGCAGGCGGGGCACCAGCTTTCCGCCGCCCAGCGGCTGGTCGCCCCGGAGGGCATGGGACGTCTGTTCAAGGCCCTGGCCCTTTGCCACCCTGCCCTGCCCCCCCTGCCCGGGTTCGAGAGCGCATGACCGCCGAATTCCTGACTGCCACGCCGCTGGCCGGCCTGCCGCACGGCTTCTTCACCCGGCGCGGCGGGGTTTCCTCCGGTGGCTTCGCCACGCTGAACTGCTCCCTCTCCGGGCGCGACGATCCGGAGAAGGTGGTGGTCAACCGCGCCCGCGCCATGGAGGCGCTCGGCCTGGCGCCCTCCGTCCTGTCCGGCGCGCATCAGGTGCACGGCATTGCCGTGGCCGAGGTGACGGAGCCGATCCCGAACGAGGCCCGCCCCGAGGCCGATGCGCTGGTGACGAACCGGCCCGGCTTGGCGCTCGGCGTGGTCACCGCCGATTGCGGGCCGGTGCTCTTCGCCGACCGGAAGGCGGGCGTGGTGGGCGCGGCCCATGCCGGGTGGCGCGGCGCCGTGGCCGGCATCCTGGAGGAGACGGTCCAGGCCATGGAGCGGCTTGGCGCCCATCGCGGCGATATCGTGGCGGTGGTCGGCCCCTGCATCCGGCAGAATTCCTATGAGGTCGGTGCCGATCTGCGGGAGGCGGTGCTGGCGCAGAATCCCGCCAATGCCCGCTTCTTCGCCGAGGGGCGCCGGCCGGAGCACTGGCAGTTCGATCTACCCGGCTATTGCGCCGTCCGGATGATGAAGGTCGGGCTTGGCACCGTGGCGGTGCTGGCCGCCGACACCTTCGCCGACGCGGGGAGCTTCTTCAGCCATCGCCGCCGCACCCTGGCGGGAGAAGGGCCGATCGGCCATCAGCTCTCCGCCATCGCCCTGCCCGGCTGAGGGCCGCCGCCTTGCCCTACATGCTGATGTTCCTCGTTCTTATGCTGCTGACCATGCTGGTGTCCTGCTTTGCAATTCTCTGACCGTCCGTTCCGCTTTCTCGCGGTGTTGCTGCCTCTCCTGCTGGCAGCCGCCTGCGGCGACATCCGCCCCTATGCCGGCAACCCCGGGGGCGCGGCGCCGCGGCTCGCCCTGCCGCCGGCCTACCGCATTGCCGTGCCACCGCCGGAGCAGGCACTGCTGAGCGATGCCGGTGCCAACGCCTTCGCCGATACTCTGGCCGATGCGCTGCAGACGGCGGAGGTGCCCGCCGCAGCCACCGCCGCCAATCCGCTGGACTGGCCGCTGAAGATCACGGTCGAGCGGCGGGGCGAGAGCGTGGTCCCGCGCTATGAGCTGCGCGACGCCGATGGCACGGTGCTCGGCGCCACCGAGGGCGCGTCCGCACCGCTGCGTGGCTGGGGCCTGGAGGATCCGGCGCTGTTCAAGGAGGTCGCCGCCCGGGATGCGCCGGCCATCGCCAACCTGCTCGGGCGCGTGGAGGCCAGCCGTAAGGCCAGCGATCCCGCCGCCCTCGCCGGCGAAGGGCCGTTGCGCGTCCGGCTGGCCGGTGTCCAGGGCGCGCCGGGCGACGGCAACAAGAGCTTGAACGACCGCATGGGCGATTTCCTGACCAAGCTCGGCTACCTGCCGCAGAACACAGCCGAAGGCGCCACCTATGCCGTGCAGGGCGTGGTGAACGCCGTGACCGTGCCGGGCAACAAGCAGCGCATCGAGCTGCAATGGATCGTCTCGCGGCGCGACGGCTATGAGCTGGGTCGCGTGGTGCAGATCAACGAGGTGCCGCGCGGCACGCTGAACGGGCTCTGGGGCGATGTCGCCTATGTGGCTGCCGAGCAGGCCGCGCATGGCGTGCAGGATGTGCTGCGCAATGCCATCGCCTCCGGCAAGGCTCCAGCCGAAGGGGAAAAGCCCGAGGGGGAGAAGAAGCTGGAGGCCCCGGTGGCGGCACCCGGGCCACAGGCGGCCCGGTAACCGCTCCGACGCAGCCCGGAATCGCGCTGGGAACATATCCCGGCGCGGTACGGCGATGGACATATCTCCGTCACGTTGCTACCACCCGCCCGTCCCTCGCCGGGCCCGACTTCCAGCAGGGTCCGCTGCCCGGAGATGTCGCGCCCCATGAAGATCGTCGCCTGCAACAGCAACCGCCCGCTCGCCGAGGCGGTCGCCGCTGCGCTGAACCTGCCCCTCACCCAGGCTTCCATCCGCCGCTTCGCGGATATGGAGGTGTTCGTGGAGATCCACGAGAACGTCCGCGGCGAGGACGTCTTCGTGGTGCAGTCCACCTCCTATCCCGCGAACGACAACCTGATGGAGCTGCTGATCACGCTGGACGCGCTGCGTCGTGGCTCCGCCCGCCGCGTGACCGCCGTGATCCCCTATTTCGGCTATGCCCGGCAGGACCGGAAGTCCGGCCCGCGCACGCCGATCAGCGCCAAGCTGGTGGCCAACCTCATCACCGAGGCCGGCGCCGACCGCGTGCTGACGCTCGACCTGCATGCTGGGCAGATCCAGGGCTTCTTCGACATCCCGGTGGACAATCTCTTCGCCGCCCCGCTCTTCGCCCGCGACATCCTGGAGCGCTACAAGGGCCGCGACCTGATGGTCGTCTCCCCGGATGTCGGCGGGGTGGTGCGCGCGCGGGCTATCGCCGCCCGGCTGCACACTGACCTCGCCATCATCGACAAGCGCCGCCCCCGCGCCGGCGTCTCCGAGGTGATGAACGTGATCGGCGATGTCGAAGGGCGCGACTGCATCCTGGTCGATGACATCGTCGATTCGGGCGGCACCCTCTGCAACGCGGCCGACGCGCTGCTGAAGAACGGGGCCAAGTCGGTCAGCGTCTATGTCACGCACGGTGTCTTCTCGGGCG
The DNA here is from genome assembly GCA_035565935.1 of Roseomonas sp. GTDB lineage: Bacteria > Pseudomonadota > Alphaproteobacteria > Acetobacterales > Acetobacteraceae > Pseudoroseomonas. The sequence continues at coordinate 254,269 of DATMRU010000041.1, forward strand.
GCGCGGTGGCCCGCATCGGCGCCGCCAGCATCGAGCAGATGGTGGTGACGGACAGCATCCAGGCCACCGAGGCGGTACGCGTCTCGACCAATATCCGCCAGCTCACCATCGCGCCCCTACTGGCCGAGGCCATGCGGCGGATCAGCGAGGAAAGCTCGGTCTCCACCCTGTTCAACTGAGACAGAGCCGGTAAGGCAAGCCCGGTCAGGCAGACCAGGTGCCGCGCGTCGGGCGCGGCACCGCCATGCCGGTGCCGGCCCGGCGGCGTCGCGCCGCAGCCCCCCTCTTGCGCCCATCGCCGGCCCCGCCGATGCTCCGCCCCGAAGGCCTGATGGCCAGGAAGGGAACACCGGCATGAAGCTCTACTACTCGCCCGGCGCCTGCTCGCTTGGCATCCACGTCATCCTCCAAGAGATCGGCAAGCCCTTCGAGGCGGTGCCCACGCTGCTCAAGGAAGGCGCCCAGAACAAGCCCGAGTTCCAGGCCCTGAACCCGAAGGGCAAGGTGCCGACGCTGCAGCGCGACGACGGCTCGGTGCTCACCGAATGGCCCGCCATCGCCTTCTGGCTGGCCGCCAGCAACCCGGACGCGAAGCTGTGGCCAGAGGGCATCGAGGCCCAGGCGCGCGCCTATGAGGTGATGGACTACGTCTGCGGCACCATCCATCCGCAGGGCTTCACGCGCCTGTTCAACCAGGCCCGCTTCGCCCCCAGCGAGACTGACCACCCCAAGGTCATCGAGCAGGGCCGCGGCATCGCCGAGAAGGGCTTCGCCGTGCTGGACAAGCGCTGGGCCGGCCAGGATTGGGTGCTGCCCTCCGGCTATTCGGTGGCCGACGCGGCGGTGTTCTTCGTCAGCTACTGGGCGGCGAAGCGCATGAACATGACGCTGCCGCCGCGCATCGCCGCCCATTTCGAGCGGATGATGGCCCGCCCGGCGGTGCAGCGCGCCCTGGCCGCCGAGGGCCTCTCGGCCTGATGCCGGAAGTCGCCCCGCTCACGCAGGAGCCCTTCTGGTTCCTCCGCCACGGCGAGACGGACTGGAACGCGCGCGGCCTCTCCCAGGGCAATGTCGACATCCCGCTGAACAGCGTCGGCATCGCCCAGGCCGAGCGCGCGGCGCAGGCGTTTCGGGGCAAGGAGATCGCCACCATCGTCTCCTCGCCGCTGAGCCGCGCCCGGCACACGGCGGAGGCGGTGGCGGCGGTGGTCGGCCGCCCGGTGCAGATCCACGAGGCGCTGCGGGAGGTTGCCTTCGGCGTCCAGGAAGGCCAGCCCATGGCCGAGTGGTTCGACGACTGGGTGGAGGGCCGCTTCACGCCGGAGGGCGGGGAGAGCTTCGCCCAGCTCCGTGCCCGCACGGCGGCGGCGATCAACCACTGCCTGACACTGCCCGGCCCCGTGCTGGTGGTGGCGCATGGCGCCCTCTGGCGCGCCTTCCGGGCTGATGCGGGACTGCCGCCCAATGTCCGCACCCCCAATGCCCTGCCCATGTGGGTGATGCCGCCCCTGCCGGGCGAGACGGCCTGGCGCTTCGAGCCGCTGACGCTGGGCTGAGACCGGGAAAGCGGAAGGGGCGGCCGGCCGGACACGCCCGCCGGCCGCCCCTTCTTTGCCCTTCGCTGTTGCGCCGCCCGGCAAAATCGCGTAATCGCCCCCCGCTGCGCTGGCACCCCTGGAGGCCGGCGCAACTGTTTTCGGGCATTCGCCCGGAGGCGGACATTGACACGGCGCCCCGGCCAGGCCGGCGCGGCGCCTTTGCTGATTGGAGCTGAAGCAATGGTCCAGACCATTCGGATCGAGGCCGAGGCGCGCGAGCGGGCCGGTAAGGGGGCGGCGCGCGCGACCCGGCGTGGCGGGCGTGTTCCCGCCGTCATCTACGGCGCGAAGCAGGAGGCCACCCTCCTCTCCCTCGACCCGCGCGACGTGATGAAGGAGATGCACAAGGGCGGCTGGCAGTCGCACCTCTACGAGGTGGCGGTGAACGGCAAGGCCGAGCGCTGCCTGATGCGCGAGGTGCAGTTCCACCCCGTGAAGGACACGCCCGTGCACGTGGACTTCCAGCGGCTCGCCCCGGGCCAGCTGATCCGCGTGAAGGTGCCGGTGGTGTTCCTGAACGAGGACACCGCCCCTGGCCTCAAGGAAGGCGGCGTGCTGAACGTCGTCCGCCGCGACCTCGAGGTGCTGTCGGACCCCGACCAGGTGCCAGACCAGTTCGAGATCGACCTGGCCAATGCCGGCATCGGCGACAGCCTGCGCTGGTCCAACGTGATCGACGCCAAGGGCACCAAGCCGGTCATCCTGGGCCGTGACTTCGTGGTGGCCACCATCGCCCCGCCCACCGTCGAGGAGGAGGTGGTGATCCAGGCTCCGGCCGCGACGCCGGCCCCCGCCCCGAAGGGCAAGGGCAAGAAGTAAGGCGGAGATTGTCCGGTGCTGCTCTGGGTCGGTCTCGGCAATCCGGAGCCGGGCCAGGCGCGGCACCGGCACAATATCGGCTTCATGGCGCTCGACGCGATCGCCAGCCGCCACGGCTTCACGCCGTGGCGGAGCCGCTACAAGGGCCAAGCGGCCGAGGGCAGCCTCGCCGGCCAGAAGGTCCTGCTGCTGAAGCCGCAGACCTACATGAACCTTTCCGGCGAGTCCGTGCAGCCGGCGGCGGCCTTCCACAAGATTCCTCCCACCGACATCACCGTCTTCCATGACGAGCTGGACCTCGCCCCCGGCAGGATCCGCGTGAAGCTGGGCGGCGGCGCGGCGGGCCACAACGGGCTGCGCGACATCGACCGGCGCCTCGGCACCCCCGACTACTGGCGGGTGCGGCTCGGCATCGGCCATCCCGGCATGAAGGAGAAGGTGACGGGGCATGTCCTCGGCAACTTCGCCAAGGTGGACACTTGGCTCGAACCCATGCTGGATGCCGTGGCGGAGGCCGCGCCCATGCTGGCGCGCGGCGAGCGGGAAGCCTTCATGACCCGCGTGGCTCTGTTGACCCAGGAGAACTGAGACCATGGCGATGGAAGACGCGGCGGCCGATCTGGAAGCGGAATTCGGCGGCCCCGGCCCGGAAGACCTGGCGAATGGCGCGGCCGCCCTGGCAGCCGCCCTGCTGGCCCAGGCGCATACCCTCGCCACCACCGCCGCGGCCTTGGAAACCAGCGACACCGGCCATGTCGGCGCCATCGAGGCTGCCGCCGCGCGGGCCTCGCTGGCGCTCTCCATGGCGCAAGCGGTTTCCGAGGCGAATGGCCCAGCCCGGGCCGGGCTGATCGCGGCCGCGGCGAAGGCGCTCGACGTGCCGCTCGGCAGCGCCGTGACGCAGCTCCGCGCCGCTGCCCTGGCGCTGCCCACCGATGACGCGGCGGCGCGCATCGCGGCGGCGCAGATCGCGCAGGAGATCGCGGCCGGGCTGGTCTGAAGGCCCGAGCATGGCCAAGGGGGCGCCGCCCCCTTGGAACCCCCGCCGGGGTGCCCACGGGACGAACCGTGCCACCCCGGACCCCGCCATTCCCTTTGGCGGCACAGACTTCCGAGGACGGTCATGGGCTTCAACTGCGGTATCGTCGGCCTGCCGAATGTCGGCAAATCGACCCTGTTCAACGCGCTGACGCAGACGGCGGCAGCCCAGGCCGCCAATTATCCCTTCTGCACCATCGAGCCGAATGTGGGGCGCGTCGCCGTGCCCGACCCGCGCCTCGACACCATCGCGGCGATCGGCAAGAGCGCCAAGATCGTGCCGACCAGCCTGGAATTCGTGGATATCGCCGGGCTGGTGCGCGGCGCCAGCCGCGGCGAGGGCCTGGGCAACCAGTTCCTGGCCAATATCCGCGAGACGGATGCCATCGTGCACGTCCTGCGCTGCTTCGAGGATGACGACGTCACCCATGTTGAGGGCAGCGTGGACCCCCTGCGCGACGCCGATACCATCGAGACCGAGCTGATGCTCGCCGACATGGACAGCCTGGAGAAGCGCATCACCGGCCTGCAGAAGCGCGCCCGCGGCGGTGACAAGGAATCCGCTGCCCAGCTGACACTGATTGAGCCCATCCTGGCCGGGCTGCGCGAGGGGCGCCCCGCCCGCGCCTCCATCCCCAAGGGCGAGGAGGAGGCGGTGCGCCGGCTGCAACTCCTGACCTCCAAGCCGGTCCTCTATGTCTGCAATGTCGAGGAGGCCAATGCGGCCAGCGGCAATGCGCACAGCGAGAAGGTCTTCGCCCGCGCCGCCGCCGAGGGGGCCAAGGCGGTGGTCGTCTCGGCCGCCATCGAGGCCGAGATCAGCCAGATGGCGCCGGAGGACCGCACCGAGTTCCTGGAGACGCTGGGCCTCAAGGATTCCGGCCTCGACCGCGTCATCGCCGCCGGATACGGGCTGCTCGGGCTGATTACCTATTTCACCGTGGGACCGAAGGAGGCCCGCGCCTGGACCATCATCCGCGGCATGAAGGCGCCGCAGGCGGCCGGCGTCATCCATGGCGATTTCGAGCGGGGCTTCATCGCCGCCGAGACCATCGCCTATGACGACTACGTCGCCTGCAAGGGCGAGCAGGGCGCCAAGGAAGCGGGCAAGATGCGGGTGGAAGGCAAGGAATACGTGGTGCGCGATGGCGACATCATGCTCTTCCGCTTCAACGTTTGACCTCGCGCGGCGATCCCGTGGCCGCCTGAGGCACTGATTCACTCTGTGGTTGCTGGGCTGCGGGCACTAGTCTAGTGGAGGAGGGCTGCTTCGCCCCGCCTCCCCCGCGGGAGGAAACCTGGGTCCGCCGCCTTTGCACCTCGACAGCACCACCCTTCTCCTGGTCAGCGCCTTCATCAGCGGCCTGCTCGGGCTGGTCTGGCTCGGGCTGGCGCTGCACCGCCACCGCACCGTGGGGCTGGGGGAATGGGGCCTGGCGCTGCTCTGCGTCGCCGGCGGCACACTGCTGCTTGGCGCCCGGGGCGCCCTGCCCGATCTGCTCTCCATTGATATCGGCAATCTGCTGATCCTGCTCGCCGGCGGTTTCTGCTGGCGCGGGGCGCGGCGCTTCGACGGGCATCCGGCGCCCCTCTGGCTCGCCCTTCTGCCCGGCCTGCTCTGGATGATCACGCAGCGCCTTCCCGGCAGCGAGCTCGTCGAGACGCGCATCCTGGTCACCTCGGTGCTGTCCGGGGTGCCGTTGATTGCTTGCGCCGTCACCTTCTGGCGCGGCCGGCCCGAGGGGATGGGCTGCCGAATGCTGCTCACCGGCGCCTTCGGCCTGCATGGCGGGCTGGTGCTGCTGCGCATCCCGCTGGTGCTGCTGCAGCCGGAATGGGCCCGGACCAGCGCCTTGCCGACCAATCCCTGGGTGCAGTTGATCCTGTTCGAGTCCATCCTGCACGGCGTGGCCAGCAGCTTCGCCCTGCTGGCCCTGTTCCGCGAGCGCGGCGAGCGGCAGATGCTGGACGCCATCTCCGCCTCGCGCGACGCGGCGCAGCAGGCCAGCGCCGCCAAGTCCCGCTTCCTGGCCTGGATGAGCCACGAGATGCGCACGCCGCTGAATGCGGTGCTCGGGCTCTCCCAGGTGCTGTCCGAAAGCCGCGAACTGCCGCCCGGGGCGCAGGGTCAGGTGGCGGTGATCGGCCAGGCTGGCCAGCACCTGCTGGCCCTGGTGAATGATGTGCTGGACCTCGCGCTGGTGGAGGCCGGGCGGCTGACGCTGCACAACACCCCGGTACCGCTGCGCGCCCTGCGCGAGAACGCCCTGGCGCTGGTACGCATGGATGCGGCGCAGAAGCGCATCCGGCTGCGGAGCGAGGTGGCACCGGATGTTCCGGCGGCCGTGCTGGGAGACGGGCGGCGGCTGCAACAACTGCTGCTGAACCTGCTCGGCAATGCGGTGAAGTTCACGCCGGCGGGCGGTGAGGTGCTGCTGGGGGTTCGCCTCAGCCCCGGCGGCAGCCTGCGCTTCGAGGTGACCGATACCGGCCCCGGTATTTCCCCCACCCAGCGCGCCTTGCTGTTCCGCGACTTCAGCCGCCTGCCCTCGGCCGAGCGCGAAGGCGCGCCGGAGGGGTATGGGTTGGGTCTCGCCATCTCCGCCGGGCTGGTGCAGGCGATGCAGGGCACGATCGGCGTCGAGCCGGGGCCTGGCGGCTGGGGCAGCCGCTTCTGGGCGGAATTGCCGCTGCCCCCCGCCTCCCTGCCGGCCGCTTCCGCCATGCCGGCGGCCGTGCCGCGGAACATGCCCGTGCACGAGATCCTGGTGGTGGACGACGTGGCGGTGAACCGGATGATCGTGCAGGCACTCTTGCAGGGCAGCGGGCATGTGGTGCGGGAGGCCGCCAACGGCGAAGCCGCGCTGACCATGCTGGCGCAGCACGGCACCGATCTGGTGCTGATGGACATGCAGATGCCCGGCCTCGATGGGCTGGCCACCGCGCGCTGCATCCGGGCGCAGGAGGCGGCGCATCCTGGCGGCCAGCGCGTACGGATCCTGGCCGTGACCGGCGATGCTTCCCCGGAGGCGGAGGAAGCCTGCCGCGCGGCCGGGATGGATGGCTGCCTGCCCAAGCCGATCAGCCGCGCCAGTCTGCACGCGGCCTTGCAGACCCTGCCGGGCGCGGCGACGGAAGCTTCGGGCGGCCTCGCGGGGAGGCGTGCCGCCGCGGCGCAAGCCCGGCCGACGCGCCAGCCCCTGCCTGGCGAATAGGCCGGAGCGGTCTCAGCTCTTCCCGGGCTCTTCCGGCGGCGCGGCGCCCTCCTTCCGGGCGCCGTCCAGGAGGGCGCGGCGACGCGCCTCCAATTCCGTCTCCCGCGCCTTCTCGGCCTTGTTGCGGCCGAACTTCACGCGATTGGCAGCAGCCTGCCGGGCTTCCGCCTGTCGAGCGGCGGCCTTCCGGTGCTGGTTGAGGTTGACGATCTCGGCCATGCGCAGAGGATATCCCGGAGCCGGCCGGCGTGGAATCACTTCGCCGCTCCGGCACGCCCAAGCACCGGAAGCCCGGGAGGCCCCATGCAGATCGAACTCGCCGCCGCCGATGGCCATCGGCTTTCCGCCTGGCGCACCGGGCCGCAGGATGCGTCCCGCGCCCTTGTGGTGGTGCAGGAGATCTTCGGCGTGAACCGCCACATGCGTCATGTCTGCGAAGAGTTCGCCCGGCAGGGCTTCGCGGTGTCCTGCCCGGCCCTGTTCGACCGCGTCGAGCCGGGCATCGAGCTCGGCTACGAGCAGGAGGACAGGAAGCGCGGCATGGCGCTGCGCAGCCAGATCGACGCCGCCGCCGCCGTGCTCGACATCGAGGCCGCGGCCCAAGCCCTGCCGCAGAGCGCCCGGATCGGCATCATCGGCTATTGCTGGGGCGGCACGGTGGCCTGGCATGGCGCGACCCGCAGCCAGCGCTTCACCGCCGCCATCGGCTACTACGGGGGCGGCATCGCCGCGGCCAGGGAGGAAAAGCCGCGCTGCCCGGTGCAGCTCCATTTCGGCGCCGAGGATCACGGCATCCCGCTTTCCGATGTCGATGCCATCCGTGCCGCCCGGCCGGAGGTGGAGGTCTTCGTTTATCCCGGCGCCGGGCATGGCTTCGCCTGCGAGGAGCGCGATTCCTATAATCCCGCGGCGACCGCCCAGGCGATGCAGCGCAGCCTAGCCTTCCTCAACAAGCATCTCGGCTGAGCGGCCATGCTGAACCACCTGCTGCTGACCGCGACCATCCTCGCTTTGATGGCCGCCCTGCCCTTTTGGGCCCCGGCGGGGTTCGACACCCCGCCGGTCGGCGTGTGGCTGCTGCTGGTGTTCGGCACCCTGGCTTCGGCCTTCTGGGGGCGGAGCCACCACGACCTCTGATCGTGGTGGCCCAGGCCTCCTTCAGCGGGCCGGGACCGCCATGGCGGCCGCGACGGCCGCGCCGACATCCGCCAGGGCGGCATCGCGCTGCGCACCGTCCGCCGAACCCTGTGTGAGATAGGCGGCCACCAGAACCGGCGCGCCGCCACCCGGCGGCCAGAGCAACCCGACATCATTGCTGGTCCTCTCGGACCCAGTGCCCGTCTTGTCACCGACCTGCCAACCCTGCGGCAACCTGGCCCGCAGGCGGGCGCCCCCGGTCCTGCAGGCCCGCAGCCACTGCACCAATTGCTCCCGCGACGCCGCCGACAGCGCCTCCCCCAATGTCAGGGCATGGAGGTCCGCCAGCATCGCGGCCGGGCTGGTGGTGTCGCGCGGATCGCCGGGCCGGGCCTCGTTGAGGGTGGGTTCCGTCCGGTCCAGGCGGCTCACCGTGTCGCCGATGCTGCGGAGATACGCGGTGAGGCCCGCCGGCCCGCCCAGGATGTCCAGCATCAGGTTGCCGGCCGTGTTGTCGCTGAGGGTGACCGCCGCCTCGCAGATGGCGGCCAATGTCATGCCCGGTCCGCCCGCCGCCTTCTCGGTCGCGGGGGAATAAGGCACGAGATCCTGCTTCGAGAAGCGGATGCGCTGGTCCAGCCGGTTCTGGCCGGCATCCACCCGCGCCAGCACGGCTCCCGCCGCCAGCAGCTTGAAGGTGCTGCACAGCGGGAAGCGCTCGTCCTGGCGATGACCCGCCTGACGGCCGCTGCCCGTGTCGAGCACCGCGACCCCGAGCCGCCCGCCGCGTGCCGCCTCGATGCGGGCGAAGCTCGCCGGCAGCGCGGAGAATCCCTCCGCCGCCCGGGCGCGCGCCGCGCCCATGCCCCAGCCGCCCAGCACCGCCGCCGCGCCGCCCATCCATTGCCGTCTGCCGATCATGCATCGTCTCCTTTCCGATTTCTGGCGGGCGGACGGTGCGCGGCGGCAGCGAAACCGGCAAACGATCATCCTTCGCAAGAGCCCCAAGAAAAACTAATGATCGCCCGCATGACCCTGTCCCACCTGCCCCTCAATGCCCTGCGCGCCTTCGAGGCTGCGGCACGCCAGTTGAGCTTCACGCGGGCGGGGCTGGAGCTGCGCGTCACCCAGGCGGCCGTCAGCCATCAGGTGAAGGCGCTTGAGGAAATCTTGGGCGTGCCGCTCTTCCGCCGCCTGCCGCGCGGGCTGACGCTGACCGAGGAGGGCGAGGCGCTCCTGCCCGTACTGACCGACGCCTTCCGCCGCATCGCCGGCACATTGGACCGCTTCGAAGGTGGGCGGCTGCGGGAGGTGCTGACCCTCGGCGCCGTCGGCACCTTCGTCACCGGCTGGCTGCTGCCCCGCCTGCCGGAGTTCCGTGCGGCGCATCCTTTCGTGGATCTGCGCCTGATGACCAACAACAACCGGGTCGATCTGGCCGGCGAGGGGCTGGACTGCGCCATCCGCTTCGGCGACGGCGCCTGGCATGGGACGGAGGCGGCGCGGCTCTTCACGGCGCCGCTCTCCCCGCTCTGCGCCCCCGCGCTGGCAGGGCGGCTGCGCCAGCCCGCCGACCTGGGGCGGGAGGCTCTGCTGCGTTCCTACCGGCTCGACGAATGGCCGCGCTGGTTCGCTGCCGTCGATCTGCCTTGCCCCGCCATACGCGGCTTCGTCTTCGACTCCTCGCTCACCATGGCTGAAGCCGCGGTGCAGGGGGCGGGCGTCGCCCTGCTGCCGGCGCGGATGTTCGAGCACCATCTGCGCGAGGGGCGTCTGGTGCGGCCCTTCGCGGCGGAGGTCACGCTGGGTGCCTATTGGCTGACCCGGCTGAAGTCGCGCGAGGAGAGCCCGGCCATGGCCGCCTTCCGCCGCTGGCTGCTGGCGCAGCCCGAGGTCGCGGCCTGAGCGGGCAGGCAGGCGTCTCCCCCCTCTTCCCGGCACGGCGCCGGCATTCCATGTTTCCAACATGCGCTGGCCCTGGCCCCTTCTCGCGCTTCTCGGCGCCCTTGCCGCTCCGCCCGCGGCGGCGCAGGAGATGCCGCTGCACGGCGGCGCGGTGCGCGCGCTCGCCGTCGCGGCGGATGGCGCTCGCCTGGCCTCCGGGGGATTCGATCAGTCGGTGATCGTCTGGCCGGCCGATCTGTCCCGCTCATTGCAGGTGTCGCGCTGGCACCGGGGGGCGGTGCAGGCGCTGGTCGCCCTGCCGGGCGGCGGCTTTGCCAGCGGCGATACGGAGGGGCGCATTGCCCTCTGGCCACCGGAGGGCGCGCCCGCGCCGGAGCGGGTGCTACAGGCGGAGGGCGCCGCCATCACCGCCCTGGCGGCACGCCAGGGCCTGCTGCTCTCCGCCGCCTGGGATGGCACCGCGCGGCTCTGGCGGCTTGCGGATGGTAGCGCGCGGCTGCTGGAGGGCCATGCCGGCCAGGTCACCGCCGCCACCTTCCGCGCCGACGGCACGCCCGTCACAGCCGGCGCCGACGGCACCTTGCGCGCCTGGCCGGAGGACGCGCCGCCCCGCATCTTGATCAACCTTGGCCTGCCGCAGACGGCACTCGCCGCCCTGCCGGACGGCAGCCTCGCCAGCGCCGGGGTGGATGGCGTGGTGCGGCTGCTGGCACCGGATGGCGCGACGCGCCAGTTGGAAGCCGGGCACAGCCCGCTGGCCGCTCTGGCATCCTCAGCCGATGGGGCATTGCTAGCGGCGGCGGGACCCAGCGGCGGAGTGGCAGTCTGGGCCCTGCCGGAGGGGCGGCTGCGCCATACCCTCTCCTCGGCCGGCATGGCCGTCTGGGCCCTGGGCTTCAGCCCGGATGGTGCGCGCCTCTACACCGGCGGCGCCGACCGCCGCCTGCGCATCTTCAATACGGCCAGCGGCGCTGCTCTCAATGCCGAGCCCGCCCCGCCGCCGGAGCGGGTCGCGGGGCTCGACCTGCAGGGCGCCCGCGTGTTCCGCGCCTGCGGCGCCTGCCACAGCCTGGCCGCGCCGCCGCCCGGCCAGCCGGACCTCAAGGCCGGCCCGCACCTCGCCGGCCTGTTCGGCCGGCGCATGGGCAGCGTGCCGGACTATCCCTATTCCGAACGTCTCCGCCGGGGCGACCGGATCTGGACGCCCGAAGCGGTGGCCGAACTGTTCACCCGCGGCCCGGATGTGGTGCTGCCCGGCACGCGGATGCCGGTCCAGGTGCTGGACAATCCGGGCGAGATGGCGGCACTGCTCCGCTTCCTGCAACAGGCCACGCAACCATGAATCCGAACCCTTCCCTTCCCCAGCCCGCCCAGGCCATCGCGCGGGAAGGCTTCGCCTCATTGCCGGCGGCAGCCGCACGGCAGTTGTTCGACGCCGCGGGCGAGCGCCTGTCCGGCGCCGCCTGGGCGGAATTCGCCGCTTCCTGGGATGATCTGCGGCCAGACACCTACATGGCCGACCGGGGCCGCTACCGGCTGCGCCGCCATGCCGTGTTCCGGCTGCGCGCGGGCGACCCGGCGCTGGTCCGCGCGCCCCACCAGCCGCATTACCAGGGCCTGGATTACAATCCGCTGAACGGCGGCGTGCAGCGCTGGTTCGAGCCGGTGACGCCCGCCATCGGGCAGGGCGCGGCGCTGGCGGCGCTGCTCGGCGGCGCCCGCGCCGTCTTCGACACGCTGCGCCCCGGCACGGACTGGCATGTCGAGATGCATCAGTTCCGCATCGAGGCGCGCCCCGACGAAGCCGGCAAGCCGACGCCGGAGGGCATGCACCGGGATGGCGTGGACTATGTGCTGGTCACGCTGATCGCGCGCGAGAATGTCGCGGGTGGCGTCACCGGGATCCGCGTCGAGGGCCGTAGCGAGGAGGCCGCCAGCTTCACCCTGCACGACCCGCTCGACAGCGTGCTGCTGGACGACCACCGCGTCTGGCACGGTGTCACGCCGGTGGTGCCGCTCGATCCCGCGTGCCCCGGCCATCGCGACGTGCTGGTGCTGACCTTCCGCCGAGCGGAATAGAATCGGCGCGGCACAAGGCCGGAAGGCTGGAGGGCATCCTCCCTCCGGCCTTTCGCGTGGCCGGTTTCCGGGGTTAGGAAACCGCAATTTCCTGGCGGAACATTCTGCGCTGGCCTAGAAACACGAAATCGTGATTCAACCAGCGAGAGCAGCCAAAAGGGCCTCCGCAGCCGCATGGTTCACCGCCCTCCTGCTGCTGGCAGGGGCGGCGACCGCCCGCGCCGAGGAGATCCCGCCGACCGGCAGCGACTTCGGCGGCGTCGGGGTGATCGAGACCCGCAACGCCCGCATGCGCGAGGACGGCACGCTGGAGGCCGGCGCCGCGCTGCGGCACCAGCGGCGCTTCTGGTTCCTGAACTTCCAGGCCCTGCCCTTCCTGGAGACCACCTTCCGCCTCACCGAACGGCTGGACGCCACCGCCGGCGCCGGCATGACCACAGACCGCGCCTTCGACCTCAAGCTGCGGCTGCTGCAGGAGAGCGACTACCTGCCAGCCGTGGCCATCGGCCTGCAGGACTTCATCGGCACCGGCCTCTATTCGGGCGAGTACATCGTCGCCTCCAAGCGCTGGTGGGGCTTCGACTTCTCGGCCGGGCTGGGCTGGGGCCGGCTCGGCACCGGGGGCGAGTGGAACAACCCCTTCAGCGAAATCGACGACTATTTCTCCAGCCGGCCGCGCAAGGTGGGGCGGGGCGGCACGGTGCAGTTCAACTGGTTCCGCGGCGAGGATGTGGCGCCCTTCGCCGGGGTGGAATGGTCCGTGCCCGCCTTCGCCACCCCCTGGGGCGCGGTGGAGGGGCTGCGCGCCAAGGCGGAGTGGTCCGGCGATGCCCTGCGCGACGAGCGCGGCGGCTATCCCGCCCGCACCAGCGGACTGCGCGGCGAGGCGGAGTCGCGCTTCAACTTCGGCCTGCAATGGGCGAATGAATGGCTCGATGCCGGGGTGCAGTGGGTGCACGGCACGGATCTGCTCTTCCGTCTCTCGCTGCGCATCAATCCAGCAACGCCACCCGCCCTTCCCTCGCCGCCTCCGCCGCCGATGCCCGCCCGCGCCGTCGCCGTACCAGTGGATGAGGCCACCGAGGCACAGGCGGTGTTCGACGCCCTGGTCGCCGCCGGCTTCCGCCCGCTGGCTTTCCGGCGGGAGGGGATGGTGGCCGAGCTGGCCTTTCAGGGAGGCGCCTTCCGCACCCTGCCGCAGGTCGCCGCGCGGGTGCTGCGCGCCACCCAGGGCGTGCTGGCGCCGCAGGTCGAGATGCTTCGCCTGCGCTGGTGGCAGAGCGGCACCGAGGTCGCGGTGCTGGAGGTGCCGCGTGGCGCGCTGGAGGGTATCGCCGCCGGGCGCGCCAGCCCGGAGGAGGCCTGGTCCGGCACGCGCCTGCTGCCCACCACCGGCGAGTTCGAGCCCGGCACCCTGCGCAATCCCGGCCTCTTCTGGGAATGGGAGGTGGCGCCGCGCCTGTCGCTGCAACTGGGCGATCCCTCGCGCACCCTGCGCTGGCAGGCTGCCATGGCGGCGGGCATGCGGGTGGAGTTGGGGGCCGGCTTCGCCCTGGCGGGCGCCGTGCAGCAGGCGCTGCTCGGCAACCTCTCGGGGGGCCTGCCCTCCGACAGCGTGTTGCCGCATGTCCGCACCGACTACGCCGAATACGCCCGGGAGGGAGAGACCGCCATTTCGGCGCTCTATGCCGAGCGGATCTGGAACCTCGCGCCGGATGTCTTCGCCCGCGCCACGGCGGGCTATCTGGAGCCGATGTTCGGCGGTGTCTCAGGCGAGGTGCTCTGGCGCCCGCATGACCGTCCCTTCGCCCTCGGCCTTGACCTCAATTGGGTGAAGCAGCGGGATTACGACCAGAAGCTCGGCTTTCGCGACTATTCGGTGGCGACCGGGCATGTCTCGCTCTACGCCGACCTGCCGGTCTGGAACCTCTACGGCATCCTGCGCGCCGGGCGGTATCTGGCGGGCGATTGGGGAGCCACCATCGAGATCGGCCGCCGCTTCGATTCCGGGATCGAGGTCGGCGGCTTCGCCACCTTCACCAATGTCTCCGCCGCCGAGTTCGGCGAGGGCTCCTTCGACAAGGGGCTCTACATCCGGGTGCCGCTGGACCTGTTCGGGCGGCAAAGCCGCTCGGTGGGCAGCGTGCTGATCCGCCCGATCCAGCGCGATGGCGGGCAGCGCCTCTCGGTCGATAATGCTCTCTGGGACGTGACGCGAGACGGACGGAACGATGCGCTGCGGCGCGGGCTTGATGGTTTCAGGCACTGAGCCCGGCGCCCAGGGTCCCCCCCGCTGCAGGCACTGGAGGGATGCGTTCCGCGCAGTGCCGCAGGCCGTCATGCTTGACCGGGCGGCTCCGCCACACGACTTTCAGCCGTGAACGCCGCGCCCGGTTCCGGGCGCCCTGAGGAACGACAGACATGAGCGAATTCACCAAGGCCGTCAGCGACGACAGCTTCAAGCAGGACGTGCTGGAATCCTCCGGCCCCGTTCTGGTGGATTTCTGGGCCGAGTGGTGCGGCCCCTGCCGCATGGTCGCGCCAATCCTGGACGAGATCGCCAAGGACTATGCCGGCCAGCTCACCGTCGCCAAGGTGAACATCGACGAGAACCCGATGACGCCGAACGACTATGCGGTGCGCGGCATCCCCACCATGATCCTGTTCAAGGACGGCAAGGCGGTGGACACCAAGGTCGGCGCGCTGCCGAAGAGCGCGCTGAAGGACTGGATCGCCGGCGCCCTCGGCAAGTAACGACTTGGCGGCCGCCCGTCGGCAAGCTCTGCTGGCCCTGGCCGGCGCCTTGGCGGCCGGGCTTGTCGCGCCGGGCCGGGCTCAGTCGCTGCGCGGCGCCGGTGAGGTGCTGCGAAGCGAGGCGGCCCATTTCCGGGTCGTCGCCTTCGCCGGCGGCCTGGAGCACCCCTGGGGCGCCGCCTTCCTGCCGGACGGCCACCTACTGGTGACCGAGCGACCCGGCCGGATGCGGATGGTCAGCCCCATGGGCAAGGTCTCGCCACCGCTCGGCGGGGTGCCAGCCGTTGCCGCCTCGGGCCAGGGTGGGCTGCTGGATGTGCGGCTTGCGCCCGACTTCGCCACGACACGGGAACTCTATTTCTGCCAGGCTGCCCGGGTCTCCGGCGGCACCGTCACGCGGCTGGTGCGCGCCCGCCTGGCCGAGCGCGGCACAGCCCTGGACATGACGCAGCCGGTGCTGGACGCCACCCCGGCCCAGTCGGGCGACGGCCATTATGGCTGCCGCATCGCCTTTGACCGGGAGGGCCGGCTCCATCTTTCCACCGGTGACCGCCAGCACAGGCCCGAGCGCGCGCAGGCGCTGGACGACCTCGCCGGCAAGCTGCTGCGGCTGGAGCGCGACGGGCGCCCGGCGGCGGGGAATCCCTTCCTCGGCCGCACCGGCATCCGGCCGGAAATCTATGCCTATGGCCTGCGCAACCCGCAGGGCCTTGCCGTGAATCCCGCCACCGGCTCGCTGTGGGAGGCCGAGATGGGACCGCGTGGCGGCGACGAGGTGAACCTGATCCGCCCCGGTACCAATCTCGGCTGGCCTGTGGTCGGCCATGGCACCGCCTATAGCGGCGCCACCATTCATGCCACCGCCTCCCACCCGCACATGCAGGATCCGCTGCGCTTCTGGGTGCCCTCGGTCAGCCCTTCCGGAATGGCTTTCTATGACGGCGACGCCTTCCCGGGCTGGAAGGGCAACCTCTTCCTGGCGAATCTCAGCGGAGCCGGCCTGCTACGCCTAAGTGTGGAAGGCGATCGCATCACCGGCGAGGAGCGGCTGCTCTGGGGCCAGTTCCGGCTGCGGAATGTGGTGCCAGGACCGGACGGCCTTCTGTACCTGCTGACGGATGAGCCTCGCGGCCGCATCCTGCGGCTGGAGCCCGTGGCGGAGTAGCAGGGCCGCCCCTCTTGACCTTCGCCGGAGGCACGGCGGATCCTGCCGCCGGGCGGAACAGGGTGAGCAGGAGCGGCCATGGCCATTCTCGTGACCGGCGGTGCCGGCTTTGTCGGGCTCAACCTAGTGGAAGCGCTCCTCTCCCGCGGCGAGCATGTCGTCATCTATGGGCGGGAGGCCCTGCCCCCGGCCGCCGCTGCCGCCTTCGCGCCCCTGCCCGGCCGGCTCGATCTGATGCAGGGCGATGTGCTGGACCGCGCCGCGCTCGATGCCGTCTTCGTCCGGCACAAGATCCAGGCGATGTTTCCCTTCGCCGCCATCACCGCCGGGCCGCGCCGCGAGGCGGAGCAGACGGGGACGATTCTGGAGGTCAACCTGATCGGCGCCGTCAACCAGCTTCGCGCAGCGCGCGACGCAGGTGTGGGCCGCATCGTCTTTCCCTCCTCCATCAGCGTCTATGGCGAGAGCCAGCGCCAGCCGGGGCTGTTGCGCGAAGACACCACACCGCCGGTGCCAATCTCCGTCTACGGTATCACCAAATATGCCGGCGAGCGGCTCGCCCTGCGGCTGCGCGATCTCTGGGGACTTGATCTCGTCTGCGCCCGCATCGGCGGCGTTTTCGGCCCGTGGGAGCGCGACACCGGCGTGCGGGACCTGCTCACGCCGCACATGCATCTTGCCGTGGCGGCGCTGCGCGGCGAGGCGGCGGTGCTGCCCGCCGACCTGCTGCCTCGCCCCTGGGTCTATGCGCGCGACCTCGCCCGCGGCCTGCTGCTTCTGCTCGATGCCGCGCAGCCGCGCTGGCCCGTCTACAACATCTCCGCCGGCGTGGAGTGGGGCGCGCGCATCCTGCTCTGGGCAGAGACGCTGGCCCGCCACTATCCGGCCTTCCATTGGCGACAGTCGGCGGATCCGGCGGAAGTGACGGTGCAGTTCCACGATGACGGGCCACGGGCGGTGGAGGATATTGGGCGCATCCGCGAGGAATTCGGCTATGCGCCGGAATTCCTGCCCGAGGCCGCCTATTTCGACTACCTGCGCTGGCTGCAAGCGACGCCCGGCTATCTCGTATCGGCGGAATGAAAAAAAGCCGGGGAATGGCCTCGGCTTCTTCGATGCTTTCGCGGGCCCGGGCCTGCCTTCAGGCGTGGCGCCGCTGCGCCACCAGGGTCCAGAGGCGCGGCCCCACCAGGGCCAGCAGCGCGAGCAACAGGATGCAGACCGAGATCGGGCGGGTGAAGAAGGTGGTCCAGTCGCCCTGGCTGATGGTCATCGCCTGCCGCAGCGCTTGCTCCGCCATCGGGCCCAGGATCATGCCGATCACCACCGGCGCCTGTGGGAAATCGAAGCGGCGCATGAACATGGCGATGATGCCGATGCCATAGAGCAGCACCAGATCGACGACGCTGTTGCTGATGCCATAGGTACCGATGGTGGCGAAGACCAGGATGCCGGCGTAGAGCTGCGGCGTCGGGATCTTCAGGATGCGCGCCCAGAGTCCGACCAGCGGCAGATTCAGCACCACCAGCATGATGTTGGCGATGTAGAGCGAGGCGATCAGCGTCCAGACCAGCTCGCCCTGGCTGGTGAAGAGCAGCGGCCCGGGCTGGATGCCATAGGACTGGAAGGCCGAGAGCATGATGGCGGCGGTGGCCGAGGTGGGCAGGCCCAGCGTCAGCATCGGCACCAGCACGCCCGCGGCGGCGGCGTTGTTGGCCGCCTCGGGCCCGGCGACGCCCTCGATGGCGCCGGTGGTGCCGAACTCCTCGCGGTATTTCGGTCGCACGAGCTTTCGCTCGGCATAGTAGCTCAGCATGGTCGGCATCTCGGTGCCGCCGGCCGGCATCACGCCGAAGGGGAAGCCGAGCAGCGCGCCGCGTAGCCAGGGGCCGATGCTGCGCTTCCAGTCCTCGCGCGACATCATCAGCCGGCCGACCTCGCGCACCTCCTGCTTGCCCTCGACATGGCGCCAGGCAAGGTAGAGTGTCTCGCCCACCGCGAAGATCGCGACGGCGACCAGCACCACATCCACGCCGTCGAGCAGTTCGGTGACACCGAAGGTCATGCGCGGCTGGCCGGTCTGCAGATCGATGCCGATGAGGCCGATCATCAGGCCGAAGCCGAGCGAGGCGAGGCCGCGCAGCGCCGAGCCGCCGAGCACTGCCGAGACGGTGACGAAGCACAGCACCATCAGCGAGAAATACTCGGCGGGGCCGAGCTTCAGCGCCAGTTCCACCACGATCGGGCCGAGGAAGGAGATGCCGAGCGTGCCGATCGTGCCGGCGACGAAGCTGCCGACGGCGGAGGTGAACAGCGCCGGTCCGGCGCGGCCGTTGCGCGCCATCTTCGCGCCTTCCAGCGCGGTGATGATGGAGCCGGATTCGCCCGGCGTGTTCAGCAGGATGGAAGTGGTGGAGCCACCATACATCGCGCCGTAGAACACGCCGCAGAACAGGATGAAGGCGCCCGTCGCGCTGACCTGGAAGGTGATGGGCAGCAGCAGCGCGATGGTCAGCGCCGGGCCGATGCCCGGCAGCACGCCGATGGCCGTGCCAAGGAAGCAGCCGAGCAGCGCCCAGCCGAGATTGGTGATCGAGAGCGCGTTGCCGAAGCCGAAGGCGAGGCCGGACCAGACGTCCATGGGCTCAGAGAATCCCTTCCAGGATGCCGGCGCCGATATCGACTCCGAGCAGCTTGTCGAAGGCCAGGAAGGCGCCAAGGGTAACGGCGAGGCCGATCAGCAGGTCCCGCCCCGGCCGGCGGCTGCCGAAGGCCGCCGCCACCAGCACGAATTGCGCGGTGGCGGCGAAGACGAAGCCGAGTGAGTCGATCAGCAGCAGGTTCACCAGCAGCCCGGCGCCGAGCAGGCCGAGGGCGCGCCAGTTGGTCGGCGGCGCGTCGGCCATCTCCTCGAGGTCCTTCGACCAGCCGCCGCGCAGGGCCACGCCGGTCAGGCCGAGGCCGACGACGGTGACCATCCCGCCCACCAGGTAGGGCGTGAACTTCGGCCCCACCTGCGCGTAGAGGGGCGTGACCGGAATGATCGCCGCCTGCCAGAGGCAGATCAGGCCGAGCAGCACCACGAACAATCCGACCGCCAGGTCGGGCCCGGCCCCGGGCTTCACGCGCACCATTCCGGTTTCCCCTTCCGCCCGCTCAGAGCAGGCCGACTTCCTTCAGGATCTCGGCGGTCGCCTTCTCGTCCTGCGCGAGGAAGGCCTGGAACGCGTCACCCGCCATGAAGGCATCCTCCCAGCCCTGGCGCTCCAGCATTTCCTTCCAGGCCGGCAGGTCGTGCAGGTCGGTGAAGAACTTGACCAGTTTCTCCTTCTCCGCCGGCTTCAGGCCGGGCGGGCCGAAGACGCCGCGCCAGTTGCCAAGGACAATATCCACGCCCTTCTCCTTCAGCGTCGGCACGTCAGGCAGGCTGCGCTGGTCGCCGCTGGTGGCCAGGGCGCGCATCCGCCCGGCCTTGATCTGCTCGGCGAATTCGGAGACGCCGGAAATGCCGGCCTTCACCTGGGCACCCAGGATGGCCGCCTGGGCCGGGCCGCCGCCCGCGAAGGCGACGTAGGAGGCGTCCTTCGCCGAGCGGCCCTGCGACTTCAGCAGCAGGCCGAGGAGGATATGGTCGATGCCGCCGGCGCTGCCGCCGGCGACGGAGGTGCCGCCGGGATTGCTCTTGAGCGAGTCGAGCAAGCCCTGGAGGTCCTTGATGTCGCTGCTGGCCGGCACGACGATGACGCTGGGCTCGGTGGTCATGCGCGCGAGCGGGGTGACGTCCTTCAGGCCGACCGGCGACTTGTTGGCCAGCACTGAGCCAACCATGATGGCGCCGCCCACCATGAAGCTGTTCTCGCTGCCACGACGCTGCGAGACGAAGCGGGGCAGACCCACCGTGCCGCCGGCGCCGCCGACATTCTCGAACTGGAAGCTGCCGACCCAGCCGGCCTGACGCGCCACCTGCTCGATGGCGCGGCCGAGGCCGTCCCAGCCGCCGCCGGGGCCGGCGGGGATGAACACATGCATGCTGGCGAAGCGCTGCTGCTGCTGCGCCAGGGCGGTGCGATCCAGCAGGGGCAATGTGAGGCCGGCGGCAGCGGCGGACAGCAGGTGGCGGCGCAACATCTCGATTTCCTCCAGCCCGTTCACTGATCGGGTTAAGGGTGCGCGATAACGGGGCCCACGGCAAAGCGCAAATATCGATTCCGCCACCCGCGCGACGCTTGCACCGCACCATGGCCGCTCGCATTCTGGGGCCGCGGCAGAAGGGTTGTCTTTGGATGCGACTACAGTTGGGCCTGGTGCTCGCATTGCTTTCGGCACCATGGCCAGGCGGCACGATCGGGGCGGCGCTGGCCCCCGCCGCCCTGGCGCAGCACTCCACCGCCCGCCCTCCGGCAGCCGCGGCCACCCCCCGCCCCGCCGAGCGCGAGGTGATGGTGAGCAATGAGCTGGGCCTCGCCCTGAGCGAGCTTTACGTGACCCCCGCCGGCAGCGTCGAAGCGGGCGAGGACCGGCTGGGCGACGACACCCTCCCCGCCGGTGCCACCCTGCGCGTGCCGCTCGGCCGGCAGCGCCTCTGCTTCTTCGACCTGCGTGCCGTGCTGGTCGATGGCAGCGAGGAGGAGAAACACGGCGTCGATCTCTGCCGCAACAACCGCGTCACCTTCGGCGACCCTTCCCTGCCGCTGCGCGAGGCGAGGGTGGTGAATGACACCGACCTGGCGATGCGCGAGCTCTACGCCATGCCCGCCGGCTCGCCGCAGCGCGGCCCGGACCGGCTGGGCTCGGAGACGGTGGGGGCGGAAGCCAGCTTCCGGCTGCGGCTCGGCCGCGCCCGCACCTGCATCTTCGATCTCAGCGCCGTCTTCGAGGATGATTCGGTGCAGGAGCGGCGCCGGGTGGATCTCTGCCGCAACAGCCGCGTCACCTTCGGGGACCCCTCGCTGCCCTGGCGCGAGGTGCAGATCGTCAACGGCAACGACCACAGCATGCGCAATCTCTACGCCGCCACCGCCGGCGGGCGCTCCGGTGCAGACAGCTGGGGCATCGACCGGCTCGGCTCGGTGACGGTCGAGCCCGGCAGCAGCTTCCGGCTGCGGCTGCGCAACCGCGCCTGCCAGGTGGACCTGCGGGTCGTCTATGACGACGACACCGCCGAGGAGAAGAGCGGCGCCGAGCTGTGCAAGGCCGAGCGGATCGTCTTCGACGGCAGCGGCATCCCCCGGCCGCCGGAGCGCAGCTTCGTCCTGGTCAACCGCCAGCCCGCCGCGGTGCAGGAGATCTATGCCTCGGGGGTGGATGACAGCGACTGGGGCGAGAACCGGCTCTCCGACCCGCCGCTGGAGCGCGGCAGCCGCGCCGAGCTCGCGCTGCACAGCGCCTGCGAGATCGACCTGCGCATCGTCTTCGCCAATGGCGGCGCGGAGGAGCGGCGCGGGCTCGATATCTGCGAGAACGGCCTGATCGTTCTGCGGCCGGGCTGGACGGTGGCCGAGCGGCTGGACCAGGGCGCCGGCCCGGTCGAGCCGGGGCCGCCACGGGAGGGCAGCGTGCGGCTGCGCAACACCGGCCCGGCGCCGCTGGTGGAACTCTATGTGGACCCCCTCGGCGCGCCGCGCGGCCCCGACCGGCTCGGCAGCACCGTGCTCGGCCGGGGCGAGACGCTGGATTTCCAGCCGCCCGAGGCGGTGGGCTGCACCGGCCACCTGCACGCGGTGTTCCGCAACGGGCAGGAGATCGACCATCCCCGCTTCGACCTTTGCTCCGGCACCGAGGTGGCCCTGCCATGACCCGCTTCCTGCTTCCCGGCCTGCTGGCCGCCCTGCTGCCGCTGGCCGCCGCCCAGACCCAGGCGCAGGCTCCGGCGCCGCCGGCGGAAATACTCCCCATCCCCGCGCCCCTGCGCGGCGCCTGGTTCGCGGGAGACTGCGCGGCGCCCGAGGCAATGCTGCAGCTCACCGCCCGCGCGGCGGCGCGGATGCCGGCTGATGGCCCGGCCCGGCTGATCCGCTTCTCCGAGGCGCGCGCGCTCGATGGCTGGCACATGGGCACCGGACGTGGGGCGGAGGCGCCGCGCGTCCTACTGCGCGGCGATGCGGCGCGCCTGGAATCCGCCGAGCCCGACGCCAAGCTGCGCGATGACCAGCTGCCCGGCGGCACGCCGGTGCAGGCCTGGCACCGCTGCCCCGCGCCGCCGCCCGGCTTCGCCGCCCTGCATGGGGAGGGGCTGGCCTTCCTGTCCTCGCTGGAGGGGCTGGAGGCCGCCTGCGGCGCGCCGGGCGCCACCGTTGCCGGCTGCGTTACCAAGGTGATCGCGGAAGGGGATGTTTCCGGCGACCGCCTGCTCTCGGTGGCCGAGATTGCCCGTCTGGTCCGCGGCATGACCTGGATGCTGGCGGCGGCCGAGGAGGCAAGGCCGGAGAGCGTGGCGGCGGCGGGCGGCGGCGGTGTGCTGGCCGGCGTGGCCACGGCGCGCTTCGCCATGGAGAGCCTGGACTATGACGGCGACGGCAAGCTTTCCGCCGCCGAGCTTGGCCAGGACCGCGCGGCCTTCCCACCCTCCGGCGGCAGCGAGGCGGGCCGCCCGCTGCGGCTGGAAGGCGTGCAGGAGGGCGTCAACCTCCTGCGCAGCCTGCTGGAAGGCGTGCTGTTCAGCGAGTGACAGGCCGCGCGGGGCCGCGCGCCCCTATCCGGCCGGCGGAAGGGGCTGAGGAAGGGCGCCGCCCTCCCCCGCCGGGCGCCCCAGCATCAGCCCGCCCGTGACCGGCCCGAAGCCCATCGCTCGGCGGGCGAAGAAATCCTTCAGCCGCGGCATCCGCTCCACCGCCGCGAGGCCGAGCCGGCGCGCCAGCCGCAGCGGCGGCAGGCTGTTGCCGAACAGGCGCTCCAGCGCATGGGTGGCGCCCAGCATCAGCAGCGCATCCGGCCGCCGCGCCGCTTGGTAGCGGGCTAGCAGTGCCGGGCCACCGACATCCTCCCCCCGCTCGCTGGCGGCGATCACCAG
Organism: Roseomonas sp.; assembly: GCA_035565935.1. Lineage (GTDB taxonomy): Bacteria > Pseudomonadota > Alphaproteobacteria > Acetobacterales > Acetobacteraceae > Pseudoroseomonas. The sequence goes on from DATMRU010000041.1 coordinate 276,988, forward strand.
CTCGGCCAGGGTGGCGACGTCGCGGAAGCCGAGATTGAGCCCCTGCCCCGCGATCGGGTGGATGCCATGCGCCGCATCCCCCACCAGCGCCAGGCGCGTGTCGGTGTAGCGCATCGCGTGCATGGCGGAGAGCGGATAGGACCAGCGGCGGCCGATCGGCGTGACCTTGCCGAGATGGTCACCCATGCGGCGCTGGATCTCCCGGCCATACTCGGCGTCCGGCAGCTTCAGCATGCGCTCGGCGATGTGCCGCTTCTCCGACCAGACGATGGCCGAGGCATTGGGATGCTCCGGCGTCGGCGCCAGGGGGAGCTGGGCGAAGGGGCCATTCGGCAGGAACTGCTCCAGCGCCACCTGCTCGTGCGGGAATTCGTGCGCGATGGCGCCGACGATGCCGATCTGGTGGTAGTCGAAGGTGGCCGCGCCGATGCCGGCCTGCCGGCGCAGCGGCGAGCGGCGGCCCTCGGCGCCGACCACCAGCCGGGCCTGGATCAGCTCGCCGGTGGAAAGGCGGATCTCTGCGCCCTCCGGGCCGCGCGTCACCTCGGCGCGGGCGGGGGCATGGACGGAGAGGTGCGCCAGCTCCTGCATCCGCGCGTTCAGCGCCATGCGCAGCGCCCGCGCCTCGACCATCCAGCCGAAGGGCCCCATGCCGGTCGCCTCGGCATCGAAATGCAGCGCGAGGGGGCTGGCGCGCTCGCCCGGCATGCCGTCGGCGCAGCGGATGCGGGTGATCGGTCCCGGCGCCCAGGGAAGATGATCCCAGACGCCCCCCGCCTCCAGCAGGTTGCGGCTGGTCAGCGCGATGGCATAGGCGCGGCCGTCGAATTCCGGCAGTTCCATGGGCGGCAGCGGCGCGGCATCCACCACCGCGCAGGACACGCCGGCCGCCGCGAGGCTGGCGGCGAGCGTGGCGCCGACCGGGCCGGCGCCGATGATGCAGACGGCCACCTCACGGCGGGAGGACAGGGGCGATAGGCTCATCCCGCCATTCTGCCCTGCCCGCCCCGCCGCCGGAAGGGCGGCACGTATCAGAGATCCGCATCAGAGACAGGCGCATGCGCCTATTTCTTGAGCACTATTTCGCCATCCATGGCCCCACCGGGCTGGTGACGCCCTCTGGCACGCCGCTCGCATTGCCAGGATCGGCCACGCGGAAGAAGGGGGCGCAGCGCATGAAGCTCGTGATGGCGATCATCAAGCCTTTCAAGCTGGACGAGGTGCGCGACGCACTCACCCCGCTTGGCGTGCAAGGGCTCACAGTGACCGAGGTGAAAGGGTTCGGCCGACAGAAGGGACAGACCGAAATCTACCGCGGCGCCGAGTACCACGTCTCCTTCCTGCCGAAGGTGAAGATCGAGGTGGTGGTGCCGGACGACATGGCCGATGCCGTGGTCGAGGCCATTTCCGACAACGCCCGCACAGGCAGGATCGGCGACGGCAAGGTCTTCGTGCTCGATGTGGAGCGGGCAGTGCGCATCCGCACCGGCGAGACCGACAGTTCGGCGCTGTGATGCCGCCCACCGCTCATCAGAAGGCAATGGAAACGAGGATGATGCGAGCAATCGCACAAGGAATCACGCCTTGGGGCCGCCGCGCGGCCGTGCTGCTTCCCACCCTGCTGCTCGCCAGCCCGGCGATGGCGCAGGACGCGGCGACGGTGAGCGCCGGCGACACCGCCTGGATGCTCACCAGCACGGCGCTGGTGCTGATGATGACCATTCCGGGCCTGGCGCTGTTCTACGCCGGCATGGTGCGCAAGAAGAACGTGCTCGCCACCATGATGCAGTCCTTCTTCCTCGCGGCGCTGGTCAGTGTGGTCTGGATGGTGGCCGGCTACAGCCTCGCCTTCGGTGAGGGGGGCGCCTATATCGGCGACCTGTCGCGGGTGTTCCTCTCCGGCATCGGCCAGGGTTGGGACGCGCCTTTCACCCTTGGCAGCGGCGATGGCGCGGTGGCTTTCACCATCCCCGAATCCGTCTTCATCATGTTCCAGATGACCTTCGCCATCATCACCCCGGCGCTGGCCACGGGTGCGATGGCGGACCGGCTGAAGTTCTCCTCGCTCTGCGTCTTCACCGTGCTGTGGTCCCTGCTGATCTACAGCCCGATCGCGCACTGGGTCTGGCACCCGAACGGCTGGATCTTCGGCCTCGGCGCGCTGGACTTCGCTGGCGGCACGGTGGTGCACATCAATGCTGGCGTGGCCGGCCTGGTGGGCGCGGTGATGCTGGGCAAGCGCACCGGCCTCGGCCACGAGAACATGGCGCCCTTCAACCTGGCGCTGGCGGTGATCGGCGCGGCGCTGCTCTGGGTGGGCTGGTTCGGCTTCAACGCGGGCTCGGCCGGCGCGGCGGGCGGCCGCGCGGGCATGGCGATGCTGGTGACGCAGCTCGCCGCCGGCGCCGCGACCCTGGCCTGGGTGGCCGCCGAGTGGATCACCAAGGGCAAGCCCTCGGTGCTGGGCGCGATCTCCGGCGCGGTGGCGGGCCTCGTCGCCATCACCCCGGCGGCGGGCTTCGTGATGCCCGGCGCAGCCCTGGTCATCGGCATCGTCGCGGGCCTGGCCGGCTTCTGGGGCGCCACGGCGCTGAAGCACTGGTGCGGCTATGACGACAGCCTGGACGCCTTCGGCGTGCACGGCATCTGCGGCATCGTCGGCGCGCTGCTGACCGGCATCTTCGCCTATGGCCCGCTCTCGGCCACCCCGGCCGCGCCGGATGGCACCGCCGGCTCCTTCGGACAGTTCATGCTGCAGCTCTACGCGGTGCTGGCCACTTTCGTCTTCACGGCCATCGGCACCTTCATCCTGCTGAAAGCCATCGACGTGGTGATGGGCCTGCGGGTGAACGAGGAATCCGAGCGCGAGGGCCTCGACGTCTCGCTGCACGGCGAGCGGCTGGGCTGATCCTTTTCTCCTGGAGGGAAATGACGGGCGCCGGCGCTCACGCCGGCGCCCTTTCCGTTGGCGGGGTCCGGAGCGACGCTCCCTGACGCCGCGCGCGGACGAAGTCCACGAAGGCGCGCAGGGCCGCGGGCATGTGCCGCCGCGAGGCGTAGTAGAGATGCGGCCCCTCGAAGGGCGGCAACCACTCTTCCAGCAGCGAGACCAGCGTGCCGCGGGCGATGTCCTCCCGTACCCATTCCTCGAAGGTCAGCAGGAAGCCCACGCCGGCGAGCGCGGCGGCGCGTTCCAGATGCGGGTCGGTGGTGGTGAAGGGCCCTTCTACCCGCACCGTCACCGTTTCCGTACCCCGCTCGAAGACCCAGGGCGGCGTATTGCCGCTCGGGAAGCGGTGGCGGATGCAGGGCCGTTGCAGCAGGTCGCGCGGGGCGGCCGGCGCGCCGAGCGCCGCGACCAGCGCCGGCGCAGCGACCAGCACATAGCGCTGCGGCCCGCCGAGCGGTACGGCGATGGTGTCGCGCGCCAGGCTCTCGCCGTAGCGGATGCCGGCGTCGAAGCCGCCGCTGACGATGTCGACGAAACTGTCCTCGACTACCACGTCGAGGGTGATGCGCGGATGGGCTGCCAGGAAGGGCGGGATCAGCGAGGCCAGCACGAGCTGCGCAGCCGACTGCGGCGCGTTGATGCGCAGCGTGCCGCTTGGCGTGGTGCCATGCCGGCCGGCTTCCTCCAGCGCCGCGCCGATCTCGCCGAGCGCGGGTCCGAGGCGTGCCAGCAGCGCCGCCCCGGCCTCGGTTGGGCTGACGCTGCGGGTGGTCCGGTGCAGCAGGCGCAGGCCCAGCGCATCCTCCAGCGCACGCAGGCGTTCGCTGAGGCTGGAAGGGGAGATGCCGGCCTCCCGCGCCGCGCGGCGGAAGCTGCGATGCCGCGCCACGGCAGCGAATAGGTCGAGATCCGCCAGGGGTGGCCGCATTGTTCGCCATTCCGGATGGTCCATGCGGATCGTGGCGGATTATCGGATGCCCGGCCAGCCTCCATTCTCCACCGCACCACCGGAGACGGGAGAGACAGGATGGAACAGCGTCAACTGGGCCGCACCGGCCCGCAGGTTTCCGCCCTCGGCCTCGGCTGCATGGGCATGTCCGACCTCTACGGCCCGGCCGACCGCACGGAGAGCCTGGCCACCATCGCCGCCGCGCTGGAGCAGGGCATCACCCTGCTCGACACCGGCGACTTCTATGGCATGGGCCACAACGAGATGCTGATCGGTGAGGCGCTGCGGCAGCACCGGCGGGAGGATGTTGTCCTCAGCGTCAAGTTCGGTGCCTTGCGCGGCCCCGACAACGAATGGAACGGCTATGACGGTCGCCCGGCCGCCGTGCGCAACTTCCTCGCTTATACGCTGAAGCGCCTGGGCACCGACTATGTCGATATCTACCGCCCCGCCCGGCTCGACCCGGATGTGCCGATCGAGGAGACGGTGGGCGCCATCGGCGACCTCGTGAAGGCCGGTTATGTCCGCCATGTCGGGCTTTCGGAAGTGGGGGCGCAGACCATCCGTCGCGCCGCCGCCGCCCACCCGATCGCCGACCTGCAGATCGAGTACTCGCTGGTCTCGCGCGACATCGAAGCGGAAATCCTGCCTACCTGCCGGGAGCTGGGCATCGGCGTCACGGCCTATGGCGTGCTCTCGCGCGGGCTGATCAGCGGCCACTGGTCGAAGGAGCGGGGTGGCCAGGGCGACTTCCGCGACCGCAGCCCGCGCTTCCAGGGCGGGAACCTGGAGCGGAACCTGGCCCTGGTCGAGGCACTGCGGAAGGTGGCCGAGGCACGCGGCGTCAGTGTGGCGCAGGTGGCCATCGCCTGGGTCGCCGCGCGCGGGACGGACATCGTGCCGCTGGTCGGCGCCCGGCGGCGCGACCGGCTTACCGAGGCGCTCGGCGCCCTGGAGGTGAAGCTGAGCGAGGCCGATCTGGCGGCCATCGAGCAGGCGGTGCCGCCAGGCGCCGCCGCCGGGGCCCGCTATCCGGACAGCCAACTCGCCCATATGGACAGCGAGCGGGCGGCACACTGAGCGCCCATCGGCAACAGGGCACAGGGGAGCAAGGCCTCCCCCCTGCTCCGGCCTGCCGGAGGCGAGAAAGCCCTAGCGCAGCCGCCGCAGATTGCCGGAGACGGTCCGGCTGACAGGGCGCATGGACTGCTCCGCCATGCCCATGGCGGCATTGGCGAAGCCCAGCCCGAAGGCAGCGGCGCGGCTCGCGGCGCCCGTCATCCACTCGGTCTGCACCATCATCCAGCCCAGGGGCGTCGGGCTGGTGACGGCGCGCATCATGGCCCGGTGCGCCGCCTCCATCTCGGCGAAGCCATACTCCATCGCGCGCTGGGAGAGCTCCGCCGCCCCCTGCGCCAGCACCGCCCCGCCGGCCGAGAAGGCGAGCATCTTCTCGGGCACCATGCGGCCGACCTCTAGCCCCGTCAGGACAGGGCCGCGCTGCCGCGCTGCCTCCTGCGACAGGCGGGCATCCACCACCTGTCGCGCGGAGTTCAGCAGCGTCACCACATTGCCCGCATGGCGCACGAAACGCGGGCCGGTGTTCGAGGCACGGGTCATCCTGGGGGCTCCGCTGAAGGTCTGGAGCACAAACGCGGCAGGCCGCCCGCCGGTTTTCAGCCGCCGCGAACCCTCACGGCGGCCTCAGCTGGGGATTGTCGAAGACCGGTTGGCGGTAATCCGCCAGCGCCGCCTTGAGGGCGGCCGCCAGGTCCTGCTTCTCCTCCTCCGAGAGGAAGCAGCCGATCTCGACCCGCCGCTCCCGCTGCACCAGCGCCAGCCCGCCGCGCTCCGAGAGCTCGACGCGCGCCCAGTACGGGTCCAGGGCCGCCTCCTCCCCCCGGCCCCGCCAGTCGGTGCGGCGGATGACCAGCCGGCTGGAGGTCAGCGAGACGATCTCCCAGGCACGGCTGGACCAGCGGTGATGCAGCCAGACCAGCAGCAGCACCAGGCCGGATTCCAGCCCCAGGAAGGGCAGCACCGGCCAGGCGCCCATCAGCAGGAACAGCAAGCCGCCACCCAGGGTCCAGATGGCGCTCAGCGCGCCAAGCAGCAGGAGGGCAACAGGATGAAGGCTGCGCTGGGGGGTGCTGATGGCCTCGAACAGCACCGGGTCGGCGCGCCTCGGTTCAGGGCTTGCTGGCATTGCTGGAAAACATAAGGCTGCCCTGGCCTGCAGCACAGATGGGGCGCCGCCGCCAATGACGATTCCCTGCCCATGAAACCTGTCCTTCCACCACCCGGGGCGACCGAGGCCGTCGCCGAGCCCGCGCCCCGCCGCCGCGCGCCCCGCAAGCCCTTGCACGGCACCGCGGAGGCACCGCGCCGCGCCCGCAAGATGTCGGCGGCGCAGGCCGAGCGCTTCATTCGCGCCCTGGCCGCCGCCAATCCGACGCCGCAGACCGAGCTGCACTATACCAGCCCCTATACGCTGCTGGTGGCGGTGGCGCTCTCGGCGCAGGCCACCGATGTCTCGGTCAACAAGGCCACGGCCACGCTGTTCCAGGCGGCCGACAATCCGGCGGCGATGGTGGCGCTCGGCGAGGATGGCGTGGCGGAGCATATCCGCCGCATCGGGCTCTGGAAGGCCAAGGCGCGCAACGTCATCAAGCTGTCGCAGCAGTTGCTGGAGCGCCATGGGGGCGAGGTGCCGGCGGACCGGGCGGCGCTGGAGGCCCTGGCGGGGGTCGGCCGCAAGACGGCCAATGTCGTGCTCAACGTAGCCTTCGGCGAGGAGGCCATGGCGGTGGACACGCATATCTTCCGCCTCGGCAACCGCACCGGCCTGGCGCCCGGGCGCACCCCGCGGGCGGTGGAGGAGGCGCTGATGCAGCGCGTCCCGCCCGACCTGCTGCGCGATGCCCACCATTGGCTGATCCTGCACGGCCGCTACATCTGCAAGGCGCGGCTGCCGGAATGCTGGCACTGCGTGGCGCGGGAGGCCTGCAACTACACGGACAAGGTGCTCTGGCCGCCACCACGGTGAAACTTGCCCTGGGGAAACTTGCTCTGGGGAAACTTGCGCCGGGCGCGGGCGGAGCCGGCATTCACCCCTTCCGCCGCCGCGCTCATGATGCCATCACATCTGCGCCTCTCGCGCAGCCGCCAACGGCTTTGCGTGGTTGCGGCACCGCACTCCCAACCTTTATGTGACGGCGATGAATCGGCTTCTTCCCTTCTTGATGCTGCTCGGCCTGCCCATCGGCGTGATGAGCGCGGCCCCCGCCCAGGCCCAGCGCCCGCAGGCGCTCGGAACCTTCCAGGACTGGACCGCCGCGACCTATACCGAAGGCAAGAGCAAGGTCTGCTACGCCTTCACGCGCGCCAGCAAGACAGAGGGGGCCGGCAACCGCCAGAACGTGCTGCTCACCGTGACGCACCGCCCGCAGGGGCGTGACCAGGTGGCGCTGCGCTCCGGCTACACCTATGCCCGGAATGCCGAGGTGACGGTGAATGTCGGCGGCACCGACCTCGATTTCTACACCGCGCAGGACAATGCCTTCGCGCGGGAGGGCAGCAAGGCCGTGGCCGCCTTCCGCGCCGGCGCCAATGCCGTCGCCAAGGGCACTGGCCCGCAGGGACGCGGCACCGCCACCGACACCTTCTCCCTCTCCGGCTTCACCGCCGCCTACGAGGCCATCAGCAAGGAGTGCCCGGCCGGCCGCCGGTGACTCAGGACCCGACATGACCCAGACCCCCGCCCCCGCCTCCTCCGCTGAGCTTTCCGAGGCCGAGCGCGCCCGCATCCTGGCCAAGGCCGCGCTCTTCGCGCCGCCGCCCGCCACGCTGCCGGACGGTCGCCGTGACCTGGTTGGCCTCTCGCGCGAGGAGCTGGCGGCGGAGATGGTCGCCATCGGCGAGAAGCCCTTCCGCGCCAAGCAGCTCTGGCACTGGATCTACCATCAAGGCGTCACCGACTTCGCGCGCATGTCCACCATCGCGAAGCCGATGCAGGCCAAGCTGGCGGAGCGTTTCGTGGTCGGCCGCCCCGGCGTGGTGACGGAGCAGACCAGCACCGACGCCACCCGGAAGTTCCTCTTCGGCTTCCGCGACGGGCAGCAGGTCGAGACCGTCTATATCCCGGACGAGCAGGAGGACCGCGGCGCCGTCTGCATCTCGACACAGGTGGGCTGCACCCTCTCCTGCAAGTTCTGCCACACCGGCACGCAGAAGCTGGTGCGCAACCTGGGCGCGGCCGAGATCGTCGGCCAGTTCATGGCGGCGCGCGACGCCTATGGTGAGTGGCCGAGCCCGACTGACGGCACGCCGCGGCTGCTCTCCACCATCGTCATCATGGGGATGGGCGAGCCGCTCTATAACTACGAGAACGTCGCCAAGGCGATGCGCATCGTCATGGACAACGAGGGGATCGCCCTCTCGCGCCGGCGCATCACCCTCTCGACCTCCGGCGTGGTGCCGATGATGGACCGCTGCGGCGAGGAGCTGGGCGTCGGCCTCGCCGTCTCGCTGCACGCGGTGCGCAACGACATCCGCGACGAGATCGTGCCGCTCAACCGCAAATACCCGATCGAGGAGCTGATGGCGGCCTGCCGCCGCTATCCCGGCGCCTCCAATGCCCGCCGGATCACCTTCGAATACGTCATGCTGAAGGGCGTGAACGATTCCGAGGCCGATGCGCGTGAGCTGGTGCGCCTGCTGAAGGGCCTGCCGGCCAAGGTGAACCTCATCCCGTTCAACCCCTGGCCCGGCAGCCCCTACGAGACCTCCTCGAACAACGCCATCCACCGCTTCGCGAATATCGTGATGGAGGCAGGCTACGCCTCGCCCATCCGCAAGCCGCGCGGGCGGGACATCCTGGCTGCCTGCGGCCAGCTCAAGACGGAAAGCGAGCGCCGGCGCGCCGCCCGCCCCCAGGCCACCCCCTCTAAGGCCGCCAAGGCCGACGCCGCGTGAGTGCCGAGGGGGTGGCGCCGGCCGCCGCCGCGCAGCCACCGCTCGCCATTCTGCCGCTGCTCGCCGCCGCCGGCTTCGTCACCGGCTGCGGCATGCGCCTGCTCGACCCCCTGCTGCCGCTGATCGCGCACGACATGGGCGTGACGGTGGCGCAGGTCGCCGTCCTGGTGACCAGCTTCGCCATCCCCTACGGCCTGTGCCAGGTGCTGCTCGGGCCGCTGGGCGACCGCTTCGGCAAGTTGCGCGTGCTGGTGCTCGGAGTGCTGCTCTACGGGCTGGCGATGGGCGTCTGCGCCATGGCGGGCTCGCTCGGGCAGCTTGTCGCCCTGCGCGCGGTCACCGGGGCGCTGGGGGGCGCCATCATCCCGCTCGCCATGGCCTGGATCGGCGACAATGTGCCCTATGAGGAGCGGCAGGCGACGATCAGCCGCTTTCTCACCGGTCTTGTGCTGTCCCAGCTCCTCAGCGGGCCGGTCTCCGGCAGTGTCGGGCAGGCGGTGGGCTGGCGCGGGGTGTTCCTGCTGGTCGGGATGGTGGCGGTGCTGACGGGCGCCGCGATCGTGATGCGGCTCGGCGCCGGGCTGTGGCAGGGCGGGGCGGCCGGTCAGGGGCGGCTCGGCTTCGCCACCCACCGGATGCTGCTGCAGCGCCCCGCGGCGCGGCGGCTGCTGGTGGTGGCCTTCCTGGACGGCGCATTGCTCTTCGGCGGCGCCTTTCCCTTCATCGGCTCCTACCTGATCCAGGATTTCCATCTGGAGCCCTGGCAGGCCGGCATCGTCGTGGCCGGGTTCGGCCTTGGCTCACTGGTCTATACCCGGATGGCCTCGCGGCTGGTGCGGACGCTGGGCGAGATCCGGCTGCTGATGCTCGGCGGCGCCCTGCTGGCGCTGGCGCTGCTGGCCATCGCCGTGGCGCCGGCCTGGGCCATGGTGGCGGTGCCGCAGGTGCTGCTCGGCCTGTTCTTCTTCATGTTCCATGGCGTGCTGCAGGCCCGCAGCACCGAAGTGCTGCCGGAGGCGCGCGCCACCGCCGTCTCCTCCTTCTCCATGGCGCTGTTTCTGGGCCAGGGGGTCGGTTCCATCGCCTTCGGCGCGCTGCTGGCGCATGGTGGATATCAGATGATCTTCCTCAGCTCGGCGGTCGGCATCGTCCTGCTCAGCCTGTGGTGCTGGCGGGGGCTTTCGCCGGGGCGCGGCACGGGAGTGGCATGAAGGCTGGGGGAAGGAATTCCCCCAGACCCCCATCTTCCTTTTGTCAGTTTGGGACTGCGCTTTCCGCCCGCGCGGGGAACTCGAAGAAAAAAGAAGGGGGCCGGGGGAATTCTTTCCCCCGGCCTTTTTTCTCCCCCCTTGGCCATCGCATCCGGTCAGGCCAAACCCATCCCGGACGGAAACGGACAGGGACTCGATGAACACCCGCGAGGGATCGGCGGCCTTCGTGGCGCCGCTGGTGGTGCTGGCCCTCGGCCACATGCTCTCCAACATGCTGCGGACCCTGCCGGCGATCGCCGTCGACGTCCTGACGCACGACCTCAACGTCTCGCCCGAGGGGCTGGCCAGCCTGACAGGCGCCTATCACTTCGCCTTCGCCGCCGGGCAGATCCCGCTGGGCGTGGCGCTGGACCGCTTCGGGGTCCGCCCCGTCTCGCTGGTGCTGCTGGCGACGGTGGTGGTGGGCTCAGTACTGGCGGCGCTGGTCGGCGGTCCCGTCGGCTTCCTCCTGGCTCAGATGGTGCTCGGCCTCGGCTGCTGCGGCATGCTGCTCTGCCCGATGACGCTGGCCGCCAAGCTGCTCACCCCGGCGAAGTTCGGCCTCTGGTCCGGGCTGATCCAGGCGCTCGGCAATGTCGGCATGCTGCTCTCGGCCAGCCCGCTCGCCTGGCTGGTGGAACACCATGGCTGGCGCGCCGGCTTCTGGGCGGCGGCGGCCATGTCCGTGGGGGTGGCGCTGCTGGTGCGCCTCGTGGTGCCGGCGCCGGTGCCCACCGATGGCCCGCATCCGAGCTTGCTGGCGGATGCCCGCGCGGTGCTCCGGCTCAGCACCAGCCGCGCGCTACGGGGGATCATCCTGCTCGCCTTCGCCTCCTTCGCCGTGATCATCGGCGTGCGCGGCCTCTGGGGCGGCCCCTGGCTGATGGAGGTGAAGGGCCTGGGCCGGATCGCGGCCGGCAACGTCCTGCTGCTGGTCACCCTGTCCTTGATCGTCGGTCCGGCCTTGGCCGGCGTGCTGGACCGCCGAATCGGCCATCGCCGCACCCTGCTCGCCCTGGGCCATGGGCTGGCCGGGCTGTTCCTGCTGCTGGTGGCCGGCGGCGCGCCGGGGGGCTGGCTCTCCGGGCTGACCGGCCTGCCCATGCTGCCGGTGGCGGCGGACACGGTCCTGCTCTTCGCCTTCGGCCTGGCGGTCTCCATCCAGCCGCTGCTCTTCGCCATGACCCGCGCGGCGGTGCCGCCGGACCAGGCGGGCAAGGCGCTTTCCGCCACCAACCTCTCCTTCTTCCTGGGCGGGGCGGTGCTGCAGGCGGCCTCGGGTCCAGTGGGGGCAGCAGGCGGGCCGGGGGCCGCGATCGCCTTCTTTGGCGTGGCGGTGCTGGTCGGTACCGCGCTCTTCCTGACGACCACGCGGCGCGGTTGACACGGCGCCGCTCCCGGCGCTCAACGGCGCCGGATCGTCACCCGACTGCAATGAGAGCCGAACCGCATGGGCTATTTCCCCGCACGCTGGACCCTGAAGACCTCGGGCGAGGTCGCGCCGGATGAACGGCTGCCCTGGCCGCAGACGGTGGTCATGGGCATCCAGCACGTCGTCGCCATGTTCGGCTCCACCGCGCTGGCGCCGATCCTGATGGGCTTCGACCCGAACACCGCCATCTTCTTCTCCGGCATCGGCACGCTGATCTTCTTCGCCCTCACCGGAGGGCGGCTGCCGAGCTATCTCGGTTCCAGCTTCGCCTTCATCGCCGTCGTTATCGGGGCGACCGCCTATGCCGGGCCGGGGCCGAACCCGAACATCCCGGTGGCGCTGGGCGGCATCATGGCCGCCGGGCTGCTCTATGCCGTCATCGGCGTGGTGGTGCAGGTCGCCGGCACCGCCTGGGTGGAGCGGCTGATGCCGCCCGCGGTGACGGGCGCCATCGTCGCCGCCATCGGCCTCAACCTCGCCCCGGTGGCGGTGAAGGGCATTTCCGCCAATGCCTTCGACACTTCCATCGGCCTCTTCACCGTCGCCGCCGTGGCGCTGATCTCGGTCTGGGGGAGCGGCATGGCGCGGCGCCTGCCCATCCTGCTCGGCGCCATCTGCGGCTATCTGGCCTATCTCGTCTGCACCAACCTGCTCGGCCTCGGCGCGCCGATCGACTTCTCCGGCGTGCGTGCCGCCGCCTGGTTCGGCCTGCCGCATTTCGAGACGCCGGTCTTCAGCGCCCCGGCCATGGTGCTGATCGCGCCCATCGCCATCATCCTGGTCGCCGAGAACCTCGGGCATGTGAAGGCGCTGAGCGCCATGACCGGGCGCAACTTCGACCCGCTGATCGGCCGTGCCTTCCTCGCCGACGGCATCGCCACCATGGTCTCGGCCGGCGGCGGGGGCACCGGCGTCACGACCTATGCCGAGAACATGGGCGTCATGGCCGTCACCCGGATCTACTCGACGCTGGTCTTCGTGGTGGCTGCGCTCTTCGCCCTCCTGCTCGGCTTCTCGCCCAAGTTCGGCGCACTGATCATGACCCTGCCGGGGCCGGTGATCAGCGGCGTGGCGATCGTGGTCTTCGGCCTGATCGCGGCGACGGGCGGGCGCATCTGGGTGCTGAACCGCACCGATTTCGCGCAGCCGCGCAACCTGATCACCGCAGCGGTGGCGCTGATCGCCGGCGCGGGCGACCTGACGCTGAAATTCGGCGGCTTCGCGCTGGGTGGCATCGGTACCGCCACCTTCGGCGCCATCATCGTCTACCACATGCTGCGCGGCCGCCCGGAAGCGGCGGAGCAGGTCACGCCGGCCGATGCACCGGTCGATCCCTCCCGCGTGCACTGATCGCAGGCGTCATGCGCTTGTCACGCCGCCGCCATCGGGCCGTCATGGCCCGCATGGCAACGGCGGCGCATGCAGCAAGATCCCGACAGCGCCCGCAAGCAGCTTGGCGAGGCGCCCTTCATCGACCCCACCGCGCGCGTGCGCGACTGCCGCTTCGGGCGATTCAACGAGGTCGGCGCCCGCACCCGCCTCGCTGAATGCAGCATGGGCGACTACGCCTATGTCGTGAACGACAGCGACATCATCTACACGACGATCGGCCCCTTCTGCTCGATCGCCGCGCATGTGCGGATCAACCCGGGTAACCATCCGCTGGATCGGGTGGCGCTGAGCCACTTCACCTATCGTGCCAGCGCCTATGGGCTGGGCGAAGACGAGGCCGGCTTCTTCGACTGGCGGCGGGCAAAGCCTGTGACGCTGGGTCCGGATGTCTGGGTCGGGCACGGCGCCATCATCTTGCCGGGCGTCACGGTGGGCATCGGCGCGGCCATCGGCGCCGGCGCGGTGGTGACGAAGGATGTGCCGGACTTCGCCATCGTTGTCGGTAATCCTGGGCGGGTGTTGCGCTATCGCTTCCCGCCGGAGATCCAGGCGGCGCTGAAGCGCATCGCCTGGTGGAACTGGCCGGATGCGAAGCTGCGCGAGGCCCTGCCGGAGATCCGCGCCCTTTCCGCCGAGGAGTTCTGCCGACGCCACGACCCGGTGTAGGATCGCCCCCGGATGAACCGGAGGGAGGAAAGCCGATGATCCGCAGCATCCTGATCGCGCTGGACGATACGCCGGGCGCGGCGGCGGCGCGTGACCTTGCCCTCTCCCTTGCCCGGCGCGGCGGCGCGCGCCTGACGGCCGCCGTGGTGCTCGATCTGCCGCACACCCGCGATGCGCAGGGCCCGGTGCCAATCGGCGGCGCAGCCTTCCTGGAGCACCGCAACGAGGCGCTCGCCCGCCGCGCGGAGCAGGCGGCCCAGGAGGCGCTGGACGCCTTCTCCCGTGCCGCCGGCGATCTGCCCTTCGACACGCTGCGCCTGGAGGAGGCGCCGGAGCCGGCCCTGCTACAGGCCAGCGCCTGGCATGACGTCATCGTGATCGGCCGCGACTCCACCCTTGGCCAGGAGGCGAGCGAGGACGGCATGGCACCGGTGATCGACGCCCTCCTGCATCGTGGCGCCCGGCCGCTGCTGGTGGTGCCGCCCCGCGAGGAGATGATCGATTACGATCCCGAGGGCACGGTGCTGGTCGGCTATGACGGCTCAGTGCCGGCCATGCGGTCCTTGCAGCTCTATGCGCTGCTGAAGCCGGAGGGCGAGGTGCGGGCCAAGGTCTTCTGCTGCGACGAAGACCGCGCCCGCGCCCGGCGGATCGCCGAGGAGGGCGCCGAATACCTGCGCCGCCACGGTGCGGAAGCGAGCCCGGTCGGCGTCGCCGGCGAGCATCCGGCGGACCTTCTGCTGGCCGAGGCCACCGACGGCCGCCCGCGCCTGATGGTGATGGGCGCCTTCGAGAACACCGGGCTGCGGGGCCTTTTCCTCGGCTCCGCCACCCGCAAGCTGCTGCGCGAGATGCCCTGCCCCATCTTCGTGCACCGCTGAGCCTGCGGAGGCGCCTCTGCCGCCCCCTCTTCCTTTGGGCGGCGGCATGGCCAATGATGCGGGCCGGGAAACATCCGGGGAGCTAGACCCATGGCGAAATTCGGCCTTAGCCAGCCGGTGCGGCGCATCGAGGACCCCCGACTGCTGCAGGGGCGCGGGCGCTACACGGATGACATCTCGGTGGCCGGCGCGCTGCACGCCTATGTGCTGCGCAGTCCGCACGCCCATGCCCGCATCCTTTCCATCGACACCTCGGCCGCGACGGCCCTGCCCGGCGTCCATGCCATCCTCACCGGTCAGAACTGGCTGGATGACGGGCTCGGGGAAATCCCCTGCGCCATTCCGCTGAAGAACCGCGACGGCACGCCACGCGCCGAGACGCCACGCTATGGCCTGGCCGTCGGCACCGTGCGCCATGTGGGCGATGGCGTGGCCTTCGTCATCGCCGAGACCTACCAGCAGGCGCGCGACGCCGCCGAGGCGGTCTTCGTGGACTACGAGATCCTGCCCGCCTGCACCGACCTCGCGCATGCCATGGACCCGGACCAGCCGCAGATCTGGGACGGCGCGCCGAAGAACGTCTGCTTCGACTGGGCGACCGGCGACAAGGAGAAGACCGACGCGCTCTTCACCCAGGCGGCGCATGTCACCAAGCTGACGGTGGTGAACAACCGCATTGTCGTGAACAGCATGGAGACCCGCGGCGCGCTGGCCGAGTACGACGCCGCCAGCGGTCGCTTCACCCTGCATGCCGGCACCCAGGGCTCCTGGCTGGTGAAGGACTTCCTGGCCAATTCGGTCTTCCACCTGCCGCCGGAGAATTTCCGCGTCATCACGCCGGATGTCGGCGGCGGCTTCGGGATGAAGCTCTACATGTATCCCGAATACGCGCTGTGCTGCTGGGCCGCGCGGCGGCTCAACCGGCCGGTGAAGTGGGTTTCCGAGCGGATGGAAGCCTTCCAGTCCGACACCCAGGGCCGCGCCAACCTGACCACCGGCGAGCTGGCGCTGGACAAGGACGGCAAGTTCCTCGCCCTGCGCACCCGCAACCTCGCCGACATGGGTGGCTATCTCTCCACCTTCGCGCCCTTCATCCCGACGGGCGCCGGCACCAAGGTGCTGGCCAGCGTCTATGGCTTCCAGACGATCTACGCCAACGTGCTGGGCATCCTGACCAACACGGTGCCCGTCGATGCCTATCGCGGCGCCGGACGGCCGGAGAGCAACTATCTCGTCGAGCGGCTGATCGATGCGGCGGCGCGCGAGATGGGCATCGACCGTGTCGAGCTGCGCCGGCGCAACATGGTCCCGCCCTCGGCCATGCCGCACAAGACGCCGGTCGGCCAGACCTACGACTCCGGCGACTTCGCCGCCGTGCTGGAGGCGGCGCTGAAGAAGTCCGACTGGGCCGGCTTCGAGGCGCGGCGGGCGGAGGCGGCGAAGCGCGGCAGGCGTCGCGGCATCGGCATGGCCTATTACCTGGAGGCCACCGGCGGCGACGCCTCGGAGCGCGCCGCCATGCGCTTCGCCGAGGATGGCATGGTGGACGTGCTGGTCGGCACGCAGTCCACCGGTCAGGGCCACGAGACGGCCTATGCCATGATCACCAGCCATGAGCTGGGCATCCCGATCGAGAAGATCCGTGTGCTGCAGGGCGATTCCGACGGGCTGCCGAGCGGTGGCGGCACCGGCGGCGCGCGCAGCCTCTATTCCGAGGGCGCGGCGCTGCTCGCCACCGCCACCAGCGTGATCGAGAAGGGCAAGCAGGCCGCCGGCGAGGTGCTGGAGGCCGCCCCCGCCGATATCGAGTTCGCCGGTGGGCGCTTCACCATCGCGGGCACCGACCGTGCCATCGGCATCCTCGAACTGGCCGCCGCGCAGCGCGAGCGCGCCGCCCGCGGCGAGACGGTGACGCTGCTCGACGCCGCCGAGATCGCCGCCATCCCGGCGCACACCTTCCCCAATGGCTGCCACATCGCCGAGGTGGAGGCGGACCCCGACACCGGCCATGTCGAGGTCGCCCGCTACATCGTGGTGGATGATGTCGGCCATGCGCTGAACCCGCTGATCGTGCGCGGGCAGGTGCATGGCGGCGTGGCACAGGGCATCGGCCAAGCGGTCTTCGAGCGCACGGCCTATGACCCGCAGAGCGGCCAGCTTCTTTCCGCCAGCCTCAACGACTATGCCCTGCCCCGCGCCGGCGACCTGCCGGATATCGAGGTGGAGCTGATGGAAATTCCCTGCACCACCAACGCGCTCGGCGTAAAGGGCGCGGGTGAGGCGGGCGCGGTGGGCTCGCCGCCGGCGGTGATGAACGCGCTGATCGACGCGCTCAGCCCCGTTGGCGTGACCCAGATCGACATGCCGGCCACGCCCGAAGCGGTGTGGAAGGCGGTCGCCACGGCGAAGGCGGCCTGAAGGCCAAGGGGGCGCCGCCCCCTTGGAACCCCTGCCGGGGTGACAGTGTCACCCCGGACCTCGCCATCCGTTTTCAGGCCGGCTTGCGGTAGGCCAGCCGCGTCCAGCTCACCTCGGCACGGCCGAAGAGCCCGTCCTTGCGCTCCAGATGCAGCACCGGCTCCAGGCCTTCGGTTTCGGCGGCCCGCGTCATCTCCTCCACGGTGACCTCGAACATGCGGCGGCCAGGCGGCACCGGCCCGTGGCGCAGCGAGAGGACCATCACCCCGCCCCGCCGCAGCAGCCGCGCGACACGCGGCATGGCCCGCGCCCGCTCGGCCTCGTCCAGATGCATCCAGACGGCGGTGAGCATCACCACATCATAGCTTTCGTCGCGCCCCGATAGGGCGGCGAGGTCCGGCAGGCCTTCATTGAGCCACTCGATGCGGGGCTCCGGATGCAGCGCCATGGCGCGTTCGCGCAGTTCGGCCGTGGGCTCCACGGCGGTGACCGTGTAGCCCTTCGCCGCCAGCGCCGCCGCGTCCCGCCCGGTGCCGGCGCCGACATCCAGCACCCGCGCCGGCGGCTCCGGCAGCAGGTGCAACACCTGACGATGGACGTCGTGGAAGGAAATGCTCTCGTACTGCTTCACCAGCGCGTCGGCATTCTCGCCATAGCCTTCCGTGCCGCTCACGCGCCGCGCCATGCCTTCCCTCCCCTGAATGGCTCCACCCGTCATCCTCGCCGCAGGCGCTCCAGCCGGTGCGCAGCCTCCGCATTCACCGCGCCCTCCGGCATACGCCCGGCGGCCAGCGCCGCCACCTGCCGCACCGTGTCCATCGCCTGATGCTCCGTGGCCTCGCGCGTCAGGCCGCCGATATGCGGCACCGCGATCACGTCGGGCCGACGGGCCAAGCGCGCCGGCGGCACCTGGTCAGGTGCCGAGCCGACGTCCAGCGCGGCGCCGGCGAGATGACCGGAGTCGAGCGCCGCCTCCAGCGCCGCCTCGTCCACCAGCTCGCCGCGTGCCAGATTGAGGAAGAAAGTACCTTTCCGCAGGATGCCGAAGGTGTGCGCGTTCATCATCCCCGCCGTTTCCGGCGAGGCGATCGCCAGACAGACCGCGAAATCTGCCTCCGCCAGTACGCCGTGCAGCGGCAGGCCCGTGACGCCTTCGCCGAAATCCGAGACATGCGGATCATAGGCCAGCACACGCATGCCGAGGGCCTGGGCGCTGCGGGCCAGCCGCTGCGCGATGCGGCCGTAGCCGATCAAGCCGAGCGTCGCGCCTGAAAGCTGCCGCCCCAGGCGGGGCATGGCGGCCCGCCCGGCGCGAGCGGCCTCCACCGCGTCCGAGATCCCGCGGGCGAGGTCCAGC
The DNA here is from genome assembly GCA_035565935.1 of Roseomonas sp. Lineage (GTDB taxonomy): Bacteria > Pseudomonadota > Alphaproteobacteria > Acetobacterales > Acetobacteraceae > Pseudoroseomonas. The sequence continues at coordinate 295,257 of DATMRU010000041.1, forward strand.
ATCAGCCCCAGGGCAAGCTCGGCCACCGCGTCGGTGAAGCCCGGCGTTGCGCGCGTGACCAGCACGCCCTGGGCGGAGGCGGCCGCCACGTCGATGGTGCTGATGTCCACGGCGCAGCGCAGGAAGGCGACGAGATCGGGTGCCGCGGCGAAGGTCTCGGCCCGGCCGGGCGTGGCGCGATGGGCGATGATGGCCTGGCAGCCCGCCGCAGCCTCGGCCAGCGCGGCGCCCTCCAGCACCCGCCCCGTGCGGTTGCGCACCACCTCCGCATGCTCCCGCAGCGCGGCCAGGGCGCGTTCTCCGTAGTACCGGGAGAAAGCCTCCTCGGTGTGGGTCAGGAACACTTTCATTGTGGCGTTTCCTCCAGGCTGGATGTCGGCGGCAGGGCCGGGCCCACGGGGGCCAGGCTACGGGAAGCGCACCCTCGGGCGGGCGCAGAGATCGAGGCCGCGACGCTCCTCGGTGGCGCCGTCCGCGTAGAGCACCTTCACGTCGTACTGGCAGGCGCCGGGGGGCAGTTCGAGGCGGAAGATACCGCCGGGCGGGAGAGGATGAACCGTCATCTGGTCCATGCCCCAGTCGGGCACGCCGGAGGGCGAGACATAGGCGGCGGCGATCGGCTGCCGGCCGGTGTTGCGCAGTTCGAGGTGCGGCTCCGGCGGCGGCTGTGGCGGCCCGAGCGTGAACACCCGCGCGGCACAGGTGTTGGCGTCGCGCAGATCCTGCACCGTGCCGTCGCGGAACACGGCGCGCAGATCCTGCCGACAGCCGTCGCGCGGGTCGAGCCGCACCAAGCGGCTTGATCCCGACGGCAGGGGCCGGCTGGCCAGCCGGTCAGGCCCCCAGTCACGGCTGCCGACCGGGCTGACGAACAGCAGTTCCAGCGTCTGCCCGGTGTTGTTGACCACGGTGTAGCTGGGGTCCGGAAGGCTCGGCTGAGCCGATGCGGTGGCGGAGGCGAAGGGCAAGGCCAGCAGGGCCAGCACGGCGGCACGACGCGACATGCGGCGGGGCTCCATTGCGAAATGGCCGCGGAGCCGGTGGCGGCGGCGCGGCGGACTGTCCCAGCAATGGTCCTGGGGCTGGGCGGTTGCAACACAGCTCCCCCTGGCCTTCCGCTCCGCGGCCGCCCGATCCGTGCCCGTCAGGCTGTTGCCCACGCCTTGCCCGTGCGGCGTGCGGCGCCCTCCGCCTCCAGCTTCAGCAGATGGGCGAGCAGGCTGCGCGCCGCCGCCGGAAGCAGGCGTTCGTCGATCGGGTTGTAGAGCCGCTGCACCAGCGCCTCCACCGTCGCCGGGCCATGCTGCCGCAGAGCGGCGCGCAAGGCGGCCTCGCGTGCCTCGCGATGCGCCAGCAGGGCACGGGTGAAAGGCGCTGGGTCCGGCAGCGGAGGGCCATGGCCCGGCAGGAACAGCCGGTCCTCACGCGCGGCCAGCCGGGCCAGCCCGGCCATATAGGCGGCCATATCGCCATCGGGCGGGCTGACGACGCTGGTGGACCAGCTCATCACATGGTCGCCGGAAAAGAGGACGCCGGTGCCCTCCAGCGCGAAGCAGAGATGGGTGGCGCAATGGCCGGGCGTGTGCAGCGCGGTCAGCCGCCAGCCCTCGCCTTCGAGGGTCTCGCCATCCGCCAGACGGCGGTCCGGGACGAAGGCATGGTCGCCGCCGCGCAGTTCCTCGCTGGGCGGCGTCCGGTGCGGGCCGAAGCCCAGGGTCGGCGCGCCGCTGCTCGCCTGGAGCGCGGCCGCGCCGGGCGAGTGGTCCTGGTGCGTGTGCGTCACCAGGATGTGGCTGATCCGTTCCCCGGCGAGCGCGGCGAGAATGGCGTCGTGATGCGCGGCATCTTCCGGACCGGGGTCGAGTACCGCCACCGCACCCTCACCGATCAGGTAGGTGTTGGTGCCGAGAAAGGTGAAAGCGCCCGGATTGCCGCAGCGGAGCCGGCGCAGCCGCACGCCGCGGGGGCGGCCAAGCTCCTCCACCACACCAGTCGGCAACGTATCATGCTTCAGGAAGGGAATGCTCATGCAGACCTCCGCCGCATTTCGCGGTGCAGGATGTAGAGGCCGGCGCCGACGATCAAGGCCGCGCCCGTGAGCATCGTCACGCTAGGGACCGTCCCCCAGACCAGCCAGCCCAGCAGGATCGCCCAGAGCAGGGCGGAGTAGGAATAAGGCCCCAGCGCCGAGACCTGGGCGCTGGCATAGGCTTCGGTGGAGAGCACCTGCGCCAGCCCGCCCAGCAGCCCCAGGCCGATCAGCAGCGGCAATTCCCCGAGAGTGGGCGTGACCCAGACGAAAGGCAGCGCCAGAAAGGTGATACCGGTCATCAGCAGCGATTGCCACATGACGATGGTGCTGCTGGCTTCCGTGCCGGAGAGCTGCCGCACCAGCAGCGTGGTCAGGCCGGAGAAGAAGCCGTTCGAGGCGGCGGCGATGAAGGCGGCCCAGAACAGCCATTCCGGCACCGCGGCCGATATGCGCCCCCCGTCGAGGAAGGCCCCCTGCCCCAGCGCGATGACCAGGATGCCGAGAAAGCCCACGATGACCGCGCCCCAGCGATGCGGCCCGGGCCGCTCGCCCAGGAAGGGGATGGAGAGGATGGTGACGAAGAGCGGCGTCGAATAGGTCAGCGCCGTCTGCTCGGCGAGCGGCAGCACCGTCAGCGCGAAGAAGGAGCAGGCCATCGAGGCCAGGCCGGTCAGGGCGCGCGTCAGGTGGCCGCCGAAGCGGCGCGTGCGCAAGGTCACGTGCCGGCGCCAGGCGATCAGCGCGACCACCGGCATGGCCAGCAGGTTGCGGAAGAACATGATCTCCGGAAAGGGAATCCGGTCGCCGAGCGCCTTGATCAGCGCGTTCATCAGGGTGAACAGCGCGGTGGCGCCCAGCATCAGCAGGGCACCGCGGCGGACGTCGTGGCGAAGTGGCATCAGTGCGATCCGCCATTCCCCGCCACGCCGCCGGCGCGCAGGACCATTCGCGCGCGGACCCGCTCGCGATGCAGGTTGTAGAGCCCCGCGCCGATGACGATGGCGGCCCCGAGCAGCGTCCCGGCGGCGGGAAACTCGCCCCAGATGGCCAGCCCCAGAACTACCCCCCAGACCAGGGTGGAATACTCGAAAGGCGCCAGCACCGAGACGGGCGCCAGCGCGAAGGCGCGGGCGAAGAGGAAATGCGCCAGCCCGTTGAAGCAGCCGAGGAAGACCAGCGCCGCCACCACCGGCGCGGAGGGCAGCAGGACTGGCGGCGGAAAGGCCGGCAGCAACGCCAGCCCGACGGGCACATGCGCCAGCAGCAGCCAGAAGGCGACGGTGGCGGGATGGTCGGTGCGCGCCAGCACCCGCATCCAGATGCGGGTCAGCGCCATCAGGGCGACGGCGGCCAGCAGCATCGCCGCCGGCCAGCCCCAGAGCGCGCCGCCCGGGCGCAGCATGATCAGCACGCCGCCGAAGCCGACCAGGGTGCTGGCCCAGCGCCGCCAGCCCACCGTCTCGCCCAGCAGCGGGATGGCGAGCAGCGTCATCAGCAGCGGCGCGGCGGAGGCGATGGCATAGCTGCTGGCCAGTGGCATGCCGCCGGCCCAGACGATGTAGTAGGCGACCGTGACGCCGCAGTGCAGCAGCGAGCGCGCGGCGATCAGCCGGCCGTTGCGGGGGCGCAGCGAGGAGCCGCGCGCCAGCAGTGCGATGGCCAGGGCGCCGAAGACGCCGCGCCAGATCATCGCCGCCGCCGGCCCGACCTGCGGCAGCGCCCATTTCACCGAGGCGTCGGCACAGGCGACCACGGCATAGCCGGCCGCCACCAGGGCGATGCCGCGGACCGCCTCGTCCAGCGGCGGAAGCGGCCGGGGCAGCGCCGCCGCGATGGACGGCGCCGCCACCGGCGCGACGGGTTGTCGGTCAGACAAGTTCGGCCTCGGCGGCGAGACAGGTGGCGCCGGTCGGATCACGCGTCTCCAGCGCCACGCGCCCGCCTTCGCGGCGCGCCAGCAGGGTCAGCGGGTTGTCGCCGATCGCCGGGCGCTGGCCACGGAAGCGGAAGCGCGCCAGACGTGCTCCCTCGCCCGCCGCGTCCAACGCGTGCTGGGCCAGCCAGGTCGCCTGCAGCGGGCCATGCACCACCAGGCCGGGGTAGCCCTCGACCTGGGTGACATAGGGGTGGTCGTAATGAATGCGGTGGCCGTTGCCGGTCAGTGCCGAGTAGCGGAACAGCAGCACGGCATCGGGCATCACCAGGGCACGATGGGCGGCGGGCCAATCGGGCGCCGGCGGGGCGGCGCGCACCGCCGCGCCCCCGGCGCCGCGATAGACGATGTCCTGCTCCTCCTCCAGCACCGGGCCGCGCGGCCCTTCCAGCACGTGCTTCACGGTGACGAAAACCAGTTCCCCGCTGCCGCCGGTCTTGCTCTCGATGCGCAGGATGGTGCTGGTGCGGCGCACCGTGTCCTCCGTGCGCAGGTCGCCCTGGAAGCTGAGCCGCCCGCCGGCCCACATGCGGCGCTCCAGATGGTGCACCGGTGGCAGGAAGCCGCCGCGCTTCGGATGCCCGTCGGGGCCGAGGCCCTCGGCCGGCTTCCAGTCCTGGAACAGCATCCAGTGCCAGAGCGGTGGCAGCGCCCCCTGAGACCCCTCCCCTTGCGGCACCGGCCGCGAGAGGGTGGCAGCGAGGCCCTCCACCAGCCGGGGATCGACGCGGTCCTCACGCGTCTCGGTCCGGCCGAGATAATCCTCATAGGGCATCACTTTTCCTCCCGCTTGAAGAGCATATAGCCGTCGATCTCGCCTGCAGGGCGATAAAGCCGCCAAGCCTTCGCGAAAAGCGGATCGCGGCCGAAATAGGTCAGCATGTCGAAATCGCCGTTACAGTAGGGAATGCCGCTCCAGCGCGACACCATGACCACTGCTGGCCGGCTTTCGGCAAGGCGCTCCGCCACCGTGTCGTAGACCAGCCGCTCGGCCTCGCTCATCGCACCCGGCGCGCGGTAGCGCGGCGCGCCGGCCTCGCAGTGCTGGTAGGTGGCCTGCAGCAGCCATGTGCTCATGAAGGGCAGCACCAGCCGCGCCCGGGCGTCGATCACCGCCGGATAGACGCCGGGGATGTCCGGTGAGAGCACGAGCACGCGCTCACCGGGGGCCTCGCGCTCCAGCCAGGCGGCGAGCCGGCCGCCGCGGCTTGAGGCATAGTCCAGTTCGATCCAGGGCGCCTCACCGCCCCGCAGGGTGAAAAGGGCAAAGGCGAAGCTGACGCCGGCGGCGAGCAGCGGCGCGGCACGCCGAGCGGTGGCGATAGGCAGCAGGCGGTCCACGCCCCGCGCCAGCAGCACGCCGCAGCCCAGCCCGCCCCACACCCAGACCGGCACGAGGTGGTAGCTCCAGCCCTTGTGCTGCACCAGCGCGGAAGCCAGCCCACCCAGCGCCGCCGCCGCCGCGAGGCGCGGCAGCCAGCCGAGCCGCGCCGCGAGGGCCGCCAGCGCCGCAGCGCCGAGCGCGAAAAGCGCCGCGCTGCCGGTGGGCGCATCCAGCAGGACCTCCCACCAGGAGCCGCCGCCGAGGCCGACATACCAGTCCCAGACCAGCGGCAGGACACGGTCGAAATAGGCCGGGAAGAAGGCCGGGATGGCGGCGAGGTAGAGCGCCCAGACGGCAGCCAGCAGCCAGGGCACCGGATCGCGCAGCGCCGCCGTGCCACGCCGGGGCCAGGCAGCCTGGAGCACCACCGCCTCGACCAGGGCCGGCGCGGCGAGGAAATGCGGCTTCAGCGCGAAGCCCAGCGCGGCGATGAGCGTGACCGGGAGCAGCAGGGAGAGCGGGGTCGGCACCCCTTCGATCCGCCGCTCGGCCAGAAACAGATAGGGCAGCGCAGCGACGGCCATGATCTGCTCGCGCTGGCCGAAGTCGTAACCGGCGCTGAGCATCAGCAGGGGCAGCAGGGCAGTGAGGACGGCGCGCTCCGCCGGTCCATCGGCGCGCTGGGCCTGGGGCGGCCGGGCCCGCAGGCGGGCGCAGAGCACCCAGGCGGCGGCGCAGAAGGCGAGCAGGAGCGCGCGCAGCGCCTCCGGCGCCGAAAGGGGTGTCAGGCGCGACAGCCAGGCCGCCGGCAGGTTCAGCAGGAAGACCAGCGGTGGGTTGACGTCGATGAGATCCTCGTAGAGCCGCTCCTCGCCCAGCATGCGGGTGGCGAAGTCAAGCACCGCGGCGACATCGTGGTTCAGCGGCGGCGTCAGGACGATGCCCAGGAAACCCAATGCCGGCAGGAGGGCGAGTGCCATCGCGAAGCGCATCTGGCGAGCCTCTGCGGCGGCGGACCGCGGCCCCTGCCCCCCGATTCCCCAGGAGGCCTCTCCCTGCCCCTGGGGTACCGGCAGCGCCAGGCCGGGATTCGGCAGGGCTTCCTGGCCTACGGCGGTCTGCTTCGGATGTTTCATGGGAGGCCGGCTCATCCTTTCTCCGGGCCGGTGTTTCTGCAATCCCATTGCGGCGAGGATCGGGCGCTGCCACAAGATTCCGTGTGGATCCTGTCGAATACGACCTGATGGACGCGGCCGAGGAAGGGATGTGGTGGTACCGCGCCCTCCGCGCCCGCATCGAGGCGGCGCTGCGCGCCGGACCGGTCCCGGCGGGGCCCTGGCTGGACGTGGGCTGCGGCACCGGCGGCCTGTTGCGCCACCTGGCCGCCGCCTTCCCGGCGCAGGCGCTGCACGGCGTGGAATACAACCCCGCCGCCGCGCGCCGGGCCGCCGCCAAGTCTGGCGCCACCGTCGCCGCGGGCGACGCCGCCGCGCTGCCCTTCTCTCCGGCCCGCTTTGCCGCCGTGACCAGTCTGGACGTGCTGTGCCACGCGGCCGTGGACCAGACGCAGGCCCTGGCCGAGATGCGCCGCGTGCTGCTCCCCGGCGGGCTGCTGGTGCTGAACCTGCCAGCCTTCCGCTGGCTGCATTCGGCGCATGACCGGCGCGTGCACAATGCCCGCCGCTATACCGCCGCCGAGGCGCGCGCCCTGCTGCGCGGAGCAGGCTTCACGCCGCTGCGGGTCGGCTACTGGAACGCGCTGCTGCTGCCGCTGATGGCGGCGCAGCGCAAGCTGCTGGCGCGCGGCGAGGAAGCGGCCAGCGACGTTGCCCCGTTTCCGCCATGGCTGGACGCCATACTGTACCGGACCACCGTGGCAGAGGCCGCGCTGGACCGCCTTGGCCTGCGCTTCCCGGCCGGCGGCTCGGTGCTCGCCGTCGCCCGCAAGCCACCGCAGGACGTATCCATCCCCGCCCGCCGAGAGCACCACGCATGACGTTCCTCTCCCCCGCCCAGCCCGCTGCCGCCATCGGGCTTTCGATCGTGGTGCCGGTCTATCGCGGCGCCGACACGATCGGCCGCCTGGTCGAGACGCTCTCCGCCCTGCGCCCCGTGGGCGGCATCGAGATCGTGCTGGTGAACGATGGCAGCCCCGACAACAGCGGCGAGGTCTGCCGCGCACTCGCCGCCAGGGCTACCGTGCCGCTCACCTACATCGAGCACGCGCGCAACTTCGGTGAGCACAACGCGGTCATGACCGGGCTGCGGCACGCGCGCGGCAGCTACGTCATCACCATGGACGATGACCTGCAGAACCCGCCGGAGGAGGTGCTGCGGCTCTACGACCATGCCCGCCTCGGCGGCTGGGACGTCGTCTACACCCGCTATGCCGAGAAGAAGCACGAGGCCTGGCGCAATCTCGGCTCGCGCTTCGCCAACTGGGTGGCGGACCAGCTGATGGACAAGCCGAAGGGGCTCTATCTCTCCTCCTTCCGCTGCATGTCCGCCCTCGTGGTGCGCGAGGTGACCCGCTATGCCGGCCCCTACCCCTATGTGGACGGGCTGGTGATGCAGGTGACGCAGCGCATCGACAGCATCGAGGTGATGCATTTGGCGCGCGTCGAGGGGCGCTCGAACTACACGCTGCGCCGGCTGGTGCGGCTCTGGCTGAACCTCGCCACCAACTTCTCGCTGATGCCGCTGCGGCTGGCGATGTTCGCCGGCATCGGCATGGGGCTCCTCGGCATGATCGGCGCGGTGCTGACCATCATCGAGGCGATGACCAGCAAGACGCCCTCCGGCTGGGCATCGGTCATGACCGTGACCCTGCTGCTGACCGGGATGCAGTTCCTGATCCTCGGCGTGCTGGGCGAATATGTCGGCCGCGCCTTTCTCTCGGCCAATGGCAAGCCGCAGGGAGTGGTGCGGGATGTGGTCGCGGCCCGGGGCGGGGCCGATGCGCAGGCGACAGGCGAGCCCGCCCCGCGCGAGAGGCAGGAGGCGCCGCGCGCATGACGGCCTACTGGCTGGTGCTGGCCGCCGCCATCTGCACCTCGCTCTGCGGGCAGGTGCTGCTGAAGGCGGGCACGCTGGGCAGCGGCGGGTTCCTGCACCAGCTGTTCCGCTGGCAGACCATGCTGGGCCTCGTCTGCTACGGCGGCGCGGCGATGCTCTACATCGTGGCGCTGCGCAAGCTGCCGATGAGCGTGGCGCTGCCCTGCACCGCCGCTTCCTATGTGGTGATCGCGCTGATCGGGCATTTCGCCTTCGGCGAGCCGCTCGGCGCCCAAAAGATCGCGGCCATCGCACTGATCTCGGCCGGGGTGGCGCTGCTCGCCACGGCCTGACCGCGCCGCATCATGGCAGCTGGCCGGGAGGGGATCTCCCGGCCGGCCGTCGGGCTCAGGCGGCGAGCAGCTCGTCCGTCGGGCCGAAGAACTCGTAGTGGATCCGTCCGGCCGGCACGCCGGACTGCGCCAGGCCACCGACGAAGGCACGCAGGAAGGGGCGCGGCCCGCAGAGATAGTATTCGGCCTCCGCGAGCGGCGTGTTGGCGCGCAGCCAGTCCATCGTGATCCGGCCTTCCTGGTCGTGGACGGCATCCTGCGGCCGCGGGCACTCGTAGAAGGTGATCGCACGGATGAGGCCGCCGGAGCGGGCGGCCAGTTCCCGCATCCGCCGGCCCAGCGCATGGGTGGCGCCGGAGAGCGTGCCATGGATGAAATGGACGGGCTGCGCCGGGCGGGCCGCCGCTAGGGTTTCCAACATGCTCACAAGCGGGGTCTGGCCGACGCCGCCGCTCAGCAGCACCACCGGGCGCTCCAGCTTCTCCGGGAGGACGAACTCGCCGGCGGGCGCCCCCACCTTCAGCCGCGCTCCCGGCTGTACCTGATCGTGCAGCCAGTTGGAGGCAGTGCCCATCGGCTCGCGCTTGACGGTGATGCGGTACTGCGTGTCGCTGGGAGCAGAGGAGATGCTGTAGTTTCGCTTCAAAGGGGCATGGCCGGGGATCTCCAGCCAGAAGGTCAGATACTGCCCGGGCCGGTGGCGCAGCACCTGGCCGCCATCGGCGGGAACCAGGGTGAAGGAGGTAATGATCTCGCTCTCCGGCGTCTTCTCCTTCACCACGAATTCGCGCCAACCCGTCCAGCCGCCGGGGGCGGCGTCGTGCTCGGCGTAGAGCTGCGTCTCGCGCCCGATCAGCACTTCGGCGAGGAACCAGTAGGCTTCGCCCCAGGCCTCCAGGATCTGCGGCGTCGCCGCCGTGCCCAGCACGTCCTGGATGGCGCCGAGCAGCGCCTCCGCCACATAGGGATAGTGCTCGGGCAGGATGTTCAGGCCGACATGCTTCTGCGCGATCCGCTCCAGGGCGGCGGCGAGCACGCCGGGATTGTCGATGTTCTTCGCATAGGCCAGCACCGCCGAGGCCAGGGCGCGCGGCTGCGAGCCAGTCTCGCCATGGTGGGACTGGTTGAACAGGTCACGGATCGCCGGGTTCTGGAACATCCGCTCGTACATGCGGCGCGTGATCGCGAGGCCATGGGCCTCCAGCGCCGGGACTGTCGCCTTGACCAGGGAAATCGTCTGACCGCTAAGCTGGCGGGGCATCATCCGCTCCATAAGGTGCATCAACGATGCACCTTATGGCCCACTGGTCAAAACATGTAAAGACGCTACATCTTATCCATGCGCCTCACCCTCTACACCGACTACGCCCTGCGCACGCTGGTCTATCTTGGCCTGCGGCCCGGGCGGCGCGTCTCCATCCGCGAGATCGCGGCGGCGCACCGCATCTCCGAGAACCACCTGGTGAAGGTGGTGCACAATCTCGGCCGAGGCGGCTTCGTGGAGACGGTGCGCGGGCGCGGCGGCGGGCTGCAGCTGGCGCGGCCGCCGGAGCAGATCCGCATCGGCGATGTGGTCCGCTTCACCGAGGAGGACATGGCGCTGGTGGCCTGTTTCCAGTCACCGGACGCGGGCGGCTGCGCGCTGATCAACATCTGCCGGCTGCAATCCCTGCTGGGCGAGGCGCTGGGCGCCTTCCTGGCGGTGCTGGACGACAAGACGCTGGCGGACCTCATCGCGCCGCCGAACCGGGCTGTAATGGCGGCGCGGCTGGGATTGGCGGAGGGTGCGCCGCCGGGCTGAGATATGGCCCGGGTTCGGCCTTCCGGGGGAGGGCGCCGCCCTCCCCGCGCCCGGGCTCAGCGCGCCGCGATCGCCGCCGACCAGGGGGTCATCACATCGCTGATCCCGGCGAAGCCCCCGGCCTCCTTCCGAATCAGGTTGGGGCAGGCGAAGTTCACCGGCAGCACGGCATGCTCGACCACCTCCAGCCGGCCCTGCGCCTCCAGTGCGGCCAGGACATCAGCGGGCAGCCGGCGATCGGCCGTGGCGCCCTCCGGGCCGGAGACGTCGATGCGCGGATGATGCGCCGCCGCCTCGAGATCCATGCCGAAATCCAGGCTGAAGGCCAGCATCTGGTATACCGAGGGCAGGATGCGGCGGCCGCCCGAGGCGCCCAGGGCCATCACCGGCCCCTTCCCGTCCGAGACGGTCACCGGGCACATGTTGCAGAGCGGGCGCGCGCCGGGGCGGATGGCATTGGCCGAGCCGGGGCGCGGGTCGAACCACATCATGCCGTTGTTCATCAGCACGCCGCTGCCCGGCAGCACTACGCGGCTCCCCATAGACGAGAGCAGTGTCGTGGTCACCGCGACCATGTTGCCCGCCGCGTCCACCACCGTCAGGTGGGTGGTGCAGGTCTCCGACGGCTCGGGCGGCGTGCTGGCGGCGCCGAGCCCCTCCAGGCGCTCGGCATAGGCGGCGCGCAGGGTGCGGGCGAGCGCGCTGAACCAGGCGGCATCCGGCGTGGCGGGCGCGTCGAACCGCGCCATCTCTTCCACCACGCGCGCCAGGGTCGGCGCTGCGGTCAGGCCGCCGGCGCCCTGTAGGGTGAGGCCGTTGCGCCAGGGGATGGTGAGCGCGGGGCGGACGCGGGCCTGGCAGTTGCGCAGGTCCTCGGCGGAAAGCACGCCACCCATGGCCTTCACATCGGCGGCGATGGAGGCGGCGATCTCGCCTTCGTAGAAGTCGCGCCAGCCGGCGTCACGCAGCCGCTCCAGCGTCTCCGGCAGGCGGCCCTGCGTGAAGAAGCCGGGCGCGCCCTGATAGGGGGCGACCGGCGGCAGCCCGTCCGGCAGGTAGATGCGCGCGCTTTCCGGGTAGAGCCGCAGCACCTTCGCCGAATTCGCGACCTTCAGCGTCGTGTACCAGTCCTGCGGCAGGCCCCGCCGGGCCAGGGCGATGGCGGGGCCGAGCAGCTCGGCCAGGGGAATGCCGCTGCCGAAGCGCTCCACCAGGGTGGCGTAGCCCGCGACGGAGGCGGGGATGGCGAAGGAGAGCGGCCCGTGAATGTTGCGGTCGCCCTCCACCTCCGGCCAAGCGAAGAGGTCCTGCTTCATCCGGCCGGTCAGGGGGTAGTCCGCCGGATTGCTGCCGGCGGGCGCCACAGGGCCGAAATCCACCAGCTCGGCGCTGGGACTGCCGGCCTTGTGCACCAGCGCGAAGCCGATGCCGCCGAGCCCCGAATTCCAGGGCTCCATGCTGGCCAGGGCGAAGGCCGTCGCCACCGCCGCATCGGCCGCGTTGCCGCCGGCCTCCAGCACCGCCGCGCCCGCCTCCGCGGCCGCCCGGCTCTGGCTCGCCACGATCCCCCGCGCGCCACGCGCGATGGGCTTGGTCACCTGCCAGTGCTGCGTGGTGAAGGGGGGCGGAGCGTAGGAGACGGGCATGGGGGACATCCTCGGCTTCGTGAGGAGGCGGAGGGTCCCACCCATTGCACCTCCTCGGCAATCCCCTTCCCGCCCCTTTGCCAGCGCGAGGGGATGCAGGTTAACTGCCGGTCAGGACCGGACGGGAGAGGCAGGCCATGGCCAAAAACGCGCAGACCCGCGAGCTGGAGGTGGCGCCGGCGCTGCGGGCGTTCATCGAGTCCGAGGCGCTGCCAGGGACGGGCGTCACGCCGGAGACCTTCTGGAGCGCCTATCGGACCATTCTCGCCGACCTCGCCCCGCGCAACGCCGAATTGCTGGCCGAGCGGGACGCGCTGCAGGCGAAGCTTGACGCCTGGCACCGCGCGCATCCGGCGAAGCCGGTGGACCGCGCCGCCTATCGCGCCTTTCTGGAGGAGATCGGCTATCTGCTGCCCGATCCCGGCGAGGTTAGCGTCACAACGGCCAATGTGGACCCGGAGATCGCCAGCATCGCCGGCCCGCAGCTCGTGGTGCCCGTGAACAATGCCCGCTACGCGCTGAATGCCGGCAATGCCCGCTGGGGCAGCCTCTATGACGCGCTCTACGGCACCGACGCCATTCCCGAGGAGGGCAATCTGGCGCGTGGCGCAGGGGGCAAGGGGGGCTTCAACCGCGCACGCGGCGAGAAGGTGATCGCCCGTGCCCGCGCGCTACTCGACGAGGCGGCGCCGTTGCTCGGCGGCTCCTGGGCCGATGTCGCCAAGCTCAGCCTCGTCGCCGGGGTGCTGGTGGTGGCGCTGATGGAAGGCGGCGCGACGACGCTGAAGGATTCCGCGCAGTTCGCCGGCTACAACGGCTCCCCCGACGCGCCCACCGCCATCCTGCTGCGCAACCACGGCCTGCACCTGGAAATCAAGCTGGACAAGGCGCATCCGATCGGGCGCGAGGATCCGGCCGGCATCGCCGACGTGATCCTGGAATCTGCTGTCTCCACCATCATGGACTGTGAGGATTCCGTCGCCGCGGTGGATGCCGAGGACAAGGTCGCGGTCTATCGCGCCTGGCTCGGGCTGATGAAGGGCGACCTCGAGGCCAGCTTCGAGAAGGACGGCAAGACCCTCACCCGCCGCCTGAACCCCGACCGCACCTACACCACCCCGCAGGGCGGCACGCTGACCCTGCCCGGCCGCAGCCTGATGCTGGTGCGCAATGTCGGCCACCACATGATGACCGACGTCGTGAAGCTGGGCGGCAAGGAGACGCCAGAGACCATTCTCGACGCGCTCACTACCGTCGCCATCGCGCTCCACGACCTGCGCGGCAAGCGGATGAACAGCCGCGCCGGCAGCGTCTACATCGTGAAGCCGAAGATGCACGGACCGAAGGAAGTGGCCTGGGCGGACGAGCTGTTCGGTCGCGTCGAGGACGCTTTCGGCCTGGAGCGCAACACGCTCAAGATGGGCATCATGGATGAGGAGCGGCGCACAACCGTCAACCTCCGCGCCTGCATCGCCGCCGCCAAGGGGCGCGTCGCCTTCATCAACACCGGCTTCCTCGACCGCACCGGCGACGAGATCCACACCGACATGGAAGCCGGCCCGGTGCTGCGCAAGAATGACATGAAGGGCGCGGCCTGGATCAAGGCCTACGAAGACTGGAACGTCGATGCCGGCTTGGCCTGCGGGCTGCGCGGCAAGTCGCAGATCGGCAAGGGCATGTGGGCGGCGCCGGACCGGATGGCCGACATGCTGGCGCAGAAGATCGGCCATCCGAAGGCCGGCGCCAACACCGCCTGGGTGCCCTCCCCCACCGCCGCCACGCTGCACGCGCTGCACTACCACGCGGTGGATGTCGCGGCGCGGCAGGCGGAGATCGCCGCCGGCGGCCCACGCGCGAAGCTGGATGACCTGCTGACCATCCCGCTCAGCGACAGCAACTGGTCGCCCGCCGATGTGCAGGCGGAGCTGGACAACAACTGCCAGGGCATCCTCGGCTATGTCGTGCGCTGGGTGGACCAGGGCGTCGGCTGCTCCAAGGTGCCGGACATCAACAATATCGGCCTGATGGAGGACCGCGCGACGCTGCGCATCTCGGCGCAGCACATCGCCAATTGGCTGCGGCACGGGGTGGTGAGCGAGGAGCAGGTGCGCGACACGCTGCGCCGCATGGCCGCGGTGGTGGACCAGCAGAACGCGTCCGACCCCGCCTATGCGCCGATGGCGCCGGGCTTCGACGGGCCGGCCTTCCAGGCGGCCTGCGATCTGGTCTTCGAGGGCGCGAAACAGCCCAACGGCTATACCGAGTTCATCCTGCACAAGCGGCGCCGCGAGGCGAAGCGCGCCGCCTGAAAGGGGCTGGGGGACGCCGTCCCCCAGCCTTTCTCTTTGCTTGGCGATCCCCAGGACGAGGCGGCGCTCAGCCGCCCTCCCCGATGGGAACATAGATCTGGCCGGCTTCGCGGAACTTTTGCGCCATGGCTTCCATCCCCTCCTTCTGAGCCTCGGCGCGGATGTCGTGTGAGATCCGCATGGAGCAGAATTTCGGGCCGCACATCGAGCAGAAATGCGCGGTCTTGTGCGCCTCCTTCGGCAGGGTCTCGTCATGGAAGGACCGCGCCGTGTCCGGGTCGAGCGAGAGGTTGAACTGATCCTCCCAGCGGAACTCGAAGCGGGCGCGAGAGAGCGCGTCATCCCGCAGGCGGGCCGCCGGATGGCCTTTGGCGAGGTCGGCGGCATGCGCGGCGATCTTGTAGGTGATCACACCGATCTTCACGTCATCCCGGTCCGGCAGGCCGAGATGCTCCTTGGGCGTGACGTAGCAGAGCATCGCCGTGCCGAACCAGCCGATCATCGCCGCGCCGATGCCTGACGTGATGTGGTCGTAGCCCGGCGCGATATCAGTGGTCAGTGGCCCGAGCGTGTAGAAGGGCGCCTCGCCGCAGGTGGCGAGCTGCTTATCCATATTGGCCTTGATCTTGTGCATGGGCACATGGCCCGGCCCCTCGATCATCACCTGGCAGTCCTTCGCCCAGGCGATCTTCGTCAGCTCGCCCAGCGTCTCCAGCTCGGCGAACTGCGCGGCGTCGTTGGCATCGGCGATGGAACCGGGGCGCAAGCCGTCGCCGAGGGAGAAGGAGATGTCATAGGCGCGGCAGATGTCGCAGATCTCCGCGAAATGCTCGTAGAGGAAGCTCTCGCGGTGATGGTGCAGGCACCACTTCGCCATGATGGAGCCGCCGCGAGAGACGATGCCCGTCACGCGGCTGGCCGTCAGCGGCACATGGGCGAGGCGCACCCCGGCGTGGATGGTGAAGTAGTCCACGCCCTGCTCGGCCTGCTCGATCAGCGTGTCCCGGAAGACCTCCCAGGTCAGCTCCTCGGCGATGCCGCCGACCTTCTCCAGCGCCTGGTAGAGCGGTACCGTACCGATCGGCACCGGCGCGTTGCGGAGGATCCAGTCGCGGATGTTGTGGATGTTGCGGCCGGTGGAGAGGTCCATCACCGTGTCCGCGCCCCAGCGGATGGCCCAGACCATCTTCTCCACCTCCTCCGCCATCGAGGAGGTCACGGCGGAGTTGCCGATATTCGCGTTGATCTTCACGAGGAAGTTGCGGCCGATCACCATCGGCTCAAGCTCGGGGTGGTTGATGTTGGCCGGGATGATCGCGCGGCCCCGCGCCACCTCGTCGCGCACGAATTCAGGGGTGACGAAGTCGGGGATGGCGGCGCCGAAATCCTCGCCGTCCCGCTCCGGCGAGAGGCGCATCTGCGCACGGCCGAGATTCTCGCGGATGGCGGCGTATTCCATCTCGGGCGTGATGATGCCAGCGCGGGCATAGGCGAGTTGCGTTACGGCGCGGCCGGCCTTCGCCCGCCACGGCGGGTGGCGCACCGGGAAGGCGGCGGTGAGGCGCTCGCCCGAGGTGAAGCCGTTGTCCTCCGGCTTCAGGCCGCGCCCCGAATAGGCTTCCACATCGCCCGAGGCGGCGATCCAGGCCTCGCGCAGGCGCGGCAAGCCCTGCTCGATTGCGATCCGGGCCGCCGGGTCGGTATAGGGGCCGGAGGAATCATACGCGGTCACGGGCGGCTCGCCGGCGCTCGGGTGCAAGGCGATCTCGCGCATCGGCACCCGGATCTGCGGGTGCAGATGGCCCGCCTTGAAGACCTTGGTGGAGCCGGGCAGCGGCCCGGTGGTGACGCTCGGCAGGCCCTGGCCGGACCGCCCTTCAGAGGTTTCGAGAGACACGCGCCGAAGCTCCTTCGCATCTGCATCGGAGACCCAGCGCCGGCCTGGAATGATGAAAGGATGCCCTTCTCCGGCAGCAATTCCGGAAATGCTCCCGCCAGGAGAGCCGCAGGCAACCACACCGTCCCTACGCCAGCATGAACTGGATCAGGTTCATCGGGTCACTGCGCTGCCGGTGGCGAGCAGTATCTCAGCCCCTTGTCGGGACTCCCCGGGTGAGGCGGAAAGCCTCCGCCGGCGCGGCTGGCTTGTCAATCCGCCTCAGCCGGGCAGCGCGTCTCCTGGCCATGAGAAGACGTGCCCGGATGCGGCCATCGCGCCGGGCCGCGTCATCCCGCCTGATGCGTGACAGCTTTACTTTCGGCGCACTCAGGCGGAATCAGGGATCATGAACGCTGATGCCAAAGGGGCGGACGCCCCGCGGACTCCCGCGCCGGCCCCCCTCGCCCCCGAGGCGACAGCCGCGCCCAACTGGCAGCGCACCCTGTTCCTGATGATCGGCATCCAGTTGGGCATGAATGTGGGGTTCACCGTGCTCAGCCCGGTGATGCCGCTGTTCCTGCCGGAACTCGGCGTGCACGATCCGGCGCAGGTCAACATGTGGGCGGGCGTGCTGTCGGCGGTGACGCCCCTTGTGGCCGCTTTCGCCTCGCCGCTCTGGGGCCGGGTGGCGGACCGGCGGGGGCGCAAGCTGATGGTGCTGCGCTCCTGCTTCGCCATTGCCCTGTTCATCGGGCTGATGAGTCTGGCGGCCAATGTGTGGCAGTTCCTGGGGCTGCGCGCGCTGATGGGGGTCTTCGCCGGGTTCAACGCGGCGACGATATCGCTGGTAGCAAGTCAGGTGCCGCCCAACCGGCTGGGCTACTCGCTCGGCTGGCTCAGCACCGGGCAGCTGGTGGGCGCGCTGATCGGGCCGCTGCTGGGCGGCTTCATCGCGGACGTCACGGGCTCCTATCGCGCGCCCTTCATGTTCACTTCCGGCGTTTGCGCCCTGTGCGGCGTGCTGGCTCTGGTGCTGGTGAAGGAGCGGTTCAGCCCGCCCAAGGTGGGGGCCAGCAAGGCGACGCTCTTCCAGAGTTTCGCGATCCTGTCGCGCTCGCCGGGGCTGCTGCCGCTCTTCGTTGTGCTGCTGCTCGCGCAGTTCGGGGTGCAGGCGGTGCAGCCGGTGGTGACGCTCTACGTACAGGAGTTGCTCGGCCCGGTCCCCGCCCTGGCCACCCTGGGCGGCCTGGCCTTCTCGGTGACGGGTGTCGCGGACCTGATCGCCTCTCCCTTCCTCGGGCGGCGGTCGGACGTACTGGGCTACCGTCGCGTGCTGCTGATCGCCCTAGCGGGCGCCGCCCTGACGAGCGCGCCGCAGGCCTTCGTGTCGGACTACTGGAGCTTCGTCGCGGCGCGGTTCGCGCTGGGCCTCTTCGTCGGCGGAATTCTCCCCACCGCCAACGCGCTGGTGGGGCGGCTGGCGCCGGCGGGCGACCGCGGCACGGTCTATGGCGTCACCGCCTCGGCCATGTTCCTGGGCCAATCGCTCGGGCCACTCTCGGGCGGCGCCATCGCGGCCACGCTGGGGCTGCACTGGGTGTTCCTGGTCACCGCCGTTCTCCTGACCGCCAATCTGCTCTGGGTCTGGGCCAAGGTGCCGGAGGTGCGATAGGCAGCCCACCGGGCCAGGGAAACGGCCTCAGCGCGGCGGCGCCTCGCTGAGGCGTTTCTGCAACAACACCAGGTCGAGCCACCGGCCGAACTTGCAGCCCACCTGCGGCATGAAGGCGACGCGCTGGAAGCCAAGCTTCTCATGCATGCGCAGCGAAGGCACGTTGGCCGCGTCCACCGAGGCAACCATGACATGCTTGCCGAGCCTCCGCGCCTCGTGTTCCAGCGCCGTGACCAAGGCACAGCCCAGGCCCTGGCCGCGCATGTCCGCGCGGATATGCACGGAGTGCTCGACGGTGTGACGGAAGCCCGGCCAGCTGCCGTGGAAGGCGGCGAAGCTGGCGAAGCCGATGACGTCGTTCTCGTGCAGTCCCAGTGCAACCAGCACCGGAAAGCCCTGCAGCCGCCGCTGCTGCCACCAGTGGCGGCGCTGCTCCGGCGTCTCTTGATGCTCGGTGTAAACGGCCGTGCTGTTGGCGACCACCTCGTTGAAGATGGCGCTGATGCCCGGCAGGTGTCCCTCCCCTGCCGGGCAGATCGTCACGGCCGGAAGTGAGGCCGGCAGAGCGTGGCTCTTCGCCCCGCCGGCCAGCATGTCAGGCGCCCCGGGCCGCGCGCAGCGGCGGCGCCTTCACCTCGGGCGGGATCGGACATGTATAGGGCTTGCCCCCGGTGCGGCGCCGCAGCTCGGCCTTGGCCCGCTCCAGCAGCTCGGGGTCGCGCAGGGCGTCGAGCGCCGTCGCGGCCATCGCCTTGGCGGCGTGCAGCATGCCTTTGTGTGCCGCCGGGCTCTTGCCCTGCGCCACCATCTGCCAGGTGTGGAACGGCGTGCCGATCGCGTAGTTAGCGCCCCAGCACTGCACCGTCGGCACGATGCGGGAGACATCGCCCACATCAGTGGAGCCGGCATTGAAGCGCGAGCTGCCGTCGAAGGGCAGGATCTCCTGCGGCAGGGCCAGGGCGCCCGTCTCGGGCGGGGCGCCGAAGCTCTCCACGCCG
The DNA here is from genome assembly GCA_035565935.1 of Roseomonas sp. Lineage (GTDB taxonomy): Bacteria > Pseudomonadota > Alphaproteobacteria > Acetobacterales > Acetobacteraceae > Pseudoroseomonas. The sequence goes on from DATMRU010000041.1 coordinate 314,198, forward strand.
CTCTCGATGTCCTCGGGTGTCAGGGTGCCGCGGATCGCCTCGGCGAAGGCGATGTCGGCCGCGTCGAAGCGCGGCGCGCCGATGCGGCGGAGGTTCTCGTGCATCGCCATTTCCAGGACGGTGTTAGGCACCACCTCGGAGCAGGCCTTGTCGATCTGAACGGTCAGTTCCGTCTCGGTCATGTGCGCGGCGCCCTCGGCGCAGCGGCGGACGCGGGCGAAAAGCGACTCCGCCTGCGCCACCTTGGGGGCGCGGATCAGGTAGAGCACCTCGGCCTGCGCCTGCACCACATTGGGCGAGATGCCGCCCGTGTCGGTGATGGCGTAGTGCACCCGCCAGTCGGAGGGGATGTGCTCGCGCAGGTAGTTGACGCCCATATTCATGATCTCGACGGCGTCCAGCGCCGAACGGCCGAGATGCGGGCTGCCCGCGGCATGGGCCGGGCGGCCCTTGAAGCGGAAATAGACCTGGAAATTGGCCAGCGTCAGGTTCGACATGACACCCGCATAGGTGCCGGGATGCCAGCAGATTGCGGCGTCCAGGTCGTCGAAGGCGCCTTCGCGCGCCATGAAGGTCTTGCCGGAACCGCCTTCCTCGCCCGGGCAGCCATAGTAGCGGATGGTGCCGGGGCGGCCCTCGGCGGCCAGGCTGTCGCGCGCCGCGAGGGCCGCCAGCATGGCACCGGCGCCGAGCAGGTTGTGGCCGCAGCCATGCCCGCTGCCGCCCGGCTCCAGGGGCGCCGGCTCGGCCGAGCCGGCCTGCTGCGACAGCCCGGCCAGCGCGTCGAACTCGCCCAGGAAGCCAATCACCGGGCCGCCCTCGCCCGCCTCGGCCATGAAGGCGGTGGGCAGGCCCGCGACATTGCGGGTGATGCGGAAACCCTCGGCTTCCAATGCGGCGATCTGCGCCGCGACCGAGCGGTGTTCCGCGAAGCGCAGTTCGGCGAAGCCCCAGATGGCATCGGCGAGTGCCGTGTAGGTGGGGCCCTTCGCCTCGATCCGGGCGGAAAGGTCATCAAGGTTAAGCGTATCGTTGCGCATCAGGACACATCTAGGTTGCGGCTGGCCGAATCTACACGTCTGCCACGTTTGCGGAAGCTCAAGCATGAAGCCGGATCGGTCGGCGCCGGCCTGGGCCGGACAGGCGGCGCCGCAACCCTGCGCCCCGCCAGGCCGTTCTGCATCGCCGGTTCCGCGCAGATGAGGGAGACCGCAGCGTGCTGGAGGATCCCGGCTTCCTGGGACAGGCGCGCGATCTGTTGATCGCCTATGCCCTGGCGATCCCCATCGGGTGGGACCGCGAGCGGGAGGACCGCAGCGCCGGTCTGCGGACCTTTCCCCTGGTGGCGCTCGCCTCCTGCGGCTTCATGCAGGCGGCCGAACCGCTGATCACCGGGGAGGCGGGCGCCACGGCGCGCATCATGGAAGGGCTGATCACCGGCATCGGCTTCATCGGCGGGGGCGCCATCATCCGCAGCGGCCAGAAGGTGCATGGCACCGCCACCGCCGCCGGACTGTGGGTCACCGGCGCGATCGGCGTGGCGGCGGCGCTCCACTCCTATACGGTCGCGATCGTGCTGTCGGTGGCCACCGTTGCCACCCTGCGAGGGCTGCAGGCGCTGAAATACGATCGCGACGAGTCGCAGTAATCCCCCTCTTGGCGCCAGGGCGACGCCCCCTCATAAGCCCCGACATGAAACGTTTCTGGGACCAGGCCACCGTCCAGCCGGTGGAGGGCGGCTTCACCGTCCTGCTGGATGGTCGGCCCTTGCGCCTGCCCGGCCGCGGCGGGTTGCTGCTGCCGCACGCGCCCCTGGCCGAGGCCATCGCCGCCGAATGGCAGACGGCCGGCGGCGCCAGGGACGGCGAGATGCGGATGGAGGAAGTGCCGCTCACGCGTGTGGTCGCCACCGCGCTGGAGCGGATCGCGCCGGACCCGGCGCCCAGCATCGCCGCGTTGGCCAAGTATGGCGAGACGGACCTGCTCTGCTACCGGGCCGCGGAGCCGCGCCTCGCGGCCCGTCAGGCCGAGGCCTGGCAGCCGCTGCTGGACTGGGCGGCGCTGCAATTGGACGCACCGCTGCGGGTGACCACAGGCGTGATGCCGGTGGCGCAGAGCCCGACGGCGCTGGCGGCACTGCAGGCCGCCCTGGCGGAATTGACGGTGCTGGAACTGGCGGCCCTCGGGGTCGCCATTCCGGCGCTGGGCAGCGCTGTGCTGGGGCTGGCCATGGCGCGCGGCCGGCTGGATGCCGCGGAAGCCTGTCGCCTTGCCTTTCTGGACGAGGCGTTTCAACAGGAGTTGTGGGGCCAGGATGCCGAGGCTATGGCACGGCAGCAGGCGGTCATCGAGGATGTCGGGCTGGCTGGGCGCCTCCTCGCACTCGCCCGCGCCTGACGGCCCACGGGGAGAGCGGAATGGACGCCAAGCGGGTGCGCATTCGCGGCCGGGTGCAGGGAGTCGGATACCGGGACTGGCTGGCGCGGGAAGCGGAGCGCTTCGGCGTGCAGGGCTGGGTGCGCAACCGCGCCGACGGCAGCGTCGAGGCCCTGGTCGCGGGTGATGCCGCTGCCGTGGCGGCCCTGCTGACGGCCTGCCGCGCTGGTCCTCCCCTGGCGCGCGTCGATTCCATCGAGGAGGATTTCGCTGAGCCGCCGCGCGAGCCCGGCTTCCGCCGTGTTCCCTCTCTGTGAGCCGTATGCCGCCTATCGAAATCCCTATCGTCATCTATTCCTTCGACCGGCCGGACTACCTTGAGCGCGTCTGCGCCTCGCTGGCGGCGCAGCGCGGGGTGCATCTCGATCCGGCGCGGATCTGGCTGCTGCAGGATGGCGCCGTCTCCGCGCGCACTGGCCGGCGCTATGCCGAGGACGCGGCCATTTCCGCCAGCATCGCCGCCTTCCGTCGCCACTTTCCGCAGGGCCAAGTGCTGGAGAGCCCGGGCAACCTGGGCGTTGCCCATAACATTCTGCGCGGCGAGCGGCTGGTCTTCGAGCGGCTCGGGGCGGAGTTCGGCTATTTCTTCGAGGACGACCTGGAGCTTGGCCCCTGGTACCTCATGGCCCTCGAGGCGCTGCGCGAGCGCGTCACGCCCTTCGAGCGCGTCGCCTATTTCGCCGCCTATGGCGACCACCGGCGCGACTATCCGGGGCCTGTGGTGAAGTACATCCCGCTGGAGCACCATTGGGGCTTCGGGCTGCGCCGGCAGGCCTGGCAGCGCATGATGCGCTGGCTCGCGCCCTATTACGCGCTGCTCGACGGACTGGACTACAACGACCGGCCACACCGACGCATCTTCGAGCTGTACCGGCCACTCAGCATCGCCACCGAGGCCTCCTCGCAGGATGCAGCCAAGAGCATCGCCTGCCTGGAGCTGGGGCTCACGCGGCTGCTCACCACCGTCTCCTTCGGCCGCTACATCGGCGAGCGCGGCAACTCCTTCTCGCCCGAGCACTTCCGCAACATGGGCTTCGGCCGGATGCGGATCGCCACCAGCGAGACCTATGACTTCGCGCCGCTCGACGAGGCCAAGTTGGACGAGATCGACGGCTTCCACCGCCGGCATTACGAGCGGCTGCGGCGGGAGCGGTTCGATGAGATCATGGCAGCGCATGGGTCCGATGGAGGCGCCAGGTCAGAGACATGAGCAGAGCGGGCGCTGACTGCGCGCGCTTCAGCGCATCGCGATAGGTCTGCCCGGCGTGGCGCTGCCCGCCCGCAGAGGTCGGCTGCCTTCTTCACCATAGCCCCCCTCTTTCGGCCCTTTCCAGCCTTCGGCACGGCAGTCCCTTGGCGGGCCATGTCTCTGCGGTCATCCTGGCGCTTTGCTGCGGCGCGGCATCCGCGCCCGACGCCCCTGCCCTGGATCTGTTCATGCCCGTCTGGCTACCCCTGCTGCTCGGCTTCCTTACAGCGATCGGGCCGCTTTCCACCGATATGTATCTGCCCTCCTTCCCGGCCATCGAGGCGGGCTTCGGGGCGCCCTCCGGCTCCGCGGAGCTGACGCTCGCCACCTGGTTCGTGGGGCTTGCGGTCGGGCAGCTGGTGCAGGGGACGCTGGGCGACCGGCTGGGGCGGCGCCGGCCCCTTCTGGCCGGGCTTGCCGTTTACATGCTGGGCTCCGTCGGCTGCGCGCTGTCCACCAGCATCGAGATGCTCGCTGTCTTCCGCTGCGTCGCGGCCTTCGGCGGCTCGGCCAGCATGGTGCTCCCGCGCGCGGTGGTGCGCGACCTGGCCGATGGGCACGCCGCCGCCCGGCTGATGTCGCGGCTGATGCTGGTGATGGGCGTGGCGCCGATCCTGGCGCCGAGCCTGGGCGGGTTGATGCTTTCCTTCGGCGGCTGGCGGCCGATTTTCTGGTTCGGCGCCGTCTATTCCGTCTGCTCCTTCCTGCTGGTCTGGCGCTTCCTGCCGGAAACCCTGTCGCCCGAGCACCGGCTGCGCCTCGGCGCCGCCGCGCAGTTGCTACGCTACGTGCAGATCCTGCGGGAGCCGAGTTTTCTCGCCAATGTCGCCATGGGCTGCGCGGCGATGTTCCTGATGTTCACCTATGTCGGCGGTTCCGCCGCCGTCTTCGTGGGCATGTTCGGCATGGCGCCGACGCATTTCGGCATCCTCTTCGGCCTCAATGCCGCCGGCTTCATCCTGTGCTCGCAGCTCAACCCGCCACTGCTGCTGCGCCTCGGCCCGGAGCGCCTGGTCCGGATCGCCAGCCTGCTGATCCTGGGGGCGACGCTGGTGCTGACCGCCGTCGCCTTGAGCGGCCCCACGCACTGGCTGGCGGTGATCGCGCCGATCTTCGTGGCGATGTCCTGCTGCGCCCTGGTCATGCCCAATGCGGCGGTGGGCGCGCTGAGCCGTCATGCCAGCCAGGCTGGCTCGGCCTCGGCGCTGATGGGGACGCTGCAATTCAGTGTCGCCGGCACGAGCGGTGTGCTGCTGAGCCATCTGGCGGATGGCACGGCGCGGCCGATGGCGGCGCTGATGCTGGTGGGGGCGATCGGCGTGCTCATTGCCGAGCGCCGGCGGCCCCGGAGCTGAAAGCGTCAGCGCCCCGCCGGTTCGCCGGATTCCGCCCCCTCCTCCCCCGCCACATAGCGGGTCAGGCGCTCCACGAGGTGCTCGAACACCGCGCGGACGCGCGCCTCGCGCCGCAGATCCTCGTGCATGACGACCCATGTCTCGAAGCCGTGCAGCACGAGTTCCGGTAGCACGCGCACCAGATCCGGCTCGCACTGTCCGATGGCAAGGTGAACGGGGCCGATGCCCAGCCCCGCGCGCACCGCGGCAAGCTGCGCGGGATGGCTGTCGGTGCGCAGGGCAAAGGCATCGCGGCCGAGCAGCGGATCAAGGGCGGCGAGAACACGAAGGTCCGGGCCCGCGCGGTCGGGGCCGATCAGGTCGAAGCCGGCCAGTTCCTCACGGCTTCGCGGCAGGCCCCTCCGCTCGGCGTAGCGGCGATGGGCGAAGAAGCCGATCCGCACCGTGCCGATGCATCGCGCCACCAGCGCCGCCTGCGAGGGCCGGTGCATCCGCACCGCGATATCCACCTCCTGCGCCAGTACGTCCTCCGCTGCATTGGTGAGGCTCAGTTCCACCGCCAGGGCCGGATGCCGGCGGCGCAAGGCGGCCAGGATTGGCGGCAACACCTCGACGCCCACCATCTCCGCCGCGCTGAGGCGGACGCTGCCCGCCACCCTGTCCGGCGCGGCGGAGGCGGCGCGGACGAAGGCCTGCGAGGCACTCTCCATGGCCCGCGCATGGGCGCCCAGCCGCTGGGCCAGCTCGGTCGGCACCAGCCCGTTCGTTGAGCGGGTGAAGAGGGCCTGTCCGAGTGCGCGCTCCAGCGCCTCGACGCGGTGCCGGACGGTCGGCTGCGCCACGCCGAGCCTGCGTGCCGCGCCCGAAAGGCTGCCGGTCTCCAGCACGGCCAGGAAGGCACGCTGGTCATCCCAGTCGGGCGCGGATCTGCTCATCCATTTCATGCTAGCCGATGGCAGGTTTTCGACAATTCCCTACAGGCGCCACCCACCCCATCCCTTCCGCAACAGAAGGGAGTGCAGTTCATGCAGGACGGACAGCGACGGATCGCCCTGGCCCTCGGCGCCACGGGCGGTATCGGTGGAGCGGTTTCGGAGGCGCTGATCGCGCGCGGCTGGCAGGTTCGCGCCCTGGTGCGCGATCCAGCCAGGGCTGCCCGCCATTGGCGGGACCGTGGCGCGGCCCCGCAATGGATCGGCGGCGATGCCCTGCAGCGGGCAGCCGTGGTGGAGGCCGCTGCCGGTGCGGATGCGCTGGTCCACGCCGTCAACCCGCCCGGCTATCGCGGCTGGAGCCATCTCGTCGTGCCGATGCTGGAGAACAGTATCGCCGCGGCGGAGGCGAGCGGCGCCCGGGTCGCGCTGCCCGGCACGATCTACAACTTCGACCCTGCGGCGGAGCCGGTGATCAGTGAGGACACTCCACAAGCGCCGAAGGGGCGCAAGGGAATGATCCGGGTGGCGCTGGAGCGGCGCCTGGAGGCGGCCGCGCAGGCAGGGGTCCGCAGCCTGGTGCTGCGTGCCGGGGATTTCTTCGGGCCGCGCCCGGGGTCGAGTTGGTTCGCACAGGCCATGGTGCGGCGTGGCCGGCCCTTGCGCTTCGTACTGAACCCGGGCCGGAGGGGGGTGGGCCACAGCTATGCCTATCTGCCCGACCTCGCCGCTGCCTTTGCCGCGCTGCTGGAACGGGAGGCAAGCCTGCGGCCCTTCGAACGCCTGCAGTTCAGCGGCCATTGGGATGCGGACGGGCGGCAGATGATCGCCGCCATCGCCCGCGCGGCGGGGCGGCCGAGGCTGCCGGTTCTGTCCTTCCCGTGGTGGCTCACGCACCTTGCCGCGCCCTTCTCGGAGAGCCTGCGCGAGATGCGGGAAATCCGCCCCTTCTGGCGCCATCCCGTCCGGCTGGACAACCGGCGGCTCACGGCCTTGCTCGGCACCGAGCCGCATACGCCGCTGGACAAGGCTGTGGCGGCAACATTGGCCGGGCTGGGCTGCCTGCCCTGACGCCGCCGCGCACGATCCTTCAGAGGCCGGATGCATCGGCTGACCGCCGTTCGTGCGAGATCCAGCCGGTCAGCCGCGCGAAAGCCCGGATGCTGCGCGGCGCTGGCGCTCCTGGACGCCCGCGCCGTTCATTCGCCATCAGGGCCCGGGACGGAAAGCCCGGAAGCCAGCAGCACCATTTCGCCAGCCGGAGATCAGCTTCAGCCAGGGCGCCAAATGGAAGGCGGCCATCAACCCGTACATCGGAGCCATTCCGCTGAGCATTGAAGCGCCCAGCGCCGGTGCGCAGAGCCCCTCCGGCATACCGCCACCAGGGACAGCGGTCAGCAGCACCATGGCGGCGAAGGTCGGCGCGGCCGCAAGAGACAGCCAGTCCGCTGCGCCGAGAGTAGCCATCTCACGTGGGGAAGCCATCATCCTGACGGCTCCGCGGCCGTCCGGATCGCTTGTCTTCGCGCTGGCCGGGTGGCGGGGCATCACGGTGTCAGCCATCGGCGTACTCGTCGTGGCGGCGCCACCAGACGCCCGCCTCATTCCGCCCTTTGGGCGCGCGATCGAGCCACTGATAGGCGCCCCAGAGGCCGTCCAGCCCGCGCGCATAGGTGGAGTAGGTGTGATAGACGATGCCATCCTCCAGCGCGAAGGCGCTCATGCCCGGCCTGTCGCGTTGGTAGGTGGGCGCATCGGTGCCGCACATAGCGGCAAACCTGTTTTCCGCCCCTTGGCCGCCGCCCTCCTCACCCGAACGCCATTCAAACACGGGCTCGCGCCGGTAGTTGTATTCGACGTCCCCGGCGCGCTGCTGCTGCTCCGTGAACCAGACGTTGAAGTCGGAATTGAAGTCGCTGGCCTGCGAGGACGCCCACGGAAACCTCCAGCCCATGCGCTGTTTGTAGGCCTGCAAGGTCGCAAGCGGTGCCCGCGAGACGGCCCAGAGCATCACGTCATGGTTGGCCAGGTGAACTGCGAATCCGTTGAAGCCGTCCGCGATCATCGAGCAGGAGGGGCAGCCCGCCGTATAATCAGGCCCGAACATGAAGTGATAGACGAGGAGCTGCGAGCGACCGCGGAAGAGATCTGCCAGCGAAGCACCCCCCTCATCGGTCTCGAAGCGATACGCCTTGTCGATGCGGACCCATGGCAGTTCCTGCCGCCGCCGCGCCAGCTCGTCGCTGCGCCGCGTGAGTTCCTTTTCTGCCTGGAGCAACTTGAGCCGGGCCGCCATCCACTCCTCACGTGTCCCGGTCTTGTGTCCCGTCATTCTTCCTCTCCCTGTTGGCGTTTGGTGTCCGTGAGATAGATTCGGGCCAGTCGCCGAAGGGTGGGAGTGACAAGTTTGGCGGGATTCCGATGGACTCGCTGATCACGGCCGCCGCGCATGCGCTCGCGGCGGGCGATCCCCTTGGCGCCTTGAAGCGGATTGCCCTGCGCGACGATGCGCCCACCCTTGCGCTTCGGGGCATCGCCATGGCGCAGCTCGGGGATTTCCTTCGCGCGAAGGCTCTCCTGCGAAGTGCGGCGCGTGCCTTTGGCCCGAAGGAGGCGGTCGCCCGCGCGCGGTGTGTCGTCGCCGAAGCCGAGATCGCACTCGTCTCACGTGACCTGGGCTGGCCCGCGAAGGCGCTCGATGCCGCACGGGCGACACTCGATGCGCATGGTGACCGCGTGAACGCCGCGCATGCGCGGAATCTCGCAGCCCGGCGACTGCTCCTGATGGGTCATGTCGACGAGGCTGAGCATGCACTCGCCGGAATCGACTTTGTGCCCCTCCCGCCCACCCTCCAGGCGGCGCGCGAACTGATCGCGGCGGGGATCGCGATACGGCGCCTTCGGACGAAGACGGCGCGCGCGGCACTCGCCCGGGCCGGATGCGCCGCGCGCGACGCAGATATCCCGGCATTGGCGGCGGAGGTCGAAAGCGCGTCCCTCGTCCTGAACACGCCCGCGGCGCGCCTGATCGCGCGTGGCGACGAGCGCTTCCTCCTGCTCGAGGATGTTGAAGCGCTGCTGACATCGAAGGTGCTCGTCGTGGACGCGTGCCGTTATGCCGTGCGTGACGCAAGCACGATGGTCTCGCTCGCAAGGCGCCCGGTGCTGTTCGCGCTCGCACGCGCGCTGGGCGAGGCATGGCCTGGGGACGTGCCAAGGGATGCGCTCATCAAGCGGGCCTTCCGGGCGAAGCACACCGATGAATCGCATCGCGCACGCTTGCGCGTGGAGATCGGGCGCCTCCGCGCGGCCCTCCGGAAGCTGGCCAGCGTGAGCGCGACGAAGCAAGGGTTTGCGCTGGCACCGCGCCACGCGGCTGAGATTGTCGTGCTGGCGCGCCCCGTCGAGGAGGAGCATGCGACGGTGCTGGCCTTCCTGGCCGATGGTGAAGGGTGGTCAAGCTCCGCCCTGGCGCTGGCGCTGGGGGCGAGCCAGCGGACCGTGCAGCGGGCACTCGACGCGCTTGCGGCCGCAGGCAAGGTGCAATCCCATGGCCGCGGGCGGGCGCGTCGCTGGATGACCCCGCCCCTGCCGGGATTCACGACAACCTTGTTACTCCCCGGCCCGCTCCCCGGTGGCTAGGAGGGAGGCATGAAACGATCCACAGCCGAAATCCTCCGTGACTATGGGCCCTTTCCGGGTATCGACCAGGTGCATGGAGTCACGTTCGACGGCCGCCACGTCTGGTTCGCGTCCGGCGACCGGCTGAACGCCCTCGATCCGACGAATGGGCAGGTGCTGCGCGCGATTGATGTCGCCGCGCATGCGGGAACGGCCTTCGATGGTCAGCACCTGTATCAGATCGCAGAGGATCGCATCCAGAAGATCGACCCAAAGACCGGCCGCGTGCTGGCGACGATCCCGGCGCCCGGCGGCGGCAGTGACTCAGGGCTCGCCTGGGCCGAAGGGACGCTCTGGGTGGGGCAGCATCGGGGCCGGAAGATCCATCAGGTCGATCCTCGAACCGGAGCGATCCTTCGCACCATCGAGTCCAACCGCTTCGTCACCGGCGTCACCTGGACCGACGGCGAGCTCTGGCACGGCACCTGGGACAGCCACGGGAGCGATGTGAGGCGCGTCGATCCTGGAACGGGTGAGGTCTTGGAAACACTCGACATGCCGGCTGGGCTGGGCGTCTCGGGGCTCGAATCCGATGGCGACGCGCAGCTTTTCTGCGGGGGCGGAGAAAGCGGGAAGATCAGGGCCATCCGCCGCTCCCGGTGAGCCTCCTTGCTAGACTTGGCTCCGAAATCGGCGAGCAACGCGGGCTCCGGGGGTACCGGAGCCCGCATCCGGTCACGCGACCTTGCGGAGCTGGACGGCCGGGAAATCGAGCGGCACGTCGAGAGCGACATTCACGTAGTTGGTGAACAGGTTGAGGGCGACATGCGCGAGGATCTCGACGATCTCACCGTCGTCGAACCCAGCCTTGCGGAGCGCCTCCACTTCCTCACCCGAGATCTTCGCCCGGTTCTCGACGACCTTGAGTGCGAAGGCGAGCGCCGCGGCCGTCCTTGGGTCCGTCGCGCGACCGGCCTGGGCTTCCGTCATTTCATCGGCGGTCGCGCCCGCCTTGCGGCCCAGCGCCGTGTGGGCGGACAGACAGTATTGGCAGGCATTGCGGTCCGCGATCGCCACCGCGATCTGCTCGCCGAGCTTCGGGCCGATTCGGCCCTCCCCGAGCGCACCGAAGGCGCCCCACATGCTCTTGAGCGCTGCCGGCGAGTTGGCGACCGCCCGGAACATGTTGGGTGTGACCTTGAAGGCCTGATGGATCTCCTTCAGCAACGCGGCGGCTTCGCTGCTTGCGGTGGCCGGTTCGACAAGATTAACTCGTGCCATGAGATGTCTCCTTGCTTCGTAGGCTGGGGGTTGCTCTCAAGGCGGGCGTCGATGGCCGTCGGCGCCCGCCGCCTTCACGCGGTCGGCCCTCCGTCCAGGGGCCGATCGGGAAGCTCGGGTGATCCGCGCCAGCGGTTCCAGTTCGCTTGCGCCTCCTCAACGGATGCGGGGTCCTGTTCGAGGCAGTCGAGGCGCAGGTGACGGTCGCCGAAGGGCGCATCGACGAAGGCGCAGTGATGCGGCTTCGCGGGATCGTCATGGATGTTCGGGCGGAAGTAGCGGCAGTTCACGCACATGCGCTGGGGCGGGATATCGCCGGCCTCCTGCAAGCCGCGGATGATCTTCACCAGTGCACGCAGGAAGACCGCCTGCTCGGCGGGCTCCAGCGTGCCCACGGCCCGCAGCAGAAAATCCGGCCAGTCCGCCACCCGGCTGGCGAGCGCCTCCCCTTCCGTCGTCAAGGTCAGGGCGACGGCGCGATGATTCTCGGCCGATCGGCCGCGGGAGACGAGCCCCTTCGAGACAAGCGCGGCAACGGCATCGCTGGCCGTCGGCGCCGTGACGCCCAAGCCCTTCGCCACCTCGTCCAGGCGCAGGCCGCGGGGTGCTGCGCCGCGAAGGAGCATCAGCGCTTGCGCCTGGGTAGGCGTGACCCGCTCGGGTGCCGCGCCGCGCCAGGCGCGCGTCTTCAGCACCACGCTGATCTTCGCGAGGCCGGTGCTGACCCGCTCGGCGACGGTTTGGCTCGCTGCCTCGAAGTCGAACGGCGGTGTCTCGATCACGGCGTGCTCCGCTCCAGTGCGGTGGAGTAGATGCTATTTAGGACTCCTAAATGAGTCAATAGCCACCGACGATGCACACGAACCTCAAGCGGGTTTGGCTTCGGCGAGACGCCGGACGGCCGCGGTGAGCTCATCCGGAGCAAGCGCGGCGAAGCCGAGACGGAAGGCATTGGGCGCCGGATCCGGCCCCAACGCGAACCGGGTCCCCGTCGCGACTGTCAGGCCAAGGTTGAGCGCCCGGCGAGCCCAGAGAGCGGCGTCGATGTCCTCCTGCACGCGCGCCCAGATCGCGAGTCCGCCGGCCGGCACGTCGAAGGACAGCACAGCGCCAAGCTCCTGGCTCAACCTGGCTACCAGCAGATCTCGCCGCTCGAGATAGACCCGACGGGCCTTGCGGGCATGTCGGCGCAGCTCGCCGTCCTGGAGCAGTTCGGCGACTGCGGCTTCGAGCGGCACGTCACCCTGCCGGTCGATCGCTTCGCGCTCATCCGCCATCCGTTGGAGGATCTCGGGGGCGGCAGCCGCGTAGCCGAGCCGCAAGCCCGGCGCGAGCAGCTTCGACAGCGAACCCAGGTAGATCACCGGCCCGGCCGAGACGCCTGGCGCCGAGGCGGCCAATGGCAGGACCGGCCGGCCTTCGTAGCGATACTCGTGATCGTAATCGTCCTCGATCACCGTCACGCCGCATTCGGCGGCAAGCCGGAGCAGCGCCAGGCGCCGGCCGGCGCCAAGGGTGGTGGTGGTCGGATACTGGTGATGCGGGGTCACCAGCACGGCGCGGATGCTCCGGTCGCGCCGGACGAGGCGGTCCAGCGCCTCGACGTTGATGCCCTCGCGGTCCACCGGAACGCCGATGACCCGCGCGCCAGCCGCCCGGAAGGCGGCCCACGCGAGCGGGTAGCCGGGCCTCTCGACGGCGATGGCCTCACCGGGCGCCGCGACCACGCGGGCCACAAGGAACAGCGCCATCTGGCTGCCGCGGGTGAGGAGGATATCGTCAGGGCCTGCAGCGAGAGCGCGGGTGCTCGTCAGCCACTCGGCAAGCGCCGCCCGCAGGCGCAGGCTGCCGCGTGGATCGCCATAGCCGCCGGGGGCCAGGAAGGTGTGCGAGCCGAGCGCCCGCCGGAAGGCGCGGGCCAGTTCGGCGCGCGGGAGCAGTCGCGGGTCCGGCGTTCCGTCGGAGAAGACAAGGTGCGATGGATTTTCAGGGGAGGCAGCCCGCTGGCCTCCGATTTGCGGCGCCTTCGGCTCGTCCCCTCGTGCCGATCGGAGGCCGAGATCCGGGTCTGGAAGGTCGAGCGCCACAAGAGCACCGCGTGAGGGTCGCACCACGATCCAGCCTTGCAGCGCCAGCTCGTCATAGGCAGCGACGACAGTCTTGCGGTGAACGCCGAGTTCGGCGGCGAGCGAGCGGGTACCCGGCAGCCTGGCGCCCGCCCGAAGGCGGCCACGCTCGATATCCCGGATGATCGCATGGGCGATCCGCATGAAGAGTGGCGTCACCGCCTCGTCCTCAATCTGGAAGGGAAGCGATTGGGCCATAAGCCGGACTACCTGCAATCCAGAAACTGGCCCTTATAAGTAGTCCGGCCGCTCGGCTATTGCATCTCCGGGATGCACGCTGATGCTGAGTCAGGAGGTTCGATGTCGTTGCCGGCCGCCGTTGCGATCTGCCCTGCCCCGTTCGGGGAACTTGGTGCGTTCCAGGCGCCAATCGAGCTCCGGCCGCTAAGGCCGGCCGGCGCTGCCAGCCTATGCGCTGAAGGTCGCGACCGTGACCCGGATTGATCGGCTCCTGACCGGCCCCGCCAAGCCGTTCGGGCCGCGTGCCGCGCCGAGCGGCATCGATAAGCGCCCGGTGGCGGGCCGCACCTGGCTTGGGCGCGAAGGCTTCACGGGCGACGAGCAAGGCGATCGCAAGCACCACGGCGGCCCCGAGAAGGCGGTGCATCACTACGCCTTCGAGCACTATGCCCCGTGGCGCGAGGCGATCGGCGCGCGCGACGTGCTCACGCGGCCGGGCGCGTTCGGCGAGAATCTCTCGACCACCGGCCTCAGCGAGGCTCAGATCGCGATCGGCGACACTTTCCGCGCAGGCGGCGCGCTGATCCAGGTGAGCCAGGGCCGGCAGCCGTGCTGGAAGCTGAACCTCCGCTTCGGCGTGCCGGACATGGCGTTCCGCGTCCAGGCGAGCGGCCGGACTGGGTGGTACTATCGCGTGATCGAGGAAGGCTTCGTCGAGGCGGGCGACGATCTGGTGCTCGTCGAGCGCATCAGCCCTGAATGGACGATCGAGCGGCTGTGGCGCGCGCTCTACGTCGATACACTCAACTTCGACGAACTCGCCGCGATGGCGGAGCTCGCCCACCTGTCCGAGAACTGGCGCCGCTACGCGACCCGCCGCCTTGCCACAGCCCAGGTCGAAGACTGGTCACGCCGGCTGACTGGCGAGGAACGCCCCCAGAGCGGTCTTGCCGCTCGGCCTGCCCTGGAAGGAGACCCCGATGTTCACACCGGCTGAACGGCTCGTGCCGCGGCCCGATCGCTCCCTGCCCGCGGCCGCCCCCGACCTCTGGCAGTCGGTCGCGAAGGGAGCACGGTGTCAGCCGGAGCAGATCGCGCTGACCGCCTTCGAGAACATCGTCAGCCGTGCCGCCCTCAAGGCGCGCGTGCGGCGCTGCTCCATTCGCTTGCGCGAGCGGTGGCATCGGCTTCGGCAGGCCGCGCCCGCCGGTGTGAGCAGAGCGTGAGCCATGTCCGTCATCTCCATCCAGTCGCAGGTGGCTCACGGGCATGTCGGGAACAGCGCCGCCGTCTTCCCGATGCAGCATCTCGGCATCCAGGTCACGGCGGTCCCGACGACGCTGCTCAGCAATCATCCGCATTATCCGACGATGCGGGGCCGTGTGCTCGACGCCAATCTCCTGCACGACCTGCTCCTCGGGGTTGAGGAGCGCGGGCTGGTCGATAACTGCTCGATGCTGCTGACCGGCTATCTCGGCTCGGCTGAGAACGGCGAGGTTGTCGCCGGTTTCGTTGAGCGGGCCAAGCGGCGCAATCCGGCGCTGCGCTATTGCTGCGATCCCGTGATGGGCGATGCCGACCTCGGTTTCTTCATCGATGCGCGCTTGCAGGAGCTTTTCCGGCAGCGCCTCGTCCCGCTCGCCGACATCACCACGCCCAACCAGTTCGAACTCGAGCAACTCGTCGGCTTCGCGACGCCTGACGTCGCGGCGCTTGAAGCGGGGGTCAACGATCTCATGGGCGACGGAGCCAAGGTCGTCGCCGTCACCGGTGTCGGCTTGAGCGACTCCTCCGCCACGCATGTTGAGACCTATGCTTTCGAGGGTGGGGCGACGTGGAAGGTCTCGACGCCACGCCTGCCTTGTCGGCCGGCTGGCACGGGCGATCTCCTGACGGCGCTTTTCGTCTCCGCGCTCGTGCAGGGCGCGGCGGTTCCGGTCGCACTCGAAACCGCCGTCTCGGCCACCTTCGCGGTCCTGCTCAACACGGCCCGCGCCAATCTTTACGAGATGCCGATTGTCCAGTCCGCAAAGGAGTTCGGCCGCCGGAAGGCTCGGTTCCGCGCCCTCGTAGTTCGGCGTGGATCGGCCGAAGATCAGAAGCGCCTCATCTCCTCTCCGGAAAGCTAGCCACGATGCCGGGCGTATGGCCGGTAAGAATCACTCCCACTCGATGGTGCCGGGCGGCTTGCTGGTGATGTCGTAGGTCACGCGGTTGATGCCGCGCACCTCGTTGACGATGCGCCCTGCCACCCGGGTCAGGAACTCCATGGTGAAGGGATAGACATCGGCCGTCATGCCGTCGGTCGAGGTGACGGCGCGGAGCGCGCAGGCTTGGTCATAGGTACGACCATCGCCCATCACGCCCACGGTGCGCACCGGCAGCAGCACGGCGAAGGCCTGCCAGATGGCGTCGTAGAGCCCCGCGGCGCGGATCTCCTCCAGGAAGATGCTGTCGGCCTTCTGCAGGATCTGCACCTTCTCCCGCGTCACCTCGCCGGGGATGCGGATGGCCAGGCCCGGCCCCGGGAAGGGGTGGCGGCCGACGATCTCCTCGGGGATGCCCAGTTCGCGGCCGAGCTCGCGCACCTCGTCCTTGAACAGGTCGCGCAGCGGCTCGACCAGCCGCATCCGCATCTCCTCCGGCAGGCCGCCGACATTGTGGTGCGACTTGATCGTCACGGAGGGCCCACCGGTCGCCGAGACGCTTTCGATCACGTCCGGATACAGCGTGCCCTGGGCCAGGAAGTCGGCGCCGCCGATCTTCGCCTGCTCCTCCTCGAAGACCTCGATGAACAGGCGGCCGATCGTCTTGCGCTTCACCTCCGGGTCGGTGACGCCCTCAAGCTGGCCGAGGAACAGGTCCGAGGCGTCGCGGTGGACCAGCTTGATGTTGAAGCGGTCGCGGAAGGTCTGGATGACCTGCTCCGCCTCGCCCGCGCGCATCACGCCGTGGTCCACGAAGATGCAGGTGAGCTGGTCGCCGATCGCCTCGTGGATCAGCACCGCCGCGACGGAGGAATCGACGCCCCCCGAAAGACCGCAGACCACGCGCCCGTCGCCGACCTGCTCGCGAATGCGGGCGATGGCCTCGGCACGGAACGCAGCCATGGTCCAGTCGCCGCGGCAGCCACAGACGCCATGGGTGAAGTTCCGCAGAAGCTGCGCGCCGTGCGGGGTATGCACCACCTCCGGGTGGAACTGGATGCCGTAGAAATGCCGGGCATCGTCGGCGATCATGGCATAGGGCGCGCCCTCGCTGGTGGCGACGATGCGGAAGCCCTCCGGCAGCGTCGTCACGCGGTCGCCATGGCTCATCCAGACCTGCTCGCGCGCGCCGGGGGACCAGACCTCCTGCGTCAGGGCGCAGGCCTCCTGCACCTCGACATAGGCGCGGCCGAACTCGCGGTGCTCGCTCCCTTCGACCCGGCCACCGAGTTGCGTGCACATGGTCTGCTGGCCGTAGCAGATGCCGAGCACGGGGATGCCCATCTCGAACACGACCTGCGGGGCGCGGGGGCTGCCCTCCTCCGTCACGCTCGCCGGCCCACCCGAGAGGATGATGCCCTTGGGCGCGAAGGACTGGACCCGGGCGGCATCGGCCGTGAAGGGCCAGATCTCGCAATAGACCCCGGATTCGCGCACGCGACGCGCGATCAGCTGCGTCACCTGGCTGCCGAAGTCGAGGATCAGGATGCGGTCATGGGAGGAGAGGTCGGCCATGGGCCAGCTTGCACCACAACCGAGCCCCCAAGACAAGACTTTCGCGCCGCGCAACAGAGTTGCGAAACCGCACCCCCTTGATCCCGCCCTCTTGATCCCACCCTGGCGCTGCCGTCACCCTGCACCCGTTCAACCGGAAGGAATTCCTCGGCGATGACTTGGTCAATCGTGGCGCATGACGCGCAGAGCGGCGCCTTCGCCGTGGCGGTCACCACCTGCGCCTTCGCCGTCGGGGCCTCCTGCCCCTATGTGCGGGCGGGGGTGGGCGCCGTCTCCACCCAGTCCTTCACCAATCGCTACCTGGGCCCGGCGGTGCTCGACGGGCTGGCGCGCGGGCTCTCCCCGGCCGCGGCGATCGAGGGCGCGCTGGCGGGCGATGCGGGCCGGGACCTGCGGCAGATCCATGTGGTGGACCGGCACGGCAACAGCGCCGCCTGGACGGGGGAAAGCTGCGTCGAATGGGCGGGCAGCCAGTCCAGCGCGGGCTTCAGCGTCGCCGGCAACATGCTGGCCGGGCCCGCGGTGGTAAGCGAGACGGCGGCGACCTTCGCCTCCGCCGCTTCGCTGCCCCTGCCGGAGCGGCTGATGCTGGCGCTGGACGCGGGCGAGGCGGCGGGCGGCGATCGCCGCGGCCGGCAATCGGCGGCGATGAAGCTCATCACCACCGAGGACTTCCCGGATCTCGACCTGCGGGTGGACGACCATGCGGCGCCCCTGACGGAGTTGCGCCGCCTGCTCGGCATCTGGCGGCGGGAGCGCGCCCCTGCCCTGGCCTTCGCCCCGCGCAAGGCGGACCCCTCCGGCCTCATCGACCGCGCGCTGATCGAGGCAGGCTGGCGTGCGCGGGGGCTGGACCTGCGCTTCCCGGACCGCAAGCACGCCTCGGGGCAGAAAGGGACTTAGAGTCGGCCTAGGCGCCGTGCGCCGCGCGGCTGTCCGCCGGCGCTCCCTGCCGCTCCGTCATGCCGTAGTCCCGCAGGATTACCCCGACGCGCAGCCGGTAGTCCGCGAACACGCCGGCCCGCCCCGCCGCCTGGCTGGCGCGGTGGCTCGGCCGGTTGCGCCAGGCCTCGACCGCCGCCTCGTCGCGCCAGAAGGAAAGCGACAGCAGCTTGCCGGGCTCACTCAGGCTGGTGAAGCGCTCAACGGCGAGGAATCCGTCGGCGCCTTCGAGATCTTCCCGCAGGGCAGCGGCGAGGTCGAGATAGTCCTGCCGTCGCCCTTCGGCAGGCCAGACCTCAAAGATGACCGCGATCATGGCCGCGCCGCCGACAAGGGCCAGGCTGCGCCGGTTCCAAGACTGGTAGAAAAAGTGTTCATGACGGTGCCCGCCTCCTGTACGGGGTGGAAGCGTCATAGCCGAATGTGGCGGCTCCATGCTTCGGCCTTGGCCGAAGCGGGTAGCGGAACCGCAGGCAGCGCGGCGCACTGGCCGGAGGAGGACCTCCGGCCCGGCTCGCTCACCTCGGCGCCAGCACCATGATCATCTGGCGGTTTTCCAGGCGCGGCATCTGCTCGACCTTGGCCATTTCGGCCAGTTCAGTGCGGATGCGCTCCAGAACCTTCACGCCCAGATCCTGGTGGGCCATCTCACGGCCGCGGAAGCGCAGGGTGACCTTCACCTTGTCGCCTTCCTCGATGAAGGACTTGGCCGCACGCATCTTCACTTCGTAATCATGGTCATCAATGTTCGGGCGAACCTTGATTTCCTTGATCTCGACGATCTTCTGCTTCTTGCGGGCCTCGTTGGCCTTCTTCTGCTGCTCGTACTTGTACTTGCCGTAGTCGAGAATCTTGCAGACCGGCGGAACGGCGTTGGGGCTGATCTCCAGGAGATCCATGCCCGCCTCATAGGCGCGCAGCAGCGCCTCGCGGGCACTCATCACGCCGATCATTTCGCCGT
Source organism: Roseomonas sp. (assembly GCA_035565935.1). GTDB lineage: Bacteria > Pseudomonadota > Alphaproteobacteria > Acetobacterales > Acetobacteraceae > Pseudoroseomonas. The sequence goes on from DATMRU010000041.1 coordinate 333,003, forward strand.
CCTGGTCGATCAGACGCACCTGCGGAACGCGGATGTCCTCGTTGACGCGCGGTCCATCGCGCGGCGGCAGCTGGTTCGGAATAGGGCCTCGGGCCAGAGTCGGCTCCTGTCGCTGTTGGAACGAAACGGATTGCGTATATCTTATGGTGCAGCGGTCAGGCCGCTGCAACCTCTGCAACTTGCCTCAGGTCGGGTGGCGCGGCTTCCGCTGCAAGGGAGGCCACCGCCTCGGCCAGCGTCACCGTGACCTGCTCGCGGCCCGGCAGGCGGCGGAGCACCACCTTGCCCTCCTCCGCCTCGCGCCGGCCGATCACCGCCAGCACCGGCACCCTGGCCTCGATCTGGTCCACCACCTTGCGGTTGATCTTCTCGTTCCGCAGATCCAGCTCGACCGAAAGCCCGGCCTTCTGGAAGGCGGCGGCCACCTCGCGGGCGAAGGGCGCCGCCTCGTCCACGATGGTCGCGACGGCCACCTGGGTCGGCGCCAGCCAGAGCGGGAAGCGCCCGGCATGCTCTTCGATGAGGATACCGAGGAAGCGCTCGAAGGAGCCCAGGATGGCGCGGTGCAGCATGACCGGGCGGTGGCGGTTGCCGTCCTCGCCGACATAGACCGCGTCGAGCCGCTCGGGCATCACGAAGTCCACCTGCAACGTGCCGCACTGCCAGTCACGGCCGATGGCGTCGCGCAGCACGAACTCCAGCTTAGGACCATAGAAGGCGCCCTCCCCCGGGCTCAGCTCGTATTCGACGCCGGCAATGCGGCAGGCCTCCTTCAGCGCACCCTCGGAGCGGTCCCAGGTCTCGTCGGAGCCGGCGCGCTTTTCCGGCCGGTCGGAGAACTTAACCCGGAAGCTCTCGAAGCCGAAGTCACGGTAGATGCGCGACAGCAGCGCCACGAACTCGACCGTCTCGGAGGCGATCTGCGCCTCCGTGCAGAAGATATGCGCGTCGTCCTGGGTGAAGGCGCGCACCCGCATGATGCCGTGCAGCGCGCCCGAGGGCTCATAGCGGTGGCAGGAGCCGAACTCGGCCATGCGCATGGGCAGCTCGCGGTAGCTACGCAGGCCATGGTTGAAGATCTGCACGTGGCAGGGGCAGTTCATTGGCTTCAGGGCGAGGACGCGGTCCTTCTCGGACTCGTCGTCCACCGTCGCCAGGAACATGTTCTCCCGGTACTTCTCCCAGTGTCCCGAGGCCTCCCAGAGCCTGCGGTCCACCAGCTGGGGGGTCCGCACCTCCTGATAGCTGGCCGCGTCCAGCCGCCGGCGCATGTAGTTCTGCACCGTGGTGTAGAGGCGCCAGCCCTTGGGGTGCCAGAAGATGCTGCCCGCCGCCTCCTCCTGGAGGTGGAACAAGCCCATCTCCTTGCCGATGCGCCGGTGGTCGCGCTTCTCCGCCTCCTCCAGCTGGTGGAGATAGGCGTCCAGTTCCTTCTGATCGCGCCAGGCAGTCGCGTAGATGCGGCTGAGCATGGCGTTGCGGTGGTCGCCCCGCCAATAGGCGCCGGCCACCTTCATCAGCTTGAAGGCGGTCCCGACATCGCCCGTGCCGCGCATGTGCGGGCCCCGGCAGAGGTCGAGCCAGTCCCCCTGGCGGTAGATGGAGATGACCTCGCTCTCCGGCAGATCGCGGATCAGCTCGGCCTTGTAGCGCTCGCCCCGCGCCTCGAAGAAGCGGATGGCCTCCTCGCGCGGCCATTCCTCCCGCACGAAGGGATCGTTGCGGGTGATGATCTCGCGCATCTTGGCCTCGATCGCCGGGAAATCCTCCGGCGTGAAGGGCTCGTTGCGCGCGAAGTCGTAGTAGAAGCCGTTCTCGATGGCCGGGCCGATCGTCACCTGGGTGCCAGGAAAGAGCTCCTGCACCGCCTCCGCCAGCACATGCGCGGCGTCGTGCCGGATCAGCTCCAGCGCCTCCGGGTCCTTGCGGGTAACGAAGCGGACCTCCGCATCATGGTCGATGGCGGCGGAGAGGTCGCGCAGCTTGCCGTCCACCTTCATCGCCAGTGCCGCCTTGGCCAGGCCCGGCCCGATGGCGGCGGCCACGGTGGTGCCCGTCACGGCTCCGTCGAAAGCGCGGACGGACTGGTCGGGCAGCGTGATCGCAGGCATCAGTCGGGTTTTCCCAGGTTGCGAAAAGGGCACGGGAACTTGGGGGTCCGCCCGGGCCGCGTCAACGAGAAAAGGGTTGCCAAATCACCAAGGGAGGGATGCCTCCCTCGCCCGGCCATGGGGCGTGGCAGGGCGGGCAGGCTCAGGGCAGAGCGGCCTGCTCACCGGCCTCGGAGCGGCTTCCGCTGCCGTCGCCCAATCGCAGCACGGCCTCCCGCAGCTCATGCGGCAGCATCTCCACAGCGGCGCGAAGCACGTCCGGCGCGGTGACCAGCTCGCGCGGAGCACGGATGCCTTCCCCACGGGTACCTTCCCAGGGCGGCACCAGAACGCCGGAGAGCGTACCCGCCACCGGTTGGCCGGCATCGTCATGCAGGGAGACGACCAGCCCCCGCACATCCAGGGCCACCGCGGCATGCCAGCCCATCGCCTCCTGGCGGGCGGCCTCGGCCAGCACCTCGTCATAGGCCGGGCCGCGATCCTGGGCCGGCTCGACGGCAGCCCCGGTGAAGGCGGACAGCGCCACCCAGACCAGCGCGCCGTTCACTGCCAGCACCAACGCCATGCCGCCGAGGAAGGCCCAGGGCGTCCGGGCACCGCGACGGGGTTGTTCCGGCAGGGTCGCGGACATCGCAATAGTCCTTACACGGGCGCATGGAAGGCACTGCGCCTGGCCAGCGCCACCCCGGGCACCTCTTCCCGGACGCTCCGGCATGCTCCCTCCAGACGGGCACGGCGACAAGCCGCACGCCATGGCGTGATGCCATTCCGTGACGGCGCCAGCAACTACCGAGCCTCAGCGTGGGCCGCTTTGCCTCGCGCGGGGGAACGAGAGTCTTCCGGCGGCTGGACATAGGGAAGGCGCCGGCCATCACCATCACGCCCACAGCCGGCATGCCCGTCAAAGCCCCCTTCCCGCCGGAAGAGGCAGTACCGCCCCCGATGGACGCCAGCCTCCCCGCTGATAGACTGCCCGGGCGAGCGATGGCCGCGGCCGCCGCTCCTCAGGCTCCATATTGCGCGGGGAGGCTCCGTCATGAACACGCCCGAGCACGGCCCGCAGGGCCACGATCACGATCACGATCACAGCGAACTGTCGGAGACCGCGCTGCGCGTCCGTGCGCTGGAGTCGATCCTGGTCGAGAAGGGTTATGTCGAGCCGGATGCGCTCGACGCCATCATCGAGACCTATGAGACGCGCATCGGCCCGCGCAACGGGGCGCGGGTGGTCGCGAAGGCCTGGGCCGATCCCGCCTTCCGCGAGTGGCTGCGGCGTGACGCGACGGCGGCCATCGCCTCGCTCGGCTATGGCGGGCGGCAGGGCGAGCACATGGTGGCGGTCGAGAACACGCCGGAGGAGCACAACCTCGTCGTCTGCACCCTTTGCTCCTGTTATCCCTGGCCGGTGTTGGGCCTGCCGCCAGTCTGGTACAAGAGCGCGGCCTATCGCTCCCGCGCGGTGATCGACCCGCGTGGCGTGCTGGCCGATTTCGGCGTGACCCTGCCGGAGACGACGCGCCTCCGCGTCTGGGATTCCACCGCCGAAATCCGCTACCTCGTGCTGCCCATGCGCCCGGCCGGCACCGAGGGCTGGAGCGAGGAGGCCCTGGCGGAGCTGGTGACGCGGGATTCCATGATCGGCACCGGCCTGGCGCGCGATCCGGCGGAGGCGCCGGCATGAACGGCGCGCAGGATCTCGGCGGCATGATGGGCTTCGGCCCCGTCGTGCCGGAGCCGGAAGCGTTGCGCTTCCACGCCGAATGGGAGAAGCGGGCGCTCGCCATCACCCTGGCGGCCGGGGCAATGGGCGTCTGGAACATCGACATCATGCGGCACACGCGGGAGTCCCTGCCGCCCGCCGAATACCTGTCCTCCTCTTATTACGAGATCTGGACCAAGGCGCTCGCCAACCAGCTGGTGGCGGACGGGCTGGTGAGCCGCGAGGAGCTCCGCGATGGCGCTGCGCAGGCGGCGGCCCGCCCGGTGCCCCGCGTGCTGCATGCCGCCGAGGTGGCGAAGGTGCTGGACGCCGGCACACGCTACGACCGGCCCGCCGAGGCGCCCGCCGCCTTCGCCGCCGGCGCGCGAGTGCGGACCAAGGTTTTCCATCCTGCCCACCACACGCGGCTGCCGCGCTATGCCCGCGGCAAGCAAGGGGTGGTCGAGGTGGTGCGCGGCGTCTTCGTCTTCCCCGACACCAATGCCCATCGGCGGGGCGAGCATCCGCAATGGCTCTACACCGTTCGCTTCACCGGGCCAGAGCTCTGGGGCGAAGGCGCTGATCCAAGCCTCACCGTCTCCATCGACGCCTGGGAGAGCTATCTTGAAGCCGCTTAATGGCCTGGCGGCGGCCCTCGAGCCGGTCGCGCCCCTGCCGCGCGGCGAGGAGTCCGGACCGGTGTTCCGCGAGCCCTGGGAGGCCTCGGCCTTCGCCATGGTGGTCGCGCTGCATCAGCGCGGCCTGTTCACCTGGGGCGAATGGGCGGAGTGCCTGGGAAGCACCATCCGTGCCGCCCAGGCGGCCGGCGACCCCGACCACGGTGACACCTACTACCGCCACTGGCTCTCGGCGCTGGAGGCGCTGCTGGCCCGCAAGGGCATCGCCGGCGCCGAGCAGCTGGCGCAGCGCCAGGCGGCCTGGGATCGCGCCGCGCATGCCACGCCGCATGGCCAGCCCATCCTGCTGGAGAACGATCCGCTCGCGCGCCCCGGCGCGCCGGGCTGACGGCTCAGAGCCTGTTTAAGCATGGGGCGGCGGAGGGCTGGCGAGGGATTTTTCGGGTCGGGCAGGAAGGCCGCAGTCGCGATGCGGGGCATCGGGGCAAGGCCCTGACGCCCCGGCACGGAAAAGACCCGCCAGTCCCGACCCGACGCCATGCTCAAACAGGCTCTCAGCCGGCGCCGGGCGGCAGGATCTTCTGCATGAACAGCAGGTCCAGCCAGCGGTCGAACTTGCGCCCGACCTGACGTAGCACGCCCGCCTCGGTGAAGCCTGCCGCCCGGTGCAGCGCGATCGAGGCGGCATTGCCGGCCTCGATCCCGGCCACCATCACATGCAGTCCTGCCGCCTCGGCCCGCGCCACCAGCGCGGCCAGCAGGGCGCGGCCCAGCCCACGGCCCTGCGCCGCCGGATCGACATAGACCGAGTGCTCCACCGTCAGGGCATAGCCGGCGAAGGGGCGGAAATCGCCGTAGGAGGCGAAGCCGAGCACCGCATTGCCCTCCGCCGCGACCAGTACCGGCAGGCCCCTGCCCTGCCGCTCGCGCAGCCAGGCGCGGCGCGCCTCCAGCGTGGCTTCCTCCACATGCCAGACCGCGGTGGTGTTGCGGATGGCTTCGTTGAAGATCGCCAGGATGCCGGGCAGATCGGCCTCGGTGGCGTCGCGGATCTCGGGCATGCCCTCTCTCCCCTTCGGAGCGGGGGCGGTATATCCACCATGATGGACGCCTGTCCAACATTGCGCCTCGGCGGGTTGACCAGGCCCGGCCGCCGGCCCAGTTTGCCCGCTTTCCCTACCCCAAGGACGGCGCGCCGTGCGACAGGATATCCTGGACGACATCAAGACCTTCGAGCCCGAACTCGTCGAGATCCGGCGGGACATCCACCGCCACCCCGAGACCCGCTTCGAGGAGGTCCGCACCGCTGCGCTGGTGGCCGGGAAGCTGCGCGAATGGGGGCTGGAAGTCGCCACCGGCATCGGCAAGACCGGCGTCGTCGGCACGCTGAAGGGAAAGCGCCCGGGGCAGCGGGCCATCGGCCTGCGCGCCGACATGGATGCACTGTTTATCCAGGAGGAGACCGGCCTCCCCTACGCCTCCACCGTGCCCGGCAAGATGCACGCCTGCGGGCATGACGGGCACACCGCCATGCTGCTCGGCGCGGCGAAGTACCTGGCGAAGAACCCCGATTTCGGCGGCACGGTGCATTTCATCTTCCAGCCCGCCGAGGAGGCCGGTACCGGCGCCCCGGCGATGATCGCGGACGGGCTGTTCGACCGCTTCCCCGTGGATTCCGTCTACGGCATGCACAACACGCCGGGCCTGCCGGTGGGCGAGTTCGCCACCCGCCCCGGCCCGATCCTGGCCGGCGCCGATTTCTGGAGCGTCACCTTCAACGGCAATGGCGGGCATGGCGGCAGCGCGCCGCATCTGGCTTCCGATCTGACGGTGGTGCTTGGGCAGTTCCTGCTCGCGGTCCAGACCATCCTGCCGCGCAACCTGAAGCCCACCGAGAGCGCGGCGCTCTCCGTCGGTCATATCAGCGGCGGCACCTTCGGCTCGCCCAATGTCATGCCCGCCAAGATCGTGGTTCGCGGCACCGCCCGCTACTTCCGCCCCGAGGCGCAGGCGGTGATCAAGCGCCGCTTGCGGGAACTGGCGGAGATGCTGGCCAGCGCGCATGGCGCCACCGCCGAGTTCGCCTATGACGAACTCTGCCCGCCCACCGTCAACGCGCCCGACAAGGTGCCGGTGGCCGTCGCCGCCGCCGGCGCGCTGGTCGGCGAGGCCAAGGTCGGCGAGTTCCCCATGAGCACGGGCGGCGAGGATTTCGCCTTCATGCTGCAGAAGAAGCCCGGCGTCTTCATGCGCATCGGCAATGGCGTGAACCCGGACGGCTCCTTCCACAACGTCCATACGCCGCTCTATGACTTCAACGACGAGGCCCTGGCACTCGGCGCCGCCTACTGGGCGAGCCTGGTGCAGGAAGAGCTCGGCTGGTCCGGGGAGGAACGCGCATGAGCCGCGCCCCCCACGGCCTGAAGGCGGCACTGCTGGGCACGGCGCTGCTGGCCCTCTCCCCCATGGTCCTCTCCCCTGTGGCGCGCCCGGCACAGGCGCAGACGCTCGCCATGGCGGTGAGTGCGCCACCGGCCAGCATCGATCCGCACTACTATACGCTGACGCCGAACATCATGGTCTCGGCGCATATGTTCGAGGCGCTGGTGCGGCGCGACGAGAACTCGCGCCTGCATCCCGGCCTCGCCGAGTCCTGGCAGCGGGTGGACGACACCACCTGGGAGTTCAAGCTCCGCGACGGCGTCACCTTCCACAACGGCGAGCCGCTGACAGCCGAGGACGTCGCCTACACGCTGAAGCGCGTGCCGCAGGTGCAGAGCCCGAGCTCCTTCGCCGTCTATATCCGCGCCGTCAGCGGCGTTCAGGTGGTGGACCCGCGCACCGTCCGCCTGAAGACGACCGATCCCTATCCGCTGCTGCCCAACGACCTGTCGCAGATCTTCATCCTGCCGCATTCGCTGGGCGAGAACCCGCCCTCGGCGGAGTTCAACAGCGGCAAGGCCACCATTGGAACCGGGCCCTACCGCTTCGTCTCCTACAACCCGAACGACCGGGTGGAGATGACGCGCAACGACGCCTACTGGGGCGACAAGCCCGAATGGGCCAAGGTGGACTACCGCATCATCACCCAAGCGGGCTCGCGGGTCGCCGCCCTGCTCTCCGGCGATGTGGCGATGATCGACAACGTGCCCACGGCCGACCTGGTGCGGCTGCGGCGCGAGGACAAGATCAACCTCGTCGAGGGCACCAGCCTGCGGCTGGTCTTCCTGGGCCTCGACGTCTTCCGTGGCGAGGGTTCGCCCGACATCAGCGGCCCGAACGGCGAGAAGCTCGAGAAGAACCCGCTGCAGGACCGGCGGGTGCGCGAGGCGCTGTCCATCGCCATCAACCGCCCGGCCATCGTCAGCCGGGTGATGGAGGGCGCCGCGGTCGCCGCCGGGCAGTTCATGCCCGAGGGCGCCTATGGCTACGATCCCAGCATCCCCGTGCCGTCCTATGACCCCGCGCGGGCCAAGGCGCTGCTGGCCGAGGCGGGCTACCCGAAGGGCTTCACCATCACCCTGCGCGGCCCGAACGACCGCTACGTGAATGACGAGCAGATCCAGCAGGTGGTGGCGCAGATGTGGTCCCGCATCGGCATCAAGACGAGCGTGGACGCGCAGCCGATGGCCACCATGATCGGCCGGCTGAGCCGCTTCGACGCCTCGGCCTATCTGCTCGGCTGGAGCAACAGCACCGGCGAGCCTTCCACTTCGCTGCGCGCGGTGCTGGGCTCGCGCGGCGCGCCGGGACGCGGCCTGGCCAATTACGGCCGCTATTCCAACCCGAAGATGGACGAGATCACCGATCGCGGCCTCACCACCTTCGACGACGAGGCGCGCGAGAAGCTGCTGCAGGAGGCAATGCGCGTGGCCATGGAAGATGTGGCGGTGATCCCGCTGCACACCCAGAAGAGCGTCTGGGGCCTGCGCCGCGGCCTGACCTATACGCCGCGCGTGGATGAGCAGACCACGGCCATGAGCGTGCACGCCGCGCAGTAAGTACCACCCGCATCGCCGGACGGATGAAGCAGGCCGGGGGAAACGCATTCCCCCGGCCTTTTTTCATGTCGCCGGGGCATCAACCTTGGGCGGCAGCGGAAACAGCGTGACGAAGCGCTCGGCCAAGGCGCGGTCGCCCTCCAGCCGCAGCACCCCGGCGGCCTCCAGCGCCGCCAGATCTTGCCCGCCATAGATCGCCCCCGCGATGGCCCGCGCGGTGCCGGTGAAGACCGCCTCGGCTTCTTCCAGCGGCCCCGCGGCGATGTCGATCCGCCCTGCCGCGAGCCGCGCCAGATAGGTCTCCTCGCCCAGGCGGAAGCCGATGCGCGCCCGCAATCCGGCCGCCCGCGCAGGGTCGAGCATGGTGCGCAGCGACAGCATCAGCGAGGCGGCGCTGAAGGGCAGGCTCGGGTCATGGAAGGGCGAACGCGCTGCCCAGCGGCCGAGCGCCTGGAAGATTGGCTCGCTCTCATGGCCCCATTCTGTCAGTTCGTAGACCTGCGCCGAGGCGGGCGGCGGCAGCCGGCGCCGCCGCAGCACGCCCGCCAGCTCCAGCCCCTCTAGGCGCTGGGTCAGGACATTGGCGCTAATGCCCGGCAGGTTGGCGCGAAGCTCACCGAAGCGGCGCGGGCCGAACATCAGTTCGCGCATGACGAGCAGCGCCCAGCGTTCGCCGAGCAGGTCGAGCGCATGGGCGGCCGCGCAGGCGTCCTCATACCAGCGGCGCGGCGGCACGCCGAAAGTTTTAGTTATTTTTTCTGACTTCATGGTTGCTTTTCATAACAATGACGGGCATCAAGGTCAAACCACAACCGCAAGGAAGGACTCGTCCATGTCCCGGCTGATCTTCGTGAACCTCCCCGTCACCGACCTGGCGCGCGCCACCGCCTTCTATGAGGCCGTCGGCGCCCGCAAGGACGAGCGGTTCTGCGATGACACCGCCTCCTGCATGGTCTTCTCCGAGACCATTCACGTGATGCTGCTGACGCATGAGAAGTTCCGCCAGTTCACACCCAGGCCCGTCGCCGATGCGAAGCGCTCCAGCGAGGTGCTGCTCTGCCTCTCCGCCGAAAGCCGCGAGGGCGTGGATGAGATGGTCGGAAAGGCTCAGGCCGCCGGCGGCACGACCGACCCCGGCCCGAAGCAGGACCACGGCTTCATGTACGGGCGCAGCTTCGAGGATCCGGATGGGCATATCTGGGAAATCATGTGGATGGACGTCGCCGCCTTCGAAGCCGCGATGAGCGGGGGCTGAGGACCTGCACGGGTCCGGCACCTGGGCCTTGCCTGACCTCGGGCAGATGCGGCAGGAACGAGCTATCGGGACGAAGCGCGGGCGGTCCAGACCCACGCCGCCCGGAAGGAGACGATCCATGACCCTGCTGCATCGTCGCGCGCTGCTCGGCGCCGCCGCCCTCCTGCCCCTCGTCCCGGCGCTGCGCCCCAACACCGCCCGGGCTGCCGGCGCCGCGGACTGGCCCAACCGCCCGGTGCGCTTCATCGTGCCCTTCACCCCGGCGGGCACCACCGACATCGCCGCGCGCATCCTGGCCACGCGCCTGCAGCAGCGCCTCGGCCAGCCCTTCCCGGTGGAGAACCGCGCGGGCGCGGGCGGCAATATCGGCTCCGACCTGGTCGCGAAGGCCGATCCGGATGGCTACACCATCCTGATGCAGACCGTCTCCTCGGGCGCCATCAACTACGAGCTCTACGGCAAGGAGATGCCCTACAAGCCGGAGGACCTCGCCGCCGTCGGCCTGCTCATCAAGGTGCCGAATGTCATCTTCGTCACGCCTTCTTTGCCGGTGAAGACGCTGGGCGAGCTGGTGGCGCTGGCGAAGCAGAAGCCAGGCCAGCTCAATATCGGCTCCTCCGGCGCCGGCACCTCGCTGCACATGACGGGCGAGCTGCTGAAGCTGGAGGCCGGCATCCAGATGACGCACATCCCCTTCCGCGGCGCCGGGCCGATGCTGGCCGAGATCATGTCCGGGCGCGTCGAGGTGGGCGTGGACAACCTGCCCTCCGCCATCGGCCATATCCGCGACGGCCGGCTGCGCGCGCTGGCCGTAACCACCAACGTCCGCAGCCCCGCCCTGCCCGACGTGCCGACCACCGCCGAGGCGGGCTATCCGGGTGTCGAGGCGACCGGCTGGTTCGGCGTGCAGGCGCCCGCCAAGACGCCGAAGCCGATCATCGACAAGCTGGGCGCGGAGATCGACGCCATTGTGGACGAGCCGGAAACCTGGGCGAAGCTCGCCGACCTCGGCGGCATGAAGCCCGGCCTGACGCCGGATGGCGGCACCAGTCCCGAGGCTTTCGAGGCCTTCGTCAAGGCCGAGGTCAAGAAGTGGGCCGAGGTGGTGCGGCGCTCCGGCGCGAAGGTGGACTGAGGCCCCGGCGCGGCACCGCCCGCAGGTGGCGCCGCGCCTCCCATTGCCCAGCCGGGAACCTTCCCGAGACCGCGCCCCATTTGGGTTGCGCCGCAGCATGCCAGCGTCTAGGCACCTGTATAAAATACGCCTTTAAGGATTCGCCGCGATGCCGTCTCGCCGTCTCGTACTGGCCGCCGGTGCTGGCCTGCTGGCCACGCCGACCCTGCTGCAGGCGCAGCCCGCCTTCCCCAACCGGCCCATCCGCCTCATCGTGCCCTTCCCGGGCGGCGGTGCCACCGACGTCACCGCGCGCGTCCTGGCCGAGCGGCTTTCGCCGATTCTGGGCCAGCCCGTGGTGGTGGACAACCGCCCCGGGGCCGGCGGCATCCTGGGCTGCGACGCCGCGGCGAAGTCCGACCCCGACGGCCACACGCTGCTGATGTGCACGATCGGCACGGCCAGCATCAACCAGTACCTCTACTCCAAGCTGCCCTATGACCCGGCCAAGGACCTCACCAACCTGGCGCTGGCCAATTCGCTGGCCAATGTCATCACCGTGCCGGCCGACAGCCAGGCGAAGACGCTGAAGGACCTGCTCGACATGGCGCGCGCCAAGCCGGGCATGCTGAACTATGGCACCCCCGGCAACGGCACCTCCGGCCATATGTGCGCCGAGCTGCTGAAGACCCGCGCCAAGGTCAACTTCTCGCACGTGCCCTATCGCGGCACCTCGGCGGTGATCCCGGACCTGATCGCCGGCCGGCTGGATCTCGCGGTGGACAATATCCCGTCCTACCTGCCGCACATCCAGGAAGGCCGGCTGCGGGCGCTGGCGGTGACCAGCAAGGGGCGCTGGTTCGCCCTGCCGGACGTGCCCAGCGTGGCCGAGAGCGGCATCGAGGGTTTCGAGGCGGAAGCCTGGTTCGGCGTGCAGGCGCCCGCCAAAACGCCGAAGCCGATCGTCGAGCGGGTGTCGAACCATATCCTCGACATCCTGAAGCAGCCGGAGGCGATCGCCCGCCTGCGCGACATCGGCAGCGAGCCCCGCCCGATGGGCCCGGCGGAGTTCGACCGCTTCGTGCAGGCGGAAAACCAGAAGTGGCAGGAGGTCGTCCGCATCTCCGGCGCCAAGCTGGACTGAGCGAGCGGCGCCGGCCGGGCGCCGCCTTCACCCGGTGAGCAGCCGCGTGAGCGCCGGCGACAGGCCGGCGCCGCGCGGCGTGCGGCCTCGGCCCAGAGCGCGGCGGCCGCCTCCGTGGGTACTGACAGCGGCAACCAGGATGCAGGCTGCTCAGGGCTCCGCCGGCTGCAATGCCGCGAAGGGGCCTTCCGCCAGGCGGGAGGGCTCGGTCAGCAGCGCCAGCGTGGCGGGATTGCCAGTGCAGGAGGCCCAGACCAGGAAGGGATTAACGCAGAGCAGGTCGCCAGGATGCACCACCACCCGCAGCGGCAGGTCGGGGGTGGCGGCCGCCTCATCCAGCATCGCCAGGGCATCCCCGGCACTCTGGCCGAGCGCCACACGGTCACAGCGGGCGGCGAAGACGCCCTGCGTCACGGCGAAGACTGGCAGGGCCGGCCCCGTACCGCCGGGCTGCGCGCGGTAGAGGCTTTCCAGCACCGCCCGGTCGGCCTTCAGCAGCTGGTTGTGCAGGGCGGCCGCCGAATGCAGCACTGTCTCCCCGGCCTCGCGGCAGAGCAGCAGCAACACGTCACATGGCTCGGTATAGAGCGGGCCGGTCGAGGGCGGCGTATGCAGCGGCCGGCCAATGCGGCTACCCAGCCGGCCCAGCAGCGCCGAGGGTTCTTCCGGCACGGGCAGGCCACGCACCAGGCAGAAGCCGGGGCCGTGCGCCAGGCGCTCCGCCATCTGCGCCAACAAGGGATCGAGGCGCGGCGCCGGGAGGCCGGGGGCGGCCTCGATCTCGGCCTGGATCTCGCCGCCCAGCGGCAGCATCCAGTCGGCCGGCGAAAGGGCAGCGCCGCTCCAGAGATGCGGGCCGGTCTGCGGCGCGATGCGCCGGGGGGGGATCGGTTCGGTCATCGGGACAAAGGTTTAGCAGAGCTGACCGCCATGTCGTCATCCCGCCTGCGCGCGCAGCCCCTTGCCCATCCGCCAGCATCGCCGCAGGCTAGCCGCAAGGCCATTCAGCCGGCAGCCCAGGGGGAGCGCCATGATGGAAAACGACATCCTTCCGCCACATCAACGCGAGGCGCAGCGCGCGCTGGACCTGCCCTTTGATGCGCGGGTGCTATTGGAAGGGCTACGGCCCTGGGTGGAATGCGAAAGCCCCACCTTCGATGCGGCGGCGGTCAACCGGATGATGTCCCTGGCCAGCCGCGATCTGGCGCTGCTCGGCGCGCGGGTCGAGCGCATTCCCGGCCGCATGGGCTTCGGCGACTGCATCCGCGCCCGCTTCCCGCATCTGGACGGCGAAGCGGAGGGCGGCATCCTGGTGCTGGCGCATCTGGACACGGTGCACCCGGTCGGCACCCTCTCCGCCCTGCCCTTCCGGCTGGAAGGCGAGCGCTGCTTCGGCCCGGGCATCTGCGACATGAAGGGCGGCACCTTCATCGCCGTGCAGGCGATGGCGGCCATCATCCAGGCCGGTATCGCCCTGCGCCGACCTGTCACCTTCCTGCTGACCAGCGACGAGGAGGTCGGCAGCCCCTCGACGCGCGACCTTATCGAGGCGGAGGCCGCCCGGCACGAGATCGTGCTGGTGCCGGAGCCCGCCCGGGCGGATGGTGGCGTGGTGACCGGGCGCTATGCGATCGCCCGCTTCCGGCTGCGCACCACCGGCCGGCCGAGCCATGCCGGCGCCGCCCTCGCCGAGGGCCGCAGCGCCATCCGGGAGATGTGCCGCCAAGTGCTGGCCATCGAGGCGATGACCACGGAGTCCGCCACCTTCTCGGTGGGCGTGGTGCATGGCGGGCAATGGGTGAACTGCGTGGCCACGCATTGCGATGCCGAGGCGCTGACCATGGCCAAGCGGCAGGCCGACCTGGACGCGGCCGTGGAGCGGATGCTCGCCCTGTCCAGCAACAGCGGCGACGTGGCGCTGGAGGTGACGCGTGGCGTGACGCGCCCGGTCTGGGAGCCGGATGCCAATACCATGGCGCTCTACCGCACCGCCCAGGGGCTGGCGGGGAAGCTCGGCCTCACGCTGGGGCATGAGAGCGCCGGTGGCGGCTCGGATGGCAATTTCACCGGCGCCATGGGCATCCCGACCCTGGATGGGCTGGGCGTGCAGGGCGGCGGCATTCATACCCTGCAGGAGCACCTGCGGGTGGATAGCCTGGTGCCGCGCGCCCGCCTTTTCGCCGGGCTGCTCGCCAGCGTCTGACGAAGCGCCCACTGCAGAGCCGGAGAGGAGGCCGCTCCGGGCAGAACCGGGCGGCCACTCGGGCGTGTGAAGGTCGTGGCCCTCATGGCGGCGGCGAGCAGCGCGCCGTCTGCGCGCGACGCCGGGGCGAGGCTGCGGCCCGTTCCGCGCGGGGCGGCAGGAGAGGGCCGCCCAGGGCATTCCGCCGCGCTCTGCGGGACGCCTCCGACAGTCTCAATCTTCATGGAAGCATGGCGAAGAGTGACCTTTGTGAGGTAAGGGTCGTTTCTGTCACAACGCACCCTGAGGCCATGCCCCCTTCCCACGCGTCCCGTACCGGATCTCCTGCCGGTGCGGCCGCCCTGCCATCCTGTTTCGGGGGGCAACCAGGGTGAACGGCCCGGCCTCCCTGGAAATCTCCGCGTCCCTTGAGGACGTTCTGATCATGCACGAGCTGGCAAAGCGGCCTGCGCGGTCCCCCGACTACCATGCCGAGAACTGCGCCCTCAGCACGCTGGCCAGCGAGATGACGGCCAGCCCGGGCACCGTACTCCAGACCCTCACTGCCCTGGTGATGGAGCTGTGCCATACCGGCTCGGCCGGGGTCAGCATCCTGGATGCCAGCGGGGAGGCCTTCGTATGGCCAGCCCTCGCAGGCCCCGTCGCCCACGGCGCCGGCAGCCGCATCGCACGCGCCGAGAGCCCCTGCGGCATCGTCGTGGCGCGGAACGCGGCGCTCCTCTTCGACCGGCCCGGGCGCTGCTTCCCCGGGCTGCGCGGCTTGGAGTTGCCGGTCTTCGAGGTCCTCCTGGTTCCCTTCCATGTGCACGGACAGCCGCGCGGCACGATCTGGGCGATCTCGCACGATCCGGAGCGGCATTTCGACGCCGAGGATGCGCGGTTGCTCGGTGCGCTGGCCCGCTTCGCCGGCATTGCTTACCAGATGAGTGCCGCCCTGCAGGAGGCGGAGACGGCGCGCGCCGAATCGGAACGGCGGGTGGCGGAGGAACAGCGGGCCAAGCTGGAGCTGCGTGCCGCGCATGACCGCATCACGGAGCTACTGGAGAGCCTTTCGGACGCCTTCTATACCCTCGGCCCGGACTGGCGCTTCACCTACGTCAACCGCCGGGCGGAGGAACGCTGGGGCATGCCGCGCGAGCAGATCCTCGGCCGCAGGCTTTACGACGTCTTTCCGGCCATGATCAGCAGCCCTTCCGAACCGATGATGCGCAAGGCGATGCAGGAGCGTATCCCCCTCCGGCTGGAGACGCTTTCCGCCACCCACGGGCACTGGGCCGAGATGAACATCCACCCGATGAGTGCCGGCGGCCTGGCGATCTACCTGCGCGACATCGACGAGCGAAAGCGCGCCGAGGAGCGGCAGACCCTTCTGGCACGCGAGGTGGACCACCGGGCCAAAAACGCCCTGACCGTGGTGCAGGCGGCATTGCGCCTGACGCAGGCGGACAGCCTCGAAGCCTATAGCCGGGCGGTGGAGGGCCGGGTGGCGGCGCTGGCGCGCGCGCAGACCCTCCTGGCGATGGACCGCTGGTCGGGTGCGGACCTTCGCGCACTGCTGCATGGCGAGTTGGAGCCCTTCCTGGGCCGTGGATCGGGGGGCGCCGGCCAGCGCGTCCATCTGGAAGGCCCGCAGGTGGTGCTGACCGCGAGCATGGCCCAGCCGCTCAGCATGGCGGTGCATGAGCTGGCGACCAACGCCGTCAAGCATGGGGCGCTTTCTGCCGCGCTCGGCCGGATCTGTGTTTCTTGGCAGCTCGAAGGCGCCGGCAACCGCACGCTGCGACTGCGCTGGGCCGAGCGCGGCGGCCCCCCGGTGGCAGGTCCGCCCGGCCAGCGCGGCTTCGGCTCGCGCGTGCTGGACGCCACGGTCCGCCGCCAGATGGGCGGTACGGTGTCGCTGTCCTGGGAGGCCGCGGGCCTGACCTGCGAGATCACCGTGCCGCTGGACGGCCGCAAGAGCACCAGCGCCTGAGTGGTGCCGCCCCCGGCGGGCGGCTCAGGCAGCGACGGCGTGCTGCTCCCGGAAGGAGAGGAAGCGGAGTTGCGGCCATTCCTCCTCCGCCCGGCGCCGGCCCCAGTCGGAGGTGAAGAAGGCCACCGGCTGCTGGTCGTGATCCTCGGCCATCTGGCTGGGGGCGGTGCGCAGGAAGCGTTCGAGCACCGCCCGGTCCTGCCCGATGTCCTTGGGAGCCACCCAGCGCATGGTGGACCATGAGGTGCCCTCGAAGCTGATCTGCACGCCATACTCCGCCTGGATGCGGCTGCTCAGCACGTCGAGCTGAAGCTGGCCCACCACCCCCACCACGGGCTGCGAGCCGTCCAGCGGGCGGAACACCTGCACCACGCCCTCGTCGGCGAGTTGGTCCAGCGCCTTGCGCAGCTTCTTGGCCAGCATCGGATCATCGAGCCGGATGCGGCGCAGGATCTCGGGCGCGAAGCTCGGCACGCCCTGGAAGTTCAGCTCCTCGCCATCGGTCAGGGTGTCGCCGATGCGCAGCACGCCGTGATTGGCGATGCCCACCACGTCGCCCGGCCAGGCCTCCTCCGCCACCTGCCGTTCCTTGGCGAAGAAGAACAGCGGCGCATTGACCGGGATGCTCTTGCCCGTGCGCACCTGCTTCAGCCGCGCCCCCTTGCGCAGCCGGCCGGAGCAGACGCGCAGGAAGGCGACGCGGTCGCGGTG
This sequence comes from Roseomonas sp., assembly GCA_035565935.1. Lineage (GTDB taxonomy): Bacteria > Pseudomonadota > Alphaproteobacteria > Acetobacterales > Acetobacteraceae > Pseudoroseomonas. Next base: position 349,851 of record DATMRU010000041.1, read on the forward strand.
CTGCAGGTCGGTATTGGCCTGGATCTTGAAGACGAAGCCGGTCAGCTTCTCCTCCTCCGGCTCCACCACGCGGGCGTCGGCGTTGCGCGCCGAGGGTGGGGGCGCGAAGCGGGCCAGCCCGTCCAGCAGATGCCGCACGCCGAAGCCGCGCAGCGCTGAGCCGAAATAGACCGGCGTCAGGTGTCCCTCGCGGAAGGAAGCCAGGTCGAAATCCGGATAGACCGAGGCCAGCTCGATCCCTTCTCGCAGCACATCGCCCTGGCCATGGGGCAGCAGCGCGCCGATCCGCTCATCCTCAGGGCCGGAGAGTGCCACATCTTGCTCGCCACCATCGCGCAGCAGGCGGAGCGTGGTGTGCTCGCGGTCATAGACCCCGGCGAACTGCTGCCCGGAACCGATCGGCCAGGTCGCCGGCGTCACGTCCAGCGCCAGAGTCTTCTCGATCTCGTCAAGCAGTTCCAGCGGCTCGCGCGCCTCGCGGTCCATCTTGTTGATGAAGGTGACGATGGGGATGTCGCGCAGGCGGCAGACCTCGAAGAGCTTGCGCGTCTGCGCCTCGATGCCCTTGGCGGCGTCGATCACCATGACGGCCGCATCCACCGCCGAGAGGGTGCGGTAGGTGTCCTCCGAGAAGTCCTCGTGGCCGGGAGTATCCAGCAGGTTGAAGATCTGCCCGGCATATTCGAAGGTCATGACCGAGGTGGCGACGGAAATGCCGCGGTCCTGCTCGATCTTCATCCAGTCCGAGCGGGTGCGGCGCCGCTCGCCCTTGGCGCGCACCGCGCCGGCGATCTGGATGGCGCCGCCGAGGAGGAGGAGCTGCTCCGTCAGCGTCGTCTTGCCGGCGTCCGGGTGGGCGATGATGGCGAAGGTGCGCCGCCGGCCGGCCTCGGTGGCCGTCTGGCTGGTCGCGGTCTCCACAAGCTGCTCCGACATCGTCACTCCAGGCACCAGGGCTTCGGGGGGGCTGGGGATATAGCGCGGCGGCGGCGCAAAACCCACCCCGCCGCGCAGCCAGCGCCGGAAACTTGCCACCCCTTCCAGCAGTTTTTGCAAAGCCCGCCCCAGCGGCGGGCACCCGCAGAAAGGCCCCGTGCCATGACCGCCTGTCGCATCGCACCAACCCTAGCCGCCCTGGCCCTGCTTGCCGCCGCGCCCGCCTGGGCCCAGAGCTCGCCGCCCACCTCCGGCGGCGCCAACAGCACGCCGCCGAGCAGCACCACGCCGATGACCGGCGCGCCCCCCTCCGGCGGCACAGCCAGCCCCCACGTGGGCGCCCCGGCTGCCCGCGCGCCCGGCAGCGCCAGCGATATGAGCAGCCGCAGCACCACGGACCAGAAGCCCTGGCGCGCCAGCAAGCTCATCGGCGCCGACGTCTATGGCGCCGATAACAGGAAGATCGGCGATGTCGACGACCTGCTGGTCAGCGAGAGCGGGGATCTGACGGCCGTTCTCTCGGTCGGCGGTTTCCTGGGCATCGGCAACAAGCTCGTCTCGGTGCCCTACAGCGAGCTGAAGCATGGTGAGCACTGGATGCTGCCCGGCGCGAACGAGGAAAGCCTCAAGGGTCGCCCCGAGTTCCGCTACGCCGACAGCCGCAGCGACTGAGCGGTCCTGGCCGCGATCCCTCGCAGGCGGTTGGGGCGGCCTCACCGCCCGGGGGCGGAGCCGGAAACCCGGCCCCGCTCCGCACTGTTCTGCCCAGGCTGCTCCGCCACCCCGGCGGGGCCCGTCCGCAGAAGGGCTCCTGAGCATGACCCCGCGCCGCCCCCTCGCCTGCCTCGCCGCCTTCGTGCTGCTGGCCGCCACCCCGGCCCTGGCTCAGCAGCGCGACCTCCCAGACGCCAGTGTGGCGCCCGAGGCCCTGCGCCAGCCCGGGCCACCGCTGCCGGCCGACCCGACCGCCTCGGCCGATCATCTACGCTGGCGCGCCAGCACCCTGATGGGCGCCGATGTGTACAGCTCGGAGAACAACAAGCTCGGCACGGTGAAGGACCTGCTCTTCACCGGCGACGGCGGGCTGACCGTCATCCTTTCGACCGGGGGCTTTCTGGGTTTCGGCGAGCGGCTGGTCGCCATTCCGCTGCGCGAGCTTCAGCACAGCGAGCGGTGGGTGCTGCCCGGCGCCAATGCGGAGACGCTGAAGCAGCGCCCCGAGTTCCACTTCGACCAGACGACGGGCTGAGCCGCGCCGCCTGGAGCCCTTGTCTGCTTGGACATCCCACCTGCCCGGCGATTCCACCTGAGGAGCGGGTCCGCCTCTAATCGGGCGCCAGCCGCGTCGGCAGGAGCGCACCCTCGCTGCGCAGGATCGGATAGGCAGCCGCCTCCACCAGATGCGCATTGACGCGCTTCAGGTCGCGGAGCAGGTCGAGCTGCAGCATGTCGGCCCCAGCCAGGCCACCCCGGCCCGGCCCTTGGCGCAGGGCCCCGAAATGCGCCCGCAGCGCCTCCAGCTCGATCGCGCGGAACTGCTCCTTCTCCTCCGCCAGACGTCGCGCGGCACGCCGGTCCTCGGTCAGGAACAGGGAAGCAGCAAGGCCGAGATTGGCCGAAAGCCGCTCCACCAGGGCCAGCAGCGTCGCCCGCTGCTCCGGCGGGAAGTCGAGGCCGCGCTTCAGGCGCTTGCCGGCGAGCGCCATCAGGTTGCGGTCGATCACGTCGCCCGCCTGCTCGATCTGCGTGGCGAAGATCAGCAGCCGCTCAGCGCGGACGTGATCGGCCTCGGTCATCGCCTCCGGGTCGAGTGCCATGAGGTAGGTCCTGATGGCGGCGTTCAGCCGGTCCAGCACGTCATCCATGCGCCGCGTCTCGACGATGCGGCGACGATCGTCCTGGGCGAAGGCGTCGCGCACGCCACCCAGCATTTCCTGCAGCACATCCGCCATCCGCAGGGCCTCGCGGGTCGCGAGCCCCAGGGCGACGGGCGGCGTCTCCAGCGCCGCCTGGCTCAGATATTGCGGCCGGGAAGGATCGGGCTGCTGCAGCCGCGCCGGCAGCAGGCGCCGCAGCAGGCGGGCATAGGGCGGCAGCAGCGGCAGGAAAATCGCCGCCAGGATCAGGTTGAAGCCGGTGTGGAAATCGGCGACGGCCCGACCCGCCGCCGGCTCGACCACCTGCAGCCAAGGCATCAGCAGAGGCAGCAGCGGCAGGGTGAGAAGACAGCCTAGCGCCCGGATCAGCAGATTGCCCAGAGGCAGCCGCCGCGCCACCGGGTCGTCCCCTGCGGCGCCCTCCAGCACCGGGTTGATCGCCGTACCGAGATTGGCCCCGAGCACCAGCACCAGCGCGGCCTCGGGCGTGACCACGCCATGCGTCGCCAGGGACATCACCAGCAGCACCACGGCGACACTGGAATGCGCCGCCCAGGTCAGCGCCGCCGAGAGCAGCAGGGCCACCAGCGGCTCGGCGGAAATAACGGCGAGCACGCCGCGCAGCCCCGGCAGCGCCTCATAGGGGCTGAGCACCGCCAGCAACTGGTGTAGCGCCATCAGCATCAGCCCGAGCCCGATGGCGACCCGCCCGAGATCGCGCGTGCGCGTGGCATCGCCCCGGCGGAACATCAGGAAGCCCGCCAGCACCAAAAGCGGCGCCAGCCGTGCCACGTCGAAGGAAAGAAGCTGGACGATCAGCGTGGTGCCGATATTGGCGCCCAGCATCACCGCCAGCGCCGGCACCAAGCCGACCGCCCCGCCCGCCGCCAGGCCCGTCACCATCAGACCGGTGGCGGTGCTGCTCTGCAGCAGAGTGGTGACGCCCAGACCGGCAGCGAAGGCGCGCATCCGATCCGCCAGCGCCACGGCAAGCAGGCCCCGCAGACGTGGACCGAAGGCCCGCTGCACCCCGGTCTGCACCATCCGCACACCCCAGAGCAGCAGGGCCACCGTGCCCGCGAGATCCAGCAGCGTCAGGGTAAGATCCATGCCGCAACCTCCGCTCGACCCGCCTTCCCTCCTGCCAAGAAGGCAAGCCTGGGACTATGCGCCTCTCGCCCGCCCTGTCCAATGGCGAGGACACAGGCTGCCTCAGCCCGACTTGTCCGGCGCCGGGCTGCCGAAGTCGAACTCGTGCTGGTGCGCCGCGAAAGGATCGAGCGAGCGCCGCGCCTCCAGCGTATCCAGGCCCAGCACCTGCATCTGCGCCTCGGTGATGGCGGTGAACTCCACCCCGGCCTCGCGCAGCATCTCGATGGCCAGCAGCCCCACCCCATCCCAATAGGAGGAGGTACCTTCGCGCGGCGCCGCCGCCACCACCCGCCGCACACCGGACTGGATCAGCAGCGTGGCACAGACGTTGCAGACGGGCTTGCCGACCACATAGGCGTCGCAGCCCCGGGCGTCGTGCCCGGCATGCAGCAGCGCATTCTGCTCGGCATGCAGGATCATCTGCAGCTTGCGGGCCTTGTTCTCCAGTCGCTCGGCACTGTCCTCGACGTTAGAGGGGAAGCCGTTAAAGCCGGTGGCAACGATGCGCGCCTGGCCCTGGTTCACCAGCACCGCCCCCACCTTGGCGCGCGGGTCCTTCGACCACTGGGCGATATGGTGGGCCAGGCCGATGTAGCGGGCATCCCAGCGCGCCTGTTTCTCCGGCCGCCCCTCGAAGGTATTGGGGTTGATCATCCGCGGTTCACCCTTCTCGCGGCGGCAGTGCGCGGCCTGTTGACCTTCGGCCGGGGCCGTGCCGCAATCCGCTGGCGAGCCGCCGGCCACAGGCGGCCGCACAGGGACGCTGCACCGCCACACATCCTTTCGGAGACGCCGCCTTGCGCACTGTCATCCAAGCCCCACTGCGCCGTCGGACCTGCCTGGTCTTGCCCTTCCTGGCGGCCATGCCGCTGGCGGCGACGGGTTCCCGCCAGGCCGCCGCCCAGGCGAGCCAGACCCTGAACCTGGCCGTCGCCGCGCCGCCGACCTCGCTCGACCCGCACTACCACACGCTCTCCCCCAACAATATGGTGGCCGAGCACTTCTTCGATAAGCTGGTCGGCCGCAACGCCAAGGCCCAGCTCGTCCCCGGCCTGGCCGAAAGCTGGAAGCTGATCGATGACACCACCTGGGAGTTTAAGCTCCGCCAGGGCGTCAAGTTCAGCAATGGCGACGAGTTCACCGCCGAGGACGTGGTCTTCACCCTGAAGCGGGTGCCGAACGTCCTCAACAGCCCCGGCTCCTTCAGCATCTACACCAAGGGCATCGTCTCCTCCGAGGTGGTGGACCCCCACACCATCCGCTTCAAGACCCGGGGCGTCTATCCGCTGCTGCCGCAGGACCTGAGCCAGATCTTCATCATCTCCCATTCGGTGGGCGACAACGTCTCCACCGGGGATTTCAACAACGGCAAGGCTGTGATCGGCACTGGGGCGTTCCAGCTCGTCTCCTTCACGCCGGACGACCGCGTGGTCATGAAGCGGAACGACCAGTACTGGGGCGACAAGCCGGCCTGGGCGCAGGTGAACTACCGCTTTATCCCGAATGACGGCGTTCGCGTCGCCGCCCTGCTCTCGGGCGACGTGCAGATGATCGACGTCGTGCCGCCGAACGACATGCCGCGCCTGCGCACCACCCAGGGCATCACCTTCTCCGAGATCCCGAGCCTGCGCTCCATCTACCTCAAGATCGACACGGCGCACGACGTCTCGCCCTACATCACCGACAACAACGGCAAGCTGCTGGACAAGAACCCGCTGCGCGACCTGCGGGTGCGGAAGGCGCTCTCCATTGCCATCAACCGCCAGGGCATCGTGGACCGCGTGATGCAGGGCGCGGCCATCCCGACCGGCCAGATGATGCCGCCCGGCGCCAATGGCTATGCCGAGGACATCAAGCCGCCGCCCTACGACCCGGAGGGTGCCAAGAAGCTGCTGACCGAGGCCGGCTATCCCAACGGCTTCCACATCACGCTGATCGGGCCGAACAACCGCTACGTGAATGACGCGCAGATCATCCAGGCCATCGGCCAGATGTGGCAGCGCGTGGGCATCAAGACGACGGTGGAGGCCATGCCCTTCGCCGTGATGGCGCAGCGCCAGGCAAAGAACGACATGTCGATGATGCTGATCGGCTGGGCGACCTCGGGCGAGCCCTCCACCGCGCTGCGCGGCAACCTGACGACGCGCATCCCCGAGAAGGGCTTCGGCACTGTCAACTTCAGCGGCTACTCCAACAAGGAGGTGGACGCGCTGGTGGACAAGGGCATGGCCACGCCGGATGACGAGCAGCGCGAGGAAATCTTCAAGCAGGCGATGCGGGTGGCGATGGAGGATGTCGCGCTGGTGCCGCTGCACATGCAGAAGAACATCTGGGCGATGCGCGGCGGGCTGACCTACGAAGCGCGCGCGGATGAGTACACGGTCGCGATGGGGGTGAGCCCGGGGCAGTGACGCCTGCCGGCGGGTGAGAAATGGGCCTGGGGGAAAGGCTTCCCCCGGCCTGAACGTCCGGTTACGCATTCACCCTCAGGGCCGATCTTCAGTCTGCCCCGCCAAAAATCCCGTGAAAACGGCCCAGGAAGCTCCGCAGCCGCTCGCTCTCCGGGTTCTCGAACACCTCGGCGGGTGTCCCCTCCTGCGCCACCCGTCCCTGGTCCATGAAGACCACGTGGTGGGAGACCTCGCGCACGAACAGCATCTCGTGACTCACCACCAGCATGGTCATGCCGGAGGCCGCGAGGTCCTGCATCACGCCCAGCACTTCCGCCACCAGTTCGGGGTCCAGCGCCGAGGTCACCTCGTCAAAGAGCAGCAGCCGCGGCTCCATCGCCACCGCGCGTGCCATCGCCACGCGCTGCTGCTGTCCGCCCGAGAGCTGGTAGGGGTAGTGCTCCCGCCGGTCACTCAGGCCGACGCGCGCCAGCCAACTGCCGGCGATCTCCCGCGCCTCGGCCTTGCCTTTGCCCAGCACCTTGGTCAGGCCGAGCATCACGTTCTCCTCCGCCGTCAGGTGCGGGAAGAGGTTGAATTGCTGGAACACCATGCCGATCCGCGCCCGCTGGGCGGAGACGCGGGCTTCCGAGAGCCGGCGGCGCTTCCCGCCTTCCATGCGGTAGCCGATCGGGTCGCCATCGAGCAGGATGTCGCCGGCGTCGTGCTCCTCCAGCAGGTTCACGCAGCGCAGGAAGGTTGTCTTGCCGGAGCCAGAGGCGCCGATCAGCGAAACCACCTGCCCCTGCCGCACCTCCAGGTCGATGCCCTTCAGCACCTCGAGATTGCCGAAGCTCTTGCGCACGCCGCGCGCCTGCAGCAGCGGTTGGTCACTCATGGGTGCGGCTCCGTTCAGTAGCGCAGGTAGGAGAAGCGACGCTCCAGCAGCGCGCCGAGCTGGGCGATGATGAGGTTGATGACCAGGTACATCACCGTCGCCAGCAGGTAGAAGTCGATGATCAGGTAGTTCCGCGCCACCACCTGCTGGGTGGAGAGCAGCAGCTCCACCACGCCGATGACGGAGAGCAGCGTCGTCCCCTTCACCACTTCCAGCCCCGTATTGACCCAGGGCGGCAGCATCCGCCGGAAGGCCTGGGGGATGATGACGTAGCGCAGCCGCTGCCCGAAGCGCAGGCCGATGGCCTTGGCGGCCTCCATCTGCCCGGCGGGCACGGATTGCACGGCGCCGCGCAGGTTCTCCGCCACATGCGCTGTCGCGAAGGCCGAGAGCGCGATGACGCCCGCCCAGAAGGCCGGCACGTTGATGCCGAAGAGCGCCAACCCGTAATAGGTGAAGAGGATCAGCACCAGCACGGGGATGCCGCGCAGGATATCGACATAGAGCCGGACCAGCGCGCGTAGCCACCACCAGCCATAGGCCAGCGCCACGCCGAAGATCGTGCCGATGATGGTCGCAATGATGATGGTCAGCACCGAGCTGCTCATCGTCACGCCGAGCCCGCTCAGCAGGGACCAGCGCGCCTGCCAGGCCTCGAAAAGGAAGGTTCCCGGCTGCATCGAAAGATCGAACATGTCCCCCCCTCCCCTCAGCGGATGCTGGCGTAGCGCCGCTCGACCGCCCGCAGCAGCAGGGCGATGGCGTAGCAGGTGACGAGGTACATCGCGCTCGCGGTGAGCCAGACCTCCATGACGCGGAAGGTGTTGGCATTGATCTGTCGGGCGACGAAAGTCAGCTCCGGAATGGCAATGGCCGCCGCCAGGGAAGTGTCCTTGAACAGCGAGATCAGGTTGTTGCTGACCGACGGCAGGGTGATACGGAACATGACGGGCAGCACGACATAGCGCTGCCGCTGCCAGGGCCGCAGGCCGATCGCCTTGGCCGCCTCGACATACTGCTTCGGGATGGAGGCCAGCCCGGCACGGAACACCTCGCTCATATAGGCGCCGGCATAGAGCGAGAGCGTCAGGACGAAGCTCTCGGTCTTGTCGAGGAAGGTGATGTCGAATTCCGGCAGGCCGAAATAGACGAAGAAGATCAGCAGCAGCAGCGGCGTGCAGCGGATGAATTCGACATAGGCACGCACCGGCGCCGAGAGCCAGGCGCGCCCGGAGACGCGCGCATAGGCGGCGACCAGTCCGATGACGCAGCCGATGGCGAGCGAGATGAGCGCCAGCCAAAGCCCGAGCAGCAAGGCATGGAGGAGGTTGTCCGCATTGCGGCTGATGACGCTCCAGTCGAAGTAGTAATCGATCATGTCCCGTCCGACGTGCCCACGAATGGCGGGGTCCGGGGGGACACGATCCCCCCGGCGGGTGGGTTCCAGGGAGGGCGCCGCCCTCCCTGGCCACGGCCGTTCAGGAGAACTCGGTCGGGAAGCCCACCTTCGGCATCGGCAGGTCGATGCCGAACCACTTCTTGTAGGAGGCGGCGAAGTAGTCGAAATCCACCCCCATCATTGCCTCCTTGTAGACGGTGTTGACCCAGTTCAGCCAGATTGGGTCGCCCGGCTTCACCGCGGAGGCATAGGAGTTGGGCATCCAGCCATAGCCGGAATCGACGAAGCGGCCCGGCGCCTGCTGCATCAGCCAGCGTATGGCGGACTGATCGGCCTGGTAGGCGTCGATGCGCCGGGCATTCAGCGCCTGCAGGCTCGCATCGGGGCTCTCGAAGGCGTCCACCTGCGCCTCGGGCAGCGCCTTGCGGATCCACTCCTCCAGGAAGACGTTCTGCAGGCCGCCGACCCGCACTTCCTTGCCGGCTTTCTTCAGCTCCTCGTAATTCTTGTACTTGCCGCCGCGCGCCAGCAGCAGCAGGCCGACGCCCTCACGATAGTAGGGATAGGTGAACTCCACCTGCTGCGCACGGCCGGGCGTCACCGTCATGAACTGCACGACGATGTCCACCTTGTCCGTCACCAGTGACGGGATGCGCGCGTCGGAGCCCTGCAGCACGAACTCGACCTTGTTCGGGTCATCGAAGAGCGATTTGGCGAGCAGGCGCGCCAGATCGATATCCATGCCGACGAGCTTGCCGCTGGCATCCTCGAAGTGCCAGGGCGGGTTGGTGCTGCCGGTACCGACGATCAGGTGGCCGCGCTCCTTCACCACCTGCAGCTTGCTCTTTGCCGCCGTCTGCGCCTGCGCGGCCCGGGGCCCAAGCAGGCCGGCGACACCGCCCAGCGCCGCGCCGGCGGCGCCGATGCCGAACAGGCCGCGCCGCTCCATGCTGGCGGTCTTGTCGTCCTTGGTGTCCATCGTGAATCCCCTTCTGCCCCTCGGCATGCCTTTGCCGGCATGTCGTTGGGTGAAGGGGAGCAAGAAATCGGCCGTTTGTCACGCCGCCGCGACGGTTGCGTTGGCCCTTCCGTCAATGATTTCCGCCAGCCGGCGCCCGGAGCCGGCCGCCATGGTCCAGCCCGTATGGCCGTGGCCGGTGTTCAGGTAGAGCCCGGGGATGCGCGTCGCCCCGATGCGCGGGATGCCGTTCGGCACCATCGGCCGCAACCCGGCCCAGCGCACCGCGCCGGGCGCCGAATCGGCGCCTTCGAACTGCGGGAAGAGCGAAGCGACATTGCGCATCAGCGCGCCGATCCGCACCGGGGAGGGCGTGGTGTCGTAATCCGCGACCTCGGCCGAGCCGACGATGCGATAACGGTCACCGAGCGGGGTCAGGGCAAATTTCCGCCCGTCATCCAGGATGGCGTTGCGCGGTCCCTCCGGCCAGACGCTGCGCGGCGCCGTCACGGAGAGGCCCTTCACCGGGTAGATCGGCACCATGATGCCGTGCTTGCGCAGCATCTGCGGCGAATGGCTGCCCAGCGCCACCACCACCGCGTCCGCTTCGATCGTACCGGCGCTGCTGTCCACCGCCGCCACGCGGCCGTTCTTCAGCACGATGTCCCGCACGGTGGTGTTGTAGTGGAAGGTGGCGCCCCGCGCGGCGCACCAGGCGGCGAGGCCCTGGCTGAACTTGTTGCAGTCGCCGATCTCGTCCTGCGGGAAGAACAGGCCGCCGGCGACCTTCTCCTGCACCGGGCCGAGCGCCGGCTCGCGCGCCACGCAGGCCGCGCGGTCCAGCCGCTCCGTCACCAGCCCATAGGGGGCCAGCGCCTCATGCGCCCTGGCGGCAGCTTCCCATTCCGCGGCATCGGCGAAGGTCTTGATGACGCAGTTCCGCGCGTCGTCGTAGCGCACGCCGGTCTCCTCGCGGATCTCCGCCATGGAGCGCGCCGAAAGCAGTGCCAGATCCAGGTTGGCCAGCGCCCCCGCGTCGTGCACCGCGGCGCGGGAGGCGGCCAGGAAGCCGAGGCCCCAGCGCCACATGCGCGGCAGGGCGGACAGGCGCAGCAGCATCGGCGCATCCTCCTGCCCCAGCCACTTCAGCACCTTGAGGGGCACGCCCGGCGCCGCCCAGGGCTGCACGGAGGAGACATGGATGATGGCGCCATTGCCCCAGCTCGTCTCCAGTCCGGCCCCTTCGCGCCGCTCCACCACCGTGACCTGGTGGCCCGCCCGCTGCAGCCAGTAGGCGCTGGCGACGCCGATGACGCCGGCGCCCAGAACGGTGATCCGCATCTGCCCTCAATCCCTCTCCCGCATCGCGCCTTCGCAAAGTCGCGCGACCGCTGTGACATCCTCCGGCGCCGGCACCGGATAGGTGCGCGCCGGCATCTCCTGATAGACCTTGCCGTCCTTGAAGCCATGCCCGGTGACCATGCAGACCACCCGCGCCGCCTGCTCCACGCGCCCCGCCGCCACCAGCTTGCGCAGGGCGGCGATCGGGCTGGCCCCCGTCGGCTCGGCATAGACGCCCTCGCTCCGCGCCAGCAGCCGCATGGCCTCGCGCAGCTCCTCATCACTCACCGCGACGGCCAGCCCCTCCGTCTCGCGCACCAGGCGCAGCGTGTAGCTGCCATCCCGCTCATAGCCGATCAGCGGGTCGCTGATGCCGGAGGCAATGGTCTGCGGCATGCCCCAGGCGGTAACCTTGGCCGCCCCTTGCTCGAAGGCGCGCACGATGGGGGCACAACCCTCCGCCTGCACCGCGACCGCCTTCGGGCGGGCGCCCATCTCGGCGAAGCCCTGCACGACACCCTTCACCAGCGGCCCGCTGCCTGTCGGCACCAGAACATGGGTCGGCGCCGCGCCGCCGAGCTGCCGCATCAGTTCCAGCCCCACCAGCTTCAGCGCATCGACCGCATAGGGATTGATGAAGGTGGTCGTCAGGTTGGCGAAGCCGTGCCGCTCCGCCAGCGCGGCGGCGAGGTCATAGGAGCGGCTGTAATGCCCTTCGACCAGCAGCAGGATGGCTCCATAGGCGGCGATCTGCGTCACCTTCCCGGCGGGCGTATGTGCCGGCACCACGATGGTGGCGCCGATTCCTGCCCGCGCCGCATAGGCCGCGACCGAGGCGCCGGCATTGCCGGAGGAGGCGCAGACCACGCCTTTCGCACCCAACTCGATGGCCTTGCTGATGGCGGCGCTGACCAGCCGATCCTTGAAGGAACCGGAGGGGTTGCGCGTCTCGTCCTTGAGCCAGATCTCACCGGTGAAGCCGGGGATGGCGCGCTCAATGCGCCGCGCCCGCAGCAGCGGCGTCTCCCCTTCCCCCAGGGAGACGATGGCCGCCGCGTCGGTGATGCTCAGCCGGTCCGCATGGCGCCACATGCTGGCGGCAAGCGCCGGATCGGCCGGGTTGGCGAGCCCGCCGCTGCCCACCACCTCCAGGATGCCACCGCAACCCGCGCAGGCGTAGCGCATTGTGGCGGGATGCATCCGGCCGCACTCGACGCATCGCAGCTGCATGGCACCTTCCCTTCTTCCGAGTCCCCCGCCGAGCGCAGGCTTTGGCGAGGAGCAGCACTTGTTGAGCCTGGGGGCACCGGCGCCGCTCCCCCAAAGCTTGGCTGCAAACCCAGCCTAGAATAAGCTCAGCGGATGGGACAGATAAGCTTCCGGGCGGCTAAGGCCTCTGATCTCCCCGCCATCATCGCGATGCTGGCGGAAGACCCGCTCGGCAGCCAGCGGGAAGTGGCGGGGGCGACGCCGGACCGCCGGTATCTGGAAGCCTTCGCGGCGATCCAGGCCGATCCGAACCAGTTGCTCGCGGTGGCCGTCGATGGGGAGGAGGTGGTGGGGACCCTGCAGCTTTCCTTCATTCCCGGCCTGGCCCGCATGGGCGCCTGGCGCGGGCAGATCGAGGCCGTTCGGATCGCGGCGACCCGGCGCGGCGAGGGGCTCGGCGAGCGGATGTTCGCCTGGGCCATCGCCGAGTGCCGTGCGCGGAATTGCAGCCTCGTCCAGCTCACCACCGACAAGCGCCGCGCCGATGCCCACCGCTTCTATGAGAGGCTCGGGTTCGTTGCCAGTCATGCAGGCTATAAGCTGGCGCTCTCCTCCGTTTGACCGCATCCTCAACCCACAGTATGGGCCGGCACGCGAAAAAGCAGGGCTCAGAGGATGGATTTCGTGATGACCTGCTCCCGTGAAGCCGACCACCGCTGATGCAAACCCTCCCGACGACAAGGACATGGCGTTGGAAGCGCCTCGCCCGGTGAGCGCCCCGCGGCTGCTATCCGTCAGCAATGCCTATGAGTTGCTGATCCAGAACGTGGTCGACTACGCCATCTTCATGCTCGACCCCAGCGGCCAAGTGGTGAGTTGGAACGCCGGCGCCCAGCGCATGAAGGGCTACAGGCCCGAGGAAATCATCGGCCAGCACTTCTCCCGCTTCTACGCGGAGGAGGACCGCGCCGCCGGCCTTCCGGACAAGGCCCTGGAACAGGCGGCCCGGACAGGCCGCTTCAGCACCGAGGGCTGGCGGCTCCGCAAAGACGGCACGCGCTTCTGGGCGATGGTGGTCATCGACGCGCTGCACCACGAGGGCAAGCTGGTCGGCTTCGCCAAGATCACCCGCGACATGACGGAGCAGCGCAACGCGCAACTCGCGGCGCTGGACAGCGAGCGCCGCTTCCGCCTCCTGGTGCAGGGCGTGACCGACTACGCCATCTACATGCTGAGCCCGGAGGGCTGCGTCACCAACTGGAACGCCGGGGCCGAGCGCATCAAGGGCTATACCGCCGACGAGATCATCGGCAAGCACTTCTCCCGCTTCTACCTGCCGGAGGACGTCAGCGCCGGAAAGCCCTGGAAAGCCCTCGACATCGCCCGGCGCGAAGGGCGCCACGAGGTCGAGGGTTGGCGGCTCCGCAAGGACGGCACGCGCTTCTGGGCCAGCGCGGTGATCGATGCCATCCGCGAGAACGGCAAGCTGCTCGGCTTCGCCAAGATCACCCGCGACCTCACCGAGCGGCGCGAGGTGCAGTTGCAGCTCGAGCAGTCGCGCGAGCAGCTCTTCCAGGCGCAGAAAATGGAGTCGCTCGGCCAGCTCACGGGCGGTCTGGCGCATGACTTCAACAACCTGCTGACCGGCATCACCGGCAGCCTCGAACTGCTCCAGGCCCAGGTGGAGCGGGGCCGCTTCGATGATCTTGGGCGGTATATCAGCGCCGCCCAGGGCGCCGCCAGCCGCGCGGCGGCGTTGACGCACCGGCTACTGGCCTTCGCGCGGCGGCAAACGCTGGACCCGAAGCCGATCGCGCCGGACCGCCTGATTGCGGATATGATGGAGCTGCTGCAGCACACGGTCGGCCCGGGGATCGAGGTCGAGGCCACGCTCTCCCCCCAGCTCTGGCCCATCCTCTGCGACCCGAACCAGCTTGAGAACGCCATCCTCAATCTCTGCATCAACGCGCGCGACGCCATGCCAGACGGCGGACGGCTGACCCTCGCGACGGAGAATGCCACGCTAGGCGAGCAGGAGGCGGGCGCGCACAACATGCAGCCGGGCGACTATGTCGTGATCAGCGTCGCCGACACCGGTATCGGGATGAGCCCGGAGGTGGCCAAGCGGGCCTTCGACCCCTTCTTCACCACCAAGCCGCTGGGGCAAGGGACCGGCCTCGGGCTTTCCATGATCTATGGCTTCGCGCAGCAGTCGGGTGGCCAGGTGCAGATCCGCTCAAGGCCAGGCCTCGGCACAACAGTGTGCATCCACCTGCCCCGTCACCACGGAGAGGTGGCCGAGACGGCAGCCGACACAGTGAACCGGCCGCCACGGCGGGCAGGGCCAGGTGAGCGGGTCCTGGTGGTCGATGACGAGCCGACGGTGCGCATGCTGGTCGGCGAGGTGCTCAGGGACCTCGGCCACACGGCAGTCGAGGCGGCGGATGGCGCCTCCGGGCTGCGCATGCTGGAGGCCGAGCCGGGCATCCGCCTCCTGATCACCGATGTCGGCCTGCCCGGCGGCATGAACGGCCGCCAGCTCGCGGATGCCGCGCGGCAGCAATATCCGGAGCTGCGCGCGCTGTTCATCACCGGCTATGCGGAGAATGCCGCGATCGGCCATGGCCAGCTAGAGCCCGGCATGCATGTCCTGGTGAAGCCCTTCACGATGGAGGCGCTGGCGGATCGGATCAGGGAGATCCTCGAGAAGGGCTGAGCCTTCAGCCGCCGGGGCCGCGCCCCCCACGCTGGGTCTTGCCGACGGCCAAGGCCCGCCGCCCACCCGCCGGCCGCACGCCATAGGGCACGAGCGCCTCGGTCACGCGTATCAGGAAGCGTTGCGCCAGCAGCGCCAGCGGGCGCCCCGGCGGGGCCAGCACATGGATGTGGAACACGGCGGTCGGCGTCAGGCGCAGCGCAGCCGCCCGGCCCGCCTGCATCGCGGCGGAAACCGGGTCGGTTACCGCGAAGCCAAGACCGGCGGCCACCATGACGCAGGCGGCCTGTGTGTTCTGCGTCTCCGCCACCATCCGCCGCGTCACGCCATGCCGCTCGAAGAGCTCGTCCACCAGATGGCGCAGCCGGTATTGCCGCCCGAGGGAGATGCAGGGCTCGCCCTCGAGGTCGCGCGGCGTGGCCTCGCGGCGGCCGGCCAGCCGATGGCCGGGCGGCAGGAGCAGCACCGCCGGCATGCGGAAAGGCGCCGAGACCTCCAGGGGTGTCAGACCGGGCAGCGACAGCGTGAAACCCAGCTCCACCTGGCCCCCCTGCACCATCTCCACCACTTCGTGCGAACTGGCGACCGTCAGCGAGACGCGCGGCTGCCCCTGCGCCGCGGCGAAATCCGCGAGCAGGCGCGGCAGCAGCTCCGCCCCGAGCAGCGGCAGGCAGGCGACGCGCAACTCGCCGACGCCGGTGCTGCGCATGTCGTTCGCCACCTGCTCCACCCGGCGCGCGGCGGTGAAGAGCCCCTCCACCTCGGCCGCGAAGCGCTGCGCCTCGGGCGTCGGGCGCAGGCGGCGGCGGGCGCGATCGAACAGGACGAGGTCGGTTTCCTCCTCCAGGGCGCGCAGCAGCTTGGTGACCGCCGGCTGCGACAGCGACAGCATCTCCGCCGCCGCGCCCACCGAGCCAGCCTGCAGGACTGCCAGGAAGGCTTCGAGCTGACGGAGACGGGCAGGCGTCATGTCGGGGACTTCGCTACCGGAAGGAATGAAACCGGGACAATTATGCATTTGCGTGACAGCCGCAACGGATGCCAGCCTGTCGGCATCCGGACGGGACCGGAGCCTGAATGGCACATCACACGGACGGCCGCGCCTGGCGCGGGCGGAACAGATGCCACGCCCTCCCGCCGGCAGAGGTGAGCAAGGATCTGGGACGATGAGGAAAACGCTCCTGGCAGCGGCATCGCTGCTTGGCCTGATGGCCGCCCCGCAAATGGCCGGCACGGCGATGGCGCAGCAGCGCCTGGTGGTCGCCGCCTATGGCGGCAGCTACGAGAAGGTAATGCGGGAGCAGGTGATCCCGCCCTTTGAGAAGGCCAACAACGTCCAGGTGGACTACCTGGCCGGCAACTCGACGGACAGCCTGGCGCGGCTGCAGGCCCAGAAGGGCAACCAGCAGATCGGCGTCGTCGTCCTCGATGACGGACCGATGTACCAGGCGATCAGCCTCGGCTTCTGCCAGCAGGTGAAGGACAAGGCGGCACAGGACGCGCTCTACCCGATCGCCGTGCTCGGCGGCGGCAAGGCGCTCGGCACCGGCTTCGGCTTCACCGGCCTTGCCTACAACGAGAAGCTGTTCAAGGAGCGTAACCTGCCGCCGCCGACGAGCTGGAAGGATCTGACGCGCGCCGATCTGGAGCAGCGCATCTCGATCCCCGGCATCGACAATACCTATGGCGTGCACACTCTCGTCATGATGGCGCGCATCAATGGCGGCTCGGAGAAGGACATCGACCCCGGTTTCCGTGCCATGCGGGAGAAGGTGAACCCGAACGTGCTCGCCTATGAGAGCAGCCCGGGCAAGATGAGCGAGATGTTCCAGTCCGGCGAGATCTGGATGGCCGTCTGGGGTTCCTCGCGCGCCCGCGCCATGCAGCTTGCCGGCTTCCCGATGGGCTTCATCGCGCCCAAGGAGGGCGGCGTGGCGCTGATGACGGCCACCTGCGCCGTCGAGGGCAATCCAAACCCCGAGCTGGCGCAGAAGTTCGTCTCCCACATGGTTTCCCCGGAGGTGGAGGCGATCTTCTCGAAGGAATACGGCTCCGGCCCGACCAACCGCAACACCAAGCTGTCGCCGGAGGTGGCCAGCACAGTGATCTATGGCGAGGAGCAGGTGGGCAAGCTGATCGCCCTGGACTGGGAAACCATCAACGCCAAGCGGATGGAGTGGACGCGCCGCTGGCAGCGCGAGGTGGAACGCTGAGCGTGCCCACCGCTTCCGCCAGCGACTTCCTGGTGCTGGACGGGGTCGCCAAGAGCTATGGCCCCGTCCAGGCGGTGCAGGATGTGTCGGTGCGGGTGGCCCAGGGCGAGTTCCTGGGCCTGCTCGGCCCCTCGGGCTGCGGCAAGACCACGACGCTGCAGATGATCGCCGGCTTCGAGGCGCCCACCGCCGGGCGCATCCTGCTGGAAGGTCGGGAACTGGCCGGCATCCCCGCCAGCAAGCGCAATATCGGGCTGGTCTTCCAGTCCTACGCGCTGTTCCCGCACATGACGGTGGCGGAGAACGTCGCTTTCGGGCTGGAGATGCGCCGGGTGCCGAAGCCCGAGCGGCAGGCCCGCGTCGCCCGCGCGCTCGACCTGGTGCATCTCGAGCATCTCGCCGACCGCTTCCCGCGGCAGATGTCCGGCGGCCAGCAGCAGCGCGTGGCCCTGGCCCGCGCCCTGGTCATCGAGCCGCGCCTGCTGCTGCTGGACGAGCCGCTCTCCAACCTCGACGCCAAGCTGCGCGAGGAGATGCAGGTGGAACTGCGCGAGGTGCAGAAGCGCGTCGGCGTCACCACCATCCTCGTCACGCACGACCAGCAGGAGGCGATGGCGCTCTGCGACCGCGTCGCCGTCATGCAGGGCGGCCGTATCGTGCAGATCGACGCCCCCTGGCGCGCCTATGACGCGCCGGCCGATCCTTTCGTCGCCGACTTCCTCGGCCGCTCGAACCGGCTCCTGGCGCGGATCGATGGCGCGACCGCGGAAGCCGCCGGCCACCGCTTCCCGCTGCCCGAGGCGCTGGCCGCCCTGCGCGGCGAGGTGGCGCTGGCGATCCGCCCGGAGCGGCTGCGGATTCGGCCCGCCGGCCAGCCCGGCCTGCCCGGCAAGGTGCATTCCCGCGTCTTTCTCGGCGGCTTCTGGCTGGTGCGGGTTGAAACCCCTGCCGGTGACATGCTGGTGACGGTGCAGAACACCGGCACGCCCCCCGCCGAGGAAGGCGCCGCCGTGACACTGGACTGGGACGCGCATAGCCTGCGGCGCCTGGAGGCGGCGGCATGAGCGCCTCCTCCCGCTTCGCCCCGGCGGCGCTCTCAGCGCCCGCCGTGCTGGCGCTGGGGATCGCGCTGCTGGTGCCGCTCATCGGCATCGCACTGCTCAGCTTCCAGGGCTTCGATTTCGACAAGGGCATCATCCCGCGCTGGGATCTCGCCAATTACGCCTCCCTGGCCGGGGACTCCCTGTTCCAGGAGGCGCTGGCGCGCACCTTCCGCATCGCGCTGATCGTCACCGTCATCTGCCTGCTCATCGGCGTTCCCGAGGCCTGGATCATCCATCGTATGTCGCCGCGCTGGCGCGGGCTGATGCTGCTGGTGGTGGTCGGGCCGCTGCTCGTCTCCGTGGTGGTGCGCACCTTCGGCTGGATGGTGCTGCTCGGCACCAACGGGCTGATCAACCAAGGGCTGCTGGCGCTCGGCATCCCCGGCGCGCCCTACCGCATGATGTTCACGGAATTCGCCATCATCCTCGGGCTCGTGCATGTCATGGTGCCGCTGGTGGTGCTGGCGGTCTGGGCCAGCCTCGGGCGGCTCGACCCCGCCCTCGCCCGCGCCGCCGAGAGCCTGGGCGCCGGGCGCCTCACCGCCTTCCGGCGCGTGGTGCTGCCCAACATCATGCCCGGCATCCTGGCCGGGGCACTGATGGTCTTCTGTCTCTCCGCCTCCGCCTTCGCCACGCCGGCGATGCTCGGTGGGCGCCGCCTGAAGGTGGTGTCCAGCATGACCTATACGGAGTTCCTGAACACGCTGAACTGGCCGCTCGGCGCCGCCATCGCCGTGCTGCTGCTGATCGCCATCCTCGCGGTGACGCTGCTCTGGAGCCGCTTCATCGAGCGCCGCGCCCTGCGCCGCCTGGGAGTGGGCTGATGCGCCGCAACGACCGCAACGGGGCGCTGGCCATCGGCTTCCACCTGCTCTTCGTCACCTTCATCCTGGCGCCGCTGGTGGTGGTGGTGCTCGTCTCCTTCACCGACAAGGGCTTCCTGGCCATGCCCTTCAGCGGCGCCTCGCTGCGCTGGTGGCGGGCCATCGCCGAGAATCCGCGCTTCCTGGAGAGCTTCTGGTTCAGCCTGCGCCTGGCCTTTGTCACCGCGACACTCGCAGCGATGGTCGCGGTGCCGGCGGCGCTGGCCATCGTGCGCTTCCGCTTCCCGGGGCGGGAGGCACTGATGGCTCTCCTCGCCTCGCCGCTGATGATCCCGCATGTGGTGCTCGGCGTGGCGCTGCTGCGCTTCTTCTCCGGCCTCGGGCTGGTCGGCTCTTTCGTGGCGCTGGCGGCGGCGCATCTCGTGGTGGTGGTGCCCTACATGGCGCGGCTGGTGACGGCTTCGCTGGCGGGGCTCGACCCCCGCATCGAACGCGCCGCCGAAAGCCTGGGCGCCGGGCGCCTCGCCGTCTTCCGCCGCATCACCCTGCCGCTGATCCTGCCCGGCATGGCCGGCGGCTGGACGCTGG
The DNA here is from genome assembly GCA_035565935.1 of Roseomonas sp. Lineage (GTDB taxonomy): Bacteria > Pseudomonadota > Alphaproteobacteria > Acetobacterales > Acetobacteraceae > Pseudoroseomonas. Next base: position 369,455 of record DATMRU010000041.1, read on the forward strand.
CCTTCATCACCAGCTTCGACGAGCTGACGGTGAGCCTCTTCCTTTCCTCGCCCAGCGCCACACCGCTGCCGGTGCGGCTCTTCACCTATATCGACCAGATGACCGATCCGCTGGTCGCCTCCGTCTCCGCCGCGCTGATCGTGGTGACGGTGGTGGTGCTGGTGGTACTGGATCGTTTCTACCCCATCGACCGGTTGCTGACCGGGGAGCGCCGCGCATGACGAGCCAGAGTTTCGATGCCATCGTGGTGGGGGGCGGTCTCGTCGGCGCCGCCATCGCCTATGGCTTGCAGCGCCGCGGCCTCGCCACCCTGCTTCTGGACGAGGGCGACGTCGCCTTCCGTGCCTCGCGCGGCAATTTCGGCCTGGTCTGGGTGCAGTCGAAGGGTCTGGGCGCGCCGCATTACCAGCGCTGGACGCGCGGCTCCGCGCAGGAATGGCCGAAGCTGGCCGCCGAGCTGAAGGAGCGCACGGGCGTTGGCACCGGATTGCAGCAGCCGGGAGGCGTGCATCTCTGCCTTTCCGAGGAGGAGTTCGAGCGGCGCGGCGAATACATGGCCCGGCTGCAGCGCGAGGCGGGGAATTTCGGCCTGGAATACCGCATGATCCGCGGCGCCGAGGCACGAGATATGCTTCCTGGCCTCGGTCCGAAAGTCGTCGGCCTGAGTTGGACACCCTATGACGGCCATGCCAGCCCGCTCTATCTGCTGCGGGCGCTGCACACCGGCTTCACCGGCGCGGGCGGCACCTACCAGCCCAATGCGCGGGTGGAGAGCAGCACCGCCGCGCCGAACGACTTCAGCGTGGAGGCCGCCGGGCAGCGCTTCCGTGCACCGCGCGTGGTGCTGGCCGCCGGGCTGGGCAATGCAGATCTCGCACCACGCTTCGGCCTTTCCGCCCCAGTGCGGCCGGAGCGCGGCCAGATCCTCGTCACCGAGCGCACGCAAACGGTGCTGCCGATGCCCACCACCACCATCCGGCAGACGGAGGAAGGTTCCTTGATGCTGGGCGACAGCAAGGAGGATGCCGGCTTCGACCTCAGCCAGTCGCCAACGATCATGCGGCAGATCGCCCGTCGCGCCGTGCTCTCCTTCCCCTGGATCGCCGACCTGAATCTGGTGCGCGCCTGGTCGGCGCTGCGCGTCATGGCGCCGGATGGGTTGCCGATCTACGACCAGTCCGAGCGCTTCCCCGGCGCCTTCACCGCCAATTGCCACAGCGGCGTGACGCTGGCCGGCACTCATGCCAACCGGCTGGCGCCGATGATCGCCGCCGGCGCCCTGGATCCCGAGATGGCCCCCTTCAGCGCGAGGCGCTTCGATGTTCGCACAGCGGCCTGATATCCGCCCCGCCACCGTGGAGGTGTATGTGGGCGACACGCCCGTCCACGTCCCTGAGGGCGCTTCCGCCGCCGCCGCCGTTCTGCTGGCCGGGCTGCCCGCCCTCCGCGAGACGCCCGTCACCGGCGCGCCGCGCCTGCCCTATTGCATGATGGGCGTCTGCTTCGACTGCCTTGCCGAGATCGATGGCGTGGCGAACCGGCAATCCTGCATGGTCACGGTGCGGCCGGGCATGCGCATCCGGCCGCAGCACGGCGCGCGCGTGGCCTACCGGCCGGGGGAAGCGGCATGAGCCTCGCCTACGACCTCGCCATCATCGGCGCCGGCCCGGCGGGGATGAGCGCCGCGCTGGAAGCCGCCGGGCTTGGCCTTTCCGTTGCCGTGATCGACGAGCAGGCCGCGCCCGGCGGGCAGATCTTCCGCGCCGTGGAATCCGCCGCCGCCGATCCAGCGCTGACCGGCGAATATGCGCGCGACGGCGCCGCCCTGGCCCGCCGCTTCCGCGCCATGCCGAACATCGACTACCGGCCGGAGACCACGCTCTGGCACCTCGACGCCGAGACCGGCCTGCTCTCGCTGCGCGGCGCGCGGGGGAGCGAGACGCTCACCGCGGAACGCATTCTGCTGGCCACCGGGGCGCAGGAGCGCCCGGTGCCGATCCTCGGCTGGACGCTGCCGGGCGTGATGACAGCCGGCGCGGCGCAGATCCTGCTGAAGCAGGCTGGCGCCGTGCCGAAGGGCCGCACCGTGCTGGCCGGCCAGGGGCCGCTGCTCTGGCTACTGGCGGTGCAACTCGCCCGTGCCGGCGCGGCCCCTGCCCTGCTCCTGGAAACCACCCCGCGCGGTGCGCTGCGCCAGGCCCTGCAGGCCGGCGGCCTCTGGCGCGGCCGTACCATGCTGGCCAAGGGCGCTACCCTGATGCTGGAGGCGCGCCGTGCCGGCATGAAGCTCGTCCGTGGCGTGCGCAAGCTGCGCGCCGAGGGCGAAGGCGCGGTCCGTCGCGTGGTCTGGGAGGGCGGCAGTACCGAATGCGACACACTGCTGCTGCATGAGGGCGTCATTCCTTCCACCCACATCACGCGCGCGCTCGGACTGGCGCATGACTGGGACGCCGCGCAACTCTGCTGGCGCGCCTCCCTCGATGAATGGGGCGCCAGCAGCCATCCGCGCATCGCCGTCGCGGGCGATGGCGGCGGCATCGGCGGCTGGCAGGCGGCGGTGGAGGGCGGCACGCTGGCGGCGCTGGATGCCGCCCACCGCGCCGGCAAGCTCTCCGCCGAGGCCCGCGACCGGCGCGCCGCCCCGCATCGTCATGCGCAGGACAGCGCCCTGGCGCTGCGGCCCTTCCTCGACCGGCTCTATGCGCCCGCCCCCACGATTCTGGCGCCCGAGGACGATGCCACCATCGTCTGCCGCTGCGAGGAGATCACCGCCGGACAGGTGCGGCAGGCGGCGCGCCTGGGCGCCACCGGGCCGAACCAGGCCAAGGCCTATCTGCGCACCGGCATGGGGCCGTGCCAGGGCCGGATGTGCGGCACCACCGTCGCCGCGCTTATCGCGGAGACGCGCGGCATCAGCATGGAGGAGGCCGGCGCCCTGCGCCCGCGCGCGCCCTACAAGCCGATCACCGTGGGCGAGTTGGCGGATCTGCCGGCGGAAGAGGTGATGTAGCCCGGAGGATGGCCCCGGGGGAGAGCGCGTTTCCCCGGAGCTATCTTCCTCCGATCCAGGTGTTCCGCGCGGAAGCGCCGCGGCCGCCCGGCAGCGCCTCCCGGTGCTGCGGGGAATCCGCGTCTGTTCAGTACGCCTTGGACGGCACGGCCGTCTCCGACCGCTCCAGAGCGACGGAGACGGCAAAGACCGCGGAGCCCGCCAGGGTCAGGATGGCCCCGATCGCGCCCGTCGAAGTCCAGCCGAAACCGGCCGCGATCACCATGCCCCCGAGCCAGGCGCCCAGGGCATTGGCCAGATTGAAGGCCGAATGGTTGAGCGAGGCTGCGAGCATCTGGGCATCCGGCGCGACATCCAGCAGACGTGTCTGGAGAGCGGGGCTGAGGCCCATGCTGGTGGCGCCGATCAGGAAGATGTTGGCGGCGGCTGTGGGCAGGCTGAGAGGGGTGAAAAGAAAGCAGAACTGCGCCACGACGCTCAGGGCCAGCATCACGCCGATGGCCCGCATGACGCCCCGATCCGACAGCCAGCCGCCCGCCATGTTCCCGGCGATCATCCCGCAGCCGAAGACTGCGAGCAGGACGGGCACCGTTTCCCGCGAAACCCCGGTCACCTCCATCAGGGTGGGCACGATGTAGCTGTAGATCGCGAACATGCCTCCGAAGCCGATGGCGGCCGTGCCAAGCGCCAGCAGCACCTGCGGGCGCAACATGGCCTTCACCTCGCGCCGGATGCCGATGGCTGGCCCGGCGCCGATGACGGGAAGGCAGAGGCGGATCAGCACGGCCGTGGTCAGCGCCAGGAGTGCCACGATGCCGAAGACGACACGCCAGCTCGCCAGCTGGCCGATCCAGGTCGCAAGGGGCACGCCGATCAGGTTGGCGATGCTCAGCCCGAGGATGACCCGCGCCACGGCACTGGCGCGCCGGCCCGGCGGCGCGAGGGAAGCGGCCACCATGGCGGCGGTGCCAAGATAGGCCCCATGCGGCAGGCCCGCGAGCAGGCGCGCCGCCGCGACGCCGAGGAAGTTCGGCGCCAGGGCCGTGGCGAGATTGCCGGCGGCGATCAGCAGCGCGAGCCCGATCAGGAGCAGCCGACGGGGGCAGCGGGCGAAGGCCAGGGCAATGAGCGGCGCCCCGACCACAACGCCCACGGCATAGGCGCTGATGGTCAAGCCCGCCTTTGGCACGGAGACCGCCGTCTCCGTGGCGACCTGCGGCAGCAGCCCCATGGCCGCGAACTCGCTGACTCCCAGGGAGAGCGCACCCAGGCAGAGGGTCAGTTCGGCCACCCGGGAGCCATACGGCGGGTGCGGCGGCGTCAAACTTGTAGCGGAAGTCATCAGCGTCCCCATTCCGAAGGAATGGACGCCTCCCCGCCAGACTCGGCCGACAGGCTGCCGAGCCCGCGTTATCGTTGTGGGTCTCTTAGCCGCTTCTTGGGCAGGCGCGAAGCGGAGGTGCGGATCAAGCCCCTCCCCGCAGCGTCACGCCGCTTCCAGCTTCTCCTGCAGTTCCAGCCATTCCTCTTCCAGCACGGCGATCTGCTTGGCGATGGCGCCCTGGCGCTGGGTTGCCCAGGCGATGTCCTCCGCCTTGAAGCGGGCATAGGTGTCGGGGTCGCCGAGCTTCCTCTCCAGCAGGGCGGCTTCCTTCTGCAGCTTCGCCATCTCCGCCTCCACCTTCGCCACGCGCTGGCGCAGCGGTGCCAGGGCTTGCCGGTTCTCGGCGCGCTCGCGGCGCTCGTCGCGGCGGGTAGCGGTGGACTCGGCGGCCGGGCGCGCGGCGCGGGCGCGCTCGGCCAGCAGGGCGCGGTAATCGTCGAGGTCGCCGTCGAAGCTCGTTACCCGGCCATCCGCCACCAGCCAGAGCCGGTCGGCGGCGAGGGTGACGAGATGCGGGTCGTGGGTGATCAGCACCACGGCGCCTCCGAAATCGGCCAGCGCCTTGACCAGCGCCTCGCGCGCGTCGAGGTCGAGATGGTTGGTCGGCTCGTCAAGGATCAGCAGGTGCGGCGCCTCACGGGTGCAAAGGGCGAGCAGCAGCCGCGCCTTCTCGCCGCCGGAGAGCGCGCCGATGCTGGTGGTGGCACGCTCCTCGTCCAGCCCGAAGCGGGCAAGCTGGGCGCGGCACTGGGTCTCGGTGGCCTTCGGCCCCAGCGCCGCCTGCATGTGCGTCAGCGGCGTGCCGGAGAGATCCAGCTCTTCCGCCTGATGCTGGGCGAAATAGCCGACCTTCAGGCGGCGGTCGCGATGCATCTCGCCCGCCATCGGCGCCAGCCGCCCGGCCAGCAGTTTCGCGAGCGTGGACTTACCGTTGCCATTGGCGCCAAGCAGGGCGATGCGGTCTTCCTGATCGAGCCGCAGGTCCAGCCCGCGCAGGATCGCCCGCCCATCATAGCCGACATCCACGCGGGAGAGGCCGACGATGGGTGGCGCCAGCTCGGAGGGCTCGGGGAAGGCGAAGCGGGTGGGCGCGTCCTCCACCACCGCCTCGATGGGCGGCAGCTTCTCCAGTGCCTTCAGGCGGGACTGCGCCTGGCGCGCCTTGGTGGCCTTGGCGCGGAAGCGGTCCACGAAGGATTGCATATGGGCGCGCTGGGCGGCGACCTTCTCGTTCTGCGCCACCTGCTGCGCCGCCCGCTCGGTGCGGATGCGGACGAAATTGTCGTAGCCGCCGGGATAGAGCGTGATCTTGCGCTTATCGAGATGCGCGATGGCATCCACGCAGCGCTCCAGCAGCCCGCGGTCATGGCTGACCACCAGCGCGGCCCCGGCGAAGCGCGCCAACCAGCCCTCCAGCCAGATCGTGGCTTCGAGGTCGAGGTGGTTGGTCGGCTCGTCGAGCAGGAGGATGTCCGGCTCCAGGAACAGCGCCTGGGCCAGGGCCACGCGCATCCGCCAGCCGCCGGAGAACTCGCCCACCGGCCGGGCCTGCGCCGCCGCGTCGAAGCCGAGGCCGGCCAGCACCGTCGCGGCGCGGGAAGGCGCGCTGTCGGCCTGGATGGCGATCAGCCGCTCATGGATTTCCGACAGATGGACGGCGTCCTGCTCTGTCTCCAGCCGGGTGAGCAGGCTGGCGCGCTCGGTATCGGCGGCCAGCACCGTCTCCAGCAGGCTGGCGGCGCCGCCCGGCGCTTCCTGCGCCACATGCGCCATGCGCGCGCGCGCGGCGAGGCGGATCTCACCGCCATCCGGCTGCAACTGGCCGGTGATGGCGCGCAGCAGGGTGGACTTGCCGGCGCCGTTGCGCCCGACCAGCCCGATCTTGCGGCCAGGGTCCACCATCAGCTCGGCCCCTTCCAGCAGGGGGCGGCCGGCGATGCGGATGGTCAGGTCACGGATGGCGAGAACGGTCATGGCCCCCGGGATGTAGTGCAGATGCGCCCCCGACGGAAAGCGCCGCGTGCGGAAGGCTCCTTCTCCCCGGGGGCTGCCCTGTTCCTGCCGGATCGGAGCGCCTAGGTTGGGTCAGCCGCATCACCTGGCCCCGCCGACCGGAAGACCGCCTCCTTTGCCTTCTCTCCACCGCACATGAGCCTGACCGCCTCCGCCCCGCCGCTCTTCCCGGACGGACCGCACCGGCCGCGCCGCCCCTGGCGGCGCCCGGCCTTCTGGGTTTCCCTGAGCCTGCATGTGGCAGTTCTGGTGGTGCTGCTGCTCTCGGTACGGCCGCGCCCGCTGCCCACGCCCGCCGCGCCGGAGGGGGTCGAGGTGGTATTCGAAAGCACCCAGCCCGCGCAGGAGGCGCAGGAGGCACCGGCGGCCGACGCGCCCGCGCCAATGGAGCCGCCCGACCCGGAGGCGCGGCCGTCGCCCCCCGTGCCGCCCCCCATTGCCGCGCCACCACCGGCACCCGCACCGCTAGCCCCTTCGGAGCCGACGCCAGCCGAACCGGCGCCCCCAGTGCCACAGCCCGCTCAGCCGGAGCCGGCGCCTCGCCTGCCGGAGGCGCCAGAAGCGGAGATCCCGCCGCCCGCCGAGCCCTTGCCCGAGCTGAACACCCATATCGATCTGGCGCGGCCGACGCCGCTGCAACTCAACCCGCCGCCACCGCCAACGCCGCCGCGCGCCGAGCCGGCGCCACCGCGCCCCGCCTCCCCCTTCGCCGGCACCATCGACCTCGGCCGGAGTGCGCCCATCACCCTCGCGCCGCAGTCGGTGCCCCGGCGGCGGCCATTGCCGGGCCAGGGCATGGAGATGGCCATCGGGCCAGTGCCTGAGCGCTCCCTGGCGCCGCGGCGATACAGCCCCACCAGCAACTCCGTGCTGTCCTATGTCTCGGGCGCCAGACCGACGGTCGATTGGAGCACGGCGTTCCAGCAATGGGTGCAGCAGCGTGCCTTCTATCCCTTGGCGGCCGCACAGCGCGGGGAGGATGGCGCAGTGGTGCTGCGCGTCACGGTGCAGAAGGATGGGACCATTTCAGCTGTGCGGATCACCACCTCTTCGGGCTCTCGATGGCTCGACAGCGCCAGCCTGTCGTACTTCCGCGATCAGATCGGCCCGGCCTTCCCGCCCGAGATGCAGGACGGGCAGGACAGCATCACCCTGAACTTCACCATCTACTACATCCTGCAATGAGGCGGCTTGCCTGCCCCATCGACCGCGCCATGGAGACCCTGGCATGACCGACCCGGCGACTGCCTCGCTGGACGCCCTCAGCGTCCGCCCCAATCCGACCGATGTGGATTGGGCCTGGCAGCACCATCTCGGCCGGCGCCCTGGCGCGGAGGAAACGGCGGCGGCGCTGGAGGCAGCCGGCGGCGATGCGGCGGCGCTGCACGAGGCTGCCTTCAGCCATCCTGAGGCGGTGGCGCGCGCCACGCTGCCGCCTATGCAGCCGGCCTGGAAGTTCCATCTCTGGCGCCCCGGCGCGGCCCGGCTGCTGGTGCTCGGCAATTGCCAGGCACCGAACCTCGCCCGTGCCGTTGGCTGGCTCAGCCAGCGCGAGGTCTCCATCGCCGGGCTCGACATCACCGCCTTCCGCCGCAACCGGGAGGAGTTTCTGCGCGCCGCGGAGGGCGCCGACGTCATCCTCGCCCCCGCAACCAGCGCCGCCGAATTCGCGGAAATCTCGGTGGAGGCGCTGCGCGGTGCCGGGCGGGCCGAGGTGGTGCCCTATGTCCCCGTGCATTTCGCGGGGTTGTTCCCGGACATCACCTATCTCGGCGCGCGGGGCGAGCGCGTGCTCTCGCCCATCGGCGACTACAATTCCCGGATCGTGGTGCGCAGCTTCCTGCGCGGTCTCGACCCTGCCGCCTGCCTTGCCGCCTTCAATGTCGAGACCTATGCCGAGCAGGGCCATTTCGCCGCCTTCGCGGCCGCCGAGCGCGAGTGGGAGCGGCGCGAGAGCCGGCTCGGCGCCGACGGGCTCAGCCTGCGCGCCTGGTTCTTCGCCGAGATCCGCGAGCGCCCGTTGCTCTACAGCACCAATCACCCGACCGGCGACTTCTTCGCCGAATTCGCCCGCCAGTTCGGGCGGCGCATCGGCCTGCCCTGCGCGACAGGGTCGAGCCATGGCTGCCCGAATACCCTGGCCTATGGCGCCACCTGGCCCATCCCGGCCGAACTCGCGGCCCATCACGGGCTGCGCTACAGCACGCCGCTGGTCTGGTCCAACAACGCCTATCTCCTCGGCGCCGAGGAGTTCGTCTGGCGCAGCTACCGCATCTATGCCCGGCATGACCGGGCGGTGCTGGAGGAGGCGGCCCGCAGCCGCGGCATCGTCTTCTGAGGCCATCCCCTCCCGCCGCGGGAGGGGATGCGCCACGCCGGATGTCAGGCGACCGCGTCGGGTGGAAGCGCCGGGCTTCGCCGCATCCGGCCGGCCAAGAACAGCATCCTCATGGCGAAGCGCCGCGCGGCGGCATAGGTGTCTGGCGCATTCGCCGCCACGGCACGCACCAAGCGGTTGCGCCACTCGTCCTGATCATGCAGGCGCGCCACCGCCATCCCGTTGTGCGGCATCAGCTTCTGCGGGCGGATGCGCGTGTGGAACTGTAGCATCTCGTCCTGCTCGGGCAGGTAGTGTGCCGTGAGGGAGGTGCGGGAGACGCCGGGGCGCTCCGCCTTCAGGCTGCCATGCACCGTCAGGGAGGACCAGAAGATGACGTCCCCCTTCCGCAGACAGGGCGCCTGCCAGCCGAGGTCGTGGCGCTGGATCGCTTCGAGCACGGCGGCCTGGTAGCGCTCGTGGCCGGTGGCGAAGTCCAGTTCGCCGGCATTCCGCAACAGGGGCATCAGCGTATGGCTTCGAGGGCAGACATAGAAGCGCCCCGCGCCCGCGTCGATGTCCTCCAGCGCGAACCAGCCGGCGACGCAGCGCCCGAGCGCCGTGGCGCTGTCCTGGTAATAGCTGTCCTGATGCGCCCAGGTGCCGGCCGGGGCCTCGAAGAACATGGTCTGGATGATCTTGGTGCGCAGCGTGCCGACCAGCGCGGCCGTGACGGCGGCGACATCAGCATGGGTCAGCCCTTCAAGGGCCGCAGCCTTGAAGCCGCCGAACCGACGGCTTTCCAGATCCTGGAGATTGAAGATCGGATTGGCGAGAAAGCCATCCCCGTCGAAGCGGTTGCGCTCATAGCGCATGTTCTTCTGCCGGAGGATCGGCGTGCGGGAAGGCCGCACCTCGGTCCGGTAAGCCTGGCGGATCTGGTCGCAGAGTTCCGGCGACAGCAGGCCGCGGATGACGACATAGCCTTCCCGCCGGTAAAAGCGCAGCGCCCCTTGCAGATCCTGCGGGTGGAAATAGGAAATGTCGCTCTCGACGGTCTCAGGAACCTCAATGACCTTCCCAGTGGGGGTCACGATCTTCATCATCGTGGTCCTTCGCCTTGGAACAGTCCTTCGGACATTTCTCAAAGCCGCTCCTTGGACATGAATCCCATGGCGGACCGGCCTGCAGGGCCTTCTCGCGCTTAAGCTCGCGTATCTTTTTTTAAGATTTCCTTTTCGATTTAAGAAGAATTTTTCTCGGATTTTGTATTAAATCTCATTTAAAAACAAAACCTAATGGTTGATCATCTTCTCCATTCATGTCCAATTTGTTGTTTGACCGACATGGTCTTGGTCCGCTCTCCTGCAGCTTCGGACAGGGAGACAGGAGGCCTCCGAAGGCCGGCCATCATCGGCGGGCCCTGAAGCGCGAGGCAGGACTGGAGTGACTTCACGGGCGCGGGACCGCGGGCGAGTGGCACCTGCGGCCACAGCCCCATAGGAATGCTGCGCCGAAGCCTTCGCAGAACCTGACCGGTGCGCCTTTCTCAGGGACGGAAGGGATGGCGCGCCGTCAGCACTGGTCCGGTCAACGCCGGATGGCGGGCTGGCGCCACTCCTCCACCATCTCCCGCTCTAGGTAGTCATCCACATAGAGGCGGTTGACCAGCATCAGCAGCACCGCCGCCATGGGGGTGGCCAGAAGCATCCCGAGGAAGCCGAAGAGCAGGCCGAAGCCGACCAGCGCGACAATGGTAGCCGCCTGGGGAAGGTCCACGCTGCGCCGCTGGACGTAGGGCGTGACCAGATAGCTCTCCACCGTCTGCACCACGAGATAGACCGCCGCCACGCTGAGCGCGCCCGTAAGGCCATCCGACAGGCCCAGCAGCACGCCCGGCACGGCTGCCATGACCGGCCCAATGGTCGGGATGAAGGCCAGGAGCCCCGCGATCACCCCGAGCACCAGCGCCAGGGGAAGGCCGATCAGCCAGAGGCCGAGCGCGGTCAGCAGGCCCACAACCGTCATCGAGATCAGCTGCGCGCCCAGCCAGCCGCGCAGGGTATGCGCTGCCTCGATTGCCACGTCATGCGCCCTGGGCCGCAGGGACGGCGCCACCATCGCCTCGATGCCGCGTCGGTACAGCCCCGGATCGACGGCGAAGTAAAGGCCGAGGAAGAGCACCAGCACGGCATTCCCCAGCACCCCGAAGGTGGTGTTGATGGCCGAGAAGGCCGAGACGGTGCCGGAGCCGCTCGGCAGGGATATGTTCTGCGGGTTGAACTGCTCCAGGATCTCCCGGCCCCAGGAGTAATGGGACAGCCGCTCCGTGAGGCGGCTGGCGGCGACGGGCACCTGCTGCCAGAGCTCGTTAAGCTGGTCGGCGATCGGCGCCGCCGCCAGGAGGGCTAGGCCGGTGCCGGCCAATAGCAGCAGCAGGATGAAGACCAGTACGCCCGCGGCATGCGGCACGGGCACCACCCGGCACAGCAGAGTGCCGCCGGAATAGAAGAAGACCCCAAGCAGCACCGCGGCGAAGACCAGCAGCGGCACCTCGGGCAGCTGCCAGAACAACAACACCAGCAGCACCGCCAGCACCACCACCGAAACCGTTCTGCGCGACATGCTGCGCTCCCTTCCAGACCCTCCGGGGGGCCGGGGGCGCCGGGTTAAAGCCTCGGCTGAAGCGGGGTTGCGGGCCGCGCCCCCTTGCGCTGGGGCGCGTCCCCGCCTATCCGGCCCGCGTCTGCCCGCCATCGCGAAGGAAGCTCCCATGGCCGTCGAGCGCACCCTGTCCATCCTGAAGCCGGATGCCACCCGCCGGAACCTGACCGGCAAGATCAACGCCAAGTTCGAGGAAGCGGGCCTGCGCATCGTCGCCCAGAAGCGCCTGCAGCTCTCCGAGGCCCAGGCCGGCGCCTTCTACGCCGTGCACAAGGAGCGCCCCTTCTACAAGGACCTGGTCAGCTTCATGACCTCCGGCCCGGTGGTGGTGCAGGTGCTCGAGGGCGAGAACGCCGTCGCGAAGAACCGTGAGATCATGGGCGCCACCAACCCGGCCAATGCAGCCGAGGGCACCATCCGCAAGGAGTTCGCGGAGAGCATCGAGGCGAACAGCGTGCACGGCTCCGACAGCGCGGAGAACGCTGCGACCGAGATCGCCTTCTTCTTCTCGGGCGTCGAGATCGTCGGCTGAGGCCGCTGGCTCCGGGGGCGGCTGGCCCCCGGCGCAACGTGAAAGGCGGCCCTCTAGGGGGCCGCCTTCTTTATTTCCGCGCCACGAAGGCGCCTTCAGCCGGGGGCGGCGTGGCCGCGGCTCAACCCCAGAAGATGTAGAGCGCCAGCAGGACCACGATGGTGACGCCGATGACCCATTTCGCGCCCGCCGTGAACTGATCCCAGCCCCGCACGCGCTCGGCAAGGATATCGTCCGACCGGACCTCCACAAAATCGATGTCATGACTGGCGTCGGCCATGGACGTTCCCCCTGCTGCGCAACCGTTGCGGCAAAAGGAATACGGAGCGGCCGCTCCCGGGGCAAGAGGCTTGAGCGGCGGCGGATGCCCGCCACGCCGGCAGCCGCCCATCAAGGGTGCGGGAACCCGGCCCGCCTTGCCCGCGTTCTCCGCCAGCCTGGACCGTGAGAGGGAGGCCCCGCCCATGCCCGTGACCCTGGAAGGCTCCTGCCACTGCGGCGCTGTCCGCTTCCGGCTGGAGAGCCATACCCCCTACCCCTACCAGCGCTGCTACTGCAGCATCTGCCGCAAGACGGCCGGGGGCGGCGGGTACGCCATCAACATCATGGGCGACGCCCGGACCCTCAAGGTGCAGGGCAGGACCGCCATCTACCACGCCCGGATCTGCGACGCGCAGGGCCATTGCGAGACCAGCAGCGGCGAACGGCATTTCTGCCCGAAATGCGCCAGCGCCCTCTGGATGTATGACGCGCAATGGCCGGAGCTGGTGCATCCCCTGGCCTCGGCCATCGACACGGCGCTGCCAAAGCCGCCCAATTCCGTTCACCTGATGCTGGGCTCCAAGGCGCCGTGGGTGGAGCCGCAGATCGGGCCGGAGGATGTCTGCTTCGACGAATACCCGGAGGAATCGATCGAGCAGTGGCACCGCAGCCGGGGCCTCTGGGTGGACTGACAGGAGGACCGGCGGCCCCGGCTCTCCTCAGCGCCCCTCCGGCGGCGCCTGCCGCGCCGCAGCCTGGGCGGCGGCGCCGGCCATGGCGCCCAGCCCGCGCAGCAGTTCCAGCGGGATGGGGAAGACCACCGTCGAATTGCGCTCCCCGGCAATGGCCTGAAGCGTGGAGAGGTAGCGCAGTTGCATCGCCTCCGGCACAGCGGAGAGGGTGCGCGCCGCCTGCACCAGCTTCTCCGCCGCCTGCAGCTCGCCCTCGGCGTCGATGATGCGGCCCCGGCGGTTGCGCTCGGCCTCCGCCTGGCGGGCGATGGCGCGCACCATGCTCTCGTTGATATCCACGTGCTTGATCTCGACATTGCCGACCTTGATGCCCCAGGCGTCGGTCTGGGCGTCGAGGATCTCCTGGATGTCGCGATTCAGCTTGTCGCGCTCGGCCAGCATCTCGTCGAGGTCGTGCTTGCCGAGCACCGAGCGTAGCGTGGTCTGCGCGAGTTGGCTGGTCGCCCCCATATAGTCGTCCACCTCGATGATGGCGCGGTCAGCGTCCACCACGCGGAAATAGACCACGGCATTGACCTTCACCGAAACGTTGTCGTGCGAGATCACGTCCTGGCTGGGCACATCCATCACCACCGTTCGCAGATCCACGCGCTGCATCTGCTGCACCAGCGGGATCAGCAGGATCAGCCCCGGGCCTCGCACGCCGGAGAAGCGCCCCAGGGTGAAGACCACGCCGCGCTCGTATTCGCGCAGCACCCGCACGCCGGCCCAGAGCAGAGCCAGCACCACCACGAGCAGCATGACATAGGGAACGAAATTCGCGACGTCGGCGGTCATGGCGCCCTTCCTTCCTGTTCGGCGGCCTCGGCCGCCACTTCGAGCCGCAAGCCATGGCGGGCGAGCACCCGGACGGTCTGCCCAGGCCGCAGCCCCTCGCCCGAGGCCGCCCAGCGCTCGCCATGCACCAGCACGGTGCCGGCACCGCCCGACCAGCTCAGCACCCTCCCGCGGGCGCCGATCATTCCCTGGCCGCCGGTCCGCACCGGCCGCCGGCGCGAGCGCCAGACCGACCACATCGTGGCACCCAGCAGCAGCGCCAGCAGCAGGGCCGAGGCGGCCACCAGCAGCGGCGAGAGATGGAAACCCGGCGCCCCGAAGTCGAAGGCGATGGCGGCGCCGAGCACCAGTGCCGCCAGTCCGCCGAAGCCGAGCGCCCCGAAAGCCGGGATGAAGGCTTCCGCCACCAGCAGCACCGCGCCCAGGCCCATCAGCGCCACGCCCGTGAGGTTCACTGGCAGGAGGTTGAGTGCAAAGAGGCCCAGGATCAGCGCGATGCCGCCGACCACGCCGCCCAGGCCGAAACCGGGAGCGGCGAATTCCAGGATCAGCCCGCCCAGGCCTACCATCAGCAGCAGATAGGCGATGTTGGGGTCGGACAGCGTGGCCAGGAGCTGGTGGCGCCAGCCCGGATCGAAGCGCTGCACCACGAGGCCGCTGGTCCGCAGCACCGCCGGGCCGGAGGGCAGGCGAACGCGGCGCCCGTCCATGCCCGCGAGCAGTGCCGGGAGGTCGGCGGCGACAAGGTCGATGACGCCGAGCCGCAGTGCCTCCTCGGCCGGCACGCTCGCCGCCTCGCGCACCGCCTTCTCCGGCCAGTCCGGGTTGCGGCCATGATACTCGGCGAGACCGCGCGCATAGGCGGCGGCGTCGTTGACCAGCTTGGCCCGCATCGGGTCGTCCTTGTCCTCGCCGCCGAGGCGCACCGGGGTGGCCGCGCCGGTCGTGGTGCCCGGGGCCATGGCGGCGACCGAGGCGGCCGAGAGGACGAACAGCCCGGCGCTGGCCGCCCGCGCGCCGCGCGGCGCCACCCAGACGGCCACCGGCATCGGCGCGGCCAGCAGCGCCTGAACGATCTGCCGTGCCGCCGCGTCCAGGCCGCCGGGCGTGTCGAGCCGCAGCACCACCAGCGCGGCATTCTGCTCCGTGGCGCGCTCCAGCCCGTCCCGCACATAGCCGGCGAGCCCGGGGCCGATGGCGCCCTCGGCGGTGAGCAGCAGCGCCGCGCCCCCGGGCGTCGCGGCGGACTGAGCAGGCGCCGGCGGCGGTGCCAGCAGCCCCAGCGCCAGCAGCAGCGCGGCAGCCAGGCGCTTTCCCATGCTCAGGCGAGCTTCTCGGTGGAGACCTCGTGCACCGCCCGCCCGGTGGCCTCGAACCGGGTGATATTGGCCAGCGTCGTCTCGGCGATCGCGGTCAGCGCCTCCACGGTGAAGAAGGCCTGGTGGGCGGTGACCAGCACATTGGGAAAGGTGAGCAGACGGGCAAAGACGTCATCCTGGATCACCGTGCCGGAGAGATCCTGGAAGAAGAGATCGGCTTCCTCCTCATAGACGTCGAGGCCGAGATGGCCGATCACGCCTTCCTTGAGGCCGGCGATCACCGCCCGCGTGTCCACGATCGCCCCGCGGCTGGTGTTGATCAGCATGACGCCGCGGCGCATCCGTCCGACCGCGGCGCTGTCGATCAGGTGGTGCGTCTCCGGCGTCAGAGGGCAGTGCAGCGTGACGATATCGGCGCCTGCCAGCAGCTCGGGGACCGTAGCGTAGGAGACGCCCATGGCTTCCAGCGCCGAGTCAGGCTGCGGGTCATAGGCCATCACTTGGCAGCCGAAGCCGAGCATGATGCGCGCCACCGCGGCGCCGATGCGCCCGGTTCCGACCACGCCCACCCTGCGTCCCGCAAGCCCGAAGCCCAGCAGCCCGTCGAGCGCGAAATTGCCCTCCCGCACCCGGTTGTAGGCCCGATGGATGCAGCGGTTGAGCGAAAGCATCATCGCCACGGTGTGCTCCGCCACCGCCTCGGGCGAATAGGCCGGCACGCGCGCCACCGTCACCCCGAAGCGGCGCGCCGCCGGGAGGTCGACATTGTTGAAGCCGGCCGAGCGCAGCGCCAGCAGCCGCACGCCCGAGGCAGCGAAGGCTTCCAGCACCGCCGCCCCGGCCCGGTCGTTGACAAAGGCGCAGACCGCGCCGGCCCCACGCGCCAGCACTGCCGTCTCTGGCGACAGGCGGGCCTCCAGATAGGTCAGCCGGTGTGGCCGCTCCAGGGCCGCATTGGCAGCGTCGAGAAACCGGCGGTCATAAGGGCGGGTGCTGAAGACGGCGACATCCATGCGGCTTTCTCCCTGCTTCCCAAATGGCGCCTCGGCCGCCGGGAAGCATACAGCCCCTTCGCCGGTGGGTCGGGCGGTGGAAGGCGAGCCACGGCCCAAGGCTGCCCGCGCTGCGCAGCACGGCAGGCATGCCGCAGCCTTTCCTGTCAAAACGGCGAGATCGTGGGCGGGCAGCTCCGGCTGAACAGGGGCGCGACCTCCAGAACGACAAGTGTATCAGCCACCGCCCTGCACACCGCACAAGCCGGCGGGCGTCATCACGCCCTCTTCATGCCCCATCGGCGCGGTGAGCCGCGCGTACACCGCTGCGTGAGGTCACTTTTCCAGCCGCCCGCAGCGGAAGGGAACCTGACGCAGATCAGTGTCGACCGCCCTCCCCGCCCTCATGGTCCGCCCGCGGCGTAGGCCGGCCCCTCCCCCTGTCCAGGCCCGACCTCAGGCCGGCCAGACACCGCCACAGCAAGGAAGCATGCCAATGAACCCTACGTCCCGACCACCGCACGAGGCGTCTCCCCCAAAGTCGATGGAGTTTCTGGGCTCCTGGTGGCGCTTTGGTTCCGAAAGCCTGAAGGACGGAGGTGACTCCCCGATGCGCCCGCTCTGGCAGGCCGGTCTCTCAGCCCAGCGGATCTATGGCGAGACGCTCACCCAGGAATTCCAGCTGATGCTCGACACCCAGACGCGCATCGGCCACTGCCTGCAGGATCTCGCCGCCAGCCGCCGGCCGCAGGACTGGATAGCGGCGCAGACCGCCCTCATGATGACCGCCTTCGAAGCGACCGCCAGCCAGGCTCGGACCCTGCAACAGATGGCGGAGGGGATGCGCAGCTGCTGCCAGCAGATCGCCGCGGCCCCGGCCGCTGCCGCCGGCGAGGACAAACCGGCCCCGGCGCATAAGGAAGCCCAGCGGGCCTGATTCCGGCGATACGCACTGCCCAGGTGGCCGATTCCGCAGTGGTCTCCGCTTTCTACAAAAGGCGCCCAGGTGGAGAAGCCGTCCGACGAGGCGGTGGAGGTGCCGGGAAAGATGGCCCACCACCGCGCGAGGGGCGCGGTGAGAAAAAGTTCGGGGGAAGGAATTCCCCCGAACCTCCTTCTTCTTTCTGTCAGTTTGGCGCTGAGAGCCGGGGGGGAATGCCTGGATCCGGCCACGCTACAGCGAGTGCCGCGCATAGGCCGCGCTTCCATCCGTGAAGCGCGATAGGCGGAACGGTGCGAGGTCGAGCGCGGGGCGGCCGCGCATGATCCATGCCGCCATCTGCCGCCCCACCGAGGGGCCGAGAGCGAAACCATGTCCGGAAAAGCCCGCTGCGATGAAAAGGCCGCGTTCGGGCCAGGGCCGGTCCATGATCGGAATGACATCCGGTGTCAGGTCGATGCGGCCGGCCCAGGCGGTCTCCAGCGGCAATGCGCCGAGATGCGGAAACAGCCGGCGGAAGGCGGCGAGATTGTGGGCCACCTTGCGGCGGTTCGGCGGTGGCTCGGGTGCGGCGGCGCTGCCGGTGGCCTTCAGTTGCGCGGTGAACTCCCGACCCAGGCTGAGGCGCAACAGCCGCCAGTTGCGCCGATAGGCCGGGAGGAAATGCCGTAGCTGGCGGAAGGAGTTGGGCGTGATGTCATAGTCCCCGCCGACGCCGCGATAGCCGTTGCCGATGACGAAGCTGCCGTCCGGCCGCGGCCGATAGGCCACCTTCGGCCCCCACATGGCCAGGCGGGTGAACGGCGCCGCCGCGACCGTGCGCGCGACCGTGGAGCGCACCACTTGCACCGGCAGGGCCAGGCCGAGCCGCCGCGCCAGCGAGGCAGCGCCCACGCCATTGGCCAGCAGCACCACCCCCGCGCGGTGCAGCCCGGCGGATGTCACCACTCCCTCCACCGCGCCACCGCGCAGGCTGACCTCCAGCACGGGCTGCCGGGTGTGGAAGCGCACGCCCGCCTCGCGCGCCGCCGCCGCAATGGTGGCGGTGGCGCAGGCCGGCTCCGCATAGCCATCGCCGTCGGTGAGCAGGGCGCTGCGCCAGGAACCCGCGAGCTGCGGCAGCCGCTCGCGCAGCTCGGCGGCGGACAGGATGCGCGTGCGCAGGCCGAAACCCGCGGCGTCCTCATGCGCGGTGAGGATGCGCGCCTCGTCCTCCACCGTCTCGGCGGGGGTGAGGATGCCGCCCGTCTCGAAGCCGGTCGCGGCGCCGCCATACCGGCAGGTGAGTTCCTGCCACAGGATATTGGCTTCGGCCGCCAGGGGGAGCTCGGCGGGATGGCGGCCCTGCTGGCGCACAAAGCCCCAGGCGCGGGAGGATTGTTCCCGACCCGGCTCGCCACGCTCGAACAGCGCCACGCGCAGGCCCTGCTGCGCCAGTTCCAGCGCGGTGGCGCAGCCGACGATTCCGCCGCCGACAACGGCGACGTCGGTGGCATCGGGCGCCACGGAATGAGGCGAGGTCATGCGGGGCGGGTTCCTTGCGGCAGGCTTAGGCGGGCGGCCGCAGCGCGATGACGCTGCGGATGTGGTAGCGCATCTCGGCGGCGGCGATGGTGGCGTCGCCGCGCTCCATGGCATCGATGATGCGACGGTGCTCGGTGATGACGCGGCCGGTCCAGTGCGGCCGGCGCTGCTCCATGCCGCGCACCAGGCAGGCCTTGTCGTGCAGGGTTTCGAGCTGCCGCAGCAACGCCCCGTTCCCTGCCGCCTGACCGATGCGCAGATGGAACTCGCCATCGAGGCTGTTGAAGGCGTCGAAATTCTCGCGGCGGAGCGCCTCCTCCTGCGCCAGGATCAATTCCTCCAGCCGGGAGGTGCAGGCTGGCTCGCGCGCCACGGCCAGTTCCACGGCCATGCATTCCAGCGCCTCGCGCAGCTCGCAGAGCTCCCGCACCTCTGTCTCGGTCAGGCGGATGACGCGGTAGAACCGGCCGAAGCGCTCCACCAGCCCGTCGCGCAACAGGCGCTGCAACGCCTCGCGCACCGGTGTGCGGCTGACCCCGAAGCGCTGGCCGAGCGCGACCTCCTGCAACTGGGTGCCCGGCGGCAGGCGCAGCGAGGTGATCTCCGCCTTCATGCCGGCATAAAGCTCCGGCGTGCGCGAAGGCGCCGCCTCGATCCGCGCGGTGAGGCCGTCAGCCATGGCCGGTAGCCCGTTCGGTATGCCGAAATAGCAGGCAGCGGGGCATCAAAGTTGAGGCATCTCCGTTCTGCGGGGCATTCTGACCGAAATTTGGGTGCTTGCGCCAGATCGGTTCCTGCGATGTATACTGAAAATCGAAAGACCAACAATCTGGCGGGGGCATCACATGACCGAGTCATCGCGCGGCGGGCTTTCCCGGCGCGGCATCCTGGCGGCCGGTGCCGGGCTCGGCGTGGCCACCCTCGGCTGGCCGCGCGGTGCGGCCCTGGCGGCCCCCACCACGCTGCGCGCGGCGATCACCGGCTACAACGTCATCAACACGCTGGACCCGGCCAAGGCCGCGTTGATCCCCGAATTTTACGTGCTCTGGGGCCTCTACAACGGGCTGCTGAAGCTGGACACCCAGATGCACCCGGTGCCTGACCTGGCCGAGAGCTTCAAGGTCGGGGAGGATGGCGGGCTGGAGTTCCGCCTGCGCCAGGGCGTCAAGTTCCACGACGGCAGCACCCTGACCGCCGACGACGTGAAGTTCACCCTTGAGCGGCTGATGGACGAGAAGACGCAGTCGCCCAACCGCAGCAAGGTTTCCGTCATCGATACCATCGAGGTGCCGGACCCACTGACCGTGCGGCTGCGCACCAAGGCGCCCTTCGCGCCCCTGCTGACCTTCCTGAGCAATGCCCGCACCGGGACGCAGATCCTGCCGCGCGGCGCCGTCAGCGCGGACCCGGAGGGCTTCGGGCGCAAGCCGATCGGCACCGGCGCATACCGGCTGCGGGACTGGCAGCCCAATCAGGCGCTGAAGCTCGCTGCCTTCGCCGATTCCTTCGAGGGGCAGCCGGACCGTATCCCCGAGATCGAGATCCCGCTCATCGCCGAGGAGACCAGCGGCGTCACCGCCCTACTCGGCAGGCAGGTGGATCTGACCAGCACGGCACCTTTCGCCGATATCCCGAACCTGGAGAAGCGCAGCGAGATCAAGGTCCTGAAGCAGCCGGGCCTGAACACGCGCTTCCTGTCATTGAACAACCGCAAGCCGCCCTTCGACGACGTGCATTTCCGCCGCGCCGTCTCGCTCGCCATCAACCGCGACGTGCTCGTGCGCATCGTGCTGTTCGGCGAGGGCGTGGCGACGCCGGGGCTGATCCCGCCCTCGCTCACCGCCTCCTATGACCCCACGCCGAAGCCGCTCTCCAGCTTCAACGCCCAGCGCGCCAAGGAGGAGCTGGCGAAATCCAAATACGGGCCGGGCACCAAGGCGACCATCCTGACCTGGGGCTCGGGCTGGTGGAAGCGCATCGGCGAGGTGGTGGCCGCGCAGGTGAACCAGGTGCTCGGCACCCAGCTCAGCGTGGAGGTGACGGAGGCAAACACGGTCTTCGCCCGCATCCGCAGCGGCGACTATCAGGCCGGCACCTGGGGCTGGCTCGGCATGATCGATCCGGACGAATATTCCTACGACCTGCTGCACAGCGAGGGTTGGCGCAATTTCGCCGGCTACAGCAACCCGAAGCTGGACGAGCTGCTGGTGCAGGCGCGGCGGGAGCTGGACACGGCGAAGCGCGGCGCCCTCTATCGGGAAAGCGAGAACCTCTGGATTGAGGATGTGCCGGTGGTCCCGCTGTTCTGCTCGAACATCCACAACCTGCTGGCCGCCAATGTCAGTGGCTTCACGCAACTCCCCTACTCCAACTTCGGCGACCAGTTCGCGTCGGTCCGGATCGGGTAGTCCGCCTTGTCGTCTCCGGCCCTGCGCAGGGCGCTCCGCCGCATCGGCATCCTGCTGCTGACCGTTCTGGCGGGCGCGCTGGTGGTGTTCTTCGCCATGAAGGCGACGCCCGGCGACCCGGCGCTCGCCGCGCTGGGCGAGAACGCGCGCCCCGAGCTGGTCGAGGCCTTCCGGAAGACGCATGGCCTCGACCGGCCCCTGCCGGTCCAGTTCCTCGCCTGGATCGGCGGTGCCGTGCAGGGTGATTTCGGCCGCTCGCTGACCCTGGCTGGCGGCGTGCCAGTGGGCGAGCTGATTGCCAGCCGGCTGCCGGTGACGGCCTTCATCGGCCTTTATGCGCTGGTGCTGGCGGCGGTAATCTCGCTGGTGGTAGGCACCGTCGCGGCCCTGCAGCGCGGCCGGGTGCTGGACACGGCGATGACCTCCTTCGCAGTGCTCGGCGTCTCCATGCCGGATTTCTGGCTGGGCTATGTGTTGGTCTTTTTCCTGGCGCTGAACTTCCCGCTATTTCCCTCCTATGGCTTCACCTCGCCGGCGGAATCCCTCCCGGGCGCGCTGCTCTCCGGCTTCCTGCCGGCGCTGGCCATCGCGGCGCCGATGGCGGCGGTCTTCTCGCGCGTGCTGCGCGCGGCACTGCTGGAGGTGATGCACCGGCCCTATGTGCAGGTGGCGCGCTCGCTCGGCCATTCCGGTCCCTTCGTCTTCCTGCACACCATCCTGCGCAACGCGCTGATCCCCTATGTCACCATCATCGGCCTGCAGGTGCGCTACCTGCTCGGCGGCGTTGTGGTGATCGAGCGCGTCTTCGGCATTCCGGGCCTGGGCTCGCTGATGGTGGATGCCGCCTTCGGGCGCGACTATCCGGTGATCCAGGCCTGCGCCCTCACCTTCCTCGTCATCGTGCTGCTGACCAACCTCCTGGTGGATTTCCTCTGCATGCGCCTCGATCCTAGGGCGCGTGCCTGATGGGTGGCCTGCTCCGCTCCGCGCTGCGCGGCCGCACCCTGCTGGCCGGACTGCTCATCACCCTGCTGGTGCTCTTCGGCATCATCGCCGGCCCCTGGCTGACGCCCTTCGCCCCGGAGGAGATGGACTTCATCAATGTGCTGACGCCGCCGGACGCGGTGCACTGGCTCGGCACCGATTCCTTCGGACGCGACGTCTTCTCCCGCGTGCTCAGCGGCGGGCAGATCTCCTTTCTCATCAGCACCTGTGGCGTGCTGGCCGGCGCCATCCTCGGCACCGCCATGGGCATGAGCGCCGCCTGGCGCGGCGGCACCTACGAGGCCGTGCTGATGGCGGGCTGCGACCTGCTCTTCGCCTTCCCGAGCTTCGTGCTGGCGCTGTTCATGATGGTGGTGCTGGGCTTCGGCGTGCAGAACGTCATCATCGCCATCGCCCTCACCTACCTGCCGATCTTTGCCCGCCTCGCGCGCAACCTGACGCGCACGCTGCTGCCGGAACCCTTCGTGCAGGCGGCGCGGCTTATGGGCCAGCGCCCGGCGCGCATCCTGCTATTCGAGATTCTGCCCAATATCCTTTCCACCCTGCTGGTTCAGGCCAGCATCGGCATCGCCTTCGGCATCGTCATGGAGGCCGGCCTGTCCTTCCTTGGCCTGGGCGTGCAGCCGCCGACGCCCTCGCTCGGCACCATCCTCGCCGACGGGCGCGAATACTTTCAGCGCGCCCCCTGGGTGCTGACGCTGACCGGGCTGGTCGTCTCGGTGGCGCTGCTCGGCCTCAACCTCCTGGGGGACGGGTTGCGCGACCTCTCCGATCCGCGCCTGCGCAAGGCGGCCGGGCCATGAGCGCGCCGCTGCTGGAGGTGCGCAACCTCCGCGTCCAGGCCGGGCCGCTGGACGTGGTGCGCGGCGTGGACCTGACGCTGCGGCCCGGCGAGACGCTCGGCATCATCGGCGAGTCCGGCTCGGGCAAGACAGTGACCTGCCTGGCCCTGCTGCGCCTGCTCCCCGAGGGGTTGAAGGCCGAGGCCGATGCGCTGGTCTGGCGCGACCGCGACCTCACCGGCCTGCCGGACCGTGAATTCCGCCCTTATCGGGGGCGCGAGATGGCCATGGTCTTCCAGGACCCGGTGGGTTCCTTCAACCCGGCCAAGACGATCGGCTGGCACCTGCGCACCGCCCTCGCCCGTCGCGACTTCGCGGGCCCCTGGCGGCCGCGCGCCGCTGCGCTGCTGGCGGATGTCGGCATCCCCCGCCCGGAGGCCGTGCTGGACCGCTACCCGCACCAGCTTTCCGGCGGCATGTTGCAGCGGGCACTGATCGCCATGGTGGTGGCGCTGGAGCCGGGACTGATCGTCGCCGACGAGCCGACCACCAATCTCGACAATATCGTCGAGCAGCAGATCCTGGCTCTCTTCGCTGACCTGCGGCGGCGGCTCTCGGCGGCCTTCATCTTCATCACCCACGACATCGGCATCGCGGCACAGATCAGCGACCGTCTGGCCGTGATGTATGCCGGGGACATCGTGGAAACCGGTCCGGCGGAGGAAGTGCTGACCGCGCCGCGCCATCCCTATACGCGCGGGCTGATCGCCACCGCCAATGCCCTTGCCGCGCGGGCGGAGCAGCTCGCCGAAATCCCCGGCCAGCTTCCGGCGCCGGGCACCCGCCCCTCAGGCTGCGTGTTCCGCCCGCGTTGCGGCTGGGCGCGGCAGGGGTGCGAGGCACCGCAGGCGCTGCGCGAGATCGCCCCCGGCCGACAGATGCGGTGCCTGCTCGATGCCTGAGCCCCTGCTGCAGGTCGAGAACCTGCTCGTCCGCTTCGCCGATCCGCACCGCCCCGGCGGTGAGCTCCGCGCGGTGGATGGCGTCAGCCTCACCGTCGCGCCGGGCGAGATCCTCGGGCTCGTCGGTGAATCCGGCAGCGGCAAGACGACGCTGGGCAAGACGGTGCTGCGGCTCTACGAGCCTGCCGGCGGCCGCATCCTGCTGCGCGGGCTGGATCTGACGCATCTTTCCGAGGCGACGCTGCGGCCGCATCGGCGCGCCATGCAGATGGTCTTCCAGGACCCGCTTTCCTCCTTCAACCCGCGCCAGACCATCGGCACCGCCATCGCCACGCCGCTGAAGCTGCACCGGCTCTGCGCACGAGCCGAGCTGCCGGCGCGCATCGCGCAGATCCTGGACGAGGTCGGCCTGCCCGCCTCCTTCGCCGATCGCTACCCACACCAGATGTCCGGCGGGCAGTTGCAACGCGCCGCGATCGGCCGGGCCCTGGCGCTGAAGCCGGATCTAATCGTGGCGGACGAGGCGGTGTCGAAGCTCGACGTTTCCGTGCGCGCGCAGATCCTGAACCTGCTGCGCGCGGTGCAGGCGCGCAGCGGCCTGGCAATGATCTTCATCACCCACGACCTGCACGTGGCGCGCTTCCTCTGCCACCGCATCGGCGTGATGCATTTCGGCAAGCTGCTGGAGATCGGCCCGACCGAGCGGGTCTTCGAGAACCCGCAGCATGACTACACCCGCGCGCTGCTCGGCACCGTGCATGGCAGCGTGGCCCGCGAAGTGAGGATACCCGCATGAGCACCCGCAAGCCCATCAGCCTCGGGCTGTCGATGCGCTATCTCGGCTACCATGCCGCCGCATGGCGTCATCCCTCGGCCGATCCTGGCGGCGCCTCCGACTTCAGCCACTTCCTGCATGTGGCGCGCACCGCCGAGGCGGCGAAGTTCGACATGGTCTTCCTGGCCGATGGCATCGGCATCCGCGCCAAGGACGATCCGCCGGGATCGCTCTGCCGCTCCGCGCAGACCGCCGAGCTGGAGCCGCTGACGCTGCTCTCGGCCCTGGCGCCGATGACGAAGCATATCGGCCTGGTCGCCACCGCCTCCACCACCTACAACGAGCCCTATCACATCGCGCGCAAATACGCCTCGCTCGACCGCATCAGCGGTGGGCGCGCGGGGTGGAACATCGTCACCTCCTGGTCGGATGCCGAGGCGCAGAACTTCAACCGCGACCAGCACCTGGACTACAGCACGCGCTACGAGCGCGCCGCCGAGTTCGTCGAGGTGGTGAAGGGCCTGTGGGATTCCTGGGACGCCGACGCCTTCCGGCACGATAAGGCCAGCGGCGTCTTCTTCGACGCGGCCAAGCTGCATGTGCTGAGCCACCAGGGCAAGCACTTCAAGGTGAAGGGCCCGCTGAGCGTCGCCCGCAGCCCGCAGGCGCGCCCTGTGCTGGTGCAGGCCGGCGCCTCGGAGGCCGGGATGCAGATCGCGGCCGAGAGCGCCGAAGTGGTCTATGCCGTGCCGCACGACCTGGAGACCGGCCGGGCCTATTATGCCGACCTGAAATCCCGCGTCGCCAAACAGGGCCGTGCGCCGGAGGGGCTGAAGATCCTGCCGGGGATCACGCCCTTCATCGGCCGGACCGAAGCCGAGGCGCGCGAGAAGTACGACCTGCTGAACGAATTGGTCGCGCCCGAGCTGGGCCTCTCCTATCTCTATGGCCAGATGGGCGACCTCTCCGCCTATCCGCTCGATGGCCCGGTGCCGGAGCCGAACGACCCGAAGGTGCGCAGCATCGCCAAGAACCTGCTGGCGCTGGCGCGGCGCGACAATCTCACCATCCGCCAGCTCTACACCACCATCGCCGCCGGCTTCGGCTCGCGCATCCTGATCGGCACGCCGAAGCAGATCGTGGACGAGATGGAAGCCTGGATCGAAGCGGAGGCGGCGGATGGCTTCAACATCTGCCCGCCGCTGCTGCCGCTGGGGCTGGAGGAGTTCGCGGCGATGGTGACGCCGGAACTGCAGCGGCGCGGGCTGTTCCGGACCGAGTACAGCGGGCGCACGCTGCGCGAGAACCTCGGCGTGCCGGCACCGGCAAGTCGCTACGGCGGGCCGGTGATCCCGCCGCGCTGAAGGCTGGGGGAAGGAATTCCCCCAGGCCCCCCTTCTTTTTTCTTCGAGTTCCCCCGCCGAGGGGTGGCTAGTCGCCGCTCTGCGGCTGCCCGGGCGCCGTGGGCTTCCGCTGCCAGTGCCCGAAGCGGCGCGTCATGGCCGTGCCGGTGACGCCATGCGCCAGGACGGAGGCGCCGACGGCCAGGCTGACCGCGGGCCAGACCACCTCCAGGCCGGTCCGCAGCAAAATGTCCATGGCATAGAACAACGCCCCGGCGCCGATCGGGCCGAACCAGCCGCCGAACAAGGCCTCGGGCCTGGCGCGGGTCCAGGGCATGAAGCGCTGCAGCAGCAGCCAGACCGGCGGCCGCCGCAGCAGCAGGATGCCGATGGCGAAGGCCGGGCCGCGCCAGCCCAGGTCGAACCAGGCCTGCCAGGGTATCACCGCGCCGAAGAGGATCATCACCGGCAGGTCGAAGAAGCGGCCAAAGGCTTCGTTGAAGTGCTCCTGGCGCTCCGCCGCTTCCTCGGAGGGAATGCCGCTGTTCAGCATCGCCCCGGCCACGAAGGCAGCCAGGATGCCATCGCCCCCCACCAGCCGCACGCCGCCCAGCGTCGCCAGTGCCAGCGCGAGCGCCACCGTCACCAGGGAGGTCGGGTCCGCGTCCGGCCGCCGCTCCGCCCAGCGCAGGCCCCTCCGCACCAGCCAGCCGGCGGCGGCCCCAATGGTCGCAGCACAGCCGATCTCCCAGAGCAGCACATGCACGATCCAGTCGTAGCCGGCCTCCACCGGGCCATGCCCCAGCAGCAGGATCGGCAGCATGACCAGGGGCAGCGCAAGCCCGTCATTCACACCGCTCTCGGCATTAAGGGCATGGAGAAGGTCGGGCGGCATCGCCCAGCGCGCCAGCCGCCCGGTGAGGACCGGGGCCGAGAGCACCGGGTCGGTCGGCGCAGCGGCGGCGCCGATCAGGAAGCAGATCGTCGCCGGCAGGCCCAGCGTCAGCGCCGTGACGGCGGTTCCGGCCAGCCACATGCCCAACATGCCTGGCACGAGTGCAACGAACAGGCCACGCCAGTGCCGCCGCATCCAGCCCTTCGGCAGGCGGATGGCCGCGGCGGTCACGGCAATGGCGAGGGCGACGCGGGCCACCTCGCGCAGGACCGCCGCCGCCTGCGGATCAGTGGCGGGATCGAGCCGGATCAGGCCCAGCCCCACCGGCCCCAGCGCCACGCCCGCCAGCGTGCAGGCGAGCGGCTCGGAGATGCTGAGCCGCGTGTTGACCAGGCCCGAGGAGGTGCCGAGTGCCACCAGCAGGCCGAAGGCGCAGAAGACCAGCAGCCAGGGTTGCTCGATCATCATGCGGCTCCTGTGCGAAAGGGGGGCCGGCCGCGCTCCCTGGGAAGGCAGCACCAGCGCGGGGCAGTGCCAGCGAAAGCCGGCGGTCATCATCCGCGCGCGGCCGGGGGCAGTGACCAACGAGACGCCAGAAGGCAGGGGAGGTTTCCGGCGGGAGCCAAGCCGATAGCTTCCTGCGGCCGCTTCACGGACATGTGCGGCACCTACCGGGCCTGCGCCGAAACTGCCGCATCCGCTCTTGCTTCGCACGAGATGCACAGAGGTAAGCAGCGGAAGCAGGACAGGGCAGCATCCCCGCCCCGTGGCCGCCCGGCTCCGCCCGCGCCGCCACAAGGGAAGTAATGTGCCGGCTGTGACCGCGGGCCAGCAGCCTCTGCTCCTCCCCGCGCGCCGCGAACACGCTCCCCCCGAAGGAGAAGCCGATGCCGCCCGCATGGCTGGAAACCCTGGCTTTCTATTACTGCCTTCTGTCCATCTTCAGCGCCCTCTCTGTGGTCTTCGACATCCTCATCCTCGGTCACCGCCAGAAGATGTGGATCATGGAGGTGGTCTGGCCACTGACGATCCTCTATTGGGGGCCGCTTGGCCTGCCCTTCTACTGGGCGATCGGTCGCAAGCCGAAAAGCCAGAAAAGCATGGCGGAATTCGCCTTCGGCGGAACCTCGCATTGCGGTGCCGGCTGCGCGCTGGGCGACTTCCTGGGCGACTGGCTGGTCTTCGCACTGTTCGGCTCCGCACTTCTGGGCAAGTATCTTTTTGCTTTCGTACTCGCTTATCTGTTCGGCATTGCTTTCCAGTACTTCAGCTTGGCACCGATGCGCGGCCTCGGGCTGTGGGAGGGCATCCGGGCGGCCATCAAGGTCGATACGCTCTCGCTGCTCGCCTATGAGGTCGGAATGTTCGCCTGGATGGGCTTCCACCACTGGATCTTCCCCGCCTCAAGTCCGACCCAGTGGGCCTATTGGTTCATGATGCAGATCGCCATGGTGCTCGGCTTCGCCACCAGCTTTCCGGTGAACTGGTGGCTGGTGTCACGCGGCACGAAGGAGCGGATGTAGGGCCGAACGGCCCGGCGTGCCGGGGGCAGGGGCCGTTTGCGCCGCCAGCAGCCATTTCAGCACAAACTCGTCTTTTCTGCCGGAACCGACACGTCTCCCCGGTGTTGTCGAAACATCCTGAAGCGAGAGGCCATGGCCAGGCCATGCGCCGGAACGATGGGGTGAGGTGCGCGAGATCGCGCCTGCTTAGCAAGAACGAGACAGGAGGCGAGTCATGAGCGATCAGCCTACTCTGCCCGGAGAGCGCCGCGAACCGATGCGCGATGCCAAGGCGGATCTGCAGGCCGCGACGTCGGAGACGCGCGACAAGGCCGGCGAAACGGCCCGAAACCTGAAGAACGAGGCGGGCGAAACCCTGCAGGCAGTACGCGCGGAGAGCCAGGATCTGGCCGCCACCGCGCGGGACAAGGTCGAGCAGGTGGCGGAGCAGCAGAAGGCGGCCGGCGCCGAGCAGGGCCACCAACTGGCCGATGCGGTGCGGCGCGTGGCCGACGACCTGGAGGACACCTCCCCCGAGATCGCCCGCCATGTGCGCAGCGCGGCGGAATCGGTGGACAGCCTGGCCACCGCCCTGCGCGAGCGCAGCGTGGGTGACCTGCTGGGGGAGGTGAATGCCTTCGCGCATCGGCAGCCGGTGGCCTTCTTCGGCGCGGCGATGGCGGCGGGCTTCGCCCTGACCCGCTTCGCCCGCAGCTCGGCCAGCGGCAGCCACAGGATGCACCACACCGCCCCCACCGGCGGCCACCGTGCCGGCGAGCCCTATCGTACGAGTGAACCGTATCGCGCACACGGGCAGCATGGCAGCGACCCGCAGCGGAACCCGAACATGGCGCCTGGATGGGTTCCCGGGGAGCCGGGCAAGGGCAGCACGGCGGAGAGCTCCGAGCTGCGCCCGGCCACCATGCCGGCGGCGACGCTAGGCGGCGCCGCCGCGCACAAGCCTGGCACTGCCGAGCCCGGCAGCATGCCGAGCAGCACCGGAGGGACGCTGTGATGATGCCTGAAGCCAACCGCTCGGTCCCCGACCTGATCGGCGACCTTGTTGACCAGACCTCGACGCTGCTGCGCAAGGAAGTGCAGCTGGCGCGTGCCGAAATGAGCGAGAAGGTCAGCCAGGTCGGCGCCTCGGCGGGCAGCATTGCCGTCGGCGGCGCGCTGCTGCTGGCGGCCTTGATCGTGCTGCTGAACGCGATCGCCGCCTTCCTTGTCACTCTCGGCCTTTCGGTCTGGCTCTCCAGCCTGATCGTCGCCGTGGTGGTGGCCATCATCGGCTACATCATGCTGCGGGCCGGGCTGAACCGCCTGAAGGCCGCGAACCTCACCCCCCAACGGACCGTGACGCAGCTTTCCCGCGACGCGACGGCAGCCAAGGAGCAGGTGCGATGAGCGAAACCACAGACCCGCACGGCCAGTCCTCCGCTGAGATCGAGGCGGATGTCGAGCGCACCCGGGCGCGTGTGACGGACACCATCGAGGCCCTGCGCGACCGCATGTCGCCCGGCCAGGTGATGGACCAGTTGGTGGACTATGCCCGGGAATCCGGCGGCGCCGATTTCATGCGCAACCTGGGTGCTTCGGTGCGGGACAATCCGCTGCCGTTGCTGCTGGTGGGCGCCGGGCTCGGCTGGATGATGCTTTCCAGCGGCCGCCGCCCGGTGACCTATCCGGCCACGCGCCGGCCTGACCCGGACATGGCGCTGCTGCCGCCGCCCTCCGCCGGCCCCGGGCTCGGCACGCGTGCCGGCGAGGCCGCGCGGCATGCCGGGGAGCGCGTGCAGGGCACTTACTCCGACATGCGCCACCGCACCGCTTCAGGCATGGATTCGGTGCGCGACAGCGCCGCGCAGACCTACGCGGCGGGCGCCGACATGGCCGGGCGTGCCACAGGCAGCGTGAGGGACACCGCCTCCAGCACCTATGCGGCCGGTGCCGACATGGCCAGCCGGGCCGCCGAAACGGCGAGCGATGCGGCCGCGCGGGTCGGCAGGACCGCCTCCAACCTGGCCGGCCAAGCCTCCGAAGGACTGCACAGCGCCGGGCGTTCCGTCCGCGCGAGCTATTACGACGCGTCGGATAGCGTGGCGCGCGGCTATGGCACGGCCTCGGAGCAGGCCGGCATGCTGGCGGATCGCACACGCGCCGGGCTCAGCCGGGTCGCGGAGGAGCAGCCACTGCTCTTCGGCGCGCTTGGCCTCGCGCTGGGCGCGGCGCTGGGTGCCATGTTGCCTCGCACCAGGACCGAGGACCGGCTGATGGGCGAGGCCAGCGACGCGCTGACCAACCGCGCCACCACCGCCCTCCAGGAGGGTTACGAGCAGGCCAAACAGACGGCTGCGGAGCACCTGGAGCAGGGCAAGGCCGCCCTCGGAGAGACCTATGCCCGCTCGCAGGAAGAGCTGAAGAAGGGCGATCTCTCGCCCGGCAAGGTGGCTGACGTCGTCAGCAACGCCGCGGCCGAGGTGAAGAAGGCGGCCACCGATACCGTGCATGGCGTCAAGGAGGAGGCGAAGAGCGGCATTGACGCGGCGGCACCCGAGGGCTCCTCGGCGGACAACAAGCCTGGCACTGCCACTCCCGGCTCGACGACTGGCAAGCCCGGCGCCACCGCCGGCAGTTCCGAGGCGCGATCGCCTCTGGCATCCCCCTCGACGACCACGGTGCCACCGCGCCCGACTTCACCGCCCTTCTGAGGTGCCCCGGCCCTTCCATCAGGGGCTCACCGGTCGATGAGGGCCAGCCGAGGGCCTGGGGGAGAGATCCTCCAGGCCCTTTCCCTGTTCGCACGAGACGACGGGTGGCCAGCCGACAGGGAACCGTGTCGGGCGCTGCGTGTTGCCTTGCCATGCAAGGAGAAACGCGATGACCCAGCAGATCCCGGTCGCTCCGGAGGCCGCCATCGGCGAGTTGGCGGAGGGCGGTACCCGCGAGGTCGTTCCCGATCTGGCCTACAAGCGCCTTGCCATCGTCAATGCCGCCTTCTGGGGGCAACCTGGGCAGCCGGGCTGGGTGCTGGTGGATACCGGCCTTCCCGGCATGGCCGGTGCCGTCCGGCGGGCGGCGCAGGAACGCTTCGCCGGGCACCCGCCGGCGGCCATCCTGCTCACCCATGGCCATTTCGACCATGTCGGCGCGCTCGTCACCCTGGCGCGGGAATGGCAGGTGCCAGTCTATGCGCATCCTCTGGAGCACCCCTATCTCAACGGGCAGGCTTCCTATCCGTCACCCGACCCCTGGGTCGGGGGCGGGCTGATGGCGCTGATCTCGCCTGTCTTCCCGCGCGGGCCGGTGGATGTGGGAAGTGCGCTGCGCGCCCTGCCGGAGGACGGCAGCATCCCGCCCATGCCGGGCTGGCGCTGGCTTCACACGCCGGGCCACGCGCCCGGGCACGTCTCGTTGTGGCGGGAGGCCGACCGCCTGCTGCTGGCCGGCGATGCCGTGATCACCACCGCGCAGGAGGCGGCCTATGGCGCGGCGACCCAGGAACCCGAGTTGCACGGGCCGCCGATGTACTACACGCCTGACTGGCAGGCGGCGCGGGACTCCGCGAGGCGGCTGGCTGCGCTGGAACCGGAGTATCTGGTGACGGGCCATGGCCGCGCCCTGGAGGGCGCGGAGATGCGCGGCGCGCTGCACCGCTTGGCGGAGGAGTTCGACTCCGTGGCGGTGCCGCAACAAGGGCGCTACGTCCAGCAGCCCGCGCGAGCCGAGGACGGCTCCGCCTATCGCTAAGGCGGAAATGCAACGCGCCGCGCGGGAGGGCCGCGCGGCGCGAAGGGCTCACGGAGGGGCCTGGCCCCCGCTCAGGCGGCCTTGGCGGCCGCTTGGTTGATCTGCTTGTTGGCCATTTCGTTGAGCAGCGTATCCGTCTGCTTCTCCTCGGCGAGAGTTTCCTCGAGGAGCTTGACGACATCCTGATGGCCCGCGGCCTTGGCCCAGGCGACCAGTGCGCCATAGCGCGCCATCTCGTAGTGCTCGATGGCCTGGGCCGAGGCGATCAGACCGGCATCCCGCACCGGCGAGGGCTCCTTCGCCTCGTCCAGCAGTTCTTCGCTTTCCTCCACAAGGCCATTGAGCGCTTCGCAGGTAACGCCTTGAGCGCGCTTGCCGAGCGCCTCGAACACCTGTTGCAGACGCTCGATCTGCGCCTGGGTCTGCTCGCGGTGGTGCATGAAGGCGTCACGCAGCTGCTCGTTCTGCGCCGCCTTTGCCATCTTGGGCAGAGCCTTCAGGATCTGCCGCTCGGCGTAGTACACATCCTTGAGCGTGTGCATGAACAGATCGTCGAGCGACTTGATGCCAGCCATGTGAAAAGACCCCTGTGCTTGACTTTGTTCGCGCCAAATGGCGCCCGCTCCGATAACCAACCGCCGCAGCACAGGTTGCGGCGCTGGCCGGGATTGTCACAGGCCGCCGGAGGGGAGCGAGCCTGGCTTCCTCTGAAGCTCCGGCCCGGCCTCCCCCGGCCTCACTCCCCCTTGAAGGCTGGCGCGCGCTTGCCGAAGAAAGCCTCCTTGCCTTCGGCGTGATCGCGGGTGAGGAACAGCAGCGATTGATAATGGCGCTCCTGGTTCAGTGCCGAATCCAGCCCTTCCGCCAGGATTTGCTTGGTCAGCGCCACGGCGGTCGGCGCCTGCGCGGCCAGGATGCGGGCGCGCGCCAGTGCCGCATCGAGCACCGCGCCGCGCGGCGCGAGCTGGTCGGCCAGGCCGATGCGCAGCGCCTCATCGGCCTTGACCGGCTCACCGTAGAGCAGCATTTCGCGCGCCCGGGCATGGCCCACCCGCAGCGGCAGGGTATAGGGCAGGCCGAGATCGGCCATCAGGCCGACCTTGCCGAAGGCCGCCATGAAACTGGCATCCTCCGCCGCGACGATGGTGTCGCAGGCGCAGGCGAGCGAAAGCCCGGCGCCGGCGCACCAGCCCTCCACCGCCGCCACGATTGGCGTGGAGCCCGCCACCATCAGGCGGATCATGTCATGCGCCGCGCGCAGCCGCTCGCGCGCCTGCATCGGGCTGCGCACATCCATGCCCGACAGGTCACCGCCAGAGCAGAAGTTGCCGCCCGAGCCCGTGACGACAATGGCACGGGTTTCCGGGTCGCCCTCGACGCGGTTCAGGATGGCCAGCATGTCCTGCCGCAACTGCGGGGCCAGCGCATTGCGCCGTGCGGGATAATCGATGGTCAGCACCAGGACCGGGCCGTCGCGTTCCTCGATGATGCGCATCGTCGCTCCGCCATCCGCCTCGGCCATATCATCCCTCCCCGCTACCGGCATCACGCTTTGCGCCCGGATCGCGGCAGGCTACATTCCGCATTCGGGAAATCAATCGGAATATCGAATGGACACCCAGCCGACCGCAGCGGAGCGCGACCCGGCCAGCCAGCGCGACGTGGGGGCCGTGATCCATGCCATCCGCATCCTGCAGCACCTGGCGGGCGCGACCGCGCCGCTCGGGGTGGCTGCCGTCGCGCGCGGGACGGGTATCAGCCCGAGCACCTGCTTCAACATCCTCCGCACCCTGACGCGGGCGCGCTTCGTGTCCTTCCGCGAGCAGGACAAGACCTATTCCCTCGGCCTGGCCGTGGCCGAACTGGCCGCCGGCTTCCTCGGCGTCAGCCATGCCGAGCTGATCCGCCCCGAGCTGGAGCGGCTAGCGCTGAACTACGACATGCTGATCGTGCTCTGGCGGGTGACGGAGGATGGCCACATCGTCCTGGTGGACCGCGCCCACAGCCACACGGCCGTGCGGGTGGAGATGCGGCTCGGGCTGCGCCTGCCGATGCTGGTGGGCGCCGTGGGCCGCTGCGTCGCCGCCGCGCTGAACCTGCCGCAGGCTGAGCTGCGCCGTCGCTTCGCCGCGCTGCGCTGGCAGTCACCGCCCAGCTTCGAGGCCTATCTCGCCGATGTGGAGCGCGCACGGGAGGCCGGCTGGAGCATCGACCAGAACCAGCTTTACCGTGGGCTGCTGACCGTCGCCGCACTGGTGACGGACCAGAATGGCCAGCCCCGCTTCGGGCTGAGCGGCATCACCATCTCCGGCCAGCACACGCCAGAGACCTGCACCCGGCTCGGCGAGGAATTGCGGGATGTCGCGGCCTTCACCAGCCGCGCACTTTTTCCGCAGGCGAATGGCATTCCCGACGGGGAATAGCCCTCCGTCATCCGAGCCCCGCATAAGCCGCGCGGCGGGCTGGCCAGATGCCCTCCTCCGCTCAGGCCGGCACGAGCGGGCAGCTACCCTCCGAGAGAGGCCGGAAGGCCTCTTCAGCCGGCGTGGTTTTCACCAGCTTCAGCAGATCCCAGCCACCGCGGGAAGCCTCCGGCGCCTTCACCTCGAAGAGGTGTGTGTCGTGCAGGTGCCGGCCATCCTCGCGGAGGCGGCCGGCGCCGAAGGCATCGTCATCGCTCGGCATCCGCTTCATGACGGCGATGACCTCGCGGCCTGATTCCCTGGCGCGGGCCGGGCCCAGCTCCGCCACCGCCTTCAGGTAATGCAGGACGGCGGAGTAGTTCCCGGCATGCGTCTGGTTCGGGTAGTTGTCCGGCGTCTTTGGCAGGAGGCGGCGGGTGAAGGCGCGGGTCCGCTCGTTCAGATCCCAGTAGAAGCTTTCCGTCAGCAGCAGCCCTTGCGCCGTCTCCAACCCGAGTGCCTTCACGTCATTGACGAAGGCAATGGTGCCGAGCAGCTTCTGCCCGCGCCGCGCGAGCCCGAACTCATGCGCCTGCTTGATGCAGGTGATGAAATCCGTCCCCGCGTTGGCGAAGGCCACCACATCGGCGCGGCTGCGCTGCGCCTGCAGCAGGAAGGACGAGAAGTCGAGGGTGCCGGGGAAGGGATGGCGCGCCACACCGGCGATGCTGCCTCCCTCCTCCCGCACGAAACGGCTGAGATCCCGCTCCATCTGATAGCCGAAGGCCATGTCGGCGGCGATGATGAAGACGCTGCGCGAACCGGCACGGATGGTGGCCACGCCGGAGGAGCGGCAGAGCATATAGGTGTCGAAGGTCCAGTGGATCGTATTGGGGCTGCACGCCTTGCCGGTCAGCTCGGCGGTCGCACCGCCGGTATTGAGGTGAATCCGGTCCCTCTCCTGCACCAGCCCGTTCAGCGCCAGGGCGACCGAGGAGTTGTTGACTTCGAGGATGACATCCACCGCCCCGCGGTCCAGCCATTCACGGGCAATGGACAGGCCGATATCCGCCTTGTGCTGGTGATCGGCCTGCAGCACCTCCACGGTGATGCCGCGCTCAGCGAGGCCGGAATCCTGCACCGCCTGCTGGACGCAGGCGACCGTCGTGGGGCCGGAATTCTGGCGGTAAGGGCCGGAGAAGTCTCCCAACACGCCCAGGCGGATCGGCCTTGACTGAGCGCGCACGGGGCGCGCCAGCAGTGGCGCGGCCGCAGCGGCCGCCAGAAACTGTCGGCGAGGCAACATCCGTCTTCGTCTCCTAGACCGCCGAGCGCCGTTTCGATGCCAGCGCGAGCCGGGCCAAATTGCCTGCCGGGCCTCGGAGCGTCAATCGCGCGAGAATTCGGCCCGCACCGCCTCGGTGTGCTGCCCGAGGGCCGGCACCGCCCCATAGTCCCGCGGCGCACCATCCTTCAGCTGCGCCGCCGGGGCGGCCACGGCCACGGAGCCGTTCGGCGTCGCCACCTCCAGGCGGCGCAAGGCGGGGTGCACGGCCAGCGCGGCCATGTCGTTGACGAAGCCATAGGCGATATTGGCGGCCCGCAACTGCGTCGCGCATTCCTGCCGCGTCTTCCGCGCGAAGGCCGCGGCCACATGCGCATCCACCATCTCGCGATGCGCCACACGCTCGACATTGCTGCGGAAGCCTTCCCGCTGCGGCAGGTCGGGCTCGTCCAGGAAACCGGCGCAGAACTGCGCCCATTCCCGCTCGTTCTGGATCGAGATCAGCACCAGCCCGCCATCGGCCGCGGCGAAGGCGCCGTAGGGGCAGATGGAAGGATGCGCTAGCCCGACGCGCTGCGGCGCCTTGCCCGTGCCCTCGAAGTAGAGCAGCGGCACGTTCAGCCAGTCGGCCATGGCGTCGAAGAGGGAAACCGCGATCGCCCGCCCCTCCCCGGTGATGCCGCGCTCGATCAGAGCCTCCAGCACGGCCGCATGCGCCATGGTGCCGCAGGCGATGTCGCAGACCGAGACGCCGACCCGCCCCGGCCCCGCCGGATGGCCGGTGATAGAGGCCAGGCCGCTCTCCGCCTGCACCAGCAGGTCATAGGCCTTCATGGTGGCGTAGTCGCCGCTCTCGCCATAGCCGGAGATATCGACGGTGATCAGGCGCGGATGCCGCTTGCGCAAATCGGCGCTGCCAAAGCCGGCGCGCGCCATGGCGCCGGGGGCGAGGTTCTGGATGAACACATCCGCCTTCGCCACCAGCCGCTGCAGGAGCGCCTTGTCCTCCGGCTGCTTGATGTCGAGGCAGACGCTCTCCTTGCCCCGGTTCAGCCAGACGAAATAGGTGGACTGCCCGGCGGCCGCTTTGTCGTAGCCGCGCGCGAAATCGCCCTCGGCGCGTTCGATCTTGATGACGCGCGCGCCGGCATCCGCGAGCTTGACCGAGCAGGTCGGCGCCGCCACCGCCTGTTCCATGGAAACAACGAGCAATCCGGCCAGCGGCTTGCCCGCCCTGGCTTCACGCACTGGCGCCATCATACTCCACCACCGGCAGGGTTTTCAGATCCAGCCCATCCACGCAGCGCAGGTTCAGCGCCACCATCGGCGTGCCGTCCGGCATCGCGCCGCGCGCGAAGGGCAGGATGCCACAGGTGCTGCAGAACAGGTGATGGATGATGCCCTTGTTGAACTGGTAGTCGGTCAGCGCCGCCTCGCCCTGCTGCAGCGTGAAGGACGCGGCCGGCATGAAGCTCAGCAGCGATCCGCGCTTGTGGCAGATCGAGCAGTTGCAACTCAGCGCCTGGGTTATCTCCGTGTCGGCGGCGAAGCAAACCGCCCCGCAATGGCAACTGCCGGTATGATGCGCCATGCTCAATAGCTCCTGGGCATGCCGAGCACGTGCTCGCCGAGATAGGAGAGGATCAGGTTGGTGCTGATCGGCGCCACCTGGTAGAGCCGCGTCTCGCGGAACTTGCGCTCGACGTCGTACTCCTCGGCGAAGCCGAAGCCGCCATGGGTCTGCACGCAGGCCTCGCCGGCGGCCCAGCTCGCCTCGGCGGCCAGCATCTTGCCCATATTGGCCTCCTCGCCGCAGTTCTCGCCGCGCTCAAACTTGGCCAAGCCCTTGTGCACGATGGCCTCGGCGGCGCGCATCTGCGCATAGGCCTTGGCAATGGGGAATTGCACGCCCTGGTTCTGCCCGATCGGCCGCCCGAACAGCACGCGCTCCTTGGCGTAGTTCACCGCCTTCTCGATGAACCACTTGGCATC
Source organism: Roseomonas sp. (assembly GCA_035565935.1). GTDB lineage: Bacteria > Pseudomonadota > Alphaproteobacteria > Acetobacterales > Acetobacteraceae > Pseudoroseomonas. The sequence goes on from DATMRU010000041.1 coordinate 407,041, forward strand.
CCCGATGCACTCGCTGGCGATCAGCAGGCGCTCGGCATTCATGCCGTCCAGGATGTAACGGAAGCCCTTGCCCTCGACGCCGACGAGGTTCTCCGCCGGAACCTCCATGTTGTCGAAGAAGACCTCGCAGGAATTGTGGTTCATCATCGTGCGGATCGGGCGGATGGTCAGCCCCTTCCCCAGCACGGTCCGCATGTCCACGATGAAGGTGGAGAGCCCCTCGGTCTTCTTCGCCACCTGGTCCCGCGGCGTGGTGCGCGCCAGCAGCAGCATCAGGTCGGAATGCTCGGCCCGGCTGGTCCAGATCTTCTGGCCATTGACGATGTACTTGTCGCCTTCCTTCCGCGCGAAGGTGCGCAGCGCCGTGGTATCGGTGCCGCTGGTCGGCTCGGTCACGCCGAAGGCCTGCAGGCGCAACTCGCCACTGGCGATCTTCGGCAGGTAGGCGGCCTTCTGACGGTCGTTCCCATGCCGCAGGATGGTGCCCATGATGTACATCTGGGCGTGGCAGGCGGCGCCGTTGCAACCCTGGCGCTGGATCTCCTCCAGGATGGCCGCGGCGGCGGAAAGCGGCAGGCCGGAGCCGCCATACTCCTCCGGAATCAGCGCCGCCAGCCAGCCGGCCTCCGTCAGCGCCTGGACGAACTCGGTCGGGTAGCCGCGCACCTCGTCCAGCTTGCGCCAGTACTCGCCGGGAAAGCGGGCGCAGAGCTTACCGACTTCCTCACGGATCTCGGCATGATTGTCGATGAGCTGGTCCATCTTGAGTCCTTCAGGAGGCTTCCTGTGGGCTGCGCAGCAGGGGCGAAACATCGTTCAGGCGGTCCAGCCGGCCGATGGCGTCGGCAAGCTGGCCCGCTGCCTCGGCCCCAAGCACGGCATCGGCGAGGCCGCTGAACTTGCTGCGCAACTCGCTCTCGGTCAGGAAGTTCTCCGGCTCGCCCTTGGGCACGATGACCTTGCGAACGAAGCTCTCCCCCCGCGCCCGCACGGTCAGCTTGCCCGACATGTTGGCGGGGAACTCGGCCTCGATCTCCGGGTCGTTCTCGCAGCGCACACGCTGCATCAGGCCCTTGATGCCGGGGTCCTGCAGCAGGGCATAGCTGTCCCAGCCCATTTGCCCCGTGCTGAGCGCGGTGGCGATGACGAAGGGGCCGCTGAACTGCCCATCCACGATGTTCTGCGGATTGGCCTTGCGGTCGGCCGGCTCACCCACCAGCAGCATGCCGGCGCGCGAGATGCCGAGGGTGACGCCCTCGATCTCCTCCGCCTTCAGCCCGTGCTCGGCGCGCAGCGCGAGCGCGGCATCGATGCCGGCATGGCTCCAGCGGCAGGAGGGATAGGGCTTCACGCCGGTGTTCATCAGCTCCCAGACCGTGCCGATGTCCTGCAGCACGCGCTCCGGCTGCGGATCGGGCGCATAGGCGCGCAGGAAGCCATGCTTGCCCTCGATGGCGTCGGCGGCACCCTTGAAGCCCTCGCGCGCCAGCGTGGCTGCGGTAAGGCCCGCCATGCCGGCCCAGCCAACCTGGAAACGCTTGGTCCAGGCGCCATTGGCGAGGAACTGCAGGCTGCCCGCGCACTGGCTGAGCGCGATGCCGAGCGCCGAGGCCATGCCCCCCGCGTCCAGCCCGAAGACGCGCCCGGCCGCCGCCGCCGCACCGAAAGCGCCGCAGGTGGCCGAGGGGTGGAAGCCGCGGTCGTAATGCGCGCCGGCCGGCAGGGCCAGTGCCAGGCGCAGCGCCACCTCGTAGCCCGCCACGATCGCGGTGAGCACCTCGGCACCCGAGGCGCCGACGATCTCGCCTGCCGCCAGCGCGGCCGGAATGACCGGCGCGCCCGGATGCACCACGGCGACGGCATGGGTGTCGTCGAAATCGAGCGAATGGCCGAGCGTCGCGTTGATCAGCGCGGCGCCGGCCGGGCTGTAGGTCGCGTTGTCAGCGAAGACCCGGCTCTTGCCATGGTCCAGGCCGAGCGCCTTGACCGCCGCCAGCAGCGCCGGGGTGCTCTCCGCATCCCGCCGCGCCCGAACGATGTTTCCGACCAGGTCGAGCACCAGCGCCCGGGTGCGCGCCACCACCTCGGGCGGCAGCGCCTCAAGGCGCAGGCCGGCGGCGAAGGCGGACAGTTCCTGGGTGATCGTCATGTTTCTGCCTCCCGCCGGCCCGCCGGTTCAGACCGGATCCCAGGAAAACACGTCCCCACTGCGGTCCAGCGGCTGGAACTGGGCGCGGAAGGCCGGCAGGGCATGCTCCGCGATCAGCTCCGGTGTCCAGCCCTCGCTGCGATGCGCGCTGCGCACCGGGCGCGGCTGGCTGAACAGGAACAGCTCGTTGTTGCGCGCCGCGAAGATCTGGCCATTGACCTCCTTCGCCGCGTCACTGGCCAGGAAGACCGCCAGCGGTGCGTTCTTCTCCGGCGTCATGCGCTTCAGCTTCTCCACGCGCGCCTTCTGCTCCGGCGTCTCGGCGGGGATGGAGCTGGTCATTCGACTCCAGGCGAAGGGCGCGATGCAGTTCGAGCGCACGCCGAAGCGCTGCATATCGAGCGCGATGGACTTCGACAGCGCCGCGATGCCCAGCTTGGCCGCCGAGTAGTTCGCCTGGCCGAAATTGCCGATCAGGCCGGAGGTCGAGGTCATGTGCACGAAGGCGCCGGAATTCTGCGCCCGGAAGTGCTCCGCCGCGGCGCGCGAGACGAAGAAGCTGCCGTTCAGGTGCACGCTGATGACCGCCAGCCATTCCTCCGGCGTCATCTTGTGGAAGATCTGGTCGCGCAGGATGCCCGCGTTGTTCACCACAATGTCGATGCGGCCAAAGGCATCCAGCGCGCTCTGCACGATGCGCTTGGCGCTCTCCCACTCCGACACGCTGTCGGTGTTGGTGATCGCCGTGCCGCCGCGCTGCTCGATGATCTGCTTCGTCTGCTCGCCCGGCGTGGCCGAGGTCTCGCCGATCCCGGTCAGCGAGGCGCCGATATCGTTGACCACCACCTTGGCCCCGGCCACGGCCATGGCCAGCGCGATCTCCCGCCCGATGCCGCCGCCCGCGCCGGTGACAATGGCAACCTTTCCGTCCAGCATTCCCATGGAACTCGCTCCTCTCAGGCCGGGGTGAACATGGGCACGGGCTGGCCGTCGCCCTCGCTCGGCACGAAGGTCAGCTTCACCTTCTGGCCGACGCGCAGCGCGTTGAAGTCGCAGTTGACGATGTTGGTCATCATGCGCGGCCCCTCGGCCAGTTCCACATAGGCGATGGCATAGGGGATCTTCGCACGCATGACACTGAAGCTGTAGATGGTGCCGTCCCCGCTGGCGGGAACATACTCCACCTCGCCCTCATCGTCGAAGGGGCAGATCGGGCGGGGCGGGTAGTGCGTCTTGCCGGTCTTGGTGTTGCGGCCGATCAGCAGCTTGCCTTGCTTCGCCGCTTCCCAGAAGCCTCGGGTGGAGGGATCGGGCGTCGGGCTTGGGGGCACGCGCTGCGGGGTCTGCTCGCTCATCGCCGTCACTCCCTCTCCAGGACCAAGGTGGCGCTGCCGTGGCGGGTGCCGAGCGAGCCGCCCGTGCCATGCGCCAGCGCCAGGTCGCAGTTCTTCACCTGCACCGCGGGGTGCGCCTCGCCACGCAGCTGCCGTACCGCCTCGATCACCTTGGTAATGCCGCCGCGGTTCGCTGGGTGGTTGTTGCAAAGCCCGCCGCCGTCGGTATTGAAAGGCAGCTTGCCCACGCCGGAGATCAGGTTGCCGTCGGCGACGAACTTGCCACCCTGGCCCTTCTCGCAGAAGCCGAGATCCTCCAGCTGCATCAGCACGGTGATGGTGAAGCTGTCATAGATGCTGGCGTATTTGATGTCGGCGGGCTTCACCCCCGCCTCCTCGAAGGCGCGCGCGCCGGCAAAGCGGGCGCCGGTATAGGTCAGGTCGATGGTGCCGCCCATGGTGTGCTTCACCGCCTCCCCGGCGCCGCGCACCGTGACGATGGGGCGCTTCAGCGTGCGGGCGATCTCGGGCTTGGTCACCACCAGCGCGCCGCCGCCGTCGCTGATGACGCAGCAGTCGAGCCGGTGCAGTGGGTCGGCGACCATGGGCGAGTTCAGCACGTCCTCGACCGTCACCACCTTGCGCAGCATGGCGTGTTCGTTGTGCTGCGCGTGATGGCTGGCGGCCACCTTGATCCAGGCGAGCTGCTCGCTGGTGGTGCCATATTCGTACATGTGGCGCATGGCGCACATCGCGTACATATTGGCGATGGCGGCGCCATAGGGATACTCGAACTGCACGTCGGGCTGCGCCGGATTGCCGGCGCGCGGCGCGGTGCCGGTCGCCACGCCCTCGGAGCGCGGGCGGCCAGCCAGGGTGATCAGGGCGATGCTGCACTTGCCGAGTGCGATGGCCTCGGCCGCATGCGCCACATGCAGCAGATAGGAGCAGCCGCCGACATCGGTGGAATCCACATGCCGCAGCCGGTCCAGGCCAAGATAGTCGGCCATACTGAGCGGCCCCATGCCGGGCGCGTCGCCGGCGCAGAAATAGCCATCCACGTCCTTGCGGGTCAGCCCGGCGTCGCGCAACGCGCCCAGCGCCACCTCGGCGTGCAGTTGCGCCGTGCTCTTGTCCTCGGCCTTGCGCGTCGGATGCTCATAGGCGCCGACGATGCAGGCCTTGCCTCGAATGCTCACAGGCTGCGTCCTCTCCTGTCTCGGTCTCTCATTGGACTACGATGTTGCCGGCGCGCGCGACCTCCGCCCAGCGGGCGATTTCGTCGCGGATGAAGGCGGCGAAAGCCTCCGGCGTGGTGCCGCCTTCCGGCGTCAGCCGCGGCGGCTCGGCGGCGAAGTCGCGCACGCGCCCGAGCCATTCCGGGTCGCGCACCACGGCATCGATCGCCGCGCCCATCTTCTCGATGATGGGTTTCGGCGTCGCGGCAGGGGCCTGTACGCCGAACCAGGCTGTCGCCTCGAAATCCTTGACGCCAGCCTCTTGCAGCGTCGGCACGTCCGGCAACACCGAAGAGCGCTCGGCGCTGGTCACAGCCAAGGCGCGGATCTGGCCGTCGCGGATGAAGTTCAGGGCGGAAGGAATATTGTCCATTGCCAGTTCGATGCGGCCGGCAACCAGTTCGGTCAGCATCGGCCCCGAGCCGCGATAGGGTACGTGTTGCAGGTCGATTCCCGTGCGCGCCTTGAGCAGTTCCATGCACGCATGCGGGCTGCCGCCGATGCCGGAGGTGCCGTAGTTCAGCTTGCCGGGATTGCGCTTCGCCTCGGCCATCAGCCCGGCCACGTCCGTGATCTTCGAGGCATTGGAGGCCAGAAGCACATTCGCCACCCGCGTCACCAGCCCCACCGCCGCCAGGTCCTGTGGCTTGTAGGGCATGCGCGGCCCATAGGCGGCGTAATTGATGGCGGCCGTGCCCACTGAGGCCATCAGGAAGGTGTAGCCATCTGGCTCCGCCTTGGCGACCGCGTCCGCGCCGATATTGCCGCCTGCACCGCCACGGTTCTCAACCACGACAGTCTGCCCCAGCCGTGCCGAGAGCCGCTCGGCCAGCAGGCGGCCCATCAGGTCAGTCGTGCCGCCGGGCGGGAAGGGAATGATCAGGCGGATAGTCCGCTGCGGCCACTCCTTCGCCTGCGCCCGGGCCAGCCCGGGCAACATCGCGAGCGAGGCAGCTCCCAGCAGGCTCCGGCGGTCGAGACTCGTCGCCATGACGCTTCCTTCCAAACATGGCCGCCTTCGCCGGCGGCTTCCCTGTTCAGCCCGGCAGTTCCAGCACGTTCTTCGCCAGGATGCCGCGCTGGATTTCTGAGCTGCCGCCATAGATCGTGGTTGGCCGCGCCTCGATGAACTGGCCGGCCGGGTGCAGGTCCCGGTTGCCCTCCATGGGCTCCAGCAGGCCGGCATTCTCGCCGGCGATCTCCAGCATGAGCTCGGTGATGCGCTGGAACAGCTCGGACTGGTGCAGCTTCAGCATGGAGACGTCTGGCCCCAGTGTCTCGCCCCGGCGCAGCATGGCGACGAAGGTTTCGTAGAGCGCCTTGTGATCCTCGAGATCGAGCCGCAGCCGAGTGTAGCGGTCCTGGAAGTCGGGCTCGTCGAAGACGCCCATCCGCTCCGCCAGCAGCTTTAGCCGCCCCATCGCGTAGCCAGACTGGCGCGGCGAGCCGAGGAAGATGCGCTCGAAGCCGAGCAGCGCCTTGGCCATGCTCCAGCCCTTGTTGGGCTCGCCGACCAGGTTTTCGCGCGGCACGCGCACATTGTCGAAGAAGACCTCGCAGAACTCGTCATGCAGGCCGAGATTGATGATGGGCCGAACCGTCACACCGGGCGAGGTCATGTCGATCAGCAGGAAACTGATGCCCTCCTGCTTCTTGCCGCTCTTGTCGGTGCGGACGAGGCAGAAGATCCAGTTGGCGTCGGTCGCCAGCGTGGTCCAGATCTTCTGGCCATTGACCACGTAGTGGTCGCCCTCCAGCACCGCCTCGGTGCGCAGCGAGGCGAGGTCGGAGCCCGCTCCCGGTTCGGAATAGCCCTGACACCAGACATGCTCGCCCGAGAGAATCTTGGGCAGGAAGCGCTGCCGCTGGTCCTCTGTGCCGAAGCGGATCAGCAGCGGGCCGAGCATGACCACGCCATGGTCCGGCAGCCGCGCCACTCCGTACCGCTCGTATTCCTCGATCAGCGCGATCTGCTTGGCGGCATCAAGGCCTAGGCCGCCATGCTCGCGCGGCCAGCCCGGCGCCACCCAGCCTTTGGCCTTCAACTTCTCGAACCAGGGCCGCCCCTCGTCCATGTGCAGGCGGTGCGGCGGGTTGCGCAGCTCCTGCGGGTATTCGCGCTCCAGGAAGCGGCGCACCTCGGCGCGGAAATCCTCGTCGCTCAGCGCGTTCAGGTCGGTCATGCCTCGTCCTCCCGGGCCTCGGCGGCGAAGCGGCGGCGGTGCAGCGCGGCGGGGCCGAACTGGTTCGCCAGCACCATCGCCTTGCGCAGATAAAGGCCGATATCCGCCTCGTCGGTATAGCCGATGCCGCCATGCAGCTGGATTGCCTGACGCGTGATCAGCATCGCTGCATCGCTCGCCCGTGCCTTGGCGCGCGAGACAGCGGCGCGGCGCGTGGCCGGCGGCGTGCCTGGCATGTCAAGCAAGGCCGCGGCGGATTCCACGCTGGCGCGGCTGAGCGCGAGCTGGATCTTGAGGTCGGCGGCGCGGTGCTGCAGCGCCTGGAAACTGCCGATCGGCCGATTGAACTGCTGCCGTGTGCGCAGGTAGTCCAGCGTCAGCGCGAAGGCCTGGTCCATGACACCCAGCAGATAGGCGGCGGTGCCGAGCGCCGCCTCGTCCAGCGCCGTGGCCAGCGCGGTGCCGGCATCGGCCAGAACGCGCTCGCCGCCCGCCGGCCGCAAGGTGCCGAAGAAGCCGCCATCCTGCGTCTTCTCCAGCGCCAGATCGGCGCCAGCGGCCGGCTGCAGATAGAGCGCCAGCCTGCCACCCTCGCGCACCGGCACAAGGAAGGCATCGGCGCCTCCGGCCAGGGGCAGGAAGCGGCGCGGCGCACCCTCCGTGCCCGGCGCCTCCAGCGTGCCGGGTGCCTCCTGCCAGGCGGTCACGACATAGCTCTCGCCCGCGAGTAGCTTTGTCAGCGGGGCCTCGGCGCCGCCCGCGGCCAGCAGGGCGGCGGAAAGCGCGCCCGGCACCAGCGGCTCCGGCGCCAGCGCGGCCCCCATCTCCTCGGCGATGGCGCAGAACTCGGAAAGGCCGAGCCCGGCGCCGCCCTGTTCCTCCGGCACGTGCAGGCCGATCCAGCCCTGCTCGCCGATCTGCCGCCAGACCGCGCGGTCGAAGCCCGGCGCCTGGAAGCGCAGGGCACGGATGCGCTTGCGGTCACCGCCGCGCGGCGCAATGCCGGCGGCGCTCTCGCGGATCATGCGGATGGATTCGGCGCGCTCCGCCGCCATCTCGTCCCGGGTCGCGCTCATGCGAAGACCGCCGCGCCGTTGTTGACCACCACCACGTCCCGCTCCACTACGCGCGCCCGGAAGGCACCGCTTTTCCAGATCTCGGTGCGAATGGTCTCGCCGGGATAGACCGGCGAGGAGAAGCGCAGCGCCAGGCTTTTCATCGCGGCCGCGTCATAGTTCCCCACTTCCCGCAGCAGCGCATGCGCCACCACGCCAAGCGTGCAGAGTCCATGCAGGATAGGACGCGGGAAGCCGGCGCGCTCGGCCACATCCGGGTCGGCGTGCAGGGGATTGTCGTCGCCGTTCAGCCGGTAATAGAGCGCCTGCTCCGGGCGCGTCGGCAGGTCCACCACGATGTCGGGCGCAGTCTCCGGGATCGGGTTCACCGGCTTCACCGGCCCGCTCGGCCCGCCGAAACCGCCATCGGCCCGAAGGAAGGTGGTGCTGCCGGTCACCGCCAGGACCTTTCCCGTGGCCGCCTCAATCACCTCCTTCTCGGAATAGAGCAGCGCCCCCTTCCCTGCTCCCTTGTCTACCAGCCCGGTGACACGAGTGCGGCCGATGATCTCGCCCTCCACCGGCAATGGATGGTGCAGGGTAATGGATTGCTCGCCATGCACCAGCCGCACCGCGTCCACGCCGGTCGCGGGATTGCTCAGCCAGAAGCCGGGATGTCCGAGCACCACCGCCATCGAGGGTAGCACGCGCAGCTTGCGGTGGGCGTCCACATAGTCGAGCTGCCGCTTGTCCAGCGGGTCCTGCCCCAGCCCGACGGAAAGCGCATAGAACACCGCGTCACGCGGCGTGACGCGCTGGCGCACCTCGGGAATGGGAAAGTTGAGCAGCTTCTCGTAGTCGATCATGCGTCGTCCTCCGCGATATCGATCACCGCGTCGGCGGCGAAGGCACCCTGCCCCTCGGGCATGGCGAAGACGGGATTGAGGTCGATGCCGGCAAGGCGCGGCCCGGCCTGATGCGCGAAAACGGAGAGCCGCGACAGCATCTGCGCCAGCGCCTTGATGTCGACCGGCGGCCGACCGCGTGCCCCGAGCAGCAGCGGCGCGCCACGGATCGAGCGGATCATCTGTTCCGCGACATCCTCGCCGAAGGGACAGCGGCGGAAGGCGACGTCCTTCAGCACCTCGACGAAGATGCCGCCAAGGCCGAACATGGCGACCGGCCCGAAGACCGGGTCGCGGTGCACGCCGAGGATGCACTCGACGCCGCCCGAGAGCTGCTTGGCCACCAGCACGCCCTCGATCCGCGCCTGCGGCGCCGCCTTCGCGGCCCGCTCCTTGAGCAGCGCGAAGCCGTCGCGCACCCCGGCCGCATCAGCGACGTTCAGCAGCACGCCACCGATCTCCGACTTGTGCAGGATATCCGGCGACAGGATCTTCAGCACGACCGGGAAGCCGAAGGCCTCGGCCGCCGCCACCGCCTCTTCCGCCGTGGCGCAGGCGCGCTCGGGGGCGGCCTTGATCCCCGCCAGCGCCAGCAAACGCTTGGCCTCAGCCTCGCTCGGCGTGCGCTCGGGCAGCGCGACCGGCGGAACCTCGGGCGGCGCGGCTGGCGCGGCGGCGGCGAAGGCATCCCCGAAACGGCCCATGGCCTGCAGCGCCGTGACGCCGCGCGAGGGGTCCTCGAAGACGGCGAAGCCTTCTTCCTCGAAGGTGCGGATCTGGTCCGGGTTCGCCAGGATGGAGAGGACGAAGAGGCGGTCGGGATGCGCGGCGCGCACCGCGCCCAGTTCCTGCCGCAGGCGGGGCGCCACCGAGGCGGCGCCGCCGGTATGCGTGAAGAAGCACAGGATGGACTTGTAGCCGCCCTGCTCTACCAGCGCGGTGGCGAAGCGGCCGACCAGGGAAAGGTCGTTCAGCGCCTGCGCGGTGCAGTCCACCGGGTTCTGCGGCGCGCAATAGGGCAGCACGGCGCGCAGCTCGGCCTGGGCCGCCTCCGGCATGGGCGGCATCGGCAGGCCCACGGCCTCGGCGGCGTCCGAGGTCAGCACGCCCGCGCCGCCGCTGATGGTCAGCACGCCCAGCGTATTGCCCACGGGATAGATGCGCTTGGTGGCGAGCCGGGCGATGTCCAGCAGCTCCTCGGTGGTGCGGGCGCGCACCACGCCGAACTCGGCCAGTACCGCATCGGTCACCGCGTCGTCGCCAGCAATGGAGGCGGTGTGCGAGCGGGCGGCGACGCTGCCGACCGCACTGCGCCCCACCTTCATCATCACCACCGGCTTGCGGTTGCGCCGCGCCAGGTCCAGTGCCGCCAGGAAGCTGCGGCTGTCGCGGATGCCCTCGGAATAGGCGGCGATCACCTCGGTGCCGGGGTCCTGCGCCATCCAGCCGATCATGTCGCCGACATTGAGGTCCGCCTCGTTGCCGGTCGTGACGCAGCAGGAGATGCCGATGCCATGCTCGCGCGCCATGCCGAAGAGATGCATGCCATAGGCGCCGGACTGGCTGGCGATGCCGATCGGCCCTGGCTCCGGATAGCCCCGCTCCAGGCTGCTGGTGAAGGTGCCAAAGAAATTCGTGCGGGCGTTGAACAGGCCGAGGCAATTGGGGCCGAGCAGGCGCATGCCATGCCGGCGCGCCGTCTCCAGCATGCGGCCCTCGGCTACTGCCCCTTCCTCGCCCATCTCGGCGAAGCCGGCGCTGAACATGATGGCGGCCTTCACGCCGCGCTCCGCCAGTTCGGTGACCGTCGCCTCGGCCACCGCGGCGGGCACGGCGATGATGGCGACATCCGGCACCACGGGCAGTTCGGCGATCGAGGCATAGGCCGGCAGGCCCTGAACGGTCGGGCGGTTCGGATTGACCGGCAGGACCTTGCCTTGGAAGCCCCGTGCCAGCATGGCGGCGATGGGGCGGCCGCCGATCCGTGTCGGGTCGCCGGAAGCGCCGATCACGGCGACCGAATCCGGCGCCAGCAGCGCCGAAAGCGCCTCCATCGGCAGTGCGGCCTCAGCGGAGCGGGCGAGCATGTCTGACAATGGTTCCATTCCTGTCCGGGGCCGGACAGCAGGCGCCGCATCCTTCCGGCGCGGTTTCTGCCGTTCGGCCCACTTCTTCCCCATGGTGTGGCCTTTCCGGCCTTGAGGGGAGGCTAGACGGACTAGAGAGGCTATTCAATATCGAGAACGGTATTCCGCGATTGGAAAACCCCGGCATGGCTGCGGAAGAGGGGCGCGACACGTGGCCGTTACCGAGCCCGAGGTCGGGACAGGCCGGGCCGCCATCCTGCCCTCGGCCTCCTCAGCCCCTCGTTCCGGCATGCCGGGCGGCACGGCGCGCCCGTGAGGCGGCCAGAAGCCCATGCCGTGGCGCCAGCACCAGCGCCAGAGCGAAGCCGAGCGAAAGCACCACCACGATGCTGCCCGCCGGCGAAATATCGAGATGGAAGCTCAACAGGATGCCGAGGAGATTGGCCCCCACCGCCACCACCACCGCGATGACCGTCATGCGGCCGAAGCGGTCACTCAGCAGATAGCCGATGCAGCCGGGCGTGATCAGCAGCGCCACCACCAGGATGACGCCCACCGCCTGCACCCCGGCCACCACGGCCGCCGAAAGCAGCGCCAGGAAGAGGTAGCGCAGAGCGCTGGTGTTCAGCCCGATGCCCTGCGCATGCGTGGCATCGAAGCAGAACAGCGTCAGGTCCCTCCCCTTCACCACCAGCACCGCCAGTGTCAGCCCGCCGACGACTAGCGTCTGCCAGAAATCCTGCCGCTCGATACCGAGGATATTGCCGAACAGGATGTGGGTGATGTGGGCCTCGGTGGTCAGGAAGGCGAGCAGCACCAGCCCGGCGGCGAACATGCCTGTGAAGACGACGCCCAGCGCCGCATCCTCCTTCACCCGACTGTGCGACTGGATGAAGCCGGCACCCAGGGCACAGGCCATGCCGGCGGCGAAGGCTCCAGCGGCGAGTGGCAGTCCGGCAGCGGAGGCGATTACCACGCCGGGGAGAACGGCATGGGAAATCGCGTCGCCCAGCAGCGACCAGCCCTTCAGCACGATGTAGCAGGAGAGCATAGCACAGACCGCCGCGACCAGCGTGCCAATGCCCATCGCCTCCAGCATGAAAGGATAGGCGAAGGGCGCGAGGAAGCCGCCGGTCATGGCAGCCCCTCTCCGGCCGCCGCCGCGCGTTGCCGCGCTCGGCGGCCCGCCAGCAGCCCATGGCGGGGTGCCAGGACCAGCACGATCAGGAAGATCAGCGCCTGCAGGCTGACGATGAGGCCTCCGGTCGAGCCGTCCAGGAAATAGCTGAGATAGGCGCCCGCGAAGGCCGTGGCGGCCCCCATCGCGGTGGCGCCGGCCATCATCCGCCAGAAGCGATCGGTGAGCAGATAGGCGGTGGCGCCAGGCGCCACCAGCATGGCAATGACCAGCACGGCGCCAACCGCCACCATCGCCGCCACCGCCACGGCCGCGATGCAGCCGAGCAGCAGCGTCTGCAACAGCCGCGTGTCGAGCCCGATGGCCCGGGCATGGGTCGCGTCGAAGGCCCAGAGCGCCAGGTCCCGCCCGCGCAGCGTCATCACCGCGAGCACGCCGACGGCAACGATCAGCATCTGCAGCGCATCGGCTGGAGCGATGCCCAGTACATTGCCGAAGATGATGGTCTGCAAGCGGAGATTGCTGGGAAACAGGCTCAGCAACACCAGTCCGGCGCCGAAGAAGGCGGTGAACACCACGCCAATGGCGGCATCCTCGCGGATGCGGCTGTTCCGGCGGATGAACCCCATGAGCCACGCCGCCAGGAGACCGGCGGCGAAGGCGCCGAGCGCGAAGGGCAGACCCAGGATCCAGGCCAGCGCCACACCCGGCACCACGGCATGCGAGAGCGCGTCGCCCAGCAGCGACCAGCCCTTCAGCGCCACGAAGCAGGACAGCATGCCACAGACGGCACCGATCACGGCGCTGACCAGCATGGCGTTGCGCATATACTCATAGAGGAAGGGAACCAGCAGAGTTTCGGCCATTGCTGCCTCCTGTCAGCGCACCGGCTGCAACTCGCCAAGCACTTCCCCGGCAGCACCCACCACCAGCCGGCGCCCACCCGGCCCCGGCCGCAACGTCACGGCCTCCGTCGCCTCCGGCGCAGCCAGACCATGTTGTCCGGCGCCGCCACCGAAGGCACGGGCAACCAGCTCCGGCCTGAACACCTCGGCCGTCGGGCCGGCGGCCAGCACCGTGCCCTTCACCAGCGCGACCCGGTCGCAGAACTGCGGCACGCTGGCGAGGTCATGCGTCGAGACCAGGATGATCCGCCCCTCCTCACGCAGTTCGCGCAGCAGTGCGATGATCTGCTCCTGGGTGGTGACGTCCACGCCGCCGAAGGGCTCGTCCAGCAGCATGATCCGGCCGTCCTGCGCCAGCGCACGAGCCAGGAAGACCCGCTTCTTCTGCCCGCCCGAGAGCTGGCCGATCTGCCGCTCCGCGAAGCCCGCCATACCGACGCGGTGCAATGCCTGCTCCACCGCCCGGCGGTCGGCCGCCCTCGGAATGCGCAGCCGGTTCATGTAGCCATAGCGGCCCATCATCACCACGTCGCGGACGCTCACCGGGAAGGCCCAGTCCACCTCTTCGTTCTGCGGCACATAGGCCACCCAGCCGCGCCGCTGCGCCACCCGCACCGGCTCTCCGCCGATGCGCACGCTGCCGGAGGCCGGCGTCACCAGGCCCATGATCGCCTTGAACAAGGTGGACTTGCCGGCGCCATTGACACCGAGGAGTCCGCAGATGGTGGGCTGCTCCAGCCGCAGCGAGGCATCGCGCAGCGCCACATGGCCATTGGCATAGGCGACGGTCGCATGCTCCACGACGAGGCCGAGGCAGGGCGGCGGCTGCGGGGCGACAGCGCGCGGTTCAGCACCCGCCGACCGGCCGCCGAATGGCCACCGGGCGGAGCGTTGCAGGCTGCGAGCGCGTGCGGCGAGACCGGCGCCTTCCCTCCGCATCTTACTTCTTCCCGCCTTGGAAGGCGCTGACAATGACCCTGGCATTGTATTCCAGCAGTCCGACATAGGTTGGCGCCGGGCCATTCTCCTCGGTCAGGCTGTCCACATAGAGCACCCCGGCGAAATGGGAGCCCGCCTCGCGCGCCACCTGCCGCATTGCCCGGTCGCTCACCGTGCTCTCGCAGAACAGGGCGGGGATGCGGTTGCGGCGGACGGTATCGACCACCTGCCGGATCTGGCGCGGCGTCCCCTGCTCCTCCGCATTGATTGGCCAGAGATAGAGCTGCTTCAGGCCGTAATTCTCGGTCAGGTAGGAAAAGGCACCCTCGCAGCTCACCAGCCAGCGCTGCTCCGCGGGAATGCGCGAGAGTTGCTCGCGGATCGGCGCGTCCAGTGCCCTGATCCGCGCCGTGTAGCGTGCCGCATTGGCATTATAGGTTTCCGCGTTGCGCGGGTCGGCGGCGACCAGCGCCTTGCGGATGTTCTCGACATAGAGGACGGCATTGGCCGGCGACATCCAGGCATGCGGGTTGGCCCGCCCGGCATAGGGCCCCTCGGTGATCGCGATCGGCTGGATACCCTCGGTCAGGACAGCCGAGGGAACATTCTTCACCCGCTGAAAGAAGCGCTCGAACCAGCGCTCCAGCCCTAGGCCGTTCCACAGCACCAGGTCGGCGGCCTGCGCCTTCACGACGTCCAGCGGGGTCGGCTGATAGTCGTGGATCTCGGCGCCCGGACGGGTGATCGACTCCACGATCGCCGCCTCGCCGGCAACGTTCTGGGCCATGTCCTGCAGGATGGTGAAGGTGGTGACAGCGCGGAGGGGCCGGGCGCGCGGTTCCTGGGCCGAAGCCGCAAGGCCAGGCAGCAGGGCGGCAGCCAGCAGGGCCAGCCCCGCCGCGCCTCGCCTGAGAAGGGTCTTCATCGCTCCTCCGCTTGTGCGTGTGGCATCTATCTTGTGGCCAATATGGAGCATGTAGCCCATGCTACAATAAAGAGCTATCACGTCACCTTTCGTGGAGTTGCCACATATTGCGCCCTGCGGCATTTTGCCGCGGCCATGACCAGCCGAGCCCCCAAGGCCAGCACCCGCCCGCCCAGAAAGGCCGCCGCGGCGCCGGAACCTGTCGAGATGCCCGCGGAAGGGACCCAGGCGGCGCGCCACGCCTCGGCGCGCGCGGGCCGCGCCTCCGCCGTGCTCGAGGACTATGTCGAACTGATCGACGACCTGCTGGCCGAGGAGGGCGAGGCGCGACCGACCGACATCGCCCGCCGCCTCGGCGTCTCGCATGCCACGGCCATCAAGAGCATCGCGCGGCTAAAGGCGCTGGGGCTGGCTCATTCCAAGCCCTATCGCAGCATTTTCCTGACTGAAGAGGGGCATGCGCTGGCCCGCAAGGTGCGCGCCCGCCATCGCGTGGTCGTGGACCTTCTGAAGGCGGTGGGCGTGCCGGCCGAGGTGGCGGAAAGCGATGCCGAGGGGCTGGAGCACCATGTCAGCGAGGTGACGCTGGAAGCCTTCGCGGCCTTTCTCCGCCGCTCCGGCTAAGCGGGCCGCCACATGACAGGAGGGAGGCCCGAAGGCCTCCCTCTCCCTGCTCCCCTCCGGCCAGTCCGGGCCAGAGCAGATCCCGATCAGACGGAATCGCCTGATCGGGTGAAGATGCCCGCAGAAACAATATCCTAGGGCGCTACCCGTGAGCCAATGCGAACGGAAAACGCTCTAGACCGCCTCTTTCCGCAGCCATGCCATCCGCAGCATGCGCAGCAGCACCGGTCCGAGCAGCCCGGACAAGGTGATGGCCAGCAGCAGCAGCGCGATGGGACGATGCGCGAAGCCCAGCGGGTTCTGGTCGAAAATGATCATCGACTGCTTCAGCGCCTCCTCCAGCATGCCGCCCAGCACCAGCCCCATGATCAGCGGCGCCGGCGAGAAGCCGTGGCGGCGGAACAGGAAGCCGACGCCGCCCGCGACCAGCATGATCACCACGTCGCCCATCGACTGGTTCGGGCCATAGGCGCCGATGACCGAGAGCACGAAGACCGCCGGCCAGAGCACCGTCGGCGGGATCAGGCTGATGCGGGCGAAGAGCTTCGCCATGCCCATGCCGAGCACGAGATAGAGCAGATTGGCCGCCAGCATCGAGGCGAAGACGGCGTAGAGCAGAACCGGCTGCTCGTTGAACAGATGCGGCCCCGGCCGCACCCCCTGCACGATCAGCCCGGCCAGGATGATCGCCGTGGTGGCGCTGCCCGGGATGCCCAGCGCCAGCGTCGGCACCATCGAGCCGCCGACGGCCGCGTTGTTCGCCGCCTCCGGCCCCGCCACGCCTTCGAGCGACCCATGACCGAACTCGTGCTTGTGCTTCGACCAGCGCTGCGTCTCGTTGTAGCCGACCAGCGCCGCCGTGGTGGCGCCGAGCGCCGGCAGCGCACCGATGAAGGTGCCGATGATGCTGCCGAGCCAGATGGCGCGGTTGCACTTGCGGAAGTCGGCCCGGGTCGGCAGCTTCGCCGCGTCCATGGCGATCAGCTTCGGTTCCTCGGCGCGGCGGGTGGACTGGTCCAGCATCTCTGCCACCGCGAAGAAGCCGATCAGCACGGGAACGAAGTTGATCCCGTCGGACAGTTCCATGATGCCGAAGCTGTAGCGCTCGACGCCGCTGGTCAGGTCGATGCCGACAGTGGCCAGCAGCACGCCGAAGGTGGCGGCGATCAGGTTCTTCACCCGCCCGTCGCCGCCGATCGCGGCGCACATCGAGAGGCCGAACACCGCCAGGGCGAAATATTCCGGCGGCCCGAAGCTGTAGGCGGCCCGCGCCAGGAGCGGCGCGCAGAAGATCAGCGCCACCACGCTGAAGATGCCGCCGATGGCGGAAGCCACCGCCGACATGCCCAATGCCAGCCCCGCCTGGCCCCGCTCGGCCAGCTTGTAGCCCTCGATGGCCGTCGCCGAGGCCGAGGGGTCACCCGGCGCATTCACCAGGATGGCGGTGATCGAGCCACCAAAATTCGCCGCACAATAGACCGAGCCCATGAAGGCGAGCGCGGCAATGGGGCTGACGCCGATGGTGAGCGGCAGTAGCAGCGCGATGGTGGTGCTACCCGAGATGCCCGGCAGCGCACCGACGATAATGCCGAGCACGGTCCCCGCCAGGATCATGGCGAGGATGAACGGATCGGTCAGCGTGGCCATTCCGGCCAGAAAGGCGTCCATGCCACGCTCCTTCAGGAAAAGTAACGCTCGCCGAGCCAGCCGAGCGGCAGGCTCAGCTTGAAGAGCCAGACGAAGACCACCCAGATCCCGGCGACCAGCCCGACCGCGGAGCCCAGCAGCAGGCCGCGCCGCCGCTCGCCCCAGAGCCAGCCCATGGCGATCAGGACGATCAGCATCGCCGGCAGCATGCCGACCAGCATCATCAACGGCAGGAAGCCGACCGAAAGGGCCATGGTCCACCAGCCCGTCGCCGGCACGCGCGGTGGCGGCTGGCGCAGCGCCGGCCCCAGGGCGAGGAGGGCCGCGAGGCCGAGCAGCACAAGGCAGACGAGCCGTGGGAACTCAGCCGCGCCGAGGCCCTGTGCCAGCCCCGGCGGAACATCGTCGAAACTGTAGGTGGCGGCGAAGGCGGCGACGGCGACCGCCGCCACCGCGCCCGCGCAGACCCGGTCGGGCAATGTCCTCATCGCAGCAGGCCCAGCGAGGTCAGGGCTTCACGCGCCTGGTCGTTGAATTCCGCCAGTTGCGCCTGCCACGCCTCGCGGCCCGCGACGCTGTCCGACGCCTGCCCGGACGACTTCAGGTAGGACTGGAAGACCTGCCCCGACATCGCCTTGACCAGGCCGGCCTCGAGCTTCGCGACGCGATCCTCCGGCGTACCCTTCAGCACGACGAAGCCGCGCGTCGTGGCCGCCGTGGCGGGGATGCCGAGCTCCTGCGCCGTCGGCACATCCGGCATGTTCGCCAGCCGCTGGCGGGACAGCACGAAGACCGGCTTCACCTCGCCCGCATTGAGCTGCGCCTCGGCCTCCGCCGGATTGAGCAGCGCGACGTCGATATTGCCACCGACGAGGTTGATGACGATGTCGCCGCCGCCCCGGAAGGGCACCAGCGTCGGCGTCTTGAAGCCGCCGGCTCGGGCGAAGGAGAAGATGGCGACATGATCCACGCTGCCGACATGCGTGCCGCCGTATTTCAGCCCGCGCTCCTTCGAGGCCTCGATGAAGGCCCGCGGATCGGCCAGCGGGCTGCCGGCCTTCACCATCATCATCTGCGGGTCCTCGGTGGCGCGGGCGATCCCGACCAGTTCGTCGAACTGCGGCAGGCTGCGGTTGCGCAGCATGGTCAGCAGATGCGTCTGGGTGATGAGCAGGATGGTGTGCCCATCGCGCGGGCGGGAGGCGGCGTATTGCAACGCCGCGGCGCCGCTGCCGGCCGTGCGATTGACGACGGTGAACTCGGTGCCGAGGGCGGCCGGCGCCTGCACCATCATCATCCGCGCGGTGATGTCCGTGCCGCCGCCGACCCCGGCATGCGTCACCACCTCGATGATCTTGGACGGAAAGGCCTCTTCCGCGCGGAGCAGGGCCGGCGCGGCAAGCAGGCTGAAGCTAGCGGCGCCGGCGCCGAGCAGGCGCCGGCGGGTCGTGCTGGGTGGGCTGGTCTTGGTCATTGTCTCCTCCGGGCGCCGTCTGTCGCGGCTTGGTGGAACTTGCGCCGGGGCTGCTGTCGGCGAAGCGCCGCTTGCCCCCCCGGATATGCGCCTCGCCGGCCGCGCGGGCGGCGGCGGAATCGCGCGCACGGATGGCCGCCAGGATCGCGGCGTGCTCGGCATTGCTCTCGCGCATCTTCTCCGGATGCACGAGCGCGCGACGGCGGAACAGGTGCAGCTCATTGCCCAGATCGTCATAGATCCGCTGCGCGCGAGCGCCGCTGCCCAGCTCCATCAGCGCATCGTGGAACTCCAGGTTGAGCGTGTAGTAGCGTGGCGCGTCATCGGCCTCCGCCGCTTGCTCCATCTGCGCGACCAGCGCGGCCAGGCGCGCCTCGGCGTCCGGGGGCGGCGCGGTGGCCAGGATCTCGCAGGCCCGGCCGGTGAGCAGCGCGCGCAGGTCGTAAAGCTCCAGGGCTTCCTCGGCGCTGACCTTGCGGACATAGCTGCCCTGATTGACGACGGTGACGACCAGCCCCTGCCGCTCCAGCCCGCGGATGGCCTCCCGCACTGGGCCGCGGCTGACGCCCAGGCGCGCCGCGAGCGCCTGCTCGTTGATGCGGCTGCCGGCCTCGATGGCGCCGGCGAGGATCATTCGCTCGATCTCCTGCCGCACCACCGAGGTCAGGGAGCGGGTGCGCAGCAGGGCGATCTCGTTGGGCGCTTCGCCTGTCATACCGCTATAAAATCGCGCGAATTGCAGATCGTCAACAGTTTGCACCGCATCCGGAACATGCTACGCCTCGCCACGGAGGAACAGCATGAACGACATCGCCACTGCCCCCGCCATTGTCCCAGGTTCGAGCGCCGCGGCATCCTCGGCCCTTTCCGGCACCGTGGTGCTGGACCTCACCCGGGTGCGCTCCGGGCCGACCTGCGTCCGCCAACTCGCCGACTGGGGCGCCGAGGTCATCAAGATCGAGATGCCGGAAGGGGTGGATGCCGGCGACCCGATGGGCGGGCCGCGCATGGGGCCCGACTTCCAGAACCTGCACCGCAACAAGCGAGGCATGACGCTCAACCTGAAGGACAAGGACGGCCTGGCGCTGTTCAAGCGGCTGGTTGAGAAGGCGGATGTGGTGGTCGAGAACTTCCGCCCCGACGTGAAGGACCGCCTGGGCATCAACTATGCCGAGCTGGAGAAGGTCAACCCGCGCATCATCCTCGCTTCGATCTCCGGCTTCGGGCAGGACGGCCCCTATGCCAATCGCCCCGGCTTCGACCAGATCGCCCAGGGCATGGGCGGGCTGATGTCCATCACCGGCCTGCCGGGTCAAGGTCCGGTGCGCGTCGGCATCCCCATCGCCGACCTCTGCGCCGGCATCTTCGCCGCTCAGGGCATCCTGGTGGCGCTGCTGGAGCGCGAGAAGAGCGGCCGCGGACAATGGGTCTCCACCAGCCTGCTGGAGGCGCAGCTCTTCATGCTCGACTTCCAGGCCGCCCGCTGGCTGATGGCCGGCGAGGTGCCGAAGCAGGCCGGCAACAACCACCCGACCAGCATTCCGACGGGCGTCTTCCCGACCAGCGATGGCCATATCAACATCGCGGCTTCCGGCCAGCGCATCTGGGAACGCGCCGCCGAGGCGCTCGGTCGCAAGGACTGGCTGGAGAATCCGGACTACGCCACCGGTCAGGCGCGCAGCAAGAACCGCGATGCGCTGAACGCCGAGATCGCCAAGGCCACGGCCACCCGCACCAGCGCCGAATGGGTCGAGGCCTTGAACAAGGCCGGCGTGCCCTGCGGCCCGATCTACTCCATCGACCAGGCCTTCGCCGACCCGCAGGTGCAGCATCTCGGCATCGCCCGCGAGTTGCCGCGTGACGGCAAGCCGGTGCGCTATGTCGGCCAGCCCGTCCGCCTGTCGCGCACGCCGAGCCAGGTGGTCTCGCATCCTCCCGCGATCGGCGAGCACACCGACGAGGTGCTGCAGAAGCTCGGCCTGGATGCCGGGACGATCGCGGAGCTGCGCAGCCGACGCGTCGTCTGAGCCCGGCACCGCCGCACCTCTGGAAGGCGAGGCGAAGGGCCGGGAGGGCGCTGCCGTTCCCTGCCCCATCCCCGACGAAGGGCGTCGCACCTTCATGGAGAAGCGCAGGCCGGCCTTCCAGGGCCGTTGATCCCTTCCGGGCCAGGACAGGCCGGGGGCGCTCCGCTCCCGGCCTTTTTCATGCGCTCTTCACGGCCACCAGGGCCATCCGTCACCCAGCCCGGGAACCCGGGGCCGCCCGGCCGGGTTGCTCGGGGGAGCGGCGGCTCATGGCGGGCCCTCGGGGCTCGCCGCCCAGGCAGGAAAGGACAGCCCATGAGATGGACCGTTTTCGCCGCAGCCCTGGCTCTCTCGGCCCCCGCAGCGGCGCCACAGGCGCTGGCGCAGCAGGCCGGGGCGGCGGCTGCGGGCCAGGCGGCGCCCGCGCAGGTCGCGGTCTTCGCGCGCGGGCTCACACATCCCTGGGGCATGGCCTTCCTGCCGGACGGCCGGCTGCTGGTGACGGAGCGGCCTGGCCGGCTCCGCGTGGTCACCCCGCAGGGCCAGGTCTCCGAACCCATCCAGGGCGTGCCGGCGGTCTTCGCGCAAGGTCAGGGCGGGTTGCTCGACGTGGCGCTGGCCCCCGACTTCGCCAGCAGCCGGTGGGTCTATCTCTCCTATGCCGAGCCCGGGCCGGATGGCACCGCCTCCACCGCCGTCGCGCGCGGGCGCCTGGACGAAGGGGCCACGCGGTTGCAGGAGATGCAGGTCATCTTCCGCCAGGAGCCGAAGGTGAGTGGCGGCAACCATTTCGGCTCGCGCCTGGCCTTCTCGCCGCAGGGCCAGCTGTTCATCACCCTGGGCGAGCGCTTCAAGTTCCAGCCGGCGCAGGACCTGTCGAGCGACCTCGGCAAGATCGTGCGCATCAACCCGGACGGCAGCGTGCCGCAGGACAATCCCTTCGTCGGGCGCTCGGATGCCCGGCCGGAGATCTGGTCCTATGGCCACCGCAACGTGCAGGGCGCGGCCATCAACCCGGCTACCGGCGTGCTCTGGGCCCATGAGTTCGGACCGCGCGGAGGCGACGAGCTGAACATCCCCGAGCCGGGCCGCAACTATGGCTGGCCGGTGGTCAGCTGGGGCCGTCACTACAATGGCGAGGCGATCCCCGACCCCGCCACCCGCCCCGATCTTGCGGGTTCGGTGCGGCACTGGACGCCGGTGATCTCCCCTTCCGGCATGATCTTCTACACCGGCGATGCCTTCCCCACCTGGCGCGGCAATATCCTGATCGGGGGCCTGACCACACGGGGCATCATCCGCCTGGAGCTCGATGGTAACAGTGTAAAGGCCGAGCATCGCATCGGCCTCGGCCACCGCATCCGCGATGTCGGACAGGGGCCGGACGGCGCCGTCTATGCCCTCACCGATGAGGACCAGGGCGAAATCCTGCGCCTGATGCCCCCGGCGGGCGGCGCCCGGTAGCGGTTACCATCCTTCGATGGCGCTGCCGATCTGCTGGGCGGCCTCGCGCAGCACCGGCAGGAAGCGCCGGCGCAACTGCTCCAGCGAGGTCCGCGCGCTCGAGGTGCCGATATTGAGCGCCGCGCAGGTGCGCCCCGCGCGGTCGATGATCGGCACAGCGATGGAGCGGCTGCCGATCTCCAATTCACCATCGATGATGGCATAGCGCAGGCGCCGCACCTCCTGGATGCGCGCGCGGAATTTCTCGGGATCGGTCAGCGTCCGTTCGGTGAAGGCGCGCAGCGGGTGACGCGCGATCCAGGCGTCCAGTTCCGCCTCGCCAAGGCCGGCCAGCAGGACGCGCCCGAGAGACGAGCAATGCGCCGGCAGGCGCGTGCCGATGTCGATGCGGGAGGAGAAGACGCGCTGCCGTTCGGCGCGCGCGACATAGACGACGTCCGGCCCGTCGAGCACCGCCATCGAGCAGGATTCGTCGAGCTTCTCACTGATGCCCCTGATCGTCGCCGTCGCCACTTCGCCTCGTCCGAAGGAGGCGAGATAACCCTGGCCGAGATTCAGCACCTTCGGCGTGAGCCAGAAGAGTTTTCCGTCACTGGCAAGGTAGTTCAGCTGCGACAGCGTCAGCAGCAGCCGCCGCGCGGTTCCGCGGCTGAGGCCGGTCGCCTCCGCCACATGCGACAGCGTCATCCGCTCGCGCCCGCGGCCGAAGGTGGCCAGCACCGCCAGCCCGCGCTCCAGCGCATTGACGAACTCGCGCCCCTGCGGCGCCGCTGCGTCACCCTTCCGCGGCCCTGCCGCCTTCGCAGCCGCAACACGTCTTTGGGCCGTCGAAGCCTGCTTGGGTCCTGGCTGCAAACTTCCCCTCCCTGCCACCGGGCATGGCTTCGTTGCGGCATTACCGCCTCCGCATCGGCAGCGGCAAGGTCGAATTGCCGGGTGGCCTGCACTGGAATTTTCGCTTGACAGGGTGACGAAGTCGGCTCGACCCTGCACGCAAGAAACGGACACTTGTCCGTACAGCGGACAAATCGGCCGCATCTGCGGAGGGCCCGGCAGAGGCCCGCGAAGGGATCGACAAGCGCCCGCCCCATCACGGGGGGGTCCGGCGCCCAGGAGGAACGGACTAGATGGCTCAGGACAATCGCGGCCACCGCGGCCCGCCGGGCCGGCCCCTGGAGGGCCGCGAGCCCCTCTCCTCCTCCCCGTGGCGCACCCAGGCACGTTGAAGCGGCCCCCGGGCCGGGCCAAGTATCCGTACGCCAAGAAAGCGAAACAAAGGGAGAGAACCAAGATGCTGCAACGCCGCACCATCCTGCTGGCGGGTGCTGCCGCCCTCGCCGCACCACGCGTCCTGCGGGCGCAGGAAAATCCCTATGTGGTGGGCACGCTGTTCCCGATGTCGGGCCCCAATGCCGAGTACGGCACCATCTTCACCAACGCGGTGCAGCTGGGGCTCGACCATATCAGGGCCGACGGCATGCTGAAGCGCCCCATCGACCTGCGCGCGCAGGATAGCCTGGCGACGCCGCAGGGCGGCGCGGTGGGTATGCAGAAACTCGCCAGCGTCGATGGCGCCTCCTACGTGATGCTGGGCTTCACCGGCGTTTCCAAGGCCGCCGCGCCGATCGGCACGCGCGCCAAGGTGATGATGGTCAATGGCGGCGGTGTCGGCCCCGACCTCGCGGGCCTTTCTCCCTACTTCTGGAATGTCATCCCGCTGGTCAATCAGGAGGTGAAGGCGCTCCTGCCCTGGTTGCAGGAGAAGAGCCTGAAGCGCATCGCGCTGATCTACATTGACGATCCACTCGGCAACGCGGTTCTGGAACAGCTCCGCAAAGGCCTTCCGGAGATCGGCGGCGAGCTCGTCGGCACCTACAGCGTGCCGCCCACTGCGCAGCAATTCGCCGCCGTCGCCGCCAAGGTGCGCAGCAGCAACCCGGATGCGGTGTATTTCGCCAGTTATGGCGCGCAGCAGTCGCAGATCATCAAGCAGTTGCGGGACAACGGCATCAGGCAGCAGCTCCTGACCTATTCCGCCGGCAGTATTCCATCGGTCCTGAGCCTGCCGGAAAGCGAAGGGCTGGTCTATACCAGCCAAGCAGCCGACTGGTCCTCGGCGCAGGATCCGGTGACCAAGCGCTTCGTCACCGACTGGCGCGCCAAGCACAACTCCGATCCGTCGATCTATCACCAGAACTATTACAATGCGATGCGCCTCTTCGGCCTGCTGGCGCAGGATCTGGAGAAGGCGGGCACCGCCGTGACCGGCGAGACTCTGCGCGAGGACCTGCTGAAGGTGCGCCGCTTCGCGCTGGTGGGTGGCGAAGGCACCATCCAGGACAACGGGACCATGGAAATGCCGATGCAGATCAACCAGATCCACGACGGCCGCGTGCAGAAGATCGCATGACACCATGCTGTTCCTGCAGCTTCTGCTCAGCGGCGTCCAGACGGGGGCGATCTACGCGCTGACGGCGGCGGGCTTCGCGCTGATCTTCGGCGCGACCCGCATCTTCCACGTCGCCCATGGCGCCACCTTCGCCCTGGCGGGCTACGCCTTCCTCGCCTGCAGCCAGGCGGGCCTGCCCTGGCCGGTGGGCTGCCTCGCCGCGCTGCTGGTGGCGGTCGGCTTCGGGCTGGCGATGGACGCCTTCATCTATCGCCCGATCCAGCGGCATGAAGGCTCCTTCTTTACCGTCTTCGTCGCCGCCTTCGGCATGACGATCGCCGTGCAGAGCCTGATCGAACTCGGCTTCGGCCGCGGCTTCGCGGCGGTGGACACGCCACTGACCATGGCGCGCGCCGTGGTGCCCGGCCTTTACCTCGCCGATATCTTCTGGGTGGCGGTCGGCGTCGCGCTGGTGTTGTTCATCCTGGTGACGCTGTTCCTGGAGCGGACCCGCGCGGGCATCGGGCTGCGCGCCCTTTCCGAGAACCCCGAACTGCTGCGCGCCTACGGCCTGTCCTCGCGCCGGCTTTCCGCCCTCGCCTTTGGGCTCGGCTCGGCCCTGGCGGTGCCCGGCGCGGTGCTGACGGCCACCACCTCCGGCCTGCAGCCCTCGATCTCCGCCCAGGTCATGCTGATCAGCCTCGCCGCGGCGGTGGTGGGCGGCATCGGCAGCCTGCGCGGCGCCGCACTGGCCGGGCTGCTGCTCGGCGTGGTGGAGAGCCTCGTCATCTCCGTGGTGGACACGCAGTGGAGCAGCGCGGCGGGCTTCGTCGTCCTCTTCGCCTTCATCCTGTTCCGTCCCAGCGGGCTGTTCGGCCAGGCGGTGACCCGATGATCGCCTATCTCACCAACCTTGCGACGCTGGCCACCATCTTCGGCATCCTCGCGGCCAGCCTGAACCTGCTGATCGGCTATGCCGGCATCTTCAGCATCGCGCATGCCGTGTTCTTCGGCCTCGGCGCCTATGCGGGGGCGCAGCTGGCCATGCTGCTGGTTCCGGACCTGCTGCTCGCCTGCCTGGCAGGCGGGCTGGTGGCGGGGGCGCTGTCGCTCTGCCTCGCCCTGCCGGCGCTGCGTGTGCGCGGCGAGTATTTCGTCGCCGCCAGCCTCGGGCTGCAGATGATGGCCGTCACCGTCTTCTCCGAGGCGCATGCCCTCACCGGCGGGCATGGCGGCCTCGTCGGAATCCCGCTCGCCTCGCTGCTGGGCTTCGATATCTCCGCACCCACGACCTTCCTGGCCGTCTGCGTGGTCGTGCTGGCGCTGGTGCTGCTGGCCATCCGGTTGCTGATGCGCGGCAGCTTCGGCCGCAGCCTGATGGCGATCCGCGACAGCGAATCCGCCGCCGAAGCCTTCGGCAAGAACGTGGCGCGGCTGAAGACTCTCGCGGTGGTGCTGGGCTGCGCCATGGCGGGCGTCGCTGGCGTGCTCTTCGCCTTCTACATGGCCTTCGTGAACGTCGAGAGCTTCACGCTGGAGCAGTCCATCCTGGTGATGGCCATGGTCATCATCGGTGGCACGGCGACGCTGATCGGCCCGCTGGTCGGCGTGCTGCTTCTGCTGCTGCTGCCTGCCGGCCTTTCCTTCCTGCCCTTCATTCCGCCGACGGAGATTGGGTCCGTGCAGCAGCTCATCTATGGCCTCGCCATGGCGCTCCTGATGATCTTCCGGCCGGCGGGCCTGGCCGGGCAGTCAGCGGGGCAGCGCTGATGAGTTCGCTTCCCCTTTCCGTCCGCGGCCTGGACAAGCATTTCGGGGGCCTCGCCGCGGTGCAGCGCGTCGATCTCGATCTGCGTCCCGGCGTCACCACCGCCCTGGTCGGGCCAAACGGCGCCGGCAAGACCACGCTGTTCAACCTGATCACCGGCAACATTCCGGCCGACTCCGGGGAGGTCCTGCTCGAAGGCGCCTCGGTGCGTGGGCTGCGGCCCTATGAAATCGCCCGGCGCGGCGTCGCCCGCAGCTTCCAGGACCTGCGCCTCTTCAGCCGCATGTCGGTGCGGGACAACGTGCTGGCGGCGCTGGAGCCGGCGCCCTGGCTCTGGCAGCCGGGCGGCGCCAGCGCCCGCCGCGCACGGGAGAAGGCGGTGGAGACGGCGCTGGAGCGCACCGGGCTTGCCGCCCAGGCGGATGCCCGCGCCATGGATCTCGCTTATGCCGAGCGGAAATTCCTCTCCCTCGCCCGCATCCTGGCGACCGGCGCGCGGATCTGGCTGCTCGACGAGCCGGCCTCCGGCCTCGACCCCCATTCGCGCGCGCGCTTCGTCAGCCTGGTGCGGCAGGCCGTGGCCGATGGCGTGACCATCTGCCTCATCGAGCACAACCTGGACATCGTCACCGAGCTGGCAGACCGCATCGCCTTCCTCGACCGAGGTGCCAAACTGGCCGAGGGCGACCCGCAGGAGATCCTGAGCGATCCGCAGCTCATCAGCATCTATTTCGGGGAGCCGCGGTGATGAGCATGATGACGGCCGTCAGCGCGCCGCACGGCGGCACCGCTGCGCCACCGGCCCTGGAGGCCCGCGGCCTCACCGCTGGCTATGGCGGGCGCGAGGTGCTGAGCGGCCTCGACCTCGCGCTGCCGCAGGGCGAGGTGCTCTGCCTCGTCGGCCATAACGGCGCCGGCAAGTCCACGCTGATGAAGCTGCTCTTCGGCCTCCACCGGCCGGACGCCGGCAGCATCCATCTGCGCGGCAGGCCGATCCAGCCCCGTCCGGATGCCATGGCGCGCGAGGGCGTGGCCTATGTACCGGAGGGGCGCGGCGTCTTCCCCGGCCTCAGCGTGCGCGAGAACTTCGCCCTCGCCCTCTGGTCCGCCGGGCTGGAGAAGGTGGAAAGCGAGGCGCGCACGGAGGAGGTGCTGAAGGTCCTGCCACGCATCCGTGAATTCTGGACGCGGCGCGCCGGCCAGCTTTCGGGCGGGCAGCAGCAGATGGTCTCGGTCGGGCGCGCGCTGCTCTCGCGCCCCTCGATCCTGCTGCTGGACGAGCCTTCCATCGGCCTCGCGCCCAAGACCTTCCAGGACCTGATGACGCCGATTCGCGCGCTCCAGCAGCAGCTCGGCATGTCGATCCTGCTGGTCGAGCAGAATGTCGGCGAGGCCTTCGCCGTCTCCGACCGCGTGGTGGTGATGAAGTCCGGCCAGATCATCTTCCGTGGCGTGCCGGCCGATCTCGCCGACCATGCCAAGCTGATGGAGATGTTCTGATGGACGAAGCCCTGGAGCGGCGCCTTCGCCGCATCGAGGATGAGCTGGAGATCAGCCAGCTCCGCGCCCGCTACTGCCATCTGCTCGACGACCGCCGCTGGCCGGAGTTCGTCGCTCTCTTCACCGAGGACGGCCTTTTCTCCGGCCTGAAGGAGGTGCAGGGGCGCGCCGAACTGCTGCGCTTCTTCCAGGAGTTCTCCCAGACCACGGAGGATTTCTGGCACTTCTGCACCAATGGCACGGTGGAGATCGAGGGCGACACGGCGCGCGGCCGCATCTCGCTGGAATATCTCTCCGTCACCGGCGGTGTCTCCTATGTCTCCGCCGGCCACTATGACGACGTCATGGTGCGGGTCGATGGGCGCTGGCGCTTCCGCTCGCGCCACATCACCTTCTACTTCCTGGCGCCACTGAGCGAGGGTTGGGCCGGCCGGCCTTTCCCCGGTCGCAGCGCCGCTTCCTGATAGGAAAGACCATCGCAATGCTGTTCCATGTAAGCATGGAGGTCCGCCTCCCCCCTGACATGCCCGCCTCGCAGGCGGACGACATCAAGGCACGTGAGAAGGCGCACGCGCAGGAACTGCAGCGCCAGGGCAAGTGGCCGCATCTCTGGCGCGTCGCCGGCCGCTACGCCAATATCTCCATCATCGACGTGGCCGATGCCGACGAGTTGCACAGCCTGCTCTCCTCGCTGCCCCTCTTCCCCTATATGGACATCCATGTGACGCCGCTCGCCCGGCACCCCTCCGCGATCTGACGCAGCGTCCAGAGGAAACCTCATGCTGAAGAAGAACGATCCGTCGCTGCGCGTCCTGGCCGAGGGGCTGCGCTTCCCGGAAGGCCCGGTCTGGATGCCCGATGGCTCGGTGCTGCTGGTCGAGATCGCGGCCGGCGTCATCAGCCGCATCGGGCCGGAGGGGCAGCGCAGTATCGCGGCGCGCACTGGCGGCGGACCGAACGGCCTGGCCATGGGGCCGGGTGGCAAGCTCTATGCCTGCAACAACGGCGGCTTCGGGTGGACGGAAGCCGAGGGCCTGCTGCGCCCCTACGGCCAGGCGCAGGACTATGCCGGCGGCAGCATCCAGCGCATCGATCTCGCCACCGGCGCGATCGAGACGCTCTACACCGAATGCGACGGCGTGAAGCTGCGCGGCCCCAACGACATCGTCTTCGACAATGAGGGCGGCTTCTGGTTCTCCGACCTCGGCAAGGTGCGCGCCCGCACCCGCGACCATGGCGCCGTCTTCTGGGCCGCCGCCGATGGCTCGCGCATCATCGAGGCCGCCCTGCCCATCCCTGGCGGCGCCAATGGCATCGGCCTCTCGCCGGACGGCAAGGTGCTCTATGTCGCGGAAACCGAGACCGGCCGCCTCTGGGCCTGGGACATCGAAGGGCCGGGCAAGCTGCGCAAGCAGCCCTGGCCGAGCCCGCATGGCGGCCGGCTGGTCTGCCAGTTCCCCGGATTCCGCCGCCTGGACAGTCTGGCGGTGACGGCCGCCGGCAATATCTGCGTCGCCACCTTGGTCAGCGGCGAGATCACGACCGTCTCGCCCTCGGGCGAGATCCTGCGCGTCGTGCCGATGCCGGATCTGATGCCGACCAATATCTGCTTCGGCGGCCCGGATCTCCGCACCGCCTATGTCACGCTTTCCACGACAGGGAAGCTGGTGGAGCTGCCCTGGGACGAGCCCGGCCTGCGCCTCGCCCATAGCTGACGCCGCGCGCGTCTCCCCCGCCCCGGCGGTCCCGCCGGGGCGGGAACTGTCCGAGTGTCCTGGCTCCGAAGCCCGCAGGACTTCGGAGCCAGGACACGCGCCGTTTTTGTCAGTGGCCTGCTGATCCGCTTTATCCGCTGCAAACGCAGCGAACTTCGCGAGCAGGACATGAGGATAAGCGCCATGCCACAGGAACATCCGATGTATCAGCCGCCCCAGGCCCAGGTCCCCGCCCTGTACCACCGCCGGATCGGCGACATTGTCGTCACCGCGGTGAGCGATGGCTATCTCGACGGCTCCAACGCCATCCTGCAGAACCTGCCGCAGGAGGAGATCGCCGAGCTGCTCACGGGCGCCTTCCGCCCTTCGCCACGGCGCGGCTCGGTGAACACCTACCTGATCCATTCCGCCGGCCGGATGGCGCTGATCGACACCGGCTGCGGCCCGGGCATGCAGGCCTCGGCGGGCAAGATGTTCGACAACCTCGCCGCGCTCGGCCTGCCGCTGGCGGCGGTCGATACGGTGCTGCTGACGCATATGCACCCCGACCATTCCAACGGTCTGGCGGATGCCCAGGGCAAGGCGCTCTTCCCGAACGCCGAACTGGCCCTGCACGAGGCCGAGCTGGCCTATTGGCAGGACCCGGCCGCCGTCGAGACGGTGAAGGCGAGCGGCCAGGGCGTGCCTTATTTCGTGGCGGCCCAGGCGCAGATGGCGCCCTACCGGGACCGGCTCCGTCCCTTCCGCGGCGGCGAGGTCTTCCCCGGCGTCACGGCGGTGCACCTGCCCGGCCACACCCCCGGCCATACCGGCTACCGTATCGATTCCGGCAATGAGTCCCTGCTGATCTGGGGCGATATCGTGCATGTGCCCGAGGTGCAGGTGGCGCGCCCGCAGGTGACGATGCAGTTCGACGTCGATCCGGCGCTCGCCGCCGAGACGCGCCGCCGCACCTTCGACATGGTGGCCACCGACCGCCAGCTCATCGCCGGCATGCACACCCACTTCCCGGGCTTCGCCAATCTCGCCCGCCGGGTGGATGGCTACCACATCTATCACGAGGCCTGGCGCACCGCGCTCTGAGCGGCGGCGCCCTCAGCCGAAGGCGACGGTGATGCTGATCATGTCGTGGTCGCTGAGCACCGTGCCGTCCGGTGTCAGGGCCGGCACCATGCGCGGCTCCGTCGCGCGGCAGCCGCGCGTGCAGAACCAGTCGAGCTGCCGTCCCCCCGCCCCTGCGCTCCAGCGGCTCGGGCGGGTGCTGGGCCGCGCCCGATTGGCCGCGCGCCAGTCATAGCCGCGCCGCCGCGCCGTCTCGAACAGCCGCTCGCGCGGGTCGTCATGGCCGCCGGCGGCGACCGCGGTGTTCAGGTCGCCGCCGATCACCACTGGCAACGGCCCCGCCAGGCAGTCGATGGCGTCGAGCAGCGTCGCCATCTGCCGGTCCCGCCCGGCGAAGTCGCTCCGGCTTTCCAGATGCACGCTGCAGGCGACGAACTCCTGGCCGCCGTGGCGGAAGATCGCCGCCAGCGCCATGCGGCCGCCGATCCGCTTCTGCCCGCCCTTGGGCGCGACAAACCAGTCGGCCTCCTCATTTAGCCGGATCAGCAGGGGATCGCGGAACGGCAGCGCCGAGGTGAAGGCATTGCCGTGGAAGCCGAGCGTGTTCTCCGGCGGATTGGCGGGGAAATCCAAAGGCGCCGGCATGGTGGCCAGCTCCAGGAATTCCAGCCCGAAGGCATAGTGATGGCCCAGCGCTTCCGCCAAGGCGCGCGTCGTGTGGCGCTGCCCGGTGCGGTGGCAGCCATGGTCCATCTCGCTCAACAGGACCAGGCTCGCCCGGTCGCGGCGCAGCAGCGCCGCGCTCTCGGCCGGGGAGAGGCAGCGCTCCAGGTTCCAGGCGGCGATTCGCAGCGAACCGGGCGGCGGCGTGGCAACCGCGCCCCCGAGTTCGATTTCCCGGAAGGCCGGCATGGACGCCATCGCCGCGTCATGGGCCTCCTGCCTTCCCGGCAGCGTCAGGCACTCGACACGGCGGGCGAGAGACACGGGCGTCATGGTGGGGACGGCGTCACGGCAGAGAGCAGCGGGCATCGGGAGAGCCTTGCGAAGTACAGCGAAGGCGCGAGGCTCTAGGCGCGCCGTCTGACAGCCGGATGGAGGTTGCGTAACGCCTTCATGTCAATCACCGCCCTGCTTTCCGCCATGGCTTGGGTCATGGGCCCGCCAGTCACAGGCAGGCTTCGCAAATCGCCCGCAGATGCCGGTGGTCCGTGCCGCAGCATCCGCCCAGCACGGCAAGGCCATCCAGCCGCTGCCGTAAATCGCGGTAGAGCTGCCCCAGTTCCACCGGATCGCCCGCATCCAGCTCCGTCGCCGCATCCAGTTCGGCATGGCTCTTGCGCGAAGCATTGGCACGGATGCCGCGGATGCGGTCGCGCCACGCCCCGCCCTCCGCGAGCGCCGCGACGAAATGGCTGGGGTGGGCGCAGTTGATCATGTAGTAGGCGGCGGCTCCGCCGGTCTCCCGGTCCACCTGCTCGATGGCCGCGCGCAGGCTCTGGCCGGACGGAAGCCGTCCATCCGTCTCTACCGTGAAGGAGACCACGACCGGCAGGCCGGCCGCCTCGGCGGCTCGGACGATGCCGATGGCCTCCTCCGTATAGGTCATGGTGATGGCGCTCACCATCTCGGCGCCCGCTACGCGGAAGGCATTCACCTGCGCGCGGTGGTAGGCTTCGGCGGCCTCGGCCGTCATGCGGTCCTCGGCGCGGTAGCCATCCCCGCGCGGGCCGATGACGCCGTTGATCACCACTGGCATCCCATCACTGGCGAAACTCTCGCGCAGTTCCGCGGCGAAGGCGACCGCTGCCCGGTTGACCGCCGCGAGTTCCGCCGCGCCATAGCCGAGCTGCGCACCCCAGTCGGCATTCGCCCGCCAGGTCACGGTGTCCAGCACGAAGCCGGTGCCGCGCTCCGCGGCGAGGCGGAGGTAGGGCGCGAAATACCGCCTGAGCGCTTCCCGCCCTCCGGCCTCGGCCAGGAGGGGAAAGGCAGCGAAGGCTGGAAGCTCCCGTCCCTCGTGGAAGACAAGGGTGGTTTCCAGGCCCCCATCCGTCAGGAAGGAGGTGCCGGCAAGTTGGGGAAGGGGGTACCGGTCGGCAGGCATCAGGGCTCCTCCGGGTGGTCCGGCGCGCGGCGCCGGCGTCTCAGGAGCGCGACATTCCGGGCGCAGTCCTGGACAGGGTCGGCGCATCGCTAACGGAGCCGGCCTCG
Source organism: Roseomonas sp. (assembly GCA_035565935.1). Classification (GTDB taxonomy): domain Bacteria; phylum Pseudomonadota; class Alphaproteobacteria; order Acetobacterales; family Acetobacteraceae; genus Pseudoroseomonas. Next base: position 439,783 of record DATMRU010000041.1, read on the forward strand.
CCGTCCCATGACCGGAGCGCCGCCTGAATTGACCAGCCGTCCGAATCTTTCCGTCGATTTACCGATCGTCCAGAAAGCATGCTCGCGCACCCGCAAGAGGGTGGAGGCAATGGGTGCCGATGCGCTATCCGAGGTGCTCCGCGCGGTCCGGCTAAGCGGTGCCGTCTTCTTCCGCGTCGAGTTGCGCGCCCCCTGGGTGGCGGAAACACCCCCCGCTGCCATCTGCGCGCCCTTCGTCATGCCGCGAGCGCAGCACCTGATGGAGTTCCACATCCTCGGCAGCGGCACCGGCTTCGGGGGGCTGACCAATGCCGAACCGGTCGCGCTGGAAGCGGGCGACGTGCTCGCCTTCCCGCAGGGGGATCCTCATGTGCTGTCCAGCGCGCCGGGGCTCCGGCAATCACCAAACATGGACCTCTACCGTGTGGCGGGATCGGCACGCCTGCCCTTCTCGGTCACGCTGGGCGAGACCGGGCCACCGGTTGGCGCGCTGGTCTGCGGCTTCCTGGGCTGTGATGCCCGTCCCTTCAACCCGCTGCTCGACGCCCTGCCGCGCATGCTCCACCTGCGCAGCCGGGGCACGGGGGATGACGGCTGGTTCCGTCACCTCGTCGATGCGGTTGTCGCCGAGAGCGCCCAGCCGCACATCGGCGGCGAGTGCATCCTGGCGCGGCTGAGCGAGCTGATGTTCATCGAGCTGGTGCGTCGCCATCTCTGGACGGCTCCGGCAGAGGAGACAGGATGGCTCGCCGGCCTGCGCGACCCCCATGTCGGGCGGGCGCTCAACCTCTTGCACGGGCAGGCGACGGCGCCCTGGACGCTGGAGCGCCTGGCGCGCGAGGCCGGCCTCTCCCGCTCCTCGCTGGCCGAGCGTTTCACTCGGCTGGTCGGCCAGCCACCGATGCAATACTTGGCGCAATGGCGGATGCAACTCGCCGCCGGCCTGCTGGCGGATGGCGATCGCCCGGTTGGACAGGTCGCCCTCGCGGTGGGCTATGATTCCGAAGCCGCCTTCAGCCGCGCCTTCCACAAGCTCGTCGGCGTGCCCCCGGCGGCCTGGCGGCGCGCGCATGCGCGTGGACCCGCCGCAACGGCTGGGCGCGCAAGCTTCCCCACGCCCCCGGCGCCGGCAGGGGATGCCGCCTTCGCCTGAGCCGGTCCGGCGCCGCCCGCTCCCAAGAGGCCGCCCATGCAAGATGGACGGGCCAGCCATCGGTGCATGCGGCGCCCGACCGCCCCGTCCCTTGTTTTCGCCTCCTCCGAAACGCCCTAGCAAGCTTGCATGTCAAAACCTCCGATTCTCCGGCGGCCTCTGGTGCTGGCGTCCGTGATGGCCGCCATGTTCATGATCGCCATCGAGGCCACGATCGTCTCGACCGCGATGCCGCAGATCGCGAGCCAACTCGGCGACCTGCACCTCTACTCCTGGGTGTTCTCCTCCTTCCTGCTCACCCAGACTGCGACGACCGTGATGTTCGGCAAGCTGGCGGATCTCTACGGCCGCAAGCCGGTGCTGCTCGCCGGCATCGCGGTCTTCCTGGTCGGCTCCTTCCTCTGCGGCGCGGCCTGGTCGATGCCATCGCTGATCGCCTTCCGGCTGCTCCAGGGCATCGGCGCGGGTGCCATCCAGCCCATCGGCATCACCGTGGTCGGAGACCTCTACACCGTGCAGGAGCGCGGCAAGATCCAGGGCTACCTGGCCAGTGTCTGGGGCGTCTCTTCCGTCCTGGGCCCGCTGGCCGGCGGGCTCATCATCCAGCACCTGAGCTGGGCCTGGATCTTCTGGATCAACCTGCCGATCGGCCTTCTCGCCGCCGCCGGCTTCGCCGCCTTCCTGCGCGAGCGGGTGGAGCACCGGCAGCGCAGCGTGGACACGGCCGGCGCGGCGCTCTTCGCGGTGGCGGTGGCCTCGCTCATGGTCGCCCTGACGGAGGCCGGCACCGCCGGCACCACCACCGCCCTGCTCGCGGCCGGGATCTGCGTGGTGAGCGCGTTCCTCTTCGTGCTGCAGGAGCGGCGCGCGCGCGAGCCGATGATGGCCTTCAGCCTCTGGGCCCGGCGCCCCATTGCGACAGCCAATGCGGCCACCCTGCTGAGCGGCATGGCGATCATCGGCCTGACCAGCTTCCTGCCCATGTATGTCCAGGGCGTGCTCGGGCAGTCAGCGCTGGTGGCGGGCTTCGCGCTGACCATGATGGTGCTGGGCTGGCCGGTCGGCGCGACCATCGCGGCCAAGAACTTCTCCCGCTTCGGCCTGCGCGGCACGCTGCTCTTCGGCGCCGCGCTGCTGCCGGTCGGCGCGCTGGCCTTCCTGACGCTCGGCCCTGGCAGCTCGCCCGTGGTGGCGGGGCTCGGCTCGGTGATCATGGGCTTCGGCATGGGCTTCCTCAGCACCTCCGCCATCGTGATCATCCAGGACAGCGTGGACTGGGCCGAGCGCGGCGCCGCCACCGCCTCCAACATCTTCTCGCGCAACCTTGGCAGCACGCTGGGCGCGACGGTGCTCGGCGCGGTGCTGAACTTCAGCCTGACCCACGGCAGCGCGGAGGTGGGACCGGCGGATGCCGAGCAGATCCGGCAATTGCTGGAGCACCCCGGCGCGGCAGTGGCCGAGGCCACGGTTCGCGCAGCGCTCGGCCATGCGCTCCACCTCACCTTCTGGGCGGTGTTCGCGATCGCCGCGCTGACCTTCCTGTCGGCCATCCTGGTCCCGAAGGTCAGCCTGGAGAGGGCGCGGGGGAAGCCCTCAGCGGCCTAGGTCTCCCGCCGGAGAAGCCGATGCCGAAACGAAAGCGCCCCGGGCAAGGTCTGCCCGGGGCGCCACGAGCCATGCGGAGGGCCGCGGAGCCCGCCTCAGCCGCGATGCTTGCCGAGCGCGTCGCGCGCGGCATCCTTGGCGCTGCCAGCAGCGTTCTGAACCTTGCCCGCCGCCTTGTCGGCCTTGCCCTCGGCTTGCATCTTCTGGTCCCCGGTCAGCTTCCCGGCGCCTTCCTTGACGGCGCCCTTCGCCTGTTCGGCGGAACCCTGGATACGGTCCTTATCGGCCATGTTGGCCTCCCTCTTGCTTGTTTTGCCTCACCGGAAGAGGCTGGCTTTCGCCTCCCTGCCGCTCCCGGAACAGTCGCGCGCAGGCAGCGCGTCTTGGGTCTGCTTCCTCCTTACTTGTTCGCCGGCTTGCCGCTCTGCGCCGCACCGGCATCCGTGCCGCCCGAATCCCTCGTCGTGTCGCCGCGTGCGGCGTCGGCATGGCCGCTGGGGCTGGGCTGGGCGCCACCGGTCTGCCCCATGGCGCCGGTGTTATTGCTCGTCGTGGAGCTGGTGGTGCTACCCGTGCTGCCGGTCGAGCCTGCGGTACCGCTGTGCGCGGTGGTGCCCCCTTTGGCGCTGTCGGGCTGGTCCGGCTTCACCGCCTGAGCACTGGCGAAGCCATAGCCGCCCAGCAGCAGCGCCGCCGCGAGGGTCGCTGTCTGAAGGGTCCTGTGCAGGATCATGCCGTGTCTCCTTCGAAGCCTTTCCAAGGTCCGGCGGTGCGCACCTTCATGGCACGGTGGCCATGGGCCGACGCCCTGCCCGTCCACCCTCGCGGCCTGTCAGCAGGGCGGGCGGAAGGCCATCGCGCGGACAGCACAAGGGAAAGCGCTGGGAAACCCGCTTGGTTCCATCATGCCCGGCCCGATCAGGTCACAAACTGTGTCGCCAAGGGCCGCGCCGATATGGTGGCATGCTGCGCGGAGGCGCTGGTCAGCCGCCCTCCTCCTCCCCGAACATGTAGTTCTGGACGTAGAGGATATGCTCACGCATCGCCCGCCGTGCCGCCGTACGGTCCCGCTGATGCAGCGCATCAATGATGGCACGGTGCTGGCGCTGCAGGGCGGCGCGGCGCAGCGGCGTCGCTCCCCTCGCCTTCAGCGCCCCCCATTCCGCCTGCAGCCGCACCCTCGCCAGCGAGCGCGACAGGGAGATGGCGGCGCGGTTGTGCGTGGCCAGCGCGATGGCATCGTGCAGGGCGCCGTCCCAGTACTCGAATTCCGGCAGGTCCGCGGCGGCATCGGCGCGCCGCAGGCATTCCTCCATGCGCGCCAGGTCCGCCGGGCTGGCCCGCGAAACTGCCATCGCCACCAGCTCGGGCTCGAAGGCCAGCCGGCATTCCACCACCTCGGCGGGGCCGAAGGCCGCCGCATCCGGCAGAGCCCCCGGCGCGAGGCCAGGGTCATGCGGGCCCATGCCGGTGCGGAAGGTGCCACGGCCGACATGCCGTTCGATCAGCCCCTCCGCCGCCAGCGCGTCGAGTGCCCGGCGCACGGTGTTGCGCGCCATGCCGTACTGCTCGCCCAGCGCGCGCTCGGTGGGCAGCTTCTCGCCCGGCTGCCAGCGCCCCGACTGGAGATCCCGCGCCAGCCGCTGACGCAGCCGCTCCGCATCGCCACGCTCGCGCGGGGCCGCCGCCTGCACCGTCATGCGATCCGTCTCTCCGCTTGACGCTCCGGATTGGTCCAATCATCATGGCTCATGATTGGATCAATATAGCGGTCGAATTGGTCCATTTCTAGAGAAGGGTTTCCGATGCGGCTCGCCACCATCCTCGTCGAGGGTCGTCCCACTGTCGCGCTGGTCGAAGCGGGGGGTGAGCGCTTCCATCCGCTGGCCGAGCTGCTGCCCAGCCTGCCCGAGCCCGCAACGCGTGACATGACAGCTGCCATCGCACATCTGGCGGATCGCGAGGCGCTTTCGGCCTTGCCCGAGGGCGGACGCCCGCTCGACCCGGCGATGCTGCTGGCGCCCCTGCCGAAGCCACCGCGCAACATCTTCTGTGTCGGCAAGAACTATCATGCCCATGCGCGCGAATTCGCCGGCAGCGGTTATGATTCGAGCGCCGCGGGCGCGGCTGATGCCGTCCCTTCCAGCCCGATCATCTTCTCCAAGCCCTTCACCAGCATCTCCGGCCCCGCCGCCGACATCCCGCTGGTACCCGGGCTGGACGCTAGTGTGGACTACGAGGCGGAACTGGCCGTGATCATCGGCAAGGGTGGCCGCGCCATCCCCAGGGCCGAGGCCATGGCGCATGTCTTCGGTTACACGGTGGTCAATGACGTGACGGCGCGCGACCTGCAGCAGAAGCACAAGCAGTGGCTGCTCGGGAAGGGTATCGACGGCTTCTGCCCGATGGGCCCCTGGATCGTCACCGCCGACGAGGTGGACGCCACCGAGATGCGCGTCTCCTGCACGGTGAACGGCGAGACGCGGCAGGATGCCAGCACCGCCGACCTGATCTTCGACATCCCGACGCTGATCGAGACCATCTCCCTCAGCACCGCGCTGCTGCCGGGCGATGTCATCGCCACGGGCACGCCGGAGGGCGTGGGCATCGGCTTCAAGCCGCCCCGCTTCCTGCGTGAGGGCGATGTCGTCGAATGCACCATCAGCGGCATCGGCCGCATCCGCAACACGGTGCGCCGCATGGCGCCCGCCCGTCAGGCCGCCGCCTGACCGACCGCGGCGGACGCAACGAGACGCGCCCGCCGCACCTCACGTCCAGGGAACAAGACCGGCGCAGACCGGGAGGAACAGAGGCATGTTGCGACGACAGCTCATCGCCGCCGGCGGGGCCCTCGCGGCCGCGCCGCTGCTCGGCACCGCACGAGCGCAGGAGAACTATCCCAGCCGCCCGGTCCAGATGGTGGTTGCCTTTCCGCCCGGCGGGCAGGCCGACGTGACGGCACGCCCCCTCGCCGCCGCGCTGGAGAAGCGGTTCGGCCAGGCGGTGCCGGTGGTGAACCGGGCCGGGGCCGGCGGCATCGTCGGCAGCGCCAGCGTCGCCCGTGCCGAGCCCGACGGCTACACCGCGCTGCTCGCCCTCTCCTCCCTGGCCGTTCTGCCGGAAGCGGAGCGCATCCAGGGCCGCACGCCCGCCTATACAGTGGACCAATTTGCGCCAATCGCGCGCATCACCGCCGACCCCACCCTGCTGGTCGTGCCCTCCGCCTCGCCCTGGCGCAGCGTCGCCGAACTCGTGGAAGACGCGAAGAAGCGCCCCGGCGCCATCAGCTACGGCTCAGCCGGGAACTATTCCACGCTGCATGTCGCCATGGCGATGTTCACCGGTGCCGCCGGCCTCGACATGCTGCACGTGCCCTTCCAGGGCGGCGGCCCAGCGCTGACCGCCTTGCTGTCCGGCACCGTCCAGACGCTGGCATCTGGCCCTGGCCCGGTGCTGCCGCACCTGCGGGAGGGCCGGCTTCGCCCGCTGGCCTGCTGGGGCGCCGACCGCATCCCCGGTTTCGAGCAGGTGCCGACCTTCATCGAACTCGGCTATCCCGAGGTGGAATTCTACATCTGGACGGGGCTTTTCCTTCCGGCCGGCACGCCGGCGCCCATCCAGGAACGCATGCGCACCACGCTGCGCAGCGTCTGCGAGGCCGCGCCGCTGCGGCAGGCGCTGGCAAACGCGGGCAGCCCCGTGGCCTATCAGGACGGCGACGCCTTCGACCGCTTCCTCGCCGCGGACAATGAACGGCTAATCCGCGCGGTGCGCCGGATCGGGCGCCTGGACTGATCCACGGCTGCTCACCGCCGGCCAGGAACAGGAAGCACTGTGCGGCGGCGCGGCGTGACCATTGGCCCCGCCGCGCGTTCTTCCCCGGCAGGGTGGAAGGAAGTCAGACATGCGCCAGATCACCAGCCGCCGGCCGCACGTCTCGCCCGGCCGTCAGATGGATAATGCGCGGCGCCGGCTCGAAGCCATCGCCCGCCTGCTCGACAGCCGCTGGCGCATTCCGGGGACAGGCATCCGCTTCGGCGCCGATCCCGTGCTCAATCTGCTGCCCGGTCTCGGTCTGCTGGCCTCCAAGGGCGTTTCGGCCTACCTGATCTGGGAGTCCTGGCGGCTGGGCGTCCCGGGCTGGACGCTCCTGCGGATGGCGGGGAATCTCGGCCTCGACGCCCTGATCAGCGCCGTCCCGGTGCTGGGCTGGGCGGGTGATGTTTTCTATCGCGCCAATCTGCGGAACATGGCCCTGTTGCGCGCCCATCTCGACCGGCAGGCAGGCCAGCCGCCACCGCAGCCCGGATCCTGGCGCCCCTCTCCCGGCAGGGCGGTCTGATAGCGCGGTACCGCATTTCTTCGCGCAGGCGTTGTCATCGTGATAATGAGCCCAGACGTCTTGGGCGCAGTGGGCAGTCCTGGCTCGCGTTAATCCGCCGACCTCCCTTACAATCTTTGCGGGTGGTCGGCGGCTGCCATGCCCGCATTTCAGAAATCAGGCGAAGCGTGGGTCGATTGTGCGGCTGCGGCGAAGGATAGGAACCTTAAAGGCCATGGCAGGCGTATCTCGCCGGGCAGCGTGGAGTTTGGTGCTCTCGGCCTGGGTGATCGGTACGGCCAGCGCCTGGGTCACCGCCGAGCGGCATGGGGGGCGCCTGGAGAAGGAGGCCGAGACCGCCGCCCTGGCGCGCGCCGAGGTGGCCGCCGAGGCCATCGAGCAGAGCCTGCTGCGCACGCTCGAGGCCGTGGAGGGCCTGCATGACCTGGCGCAATCCCGCCAGCGGCTGCTCGAGAGCGGCGACTCCGACGGGGCGGAGGCCATCGAGGCCCAGCTCGCCCTGGTGGCGCGGCGTGGTCGCTTCGGTGTGCTGCAGGTCGCCATCGTCGGGCAGCATGGCGAGCTTATCTGGTCCTCGCTGCCGACCTGGCGGATGGTCAGCGTGAGCGACCGTGAGCACTTCCGCGTCCATCAGGCCGGCTACGAGGGGCTGTTCGTCAGTACTCCGCTGGTCGGCCGCGCCTCCGACCAATGGAGCGTGCAGTTCACCCGCCCGCTGCGGAGCGAGGCCGGCCAGTTCGCCGGCGTTGGCGTCGTCTCCATCGACCCCATGGAGTTGGCGCACGACCTCGCCAACCTGAAATTCGGCGCCGAAGGCAGCGCGATGGTGCTGCGCAAGGATGGCATCGTGCTGGCGCGCAGCGACGCACCGCAGCAAGCCCTCGGCCAGACCCTGGACCGCGAGGCGCCCCTGATGCGTCAGCTCGCCAGTTCCCGCGCCGGTCAGCTGGTCCTTTCGCAGGATGGCTCTGATGGCCCCAAGCTGGTGGGTTATCGCGTCCTGACCGAGGCGCCGCTCGTCGTCACCGTAGCCCTGGACGCCCGGCGCGAACTGGCGCCCATCGCCTTCGCGCGCCCCGCCATGCGTGCTGCGGCGGCCGCCATCTCCCTGCTGGGGCTGGCGCTGGCGGCCCTGGCGCTGCTCTGGCTGGAACGGCAGCGTACCCAGGTGGCGCTGGAGACGGCGCGGCGGGATCGGGAGGCGGCGCTGGAGCGCCTGGCCCAGTCGCAGCGAATGGAAGCACTGGGGCGCCTTGCCGGCGGCGTGGCACATGACTTCAACAACGTGCTGCAGGCGGTGCTCGGCGCCGCCAAGGCGATCCAGCGCCGGATCGAGGATCCCAAAGCGGTACGGCGGATGGCCGGCATTGTCGTGGACGCGGCCGAGCGCGGGGCCTCGGTGACGCGGCGCCTGCTGACCTTCGCCCGGCGCGGCGAGCTACGGGCCGAGGCGATCGACCCGGTAATGCTGCTCAACAGCCTGCGCGAGGTGCTCGCCCATACGCTCGGCGCCGATACCCGGGTGCGGATCGAGGCGGCCCCGGCCCTGCCGATGCTCTTCGCCGATCGCGGCCAGCTCGAGACCGTGCTGGTCAACCTGGCCGTCAACGGACGCGATGCCATGGCCGCGCTGGGCGGGGGCACCCTGACGCTCTCGGCCACCGCCGAAGAGATCCCGCCCGGCCAGGAACATGGCCCCTGCCCCGCACCGGGCGCCTATCTGCGCCTCGCCGTGGCGGACACCGGCACCGGCATGGATCCGGCGGTGCTGGCGCGTGCCGCCGAGCCCTTCTTCACCACCAAGCCCAAGGGCAAGGGGACCGGCCTAGGCCTCGCCATGGCCAAGGGCTTCGCCGAGCAATCCGGTGGCGCGCTGGAAATCGAGAGCGAGCCCGGGCGCGGCACGGTGGTCACCCTCTGGCTCCCCCGCGCGAGAGCCGGCGCACATGCCGGTCCCACCCCTGCGGCGGAAGCTTCCCTCCCGGCGGTCGGGGCCGTCAGGGGACGGATCCTGGTGGTGGATGATGCGCCGCAGGTGCGCGCCGTGCTGGCGGCCAACCTGCGCGACCGTGGCCATTGGGTGGAGGAGGCGGAGGACGGGCCGGCGGCACTGGCGCGGTTCGACAGCCCACAGGCCTTCGACACCGTGGTGACCGACCTGGCCATGCCCGGCATGGATGGGCTGGAGCTGTTGCGGGAGTTGCGGGGGCGTCGTCCTCGCCTGCCGGCCTTGCTGGTGACCGGCTATGCCGGCGACCTGGACGCCGCCCGCTTCGCCGCCGCGACCGCTGAGGGGCCGTTGGTGCTGCTGCGCAAGCCGGCCGCCCCCGATGATCTGGCGAATCACGTCGCCGCCCTGCTGCGGGAAGGCGCCACATCGCCGGGCGACACGGCGGCCGCACAGGGCGCCGAGGCGGCGCTGGGCACATCGCCGGGGCACTGACCTCTCCTGGGCTGCGTTTCCGGCGCCTGGAGACGATGGCCCCGTCACCCGGCCCTTCCGCCAAATCCCGGTGCACGGAATAGCGCCAGGGCGGGCCGCCCCATAGGGCCGAACACCCCCACGTAGAGAAGAGAATAATTCCCGCTCCCGACCACCTTCAGGCGGTCGCTCAATCCGCCAGGGCGCGCGTCATCTCCGCATCCCATTCCCCGGCGCTGCGGATCGCGTCGGCCTTCGCCTGGCCCAGCGCGGAGTAGACACGCGACGGTTTGCCGTCGACTTCCAGGGTATAAGGATGCTCACGCCCCGTGTGCAGCCGGATCCGGATGGGATAGCCGCTGAGGCATAAAGTCAGGTCGGACGGTTTCGCGATCCACGCAAGGGGCATGGGCTCCCTCCAGGGATAAGCCGCCAAAGGACAGGCTGCAGGCGGTCAGCGCTGTGCTGATGCCAACAGACCACTATCCCCTCCCTGGCCGCAAGGCGCGTCTGCGTGAGCGGGCGCCGCTCCATGCGGGATCGGCACCGCTCCCCTCCCCCCCACCCGCTCCGGGCGCGGGGAGAGGAAGGGTGGACCGTGTTCAGGCTGCCGCGGCGGTTTCCTCCATCCAGCTCCGATGGCGGCGTTCGTCCTGCAGAGCCTGTTCGAAGATGCGCCGTGCCTCCGCCGGCACCTCGCTGTGCTGGCAAGCGCGCTCATAGGCGGTGACCGTATCCTCCTCGTTGGACTTCATGGCGCGCAGCGTCGCGCTGTCACCCATGATGCTGGCTAGCGCCACCTTGCCAGTGGTCAGCAACTGCTTCGCGTCGCCTTCCGTCGGGGCGTCGGCGCCCAGACTGTCGGCCAGCCGGGTCAGTTCCCGGACATGGCGGTCATGATCGCTCCGGAACGCCGAGATCTGCTGCTTCCAGGCCGGATTCTCCAGCCGGTCGATGGTCTGGTCATAGGCCGCGATCGCGTCATGCTCCAGCAGCAGCAGATTGCAGACCAGCTTCGGAAAGGTGCTTTCGGTGCCCACCGTGGTAACCATGGGGCGCTTCCTCTGACTGCGCCGGGGCACAGGCCCCGGCATTGATTTTTTCCAAGAAACCAACCGCCAAAGCGGCCCACGGTTCCGACCACGTCGGCCGGGTTCACCGACCCGTAGTGGCAGCAGGCTTCCCGATCTGCTCCGCCTGCGCCCCTGAGCCATCCCGCGCCGGGCCGAGCACCGGCTCATCGCCGAGCGGCGTGTTCTGCATCACGCTGTACTGCCCCTTGCCGTCCAGCGAGGGTCCGCTGGTGAAGCGGCCTTCCGGCGGCGCCTCGCCATTCCGCTCGGTACCCAGGAAAACGTAGCTGAACTCCTGCTTCTCCTTCGACTGGTCGAAGCTGTTCGGGATCGGCAGCGCCATTGCAGGACCACCCATCTCCTCGATCACCGCCAGCCATTGCTGCTGGTGCATGGTGTCGCGCGCGATCAGGAAGCTCAGCATGTCCTTCATGCCCGGATCATGCGCGGCATTGTAGAGCCGGACCGCGAGGGTGCGGCCGGTCGCCTCGGCGGTGACATTGGCATACATGTCGCCCGCGAGATTGCCGCTCGCATAGACATGCGAGCAGTCGAAGGGCACGCCATCGGCATTGGCCGGGAAGGCCGCCAGGCCCGTGGAGAGGAGATGACGCTGCAACATGCCCTCGACCACGTGGCGCGGGCGCTCGCCGCCCATCACGGCATTGACCACCGGGTTCGCCGCGGCGGTGCTTTCCTGCAGGCTCAGCGGTGCATCTTCCAGATTCAGCGCGACCGCCGTGGCCAGCATCTCGATGTGGCCGATTTCCTCCGTGGCGGTGTGCAGCAGCATGTCGCGATACTTGGTGTTCGGGCCGCGCGCGCCCCAGGCCTGAAAGAAATACTGGAGGCAGACACGGATCTCGCCCTCGACCCCGCCGATCGCCTGCTGAAGCTGACGAGCGAACAAGGGGTCCGGCGTCTCGACGCGAACGGGGTATTGCAGCCGCTTATCGTGATAATACATCGGCCTCTCCTGTCTGGATGACGTCTTGCTGTGCGTGCACGAGCCTCGCGTCTCGCAGGCAGCAAAACGGAGGGGCAGACAGAAGGTTCCGGTGCGGCCGAGAATTAATCGCAGAACGGCCAAGCCATGGCCGCCAGCGATGTCCTCAAACGGTTACGATTGTGTGTGGCGAGTCCTGCTCTACACCATCCCGGAAGCACTGAAGCCCGGGCCCGCAGCGGAAAGCCGCGCCGTGAAGTGAGGCTGTCGCTTTCGCAAGAAAAAAGCCCGGGGGAGAAGCTCCCCCAGGCCGTTTCACGCGCCTGCGACGGGCCGGTTGAACCGGCTCAGGCGGAGCGCATCATCTCCGGCGGCGCGGTGCGGCCGCGCTTGGCCAGCAGCTTGTTCAGCGCATGCACATAGGCACGGGTGGAGGCGATGATGGTGTCGGTATCCGCGCCCTGCCCGTCCACCAGCTTGCCGTCCTCCTCCAGCCGCACGGTGACGCGCGCCTGGGCATCGGTGCCGCCGGTGACCGATTGCACGGCGTAGAGCTTTAGCTCAGCCCGGTGCGGCACCACCTGCTGCACCGCGTTGAAGGCGGCATCCACCGCGCCATCGCCGCCGGCCACGCCATTGCAAGCCTCGCCATCCACCTCCAGCGCGACGCTGGCAATCGGGCGCGTGCCCATGCCGGTGGCGACGGTGATGCCCACCAGCTTCACGCGGTCCTTGATGCGCATCACCTCGTCATCGACCAGCGCGACGATATCCTCGTCGTAGACGACCTTCTTGCGGTCGGCGAGATCCTTGAAGCGGCGGAAGGCGTCATTGAGCTGGTTGTCGCCCAGCGTGTAGCCCAGCCCGGCCAGCTTGTCGCGGAAGGCGGCGCGGCCGGAATGCTTGCCCATCACCAGCGAGTTGGTGGACCAGCCGACGCTTTCCGGCGTCATGATCTCGTAGGTGGTCTTGTCCTTCAGCACGCCGTCCTGGTGGATGCCGCTCTCATGCGCGAAGGCATTGCGGCCGACGATGGCCTTGTTGGGCTGCACGTCGAAGCTGGTGATGGTGGCCAGCAGGCGGCTGGTCTTGAGGATGTTCTGGGTGACGATGCCGGTGGTGTAGGGCATGACGTCCGCGCGGGTGCGCAGCGCCATCGCCACCTCTTCCAGGCTGGCATTACCGGCGCGTTCGCCGATGCCGTTGATCGTCGCCTCCACCTGCCGCACGCCGGCCTCGATCGCGGCCAGGGTATTCGCCACCGCCAGGCCCAGGTCGTCGTGGTTGTGGGCGGAGAAGATGACGCCATCGGCGCCCGGCACCCGCTCGCGCAGCATGGTGAAGATGCGCTTCAGGTCATCCGGAACCGCGTAGCCCACCGTGTCCGGGATGTTGATGGTGCTGGCGCCCGCCTTGATGGCGGTTTCGACGCAGCGGCAGAGGAAGTCCGGATCCGTGCGGGAGCCGTCCTCCGCCGACCACTCGACGTCGGCCACATGGTTGCGCGCCAGGGAAACGGATTTTGTAATGGCCTCCAGCACTTCCTCGCGGCTCATGCGCAGCTTGACGCGCATATGCAGGTCAGAGGTGGAGAGGAAGGTGTGGATGCGCTGGCGGGCGGCGGGCTTCACCGCCTCGACGGCGCGCAGGATGTCGCCGGGCGCGGAGCGCGACAGACCGCAGACTACCGGCCCGTCCTTGGCGAAGCGCTGGGCGATGGAGAGCACGCTCTCGAAATCGCCCTGGCTGGCAATGGGAAAGCCGGCTTCCATGACATCCACGCCCAGCTCGGCCAGGGCCTCGGCCATGCGCAGCTTCTCCTCCAGGTTCATGGAGAAGCCGGGCGACTGCTCGCCGTCGCGCAGGGTGGTGTCGAAGACGATGACGCGGTTGTCATCCAGCGTGCCGAAGCTGGGGTGATTGATGGCCATGGGGCGTTCCTTCGTTTCTGCCGTGAACCGTATATCGGAGGCGCGTGCTACGCCCCAGGTTCCCCTGAGCGATGCCGGCAGGTCAGCCGGGCGTCACGCCCAGGGGCGGCTAAGTCGAAGGAGGAGGCCGGAAAGGGCGTGCGCGGCAGCGACGGCAGAGCCGTTCGTCAGACCAGGAATGCGCGCGCAAGCGTCCATGCCCGGGACGATAGGCAGGCAGCCGCCCCGCCGCAAGCCCTTTCTGGCGCGATCATGCCGCCTGCACCGCCCGAAGGAAGGCATCGGACTTGCGGCGCAGCGCCACCGCCTGCCCACTCAGCTCGCCCGCCGAGTCGAGCACGGTGCCCGCTGCTTCCCGCGTCTCCGCCGCCGCGCCGCTGACATCGCCGATGCGGCGGTTGACGGCCCCTGTGCTTTCCGAGACCTGGGCGGCACTGCGGGCGATCTCCCGGGTGGCCGCGGCCTGCTGCTCCACGGCGGCGGAGATGGCGGCGGTGACCTCGTTCATCCGCTCCACCGTGGCGCCGATGCCGCGCAGCACCGTCACCGCCTGGGCGGTGCTGCCCTGGATGGCCTGGATCTGCTGGCCGATCTCCTCCGTGGCTCTGGCCGTCTGTCCCGCCAGATTCTTCACCTCCGAGGCGACCACCGCGAAGCCCTTGCCCGCCTCCCCGGCGCGCGCCGCCTCGATCGTCGCGTTCAGCGCCAGCAGGTTCGTCTGCCCGGCAATGTCCTGAATGAGTTGCACCACGTCGCCGATCCGGTCGGCGGCATCGGCCAGGGCGCGGATCGTGGCATCGGCGCGGCGGGTTTCGCCGGCCGCCTCCTGGGCGACGCCGGCGCCACTCTGCACCTGCCGCGTCACCTCGGCCACGCTGGCGGCAAGTTCCTCGGCACTGGCCGCCACCGCCTGCACGCTCGCGCCGGCGCGCTGGCTCTCCTCCGCCACCAGGCCGGCTTCCTGGCCGGAGCGGGCAGCGCTGGCGCTCATACCCTGGGCGGCCTCCTGCAAGGCATCGGCGGACCGCGCCACCGCATCGACCACGGCACCGACCTCCGCCTCGAAATCGGCGGCGAGGCGGGACTGCGCGGTGACGCGCGACCAGTTCAGCATCGGCCCGACATAAGCGCCGCGGGCATCCCGGATGGCGGTCACGCGCAGGGAGAGCACCTCATCACCCAGACGGATCTTGGCGGCATGGGGGAGCCGCTCGGGGCTGGCCAGAATGTCGCGGATGCGCTGGCGCTGCGCCGGCGGGTGGAAGATGTCGATGCTCTGGCCAGGCAGTTCATCGACGCCGCAGGGCAGAAGCTGCTCCAGCGGGCGCAGTCCCTGGCGGCTGGCTTCGTTCATATAGGTGATGCGGAACTCGTCCCGCGGATCGGCGGTGATGACGGCGATCGGCAACTGCTCCAGCATCTGGCTCTGCGCGAAGGCACGGCTGACGGTGCTCCGCAGACCCAGCATGGCCTGCGCGATGGTACCGATCTCGTCGCGCCGGCCCAGGCCAGGGATATGCTCAGGCACCTGGCCGGCGGCCAGATCCGCCACTGCCTGGGCCAGCTTGCGCAACGGCCGGCTGATGGAACGGGCATTCAGCAAGCCGAGGCCGGCCAGCAACAGGGCCACGGCCAAGCCCAGCACCAGCATGCTGTGGCGCGCTCCGTCCATGGCGCCTTCCAGCCGCCGGCGCCCCTCGTCGCTCTCCGCCACCACCAGGGCGTTTGCCTGCTGCAGACTCGCCTCGAGCCGCTCGCGGTTCGGCAACAGCATCTCCCGCTGCATGCGGTCGATTTCCTCAAGCGCCTCCAGCGCGGCGGCAGCGTCGTTCCCGATCTGGATACCCTGCCCGGCCCAGCTGCCGGTGCCGGAGGGCGCACCCTCACCCTCCGGCAGCCCGCGCAGATAGACGCGCGACTTCTGGATGGCGCTGCGCGCCCGGCGTTCCTGGGCGACATCCCCGGTCAGCATGTAGTCCTGCAGGCCGAGCCGGGCGTCGAGAACCGTGCGATGGGCGGTGAGCAGGCTCTGGCGGATTTCCTCCTGCCTGTCCGCCGGCAGGGAGGAATCGATTCCGCCGATCACCATCTCGAACATGCGGTCGTAGTCGCGCCCGGCGGCCCCGAGGCGGTCGCGCGCCTCCAGCATCCGCTGCCGCTGGGCGGAGAGCCCATCATGCATCCCGCCGTATTCGTCGAGCTGCGCCAGCGCTTCGTCCAGCTTCTCCCGCGCCGCCGGGCTGCCGGCGCTCAGCCGGGCCTCACGCACATGCTGCCGGGCCTGCTCCAGCTCTTCCGCGCCCACCCGCCGCGCTTCCGCCAGCGCCTTCATGTTCTGCGCGGTGCTGACATCGCGCAACTGAACCCGCGCGGCCTGGATGGCATTGGCGGACTGCTTCAGATGAAGCTCCACCATATCGGCGACCTGCTCGATCTCAATCTCATGATGGATCAGGTCGAGGTTGCGCCAGACACCGAGGATCATCAGGCCGAGCAGCAGGATCGGCACCAACGCCGCCAGGGCGAGCTTGCGGCCGACGGTCAGGGCGAAGGGATGGACGCGCATGATACCTCCATTTCCCCTGCCTTCTCGCAGGGGAAGATGAAGGACCGGTAAAGCCGCAGCCTCAGCCGCCGGGCGGATGGGTCGCCAGCCAGTGGCGCGCGATCTCCTCCCGCGTTGCCACCCAGACATCCGGGCAGGAGGCCACATGGTCGAGGAAGCGCGCCAGCGCCGCCGCCCGCGCCGGGCGCCCGACCAGTCGGCAATGCAGCCCGACGCTCATCATCTTCGGCGCTGTGCGGCCTTCGTCGCGCAGGAAATCGAAGGCGTCGCGCAGGTGCTGGGTGAAGCCGTCATTCGCCGTGAAGCCGGGCGGAACGGCGAACTTCATGTCGTTGTTGTCGAGCGTATAGGGGATAACGAGCAACGGCTTGCCGGCGACCGTTACGTAATAAGGCAGGTCGTCGTCATAGGCGTCGCTGTCGTAGAGGAAGCCGCCATGCTCGGCGACCAGCCGGCGGGTCTGCTCGCTGATGCGGCCGGTGTACCAGCCCACCGGCTTGCGCCCGACCACCCGCTCGATGGTCTCCACGCATTGCGCGATGTGCTGCCGCTCGGTGATCTCGTCCACGTCCTGATAGTTGATCCAGCGCCAGCCATGGCTGGCCACCTCATGCCCTGCCTCGGCGAAGGCGCGGCCGACCGCCGGGTTCAGCTCCAATGCGCGGCCAACGCCATAGACCGTGAGCTTCAGGTTGCGCTCGGCGAAAAGCCGCAGCACGCGCCAGACGCCGGCGCGGGCGCCATAGTCGAACTGGCTTTCCTTGCCGATGTCCCGCGCCCCGAGCACCGGGCTGCCGCCTGGCGTCTCGTTCAGATAGATCTCGCTGCCGGCATCGCCGTTCAGCACCGTGTTCTCGCCGCCTTCCTCGTAGTTCAGCACGAAGGAGAGGGCGAGCCGCGCGCCACCAGGCCATTTCGGGTCTGGCGGATGGGGACCATAGCCAACGAAATCGCGCGGATAGCAGCTATCGGGAGCGAGCTTTGTCATGGCGCCGGCCAGGGTGCGGCGGGGCCATGGCCGGCGTCAACTCTCTCCCCAAGCCAGCCGTGGACCCAGGCCGCGCGAAAGCAGAAAGGGGCGCCGAAGCGCCCCTCCCTGTGTGCTCAGTTGCGGCTCTTGTCCACCAGCGCGCCCTTGGTGATCCAGGGCATCATACCGCGCAGCTTGGCGCCGACCTCCTCGATCGGGTGCTCGGCCAGACGGCGACGGGTGGCCTTGAAGCTCGCCTGGTTGACCTTGTTCTCCAGCATCCAGTCGCGGGTGAACTTGCCGGACTGGATGTCGTTCAGCACGCGCTTCATCTCGGCCTTGGTCTCGGCGGTGATGATGCGCGGGCCGGTGACATACTCGCCATACTCCGCGGTGTTGGAGATGGAGTAGTTCATGTTGGCGATGCCGCCCTCATAGATGAGGTCGACGATCAGCTTCACCTCGTGCAGGCACTCGAAATAGGCCATCTCGGGGGCGTAGCCGGCTTCCACCAGGGTCTCGAAGCCGGCGCGGATCAGCTCCACGAGGCCGCCGCAGAGCACCACCTGCTCGCCGAACAGGTCGGTCTCGCACTCTTCCTTGAAGGTGGTCTCGATGATGCCGGCGCGGCCGCCGCCATTGGCGGACGCATAGGAGAGCGCGATGTCATGGGCGTTGCCGGTGGAATCCTGATGGATCGCGATCAGGGTCGGCACGCCGCCGCCGCGCTGATACTCCGAGCGCACGGTGTGGCCGGGGCCCTTGGGGGCGACCATGAGCACGTCGAGATCCTTGCGGGGCTCGATGAGGTTGAAGTGCACATTGAGGCCATGGGCGAAGAGGAGAGCCGCGCCCTGCTTCATGTTGTCGTGCAGCTCGTTGCGGTAGATGTCGGCCTGCAGCTCGTCGGGCGTCAGCATCATGACCACGTCGGCCCATTTGG
>DATMRU010000042.1:0-17825 GCA_035565935.1 Roseomonas sp.
GGAAGAGTAGGTCGCCGCCGGGCCACCCAGCCGGATATCTCCCAGACGGATCACACACCCACGCGGGGTGGAGCAGCCCGGTAGCTCGTCAGGCTCATAACCTGAAGGCCGCAGGTTCAAATCCTGCCCCCGCATCCCATATTATCCCTATCTTTCATCATCCCTCGTTACATCCGCAGGCCTAAGCAGGCGCATGGCGTTGAGCCACAATGGCGGCTGATTTTCCCGTTCCGCACCTGACGCGCCTGCTCCTCCAGGATTTCCGCAGCTATAGCTGCCTTGATCAGGCCTTTGACGCGCGCGTGGTGGTGGTAACGGGCGCCAATGGCGTCGGCAAAACCAATCTCCTGGAAGCCATCAGCCTCCTGAGCCCCGGCCGGGGCCTGCGCTCCGCTAAGGGCGCTGAGCTGGCGCGGCGGAATGGAGAGGCGTCGCTTTCCTGGGCAGTTGCCGGTCATTTCGACGGCCCTGCTGGGCTCGCGGTCATCGGCACAGGAGCCGAGGCGGGGCAGGACCGCCGCAGCTTCCGGCTGGATGGTGCCGCCGTCCGCAACCAGGCGGAGGTGTCGCGCCACAGCGCCGCCCTTTGGCTGACGCCGCAGATGGATCGGCTCTTCCAGGAAGGCGCCAGCGGACGCCGCCGCTTCCTCGATCGCCTCGTCTGGTCGCTGGAGCCGAGCCATGCGCGGGATGTCACCGCCCACGACACTGCCATGAGCCAGCGCAACCGCCTCCTGGCCGAAGGGCGGCGCGATCCGGCTTGGCTGGCAGCCCTTGAAGATACAATGGCGCGCCATGCCGTGGCCGCTGTGGCCAGCCGACGTGTCACGGCAGCAAAGCTCAATGATGTCCTAGCTAGAGGGGTGGCCGGCAGCTTCCCCGTTGCTCGGCTTGAGTTGGCCTGCCCCATTGCCGAAGCCCTGGCGCAACAGCCGGCTCTGGCGGTCGAGGAGGCGCTGCGTGCGGGCCTCGCCGCTGACCGGGCCCGCGACGCCGCCGCAGGCGGAGCCCGTCAGGGCGCGCACCGGACAGATCTGCGCCTGACCCTGCTGCCGCAGGGCCTGCCTGCCGAGATCTGCTCCACCGGCGAGCAGAAGGCGCTGCTGGTCAGTATCGTTCTGGCCCAGGCGGCCTTAGTGAGCGGACATCGTGGCTTTGCGCCGCTGTTGCTGCTCGATGAGGTGGCGGCCCATCTCGATCCCTTACGTCGTGCCGCCCTCTTTGCCGCTCTGCTTGAGCTGCCGGCGCAATGCTTCCTGACCGGTACGGAGCCCGGCCCTTTCGCTGTGCTCCAGGGCCAGGCACAGTTCCTGGAGGCCATTCCTGGCGCGCTGTGCCCGGTTGCCGATTTGCCCGTGCCGGCTGGCGCAAAAAATGCTATAAATTCCTGACCTTCAGGCTACCTCGAACAGGAGTTTCCCGCCGGCATGAGTGAGTCCGCGCGCGCGCCGTCCTCCGCCACCGAGCCGATGGCGGATGCCTATGACAGCGCCTCCATCACCGTGCTGCGCGGGCTGGAAGCCGTCCGCAAACGTCCCGGCATGTATATCGGTGACACCGATGACGGCTCCGGCCTGCACCACATGGCCTTCGAGATCATCGACAATGCCGTGGACGAGGCCCAGGCAGGCTATGCGACCCGCTGCGAAGTGGTGCTGAATCCCGATGGCTCCGTCTCCGTCACCGATGACGGCCGCGGCATCCCGACCGACATCCATGCGGAGGAGGGCGTCTCCGCTGCGGAGGTGGTGCTGACGCGCCTGCATGCGGGCGGCAAGTTCAACCAGAATTCCTACAAGGTCTCGGGCGGCCTGCACGGCGTCGGCGCCGCGGTGGTGAATGCCCTTTCCGAATGGATGCAGGTCACCATCTGGCGCGATGGCCAGGAGCACTCCATCCGCTTCGAGCATGGTGAGACGGTGCAGCCGCTGAAGGTGGTCGGCCCCTCCGACCATGCGCGCGGCACCCGCGTGGTCTTCAAGCCCTCCACCGGCACCTTCACCCGCACGGAATACGAGTTCGCCGTGCTGGAGAAGCGCCTGCGCGAGCTGGCCTTCCTCAATTCCGGCCTGGCCATCAGCCTGCGTGATGAACGCCCCATGGAAGCGGGCGATCCGCCGCGCGAGGTGTCCTTCTGCTTCGAGGGCGGGCTGACCGCCTTCGTGGAGTGGCTGGACCGCTCCAAGGAGCCGATCTTCAAGCCGCCTATCAGCCTGAAGGCGAAGGAAGGCACCGGCATCCAGGTCGAGCTGGCGATGTGGTGGAACAGCAGCCCGCACGAGCTGGCGCTGTGCTTCACCAACAACATTCCGCAGCGCGACGGCGGCACGCATCAGGCCGGCTTCCGTCAGGCGCTGACGCGCGTGGTGACGAAATACGCCGAGGACTTGGCGAAGAAGGAAAAGGTTGAGCTCTCGGGCGAAGACATGCGCGAGGGGCTCACGGCGGTGCTCTCCGTCAAGGTGCCGGATCCGAAATTCTCCTCGCAGACCAAGGACAAGCTGGTTTCCTCCGAGGTGCAGCCGGTGGTGCATGCGGCAGTGGCCGATGCGCTCGCTCACTGGTTCGAGACGCATCCGAAGGAAGCGAAGATCGTCCTCGACCAGGTCGTGCTGGCTGCCGCTGCCCGCAAAGCGGCGCAGATGGCGCGCGAGAAGGTCGGCCGCAAGAACGCGCTCGACATCTCGACACTCCCTGGCAAGCTTGCCGATTGTCAGGAGAAGGATCCCTCGAAGTGCGAGATCTTCCTGGTCGAGGGTGACTCGGCCGGCGGCTCCGCCAAGCAGGGGCGCGACCGGCGCTTCCAGGCTATCCTGCCGCTGAAGGGCAAAATCCTGAATGTCGAGCGCGCGCGCATCGACAAGATGCTCTCCTCGGCCGAGATCGGCACGTTGATCACGGCGCTCGGTACCGGCATCGGCACCGGACCGGTGGAGAAGGGCGGCTTCTCGGCCGACAAGCTGCGCTACCACCGCATCGTCATCATGACCGACGCGGATGTGGACGGCTCGCATATCCGCACCCTGCTGCTGACCTTCTTCTTCCGGCAGATGCCGGAGTTGCTGCAGCGCGGCCATCTCTACATTGCCCAGCCGCCGCTCTACCGCGCTAAGCGCGGCAATGAGGAGCGTTACCTCAAGGATGATCGGGCGCTGGAAGATTTCCTGCTGGAGAAGGCGCTGCACGGCGCCCGTCTCAGCTTCGCCGACGGACGCACCGTGGAAGGTGACGAGCTGCGCGAGGTGGTGGAGGCGCTGCGGCAGACCGCTGGCCGCATCCGCCGGCTCTCCTCCGCTCTTCCCACCGAGTTGGTCGAACAGGCCGCCATCGCCGGCGCCTTGTCCCTCGATCCGGAGCGGACGATGGCTGCGGCGCCGGTGCTGGCTGCACGGCTCGACGCGCTGGCGCCGCCCTCGGAGCGGGGCTGGAAGGTGGCGCCGGGTGCCGAGGGGCTGGTGATGGGCCGCACGGTGCGTGGCGTGGCCGACCGGCACCGACTGGACAATGCCGCCCTCCGCAGTGCGGATGCCCGTTGGCTGTCCGAGCGGCATGCGGCCTTGGCCGCCGCCTGGACGGAGCCCGCGACGCTGGCGCTCGACAGCACCACCGTTCAGGCTGCGGGCCCGCTCTCGGCGCTGGAGCGCATCCTGGCACAGGGCCGCAAGGGCCTGGCAATTCAGCGCTTCAAGGGGCTGGGCGAGATGAATCCCGAGCAGCTCTGGCAGACCACGCTGGACCCGGCCACCCGCACCCTGCTGCAGGTGAAGATCGAAGATGTGGAGGATGCCGAGCAGGTCTTCTCCACCCTGATGGGCGATGTCGTCGAGCCGCGCCGCGAGTTCATCGTCGGCAATGCGCTGAAAGTGGCGAACCTCGACATCTGACCGCTGCTCTCGGCACAGGCTCCGGGCGGTGGTCAGGCCGCTGCCCGGATCCTCGCCAGATCCAGCTCCCCCTTGGCACCCCAGCCCCGGACATCCTTGGGCACCTCGGGCCGGAACTGCTCATAGAGGCGGAAGCCGATGCGGTTCAGTTCCTCCGGCGCGTAGCGGGCGGCCAGCGCCTCCATGGCGGCCCGCACATCCGGCAGCCGCTCCCCGAAAGCCTTCGCGACATAGGCCTGCACCGGAGCCGCCGGAGCAGGCTTGCCGCCGCCCGCGTCAGCCAGAATCACGCCGTCCGCATCATGGGTCAGCGGCACCGGCTTGCCGAGCAGCCGGGCCGTTTCGCGGGCCTCCTGGCGCAGTTTCTCCTTGGGTGGCTCACCCTCTTCCGTGATCCCGAGCCGCCGTGCCTTGGCGCGGGCGGCCGTGCCCGCCACGTGGCTGGCGAGGCTGAAGGCGGTTTCGGAGGGATAACCCAGCCGCTCCGCCACCACCGCGGCCCAGAGCGTCAGGACGGGCGCACGGTTGACGCGAATGGGCGCTCCGGAGGGAGTTCGGGATGCAGCGGTCATCGGGATGCCTCTCCGGGATGGAACGGCAAAGACGGGCACGGGTTGTCTGCGCAGGTCTGGGGTCTCGGGTCTCTTGCCATGGAGCTCGTACAGGCGGCTCCACGCAGGCTGCGCGGCGCCCAGGCGTCTTTCTGCGCGCGCATTCCCTGTGCCTCGCGGGCATGGACGGGCATGGAAGAGAGAACGGCAACCACCGTTCCCCTGGCGGATTAGGGAGGGACGTATCCGTCTCCGCTGCATTCCTTCCGGAACTGCCCATGACCAATCCCTGGACCAGGAAGAACCCGCTCATGAGCATGCTCCTGAGTGGTGCCAATGCCGGGGCGGGTGCTGCGCTCGGCTTGTGGACGGCACAAGTCAGGCGGCAGCAGGCCGCCGCTCGCAAGAAAGCTGCGCGGCAGGCCGCTGATTTCTGGAGCACGGCCCTGACCGGGCCGCCCCCGAAGAAGCCAAGGAAACGCCGCTGACAGCCAGCCGCCTGCGCCCGCGCAGGCGCAGGCGGAGAGATTTCAGGCCGCCATCCTGCGGCAGCTTTCGGCGCAGCGGCGGCAGGCCTGGACACAGGCCTCCATGCCGCCCAGCTGCTCGCAGCTCCTGGCGCATTCCTCGCAGATCTCCGCGCATTCGGCGCAGGTGTGTTTGTGATGGCGCGTCCCGATCAGCATCATATTCGCCGAGGTCTGGCAGATCTCGGCACAGGCCATCATCAGCCGGAAATGCTGCGGCTCGACATGCTTTCCGCCTGCATCGAGGCAGTGGTTCATGGCTGTGCCGAGGCAGACGGAGTGGCATCGCAGGCATTCATCGATGCAGGCCTGCATGTCAGCGGAAATGCCGGACATTGCTTGTCTCCCGAAAAGGGTTGGCTGCGGCTGCCGGATCGGCGGTTTGCGCCTCGCGTCCCCTCCCCAGCGGGAAGGAGCGCTCTGAGCGCCGCCCGGCCGGCCGCCTGGCCGGGCACCGGCCCCTGCCGTGCGGCGGCAGGGGCAAACGGGGGAGCGGGCATGATGCTGCCGTCATCCCGGGCCACGATCCGTGCCTCCGGCCCGGCGGGCCGCCAGGATCTCGGCCAGGGCCACGGGGCGGAAGCCCCAGACATCGACCCCCACATCCGCCTGACGCGGCATCGGCTTGAGGCGGCCATGGCTGTGGCCGTGCAGGTTGACCCAGCCGCGACTCATGTTCCGCCAGCTGCGGAAGGCATAGTGGCACAGCACCAGCGCCGTCCCCTCGACGGCGATCTCGACATAGTGCTGCATGCTGGCCCAGCCCGGCAGGCCGGTGGTGGTGGCGCCGTCATTGTTGCCAATGACGAGGTGCTTGCGCCCGTGCAACTGGTCGAGCAGTGCCGCCATGGTCGCGGCCTTCAGACCGAGGGCGAAATCGCCGAGATGCCAGACCTCGTCCTCCGGCCGCACGGTGGTGTTCCAGCGCTCCAGCATCGCCGCATCCATGGCGGCGACGGAAGGGAAGGGGCGCCGGTACAGGCCGCGGGCGCCGCCATGGCCGAAATGTGTGTCGCCGGTGAAGAAGACCGCCATCCCCGCCGCCGCTAGTAATTCTTCCACAGGCCCGGCGTGGCCAGCTCGACGAGGTTGCCGTCCGGATCACGGAAGTAGAGGCTGCGCGCGCCGCGGGGCCAATCCACCCGGCTCTCGATGGCAATGCCCTTCTCGGCCAGCCGGGCTGTCCAGGCCTCCAGGTGCTCCGCCGCGACGGCGAAGGCGTAATGCAGATGGCCGCTGCCGTCATGCGGCGGGATCACCCCGCCCGGCAGTCGTGCCGGTGTCTCCGTGGTGCCGCGCTGGAACAGCAGCAATACGCTGCCCGGCCCCGCTGGATAGGCCGCCAGCCGGTCGTCCACGAACATCGGCTGCAGTCCCAGGACGCCCTCATAGAAGCCGCGGGCGCGCGGCAGGTCCTCGACATAAAGGCCGGTTTCCAGGACGCCGCCCAGCGGCGGCGCGCCCTCGCTTGCCATGATGGCTCCTCCCTGGCGTCACCCACTGAAGCAATGAGCCATGCCGCCGGAAGTTTACCGGCGGGCGGTGCTTTCCGCCCTTTCGCCACCCCGTGGAAAGGCGCAGCCTTGCACGGCGCACGACCGCAGAATGGTTGTCCTGGGAAGCAATTCAACCATCGGAGCAGATCCCGCGCATGGCCTATGCCCTTCTCGGCCCGGAATGGACGGATCCGGTGATCACCTGGTCCTTTGCCGGGCCCGCCCCGGCGAGCGAGAATTATCCGGCGCTCACCTCCGCCTTCGACACCACCACCGAGCAGGCTCAGCTCTACAAGGCGCTGGAGGCCTGGACCGAAGTCTCGGGCCTGAGCTTCGTGCACGTCGCGGATGCCACGGGCTCTGACGCCCCCGATCTGCGGATCGGCTTCTTTGACGCCACCGGCGGCGGCTCCTCCGTCAACAGCGGCGGCCAGCAGGTCGGCGTGACCTATGCCTATCAGCGCGGCGGCGAGTTCACGGCCGGCGTGCTGGTGGTGGTGCAGGACCCGGCCTACTGGCCCTGGATCATCGGCCCCGACGGCGTTGCCACCTACACGGACAACAGCATCACGGCCGCGCAGGTGCTCACGCACGAGGTCGGCCACGCTCTCGGCCTGGCGCATTCCGATACGCCCGACGACCTGATGTACTACCAGGTGAGTGGCAGCAACCTCGGCTTCTCGGCCGATGACATCGCTGGAATCCAGTCGCTCTACGGTGGCCCCCTCGCCACCGAGCCCACTGTTTCCGCCGACGTGGCGGCGGGGCCGGGCGGCGTCGCACTGGGCAGTGTCATCCAGTTCGCGGCGGCGGGCTATCTCGCCGCCAACCCGGAAGTGGCGGCCGCCGGCACGGACCCGCTGCAGCATTTCGAGAACTTCGGCTGGCGCGAGGGGCGGGATCCCGCCGCGCAGTTCGACATGCAGTATTATCTCGCGATGAATCCGGATGTCGCGGCGGCCGGAATGAACCCCTTCGCGCACTATCTCCTCCACGGGCGGGAGGAGGGCCGCCCCGCCGCGGCGGCGATCGGCCATCCAGACGCCCTGGGCTTCGACGCGGAATACTACGAGCTTGCCAATCCGGACGTGGCGCGCAGCGGCACGGATCCTTGGGCGCACTATACCACCTTCGGCTGGCACGAAGGGCGCGACCCGAACGGCTATTTCGACACCGCTGCCTATCTCGCCCACAACACGGACGTGGCGGCCGCCGGAGTGAACCCGCTGGAGCACTATATCCGCTCCGGCGCCGCCGAGGGGCGGGCGCTCGGTCCCGATTTCGATGGCGTGGCCTATCTCGCCGCCAATCCGGACGTGGCAGCCGCGGGAGTGAACCCGCTGCTGCACTACATGCTTCATGGCATCTACGAGGGCCGCGCCGCGCATTCCGAATGGATGGCCTGAACCGCCCGCCGTGCCATCCGGCGCGGCGGGCGGTTCAGGCGGCGGGCGGCTCCTTCGGCTCGGCGGGCTCGGGCGGCTCGCCCAGCAGGGCGGCGTCGATCTGTGACAGCAGCTTGGTAAAGTCCACCGGCTTCGGGTGATAGTCGTCGCAGCCGGCCTCGATCACCTTGGCGCGGTCGCCGGACATGGCATGGGCGGTAAGGGCGATGATCGGGATGCGCGCCGTCCCCTCCTCGCCGCGCAGGGTGCGGGCGACGGTCCAGCCATCCATCACCGGCAGGTTCATATCGAGCAGGATGACGTCCGGGCGCTCGCTCCGGGCCTTGTCCACCCCCTCCTGACCGTCATGCGCCAGCACCACCTCGAAGCCGCGCCGGTTCAGGCGACGCGACAGGAAGTCCCACAATTCCTCGTGGTCTTCCACCAGCAGGATCTTCGTCATCGCGTCTCTCCTTCCGTGCCAGCGGGGGCGAGGCCCGGCGCATCCGCCGGGGCCGCCGCCTGCGGTGCCACCGCGATGCGGCGCAGTTCCAGAACCAAGTCCTCCGGGATGTTCTCCTCACCGGGGGGCACCGCGTGCACGGTGGCGCGCAGGCGGTGCAGTTCGGCCTCGTCCACCCCGCCGCTGGTCAGCGCAATGATCGGCAGGCTGCGCCATTCCGCGCGGCGGCGCAGCTCCTGGATCAGCGCGAAGCCGTCGCCACCCTTGTCCTGCACCTCCGCCAGCAGCAGGGCGGGCGCGGGTGCCATGGCCATGCGGGCCAGCGCGCCTTGGGCGTCGGCGGCCTCCTCGACCGTCCAGCCCTCGCGCTCCAGCAGGCGGCGCAATTCGGTGCGCTGCTCGGCGTCATAGTCCACCACCAGCGCCACCCCGGGTTCGGGCTGCGCGCGGTAGCGGTCCAGCACCTGCTTCAGCCGTGACCATTCCACCGGCTTGTCGAGATAGTCGGCGGCTCCCAGGGAGAAGGCGAGGCCGCGCTCCTGCACCACCGTCAGCATCACCACCGGGATGTCCGCCAGCGCCGGATCGGTCTTCAGCGCGGAGAGCACCGCCCAGCCATCCAGCCGCGGCATCATCACGTCGAGCAGGATGGCGGAGGGCCGCAGCTGCCGCGCCATCGCGAGGCCCGTCTTGCCGTCGGCGGCGCTACGCACGGCGAAGCCCTCACGACGCAGGAAGCGCGCCAGCAGGTCGCGCGTGGCGACGTCGTCGTCCACCAACAGCACCAGCCCGGCATGCCCCGCCGCCGCAGCCTCGTCGGCGGCAAGCACGGCCTCGCCGGCCTGCACGGCGGCATCGCCCTCCTCGATGCGGATCTCGCGTAGGTCGGCGGGCAGCGTGATGGTGAAGGCCGTGCCTTTCCCTGGCTCGCTCGTCACGTCGACATGGCCACCCAGCATGCTGGTGAAGGCCTTGGTGATGGCCAGCCCCAGCCCGGTGCCGCCGAAGCGCCGCGTGGTCGAGGCATCGGCCTGGGTGAAGCGCTGGAACAGCTTCTCGAGCTGCTCGCGCGTCATGCCGATGCCGGTATCGGCGACGCGGAAGGCCAGCCAGCCCGGCCGCCCCTCGGCCGGCGCGGCGCTCAGGATGACGCGGCCCCGTTCGGTGAATTTGGCAGCATTGCCGAGAAGGTTGAACAGACACTGGCGCAGCTTCACCGGGTCGGAATGCATCGGTGGCAGGGCCGGGTCGATCGCCAGCTCCAGGGTGTTGTTCTTCTTGTCCACCAGCGCGCCGACCGTTTCCGCCACCTCGCGCAGCAGGGCGGCGGCGTCGAAATCCTCCGCCTGCACCTCCATCTTGCCGGCCTCGATCTTCGACAGGTCGAGCACATCGTTGATCAGCGACAGCAGGTGCCGGGCATTGGTGTGGATCTTCGCCAGGTCCTCGCGGAAGGCCTCACCGCCCGCGAGATCGGCCGCCTCCTCCTCCAGCATCTCGGAATAGCCGATAACGGCGGAGAGCGGCGTGCGCAGCTCATGGCTCATATTGGCGATGAACTGGCTCTTGGCGCGATTCGCCTCCTCGGCCGCGGCCTTGGCCAGGGCGAGGGATTCCTCCGCCTCGCGCATCTCGGTGATATCGGTATTGGTGCCGAACCAGCCGATCAGCCGGCCTTCGGGGAATTCGGCATCCGGCGCGTCGCGCAGCGGCAGGGCGCGCGAGAGGAACCAGCGATAGTTCCCGTCGGCGCCGCGCAGCGGGAAGGTGTCCTCCCAGGCCTCGCCGGCGGCGATGGCGGCGCGGAAGCGCTGGGTGACGGCGTCGCGATGGTCGGGGTGCTGCAGCGTCTGCCAGCCGGAGCCGCGCATCTCCTCCGGCGTGCTGCCGGTATAATCGTACCAGCGCCGGTTGTACCACTGGATCTCGCCCTCGGGGTCGGTCATCCAGGCGAGCTGCGGCACGGAATCGACGATCATGCGCAGCCGCGCCTCGCTGCGGCGCAGGCGGTCCTCCATGCGGTGGCGCGCAGTGATGTCAGTGGCGACCAGTCCCACGCCCTCCAGCGGCCGGTTGGAGCTGGTGCTGCCACGCAGCGGGAAGAAGCTCATCATCAGGTAGCGCGCCGGGCGCTCGGGGCCACCGGGCCGCAGCGTCACCTCGACATCCGATTGTGCCCGGCCGCCCTCCAGTACCAGCCGCAGCCGCGGCTCGATCTGCTCGCGCACTTCCTCCGGCAACCGGCCGCCACGAGCCCCGAGCACCCGCTCGTCCAGCATGGCCAGCGCCTTGTTGGCATGCTCGAGCCGCAGGCTGCGGTCGAGGAAGCCGAGGCCGACCGGGGCATGTTCCAGTACCCCGTCCAGCAACGCCGTGGCGCGGCGCTCGGCCCGGCGGCGGCGCCGGGCGTAGAGCGCCAGCAAGAGGCAGGCGGCGAGGGCGGCGCTGAGTGAGAGCGCCGTCAGCCAGGCGGAGCGCCGCTCGTTCTGCCCCTGCAACTGGGCCAGCCGCTCCTGGGTCGCCTGCTGCACCCGCGCCACCTCGGTGCGGGCGGCATCCATCAGCACCTTGCCCTCGCGCGTCTCGGTCAGGCGCAGCGCCGCCTCGCGCCCCCCCTGCCGCTGGGCGTCCAGCACGCGCTCCGTCCAGGCCAGCTTGGCTTCGGCGAGTCGGCGCAGCGAGCCGGCGGCCAATCCTTCGCCGGCAGCGTTCTCCAGCGCCTCGAGCAATGCACCGACCCGGGCCCGGCCGTCGTGATAAGGGGCCAGGAAGGCCTCGTCGCCGGCCAGCACGAAGCCGCGCTGGCCGGTTTCCACGTCCTTCAGCGCGGAGAGCAGCGCCTCGGCGGCGAGGACATGGGCGGAAGCCTGGGCGATCGCCGCGCGGCTGGTGGCGGCGGCCCACCAGCCAGCCAGGCCGGTGCCGATGGCCAGCAGCAAGAGCAGCGCAGCGGCGGCCAGCGTCAGGCGCAACCGGCCGCCACGCCGGCCGGAGCCGGATGAAAGGGAAGGGTCAGGCGAGCGGTCGCTGTCAGGCATGGCCTGAGGTAACGCGCGGCACCCCGCGCGGGTTCATACCCGGCGCGGTGAAGCCAGCGCTCAACCAAGAGGCCCGTAGGGCGTTGAGGAGGCTCACCGGCTGCCTGCGGCCCGCGCGGCGCCTATCCTGAGGAACCATGGCCATGACCGCGCCCGAGGCCGCGCCCCCCGTCCTGCCACCCGACCCGGGCGGGCTGGCGAGCGAGCTGAAACTGGCCGCTGGCCTGCTTTCGGCGGCGCTCATCATCGGCGCGCTCTATGTCGGCCGCGAGGTGATCGTGCCGCTGGTGCTGGCGGTGCTGCTGGCCTTCGTCCTGGCGCCGGTGGTGCGCCTGTTGCACCGGGCGCGCGTGCCGCATGTGCTGGCGGTGGTGCTGGCGGTGCTGCTCGGCGCCGGCGTCATCCTCGGGCTCGGCATGGTGATCGCGCGGCAGGCCGGAACCCTGACGGGCAACCTGTCCGCCTATCAGGAGAACCTCAGCCGCAAGCTGCACGGCCTGCACCTGGCCGAGCTGATGCAGGATGCGCAGTTGGCGTTGCAGGACCTGCGCGACATGATCGGCGACAGCTTTCCCGGCGGGGGGCGGGGCGCCGCGCCCGCCGCTCCGGCCGAAGCCGGGGCCAACCCGCTGGAGATGGTGCAGAGCGTCGCCGGCTCGGTGCTGGGGCCGCTGGCCACCGCCGGCGTGGTGGTGCTCTTCGCCATCTTCGTGCTGCTCTACCGCGAGGACCTGCGCGACCGCTTCATCCGGCTGGCCGGCAGCCGCGACCTGCACCGCACCACCGTGGCGCTGAACGACGCCGCCCGGCGCCTGTCCCGCCTCTTCCTGGTGCAGGTGGCGCTTAATTCCGGCGTGGGCGTGATCATCGGGCTGGCGCTCTGGGCGCTGGGCCTGCCCAGCCCGGCGCTCTGGGGCATCCTGGCGGGGTTGATGCGCTTCGTGCCCTTCCTCGGCACCTATATCGCGCTGGCGCCGATGCTGCTGCTGGCGGCCGCGGTGGAGCCGGGCTGGGGACTAGCCATCTGGGTGACCTGCCTCTTCCTGGCGGTGGAACTGCTGATGGGGCAGGTGGTCGAGCCCATGGTTTTCGGCCACAGCACCGGCATCTCCCCAGTGGCGGTGGTCATTGCCGCCACCTTCTGGACCTTTATCTGGGGCCCGATCGGTCTGCTGCTGGCGGTGCCGCTGACGGTCTGCCTGGTGGTGCTGGGGCGCCATGCGCCCAGCCTCGCCTTCCTGGACGTGATGCTGGGCGACCGGCCCTCGCTGCAGCCGGAGGAGAGCTTCTATCAGCAACTGCTGCAGGGGAACGCGGCTCGGCTGCTGGAGCAGGCGCGCCAGCATCTGCAGGAGCAGCCCTCACTCACCGTCTATCATGACTCGGTGGCCCTGCCCGGCCTCGCGCTGGCCGACCAGGACTGGGCGCGGGAGGTGCTGGAACCGGAGCAACTGGAGCAGATCCGCGGCCAGCTCGGCACATTGCTGGAGCAATTGCCGCGGGAGCTGCCGGAGGGTGCGGCTCCTTCCGAGCCGGCGGCCGGGCTTTGCCTCTGCACCCCGGGCCGTGGCCGCCTCGACGATCTTTCGGCGGCCATGGCCGCGCAGGCGCTGCAGGCCGAAGGGGTGCCCGCCGCCATGCTGCCGGAGGGCGCCGAGCCGCCGCCCGAGATCGTCGCCGGGGCCCGGCTCTGCTGCATCGCCGCGCTGGAGGAGAGCAGCACCGCCGCCAGCCTGCGCTACCTGGCGCGGCGCTGGGAGAAGCTGCTGCCGGAGGCGCAGATCGCCATCGGCCTGTGGCAGGCCGCGCCGGACAGCCCCGTGCTGGCCGAATTGCGGCAGGAGGGGGCGGCGGGGCGGGCCATCGTCACCTCGCTCAGCGAGCTGGCGACGCTCTGGCGTGCCCTGGCGAACCAGCCCGCCCGCGCCCCCTCGCAACCGGAGGCGTAGCGGGAGGAGAGGGGCTCAGGGTGCTGGACCCTGCCCCGCTGCGGTGCTCTACCGGCGGCCAGCCGGAAAGGGGAACGCGCGATGCCGAACACCGAAGCCGAGGTCCTGACGCTGTCCAGCGGCCGCCCGCCCGAGACACCGGAAGGATTGCTGGCCCGGCTGGCCGCCCTCGGCATTCCGGCACGCACCGTCCAGCATCCGCCGCTGCACACCGTGGCCGAGAGTAAGGCATTGCGCGGCAGCCTGCCGGGCGGGCACGCCAAGAACCTGTTCCTCAAACCCAAGGTGCCCGGCCCTTACCTGCTGGCGGTGCTGGAGGAGGACCGGCAGGTGGCGGTCAATGCGCTACTGCGACGGCTGGGGGTGGCGCGGGGGCAGTTCGCTTCCGCCGAGGATCTTTTCGCCGAGCTGGGGGTGCGGCCTGGCGCGGTGACGCCGCTGGCGCTGGTCAATGCAGCGCCGGGGCGGGTGCGGGTGGCGATCGACCGCGCGCTACTGGAAGGGGTGGAGACGGTGCATTTCCACCCGCTGATCAACACCGCCACCACCGCCCTGGCCCCGGCCGACCTGCTGCGCTTCCTGCGCGCCCTCGGTCACGCGCCGGAGGTGCTGGACCTTGAAACCGCCCCCTAGCCCGGCAGCAAATCGCGCCCGCCGCCTTGCGTCGGCCCTCGTCCGGCGCATCTATGCAGGCAGGAATTCCGGAACCGGTGCTTGAATCATGGATGCGATCCTCGACCCGAACCGCGCCTCCCCGGCGGGAGCCCCTGGCGGTGCCGACATCATCAAGGACGGCGACTCCAAGTCCTTTATGCAGGATGTGGTGAATGCCAGCCGCGAGGTGCCCGTACTGGTGGACTTCTGGGCGACCTGGTGCGGCCCCTGCAAACAGCTGACCCCGGCGCTCGAGAAGGTGGTGACCGCCGCGCAGGGCCGCGTCCGGCTGGTCAAGATCGATATCGACAAGAACCGCGCCCTCGTGCAGCAGCTCGCCCAGATGGGCCTGCCGCTGCAGTCGGTGCCGACGGTGGTCGCTTTCTGGCAGGGGCAGATTGCCGACCTGTTCCAGGGCGCCCTGCCGGAGTCGGAACTGAAGCGCTTCATCGAGGCGCTGCTGAAGCTTGCCGGTGGGCAGATGCCGGCCGCCGACCTGCTGGCCGAGGCGAAGCAGGCCGCCGAGCAGGGTGACCAGCAGGGCGCGCTGGAGCTCTTCGCTGCCCTGCTGCAGCAGGAGCCGGAGAATGCCGAGGCGCTGGCCGGCCTCGCCCGCACGCTGATGGCGATGGGCGAGGAGGAGCGCGCGCTCGAGGTCATCGAGTCGGCGCCTGAGAAGATCCGCGACCATGCCGAGGTGGCGGGCGTGCGCAGCGCGCTAGAACTGGCCGCCGAAGGCCGCAAGGCGCGGGCGCGGCTGGCTGAGTTCGAGCAGCGCCTCGCCGCCGACCCGAACGATCATGCCGCGCGGATCGAACTGGCGGTGGCGCTGAACGCCATGGACCAGCGGACCGAGGCGGCGCAGGCGCTGCTCGACTCGATCAAGCGCGACCGCAGCTGGAACGAAGAGGCGGCGCGCAAGCAGCTGCTGAAGTTTTTCGAGGCCTGGGGGCCGACAGATCCCGCCACGCTGAAGGCGCGGCGCGGGCTATCCAGCCTGCTGTTCAGCTGAGCGGAGCCGGCCGGGCATGGATCCCTTCCGTCCCCGGCCGGAGGCGCTGCCCGCCAGCTTCCCGGTTTTTCCGCTGGCGGGCGCCCTGCTGCTGCCGGGTGGCCGCCTGCCGCTCAACATCTTCGAGCAGCGCTACCTCGCCCTGGTGGAGGATGCCCTGGCGGCCGGTCGGATGTTCGGCATGGTGCTGCCCGACCCGGCGCACCCGAAGCCGGGTGGCCGCTCCGCCCTCTATGGCGTGGGCTGCCTCGGCCGCATCGCCTCCTTCGCCGAGACGGAGGATGGCCGCTATCTCATCACCCTGATTGGAGTCAGCCGCTTCCGGGTGGCGGAGGAACTGCCCGATAGTCCGCGCGGCTATCGCCGTATCCGTGCCGAGCATGCGCCCTATGCCGCCGATCTGACCGATCCGCCCGCCGCGGCCGCGGTGAACCGGGCGGCGCTGCTGGCGGCGGTGCGCGACTATTTCCAGGCACAGCGGATCGAGGCTGACTGGCCGGCCATCGAGCGCACCGCGCCGCCCATGCTGGTGACCACGCTCTGCATGGTCTGCCCCTTCACCGATGCCGAGAAGCAGGCCCTGCTGGAGGCACCGGACCTCGGCCGCCGCGCCGCCATGCTGGTCTCGCTAATGCAGATGGACAGCGTCGGCCCTGCCGCCGGCGCCGACCGGCCGAGCTAGCGCAGACGTTGACGGGCGCCCCCATGCAGCGCAGGAATCCCCCGACATGACGAACGCGAACGCCTCCGACCCCACTGCCTCCTCCGGCCAGCCCGGCGGGCCTGTCGATCCGCGCCTGCTGGAGATCCTGGTCTGCCCCGTGACCAAAGGCCCGCTGCGCTATGACCGCGAGAAGGGCGAGCTGGTCAGCGAGAAGGCCGGTCTGGCCTATCCGATCCGGGACGGCATCCCCATCATGCTGCCGGACGAGGCGCGCCGCCTGGAGGGCTGATGCCCAGCCCGGTCGAGATCCGGCTGGTACGCGCCGAGAAGCGGCTGGAGATCCGCTTCGACGACGGCGCGGCCTTCTCGCTGCCGGCCGAGTACCTGCGGGTAGAAAGCCCCTCGGCGGAAGTCCAGGGACATGGCCCGGGGCAGAAGCAGATCGTCGCCGGTCGGCGCGCGGTCGGCATCATGCGGGTCGAGCCGGTGGGGCACTACGCGGTGCGGCTGATCTTCGATGATCTGCACGACAGCGGCATTTACAGCTGGGACTACCTGTACCGCCTGGGCCGTGAGCAGGCCGAGCGCTGGGCGGCCTATGAGGCGGAACTGGCCGCGCGCGGCCTGTCCCGCGATCCGCCCGCCCGGCGCTAGCAAGGACTCGCCCGCCCATGGCTGCTGCTTTCCCCACGCTGGCCATCATCGGTGGCGGCTTTGCCGGCACCACGCTGGCCGTGCAGGCCCGCACCGCCTGGCCGGAGGCCCGGATCCTCCTCTTCGAGCCGGATGAGCCCGGCCCCGGCCTGGCCTATTCGACGCCGGACCCGCGGCATCTGTTGAACGTGCCGGCGACGGGCATGAGCCTCCACCCCGACCAGCCCGGACATTTCGCCACCTGGCTGGCCGGTCAACCCGATGCCCCCCCACAGGAGGAGGAACCCTGCTTCGCGCCGCGCCGGCTGTATGGGCGTTATCTGCGGGAGCAGTTTCGTGCCGCGGTGGGGGAAGGGGTGCGGCATGTGCCCTGCCGCGTCACGGCAGTGCGGCCCTTGCCGGAGGGCGGTTTCCGCATCCTCGCGGAGGACGGGACGGAGCACCGCGCGGCGCAAGTGGTGCTGGCGCTGGGCGGCTTTGCCTCCGAGGTGGGGTCACCGCCCCATCTCTTCGGCAATCCCTGGGACCCGGCGGCGCTGGAGGGACTCGATCCGGAGGCCCCGATCCTGATGGTCGGGCTGGGCCTGACCATGGTGGACCTGCTGCTCAGCCTGCGAGGGCAGGGGCACCGCGGCCCGGTGCTTGGTATCTCGCGGCATGGCTGGCTACCCCTCCCGCATGTGGCGGGTGCCTTTCCGCCCGCCTGGCCAATCGAGTTGCCGGAAGGGGGGCCGCCGGACCCGCGCGCGCTGATGCGGCTGCTACGGCAGGCCGCCCGGAAGGCTGAGGCGGCCGGCCAGCCCTGGCAGGCGGTGCTGGACGGCATGCGTCCCCGGGTGCAGCGCGTCTGGCAAGGCTGGGACGGAACGGCTCGGCAGCGCTTCCTGCGTCATGCGCGCAGTGTCTGGAATCTGCATCGCCATCGTATTGCGCCTGCCATCGCGGCCTTCCTGGCGGCCGAGCGGGACTCGGGGGCTCTAGAGGTGATAGCGGCCCGGCTGGAGTCGTGGCAGCCGGCCCAAGGTGGCGTGGAGGCCGTGCTCCGCAGACGGGATGGACGACAGGTATCGCGCCGGGTCGCGCGGGTCCTTCTTTGCACGGGACCGGACAGCGGAGGGGCCTGGTGCCGGCAGCCGCCTGTACCGGCTTTGCTGGAGGAGGGACTCGCGGCGCCGGATGATCTCGGACTGGGCTTCGCGGTACGGCCGGAGGGACAGGTGCTCAGTCGGAACGGACAGCCGATTCCGGGACTTTTTGCCCTGGGGCCGCTGACCCGCAGCTGCTTGTGGGAGGTCACCGCCGTTCCCGAGATCCGGGCGCAGGCGTCGGCATTGCTTCGGCGACTCGCGCTGGCCTCTGGAACAAGGGGCTAGGGCACCCCATATCGGGTGCCAGGCCTGGATGATCCGTCTGCCCTTTGGGGTGCGGCGGCCTATCTCCTGTGGCCTCTGATCTCATTTGACATGGTGTGATGATGGGCCTAGAAGGCGCGCCCTGCTGATGGTTTGGGGCGGAGATGGCCTTGGGCTGTGGGTGGGTGTCGGGGTT
>DATMRU010000043.1:0-36441 GCA_035565935.1 Roseomonas sp.
GCGAAGGTGGAGGCCGCGGGCGGGAAGGTGCATTGGTGCTCCACCGCCGAGGAGGCGCGCGCCGCGGTGCTGGCGATCTGCCGCGCCGCTGGCGCCCGCAGCGTGACCAAGGGCAAGTCGATGATCTCCGAGGAGCTCGGGATCAACGAGCACCTGGAGGCGAACGGCATCGAGCCGGTGGAGACCGACCTCGGCGAGTACATCCTGCAACTGCGCAAGGAGCCGCCGAGCCATATCATCGGCCCCGCCTTCCACCTCAACCGCGAGGATTGGGAGGACACCTTCCGCAAGTCGCATATCGACCTGCCCTTCGACCGGAGTTTCGCGCAGCGACGGGACATCCTGGAGGAGGCGCGCGGGCGGCTGCGGGCGCGCTTCCTGGCCGCCGATGTCGGCATCACCGGGGCCAATTTCCTGATCGCCGAGACCGGTTCCTCCGTCATCGTGACGAATGAGGGCAATGGCGACCTGACGCAGACCCTGCCGCGCGTGCATGTGGTGCTGGCCAGCATCGAGAAGGTGGTGCCGACGCTGGAGGACTGCACCTCGCTGCTGCGGCTGCTGGCGCGCTCCGCCACGGGGCAGGATTTTTCCGTCTACACCACCTTCTCCACCGGTATCCGGCGGCAGGGCGACCTGGACGGGCCGGAGGAGTACCATGTGGTGCTGGTGGACAATGGCCGCTCCAGCATGGTCGGCACCGAGTTCCAGGACATGCTGCGCTGCATCCGCTGCGCCGCCTGCATGAACCACTGCCCGGTCTATGGCGTGACGGGCGGCCATGCCTATGGCTGGGTCTATCCGGGGCCGATGGGCAGCGTGCTGACGCCTTCGCTGATCGGCGTGGACAAGGCCGGGCACCTGCCGAATGCCTCCACCTTCTGCGGGCGCTGCGAAAGCGTCTGCCCGGTGAAGATCCCGCTGCCGAAGCTGATGCGGCACTGGCGGGAGCGGGAGTTCGAGCGCCATCTGCAGCCGCCGGTGCAGCGGCGCGCGCTGCGGCTCTGGGCCTGGCTGGCGAAGCGGCCGGAAGCCTATCGGCTGGCGATGCGGATGGGCATCGGCGCGCTGGCGCGCTTCGGCCGGGGGCGCGGCGCCTTCACGAAGCTGCCCGGTGCCGGAGGCTGGACGGAGGGGCGCGATCTGCCGGTGCCCGAGCCCGGCGGCACCTTCATGGACCGCTACCAGCGTCAGCAGCGGGGGCGGCGGGCATGAGCCGCGAGGCCATCCTCGGCGGCATCCGCCGTGGCCTGAGGCGCGGCGAACTGCCGGCCGACCAGCAGGCGATGCTGCGGTACCGGCTGGAGAGCCATCCGCGCCACCTGATCCCCGCGCGCTCGCGCCTGCCGCATCCGGAGCAGGTGGCGCTGTTCATCGCGCGGGTGGAGGCGGAGTTCGGTACGGTGGAGCGGGTGCCCGACGCGACGCAGGTGCCCGCCGCGCTGGCCGATTATCTCGCCGGGCAGAACCTGGCGCCGCGCTTCGTGATGGCGCCCCACCCCGAGCTGGCCGCCCTGCCCTGGGCCGAGCATCCGCTGCTGGAGGTGGAGCAGCGGCGCGCCGAGGGCAGCGACCATGTCTCGCTCCAGCACGGCTATGCCGGCATTGCCGAGACCGGCACGCTGATGCTGCCGGCGGCTCCCACCCGTCCCACCACGCTCAACCTGCTGCCGGAGACGGAGGTGGTGGTGCTGCGGGCCGAGCGGGTGGTCGGCGCCTATGAGGAGGCCTGGGACCTGCTGCGGGCCGAGAACCGCGACGCCCTGACCGGCGGCTTCATGCCGCGCAACGTGATGCTCGTCACCGGCCCCTCGCGCAGCGCCGATATCGAGCAGACGCTGGAGCTGGGCGCGCATGGCCCGCGCCGCCTGCATGTGATCCTTGTCGGCTGAGGATGGCCTGTCCCTGGACCTGAATGGGCATCCTGACTAGAGGGAGGTGCAGGAACCTCAGGTTCCTGCCGGGGGTCCAGGGGGCAGCGCCCCCTGGCCTTTCTTCAACCGCCCCCAGGACCAAGATGCCTCGCCGCGGCCGTAGCCTCACCCAGCAAGAGTGTGCCCTGTGGCGAGCTTATGTCGCCCGCGTGACGCCCCTGCCCGGCCATGCCTTGCCGCCTGCCCCGGCCGCGCCCGCCGAGCCGCCGCCGGCACCGCCGCCTCCGGTGGCGGCGCCACCGGCGAAGCCCGCGCGGAAGCCGGCGCCAGCGGTCCTGCATGTCGGCGTGCAGCCCGGCGGGGTGGACAGCCAGCGCTGGAAGGACCTGCGCCGTGGCCGCACCCAGCCCGAGCGCACGCTGGACCTGCACGGCCGCCGGGCGCAGGACGCCTGGCACGCCGTACGCGCCTTCCTGCACACCGCGCATGCCGACGGGCTGCGCTGCGTCGCGGTGGTGACGGGCAAGGGGCCCGCGCCCGAGGGTGGCGTGCTGCGGCGCGAGCTGCCGCACTGGCTGAACGCGCCGGACCTGCGGCCGCTGGTGCTGGGGGCCGTCCACCCCGCACCGAACCAGGGGGCGGTGCATCTGCTGCTGCGCCGCCGCCGCGGGCGATGACGCCCTTCGGCGCCCGGCTGCGCGCGCTGCGCCAGGCGCGCGGCGTCACGCTGAAGGAGCTGGCCAGCGCCTTGCAGGTTTCCGCCGCCTACCTCTCGGCGCTGGAGCATGGCCGACGCGGGCGGCCGTCCACGGGGCTGGTCCATCAGGTGAACGGATTCTTCGGGCTGATCTGGGACGATGCCGAGGAGATGGTGCGGCTGGCGCGCCTCTCGCACCCGCGGGTGGTACTCGACACCAGCGGACTCTCGCCGGAGGCCACCGAAATGGCCAACCTGCTGGCCAGCCGGATCCGGCGGCTGACACCGGAAGCCATCCAGGAGATGCGGCGGCTTCTGGGGGAGTGAGAGGCTGTTCTCGAATTGGGCACGGAACCGGGGGAGAAGGAATTCTCCCCCGGACCCCCTCTTCTTCTTTTCTGTCAGTTTTTATCGCACGGGCGGCGCGCGCCCGCGCCGGGGCTGAAGCAGCCCCGGCGACTGCGGCGGCTGGCCAAGCGGCGAGGAGCCGTCCTTGCCGCCAGCGTGGCCGGAAACTTGCAGAAAAAGGAGGGCTTGGGGGAGTTCACTCCCCAAGTCTTTTCTCCCCCGCCTCATTCGAGGACAGGGCCGGAACGGCCTGCGGTGGCGCGCCGTCAGGCCTCGCCGATGGGGGCGGTGCCGTGCGTCATGCCGGCGAGCACCTCAGCCACGTGGCGCACGCGCACCGCGCTGCCCTGGCGCTTCAGACGACCGGCCATGTTCAGCAGGCAGCCCATGTCGCCGGCCAGCAGCGTGTCGGCGCCGGTGGCCTCGACGTCGCGCGCCTTGTCGGAAACCATGCGGGTGGAGATCTCGGGATATTTCACGCAGAAGGTGCCGCCGAAGCCGCAGCACAGCTCGGGCTCGGGCAGATCCTTCACCGTTAGCCCCTCGACGCTGCCGAGCAGTTGCCGCGGCTGGGCGCGGATGCCGAGCTCGCGCAGGCCGGCGCAACTGTCGTGATAGGCCACCACGCCGTCATAGCGGGTGCTGACGCGCTGCACGCCGCGCACATCGGTCAGGAAGGAGACCAGCTCATGCGTCTTCGCGGCGAGTTCCTCGGCGCGGGCGCGGTAGTTGGGGTCGTCGTCGAAGAGGCCGGGGTAGTGCTTGGCGATCATGCCGGCGCAGGAGCCGGAGGGCGCCACGGTGTAGTCATAGCCCAGGAAGGCGTCGATCACCGGGCGGGCGAGATCCCGCGCGGTGGCGCGGTCGCCGCTGTTGTAGGCGGGCTGGCCGCAGCAGGTCTGCAGACGCGGCACCTCCACCGTGCAGCCGGCCTGCTCCAGCAGGCGGATGGCGGCGAAGCCGACCGTGGGCCGGTAGAGATCGACAAGGCAGGTGACGAAGAGCGCGACGCGCGGCTTGGCCTGGGACATGCCGGTGACGATAGGCCTGAGCCGTGAAGATTCAAGCAGCAGCGAAGGGCCTCAGAGCCCGATCGAGGATGGGGTGGCGGGGGGATGGCGAGGGATTTTCCGGGCCGGGCAGGAAGGGCCGCAGCCGCGATGCGGGGCATCGGGGCCAAGCGCTGACGCCCCCGGCACGGAAAGGATCCGCCAGTCCCGACCCGACAGCATTCTCAAACGGGCTCTCAGGGCCTGGCCGGCTCCAGCACGTAGAGCACCGCCTCTTCCTTCATTCGCCCGGCGGCTTCGGCGGCGGCCTCGCCCCAGCCCCAGAAGAGGTCGGCCCGGGCCTCGCCCTTGATGGCGCCGCCCGTGTCCTGCGCCAGCACCAGGCGGCGCATCGGCTCGCCGGTCAGCGGATGCTTCGTCACGATCCAGACCGGGCTGCCGAGCGGGATATGCGCGCGGTCCACCGCCAGCGAGCGGCGCGGGGTCAGCGGCACGCCCATCGCCCCGGCGGGGCCCTGGTCAGGCCGGGCGGGGGTTTCGCGGAAGAAGATGTAGGAGGGGTTCTCGTCCATCAGGGCCTGGGCGCGCTCCGGACCGGCGCGCTCCAGCCAGGCCAGGATGCTCTGCATCGAGACCTGCTCGCGCGGGATCTCGCCGCGCTCCGCCAGCAGGCGGCCGATCGGCACATAGGGGCGGCCGTTGCGGGCGGCATAGCCGAGGCGCCGCACCGAGCCATCGGGCAGCACCACCCGGCCCGAGCCCTGGATCTGCAGGAAGAAGGCCTCGGCCGGATCGGCGGCCCAGAGCAGCACCGGCGCCTCGGTGGCGCCCGCCTCGATGGCGGCGCGGGCCGGATAGGGCACGAAATGGCCCTTCTCCACCCGGCCGACGATGCGGCGCCCCTTCAGGTCCTCGGCGAAGCGGCCGAGATCGACCTCCATCAGGTCCTCCGGTCGGCCCAGCAGCGGCGTGGGGTAGCCCGGCCCGGGTGTGAGGGAACCGCGCAGCTCCGGCTCGTAATAGCCGGTCATCAGCCCTTTGCCGGCGCGGCGGAGGGTGAAGCGCCGCTCAAAGAAGGCGCGCGCGGCGGCATCGTCGCCCGGCGGCAGGGCGGCGGCCTCGGCGCAGAGCGGCGCGGGCATGGCCGGCGGGCGGCAACTGGCCAGGAAGGCAGGGATGGCGGCGGAGAGGCGGTCCTCGCTCCAGCCCGGCAGCTCGGCCACCCGCTGCGGCGTGCGGGCGCAGGCGGCGAGCAGCCCGAGCAGGGCCAGGGCGGCCAGCCCCCATCGCCGGACGGAGGCCCGGCGCCGTGCAGCAGCCGGCACGCGACGCCTCAGGCGGATTGCGTGCCGACCAGCTTCCAGGTCGGGTCGCTGCTGCGCAGGTCGCGCTGGAAGGTCCAGAGGTCGGTCACCTCGGTCACCGCCTCGGCGCCCGCCACCACCTCGCCCTGCGCATCGGTGGTCACGCTCACCTGCTCGGAGACGATGCGGACCGTGACCTCGGCCGTCTCGCCGCGCAGGTCGGCGGCGGTGATCGCCGTCTCCAGTACGGCACGGATCTCGCTGCGCTGGCGCTCGCCGGCCTGCTCGCGGGCAGTGATCGCCTGCTCGAAGCCCGTATAGGTCTCCTCCGAGAGCAGGTCGCGCAGGGTAGCGCGGTCACCGCTGGCGAAGGCGGCGACGATCATGCGGAAGGCGCCCTCCGCCCCGGCCAGGAAAGCATTCGGGTTGAAGCCGCGGTCGGCCTGCTGGATGCGTTGCAGGGCCTGGCCCGCCGCACTGCGGGCGTCCGGCACCACCTGGTGCGTGCCGCTCCCGCCCGTCGGGGCGGAGGGTGCCTGGAGCTCCGCCTCACGCAGCGGCGGGGCGCCGGTCGCGGGGACCGGGCGCTCCTGCGGCGGCCGCTCGAAGCCCTGGCGCCGGCCCAGCACGCTGCGCAGCCGCAGCACCAGGAAGGCGGCCACCATGCCGAACAGGATCAGATCGAGCGGGAAGCCGCCGGACATTGCATTCTCCTCATGTATCACACTTAAGGGCCCTGACCCCGCGCCGCAACGCCCCCCTCGGTGTCTCCTGCGCCCGAAGGCGCTCCGGAGCACCGCCGAGAACAACAAAGCAGGAGGGACAACAACGCGGCATCCGCCCGGCGGCGGGCCGGCCTCCGGCTTGCGGCGCGGCAAGCCTCTCGCTACTGCCCAGTGTCGAACTGCCAAGCGTCAGGCTTGCCCCGCCCTCCCGGAGTCCTGCGATGATCCTGCTGCGCCACGGCCAGAGCGAGTTCAACCTGCACTTCACCGCGACGCGCCGCGACCCCGGCATCAAGGACCCGAAGCTGACCATCCTGGGCCACCACCAGGCGGAGCAGGCGGCGCAGGCGCTGGCGGGCGAGGACATCCGCCGCATCATCGCCAGCCCCTATACCCGCGCCCTGCAGACGGCGGCCCCGCTGGCGAAGCGGCTCGGCCTGCCGGTGCTGGTGCACCCGATGGTGCGCGAGCGCTACGCCTTCACCTGTGACATCGGCTCGCCCCGCACGGCGCTGGCGCAGGACTGGCCGGAGCTCGACTGGTCGCACATCGAAGAAGTTTGGTGGCCGCCGGTGGAGGAACCGGCGGACCAGGTGGAGGCGCGGGCGCGGCTGTTCCGCGCCGAGATGGCCGCCCTGCCGGACTGGGCGCATACCGTGGTGGTCTCCCACTGGGGCTTCATCCTCTCGATGACCGGGCAATCCGTCGGCAACGGGCAATGGCTCCGCTGCGACCCCTGCGAGCCGGCGCCCGAGGCGATTTCCTGGCATCACCGCTGACGCCGCGCCCCATGACAGCGCGCCTGTGACAACGCGCCTGTGACAGCGCCGGCCCGCCGTGCTACCCCGCGCCCCGGAACCGGAACCAGACTCCAGGGGCTTGCATGTCCGACACCAGCCTTCCTCCCAACGGCAACCAGGCCCCCAACGGTGGTGCCCAGCCCCCTCAGGGACAGCCCCCTCAGGGACAGCCCCAGGGGCCGCTGCTGCTGAACCTGCAATACACGAAGGACCTTTCCTTCGAGGTGCCGGGCGCGCCGGAGATCTTCACCCAGCTGCGCGAGCAGCCGCGTATCGACCTGGCGCTCGACGTGCAGGCGCGGCCGCTGCAACAGGGCGGGAACGTCTATGAGGTGGCGCTGCAGATCCGCGCCGACGCCCAGGCCCCCGGCGCGGACGGCAAGCCGCAGACCGCCTTCATCGCCGAGCTGATCTATTGCGGCATCTTCACGCTGAACGTGGAGCCGAACCTGGTGGAGCCGCTGCTGCTGGTCGAATGCCCGCGCCTGCTCTTCCCCTTCGCCCGCAATATCCTGGCCGATGTGACGCGCGATGGCGGCTTCCCGCCCGTGCTGCTCTCGCCGATCGACTTCGTGGCCCTGTGGCAGAGCCGCCGCGGCCCCGGCGCCGCCGAGCAGCAGCCTGCCAACGCCTGACCGGCAAAAAAGCCGGGGGAAAGAATTCCCCCGGGCCCCCTTCTTTTTTCTTCGAGTTTAGGGGCGCCCCGCTGAGCAGGCGCTGCAACTGACAGAAAGAAGATGGGGGGTTCGGGGGGAATTCCTTTCCCTCGACCTTTTTTCTCCCCGCCCTCTCCCGGCAGGCCGCCCAGAGATGCTGCGCAACATCCTGACCATTGGCAGCTGGACCTTCGCCAGCCGCATCCTCGGCTTCGCGCGCGACATGCTGATCGCCGCGACGCTGGGCGCCGGGCCGCTGGCCGATGCCTTCTTCATCGCGCTGCGGCTGCCAAACCTGTTCCGCCGCCTGTTCGGCGAGGGCGCCTTCAACGCCGCCTTCGTCCCTGCCTTCACCTCCACCCTGACGCTGGAGGGGCCGCGCCGGGCGCGCGAGCTGGCGGCGCGCATGTCCACGCTGATGGCGCTCTGGCTGGCGCTGCTGGTCGTGCTCGGCATGATCTTCATGCCGCAGGTGATGCGCGTGCTGACGCCGGGCCTGGCGGACGAGCCGCTGCGCTTCGGGCTGGTGGTGGAGCTGTCGCGCATCACCTTTCCCTATCTGCTGTTCATCTGCCTCACCGCGCTGGTCAGCGGCGTGCTGAACGCCATCGACAAGTTCGCCCTCGCCGCCGGCGCGCCGCTGATGTTCAACCTCTTCGCCATCGTCTCGCTCTTCGCGCTGACGCCCTTCGTGGCGACGCCGGCGCATGCGCTGGCCTGGGGCACCATGCTCTCGGGCGTGGCGCAGCTCGCGGTGGTGGTCATCGCCTGCCACAAGGTGGGGATGGGCTTCAGCCTGGTCTCCTGGCCCCGCGTCACGCCCGAGACGCGCACGGTGCTGCACCGGATGCTGCCCGGCGTGCTGGGCGCCAGCGTCACGCAGATGAGCCTGGCGATCGACATCTTCATCGCCTCGCTGCTGCCGGTCGGCGCCATCAGCTACCTGACCTATGCCGACCGCGTGGCGCAGCTGCCGCTGGGCGTGGTGGGGGCGGCGGTGGGCACGGCGCTGCTGCCGGTGCTCTCGCGCCAGCTCCGCGGCGGCAAGTCGCTCTCGGCGCATCGCAGCATGAACCGGGCGGTGGAGCTTTCCCTCGCCCTCACCATCCCCGCCGCCGCCGCGCTGGTGGTGCTGGCCGAGCCGATCGTGCTGACGCTGTTCCAGCGCGGCGCGCTGGGCGTGGATGAGGCGCATTCGGTGGCCTGGGCCTTGCGCGCCTATGCCTGCGGCCTGCCCGCCTTCGTGCTGATCAAGGCCTTCTCGCCCGGCTTCTTCGCGCGGGGCGACACCGCGACGCCGGTGAAGATCGGCATCACCGTGGTCGTGCTGAATCTGGCGCTGAGCCTGCTGCTGTCGCGCATCCTGGAGCATGTCGGCATCGCGCTCGCCACGGCGCTCGCCGCCTGGTGCAATGCCGGGCTGCTGCTGACCCTGCTGACGCGGCGCGGCCACTGGGTGGCCGACCGCCGGCTGCGGCGCAACGGCTGGCGCCTGCTGCTGGCGGCGGCGGTGATGGCCGGCGTGC
The DNA here is from genome assembly GCA_035565935.1 of Roseomonas sp. Classification (GTDB taxonomy): domain Bacteria; phylum Pseudomonadota; class Alphaproteobacteria; order Acetobacterales; family Acetobacteraceae; genus Pseudoroseomonas. Next base: position 8,941 of record DATMRU010000043.1, read on the forward strand.
TGGTGGCCGTCGAGCCCTGGCTCTTCCCGGCGCAGGGGCTGATGAAGCTGGTGGGCCTCTTCGCGCTGGTCGCGCTGGGGCTGCTCACCTATTTCGGCGCCACCCAGGCGATGGGAGCGCTCGACCTGCGGGACCTGCGGCGGCGGCGGGCCTGAAGGCGGGCCAGGCGGAGACCACCCTTCCCGCCGCCGCGCATCGCGCTATCCTGCGGGCATGACCCAGACCACGGATTTCGGCTTCCGCGAAGTGCCCCGTGACGCCAAGGCGTCCATGGTGCGGCAGGTCTTCGACAGCGTCGCCCCCAAATACGACGTGATGAACGACCTGATGTCGCTCGGCCTGCACCGGGCCTGGAAGCAGGCCTTCGTCGCCGCCATCGGCGCCGGCCCGCGCGACACGCTGCTCGATCTTGCCGCCGGCACGGGCGATGTCGCCTTCCTGGCGCGCCGGCGCGGCGCGGGGCGGGTCATCCTGGCCGACATCAATGCCAGCATGCTTGGCGTCGGGCGCGACCGCGCCTTGCAGAAGGGGCTGATGGAGGGTCTCTCCTTCGCCTGCTGCGACGCCGAGCGGCTGCCCTTCCCGGACCGCAGCGTGGAGAAGGTCTCCATGGCCTTCGGCCTGCGCAACTGCACCGACAAGGACGCGGTACTGCGCGAGGCCTTCCGCGTGCTGCGCGTCGGCGGGCGGATGCATGTGCTGGAATTCTCGCGCCTGGAGATCGAGGCGCTGCGGCCACTCTACGATGCCTGGTCCTTCAAGGCGCTGCCGGCGATCGGCGCCCGCGTCGCCAAGGACGCCGAAAGCTACCAGTACCTGGCCGAGAGCATCCGCATGTTCCCGGACCAGCCGACGCTCGCGGGCATGATGGAGCGCGCGGGCTTCGAGCGGGTGAAGTGGCAGAACCTCTCGGGCGGGGTGGTGGCCATCCATACAGGTTGGAAGTTCTAAGGGATGGAACCGGGGGAGAATGAATTCTCCCCCGGACCCCCACTTCTTTCTTTTCTGCCAGTTTTGCCGCGCTGATGGCATGCACCCACGCCGGGGCTGAGGCAGCCCCGGCGACTGGGGCTGGCAACTGACAAAAAGAAGATGGAGGTTCGGGGGAATTCCTTCCCCCGACCTTTTTATCCCCGCGCGAAGGCGATCAGGTCGGCATTGAGTCGCGTCTGATGCGTCAGGAACAGCCCGTGTGGCGCGCCCTCGTAGATCTCCAGCCGGGCCCTGGGCAGCAGCGCGGCGGTGGGGCGGGCGGTCAGGTCCAGTGGGCAGGTCATGTCCCGCTCGCCGTGGATCAGCAGCACCGGCACCGTGACCGCCCGCGCCTCGGCCCGGAAATCGGCGGCGGTCAGCGCGCGGTTGCAGTCCAGCAGTGCCTGGAGCGAGCTGCGCAACGCCATGTCGCGCACCCAATTGCGCAGGCCGGCGGACGTCTCCGGTGTGACGAAGGGCTCCATGTTGGCGTCGATCCAGCCGGGGAAGTCGCGCATCAGCCAGTCCCGGCGGAAGGCGTCGAACAGGGCCGGGTCGAGTCCGTCGGGATTGTCGGGTGCCTGGGCCAGCATCGGCGTCGTGGTGCCGATCAGCACGGCGCGCGCCACGCGCCCGGCGGCGCCATGCCGGGTCAGGTAGCGCAGGACCTCGCCGCAGCCCATGGAGAAGCCCACCAGCATGACGTCGCGCAGGTCGAGCGTCTCCAGCACGGCGGCGAGGTCGTCGGCCAGGGTGTCGAAGTCATAGCCGCGGCCCGGATCGTCGGAGCGGCCATGGCCCCGCCGGTCATAGGCGATGCAGCGGAACCCGGCCTCGGCGAGGGCCAGCATCTGGTAGGCCCAGGAGTCCGAGGGCAGCGACCAGGAGGCGACGAAGACAACCGGCGGGCCGGCACCCCAGTCGCGGTGGAACAGGGCGACGCCATCCCGCGTGCGGATCTGGCCGGGGGCGGGCGGGTCGATGGGGGTGGCCATGGGGCGATCTCCTCTCCAGGCCGCGACGTCACGCCTCGCCGGGCAGGCGGTCGAGGAAGCCGCTCACCATCCGCAGCCGGCCGTCCTCCGCCAGCAGGGCGAAGTCGGTGCCGGCGACGACCGGCTCGCCGGAATCGGGACCGAGCGTCCAGGAGAAGCGCAGCCGGTCGGCATAGCCGTCGGGCTGCCCGGCGAGGCTGAAGCGGAAGCCGGGGAAGCGGGCCTGCACACCCTCGATCAGGGCGGCGATGCCGTCCGGCCCGGTGCCTTCCATCAGCGGGTCGCGATAGGTCGCCTCCTCGGTCCAGAGCGCGGCGAGGAGGGCGCGGCGGTGGGCGGGATCGGTCTCGTTCCAGGCGGCGAGATAGCGGGTGGCGAGATCATGGGCGTCGGTCCGGGTCATCGGTCGGGCTCTCCTGATGGGGCGGCCCAAGGGCCGCGGGGCTGGACGGGACCACCCGCGCCGGCGGATCGTCCCTCCCCCAGGTGGGGGATGGCCGCAGCATTCCGCCCTTCCGGCCGCCGCGCGATTACCTCGCAGGTCATCGGCGCGCGGCGGGATGGGCGGCTAGACTGCGCGCCATGTCCGCGCCATCGCCTGCACGCCCTCTCAGCTCCGGTCCCGCCATCGGCCCCCTGCTGCGCGCCTGGCGGCAGCGACGGCGGCGCAGCCAGCTCGACCTCGCGCTCGATGCCGAGATCTCGCAGCGGCACCTGAGCTTCGTCGAAAGCGGCCGCGCGGCGCCGAGCCGCGAGATGGTGCTGCGGCTGGCCGAGCAGCTTGAGGTGCCGCTGCGCGAGCGCAATGCCCTGCTGCTGGCGGCGGGCTTCGCGCCCGCCTTCGCCGAGCGCCCGCTCGACCATCCGGCCATGACGGCGGCGCGCGAGGCGGTGGAGCGCATCCTGCACGCGCATGCGCCGCATCCGGCGCTGGCGGTGGACCGGCACTGGCATCTGGTGGCGGCGAACGCGGCCGTGGCGCCGCTGCTGGAGGGGGTCGCCGAGGCCGCCCTGCTGGCGCCGCCGGTCAATGTGCTGCGGCTCAGCCTGCATCCGCGCGGGCTGGCGCCGCGCATCGCCAATCTCGGGGAGTGGCGCGCGCATCTGCTGGAGCGGCTGCGCCGGCAGATGATGGCCAGCGCCGACCCCGTGCTGGCGGCCTTGCTGGCCGAACTCTCGGCGCTGGCGTCGCCGGCGGGGGTGCAGGCGGCGGGGGAGCATCCGGCCGGGGGGCTGCTGGTGCCGCTGGAACTGGAAAGTGCCGCCGGGCGGCTTTCACTGATCTCGACCACCACCGTCTTCGGCACGCCGGTCGAGGTCACGCTGTCGGAATTGGCCGTGGAGGCCTTCTATCCCGCCGATGCCGCCACCGCCGAACGGTTGCGGCGGCTTGTACCCGCGCGGGAGGCACCGGATGGGCAGACATGAAAAAGGGGGCCGAAGCCCCCTTTTCGTCTTTGCGTCTGGCTCGATCAGCCCTGCGGATGCGGGTTGGTCGCGGTGTTGGTGCCGGGCGCCGGCGTATAGGTGATGTGCGTGTTCTCGCCCTGGTCGTCGAAGCTGGCGATCCAGCCACGCTGGGCGGGGGCATCCGGCGCATGCAGGTAACGGGCGCTCTCGCTGCGGCCGACCACCTTCACCGGGCCACCGCCGAGAATGTTGCCGCCGTCGTTCGAGTAATCGACCGCGAAGTTCTCACCCGTGCCAAGAACACGGATGGAGCTCTCCTGCGCAACCGCGCCGCCGATCACGCCAAAAGCCAGAACCGTGGAAAGAATAACCTTGCGAAACATTGTGCGTTCCCCTTGTCAGCCGTCGGGGACGTCCTTGCGTCCTCTGATGATCTCTAGATGGCGCCGCGGCCGCGCCGGCGCCAATCGCTTCCCCGGATACCGGCCATCCGCTCCGATGATGACAGACCCATGACAGGCCCGGCGCGCCTTTCGGCGGAAGCGCAGCCGGTCTAGCCTGCGCGCCATGCTCGCGGACAAGCGCATCCTTCTCATCGTTGCCGGCAGCGTCGCCGCCTACAAGGCGCTGGAACTCACCCGGCTGCTGCGCAAGGCGGGGGCGCGCGTCACGCCGGTGCTGACGGCGGGGGGCGCCCGCTTCGTCACGCCGCACGCCTTGCAGGCCATCGCCGGCGAGGCGGTGCATCAGGACCTCTGGTCGCTCGCCGCCGAGGCGGAGATCGGCCATATCCGCCTCGCCCGCCTGCCCGACCTGGTGGCGGTGGTGCCGGCCTCCGCCGACATCCTGGCGAAGATGGCGCATGGGCTGGCCGACGACCTCGCCACCACCCTGCTGCTCGCCACCGACCGCCCGGTGCTGGTGGCGCCGGCGATGAACTGGGCGATGTGGGGCCACCCCGCTACCCGGGCCAACATGGACGCCCTGACCGCGCGTGGCGTCGCCGTGGTCGGCCCCGGCGAGGGCGCCATGGCCGAGGCGGAGAGCGGCCCCGGCCGGCTGGCCGAGCCGCCCGAGATCCTGGCCGCCATCGAATCGCTGCTTGGCGCCGCGCCCCGCCCGCTGGACGGGCGGCATGTGCTGGTCACCAGCGGCCCGACGCATGAGCCGATCGACCCCGTGCGCTACATCGCCAACCGCAGCAGCGGGAAGCAGGGCCATGCCATCGCCGCCGCGCTCGCCGCGCTGGGGGCGCGGGTGACGCTGGTCTCCGGGCCGGTGACCATTCCGGACCCGGCGGGCGTGGCGATGGCGCGGGTGGAGAGCGCCGAGGAGATGCTGGCCGCCTGCGAGGCCGCCCTGCCGGCCGATGCCGCCATCTGTGCCGCCGCCGTGGCCGACTGGCGCGCCGCCCGCTCGGCGGGGCAGAAGCTGAAGAAGGTGCCCGGCGAGGCGCCGCCGCCCCTGGCGCTGGCGCTGAACCCGGACATCCTGGCGACGCTCTCAGCCCATCTGCGCCGGCCCCGGCTGGTGGTCGGCTTCGCGGCGGAGACGGAAAATGTGGTGGCCAATGCCGTGGCGAAGCGGCAGCGCAAGGGATGCGACTGGATCGTGGCGAATGACGTGTCGGGCGATGTGATGGGCGGCGCCGAGAATGCCGTGCACCTGGTGACGGCGGCGGGGGTCGAGGACTGGCCGCGTCTGCCGAAGGAGGAGGTGGCCCGCCGGCTGGCGGCGCGCGTGGCGGAGGCGCTGACTGGGGCAGTTGGGGCGGGGGAGGCCGGGGCATGAGCGGCGCCGAGATCACCGTCCGCCGTCTGCCGCATGCCGAGGGACTGCCGCTGCCGAGCTATGCCACGGCCGGGGCCGCCGGGTTCGACCTGCTGGCGGCGGTGACGGTGCCGCTGGTGGTCGCGCCGGGCGCGCGGGTGCTGGTGCCCACCGGGCTCTGCCTCGCCCTGCCGGCGGGATACGAATTGCAGGTGCGGCCGCGCTCGGGGCTGGCGCTGAAGCACGGCATTGTGCTGCCCAACAGCCCCGGCACGATCGACGAGGACTACCGCGGCGAGTTGCAGATCATCATCATGAATGCTGGCGACGCGCCCTTCACCATCGAGCGTGGCACGCGAATCGCGCAGGGCGTTCTGGCGCCAGTGACTCGCGCGACCTGGAGGGAGGCCGATTCGCTGCCGGACACGCCCCGCGGGAAAGGGGGCTTCGGTAGCACAGGCCATTGATACGGCACAGGTTACCACGCCCCGGCGTCCCTCGTCCCAGTTGCCGAATAACATCTCCGGGAGCGAGATGGGGGCCGAAGAAGGCGTCACGGCCTCCTTCTTGCCTCCCTTGCCTCCCTCGCCGACAAGAATCATGAAGAAGCGGCTAATTTCAAAGAGATAAGTCGGCTCAGACCGTTGGCGGTCTCACAAACCCATCGCGTTCCTTCCATTTGACGCACGCACGCCCCGATTGCAGCATCCCCTGGCTAGTCAATTTCGGGGGGATACCTAGCGACATGCCGTCTCCAAATGATCTGATTGCCAACGCCGCGCTGCTGGACCTTGGCGTACCTGTCGCTGGAGCCATCGCAGCCGACGACACCGCTGCCGAGCCCGGCGAGGCGAACTACAATTATTTCAACGCCAATGGCAGCGTCTGGTACAAGTACACGGCGGCCGCCGCTGGTCCCGTCACCATCAGCGTCACTGGCTCGGAAGGCTGGGATGCGGATGCCGCGCCCGATGCCGGCCTGATCGTCTTCTCCGGGCCCGCCACCGGCGCCACGGTCGAGGGCCTCGGGGGTGTGGCCAACAACCTGGTCACCAACGACCTGCAGCACACCGTTTCCTTCAACGCGGCGGCCGGCCAGACCTACTACATCCAGGTCACCGGCGGCGGCGAGACCACGGGCGATTTCAGCATCGCGGTCAATGCGCTGGCCGGGGCCGTCATCACCGGCTACACCGATGACACCGGCACGCCCGGCGACAACAGCACCAGCGACCACGACCTGACCATCACCGGCCTCGCGACGCCCAACAGCCTCGTCACGCTGTACAATGTCGGGACGGATGGCAGCCTGGCGCCCATCGAGGGCGCCACCGTCACGGCCGGTGCGGATGGCAGCTGGAGCATCAACACAGGGCCACTGCCGGACGGCGACTACCGCTTCTCCGCCACCGCGACCCCTCCAGGCGGCGCCGCGTCCGACCCCTCGTCGATCCTCGAACTCGAGGTGGTGCCCGAGCTCGACACCATTCCGCCGGAGGCGCCCGCCGCCCTGGCGCTCGACCCCGCCAGCGATACCGGGGCCCCCGGCGACGGCATCACCGCCGACACCACGCCGACCATCACCGGCACCGCCGAGGCCGGCGCCATCGTGACGCTCTACGACACCGACGGCACGACGGTGCTTGGCACGGGCACGGCCTCGGCGACGGACGGCACCTGGGCGATCACTCCCACGGTCGAACTGGGGGTGGGCCCGCACACCCTGACCGCCAAGGCCGCGGATGCCGCCGGGAATGTCTCGGTGGTTTCCGCTGGCCTTGGCCTGACCATCGGCGAGGAGCCACCCCCGGTGGACACCACCCCGCCGGACGCGCCCGCCGCCCTGCTGCTCGACCCGGCCAGCGACACCCACGTTCTGGGCAACAACATCACGGCTGACACGACGCCGACCATCACCGGCACCGCCGAGGCCGGCGCCCTCGTGACGCTCTACGACACCGATGGCACCACCGCCCTGGGCACGGCTACGGCCTCGGCGACGGACGGCACCTGGGCGATCACCCCCACCACCGCGCTGGCGGCGGGCCTGCACACCCTGACCGCCAAGGCGGCGGATGCGGCCGGGAATGTCTCCCCCGTCTCCGAAGGGCTCGCGCTCCAGATCAACGTGGCGCGTGACCCGGGCGACTTTCCGGGCAGCGAGCCGGGCTTCGACAAGGCCTATTACCTGGCCCACAACCCGGATGTCGCCGGAGCCGGCATCGATGCGCTGACGCACTACCAGAGTTTCGGCTGGCAGGAAGGCCGCGACCCCAATGCCTTCTTCAACACCGATTTCTACCTGAACCAGAACCCGGACGTCGCGGCCGCACATGTCGATCCGTTGCTGCATTACCTGCAGCACGGCGCGGCCGAGGGCCGCGACCCCAGCATCGCCTTCGACTCCAGCGCCTATCTGGAGGCGAACCAGGATGTGGCGACCGCCGGCCTCAACCCGCTGGTCCACTACCTGATGTTCGGGCAGGTCGAGGAGCGCGCGGTTTCCGCCGCCACCCCGCATGCCACCGGGCCGCAGGACCCGCTGGTGGACGCCACCTTCTACTACAACACCTATGGCGACGTGGCGGCGCTCGGCCTCGACCCGACCAGCCACTACGAGCAGTACGGCTGGCATGAGGGGCGTGACCCGAACGCCTATTTCGACACCTCCTACTACCTCACGACCTATGACGACGTCGCCAGGGCCGGCATCGATCCGCTCCAGCACTACGAGGAGTTCGGCTGGAAGGAAGGGCGCGACCCCAGCACCGCCTTCGACACCTCCTATTACCTGGAGGCCAATGTCGATGTTGCCGACGCCGGCATGAACCCGCTGCAGCACTGGCTGGAATACGGCATCAACGAAGCGGGCCGCAGCCCCGTCGCCCCGGCCTGACGCCCGCCGCCGGCGGAGGGACGTGAGCCACTCTCCGCTCTCATGTTCCCCGGGGCGCGCTCCGCCCCGGCGCGGGCTATGGCCGACCAGCCATGGCCCGCTTTCGCTTCGCGCCGCCCATTGCGCCGGCGCCTCCCGCCCGCCCATATGCGGGACATGGACCTCGATTTCTCCGAAGCCGAGCTGCACCGCTATTCGCGCCACATCCTGCTGCAGGACGTCGGCGCCATCGGCCAGGCGAAGCTGCGCGCCGCGCGGGTGCTGGTGGTCGGCGCCGGCGGGCTGGGCTCGCCACTGGGGCTCTACCTCGCCGCCGCCGGGATCGGCACCATCGGGCTGATCGATGACGACCGGCTGGAACTCTCCAACCTGCAGCGGCAGGTGGCGCATGACACCGGGCGGATCGGCCGCAACAAGGCCGAGAGCGCCGCCGAGACGCTGCGGCGGCTGAACCCGGAGGTGACGGTCGAGGTGCATGCGCGCCGGATGGACGCCGCCGCCGCGCAGGAACTCATCCCGCGCTATGACCTGATCTGCGACGGCACCGACAACTTCGCCACCCGCTTCCTGCTCGGCGATGCCTGCCACCTGCTGGGCCGCACCCTGGTCTCAGCGGCGGTGCTGCGCTTCGAGGGGCAGCTTTCGGTGTTCAAGTCGCATGTGCATGGCCCTGACGGCCAGGCCTTCCCCTGCCAGCGCTGCCTGCACCCCGAGCCGCCGCCGCCCGGCCTGGTGCCGACCTGCTCCGAAGCGGGGGTGCTGGGCGCCGTCACCGGCGTCATGGGCACGCTCCAGGCCACCGAGGTGCTGAAGGAGGTGCTCGGCATCGGCGACAGCCTGGCCGGGCGGCTGCTGCTCTGGGATGCGCTCGACACCCGCTTCCGCACGGTGAAGCTGCGGCGCGACCCGGCTTGCCCGCTCTGTGGCGACCATCCCAGCATCCACGACCTCGCCGGGCACGACACCACCCCTGCCGCCTGCGCCCTGCCGGCATGAGCCGGCCGCTCGGCATCCTGCTGCGCTCGGGCGGGCACGAGCCCGCGCACTACGCGCTGGTCCTGGCCACGGGCGCGGCGGCGGTCGGGCGGGCGGTGGTGCTCTTCGCCACCAATGCCGGCTGCCACCTGCTGCTGCGGGAGACGCCGCTCGTGCAGGACCCGCGCGAGGCGCTGCTGGCCAGCCGCGGCGTCGCCGGGATCGCGCCGTTACTGGAGGCGGCGGAGGAGCTCGGCCTGCGCCGGGTCGCCTGCGAGGCGGGGCTGCGCGCCGAGGCGATTCCGCCCGAGGCGCTGGCCCCGGGGGTGGAAGTGGCGGGGGTCGTCACCTTCCTGGAGGCGGTGGGCGAGGGGCAAATTCTTTCCCTGTGAGGAAAGAAAGGGTTTCAACGCAGGGTAGTGCTTGACCGCGAGCCCGCCTTGCGCACCTGATCGCGCCATGGCTTGGCTTCGTCTCGCATCCCCGCTGCTGCTTCTCCTCCTGTCCTGGCCGGCGGCTGCCCAGCCGGCGCCCGGCTCCTCCAACCTGGGCGCGCCGGCGCCCTCGTTGCCGCAACCGGTGCCCCCCGGGGGGGCACATGTGCTGCGCGCCCCACCGGGGATGGTGCCGCAACGGCCCTCGCAATCCGCCCCGGCGCCCGCCCAGGCGCCGGCGCGGCCGGCCCAGAGCAGCCCACCGCCGGCCGCCAACAAGCCGGCGCCCCGGCCGACGCCCCGCCCGGCGCCCGAGGTCCGCCGTGCGCCGCCCGCCCGCGCCAACCCAACCCCACCGACGCAGGCGGCGCCGCAGACGCCGGTCAAGCAGCGCCCCCGCCAGGGCGGAACCGCGGCCGCCGCGGGCGCCGCCGCAGCCGCGGGGGCCGCGGCTGCCGCCCCGGCCACCCCGGCACCGACGCAGCAGGAGCTCGACTCGCCGAATGTCGGCAGCGTCACCGGCCTGCCGATCCCGCGCTTCGTTTCCCTGCGCAGCGATGAGGTGAACCTGCGCATCGGCCCGGATACCCGCTTCCCCATCGAGTGGACCTATCAGCGGCGGGACCTGCCGGTGCAGATCCTGCGCGAGTACAATCACTGGCGCCGCATCCGCGACGTGGACGGCACGGAGGGCTGGGTGCATCAGTCCACGCTGGCCGGGCGCCGCACCTTCCTGGTGCGCGGGCCACAGGAGCATATCCTGCGCGACAGCGAGGGCGATGCGAGCGGCATCGTCGCCAAGCTCATGCCGGGGGTGGTCGGGCGGATCCGTGGCTGCCACGGCGGCAGCGCCTGGTGCGAGGTGCAGGTCGGCGAGCACCACGGCTATCTGAAGCGCAGCGAGATCTGGGGCGTCACGCCGGATGAAGAGGTGAACTGACCGGCGGAAAGGCCGGCGCGGGCGGGCCGCCGCCCCGTCAGTGCAGGCGCTGGCGCAGTTCCATCGCCATGGCGCGGGCGCGTTGCGCCGCCTCGCCCTCCGGCACCAGCGCGAGGAAGCGTTCCAGGCAGATCAGCGCCGCGCCGATGCGATCAAGCCGCTGGTTCATCAGCGCCGCCTCGCGCCAGAGCGCCGGCATGTCCGGCGCCACCCGCAGCATGTCCCGGGTGCAGGTCAGCGCGCCTTCCACATCGCCAGCGCCGAGGCGGCGAAGCTTGATGTTGTTCTGCAGCCGCAGCAGCACGGCGCGCTTGCCGACCGGCGCCAGGAATTCGGGGCGCAGCTCGGCCTTCGGACCCTGCACCCGCTTCAGCACGGCGCGCAGCTCCGCCGCGTCCAGCGGCCGGTCCGGCCGGTAAGGATCGACCACGGCGGCGCCGCGGCTGCCCTCGATGCCGAGCAGGAAGTGGCCCGGGAAGTCCAGCCCCCAGGCGCTCCAGCCCGCAGCCTCGGCCGCGTGCAGCCAGAGGATGCCCAGCGCCACCGGCAGGCCGCGCCGGCGCTCGATGACGCGGATCAGGTTGGCGTTCTCGGGCGCGTCGTAGGTCTCGGGATCGCCGGTATAGCCGAACTGGTCGTACAGCACGCTCCGCACGGCCTCGGCGCGGCGCAGGCTGTCGCCCGCATCGGCCTCGGCATCGGTGGTGGCGGCGCCAACCGCCGCCCGGGCCAGTTCGGAAAGATGCTGCGCGGCGGCGCGCCAATCGGCCTCCGGCGCGTCGATGCGCGCGAATTGCAGCGCGACGGCGGTCAGATCCAGCTCGGCATCCGGCATCTGGCCCGCGGCCTCCAGCGCGGCGCGGGCCTCGGCCTCGGAGGTGATTTCGGTCATCCCATCATGGATGGCGATGCGGCGGCCCCCGATCAAGGGCCGCGCCGGTCAGGACCCCGAAAGCATCGGACCGAGCGGGCGGCCGCCGAAGATGTGCACGTGGAAGTGCGGCACCTCCTGCCCGGCATCCGGCCCCATGTTGGTCAGCACGCGATAGCCCGGATCCTCCAGCCCGAGTTGCCGGGCGACCTGGCCGACCGCGCGCCAGAACCCGGCCACCGTCTCGGCGCTGGCCTGGGCCGAGAAGTCGGCCACCGAGACATAGTTGCCCTTCGGGATCACCAGCACATGGACCGGCGCCTTCGGGGCGATGTCGTGGAAGGCCAGGGCGTGCTCGTCCTCATACACTTTCTTGGCCGGGATCTCGCCGCGCAGGATGCGGGCGAAGACATTGCCGCCGTCATAGGGTGGCAGGCCGGAGATAGGCATGGCGATCCTCCTGTCAGGGCAGCTTGGTGGTCGCGGCGGCGCGCAGGATCCCCTTCGGGCGGGCCGCCTTCTCGACGATGCCGGAGATGCCCTCCCGGCGCACCAGCTCGGCCCATACTTCCTCCGGCCGGATGCCGGCGTCCACCCAGACGACGATCAGATGGTAGAGCAGGTCGGCGCTCTCCATGACGGTGGCCTGGCGGTTGCCGAGCGTCGCCTCGATGACGCATTCCACCGCCTCCTCGCCGAGCTTCTGCGCCACCTTGGGAGTGCCGCGCGCCATCAGGCGGGCGGAATGCGAGTGGGCAGTGTCACCGGCCAGGCGCCGCGCCTCCACCGTTTCCCACAGGCGGCGCAGCACCTCGATATCCCCCGTGGCAGGCACATCCAGCGGCTGCAGGTGCCGCGCCTCCGCCTTCAGCGCGGCCTTGCTCGGCTTGGCGGCGACCGGCAGGTCAGGCGGCACCGGCAACAGGACGCCCTGCGCCTTGGGCTTCGCCACCTTCTTCACAGCCTTCTTCAGCGCCGGCGCCTTGGCCTTCAGCGGCTTCTTCTTCGCGTCCTTGCCCATCAGTCTCAGGCTGCCTCCCGGAGCGGGTTGGGGCGTACCGGCAGGCCGGCGGCGGCCAGCGCGGCCTTCGCCTCGCCGATCCGCATCTCCCCGTAGTGGAACACACTGGCGGCCAGCAGGCCGGTCGCGCCGGCCCGGGCCCCCTCGACGAAATGCTGCGCCGTGCCGACGCCACCCGAGGCGACCAGCGGCAGCCGCACGCGCCGCCGCAGCGCGCGCAGCAGGTCGAGATCGAAGCCGGACTTGGTGCCATCGCGGTCCATCGAGGTCACCAGCAGCTCGCCGGCGCCCAGGCCGGCCATCCGCTCCGCCCAGTCCAGCGCGTCGATGCCGGTGGCGCGGCGGCCGCCATAGGTGAAGATCTCCCACCGGCCCGGCGCCACCGTGCGGGCATCGATGGCGACGACGATCGCCTGGCTGCCGAAGGCCTCGGCGGCGCGGCGCACCAGGTCGGGGTCGGACACCGCGGCGCTGTTGATGCTGGCCTTGTCGGCGCCGGCCAGCAGCAGCTTGCGCACATCCTCGACGCTGCGCACGCCGCCGCCCACCGTCAGCGGGATGAAGACCTCGGCGGCGGTGCGCGAGACCACGTCGTACATGGTGTCGCGGTTCTCGTGGGTGGCGCCGATGTCGAGGAAGGTGATCTCGTCCGCGCCCTCGGCGTCATAGGCGCGGGCCTGCTCGACCGGGTCGCCCGCGTCGCGCAGCGCGACGAAGTTCACACCCTTCACCACGCGGCCTTCCTTCACGTCCAGGCAGGGGATGACACGCAAGGCCAGCATGGCGGCGCCTCCAGACCTTTCAATGGCGTAAAACGGGGGCGATGCGCCGGGTTTCAGGCCGGGTCAAGCCCTGTTCTCGCAGGGGTTGCGGGCGAGAAGGTCGGGGGAATGAATTCCCCCGAACCCCCATCTTCTTTTTGTCAGTTTGGGACTGCACTTCCCGCCAGCGCAGGAAACTCGAAGAAAAAAGAAGGGGGTCTGGGGGAATTCCTTCCCCCAGCCTTCTATTCCAGCCTCACGCTGACCGAGACCGGCTTTTCCAGCAGCCCCGTATAGGTGACGGTATAGGTCCGCCCCGCCTCGGCCGGCAGGGCGGGCGAGAAGCCGCCGAGCGAGATCAGGTCGCCCGCCTTCAGTGCGGTGCCGCGGGCCTTCAGGTCCTTCACCAGCCAGGGGATGACGTTCAGCGGATGGCCGAGCAGCGCGGTGCCCGGGGCGGTGGCCAGTTCCTTCTGGTCGGTCGCGAAGCGCACGCTCATGCTGCCGAGGTGCTTCGCGAAGTCCTCCGTCGCCTCGGGCGTGATCGGGTCACCCACCACGCCGAGCCGGGCGCCGACGCCGATCGCCAGCAGGTTCGGCCCGTCCATCTGCTTGAGGTCGGAGAGCGCCAGGTCAGGCAGCTCGATGAAGGGGACGACCTGGTCCAGGTGCTTCAGGATGGCGACATGGTCGTCACCGGCCTGGTTGATACCCTCGTCCTTCACCCGGACGATCAGGTCGGCCTCGACCACCGGCACGGCGGCGAAATCCGCCGGCAGGGTCTCGCCGGAATGCGCCCGGACCGTCGCCTGGTAGATCGGCCCGGCGAGCGGATGATCGACGCCGAAGCGCTTCTGCGCCGCCGCATTGGTCAGCCCGACCTTCCAACCGACGGTGGGGCCGAGCTGCTTCTCCATCGCCGCCACCAGCTTGCGCTGGGCGCAGAGCGCGTCCTCCAGGCTCAGGCTGCGGCCGAAGGCCTCGACCGGCGCCTTGGCCAGGAGGGAGGCGGCCAGGGCCTGCATCGCCGCGTCCTCGGGGCAGGTCAGGGAGGCAGGGGCGGCCTCCGCGCCGGTAGCCAAGGGAACCAGCAGGGCGGCGGCGGTCAGGGCTCGGCGCATGGGCGGGCGTTCCTCCGGTGAGCGGCCGCAATGCTAGAGCAGATCGCCTGGGGGCGGAAACGGCCTGGCAGGGCCGCGGGCGGGCGCCCTGGCGGGGCGGCACGCATGAAAAAGGGCGCGGGGGTGACCCTCCGCGCCCACCGTCAGGCCACGGGGCAGGTCTCAGTCGAGGCTGGCGCCGGATTCCTCGACCAGCTGCTTCCAGACCTTCTCCTGCTCCCGGATATAGGCCCCATAGGCAGCCGGGGTGGCGTCCACGACGGTGGTGAAGCCGTTCGGCTCCATCTTCGCGCGGAACTCCGGCGTGTCCACCACACCGACGATCGCCTTGTGCAGCACCGCGATGCGGTCCTCCGGCGTGCCGGCGGGGACGTTGATGCCGTACCAGGACTGCATGTCGATGCCGGAGCCGGGCAGCAGCTCCTTCATCGCCGGTACGTCCTTCAGCTCCGGCGCATAGGTCACGCGGTCGGCGCTGGCGGCGGCCAGCACGCGCAGCCGGCCCTCGCGGATATGCGCCATGGAGAGCGGGATGACGTCGAACATCATGTCGATGTTGCCGGCCAGCAGGTCCTGCAGCGCCGGGGCGCCGCCGCGATAGGGCACGTGGGTGATGTCGGCGCCCGTCACCTTGCAGACCTTGCTGATCGTCAGGTGGCTGATGGTGCCGGTGCCGGAGGAGCCCATGGTGAGCTTGCCCGGATCCTTCTTCGCCGCCGCGATCACCTCCTGGAAGCTCTTGTACGGGCTCTTGGCGTTGACGGTCATGAACACCGTGCCGGTGGTCACGCGCGTCACCGGCGCCAGGTCCGTCAGCGGGTCGATCGGCATCGACTTGGCGTAGAGGAACTTGTTGGCGGCGAGGATGGAGGAGGAGCCGAGCAGCATCGTGTACCCGTCCTTCTCCGAGCGGGCGGCCTCGGCGGCGCCGATATTGCCGCCGGCGCCGCCGCGGTTGTCCACGATGATGCTCTTGCCCAGCACGGGCTCCAGCATCTGCGCCATCAGGCGCGCGGTCATGTCCACCGAGCCGCCCGCTGCATAGGGGACCACGATGCGCAGGTTGCGCGAGGGGAAGGTTTCCTGCGCCCGCACGAGATGGGGGGCAAAGAGGGCCGAGGCGGCGGGGAAGGTGGCGGCGGCACCGAGCAGGGTGCGGCGGCGGAGCGTCATGGTTTTGGGAGCCTCCGGTTGGGTCCGCCGCAGGTTCTGATACCTCGCCGGCGGTGGGGCAAGTCTCGCGTGGATTCGTTACAAATGAGTGCCCAGGCTATGGATCAGGACCGCCGCCGCAACGGAGACGTTCAGGCTCTCCACCGCGCCGGAGCCGGGCAGCGTCACCCGCGCCTCACAGGCGGCGATGCTGGCCAGGGGCAGCCCCTGCTCCTCATTGCCCAGCACCAGGGCCACCGGGCGATCCTTGGGCAGGGCCGCCGGCGGCACGCCCTCCCGCGCCACGGCCGCCACCGTCAGATAGCGGGCGGAAAGCTGCCGCAGGGCCGCCGGGAGATCCGGCGCGCGGTAGAGGGCCAGCGCCTCCAGCCCGCCCTCGCTGGTGCGCCAGGCGGCATCCGACAGGCCGGCCTGGCGCGGGTCGCCCGAGAGCAGCAGGGCCTTGCAGCCGAAGAAGGCGGCCGAGCGGGCGATGGCGCCGAGATTGTGCGGGTTGCCGATGCCGTCCAGCACCGGCAGCAGGCCGGGCGGCAGCGCCTCCGGCGCCGGCAGCGACAAGGCCGCGCGGGGCGTGGCGATGGCGACGATGCCGCCATGGTGGGTGGTTCCCGCGACTCGCGCCAGTTCCTCCGGGGGCAGTTCGCGATAGGGCTTCCGGGCGCGGGCGAGCTGCGCGCAGAAGGGGCCGGCCTCGGCGCGGCGGGCGGCGACATAGAACAGCCGCAGCACGGATTGCGGCCGGTGCGCGAAGGCGGCGGCGACGGCGGCGGGGCCACAGAGGCGGTCGGGCTCGGGCTGCAGCGGGCGGGGCGGTCTCATGCGCCGGGGCGATAGCGTCGGGAAAAGGTCGGGGGAAGGAATTCCCCCGAACCCCCATCTTCTTTTTGTCGGTCGGGTGCCTGTTCGCCGGGGTGCGCCCAACTCGAAGAACGAAGATGGGGGCCAAGGGAATCCCTGTAGGGGAATTCATTTTCCCGGGCTTGGGGCCGAGTTGGCACCTGCGGCGGGCGGGCCTAGGGTGCGGCGCGACCAAAAGACCCGGAGGAACTCCGCCATGAACCTCGCCCGCTTTCCCCGCATCCGGCTCGGCCATCTGCCGACTCCGCTGGAGCCGATGGAGAACCTCTCGCGCCACCTCGGCGGGCCGCGCCTCTGGATCAAGCGGGACGACGCGACCGGGCTTTCCACCGGCGGCAACAAGACCCGCAAGCTGGAATTCCTGATGGCCGAGGCGCTGGCGCAGCAGGCGGACACCGTCATCACCCAGGGCGCCACCCAGTCCAACCACGCGCGGCAGACGGCGGCGGCGGCGGCGAAGCTCGGCCTCGCCTGCCACATCCTGCTGGAGGACCGCACCGGCGACCACAGCCCGGCCTATGCGCAGTCCGGCAACGTGCTGCTGGACAAGCTGCACGGCGCCAGCATCTCCCGCCGCCCTGGCGGCGCCGACATGCAGGCGGAGATGGAGGCGCTCGCCGAGGAGCTGCGCGCCAAGGGCAAGCGGCCCTATGTCATCCCGGGGGGCGGCTCCAACCCGGTGGGCGCGCTGGGCTATGTCAACGCGGCGCTGGAGCTGGTGAACCAGGCCGCCGAGATGGGGCTGCGCATCGACCATGTGGTGCACGCCACCGGCAGCGCCGGCACCCAGGCGGGGCTGGTGACGGGGCTCGTCGCGCTGAACAGCGGCATCCCCGTGCTCGGCATCGGCGTCCGTGCGCCGCGCGAGAAGCAGGAGGCCAATGTGCTGGCGCTGGCGCAGCGCACCGCCGAGCATCTCGGCGTGCCCGGCATCGTCAAGGCCGAGCATGTGGTGGCGAACTGCGACTATGTCGGCCAGGGCTATGGCATCCCCACCGAGGGTATGGTCGAGGCCGTCAAGCTGCTGGCGGAGAAGGAAGGCATCCTGCTCGACCCCGTCTATTCCGGGAAGGGCATGGCCGGGCTGATCGACCTGATCGGCAAGGGACGCTTCGGCAAGGACGAGAACGTGGTGTTCCTGCACACCGGCGGCGCCGTGGGGCTGTTCGGCTATCCCGATGCCTTCGGGGTGTCGAAGGACTGAGGCCGGGGCCAGGAAGGGCGCCACCCCTCCTGGACCACCCCGCCGGGGGAACTGAGTTCCCCCGGGCCCCCGCATTCGTGTGGGCTGGCAGTCGCCGGAGGTGGTTCGGCCCCGGCGCGGGCGCGCACCGCCTGCGCGACAAAAACTGGCAGAAAAGAAAGAAGCGGGGGTCCGGGGGAGAATTCCTTCTCCCCCGGTTCCGCTCTTCCGCATCCCGCCGCCCTTCAACTCGGCCGCGCGCCGTGTCACTCTGCCGCCCCTCCGGTTGCAGCATGGAAGGGTTTCCCCATGGCGGGCGTCTTTTGGCACGACGGCAAGTGGATGACCGAGGAGCCGAAGCTGCTCGGCCCGATGGACCATGCCTTCTGGCTGGGGTCGATGGTCTTCGACGGCGCCCGCGCCATCCGCGGCCTGGTGCCCGACCTCGACTTGCACTGCCAGCGGGTGATCCGCAGCGCCGAGGCGATGATGATGCAGCCGACGCTGACGGCTGCGCGCATCGAGGAACTCTGCCGCGAGGGCGTGGCGAAAATGCCGGCGGATGCGGAGCTCTACATCCGCCCGATGTTCTTCATCCGCCGCGGCATCGGCGCCGCCTTCCCGGACCCGGCGAGCACCGAGTTCATCCTGTCGATCTATGACGCGCCGCTGCCGGACGCCTCCAAGGGCTTCTCGGCCTGCCTGGTGCCGTTCCGCCGCCCGGCCGCCGACATGGCGCCGACCGACGCCAAGGCCTCCTGCCTCTACCCGAACTCCTCCCGCGCCGCCGCGGCCGCGCGCGCCAGGGGTTTCGACAATGCCGTGCTCTGCGACTTCGAGGGCAATGTGGCGGAGTTCGCCACCTCCAACATGATGCTGGTGAAGGATGGCGTGGTGATGACGCCCATCGCCAATGGCACCTATCTGGCCGGCATCACCCGCTCGCGCGTGCTGACCCTGTTGCGCGAGGCGGGCATCGAGGCGCGCGAGTGCATCGTGACGCCCGCCATGCTGCGCGAGGCCGACGAGATCTTCGCGACCGGCAATTTCGGCAAGGTGCAGTACTGCACGAATTTCGAGGGCCGTGCCTTGCCGATCGGCCCGATCGGCCAGAAGGCGCGCCAGCTCTATTTCGACTGGGCGGAGCGCACCAGCCGGATGCTGCCGAAGGCGGCCTGATTCCCCGGGGGCGCTGCCCCCACCCCGTTCCCGGGACCCCTCTGATGGGAGATCCAAGAACCTCGGGTTCTTGGCGGGGAGAGTTTGAGAGGGGCGGCGCCCCTCTCAAGATCCTCCTGCAGACCGACACGGTGCTGATCATCGACAAGCCCGCCGGCCTGCCGGTGCATGCGGGGCCGCGCGGTGGCCGCAGCCTGGAGGATTTCCTGCCGGCGCTGGCCTTCGGCAAGCGGCGCCTGCCGCAGCCGGCGCATCGCCTCGACACCGACACGGCCGGTTGCCTGGTCCTCGGCCGCACCAAGCCTGCTTTGGCCGAACTCGGCGCCCTCTTCGCCGCCGGGCGCGCCCGCAAGACCTACTGGGCCGTAGTGGTGGGCGGACCGGCGGCGCAGTCGGGCCGCATCGAACTGCCGCTGCGCAAGGTGAGCAGTGCCGCCGCCGGCTGGCGGATGGAGCCGCATCCGGAGGGCCAGCCCGCCCTCACCCGCTGGCGCGTCCGGGGCCGCGGCGGGGGGCTGACCTGGCTGGAGCTGCGCCCGGAGACCGGCCGCACCCACCAGCTGCGCGTGCATTGCGCCAGCCAGGGCTGGCCGATTCTCGGCGACCCGCTTTACGGAAAAGCAATCCCGGCGGGGCTGCATCTCCTGGCGCGCGCCATTGTTCTGCCGCTGACGCCTGCGATTGAGGCCATCGCACCGGTGCCGGAGTCCCTGGCCCCGGCCTTCCGCGCCTGCGGCTGGAGAGAAGAGTAAAGCGATGAGTCCCACCCGCCGCTGGCTGAGCCGGCTCTTTCCGACGGGCCTGCGCCACAGGCTGCGGCAGACCGAGTTGGGCATCATCGGCCTCGGCGTCGTGGCGGGGGTGATCAGCGGCCTGGTGGCCTCGTGCCTGGGATTGGCGGCGAGGGGGCTGCATACCCTGCTGTTCGGCCCTGAGAGCGAGCACGGGCTCAGCGCCCTGCGCGAGGCGGACCCGGTGATGCTGCTGCTGTCGCCGGCGGCGGGCGGCCTGCTGCTGGCCCTGCTGGGCCTGGCGCTGAACCGCTGGTGGCCGCGCCAGCCGGTGGACCCGATCGAGGCCAATGCGCTGCATGGCGGCCGCATGTCGGTGATCGATGGGCTGGTGGTGGGGGCGCAGAACCTGCTCTCCAACGGCTTCGGCGCCTCGGTGGGGCTGGAGGCGGCCTATACCCAGGCCGGTGGCGGCTTCGCCTCGCGGATCGGGCGCGCCGTCGGGCTGCGGCGCGGTGACCTGCGCGTGCTAGTCGGCTGCGGTGCCGCCGGCGCCATCGCCGCCGCCTTCCAGGCGCCGCTGACCGGCGCCTTCTATGCCTTCGAGCTGGTGATCGGCACCTATGCCATCGCGCAGCTCGCCCCGGTGGTCGCGGCGGCGGTGGCGGGGACGGTGGTGGCCCGGATGATCGGCGGCAGCACGCCCGTCCTCTCCGGCGGCATCGCGCCGCCGGACTGGGACGATGGCGTCACCGCGCTGTTCATCGGCCTGCTCTGCGGGCTGGCCGCCATCGTGCTGATGCGCGGCGTGACCCTGGCCGAGGCGCTGATCCGCCGCCTCATCCCCTGGAGCCTGCTGCGCCCGGCGGTGGGCGGGCTGATGGTGGGAGCGCTGGCGCTGATCACGCCCTCCGTGCTCTCGGCCGGGCATGGCGCGCTGCACCTGACCTTCGTGGTGGAAGGACCGGCCATGCCGCTTCTGATGCTGCTGCTGCTCAAGGCGCTGGCCTCGGCGATCTCGATCGGCAGCGGCTTCCGCGGCGGGCTGTTCTTCGCCTCGCTGCTGCTGGGCGCCCTGTTCGGCAAGCTGCTGGCGGTGCCGGCGGCCTGGGCCGGCATCGTGGTGGACCCGCTGCTGACCTCGGTGGTCGGCATGAGCGCCTTCGGGGCGGCGGTGATCGGCGCACCGCTCGCCATGACCTTCGTCGCGCTGGAGACGACGGGCGATTTCGCCGTGGCCGGGGTGACGGTGGCCGCGGTGATCGTCTCGGCCACCACGGTGCGGCGCCTGTTCGGCTATTCCTTCGCCACCTGGCGCTTCCATCTGCGCGGCGAGGCGATCCGCAGCGCGCATGACATCGGCTGGCTGCGCGACCTGACGGTGGGCAAGCTGATGCGGCGGGACGTGCGCACCGTGCGCACCGACACGCGCATCTCCTCCTTCCGGCGGGATTTCCCGCTCGGCTCGACCACCCATGTCGTCGCGCTGGACCAGGCGGAGCGCTATGCCGGGCTGATCCTGGTGGCCGAGGCGCATGCGCCGGAGCATTCCGAGAGCGACACCGTGGCGAAGCTGATCCACCTGCCGGACCAGGTGCTGCTGCCCGCGCAGAACGCGAAGCAGGCCATGGCGCTGTTCGACGCCACCGATGCCGAGGCCCTCGTCGTGGTGGACAAACGGGACACCTCCCGCGTGCTGGGGCTGCTGAAGGCCTCCTACCTGTTACGCCGCTACAGCGAGGAGCTGGACAAGCGGCGGCAGGACGAGCTGGGCATCATGCCGGCCTGAGCCGGCGAAGGCCGCCGGGCTTCACGCCTCCGGCCGCGCCGCGCCCGGCACCCAGAGCACGTCGGCGCCGGCATTCAGCACGCGCGACAGCACGAAGAGATGGTCCGACAGGCGGTTGAGGTAGCGCAGCGCCGCCCCGTTGACCGTCTCGGCCGCCGCCAGTGCCACCACCACGCGCTCCGCCCGCCGCACCGACGTGCGGGCCAGGTGCGCATGCGCCGCCGCCGGGGTGCCGCCGGGCAGGACGAAGGAGCGCAGCGGCGGCAGGTTGGCGTTCAGCGCCTTGATCTCGGCCTCCAGCCGGGCGCACTGGCTGTCCGCCATGCGCAGCCGGCCCTCGGCCGCGTCGCCGGGGACGCAGAGATCGGCGCCGAGATCAAAGAGGTCGTTCTGGATGCGGGCCAGCATGGCGTCCGGCTCGCCCGTGGTGTGCAGGCGGAGCAGACCGAGGGTGGCGTTCGCCTCGTCCACCGCGCCGATCGCCTCGATGCGCAGGGCGTCCTTGCGCAGGCGACTGCCGTCGCCGAGCGAGGTTTCGCCGGCATCGCCGCCCCGGGTGGTGATCACGTTCAGCCTGACCATCGGCAGCGCCCTCGCCCTGAAGCATCTGTTTTGACGAGCATTCTCACCTGTTCCGATGATTTCATCGGAACAGGGTCTGCGCTAGAGCAGATCCCGATCAGGCGGAATCGCCTGATCGGGTGAAGATGCTCGTAGGAACAATATTCTAGAGCGTTATCCGTGAGCCAATGCGAACGGAAAACGCTCTAGAGCACCAGGACGCCCTGGTGCTTCGCCTTCATCTCCGGCTCCACATGGATGGTGATGACGGCGCTGCCAAGCTCGGTCTTCAGCGCCGCCTCGACGCGGTCGCAGATCTCGTGGGCCTCAGCGACCCGCATCTCGCCCGGCACCACGAGGTGGAACTCGACGAAGGTGGTGCTGCCGGAATGCCGCGTGCGCAGGTCGTGCGCCTCGATGGCGCCCTCCGCCTCCTGCGAGACCAGGGCGCGGATTCGGCCGAGCAACTGCGGCTCCACCGACTCGTCCATCAGCCCGCCGACGCTCTCGCGCATCAGCTTCCAGCCGGAGAAGAGGATGTTCAGCGCCGTCAGCCCCGCCAGCAGCGGGTCGAGCCAGAGGATGCCGGTCAGCGCCACCGCGCCGACACCCACTACCACGCCGGCGGAGGTGACGACATCGGAGAGGAGGTGGCGCGCATCGGCCAGCAGGGCCGGCGAGCGCAGCCGCCGCCCGGCGCGGAACAGCAGCCAGGACCAGCCGCCGTTCGCCGCCGTGGCGAGGGCCGAGATGGCGAGGCCGGTGGCCGGCAGGTCGGGCATGTGGGGGTTCCGCCAGGCCTGCCAGGACTCGTTCAGGATGAGCAGCGCCGCGACCACGATCAGCGCCCCTTCCAGCACCGCCGAGAAATACTCCGCCTTGGCATGGCCGTAGGGGTGGTTCGCGTCAGGCGGCGCTGCGGCGAGACGGATGGCCAGCAGCGCCGCGACGGCGGCGGCGACGTTGACGATCGATTCCAGCGCATCGGCCAGCAGGGCCACGCTGCCGGTGAGCCACCAGGCGACAGCCTTCAGGCCCAGCACCGCCAGGGCCACGCCCACACTGCCCGCCGCGAGCGTCGTCGCTCGGCTCATCCAGTTCACTCCACGCTCTCCGGGGAGGGTTCTAAGGCAGCCAGGGCCAGGGTGGGAAACCCGAAAACACCGCACAGGTGCCACGCGGCGATCGCATGAAGGTCGGGGGAAAGAATTCCCCCGAACCCCCTTCTTTTTTTCTTCGAGTTTCCCGCGCTGGCGGCCAGCGCACACCCCAAACTGACAAAAAGAAGATGGGGGTCTGGGGGAATTCTTTCCCCCAGCCTTTCTTACACCGAGAAGTATTTCGCGCGCGGGTGGTGCAGCACGATCGCGCTGGTGGACTGCTCCGGGTGGAGTTGCCACTCGTCGCTGATCGAGACGCCGATGCGCTCGGCCTGCAACAGCTTCAGCAACGGCGCCTGGTCCTCCAGGCGCGGGCAGGCGGGGTAGCCAAAGGAATAGCGTCCGCCGCGATAGCCCTGGGCGAGCATCTTCTCCATGTCGCGCTCGTCCTGGCCGGCAAAACCCCATTCGGCGCGGATGCGCTTGTGGACATATTCCGCCATGGCCTCGGCCATCTCCACGGAGAGGCCGTGCAGGTAGAGATAATCCTGGTAGCGGTCGCCCTCGAACCATTCGCGGGCCATGTCGCTGGCCTTCTGCCCGACGGTGACGACCTGCAGGCCGATGACATCGCGCTTCTCGGGGCCATCCTCGATGTCGCGCACGAAGTCGGCGATGCACTCGCCATCCTGTTTCGGCTGGCGCGGCAGGGTGAAGCGGGCGGCCTCGGTGACGCCGTCCTCCTCGAAGAGGATGACGTCATTGCCCTGACCGGCGCATTTCCAGTAGCCGTAGATGGCCTGCGGCTTCAGGATCTTTTCCTGCTCGGTCAACGTCAGCATGCGCTTCAGCACCGGGCGCAGCTCCTGCTTCGCCCAGCCGATGAAGTCCTCCAGGCTGCGGCCCTGCTTCCGGAAGCCCCACTGGAACTGGTAGAGGCTGCGCTCGTTGAGGAAGGGCACGATGGCCTTGGGGTCGGCCTCCATGATGCGGGCGCCCCAGAAGGGCGGCACCGGCACCGGCTCGTCCTGCGTCAGGCGGTGGCGGCGCTCCCGGGCGTAGTTGACGTCCACCGGCGCGAAGCCGCGCGGATCGGCGGTGCCGAGGGTGCGCGCGGTGTTGCGCGGCTTGTTGGCGCGCTTCTGTTGCAGCGAGGCGAGATAGCCGTCGAAGTCATTGCCCATCACCTTGTCCATCAGGTGCAGGCCATCGAAGGCATCGCGCGCATAGGCGACGCGGCCCCATTGCCTTCCCTGCGTGGCATAGGCGCGGGCGCAGTCATCCTCGACGAAGTTGCGCGTCAGCGCGGCGCCGCCCAGCAGCACCGGCAGCTCGACGCCCTGGCGCGACATCTCCTCCAGGTTCTCCTTCATCACCACCGTGGACTTCACGAGGAGGCCGGACATGCCGATGGCATTGGCCCGGTGCTCCTTCACCGCCGCGACCATGTCGTTCAGCGGCACCTTGATGCCGAGATTGACGACCTTGTAGCCGTTGTTGGTCAGGATGATGTCAACGAGGTTCTTGCCGATGTCGTGCACGTCGCCCTTCACCGTGGCGAGGACGATAGTGCCCTTCTGCTGGCCTTCCACCTTCTCCATGTAGGGTTCGAGATAGGCGACGGCGGCCTTCATCGTCTCGGCCGATTGCAGCACGAAGGGGAGCTGCATCTTGCCGGCGCCGAACAGCTCGCCGACGACCTTCATGCCCTCGAGCAGGATGCCGTTGATGATGTCGAGCGGCTTGATGCCCTTGGCCATGGCATCGGCCAGCTCGGCGTCCAGCCCCTTGCGGTCGCCGTCCACGATGCGGTCCTTCAGGCGGCCCTCGACGGTGTCGGCCTTCTTCTTCGCCGCCGCATCCGCCGCCTTCCGGCCGGCGAACATTTCCAACAGTCTCTGCAGCGGGTCGTAACCTTCGCTGCGGCGGTCGAAGATCAGGTCCTCGGCGACCTTCACCTCCTCCGGCGGGATGGCGTGCAGCGGCTTGATCTTCGACACATGCACGATGGCGCCGGTCATGCCGGCCTTCACCGCGTGGTCGAGGAAGACGCTGTTCAGCACGTGCCGCGCGGCCGGGTTCAGGCCGAAGGAGATGTTGGAGAGGCCGAGGATGATCTGGATGTCCGGGAATTTCTGCCGGATCATGCGGATGCCTTCGAGGGTCCACAAACCGAGCTTGCGGTCGTCCTCGTTGCCCGTGGCGATGGTGAAGGTCAGCGGGTCGATCAGCAGGTCGCTCTGCGGCAGGCCGTGCTTGTTGCAGGCGAAATCCACCAGCCGCTCGGCGATGCGGAGCTTGTCCTCCGCGGTCTTCGCCATGCCGACCTCGTCGATGGTGAGCGCGATGACGGCGGCGCCGAACTTCTTCGCCAGCACCAGGCGGTCATGCGCATGGCCCTCCCCATCCTCGAAATTGATCGAGTTGATGATGGGCTTGCCGCCATGCAGCTTCAGCGCCGCCTCGATCACCGGGGTTTCGGTGGAATCGATCACCAGCGGCGCGTTGACGGAGCCGGTGAAGCGGCGGACCACCTCGCTCATCTCGGCCAGCTCGTCGCGGCCGACGAAGGCGGTGCAGATGTCGAGCGAGTTGGAGCCCTCCCCCACCTGCTCGCGGCCCATGGCAACGCAGCCATCCCAGTCATGCGCCGCCTGCCGCTCGCGCCAGGCCTTGGAGCCGTTGGCGTTGCAGCGCTCGCCGATGGAGAAGTAGCTGTTCTCCTGACGCAGCGTCGTCGCGCCGTAGAGGCTGGCCACCTGCGGCACCCAGAACACGCTGCGCTTCACCGGGGCGGGGCGGAAGCGGCCGCCATCCACCCGGCGCAGCATGGCGTCCAGCGCCTGGATGTGCGGCGTCGAGGTGCCGCAGCAGCCGCCGATCAAGTTAATGCCGTCCTCGGTGACAAAGCGCTCCATCCAGAGCGCCATGTCGTCGGGAGCGAGCGGGTAATGCGTCTTGCCGTCCACCAGCTCGGGCAGGCCGGCATTGGGCTGGCAGGAGATCAGGCCGGGCCAGTTCTGCGCGAGGTAGCGGACGTGCTCGGCCATTTCCTGGGGCCCCGTCGCGCAGTTCAGCCCCATCAGCGGCACGTCGAGCGCCTGCACCACGGTCGCGGCGGCGGCGATGTCGGCGCCGACCAGCAGCGTGCCGGTGGTCTCCACCGTGACCTGCACGAAGATGGGGATTTCCTTCCGTGCCTCGCCCAGCGCCGCCTTGGCGGCGTTGACCGCCGCCTTGATGAAGAGCGTGTCCTGGTTGGTCTCGGTCAGCAGCGCATCGGCGCCGCCGGCGATCAGGCCGCGGCACTGCTCGGTCAGCGCCGCCTCCAGCCTGTCATAGTCGATATGGCCGAGGCTCGGCAGCTTGGTGCCGGGGCCGATATCGCCGATCACCCAGCGGTCGCGCCCATCGGCAAAGCTTTCCGCCGCCTCGCGTGCCAGCTCGACCGAGAGCTTGTTGATCTCGAAGGCGCGGCTGCCGAGCTCGAACTCCTCCAGCGTGACCGGGGAGCCGCCGAAGCTGTTGGTCAGCACCATGTCCGAACCGGCTTCGTAGTAGCCGCGATGGATCTCGCGCACGAGGTCGGGGCGCGAGAGGTTCAGCACCTCCGTGCAGTTCTCCTTGCCCCAGTAGTCCTTCTCGATGTCGAGGGTCAGGGCCTGGACGCGGCTGCCCATGCCGCCATCGCAAAGCAGGACACGGTCGCGCAGGGCATCGAGCAGGGCGGGGCGGGCCATGGGCAGGGCCTTCCTTCAGAAGTTCAGCGTGGTTTCAGGCAGAGGCGCGACCGGCACGGCCAGGCGGCGGGCGGGCCAGAGGCGGACCGGGAGGGGGCCGGCGATCTCGACGGAGGGTAGCGGCGCGCAGCCGGCGGCGCCGAACCAGCCGGCCAGCGCGGCGTCGTCGAAGCCGGGCCAGCGGTGGGCGTTGCGGGCCAGCAATTCCTGCCGGGCATGCGGCGCGAGGTCGATCACCACCAGCAGGCCGTCCGGGCGCAGCAGCCGCGCCGCCTCGGCCAGGGCCGCGATCGGGTCCTCGGCGTAGTGCAGCACCATCTGCAGCGTGACGGCGTCGAAGCCGGCATCGGGCAGCGGCAGGCGGTACATGTCGGCCAGCCGGACGGAGGCATTGCCGATGCCGCGCTCGCCCAGCCGGGCACGGGCCAGGGCCAGCATCTCGCGGCTGGCATCGAGGCCCAGCACGGATTCGGCGCGGGGGGCCATCACCTCCAGCAGGCGCCCCGTTCCGGTGCCGACATCGGCCACCCGGCCCAGGCGGTCCGGCAGCAGCGCCAGCAGGGCCGTCTCGATCGCGGCGGCGGGCAGGCCGAGGGCGCGCATCTCGTCCCAGTCGGCGCCGTCACGGCGGAAGGCCTCGGAGGCCGCGCGCGCCCGTTCGGCGGCGATGCGGGCGGCGGCGCGGCGGTCGGCGGCGATGACGGGGTCGTCCTCCGGCAGGCGCGCCAGCACCTGGCGGGCGAGATCCGCGCCCGGCGGAAGCTGGAAATAGACGTTGGCGCCCTCGGGCAGCCGCTCCAGCAGCCCCGCCTCGACCAGCAGCTTCAGGTGGCGCGACAGGCGCGGCTGGCTCTGGCCGAGGATGGCACACAGCTCGCTCACGCAGAAGGCGCCGCGGGCGCAGAGGGCCAACAGGCGCAGGCGGGTCGGTTCGGCGGCGGCGCGCAGTTGCGCCAGCAGGGGCTCCATGGGTTGCGCATGACATAAAGACTTCTTTATGTCTAGTGGCATGCCCTGGTCC
>DATMRU010000044.1:0-76658 GCA_035565935.1 Roseomonas sp.
ATTCCCGCAGGGTTTCGAGGTTTGTTGGGAGCGTTGCTGGTGACGGCGCCGGTGTGGGTGGTTGGCGTGGCGCGGGGCCAGACGCTGCAGGAGGCGCTGGCGCAGGCCTATGCGGACAACCCGACGCTGCAGGCGGCGCGGGCGCAGCTGCGGTCGGTGGACGAGAACGTGCCGCAGGCGCTGGCGGGGTGGCGGCCGAGCGTGGTGCTGTCGGGGGCGGGGGGCTACATTGACGGGCGGGCGCGGGCGCTGGGCAGCTTTGGCCAGCCGGTGCATAGCGAGGTGGACCGGCAGACCGCCAACCTGGCGGCGACGGTGACGCAGCCGCTCTACAATGGCGGGCGGACGGTCTCGGCGACGCGGCGGGCGGAGAACCTGGTGCTGGCGCAGCGGGCGCGGCTCCTGGCGACCGAGCAGCAGGTGCTGTCCGACGTGGTCTCGGCCTATGTGGCGGTGATCCGCGACCAGGAGACGCTGCGGCTGAACGAGAACAACGTGCGGGTGCTGCAGCGGCAGCTGGATGCGACCAACGAGCGGTTCCGGGTGGGCGAGATCACGCGCACCGACGTGGCGCAGGCGGAGAGCCGGCTGTCGGGGGCGCAGGCGGCGCGGGCCAATGCGGAGGGGACGCTGCAGACCAGCCGGGCGACCTTCCGGCGGGTGACCGGGCTGTCGCCGGAGCGCCTGGTGGCGCCGCAGCCGCTGACCGCGGCGGTGCGCGGCGCCGGGGCGGCGGCCGAGATGGCGATGCGCAACAATCCCGCGGTGGTGGCGGCGCTGTTCGACGAGGCGGCGGCGCGCGACGCGGTGGACGTGCAGATGGCGGCGCTGCTGCCGACGGTGAGCCTGCAGGCGCAGGCCTTCCGCACGGACAACTCGCAGCAGCCGCATTCGCGGGTGAGCGGCGAGCAGATCACGGCGAACCTGTCGGTGCCGCTCTACCAGGGTGGCGCCGAGCACGCGGCGGTGCGGCAGGCGCGGCAGGATGCGGTGCGGCTGCGGCAGGTGGTGGACGACCAGCGGCGGGCGGCGATGCAGCAGGCGACGCAGGCCTGGGAGACGCTGCAGACGGCGCGCGCCCAGGTGGACAGCGTGCGCTCGCAGATCCGCGCCGCCGAGATCGCGCTCGACGGGGTGCAGCGCGAGGCGGTGGTGGGCAGCCGCACCACGCTGGACGTGCTGAACGCCGAGCAGGAGCTGCTGAACGCCCGCGTCAGCCTGGTGCAGGCGCTGTCCAACGTGGTCACCGCCAGCTACGGCCTGGCCGGCGCGGTCGGCCGCCTCACCGCCCGCGACCTCGCGCTCCCCGTCGCCCTCTACGACATGGAAGCCTACTACAACGCCGTCCGCTCCAAGTGGTTCGGCACCACTAACCCTCTCAACGACGATGAGAGGCGCTGATATGGCAGAGCCGTCGCAGCAGCCGCAGGACCCGTCGATGGAGGACATTCTCGCCTCCATCCGGCAGATCCTGAACGAGGACGAGGAGAAAGGGCCCGAGGCCCGGCCTCTGGAACTGACGGAAGACATGCTGGTGCGGCCTGAGGTGGTGCCTAACGCCGCCCCGCCGCCCCCGCAGCCAGAAGCGACGGGTGCAGCGCCCGGGCAGCCGCCGGCTCCCGCCGCAACGGCATCGCCGGCGGTGATCGAGGCGCTCGAGGAACTGGCGCGTGCCGTGGTGCGCAACCGCCATGCCCCGGTGCAGCGGGCGGGTGGGCCCAGCATCGAGGATCTGGTGCGCGAGGAACTGCGCCCCATGCTCAAGGCCTGGCTCGACACCCATCTTCCGCCCCTGGTAGAGCGGCTGGTGAAGGCGGAGATTGCCCGGCTGACGAACCGCGACGAAGGCTGAGGCGCAGCGCCGGGGCATTCCGCATCGCAGCCTCTTGACGGGCGGGCGGCTCCCGCCCAAGCGTGCGGCCATGCTCGACAAGACCCTCTCGCCCGCCTCCTTCGAACAGCGCCTCTATGAGGGGTGGGAGGCCAGCGGTGCCTTCAGCGCCGATCCCGGCAGCACGGCAGCCCCCTTCACCATCATGATCCCGCCGCCGAACGTCACGGGCAGCCTGCATATCGGCCATGCCCTGACCTTCACCATTCAGGACACCCTGATCCGCTGGCGGCGCATGCAGGGGCGGGACACGCTGTGGCAGCCGGGCACCGACCATGCCGGCATCGCCACGCAGATGGTCGTCGAGCGACTGCTGGCCACCCAGGGCGTGGACCGGCGGGAGATCGGGCGCGAGAAGTTCCTGGAGCATGTCTGGGAGTGGAAGGGGCAGTCGGGTGGCAACATCACCCGCCAGCTTCGCCGGCTGGGAGCCAGCCTGGACTGGCCGCGCGAGCGCTTCACCATGGATGCTGGCCTCTCCGAGGCGGTGCGCGAGGTCTTTGTCACCCTGCATGAGCAGGGGTTGATCTACCGTGACCGCCGGCTGGTGAACTGGGACCCGAAGTTCCAGACCGCCATCTCCGACCTCGAGGTGGAAAGCCGCGAGGTGAAGGGCAGCCTCTGGCACTTGCGCTACCCCGTGGAGGGCGCGCCGGGCCGCTTCATCGTGGTGGCCACCACCCGGCCGGAGACCATGCTGGGCGACACCGCCGTGGCCGTTCATCCGGAGGACGAGCGGTTCCGCGATCTCGTCGGCAAGTTCGCCATCCTGCCGCTGGTGGGCCGACGCATCCCCATCGTGGCGGACGAGTACTCCGACCCCGAGAAGGGCTCGGGCGCGGTGAAGATCACCCCCGCGCACGACTTCAACGACTTCGCCGTGGGCAAGCGGCACGACCTTGCTATGCCCTCCGTGCTGGATGCCGATGGCCAGGTCTTCCTCGGCGAGATCGAGGCCGATCTGGCCGCGGTGGACGGCGTGGCGGACCCTGCCTTCGTCCGCAGCCTCGCCGGGCAGGATCGGTTTGCTGCGCGCAAGGCGATCGTCGCCGAGCTGGAGCGGCTGGAGCTGGTCGAGAAGATCGAGCCGCATACCCATGCTGTACCGCACGGCGACCGCTCGGGCGTGCCGATCGAGCCGCGCCTGACGCTGCAATGGTACTGCGACGCCGCGACCTTGGCCAAGCCGGCCATCGATGCTGTCGAGACCGGCCGCACGCAGTTCGTGCCGAAGCATTTCGAGAACATCTTCTTCTCCTGGATGCGCGACATCCAGCCCTGGTGCATCAGCCGTCAGCTCTGGTGGGGCCACCAGATCCCGGCCTGGTACGCGCCGGATGGGAGTGTCTTCGTTGCGCGCACGGAGGAGGAGGCGCTCGCCCAGGCGCGCGCCAAGCTCGGCGCCGATGTGGTGCTGGAGCGTGACCCGGACGTTCTGGACACCTGGTTCAGCTCCGCCCTCTGGCCCTTCTCTACGCTCGGCTGGCCGCAGAAGACCCCGGAACTCGCCAAGTACTATCCCGGCGATGTGCTGGTGACGGGCTGGGACATCATCTTCTTCTGGGTCGCCCGGATGATGATGATGGGCCACCATTTCATGGGCGATGTGCCTTTCCGCACTGTCTACATCCACGGTCTGGTCCGCGACGAGAAGGGCCAGAAGATGTCGAAGTCGAAGGGCAACGTCATCGATCCGCTGGAACTGGTGGAAAGCTTCGGCGCTGATGCGCTGCGCTTCACCATCGCCTCGCTGGCCACGCCGGGCCGCGATGTGAAGCTCGGCCGCAAGCGGGTGGAGGATTTCCGTTCCTTCGGCACCAAGCTGTGGAACGCGGCCCGCTTCTGCGAGATGAACGGCATTGCGCCGGACGCTTCCTTCGACCCCTCGAAGGTGGAAACGCCGCTGGCGCGCTGGATCCTGGATGCCGCCAATGCCGCCCTCGCGGAGGCGACCGAGGCGCTGGAAGCCTACCGCATGGATGACTATGCGGGCGCCTGCTACCGCTTTGTCTGGAACAGCTTCTGCGACTGGTTCCTGGAATTCGCCAAGCCTGCCCTGAATGGCCCGGACGGGCCGGAGAAGGCCGAGGTGAAAGGTGCCGCGCAACACGTGCTGGGCACCATCCTCCGGCTGCTGCACCCGGTGATGCCTTATATCACCGAGGAGCTGTGGGACCGCTTCGGCTATGGCCCTGAGTTCAGCCTGATCCGCGCTGCCTGGCCGCAGCCTGTCGCGGTTCCCGGGGCAGAGGAGGCGCGTGCCGAGCTGGATTGGCTCGTGAGCCTGATTTCCACGGTGCGTGGCGTTCGCGCCGAAATGAACGTACCGCCCTCCATCACGGTGCCGCTGCTGCTGCAGGGCGCCTCTGCCGAGACACTGGCGCGCGGGGCGCGCTGGATCGAGGCCATCCGCCGCCTTGCGCGGGCTACGGAGTTCCGGGCCCTTCAGGAGGGCGAAGTGCCCAAGGGCGTGGCGCAGGTGGTTGTCGGCGAGGCCACGGTGCTGCTGCCGCTCGCGGAGGTGATCGATCTGGCGGCCGAGCGGGCCCGTTTGGTGAAGGAGCGTGACAAGGCGCAGGCGGAAGCCACCAAGGTGGAGGCCAAGCTCGCCAACGCCGATTTCGTCGCGCGCGCCAAGCCGGAGGTCGTGGAAGAGAATCGTGAGCGGCTCGCCGCCGCGCAGGCGGAGGTCGCGCGCCTGGAAGCGGCGCTCGCCCGGATCGGGGCCTGAGCGTCCGCCTGTAAGATGTCCAAACTTTCACGCGCCGGCCGCGGCGGCGCGTGGAAGAACCCGCCCCGTCACTAGAATGGGACGGGCACATGCCAGAGACTTCCGGGCAGACCCTCAGCTATTCCGAGGCTGATCCGCACGATACACGGCGCCGGGTTCTGGCGATCGTCGGCGGATCGTCCGGCAATCTGGTCGAGTGGTACGACTTCTACGTTTATGCGGCGACGGCGCTGTACTTCGCGCCCGCCTTCTTCCCGAGCGGTGACAGGACGGCACAGCTACTGAGCGCGGCAGCCATCTTCGCGGTGGGCTTCCTGATGCGGCCGATCGGCGGCTGGCTCTTCGGGCGCATCGCGGACCGCACGGGCCGCAAGGCCTCCATGGTCCTCTCCGTGCTATTGATGTGTTTCGGCTCGCTGATGATCGGCCTGCTGCCCACCTATGAGAGCATTGGTGTGGCAGCGCCCGTTCTGCTGCTGGTCGCGCGCTTGCTGCAGGGACTCTCGGTCGGCGGCGAATACGGTACCAGCGCCACTTATATGAGCGAAGTCGCGCTGGCGCGGCACCGCGGCTTCTTCTCCTCCTTCCAGTATGTCACGCTGATCGGCGGGCAGCTCCTGGCACTGATCGTCATCGTCATTGTGCAGGCGATCTATCCGGCCGAGGCGATCCGCGCCTGGGCCTGGCGCATTCCCTTCTTCATCGGGGCTGCCGCGGCAATCGTTGCCCTGTTCCTGCGCCGCGCCCTGCATGAAACCAGCACGGCGGCCGAGCGGAAGCAGGAAGGGGCAGGGACCATCAGCCTGCTGCTGAAGTATCCGCGCCCGCTGCTGCAGACGATCGGCCTGACCGCCGGCGGCAGCCTCGCCTTCTACACCTACACCACCTACATGCAGAAATTCCTGGTCAACAGCGCCGGCTTCTCCGCCGAGCGCGCCAGTGCCACCATGGCGGTGGTGCTGTTCTTCTACATGCTGCTGCAGCCGGCCATCGGCGCCCTATCTGACCGCATCGGCCGGCGCAACTGCCTGCTGGTCTTCGGTGTCGGTACGGCGTTGCTGACGGTGCCGCTCCTCAAGCTGCTGGGCGGCGTCACCACCTCGCTCGGGGCTTTTACCGTCATCTTCTCGGCGCTGTTCGTCGTGAGCTTCTACACCTCGATCAGTGGTGTGGTGAAAGCGGAACTCTTTCCGCCGCAGATCCGCGCTCTCGGGGTGGGGCTTGGCTATGCCGTCGCCAATTCGTTATTCGGCGGCTCGGCGGAATATGTCGCGCTCTGGCTGAAGAGCCACGGCGTTGAAAGCTGGTTCTTCTGGTACGTCTCGGCCTTCGCGCTGATCTCCCTGGTGGCGGCCTGGTCCATGAAGGACCCGCGCCTGCATGGCTATCTTGACCATCCGGACGCGCCGAAGCGGCAGGCCTAGCCCTTCGGATAGCGGGGGCAGGGGCTATGGCCCCTGCCGGCCCCGGGCGGTTGCCTGTGGAAGAGTGTTGCGCGATACAAGGGACGGACGAAACGGAACAAGGCCGAACCCCTATGGCTGAGCACAAATGGGATAAGTCGCACCTGCCGAGCCGGCATGTGACGGTCGGCCCGGAACGCGCGCCGCATCGCTCCTACTACTATGCCATGGGCATGACCGAGGAGGAGATCGCCCAGCCCCTGGTGGGCGTCGCCACCTGCTGGAACGAGGCCGCGCCCTGCAATATCGCGCTCCTTCGGCAGGCGCAGAGCGTCAAGAGGGGCGTCTCCGAGGCCTTCGGCACACCGCGCGAATTCACCACCATCACCGTGACCGACGGCATCGCCATGGGCCACCAGGGCATGAAGTCGTCGCTGGCGAGCCGCGATGCCATCGCAGACACGGTCGAGCTGACCATGCGCGGCCACTGCTATGATGCACTGGTCGGGCTGGCGGGCTGCGATAAGTCCCTGCCTGGCATGATGATGGCCATGCTGCGCCTAAACGTGCCCAGCGTCTTCATGTACGGCGGTTCGATTCTGCCCGGGAAGTTCAAGGGCAAGGATGTCACCGTCGTGGACGTGTTCGAGGCGGTCGGACAGCATGCCGCGGGCAATATGTCCGACGAGGATCTGCACGCGCTGGAATGCGTGGCTTGCCCCAGCGCCGGCGCCTGCGGCGGCCAGTTCACGGCCAACACGATGGCGACCGTCTCCGAGGCGATCGGCTTGGCGCTGCCCGGCTCCGCCGGCGCCCCGGCGCCCTATGAGGACCGCGACAAGTGGGCCGTGGAGTCCGGCAAAGCGGTGATGGAACTGCTGAAGCGGAACATCCGCCCGCGCAGCATCGTCACCAAGGAGGCTCTCTACAATGCGGCCCTGATCGTAGGCGCCACGGGCGGCTCCACCAATGCCGGCCTGCACCTGCCCGCCATGGCGCATGAGGCCGGGATCAAGTTCACCTTGCAGGACGTCGCCGAGATCATGCGGAAGGCGCCCTATATCGGCGACCTGAAGCCCGGCGGCCGGTACGTCGCCTATGACGTTTATAAGATCGGCGGCATCCCGGTGATCGTGAAGGCGCTGCTCGATGCCGGGCTGCTGCATGGCGACTGCATGACCGTCACCGGCAAGACGCTGGCGGAGAACCACCGCGAGGTGATCTTCCCGAAGGATCAGGACGTCATCCGCCCGGTGTCCAACCCGATCTCCCCAACGGGCGGCGTAGTGGGGCTGAAGGGCAATCTCGCCCCGGACGGCGCCATCGTGAAGGTCGCCGGGATGAAGCACCTGCGCTTCGAGGGCACCGCGCTCTGCTTCGATTGCGAGGAGGATGCCTTCAAGGCCGTGGACCAGCGCGCCTACAAAGAGGGCGACGTCATCATCATCCGCTACGAGGGCCCGAAGGGCGGCCCCGGGATGCGGGAAATGCTCTCCACCACCGCCGCCATCTACGGCCAGGGCATGGGCGACAAGGTGGCGCTGATCACCGATGGTCGCTTCTCCGGCGCCACGCGCGGCTTCTGCATCGGCCATGTAGGGCCGGAGGCCGCGGTGGGCGGGCCAATCGGCTTGCTGAAGAACGGCGACCGCATCGTCATCGACGCTGAGAAGGGCAGCATTGACGTGCTGATCTCGGACGAGGAGATGGCGAGGCGTCGCGCCGAGTGGAAGCCGCGCCGGACCGACTACAATGCCGGTGCGCTGTGGAAATACGCGCAGACGGTTGGGCCTGCCTATCTGGGGGCCGTCACCCATCCCGGCGGAGCGGCGGAGACGCATTGCTACGCCGATATCTGATCCACACCGATATCTGATCCACGGGCGCGGGGCAGAAACCTTCCCCGCGCTTCTCATGTTTGAGGGGCGGTAACACGATGCCCCGCTTCGTCACGTTCCTGCCTCGGCTTCGCCATGCTTGCTCAGGAAGCTCTTTGCAGCGCCCCGGCAGGCTCCAGGCCTGCGACGGCGTCGCGAAGGGAAAGCGGCAATAAGGCCCTCCTTGGGTGGCGGCAGCCGCTCTTCCCGCCGCATCAGGCTGAAGTGCTCCGGCCCACTGTCTCGGCCGGGAACGAGGAGAAACGAGATGCTGAATCGCCGCAGCCTGTTGGGTGGAGTGCTGGCAGGGCTTGCCACCCTCCCGCTCGCTGTTCGCGCTGAGGCTCAACCCTATGGCCCGCCGCCTGGTGGCCCGGGTCGAGGCCCGGAGCACCGCCCTCCGCCGGGGCGCGGATCTGGCCGTCCGCCGGCCCCGCCGCCGCTCCGGCCGGAGCATCCGCATGGCCGGCCGCCGCGTCCCCATGCAATCTGGCAGCCTGGCCACTGGATCTGGCGGGCCGGTCGATACGACTGGGTGCCCGGCCGCTGGGTGTCCGAGCGCCGTGGGACATGGCGCGAGGGCCGCTGGGTCGAACGGCGCGGGCGCTGGCACTGGGTCGAGCCGGGTTGGCGCTGAATCCATGCGCCGCTTCGTTGCATTCCTGCTGCTAGCCGGGGCCGGGATCGGGTTGGGCGGTTGCACCGTTCAGCCCGTCCTCGGGGTCTATGCTCCGCCGCCCTACTACTATGTCGAGCCGCCGCCCCCGCCACCACCACCCGCGCCCTGGGTGCCGCCGCCGGCGCCGCTACCCCCGCACTGGTGAGACCCCCGCGGGGTGGGCCCGCGGTCAGTTCAGATCGACCACCACGGGGGCATGATCGGAGGGCTGCTCCTGAGCGCGCGTCGCGAGGTCCACCTGCGCGGAGGCAAGCCGCTCAGCCAGTTCGGGCGAGAGCAGCGCATGGTCGATGCGCAGGCCCCGGTTGCTTTCGAAAGCGGGCCCGTAGTCCCAGTAGGTATAGAGTCGCTCGCCCGGGTGCAGGGCCCGCAGGGCATCGGTCAGCCCGAGGTGCAGGAGGGCGTTGAAGGCGGCGCGGCTTTCCGGCCGCACCAGCGCATCGGTCGGCGGCATGGAGCCCGGCGCGAAGTCGAGCCCGGTCGGGCAGACATTGAAGTCACCCAGGATGGCGAAGGGGGTGAAGCTGTCCAGCCGCTCGGCCGCCAGGGTGCGGAGCCGCTCCATCCAGCGCAGCTTGTAGGCGAAGCCCTCCTCGCCACCGGAATTGCCGTTCGGAAGATAGATCCCGGCAAGACGCGCGCCCTCGGCTGCGATCTCGATGTAACGGGCGTGCTCATCGGCGCTTTCGCCCGGCAGCGCCTCGGCCACGACCTCGAAGGGGAGGCGGGCCAGGACGGCGACGCCGTTACGTCCTCCCGGCTGGCCGACGGCATGGGCCATATAGCCCAGATCGGTGAACTCGGCGGCCGGGAACTCCTCCGTCCTGCACTTCAGCTCCTGCAGGAAGACGAAGTCCGGCGCGTTGGCCTGGAGGAAGCGGCGCAAATGCGGCACGCGCTTGCGCACCGAATTGACGTTGAAGCTGGCGAGGCGCACGGAAGGGAAGGGGCGTCAGCCGATGGAGAAGGACGCGCCGCAGCCGCAGCCCGAGGCTGCCTGCGGATTCCGCACGGTGAAATGCGCGCCGATCAGCTCATCGGCCCAGTCCAGCTCGCCGCCTGCCAGCAGCTCCAGGCTGACCGGATCTATCATTACCCGGGCGGAGGCCCCTTCCAGCACCAGATCATCGGCGGCAGGGCTGTCCTCGAGCTGGAAGGAATACTGGAAGCCGGAGCAGCCGCCCGCCTGCACGGCGACGCGCAGCCCGGCCTCCGGCCGGCCTTCCCGGGCCGCGATCTCGGCCACCTGGGCGAAGGCGCGCGGCGTGACTCGGAAGGCAGCGGGGGCGGTGGTGGTGCCGTCGGGCATGGCGAAAACTCCTCGATCCGCAACATAGGCGGGGCAGCCCCGATTTCCAACCGCCCTCCCCATGCGCGCCAGCGTTGCGGCTCAGCGGGGCGACTGGTAAGCCGCCGCGATCATGGCCCCGCTCGCCCCCTTCGCCGTCAAGCCCGAGACATCCCGGGGTCGGCTCCATCCGGAGCCGGCGGATGGCGTTCGTTCGCCCTTCCAGCGGGACCGTGACCGTATCATCCACAGCACGTCCTTTCGCCGGCTCCAGTACAAGACGCAGGTCTTCATCTACCATGAAGGCGACGCGTTCCGAACGCGATTGACCCACAGCATCGAGGTGGCGCAGATCGCCCGCTCCATCGCCCGGCGCCTGCGAGTGGATGAGGACCTGGCCGAGGCCCTGGCGCTGGCCCATGACCTCGGCCATCCGCCTTTCGGCCACGCCGGAGAGGAGGCGCTGAACGGGCTGATGCGCCCTTATGGCGGCTTCGACCACAATGCCCAGAGCCTGAAGGCGGTGACGGTGCTGGAGAAGCGCTATGCCGAGTTCGATGGGCTGAACCTCACCTGGGAGACGCTGGAAGGGCTGGCCAAGCACAATGGCCCGATCCGCCGCCCGTCCCCCTTCATGGCCGAATACGATGCGCGGCATCCGCTGGACCTCGGCACCCATGCCTCGGTGGAGGCGCAGATCGCCGCCCTGGCGGATGATATCGCCTACAACAATCATGACCTCGACGATGGACTGCGCGCCGGGCTCTTCACACTGGAGGAAGCGGCGGCGCTGCCGCTGATTGGCGATGCGGTGCGGGAGGTGCGCGAGCGGTATCCGGATGCGCCACCCGCACGGCAGGCCAGCGAGGCGATCCGGCGTGTCATCAACGTCATGGTGCAGGACGTGGTGGGAGAGGCGGGGCGCCGCTTGGCCGCGCTGGCGCCGGAGACGGTCGCCGATGTGCGCGCTGCCGGGCA
Organism: Roseomonas sp.; assembly: GCA_035565935.1. Classification (GTDB taxonomy): domain Bacteria; phylum Pseudomonadota; class Alphaproteobacteria; order Acetobacterales; family Acetobacteraceae; genus Pseudoroseomonas. The sequence continues at coordinate 10,848 of DATMRU010000044.1, forward strand.
TCCGGTGATCGCCTTCAGCGAGCCGATGCTGGGTGCCAATCAGCAGGTGCGCGATTTCCTGCGCGGCCGCATGTATCGCCACTGGCGCGTTAACCGGACGACGCAGAAGTCCAAGCGTGTGGTCCAGGTGCTGTTCAGCCTGCTGCATGGCGGCCCGGACATGCTGCCGCCGGAATGGCGGGACGGCGCCGGCGCGCCGGGCACGGCCCGCTGCGCCGCGGCGGTGTGCGACTACATCGCCAGCATGACGGACCGCTTCGCGCTGGAAGAGCATCGGCGCCTGACAGACCCCCATATCCCTGGCTGAACGGACATCATGGAACAGACCCAAGCCGCCCCGCAGGACATCTTTGCCGCGCTGCGCGCCGAGGTGCTGAACTGCCTGCGCCGCATCCTGCCGGAGCTGCCGGAGGAGGCGCTGTCGCGTGCCATCGTGGAGCCGCCGCGCGACCCGGCGCATGGCGATATGTCCACCAATGCCGCGCTGGTCGTGGCCAAGGCCGCGAAGCTGCCGCCGCCGAAGATCGCAGCGCCGCTGGCCGCGGCGCTGGCGGAACTGCCGATGGTCGCCGAAGCGGCACCGGCCGGCCCGGGCTTCGTCAACCTGCGGCTGGCCGATGACTTCCTGCTCGCCCAGCTGCCGGCCGTGCTGCGGGCCGGGGAGAGCTATGGCGACGGCGGCGGCAGCGGCCGGCGGGTGGATGTCGAATATGTCTCGGCCAACCCGACCGGGCCGATGCATGTCGGCCACTGCCGGGGCGCGGTGGTCGGCGATGCCCTGGCAAACCTGCTCTCCAAGGCGGGCCACACGGTTACCAAGGAATACTACATCAACGATGCCGGCGCTCAGGTGCAGGCGCTCGCCTATGCCGCCTACTGGCGCTACCTGCAGGCTCTCGGCACGCCGCTGACCGAGGAGGACTATGCCGCCTCCATTCCTGGCGGCCTGCAGTATCGTGGCGAGTATCTCATCCCGGTCGGCGAGGCGCTGAAGGCGGAGCATGGCGAGGCGCTGGCGCCGGGCGCCCGGCCCGCCGACCCGGCGCTCTGGCTCGACACGGTCCGGACCTTCGCCATCGCCCGGATGATGGACGAGATCCGCGACGACCTCGCCGCGCTCGGCGTCCGGCATGACGTGTTCATCAGCGAGGCAGACCTGGTGAAGGCCGGCGTGGCCGACCGCGCCATCGCGGAACTCGCGGAGAAGGGCTTCGTCTACGAGGGCGTGCTGGAGCCGCCGAAGGGCAAGCTGCCTGAGGACTGGGAGCCGCGGCCGCAGACGCTCTTCGCTTCCACGCGCTTCGGCGATGACGTGGACCGACCGCTGCGCAAGAGCGACGGCAGCAACACCTACTTCGCCAACGATATCGGCAACCACGCCGATAAGATCGCGCGCGGCTTCGACGACCTGGTGCATGTCTGGGGCGCCGACCATGGCGGCTATGTCTCGCGCATGAAGGCCGCCGTCGCCGCGCTGTCCGGCGAGAAGCCGGTCGGCTTCGAGGTCGTGCTGACGCAGATTGTCAAGGTGATGAAGGGCGGCGAGCCGGTGCGCATGTCGAAGCGCGCCGGCACCTACATCACGCTGCGCGACCTGATCGACGAGGTGGGGCGGGACGCGGTGCGCTTCACCATGCTGACGCGCAAGTCGGACGCGCAGATGGACTTCGACCTCGACAAGGTGGTCGAGCAGTCGCGCGACAATCCGGTCTTCTACGTCCAGTATGCGCATGCGCGTTGCCGCTCCGTACTGCGGCAGGCCGGCGACCCTTCGGCGGCCGAGCTCGCCGCGGCGCCCTTCGACATGCTGCGCGACCCCGCGGAGCTGGCGCTGATTCGCCGCATGGCCGCCTGGCCACGCACCGTGGAGGGCGCTGCTGCGGCGCGGGAGCCACACCGGATTGCCTTTTATCTCCAAGACTTGGCCGGCGACTTTCATATTTTGTGGAACCGCGGGAGAGATGATGCAACACTTCGCTTCATCCGCGCCGAGGAGCCGGAGGCCACGCAGGCCCGCCTTGCGCTGGTCGCCGCCACGGCCATCGTCATCCGCTCGGGCCTTGCGGTCATGGGTGTTGCGCCAGTTGAGGAAATGCGGTGAGGGAAGTTCAGGTCCCGTCCTATCGTGTGCGGCAGGCGGCTGAGGATGGCGGCCCGCGGCGCTTGTTCCTTGTGGCTGGCGGCATCGCCGGCCTGCTCGCGGCCGGTGGCCTCGTGGGCTGGATGGTGACGCGCTACACGGACAGGACGATCCCCGTCGTCGAGGCTGATGCGCGGCCGATGAAAATCCGCCCGGAGGATCGTGGCGGCCTGCGCGTCCCGAACCAGGACGAGATCATTTTCGAGCGGCGCAACATGCAGGGCGGCTATGAGGTGACCGGCCGCCTCGGTCCGGTTGCCGAGGCCCCGAACCTCGATGCCCTGCGCGCGGCCACGGCGCCGCCGCCGAACGAGGCTCCGCAGCCTGCCCCTGCTTCTGTCGCTCCTCAGGCCGCAGCGCCCGAGGTGGAGGAACCTGCGGTGGCATCAGCGCCTCCGGCGGCCGCCGTACCACCGCCGGCCGTTGCCCCGCACCAGACCACGACCGCGGTAGCTCCGCCTCCGACCCCTGCGCCTGCGAAGCCGGCGCCGACTCCGGTGCGTGTGACCGGAGGCGTGGTGGTGCAGCTTGGGGCGCTGGATTCGGAGGAGCGCGCCCGCACCGAATGGGAGCGGCTCGAGCGACGCGCGCCGGATCTGATGCAAGGCCGGAAGGCGAACATCATCCGTTTCGAGCGCGAGGGGAAGCCGACCATGTGGCGCCTGCGCACCGGCGGCTTCGACACGCGAGACGCCGCGAGCACCTTCTGCGAGACGATGAAGAACCGGGGCGGCGCCTGCGCCGTCATTGGCGGGTAAGGGACCACCCTCTCCATGACGACGCCGCGCGCGGCCATCATCGGCCTTTCCGGCCCCGTGTTGCTGGCCGAGGAAGCGGCCATGCTGCGCCGCCTGCGGCCGCTCGGAGCGATCCTCTTCGCCCGCAACGTGAAGGACCCCACCCAGCTGGCGGCGCTTACCGCCGCGATCCGCGGGGAGTTGGGTGCCGAGGCACCCATCCTCATCGATCAGGAGGGGGGTCGTGTCGCCCGGCTGCGCCCGCCGCACTGGCCAACCTTCCCGGCGGCCGCCAGCTTCGAGGGCCGCCCGGCCGGCGCCGCCGAGGCCAATGCAACACTCCTGGGCCTGGAATGTGCCGCGATGGGCCTGGACGTGGTGTGCGCACCGGTACTGGACCTGCGGCTGCCTGGAGCGCATGACATCATCGGGGATCGCTCCTTCGGCGCCGAACCGGAGGAGGTGGCCCGCCTTGGCGCCGCATGGATCGCCGGCCTTCAGGCGGCGGGCACGATTCCCGTCATCAAGCACATCCCCGGCCATGGCCGCGCCAAGGCTGATAGCCATCTGGAATTGCCGGTCATCTCGGAGGACTGCGCGACCCTGGAAGCCGACCTGTCACCCTTCCGCGCTCTGGCGGTCAGCGGCGCCTGGGCGATGACGGCGCATATTCTCTATCCGGCCTGGGATGCCGAGCGGCCCGCGACCCTCTCACGGCGGGTGATCACCGAAGTGATCCGAGGAGCTATTGGCTTCGACGGGGTGCTTATCTCGGATGATCTCGCTATGCACGCACTCCGGGGCACACCGGGGGAACTGGCAGGGGCAGCCCTTGCGGCCGGCTGTGACCTGGTGCTGCATTGCACGGGCAAGCTCGACGAGACGCTGGCCGTGCTGGAGAGCAGTGCGCCGCTGAGCGAAGCCGCCGCCGCGCGTCTCGCCGCCGCGCGGAACAGCACCCTCCTGGCCAGCCGGGGGCGCGCCGACGATCCCGCCACCCTGGCGGCCCGGCGTGATGCCTTGCTGCGGGACGCGGCGTGACCGGCTGGCTGCCCGAACTCGCGGTCGCCATCCTTGCCTCGGTCCTGGCCATCACCTTGCACGAGGCGGCGCATGGCTACGCCGCCCTGGCGCTGGGTGATGATACGGCACAGCGTCACGGCCGGCTCAGTCTGAACCCGCTGCGGCATGTCGATCCGGTCGGCACGATCCTGCTGCCCGCCATCCTGTTGCTGGTACAGCTTGTGACCATCGGGCGGGTGGAGGCGATGTTCGGCTGGGCCAAGCCCGTGCCGGTGGATATCCGCCGCCTGCGCGACCCGCGGTCCGGCATGGCGCTGGTGGCCGCTGCCGGGCCGGCGATGAACGTCTTCCTTGCCTGGTGCGCCGCCATGCTGGCGCATCCGCTGGAGAGCGTGAGCAGCGTCCTGCCGCCCGATCTGGTGGCGCTCGGGGTGCGATTCATCGTTCTCTCCATTCTTGCCAATCTGCTGCTCGGCCTGTTCAATCTGCTGCCGATCCCGCCGCTGGATGGCGGTCGCATCCTCGTCGGCCTTCTCCCCGCCCCCCTGGCCCTCCGGCTGGCGCGCCTGGAGCGGGCCGGGCTGTTGATCGTGCTGCTGCTGATCTTCGTGCTGCCTCGGCTCTCGCCGTCACTCGACATTCTCGGCTGGCTGGTCGATCTGGTCTCCGGGCCGGGCTTCAACCTCATCCTCCGGCTGGCAGGGCACGGAACATGACGGCGCCCGAGACGCTGCATGTCAGCCTGGAAGGCTATGAAGGCCCGCTCGATCTGCTGCTGGAACTGGCGCGGTCGCAGAAGGTGGACCTCGCGCGCCTTTCGATCCTTGATCTGGTGGATCAATACCTCGCGGTGATCGAAGGTGCCCGTCGCGTCCGGCTGGAACTTGCGGCGGACTGGCTGGTCATGGCGGCTTGGCTTGCCTGGCTGAAATCCCGTCTCCTGCTTCCTGAGGACCCGCAGCAGGAGGAGGATGCCGAAGCCCTGGCCGGGCAGCTCGCCGAGCGGCTGGCGGAACTGGAGCGCATGCGGGCGGCCGCCCAGTGGCTCGGCGCGCGGCCGCAGTTGGGGCAGGAGGTCTTCGACCGCGGCACGCCAGAGAGCTTTCTCCACCAGGACCGCAGCGGCCTGAATGCCGACCTGCCGATGCTGCTGCGGGCTTATGTTGAGGCTTTGCGACGCTCCGCGGCGAAGCGACCCTACCGGCCGAAGCCGCGTCGCCTCTGGACGGTGCAGGAGGCGCTCGACCGCCTGGCGCGCCTAGTGGGCAGCCTTCCGGAGTGGGGGGAACTGCAGCGCTTCCTTCCCGAATCCCTGCAGGACCCGGTGGAGCGGCGCGCCGCGCTGGCGGCTACGCTGATCGCGGGGTTGGAGATGGCGCGCGGCGGCAGTATCGAATTGAAGCAGGAAGCCGCCTTCGGGCCTATCCTGCTGCGGCGCTGCCCGGCGACGGGGGCGGTGCAGGAGGGAGCTGAACATGACGCCGCTGCCGCCTGACGAGGATCCGGCAGGTATCGCGCAGCTCGAACACGCGCTGCGCCTCGCCGAAGCCCTGGTCTTCGCCTCCGATAGGCCGGTGCCGGCGCAGCGCCTGCAGGAGCTGCTGCCCGAGGGGCTGCGGGCGGACGCCGTGCTGACCCTGCTGGCCTCCCGCTATGCCGGGCGCGGCGTGGAACTGACGGAAGTCGCCGGTGGTTACGCCTTCCGCACCGCCCCTGACCTGGCGCCGGTGCTGACCCGCGTCGTTGAGGCCCCGCGCCGGCTGCCGCGCGCCGCCATGGAGGCCCTGGCCATCATCGCCTACCACCAGCCCGTCACGCGGCCGGAGATCGAGGAGATCCGCGGCACGAGCCTGTCCCAGACGACCCTGGAGACGCTGCTTGAGCAGGGCCTGATCGCGCCCCGCGGACGGAAGGAAGTGCCGGGGCGGCCGACCCTCTGGGGTACGACGCCGCGCTTCCTCGAGCAGTTCGGCCTCCGCGTGCTCGCCGACCTGCCACGGCGCGAGGAGCTTCTGGCAGGCGAGGGACAGCCTGGCTTCGCCGGCTCGACGGGCCCGGCACCGTGAGCCTTGTGCTGGAGGGCGTGCGGCATGCCTATGGCAGCCGCGAGATCCTGCGCGGGGTGGATCTTTCGGTCGGGGCGGGAGAGATCGTCTGCCTGCTCGGCCCTTCGGGGGATGGCAAGACGACGCTGCTTCGTCTCGTCGCCGGCCTGGAGGCGCTTCAGGCCGGCCGCATCGCCATCGGGGGGCGGCTCGTCGCGGAAGTGGGCCGGGAGGTGCCGCCGGAGGAGCGGCATGCCGGCTTCGTGTTCCAGGATTATGCTCTCTTTCCGCATCTCACGGTCGAGCAGAACGTCGCCTTCGGCCTGACCGGCCATCCACGAGGCGGGCGCGCGGCGCGGGCGAGGGAGGCGCTGGAGCGGGTCGGCCTGGGGGCTTTCGCGGCGCTCTGGCCGCATATGTTGTCGGGCGGCCAGCAACAGCGCGTTGCCCTGGCTCGGGCCCTGGCGCCACGCCCCGCCGTGCTGCTGCTGGACGAGGCCTTCGCCAGCCTGGATGCGCGGCTGCGGGAGCAGGTGCGGGACGACACCCTCCGGGTGCTGCAGGAAGCCGGCATCGCCACTCTGATCGTGACGCACGATGCCGAGGAGGCGATGTTCATGGCTGACCGGATCGCCCTTATGCGGGCGGGACGCATCGAGCAGATCGGCGCGCCGGAGGAACTCTACCTCACCCCTGCCAACCGCTTCGTCGCCGCCTTCCTGGGTGAGGTGAACGTGCTGCCGGCGGTCGTCGCCGGCGGCGTGGCGCGCACGGTCCTGGGCACGCTGCCCGCCAGCCTGCCGGATGGGCCGGCGGAGATGCTGCTACGGCCCGAGGGCCTTCGCCTCCTGCCGGAAGGCGAGGGGGTGGCGGCGCGGGTCGAGGATGCCCGTCTGCTCGGGCCCAGCAGTATCGTCCGCCTGGCCTTGCCGGGCGGCGCAGAGGGCGCCCTGCGCCTGCATGCCCGCCTACCGCCTGGACCTCGCCTGCGCCCGGGTGACCGCCTGGGCCTCGCCCTGGACCCCGAACGCGCCTTCGTTTTTTCCACCGGGAGCACCTAGATAGAAGGGATGTATGAACGGGAGATATGGCGCACGATTGGCGCTGCTCTCCGTTCCTGCTAACGGAAGCGGCCCCCGGTCGGGGGAGATGGGAAGCACATGTTCGATTTAGCGTGGTCCGAGCTGGCCTTGGTCGCGGTTGTGGCGGTGGTGGTGATTGGGCCGAAGGATCTGCCCGATGCCATCCGCAACATCGCGAAGGGGATTCAAAAGCTGCGGCGTATGGCCGCGGAGTTCCAGTCGCACGCCGACGAGCTGGTCCGCGAGGCGAAGCTGGAGGATGTCCGCGATCAGATCCGTGACATCCGCAACTTCGACCTGAAAGGTGCGATCGAGCGCAACCTCGACGAGGATGGCCAGATTCGCCGCACCTTCAACGAGGATCCGCTGAAGGACGCCTGGAAGCCGGAGCCCGCCGCCGGAACCGTCGCCTCCACCCCGGCAGCAGCCCCCACCCCGTCTCCATCCCCGGCTGCGCCGGAGCCTGCGGAACCGGCGGCCGCGCCGGCCTTCATTCCGCCGTCCGTGGCGGCGGAATCCGCGCCTGCCCGCTCTGCCGGTCCCGATCAGCCCACTGAAGGCGGCGCCACACCGGCCGCCGCGCCGCCCTCCTCCGGCCCCGCCCAGACGGCTCCGGACAAGCCCACAACCCCGAACGTCTGAGCAAACCATCCGTGCCCCGAGATCCGGAAGATTCGATCGACGACAAGCCGATGCCGCTGATCGAGCATCTGCTCGAACTGCGAACCCGGCTGCTGTGGTCGCTTGGCGCCTTCATCATCGCCTTCGCCCTCTGCTACTATTTCTCGTCGCAGATCTATGGCTTCCTGGCGCGCCCGCTGGCCGACATCCTGCAGCAGCAGAGCGGCGGCGAGCGGCGGATGATCTTCACCGCGCTCTATGAAGCTTTCTTCACCTATCTGAAGGTCGCCTTCTTCGGCGCCACCTTCCTCAGCTTCCCCATGTGGGCGACCCAGCTCTGGCTGTTCATCGCGCCAGGCCTCTACCGCAGCGAGAAGCGCGCTTTGCTGCCCTTCCTGCTGGCTTCGCCGGTGCTTTTCGTGATGGGCGCCGCGCTGGCCTACTACTTCATCTTCCCGCTCGCCTGGAAATTCTTCATCTCCTTCGAGACACCGCCGGGAGGCGGCGCGCTGCCGGTGCAGCTGGAGGCGAAGGTCAGCGAATATCTCAGCCTGGTCATGCACATGATCCTGGCCTTTGGCGCCGCCTTCCAGCTCCCCGTGGCGCTGACCCTGATGGCCAAGGTCGGGATCGTCTCGGTCGACGCGCTCAAGCGCGGGCGGCGCTACGCCATCGTCGGCATGTTCGGCATTTCGGCGGTGATCACGCCGCCGGACATCATCAGCCAGATCGGCCTCGCCGTGCCGCTGATCGCTCTCTACGAAATCTCGATCCTGGCCGCGGGCTGGGTGACGCCGAAGCGCGACGAAAACAGCTGAGTTTCCACCATGCACGACATCCGCACCGTCCGCGCCGATCCGGCTGGTTTTGACGCTGCCCTGGCGCGGCGGGGGCTTCCTCCTGCCGCCGAGGCGTTGCTGGCGCAGGACGCGGCGCGTCGGGTAGCGCAGACTGCTGCCCAGGAGGCGCAGGCACGGCGCAACCAGCTCTCGAAGGAGATCGGGCAGGCCAAGCGCCAGGGTGGCGACACCGCCGCTCTGGAAGCCGAAGGCGCCGCCCTGCGGGCTCGCATGGAGGCGCTCGAGGCCGAGGCGAAGACCGCCGAGGCCGCGCAGACGGCGGTCCTCGAAGCCCTGCCCAACCTGCTGGATGCGGATGTGCCGGAAGGACAGGACGAAAGCGCCAATGTCGTCCTGCATCAGGAGGGCACGCCGCCGGAGTTCGACTTTACGCCCAGGCAGCATTTCGAGATCGGCGAAGCGCTCGGGATGATGGACTTCGGCACGGCCGCTAAACTGGCTGGCGCCCGCTTCACCATGCTGAAGGGTCCCCTGGCCCGGCTGGAGCGGGCCCTTGGCCAGTACATGCTCTCCCTCCAGGTGGAGGAGCATGGCTATACCGAAACCTCCGTGCCCCTCCTGGTGAACGATGCCACGATGTATGGCACCGGCCAGTTGCCGAAGTTCGAGGAGGATCTCTTCCGCACCACGGACGGGCGCTGGCTGATTCCGACCGCCGAGGTGCCGCTGACCAACATCGCCGCCGGCGAGATCCTGGCGGAGGCCAGCCTCCCGCTGCGCTTCACGGCTCTTTCGCCCTGCTTCCGCTCCGAGGCCGGCAGCGCCGGGCGGGACACGCGCGGGATGCTCCGCCAGCACCAGTTCCTCAAGGTAGAGATGGTTTCCATCACCACCCCGGAGCAGTCGGCGGCCGAGCATGAGCGAATGACCCGCTGCGCTGAGCGGGTGCTCACCGAACTCGGGCTGGTCTGGCGGCGGATCGTGCTCTGCGCCGGTGACACCGGCTTCTCGGCAGCCAAGACCTATGACCTCGAGGTGTGGCTGCCGGGGCAGGGGGCCTGGCGCGAGATTTCCTCCTGCTCCAACTGCCGCGACTTCCAGGCGCGGCGGATGAATGCCCGCTACCGCCCGAAGGAGGGCAAGGGCACGGCCTTCGTGCATACCCTGAACGGCTCCGGCCTCGCGGTGGGCCGGGCGCTGATTGCCGTGCTGGAGACCCACCAGCAGGCGGATGGCAGCGTGCGGGTCCCCCAGGTTCTGGCGCCCTGGATGGGCGGCATCACGCAGATAGGCTGAAGGCGCTTGCGGACGAGCCGGGCAGACCATAGTTTGCATACCAATCGGGGCGTGGCGCAGCCTGGTAGCGCATCTGCTTTGGGAGCAGAGGGCCGGAGGTTCGAATCCTCTCGCCCCGATACCCTGTTCCGGCGGGGCAACCCGCCAGCATGAGGCTGAAAGTACCGAACGCCATGAGCCGCGACCTTGCTCTTGCCCGCATCTACAGCCCGGCGCGCTCGGCCATGCAGTCCGGCAAGGCGCGCGGTGGTGGCTGGATCCTGACCTTCGCTCCGGCCGAGGCGCGGAAGCTGGACCCGCTCACCGGCTGGTTCGGCTCCGGCGACACGCGGTCCCAGCTTCGGCTCAGCTTCTCCTCGCGTGAGGCGGCAGAGGCCTTCGCCCGTGCCAACGGCATCGCCTATGAGGTCGAGGACACAGAGGCACCGCGCGAGATCAAGCCGAAGTCCTATGCGGAGAACTTCCGCTACGGCCGGGCCGAGAACTGGACTCACTGAGGCCAGCGGCACTGCGCCCTTAGCTCAACTGGACAGAGCAACCGGCTTCTACCCGGTTGGTTGGGGGTTCGAGTCCCTCAGGGCGCGCCATTTCCGCGGTGCGGGCTTTCAGACAGCATTTTCCGTCACGGTTTCCGCTGCGAGGGATGCCGCCTCCGGGGGCGTGACGGTCGGGGAATGCCCGGTGGCAGCCGGCATCCGGAGCTCCGCCACCACAGGCAGGTGATCCGATGCGGCGCTTGCCGCCGTGTCCCGCCAGTTGCGGCCGAGCAGGTTCGCCGGGCGGCAGAAGATCTCGTCCAGCCGAAGGACGGGGAAGCGCGCCGGGAAGGTCCGATGGCGCGTCCGCGCGGGCAGGAGCGGAGACAGGCTGCGCCAGACCGGGCCGCGCCAGCTCCAGTCATTGAAGTCGCCCATGACCACCACGGGGCCTTCCATCTCCCGCACCAGCCTTGCCAAGCGGCTGGCCTGCCGATAGCGCTCTCTCTGCTTCAGCCCGAGATGGGTGGCAATCACGCCGAGCAGTCCACCCGGCGTGCGGATCCGCGCCGAGATCGCGGCCCGCGGCTCCCGGCCATCCACGGAAAGGTCATGGATCGTCTCCCGCTCGATGGGCCAGCGGCTGAGAAGCATATGGCCGTAGGCACCGTCCGTGGCGCGAATGGTCTCCGCGTGCAGGGCGCGCCCCTCGAAGTGCTCGCGCAGGACGGTAAAGGGCGAAGGCCAGGCGCCACGGCCCCGTCCTTCGACCTCCTGCACGGCCAGGACATCGGGGTGGTGGCGGCGGATCAGGCTCAGGACGCGCTCAAGGTCATACCGTCCGTCGGGGCCAATGGCCGAGTGGATGTTCCAGGTCATTGCCCGCAGGATCATGCCTCCTCCTTCTGGCCGGAACGCCGCCGCATCCAGCTCACCAGCATCTGCAGCCCATAGGAAAGCGCCGCCCAGGCCAGCAGCACGAGGACGAAGCCCAGAATATCGGCCAGCGACGGGTCCTGCATAATCCGCAGCAGCCGGTCGCCAAGCGCCGTCATCAGCACTAGGCCCGGCGCCAGGCCCAGCGCTGTGCCTGCCATATAGTCGATGAGCGGGATACGGACGGCCCCCGCCACCAGGTTGACCAGGGTGAAAGGCGCCACCGGCATCAGCCTGACCATCGTGACGGCCATGATGCCGTTGCGGGCGATACTGCGGCTGACGCGGTTGATCCTTGGCCCGATCAGCTTGCGCAGCATGGCGGGCCCGACCCGCCTGCCGAGCAGATAGGTCACGAAGGCGCTGACCATGGCGCCGACGGCGGCATACATCAGCCCTGGCCAGAGGCCGAAGGCGGCCGCGGTTGCCACGATCAGGACGTTCACCGGGAAGGCAAGCAGCCCCAGGAACATGAAGAGGCCCAGCGCCAGGACAGGGCCCCAGGCCCCGTTGGCATTCTGAAGTGAGGCGCTGAAGGTCTGGGGGTCCAGATAGCCGGCGAGCGGCGTGTAGCGCCAGGCGAGCCCGAGCAGCAGGATGGGGCCTGCGATCAGCGCGATGCGAAGCCAGAGGGACATGAGGTGGGAGGTCCCGTTTCCTGCGGTGAAATCAGCCAGCAACACGCCGGAACTCAGAGGCCGGACGGGATCCGCGACGGCTTCGATCTGCGGCAGGCCTTCGCCCTCTTCCAGACGGCCATCCTCGATGGGCAGCAACTGCCGGCGCCCGCCCGCCAGGGCGTCGAGGGCGGCGAAGAGCGAGCCATGCCGCTGCGCCGCAGCCACCTGCTCGGGCGTGGCGCCGAGGTGCTCGGCGAGGAAGCGGTCCCGGACTCGGCGGATCTCTGCGCGGGTCGTCTCGTCGCGCCCCTCGATGACGAGGTCGCATTCGCTGTCGATCGCCATGGAGCGGTTGCACAGATTGGCCGAGCCGATCCGGAGCAGCCGGTCATCCACGACCATGACCTTGGCGTGCACCATCACGTCGGCCTGAGGTTCACGTCGCCGGCCGATATGCGGGTAGAGCAGGCGGACACGATCGGCCACCCCGGCGCGTCGTAGCACCTCCATGAAGCGGATGCGCCCGGCAAGCATGGTGCGGTGCTCTAGCCAGGTATGATGGGTCTTGGGGCCCAGGATGACGACCTCGAGCCGAGGGCGTTGGCGCAGGCGCTCCACGAGCCGTTGGGCCAGGGCGGTGTTCGTCAGGAACTGGTTCTCGATGTAGATGCTGCGCTCGGCGGCGTCGATCATGTCCTCGAAGAGGCGCTCGACCTCGCGCACCGCCGGCTCGCCCTCGAAGCTGCCCATGGTGCGGGCGATGCCGATATCCACCTCGTGGAAATCGGGCCTGACCTCCTCGGGCCAGGGATCCAGCGCATTCAGGGCCGAGGGCTCCCGCGGAGGCAGTTCCTCGCAGGCGCTGCGGGCCCAGCGGGCGCGGAACAGGTCCGCCAGCGCGCCCGCGGCCTCCCCGTCCACCATCATCTGGGTGTCGTGGAAGGGGGCGTAGGTTTCGTCGTGCGGGTCGATCCGATGCGGATTGTGCGCCTTGTGCTCGGAGGTGTCCCAGCGCCGGATCGTCAGGTCCAGGCCGCCGGCGAAGGCCACGGCATCATCGACCGCGACGATCTTCTGGTGGTGCGAGGCGCCAAAGGCGATCTCGTCGTCCAGGCAAAGCTCGATCTGCCAGGGGGTGTTCCATTGCAGGCTGAGGGCCGGAAGCAATTCCCGCTCCAGCGCATAGAGCACGGAATAGTCCCACAGAAGGAGCTTGATGCGGAGATCAGGGCGCCGCCGCACCAGGGCAACCAGGAAGGGCCCCAACGTTCCCGGCAGGCCGTCGGTCGCCTCGCCACTGTTGCCGACGAGTGGTGTCCGGCTGTCGATGTCCCATCCCGCGATGAGGATGCTGCGCCGGGCTCTCTTCAGCGTTTCACGCAGCACACCATAATAATTCGCCGCGTCCACCAGCACGGCGGCTCGCGCAGCACGCTCCACGCGCCAGACATTCTCGCCTGGCCGGAGCAGGGTTGGCCGCCTCCCTCCCGCGCCGGGAGGGGAAGAGCCATCCCATTGCGACTGCTGGGTGATGTCGGTCAGATTGCCCATCAACCTGCTGCAACGCGGCAATGGGCAAAAGGTGTCAGCCCACGGGCTGCGAGGGGATCATGACCGGCATGTTGTCGAGGAGGCGCACGCTTCCGAGCCGGGCCGCCGCGATCAGACGTGCCTCGCCCGAGCCCCCGGTCGGCCAAGGCCGCAGGCTCTCCGGCTCAACCAGCGCCAGGTAGTCCACGCCGAAGCCCATCTCGGCCAGCGCTTCCGTTTCCCGCGCGAGGGTCGACTGTGGCGAGGCGCCTCCCGCCAGCGCCTCCACCACCCGGCGAAGCCCCTGGGGCAGCCGGGCCGCCTGCGCCCGCTCCGTCGGGGAAAGCCGCTGGTTGCGGGAGGAGAGGGCGAGACCATCCGTGTCGCGAACGGTCGGCAGAGGCAGGATGTGCAATGGCAGATGCAGGTCGGCCACGACGCGGCGGATCACCTGCAACTGCTGCCAGTCCTTCTCGCCGAACACCGCGACATCGGCGCGGGTCATCATGAAGAGCTTGGTGCAGACGGTGGCAACCCCACGGAAATGGCCGGGGCGCTCGGCGCCCTCCCAGCCCTCGGCGGGGAGGCCGGGCTCGATCCGGGTGGTGTCGCCCGGTGGATACATCACCGCCGGCGTGGGCAGCCAGACCAGGTCGCAGCCCGCCTGCCGGAGCTTCTCCAGGTCACCTGCCTCGTCCCGAGGATAGCGATCCAGGTCCTCCTGCGGGCCGAACTGGAGGGGATTGACGAAGATCGAGACGATCACCCGGTCGGCCAACCGTCGCCCGGCCTCGACCAGCGCCAGATGGCCCGCATGGAGGGCGCCCATCGTGGGCACCAGGGCGATGCGCTCGCCGCTGGCCCGCCACGCCTCCGTGGTGAGGCCCAACCCCGCCAGCTCTCGCTCGATCCGCATCCGGTCCTCCATGCTGCTTTCCGGCGTCAGTGCAGCCCCGGGGCGCCCGGTGCAAGAGGGCAGGCCCTCGGAACGGCTTGACGCGGGGGCTCACGCGCGGGATCACGCCAGCGCCAGGTGCGAAAGGTTCGACGATGCAGCGTGTCTTCTCCGGAATCCAACCTTCCGGGATTCCCACTCTCGGCAACTACCTGGGCGCCATCCGCAACTGGGTGCCCATGATGCAGGACCATGACTGCATCTACTGCGTGGTGGACCTGCACGCCATCACCCAGCCCTTCGACCCCAGGACCCTGGCCAGCCAGACCCGCGACATGGCCGCTGCCCTGATGGCCTGCGGCGTCACGCCCGACCGTTGCGTGCTGTTCGTCCAAAGCCATGTACACGCCCATACCCGGCTCGCATGGCTCTTCAATTGCGTTGCCCGCCTGGGCTGGCTGAACCGGATGACGCAGTTCAAGGACAAGGCCGGGAAGGACCGCGAGAATGCCGGCGCGGGCCTTTATGTCTATCCGAACCTCATGGCGGCCGACGTCCTGGCCTATCATGCCACCCGGGTCCCCGTCGGCGAGGATCAGAAGCAGCACCTGGAACTGGCGAACGACATCGCCCAGAAGTTCAACCACGACTTCGGCGAGGAGTTCTTTCCGAAAATCGAGCCGATCATCCAGGGCGTCGCCGCCCGCGTGATGTCGCTACGGGACGGCACGAAGAAGATGTCGAAGTCCGACCCTTCGGACCAGTCGCGCATCAACCTGACCGACGATGCGGACACCATCGCGCTGAAGATCCGCCGGGCCAAGACGGACCCCGAGCCACTGCCGGAGGAGCTGTCCGGGCTTGAGGGCCGGCCGGAGGCGCGCAACCTCGTCGGCATCCTGGCTGCCATCACCGACCGCAGCCCGGCAGAGGTGCTGCGCGCCCATGCCGGGGAGGGCTTCGGCACTTTCAAGGGCGTCCTGACGGATGCGCTGGTGGCGCATCTCGGGCCGATCCAGGCCGAGATGCAGCGCCTGCTGGCCGATCCGGGGGCGGTGGATGCGGCGCTGCGCCACGGCGCGGAGCGGGCCGCCACCATCGCGGAGCCGATCGTCTCCCGTGCCGAGCAACTGATGGGCTTCCTGCCGCCTCGCTGAGGCGGAGGAAGGTGAAACGCTGCTGCCGGCCGGCGCTCAGGCCGGCAGCAGCAGCGTGGCGGCGGCCTGGGCCGCGATGCCCTCGCCCCGGCCGGTGAAGCCCAGCCGCTCCGTGGTGGTGGCCTTCACCGAGACCCGACTAACAGGCACGCCAAGCAATTCCGCCAGGCGCGCCCGCATCGCCTCGGCATGCGGGGAGATCTTGGGGCGTTCGCAGATCAAGGTCACGTCCGCATGGGTCAGGATGCCGCCTCGCGCGGCGACCCGGGCCGCCGCGTGCCGCAGGAAAACGGTGCTGTCGGCATCCTTCCACTGCATCTCGCTGGGCGGAAAGTGCCGGCCGATATCGCCTTCAGCCAGCGCGCCATAGATGGCATCGCAGAGGGCGTGCAGCCCCACATCGGCATCGGAGTGCCCCTCCAACCCCAGCGGGTGCGGGATGGTGACGCCGCACAGGATCAGCGGCCGCCCCTCGGCCAGTCGGTGAACGTCGAAGCCGGTGCCCATGGCGGGCAGCAGGCGGGGCAGGAGGGCGGCCTCTGCGCGGGCGAGATCCTCGGGATAGGTCACTTTCAGGTTGCTCTCCGATCCGGGCAGCAGTGCTACAGGCAGGCCCTCGGCCTCCAGCAGCGCTGCATCATCCGTGGCTTCTTCGCGCGCGGCGCGGTGCGCGTCCAGCAGGGTCCGGAAGCGGAAGGCCTGCGGCGTCTGGGCCCGGAAGAGGCCGGCACGCGGCACCGTGCGCAGGATCCGCCCCTCGGCCCCGGCCTTCAGGGTGTCACTGACCGGCTGCGCCGGGATGGCGCCTGGATTGGTCTCCAGCGCCACCAGGAGCGCGGTGACGGTGCCCGGCGGTACCACCGGGCGCGCCGCGTCATGCACCAGCACGACCTCGGGCGGATCGGCGGCCAACGCCTCCAGGCCGGCGCGCACGCTGGCCTGTCGGGTGGCGCCGCCGCGGACGGCGGGAAGACAGGGCAGGCCGGCCAGGATGGCCTCCACCTCTGCGGCCTTCTCCGGCCCCGCGACCACCGGCAGGATGGCCTCCACCCCGCCATCCGCCAGAAGGGCCTCCGCCGCATGTCGCAGGACAGGGCGGCCAAGCAGGGGAAGGAATTGCTTCGGCCGCTCGGCGGCGAAGCGGCTGCCCGATCCGGCAGCCATCAGCAGGGCGATCACACGCATGTGGCGAACCTATCCGCGCCAGGGCCCGCCGCCCAGGGGGAGACGGTCGGGAACCAGCGATTGCTGCCAGATGGGGCGGTTTGCTCATGGACGGCGCGGGGGGGCTGCGGCTAGATTGCCCAAATCATGAGCATCGCCCCCACGTCTTCCACGGCCGCGCCGCCGATGTTGCGGCCGATCATGGTCGGGCCGATCCGCATCGAGGCCCCGGTCATCCTGGCGCCCATGTCCGGTGTCACCGATCTGCCCTTCCGGCGGCTCTGCCGCGAGCTCCAGGCGCCCATGGTGGTCAGCGAGATGATCGCCAGCCAGGCCATGGTGCGGGAGAATCGCCAGACACTGAAGATGGCCGAGGTGGACGGTTTCGGCGGCCCGGCCAGCGTGCAGCTCGCCGGCTGCGACCCCGTGACCATGGGAGAGGCGGCGAAGCTGGCGGTGGACCGTGGCGCCGCCATCATCGACATCAATTTCGGCTGCCCGGTGAAGAAAGTGGCGGTCGGCCAGCAGGCCGGCAGCGCGCTGATGCGGGACGAGATTCATGCCGCGCGCCTGCTGGAGGCGACGGTGAAGGCCGTTTCCGTCCCGGTAACGCTGAAGATGCGCATGGGCTGGGACCACAACAGCCTCAATGCGCCGCGTCTCGCGAAGATCGCCGAGGAGTGCGGCATCCGCATGGTCACGGTGCATGGCCGCACCCGGCAGATGTTCTACACCGGCACCGCCGACTGGGCCTTCGTGGCCAATGTGAAGCAGGCGGTCGATATTCCGGTCATCGTCAATGGCGATGTGCTGACGCCGGAGGATGCCGCAGAGGCACTGCGCCAGTCCGGCGCCGACGGCGTGATGATCGGGCGTGGCTGCTATGGCCGGCCCTGGCTGCTGGCCCGCACGGTGGCCTATCTCACCACCGGCATCGCCCCGCCCGAGCCCGACCTCGCGACGCAGTACGGGATCCTCCTGCAGCACTACCGGGCCATGCTGGAGCACCACGGCACCCATCCTGGCGTGCGGCTCGCCCGCAAGCACCTCGCCTGGTACTCCAAGGGCCTGCCCGGTTCGGCGGAGTTCCGGGTGCAGGTGAACCGGGCGGAGACGCCGGAGGCGGCCGAGGCGTTGCTGGAGGCCTTCTACCGCCCACTGATCGAGCAGGGGGTGGAAGCAGTCCGTGGCGCCTTCCGCGATCCGGAGCAGGATGCGCTGGCCGCATGAGCGTCTCGCTGCTTTCCCGCAGCGGGGCGGGCGAGGGCGCCGTGGCCCTGCCTGAGGCCATTGCCGTGCTGGCCGCGCTGCCCGTGCCAGTAGTGGTGCTGGACGCGCAGGACCGCTTCCGCTTCGCCAATCCGGCGGCGGAGCAGTTCTTCCAGCTCTCGGCCGGCACGCTGGCCCAGCACGGCCTCGCGGACCTGATCCCGGCCGACAGCCGGCTCTTCTCCCTGGTGGCTCAGGTGCGCATGCTGGATGCGCCCGTCTCCGACCATGGCCTGACCCTGGAGAGCCCACGGCTGCACCGCATCGGCGTCGCGGCCCATGGCGCTCCCCTGCCGGAGATGCCGGGCGCCGTGGTGCTGACGCTGCAGGATGGCAGCAAGGCCCAAAAGCTGGAGCGGCAGCTCGATTTCCGAGGTGCGGCACGCGGCGCCTCGGCCATGGCGACGATGCTGGCGCATGAGGTGAAGAATCCGCTCTCCGGCATCCGCGGCGCGGCACAGCTGCTGGAGCAGTCGGCGAACGAGGCCGACCGCGAGCTTTGCGAGCTGATCCAGGATGAGGCCGACCGCATCCGCAGCCTCGTCGAGCGGATGGACATGTTCTCCGAGCGGCCGGTGGAGCGTGCACCCCTCAATATCCACGAGGTGCTTGACCATGTCCGGCGCATCGCCGGGCGTGGCTTCGCCAGCCATCTGCGCATCGTCGAGGATTACGACCCTTCGCTGCCGGCGGTCTTCGGCAATCGCGACCTGCTGGTGCAGATCCTCCTGAACCTGGTGAAGAACGCCGCCGAGGCCGTGGACCCGCAGACGGGCGAGATCCATCTCACCACGGCCTATCACCATGGCGTTCGCATCGCCATTCCCGGCTCGCGCGAGCGGGTGCACCTGCCCTTGCAGGTCAGCGTGCGCGACAATGGCCCCGGCATCCCCGAGGAAGTCAGCGCAACGATGTGGGAGCCCTTCGTCTCCACCAAGCGGGGCGGGCAGGGCCTCGGCCTCGCCCTGGTCGCGAAGCTGGTGGCCGACCAGGGCGGGCTGATCGAATGCGACAGTCGTCCGGGTCGCACCGTATTCCGCCTCTCTCTGCCCATGGCTCCGGCCGGCTTCACCGCCCGCTTCAAGACCCCCAAAGAATGACCGAAACCCGCACCATCCTTGTGGCCGACGATGATCGCGCCGTTCGCACTGTTCTGTCCCAGGCACTTGGGCGCGCCGGCTATACGGTGAGGGCCACCTCCTCCGCCGCGACGCTCTGGCGCTGGGTCGAAGAGGGCGCGGGGGATCTGGTGATCACCGATGTGGTGATGCCGGACGAGAACGGGCTGGATCTGGTGCCGCGCATCAAGCGCGTCCGGCCGGAGCTGCGCGTCATCGTCATGTCGGCGCAGTCCACCTTCATGACGGCGGTGAAGGCGGCGCAGCGCGGCGCCTTCGAATACCTGCCCAAGCCCTTCGACCTGAAGGAGCTGCTGTCCGTGGTGTCGCGCGCGCTGACCGCCCCGGCCGCCGCGGCGCCGCTGGAGGATGAGGCGGAAGGGGAGCGGCTGCCGCTGATCGGCCGCTCGCCGGCGATGCAGGAGATCTACCGCACCGTCGCGCGGCTGACGACGACCGACCTGACAGTGATGATCACCGGCGAGAGCGGCACCGGGAAGGAGCTGGTGGCCCGCGCGCTACATGACTATGGTCGCCGTCGCACTGGTCCCTTCGTGGCCATCAACATGGCGGCGATTCCGCGCGAGCTGATCGAAAGCGAACTGTTCGGACATGAACGCGGTGCCTTCACGGGGGCGCTGGCGCGTGGTGTTGGGCGCTTCGAACAGGCGGCGGGCGGGACACTCTTCCTCGACGAGATCGGCGACATGCCCTCCGAAGCGCAGACCCGGCTTCTGCGGGTGCTGCAGGAAGGCGAATTCACCACGGTCGGCGGGCGGAACCCGATCAAGGCCAATGTCCGGATCGTCGCGGCGACGCACCGGGACCTTCGCCAGGCGATCCGCCAGGGCCTGTTCCGCGAGGATCTGTTCTACCGCCTGAACGTGGTGCCCATCCGCCTGCCACCGCTGCGCGAGCGGATCGAGGACATTCCTCTGCTTGCCAAGCACTTCCTCGACCGCGCCAAGGCCTCTGGCCTGCCCGCCAAGCAGCTCGATCCGGGAGCGATGGACCGCCTGCGCCAGCATTCCTGGCCCGGCAATGCGCGCGAGCTGGAGAACCTGATGCGGCGCCTTGCCGCCCTCTATCCGCAGGAGGTGATCGGCGCCGATGCCGTTAACGCCGAACTGATCGAGGCCGAACCGGTGGCCGCTCCCGAGATGCGCTCGCCCGAGACGCTGGAGCAGGCGATCGAGCGCCACCTGAGCAGCTTCGTCGCGGCGCAGAAGGACGGGCTGCCGGTACGCGATCTCTATGAACGCGTCCTCGCAGAGGTCGAGCGTCCGCTGCTGCGACTAGCGCTCGCGGCCACCCGTGGCAATCAGATCAAGGCCGCTGCCATGCTGGGTCTGAACCGGAACACGCTGCGCAAGAAGATCCGCGAGCTGGATCTGCCGGTGGTGCGCGGCCTGTCGTGAAGCGCCTGGCCAGCCGGCTCGGCGAGGGCCGCCCCTCCCTCTTCCGGCGCATCCTGGACGCGCTGCTGGGGCGGGGCGTGACCATCGCCCTGGCCGTCGGAGCGCTGCTGCTGGGCATCGGCACCTTCACCCTGCTTTCCGGCGGCAGCCCCTTCGGGCCGACCCGCCCCGGGCAGGTCGTGGCCATGGTGCTGGTCAACGCTGCCTTCCTGCTGCTGCTGGCCGTGTCGCTGATTGCGCGGCTGGTCCGCGTCTGGGCCGAGCGCCGGCGTGGCTCCGCCGGGTCGCGGCTGCATGTGCGGCTGGTCATGCTGTTCAGCGTCGTGGCCGTGGTGCCGGCTCTGCTGGTCGCCACCTTTGCCGCCGTCTTCTTCAACCTGGGAATCCAGGCCTGGTTCAGCGACCGCGTGCGCAGCACACTGGAAGCCAGCCTGGTCGCCTCCCGCGCCTATCTGGATGAGCATCGCAACGCCATCCGCGCCGATGCGCTGGCCATGGCCGCCGACCTTAACCGGGCCGGGCGCCTGCTGGACGAGAATCAGTACGGGTTCGCGCAGATCCTCGCCACGCATACCGTGCTGCGCGGGCTGACCGATTCCATGGTGTTCGACCCGGTTTCCAGTCGCGTCATCTCGCATGCCGGCCTGACCACCACGCCGGTACTGGAACCGCTCCCCGCCTGGGCGATGGAACTGGCCCGCAGCGGGGAGGTGGCGGTGCTGCCGGGGGAATCGGAGGAAGGGCGGGTGCGCGCACTGGTGGAGCTGGACATCGGGCCCGGGCTGATGCTGCTCATTGGCCGCCCGGTGGATCCGGGCGTCATCGAGCACATGAAGCGCACCGAAAGGGCCTTCCAGGCCTATGACCAGCTCGACCGCAACCGTTCGGGCCTGCAGATCACCTTCGCCATGATCTTCGCCATCGCCGCGCTGCTGGTGCTGATGGCGGCGGTGCTGATCGGCCTCGTCATCGCCAACCAGATCGCTCGCCCCCTCTCCCGTCTGATCGTCGCGGCGGACCGGGTGCGGGCCGGGGATCTTTCGGTCCGGGTCGCGGAGGGGGAGGCGGATGACGAGGTCGGTACCCTGTCGCGCGCCTTCAACCGGATGACCAATCAGCTGGCGGCGCAGCGCAGCGAGCTGATGGAGGCCTATCGGCAGATCGACGAGCGCCGGCGCTTCACCGAGACCGTGCTGACCGGCGTCTCGGCAGGCGTGGTGGGGCTGGACACGGAAGGGCACATCAACCTGCCCAACCGCAGCGCCAGTGAGTTGCTGGGGCGCGACCTCAGTGCCGAGCTTGGCCGTGGGCTCTCGGAGGTCGTGCCGGAGTTCGCGCCCTTGCTGGAGGCGGCCCTTGCCGCCCCCGACCGACCCCAGACCGGGGAGATCCGCATCGGTCCGGCTACCGAGCGGCGCACCCTGCTGGCGCAGATCGGGGCGGAGCTTCAGCGGGGCCAGGTGGTTGGCTTCGTGCTGACCTTCGACGACATCACCCAACTGCTTTCCGCCCAGCGCAAGGCAGCCTGGGCTGATGTGGCCCGGCGCATCGCGCACGAAATCAAGAACCCGCTGACGCCGATCCAGCTTTCGGCCGAGCGGCTCAAGCGGCGCTATCTGAAGGAAATCCAGTCGGACCCGGAGACCTTCAAGGCCTGCACGGACACCATTGTGCGGCAGGTCGAGGATATCGGCCGGATGGTGGACGAGTTCTCCGCTTTCGCCCGGATGCCACAACCGGTGATACGGCCAGAGCCCATAGGCCAGGTTGTGCGAGAGGCTCTGATCCTCCAGCAACAGGCGCATCACGATATTGTTTATACAACCCATATCCCCGAGGATGCGCCTCGGGTGGCCTGCGACCGCCGGTTGATCGGCCAGGCCCTGACCAATCTGCTGGCCAATGCTGCCGATGCCGTAGCGATGCGGCGGCAGGCTGAGGAGAACGAAGGCATTGCACCGGCCGAAGGGCGGATCACGCTCTCGGTGGAGGTAAGCGACGAATGGGCGACCCTGGCCGTGGAGGACAACGGAGTTGGGTTGCCGCAAGGAGAGGAGCGAGCCCGCCTGACAGAGCCCTATGTGACGCATAAAGCAAAAGGGACTGGCCTTGGTCTTGCCATCGTCAAGAAGATCATGGAGGACCACGGCGGAAGGCTGGTGCTGACCGAGCGGCGCGAAGCCGGGGAAGAGCCGCTGCCGGGCGCGCGGGCAGCGCTGCTGCTACCGCGGCGCGGCGAGCCGGACACCGGGACAGGTATGGCGGCAAAGAGCACGGAGATGCAGCAGCATGGCGCATGATATCCTGATCGTCGATGACGAGCCGGACATTCGCGCGCTGATCGAGGGTATCCTTTCGGACGAGGGCTACGAGACGCGGGTCGCGCAGAATTCCGACACGGCTCTGGCCGCGTTTCGCGCGCGCCGACCAAGTCTCGTTATCCTCGACATCTGGCTGCAGAACTCACGACTGGACGGGCTCGGCATCCTGGAAGCCATGCAGCGTGAGGAGCCGAAGGTGCCAGTGGTCATGATCTCCGGCCACGGCACCATCGAGACGGCGGTGCAGGCCATCCAGCAGGGCGCCTACGACTTCATCGAGAAACCCTTCAAGTCCGATCGCCTGCTGCTGATCACCGAGCGGGCGCTGGAGGCGGCGCGGCTGAAGCGCGAGGTCAGCGAGCTGAAGCTGCGGGCGGGTGTGGAGACCGAGCTGCTGGGGACCTCGTCCCACATCACGCAGCTTCGCGCCGCCATCGAGCGGGTGGCGCCGACCGGCAGCCGGGTGCTGATCTCCGGACCTGCGGGAGCCGGTAAGGAGGTGGCCGCGCGGATGATCCATGCGCGCTCGCGCCGCTCCGCCGAGCCCTTCGTGGCCCTGAACTGCGCGACGCTTAACCCGGCGCGCTTCGAGGAGGAGCTGTTCGGCATCGAGTCCGGCACCGATCCACAGGCCCCGCCGCGGCGGGCCGGCGTGCTGGAGCGCGCCCATGGCGGCACGCTGCTGCTCGATGAAGTGGCCGACATGCCGCTGGAGACGCAAGGCAAGATCGTCCGCGCGCTGCAGGAACAGGGTTTCGAGCGTGTCGGCGGCGCGACCCGGGTGAAGGTGGATGTGCGCGTCCTGGCCACCACCAATCGCGACCTTTCGGCCGAGATCGCCGCGGGCCGCTTCCGCGAGGATCTCTACTATCGCCTTGCCGTGGTGCCGCTGCGGGTTCCGGCGCTGCGCGAGCGGCGCGAGGACGTGCCGCTCCTGGCGCGCTACTTCATGGCCCGGACGGCGGAAACCTCAGGCGTTCCGGCGCGGGAACTGTCCGAGGATGTGCTGGCGGCGATGCAGGCCTATGATTGGCCCGGCAATGTCCGCCAGCTCCGCAACCTGGTGGACTGGCTGCTGATCATGGCGCCGGGCGGTGCCGGCGAGCCGATCCGCCCCGAGATGTTGCCGCCGGAGGTGGGGTCCGCCGCGCCGGCGGCGCTGAAGCTCGACCGCTCCTCCGAGATCATGACCCTGCCGCTGCGCGAGGCGAGGGAACTGTTCGAGCGGCAGTATCTCGAGGCGCAACTGCTGCGCTTCGGGGGCAATATCAGCCGCACCGCCAATTTCGTCGGCATGGAGCGCAGCGCGCTGCACCGGAAGCTGAAATTCCTCGGGGTGCAGGCGGAGGATCGCGCCGCTCAGGGATGAGAAAAGCGCGGGATGAGGAAAGCGCCGGCGGGGCATTGCCGTGCCGCGTAAGCGGCGCGAAGCTGTCCGTCCCGTGATCGTGACCAGCAGGAAGAGACTCAGGGCATGTCCCGCATCGCCTATGTGAATGGCCAGTATCTGCCGCAGCGCGAGGCCAGCGTGAACATCGAGGACCGCGGCTACCAGTTCGGCGATGGCATCTACGAGGTGGTGCACCTCTACGACGGCCGCTTCATCGATGAGGATCGGCACCTCGAGCGCCTTGAGCGCTCGCTGAAGGAAATCCGCCTTCCCATGCCGATGTCGCGGCAGGCGCTGTCGCATGTCCTGTACGAGGTGGCGCGCAAGAACCGGGTGCGGGAAGGGCTCCTCTACATGCAGGTGACGCGCGGCGTGGCGCGTCGCGATCATCCATTCCCTGCCACCCCGGTGCCGCCGGCCCTGGTGGTGACGGTGAAGCGCATCCCGCACTATCCGGCGACGATCGACAATTGGAGCGGGGCGGCGATCACCCTGCCGGACCTTCGCTGGGCACGACGCGATATCAAGAGCACCAACCTGCTGCCGAACGTGCTGGCGCGCCAGGCCGCGCGCGAGCAAGGCGCCATCGAGGCCGTGCTCTACGAGCCCGAGACCGGTCTCGTCACCGAAGGCGCGGCGACCAGCTTCTGGATTGTGGACGAGACGGGCACCATCCGCACGCGGCCACTCTCGCACGACATCCTGCCGGGCTGCACGCGGGGCGCGCTGATGGCGGAGCTGAAGCAGGCCGGCATCGCCTTCGAGGAACGCCCCTTCACGCGCGAGGAGCTAAAGCGCGCCCGCGAGGCCTTCATCACCTCCGCCACATCCTTCGTGAAGCCGATCGTGAAGATCGATGGGGCGCCCGTCGGTAATGGGCAGCCCGGCCCCATCACCCGCAAGCTCTTCGAGATCTTCGCCCGACATGTGAAGGGCGGGATGAAGAACGCCGCGTGAGCCTTCTGCCTTCAGAGTCCCCCCAGGCCATTCTCTGGGACTGGGACAATACACTCGTGGATGCCTGGGCCGGTGTGCAGGCCGGCATGAACGCCGCCCTGCGCGGCTTCGGCCTGCCGGAATGGACCCTCGAAGAGGTGAGGGCGCGGGCACGCCTCTCTCTGCGTGACGCCTTCCCCTCCATCTTCGGGGCGGAATGGGAGCGGGCGCGGGACTTGTTCTATGCTGAGGTCCGTGCGCGCCATCTTGAACTGCTGCTGCCGCTTTCCGGGACGCTGGCGGCGCTGGAGGCCGCCGCCGCCTGGCCGCTGGGCGTCGTTTCCAACAAGCAGGGCCCCATCCTGCGCGCGGAAGCGGCGCATCTCGGCTGGGCAAATCGCTTCGGCGCGCTGGTGGGGGCAGGGGACGCCGCCGAGGACAAGCCGGCCGCCGCACCGGTCCTTATGGCGCTGGAGCGGCTAGGCGTCATGCCTGGGCCACGGGTCTGGTTCGTGGGCGATACAGGCGTCGACATGCAGGCGGCGCGTGCGGCCGGCTGCACGGCCGTGCTGCTTGGCGAAGCCGAGCACGACGGGGGCGTGGCCGCGCTCAGGCCCGATATCGCCTTTGCGGACGGGCATCTGCTCGCCGATCATCTGCGCGGTCTTGCCAAGACACCCCGCCTTGCATGATCTTGCGGGCGAACCGGCGGGCAGCCCGTCCGCCGGGGCGGAGCCCCGTGGCCAGCCGTGTTGAGCGGCACCAGCAGCCATAAAGAGGGATTCGCCAAGAAAAAGAAGGACCGAGCCCATGGCCGCCGAGAA
This sequence comes from Roseomonas sp., assembly GCA_035565935.1. Lineage (GTDB taxonomy): Bacteria > Pseudomonadota > Alphaproteobacteria > Acetobacterales > Acetobacteraceae > Pseudoroseomonas. The sequence continues at coordinate 36,646 of DATMRU010000044.1, forward strand.
GTCCCAGAATGTTCAGGACGTGTTCCTGAACCATGTCCGCAAGAGCAAGACCCCGGTGACCATCTTTCTGGTCAATGGAGTGAAGCTGCAGGGCATCATCACCTGGTTCGACAATTTTTCCGTCCTGCTGCGTCGGGACGGGCACACCCAGTTGGTCTATAAGCACGCCATCAGCACCGTCATGCCGGGCGCGCCAATCACACTGTTTGATGCGTCCACTGCCGGTACCGCCGCAGCCGCGCCCGCCACGGGCAGCGGCACTGTGAACGTGACGCGGAACGGGACGCTGACAATGCAACGCGAGGTCAATCCTGTCGGCTCCTCCGACTGACACCGGCGAGGCACGCAGCGGCAAGCCGACGCTTGCCGCAGTGCTGCTGCCGTACGAACGCCCGACGCGCCCCACAGGGCCCGAGGGTATTGTCGCCATTTCCGATGCCCGCTTCGCCAGCCGTGCCGCCGAGGCGCGCCTGGCCGAGGCTGTGGGCCTCGCCGCCTCCATTGGCCTAACCGTCGTGCACAGTGGCGTGCTGCCACTGCGCGCCCGCCGCCCTTCCACCTTGCTGGGCGAAGGCCAGGTGGAGATGGTGAAGGGCGCCATCGAGGAGAACCAGGTCGGCGTCGTGGTCGTGGATGCGGCCCTTTCGCCTGTCCAGCAGCGAAACCTGGAGCGGGCCTGGGGGTGCAAGGTCATCGACCGCACCGGCCTGATCCTGGAGATCTTCGGCGAGCGTGCCCGGACGCGGGAAGGCTCCCTGCAGGTCGAGCTGGCGCATCTCGAATACCAGCGCACGCGACTGGTGAGATCCTGGACTCACCTCGAGCGCCAGCGCGGTGGTTTCGGCTTCCTGGGCGGGCCTGGCGAAAGCCAGATCGAGATCGACCGACGGCTAATCGGCGAGCGCATCGTCAAGTTGAAGCGGGAGCTGGAGCAGGTGCGGCGTACCCGTGGCCTGCACCGTGCGGCACGTACGCGCGTGCCGTTCCCCGTCGTGGCATTGGTCGGCTACACCAATGCCGGCAAGTCCACGCTGTTCAACGCGCTGACGGGCGCCGGCATCTATGCGCAGGACCAGCTCTTCGCCACGCTGGACCCGACGATGCGGGCCATCCGCCTGCCGAGCGGCCGTACCATCATCCTCTCGGACACGGTGGGCTTCATCAGCGATCTGCCGACGCAGCTGATCGAAGCCTTCCGCGCGACGCTGGAAGAGGTGGCCTCGGCCAACATCATCCTGCATGTGCGGGATGTCGCCCATCCTGACAGCGCCGCCCAGCGGGCCGATGTAATCAGTGTGCTCACCGAGATGGCCTCCGGCCCCAACCCGACCCTGGACGAGGATTGGCCCTCCCGCACCATCGAGGTGCTGAATAAGGCGGATCTTCTAGGTGGCACGTCAGCCGTGCCGGGCGGGGATCACGATGCCTCCGTTGCCGTCTCGGCGCTGACGGGGGAGGGGCTGGATGCCCTGCGCGCCGCGCTGGACACCCGGCTGGCTGCGGGGATGGAGACAGTGGAATATGCCATTCCCCCGACCGAGGGGGCCCGGCTGGCCTGGCTGTACCAACACGGCGAGGTCCTGACCCGGGCCGACGCCGAGGACAGCATCCGCCTGACCGTGCGCCTTTCACCGGCCGACCGCGCCCGCTTCGAGCAATCCTGACCACAGCAAGGGCATCCATGCGCTTCACCCCAAGCCTGGCGAGCGAGATCGCCATTCTGCTGCGCGACGCCGCGCAGGCGGAGATCAAGCCACGCTTCCGCCGCCTCGCTCAGGGTGCCATCCGCACCAAGACCAGCATCACTGATCTCGTGACGGATGCCGATGAGGCAGCCGAGCGCGTCATCACCGCGCGACTGACGGAACGCTTCCCTGGCTGCATCGTGGTGGGCGAGGAGGCGACCGCAAGCGACCCGGCGATCCTAGGCCGCCTTGCGGGGGCGGACCTTGCCTTCGTCGTGGACCCGGTGGACGGTACCGCCAACTTCGCCGCCGGGGTGCCGCTGTTCGGCTGCATGGCGGCTGCGGTGGTGAACGGCGAAGTCGTGGCCTCCTGGATCTATGACCCGATGGGCGATGACACGGCCATCGCGCTCCGGGGAGAGGGAGCCTGGATCGAGGCGCCGGACGGGCATCGCACCGATCTCCACGTCGCGCCGCCCGTGCCGGTGGAACAGATGATCGGGGCCATCTCCTGGACCTATATCGCCGAACCCTGGCGCAGCCGCCTCACGGCGCGGATGCCCCGGATGGCCGGGGGCGTGCATTTTCGCTGTGCCGCCCACGAATACCGCCTGGTTGCCTCGGGCGGGGCGCATGTGGTCGTCTACAACCGCCTCATGCCCTGGGATCACCTGCCGGGCTGGCTGCTGCACCGGGAAGCGGGCGGCTATAGCGCCCGGTTCGACGGCACGGCCTATCGCCCCGAGCACACGGCTGGCGGCCTGATCGCGGCGCCGGACAAGGCAAGCTGGGAAGCGGTCCGCACAGCCTTGCTGGACGACTGAAGGCAGGAGGCCGGCGCGGGCGGAAGCTTTCTCAGCGCCCGCGACGTTCGCCGGCCTTCACCGCCTGCCAGGTGCTCTCCATCTCGTCCAGCCCGACATCCGGCAGGCTGCGCCCCTCGGCAGCGAGGCGCGCCTCCATGGCATTGAACCGACGCTCGAACTTGGCATTGGCGGCGCGGAGGCAGGCTTCCGGGTCGAGGTCGAGCTTGCGCGCCAGATTGACCATGACGAACAGCATGTCGCCCAGCTCGTCCGCCATGCGCTCCGGAGAGGCGGTGGGCAGTTCGGCGCGGAGCTCGCCGACTTCCTCGACCAGCTTGTCCAACACGGCGTCCGGGTCAGGCCAGTCGAAGCCAACGCGGGCAGCGCGACGGGCCAGCTTGTTGGCGCGGGTCAGGGCGGGCAGGGCGGCTGGGACGCCAGCCAGGGTGCCCGTTTCCGCACGGGCTGCCCGTTCGGCTTGCTTCTGCGCCTCCCAGGCCATGGACTGCGCCGCCGTGTCGCGAGCGGCGGCTTCCCCAAAAACGTGAGGATGGCGACGGATCATCTTGTCTGCGATGGTGCGCGCCACGACAGCGAAGTCGAAGGCGCCGATCTCCTGCGCCATCTGGGCATGGTAGACCACCTGGAAGAGCAGATCGCCTAGTTCGTCCTGCAAGGCCGGAAGGTCGCCACGGCCGATCGCATCCGCCACCTCATAGGCTTCCTCGATCGTATAGGGCGCGATGGAGGCGAAGTCCTGTTCGCGGTCCCAGGGGCAACCATCCGGGGCGCGCAGGCGGGCCATGATGGAAAGCAGGCGGAGCAACGCCGGAGCGGCATCATCCATGGCGGGATCTCCTGGCGGAAAGGGGCAGGCCCGAAAGCCGCATAAGGAATATTATGTAAAATAAACTCAGAGGACGTTGAGGATTAGGCCGTCATGCGCCGGCTCGACCCCCGCCGGCAGATTGGCCTTCATCCAGCCCCAGTCCATGTCATGCCCCATATGCGTCAGCACTGTGCGACGTGGTCGCAAGCGAGCCACCCATTCGAGCACCCGCTCGAAATGCGCATGCACCGGATGCGGGCGTCGCTGGAAGCAATCCACGATCCAGGTGTCCAGGTCCTGCAAGAGCGCCATGCTTTCCTCCGGCATGGCCACCACATCCGTGGAATACGCGAAATCGCCGATCCGCAGGCCCAGTGTCTCCATGACCTTATGGTCCTGCTGGAACAGCCGCACGCTGAGCCCGGCAATCTCCACCATTTGCCCGGCCTCGATGGGAACCGGCAGCAGCGCTGGCCGGAAAAAGGCCGGCGCGGTCGAAGGCCGGAAGGCATAGTCGAACCGCGCTTCCAGCGTCGCCAGGGTTTCTGGCGTGGCATAGACCGGGATAGCGGCTCCCAGGGCGCGGTTCAGCGGCCGGAATTCGTCCAGGCCCATGATATGGTCGGCATGCCCGTGGGTGACGAGCAGCGCGTCCACATAGCCGATGCGGTTGGCCAGCAACTGTCGCCGCAGATCCGGCCCCGCATCCACCAGCAGCCGCCGGCCATCGACTCCCTCGATCAGGATGGAGGAGCGGCTCCGCTGGTTGCGTGGCTCGGCCGGGTCACAGGCTCCCCAGTCACCGCCGCCATCCGGCCCGCCGAGCATCGGCACGCCGGCCGAACCACCGCATCCCAGGATGGTGACCTTCAACGCCAAGGCCTTACCGCGCCTTCTGGAAAAGCCGGTGGAAGTTGGCGGTAGTGCGTTCTGCCAGCGCCTCGGCGGTCAGCCCCCGCACCTCCGCAAGGACGCGGGCCGTGTGCGAGACATAGGACGGCTCGTTGCGCTTGCCCCGGAACGGCACAGGCGCCAGGTAGGGCGCGTCGGTTTCCACTAGGAGGCGGTCCTCCGGAACGTCCTTCGCGATCTCCCGGAGCTCCGTCGATTTGGGGAAGGTTAGGATCCCGGAAAAGGAGACATAGCCGCCCATCTCGAGCGCATCCTCGGCAAGTCGGCGTGTCGAGCTAAAGCAATGCAGGAGGAAGGGGAAACTGCCGGCCTCCCGCTCCTCTCGCAGGATGGCGCTGATGTCGGCATCGGCATCGCGGGCGTGGATGACGAGAGGCAAGCCCGTCTCCCGGGAGGCGCGGATATGGCGGCGGAAGCCCTCCCGCTGAATCTCGCGCGGCGCCTTGTCGTAGAAGTAATCGAGCCCGCTCTCCCCGATGCCGATGATGCGGGGATGCTCGGTCGCGGCGACGATCTCCGGCACTTCCGGCAAAGGCTCTTCGCCGGCGTTCTGCGGATGGACGCCGACCGTGCCCCAGACCTGGGGAAATCGTTCTGAGAGCGACTTGACGGCAGCGGCCTGCGTCATCCGCACACCGATCGTCACCATGTGCCCGACGCCCGCCTCGGCAGCCCGGTGCAGGATCTCCTCGATCTCCACCTCGCTGTAGTAGTCGAGGTGGCAGTGGCTATCGACCAGCATCAGGCAGGCTCGTCCTGGATCTTCTGGAAGAGCGGGCTTGGCGGCGGCAAAGGCGTGCCATCGCTCAGCGGCGCGTCGAGCGCTGCCAAGCTGCGGGCCTCCGACGCGACGCCGAGCTGATCGAGCATCCGGGCCATGGTGTCGGGCATGAAGGGTTGCAGCACCGTTGCAAGGGCCCGCAGTGCGGTATGGAGATGGCGCAGCACGGTGGCCATCCGGGCCACATCCGTTTTCTTCAGCGACCAGGGCTTCTGCGCATCGATCCAGGAATTGCCGAGGCGCGACACGGCCCAGATCCGCTCCAGTGCCTCGTGGAAAGCCTGTCGGTTCAAGGCCTCCGCGACCCGCTCGGGCAGTGCCGCCGCGGCCTCGAGCAGTTCCGCATCGCTCGGATCGGGCTTCTCGATGGCCGGCAGCCTGCCGTCGCAATTGCGCTGGATGAGCGACAGCGTCCGTTGCGCCAAATTGCCAAGATCGTTCGCCAACTCGCTGTTCAGGCGGCCGATCAGGGCCCGGCGGCTGAAGTCGCCATCGTTCCCGAAGGGAACCTCACGCAGCAGGAAGAAACGCACCGGGTCGAGCCCGAACTCATCCACCAGCGTCAGCGGGTCGATGACATTGCCTAGCGACTTCGAGATCTTCTGGCCTTCATTGGTCCACCAGCCATGCGCGAAAACACGCTTCGGCGTCGGCAGGCCCGCCGCCATAAGGAAGGCAGGCCAGAAGATCGCGTGGAAACGCAGAATGTCTTTGCCCACGAAATGGATATCGGCCGGCCAGAACTTCCACAGCGACGCATTTTCATCGGGATAGCCGAGAGCACTGATGTAGTTCGTCAGCGCATCCAGCCAGACATACATGACATGCGCTTCGTCACCCGGCACCTTCACACCCCAGGTGAAGGATGTGCGGGAGATCGAGAGATCGTTCAGGCCATTCTTGACGAAGCTGATGACCTCGTTGCGCCGGGTAGCCGGCGCAATGAAGTCGGGATTGGCTTCATAGAAGGCCAGCAGCCGGTCCTGCCACCTGGAGAGACGGAAGAAGTAGGAAGGCTCCCTCACCCACTCGACCGGCGCACCGGTCGGGGCGAATTTCTGACCGTCCTTCTCCGTGATCTCGTCCGGCCCGTAGAAGGCTTCGTCGCGAACTGCGTACCAGCCCTCGTAATGGCCGAGATAGATCTCCCCCTTCTCCTCGAGCCGCTTCCATAGCGCGACACAGCCGGCCTTATGCCGCTCCTCCGTCGTGCGGATGAAGTCGTCGTTGGAGTAGTTCATCCGCCGGGCAAGATCGCGGAAGGCCTGGCTCACCTCATCCGTGAAGGTCTGCGGATCCAGCCCTTTCGCCTCGGCGGCCTTCTCTACCTTCTGGCCATGTTCGTCCGTGCCGGTCAGGAAGAACACCTCATGGCCGGCGAGACGCTTCCAGCGCGCCAGAACGTCGGCCGCCAGGGAGGTATAGGCGTGGCCGATATGCGGCTTGTCGTTCACGTAGTAGATGGGCGTCGTCAGATAGAAGCGCCGCTCGCTCGTCATGCTCATGGTCCTCAGCGCGAGGCCAGCTGCGAGAGACCGCTCAGCACCGCCTGCTTGCGGTCCAGATTCAGGGTCTCAGTCTCATCGGCCAGTCGGCCCAGGGTGTCCCACAGGGAGGCCCAGTCGGCAAGCGGCCGACTGGCAAGGAAGTCTGGCGCCGGCTGACCCCGCCCGGCGGCACGGATCGCCTCGCCCAGCCCGCTGCGCAGAAGCTCCATAAAAGTCACGAAAGCGCTGCCGTCGCGCTTCGCCGCGAGGCTGTCGGCCAGTTGATGCAGGCCACGCGGGTCGGGCCGGGGGAGGCTCCCGAGGAAGGCCTCCACCTGTGCATGCAGGGCCAGGCCATCACCCTCCGCCAGCTGGAGCGCCCGGCCGGGAGCGCCGCCGGAGATGCGCGCCAGCACGCTGCGCTGCTCCGGTTCCAGTTCTGGCAGCCAGCGCCCCAGCACAGCTTCCATCTCCGGCTGCGGCAGCGGGAAGAGGTCGATCCGACGGCAGCGGCTGCGGATGGTAGGAAGGAGCCGGTCGGGCGCGGCGGTGGTCAGCAGCAGGAGTGCGCGTGCCGGCGGCTCCTCGAGCGTCTTCAGCAGGGCGTTCTGCGCCTCGGCATTCATCGCCTCGGCCTGTTCGATGACGACGATGCGCCAGCCGCCCTCTGCCGCGGTCAGGCCCAGGAAGCGCGGTACCTGCCGCACCTCGTCCACCCGAATCATCAACTTGACGCCCCGCTCGCCGGCATTCGGCGCCAGCACGCGAAGGTCGGCATGACCACCGGCGGCGATGCGGCGAAACACAGGGTCCTCCGCCGGCACCTCCAGCGGCGCTCGCGTGGAGGGGCGGCCCGCCAGCAGCCAACGGGCGAAGCGATAGGCCAGGGTCGCCTTCCCGACGCCCCGTGGCCCCGCCAGCAGCCAGGCGTGGTGCAGGCGCCCTGCCCCGGCCGCCTCCACCAAGGTCAGCGCCGCGTCCTCATGACCAACCAGTTCCGGATTGGCGCGAGGCTCCGGCGGGATCACAGCGGCGCTCCGAGCCGGTCCCGCAGGATCGTCGCGGCCGCGCCGTAGAGAGGCGTCGGCGGCTGGCTGGCATCCAGCAGCACGCAGCGGTCCGGATCGGCGGCCGCGAGATCGCGGAAGGCATCCCGCACCCGGGCATGGAACTCGGCCCCAAGGCGCTCGAAGCGATCCGGCGCGCCGCGTGCCACGGCGCGCGCCATCCCCGCTTCAGCCGGCAGGTCAAGCACCAGCGTCAGGTCAGGCCTGAAGCCCGGCAGGGCTATGTCGTGGAGTCCCCGCCAGACCGCCGGGTCCAGGCCATGGCCATGGCACTGGTAGGCCAGCGTGGAATCCGCGAAGCGGTCACAGACCACCCATGCGCCGGCAGCCAAAGCAGGGGCGATTGTCTTGGCCACGTGCTCGCGGCGCGCCGCGAACATCAGCATGGCCTCGGCAACCGGGTCCCAGGCGATATCCCCGGCCAGCAAGAGGTTCCGCAGCGCTTCGGCGCCAGGGGCTCCACCTGGCTCCCGGGTGCGCAGCACGGGCTGGCCGGCCAGGGCAAGCTCCTCGGCCAGGCGGCGGGCCAGGGTGGTCTTGCCGGCCCCTTCCCCGCCCTCCAGCGTGATGAAGACGCCTCGCGCCACGTCAGCCGGAAACCAGTCGGCCCAGGACGGACGGGATCCGCTGCACCAGCCCGAGCTTGGCCACATCCGCGCCGGCATAGAGCGGCAGGACCATCGGAGGGACGCCCTCTCCTGCCACCTCGAGCTGACCCAGTTCCTGGCCCTTGGCCACGGGCGCGGGAACCGGCCCGTCGTAGCGCAGCTTGACCGTCAGGTTGCGCCGCCAGTTGCGCGGCAGTGTCAGGACGAGGTCCTTACCACCCACCAGCGGCACGGTGGCCTGGTCGCCGAGATAGACGGGCGCGCTCTCCACCGTATCGGCGGCGCGGAACAGCACCACGTTCTCGAATTCCCGGAAGCCCCATTCCAGCAGGCGCTCCGGCTCCTCGGCCCGCCGGCGCATGCTGGGCAGGCCGTTCACCACCAGGATCAGGCGCCGGTCCCCGCGCTTGACGGTGCCGACGAGGCCATAGCCCGCCTCCTCCGTATGCCCGGTCTTGAGCCCGTCCGCCCCTGCTACCTTGCCGAGCAGCGGGTTGCGGTTCTGCTGGGTGATGCCGTGCCAGGTGAAGGAGCGCTCGCTGTAGAGCGGGAAATACTGCGGGAAATCGCGGATCAGCGCGCGCGCGAGAATGGCGAGGTCGCGCGCCGTCATCTTGTGCTCAGGGTCTGGCCAGCCGGTCGAGTTCCGGAAGGTGCTCTTCTCCAGCCCAAGGCGCTTGCCATAGTCGTTCATCAGTTCGGCGAACTGCTGCTCGCTGCCGCTGATGCCCTCCGCCAGCACCACACAGGCGTCGTTACCGGACTGCACGATGACGCCCTGGCAGAGATTCTGCACGCTGATCGTGGAGCCGAGCTCGACGAACATCTTCGAGCCGCCCATGCGCCAGGCCTTCTCGCTGACCGGCAGCTCCTGGTCCATGCGCAGGCGGCCCTGCTTCAGCATGTCGAAGACGACGTAGATCGTCATCAGCTTCGACATGGACGAGGGCGTCATCCGCTCGTCGGCGTTCTTCTCTAGCAGCACTGCATCCGTGTCGGCGTCGATCATGATGGCCTGCCGGGCTTCCGTATCGAGCGGCCCGAGAGGCGTGCTGGCCGGAGAGGTCGGCGCCGGCGGCGTGGCCGCGGCATGGCCTGCGGGCGCACGGCGCTGCGCGAAGGCGGAGCCGGGCAGCCAGCCGGCGGCAAACGCGGCGGCAGCACCGCCCAGCAGGACGCGGCGAAGCGGCATCGCGGGATTCTCCATTTCTCTGTAGTCAGTCCACCAGGATGCGGGCCTCCGGCACGCCCGCCCTCAAGACATTCTCTAGCGCCGCATCGGCTTGCGCAACCGAGGCGAAAGGCCCGAGCCGAACACGATATTCCGGCCGCCGTGCGGGTCCGCGGCTCTCCACTCGCCCGCCGATGCGCGCCGCTTGGCGGTAGGCCTCGGCGCGGCTGGTGAAGGTGCTCGCTTCCACCAGCAGCCGCCCCGGGCGTGGCGCCCCTTGCCGGACCTGCTCCGGCAGGCGTTCCGGCGGCATGGCCGATGCTTCGGGAATGGCGGCCACAGACGAAGCCTCGCGCGCCGGCCGCAGGGGTGCCGCGGCACGGGCGCCAGGAGGGGGCGGAAGGGTTTCGGCCGCGAGCGCGGTGCGTGGCGCCGTGGCAATGGCGAGTCGGCGCGTCTCGCTCTGCGGAAGGGCGGCTGCCAGGGCGCGTGACGCTTCAGGCTCGACGGCGATGGCGACCTGGGTCCCGCCGCTCCGCGAGATCCGCAGCAGCTCGGCCGCCCGGCGCGAAAGCTCGATCACCCGTCCCGGGGCCGCAGGGCCGCGGTCATTGACCCGCACCAGCAACTCCAACCCGTTCTCCAGATTGGTGACCCGCAGAACGGCCGGAAGCTGCAGCGTGCGGTGAGCCGCCGTCAGGAGGCCGGGGTCATGGATCTCGTCATCGGCCGTGCGACGGCCCGCCCGCTCGTCGGCTGCCACCGAGGCCAGCCCTGTCTCCTGGAGGGCGAAGTCTTCCCGTGGGTAGGACCAGGTCCCGCCAAGCTGATACGGCTCCCCCACCACGTAGCGGGCCTGGGATGTCTGCTTAGGCGAGCCCGGGGGCGCGCATCCGCCGGCGCTCAGCAGCAGCGCCAGCATACCAGCCGGGATCAGCCAGGAATGCCTCATGCAATACGGTCGGACAGAAGGCCGATGACCAGCGCGTAGTAGTCCGACGGATTGTAGCGCCGGATGACGTGGAAGTTCTTATAGACAGCGAAGGCCTGTCCGCCGGCCTCTCCGGGTAGCAGGATCGAGGCTTCCATCTCCAGTGGCGGCAGCACGGTGCCGTCCGCCGCCCGCACCCCCAGGCGTAGCCATTCCCGCAATGGGCGACGATTGCTCCTGCCGGCCTGCGAGGTGTCGAAGCCCGGCGGCAGAAGGACCTCGCGCCCCCAGCGCTCATCGTCGCGCCAGCCGCTGCGGGCCAGGTAGTTCGCGATGGAAGCCAGTGAGTCGGCCGTACTCGACCAGATGTCGCGGCGGCCGTCGCCGTCGAAGTCCACGGCCAGCCGCTCGAAGCTGCTCGGCATGAACTGGGGGTTGCCCATAGCACCGGCATAGCTGCCACGCATCTGTTCCGGCGCCACGTCCCCTTCCTGCAGGATGCGCAGCGCGGTCAGCAGCTCCTTGCGGAAGAAGGCGCTGCGCCGGCCCTCCCAGGCCAGGGTGGCAAGCGCCTCGACCACATTGAAATTGCCGGTGAAGCCGCCGTAATTGGTCTCCAGCCCCCAGATCGCCACCACGATCCGCGGCGAGACCTGGAAGCGGTGCCAGACCGCGTCCAGCAGGGCCTGGTTCTCGGCGAAGACCTGCTGCCCGCGCTGGATCCGCTGCGCGGAGAGTCGGCCGTCCCGGTACTGCTCCCAGGTCAGGGTGAATTCGGGCTGGCGCCGGTCCAGTTCCAGGACCTTGTCGTTTGGCCGGATGATGGAGAAGGCGCGCCGCACCGTCTCGGCAGAGATGCCGCTGCGTTGCGCCTCGGCCGCCACGTCGGCGAGGAAGTCCGGGAAGTTCTGGCCGGCAGCATGAGCCGTGCCGCTGGCCAGGACGGAAGCGGCCGCGACTCGCGTCAGAAGGGTACGGCGGTTCAGCATGAGCCGACTGGTGCCATGACCGCAGGTGCCCCTGCAACCTCGCCTTTCACGCGCATTGCATTTGTATCAGAAACGGAATGATGCGCTGATCGATCCGAAGCTCTGGGTGCCGTTCTGGCCGTAGAACTCCTCGCTGCGCCAGACCTGGGTATAGGCCAGGCGCACGCCCCGCCACAGCACCGCGACGCCCGCCTGGAGTTCCCCGACCAGGGGCCGCCGGTCCACGCTGCGGCTGTCGCGCCAGGTATTGCCGTCGAGGAAGATGTCGTGCGCCACGGCCCGCCCGTCCACGCCGCCGAAGATGTACCAGCTGAAATCCCGCCGGGGCTGGATCCAGGCCGAGCCGGCCAGCGCGGGCCGGATGCGCGGCGGCCCGAAATCGGCCTCCAGCCCCTGCCCCACCCGGAACAGGCTGCCCGCTCCCGCATAGGTCTGCACATTGCCCAGGCCGACCGAAACGGCCGGGATGGCCTCGAATTCCAACGGCCCCACTTCGCCGAAAGGCACGCGCCACTTCCGCTCGTAGAGGACAGCGACCGCCGGCTCATCCTTCAGCTGGCTGTGCCACCCGTTGGTTTGGTCCACACCGATCAGGTCGTGGTAGTTGTTCTGCACGAACTCGCCGAGAGCGGAGGGGCCGACGACGCCCAACTGCAACTCCAGCAGGTTCGAGGTCCGTTCCGTGATCCGGGTGAGCGACACCGCGCCATAGAGATAGGCGGCATAGGGCCGGTCATTGGGATCGGGGTAGATCGTCTGCGTGTCCTGCGGCGTGTAGATGTTCTGGCCGAAGGCCAGGCCCCATCGCAGAGCCCCCGGACCCATCAGCCAGTCCAGCCGCTCGTTCAGCCAGGCCAGCGGCCTCGGAAGATCGGCCGAGGGCGAGCGCCAGGCGAACTGGAAGCCGTTCGTGTAATAGCGGTCACTTCCGCCGAACAAGTCATTGTCGAGGGAGAAGGTCAGCGTCCCGGCAGGGTCGGGCGGCGGGGCCTGATCGGGCTGCGTATCCTGCGCCCGGAGCGGCTGGGAAAGGCAGAGGGTGATCGACAGCACCGAAATGACAGGCAGGAAACTGCGCATCAGGCTTTCCTTTTGGCGATGCGGGCGCTAACGCCCTGCTTCGCAGCAGGTTTTGAGTCGGGGCGATGCCGATGCCGGCATCTCCCGCGGCCAGGATGGGTGGCCGAGTGGTTTAAGGCAGCGGTCTTGAAAACCGCCGTAGGGGCAACTCTACCGTGGGTTCGAATCCCACCCCATCCGCCAATCTACCGCAGCACGCCGGGGTGCGCATGGCGCGTCTCATGGGCGAGCAGGCCCGGGCGCCAGGAGCCGTCCCAAAGGCGCTGGAGTTCCGGCGCCTGCAGTACGACCGGCTGTACAGCCGGCTTGGCGCAGAAGCCCGGCCACTCCCGCCCCACCACGCGGCAGATCCCGGCGGCGCGCAGTCCGGCTCCGAAATCGACCTTCTCCGATGTCGCACCCCAGGCCCAGGAGAGCGCCAGGGCCACCACGAGCGGCTCGAAAGGCGATCCGGTGCGGCAGAGTGGCAGAGCGTAGGTGCCGCGCAGCGGCCATGCCAGCCGCAGCCCGCCAGGGGTCAGCAGATCCGCCGCGAGATGCGAGAGATAGCCCACCACGAGCGGTGCGGTGATCGCCAGGGGCACGTTCTGGCTGAGCAGCAAAACCGCGCATCCCACCACGGCCACCAGCGAGTGGGTAACACCTCGGTGCCCCAACAAGGTGGCGAAGAGGTGAGAAACGGGCCGCAGGCGCTTGCCGACCCAGGACTTGGGGTGATCCACATCCGGGAGCAGCGCGCCCAGCACCGCCAGCCCCAGCATCGCCGGATCCAGCGCCGGGAGCCCCAGCCGCGGGGCAGCGGCGAACCACGCGGCCGCTCCAAGCGCGATATGCGACCCCGCCATCATGCCGGATGTCAAAAACCTTTGTTGAGCTTCTCTGAAACTAGGAGTCAGGATTCTCCTCTACAAGACTGATTCCCCACTATTCTGTGCCTCCTGACCTTTTCGGGCCGAGAAAATGGCCGAAACCGGCGGCAGATGCGGCTACGGGATGCCGAGCCTGCCTATCTGTCCTATGATGGAAGCGTGAACCTGCTCTCTCCCTCCCGTGGCCAACTCGAAATCGAGGTGGTGTTCGATCTGGTCTGCCCCTGGTGCTTCCTGGGCACGCGCCGGTTACGCCGGGCATTGGCGCGGCGCCCTGATCTCGCTGCGGAGATCCGCTGGCGCCCCTTCCTGCTGAACCCCGATCTGGGGGCCGGGGGATTGGCGAGGCAGGATTATCTGGCCCGCAAGTTCGGCGGCGAGGAACGCGCGCGCCGCCTGCATGCCACGATGACGGAGCTAGGCCGGGTGGAGGATATCGCCTTCCGCTTCGATCGCATCCGCCGGGTACCCCCTTCCCTGGACGCGCACCGGCTGGTGCGCTTCGCCAGTCAGCACGGCCTGGCCGACGTACTGGTGGACGCCTTGTTCACCGCCTATTTCTGCGAAGGAGCCGACCTGGGCGATCGCGAGACGCTGGCCGGCCTGGGCGCCTCGCAGGGCCTCGACCGCCGGACCCTGCTGCGCTTCCTGGCCAGCGGCTTGGAGAGCGAGGCCGTGCACGCCGAGAACCTGCGGGCGCATCGCCTCGGGATCAACGGCGTCCCCTGCTTCGTCATCGCCGGCCGCCAGGGGCTCGGTGCCGGGCACGCGATCGCCGGCGCCCAGGAGCCGGAGGTGCTGGAGCGCCTCATGGACGTCGCGGTCGCCGAAGCGATGGAGTTCTAAAACCTCAGGCGGCGTGGGCCTGCCGGGCCACCTTGGCCAGCGCCGCCAGCATATCCTTGGCGGCGCGGATGCGCGTCTTGAGTTCCATCTCCCGCACCATGGCCAGCTTGTGGTCTGGGCGCAGCTTCACCAGGCCCTTCTGCGCCGTCACCCAGCTCACCAATCCCCCTGGGTTCGCGAAGCGATTGTGCCGGAAGCTCGCAACGATGCCCTTCGGCCCCGCGTCCAGCTTCTCCACCCCCGCCTGCCGGCATAGATGCTTGATGGATACGACCTGCAGCAGGTTCTCCACCTCCGCCGGTAACGGCCCGAAGCGGTCGGCCAACTCGGCCGCCATGGCGTCCACCTCCGCCTCGCCTGCAAGACCGCCAATGCGCCGGTAGAGGCCGAGGCGCACCGGAAGATCGGCCACATAGGCTTCGGGGATCAGCACCGGCAGGCCCAGGTTGATCTGCGGCGTCCAGTCGCGGTCGGCGGCCTCGCCGCGCTTGCCCTGCCCGGCCTTGATGTTCGCCACCGCCTCCTCCAGCATCTGCTGGTAGAGTTCGATGCCGACCTCGCGGATATGGCCGGACTGCTCATCGCCCAGCAGGTTGCCGGCACCGCGAATGTCCAGGTCGTGACTGGCCAGGGTGAAGCCGGCGCCGAGATTGTCGAGCGTCTGCATCACTGCCAAGCGCTTTTCAGCGGCCGCGGAAAGCCGCTGGGTGGCGGGCCAGGTCAGATAGGCATAGCCACGCAGCTTGCCGCGCCCGACCCGGCCGCGCAGCTGGTAGAGCTGGGCAAGGCCGAACATGTCGGCGCGGTAGATCAGCAGGGTGTTCACCGCCGGCATGTCGAGCCCGCTCTCGACGATGTTGGTGGCCAGCAGGATGTCGTATTTGCCGTCGCCGAACTCGGTCATGACGCGCTCGAGCTCGGTCGGCGTCAGGCGGCCATGCGCCTGGACGGTCTTTGCCTCCGGCACGATCTCGGCCAGCCGCGTCGCCATCTTCGGCAGATCCTCGAGGCGCGGCACGACGCAGAAGATCTGCCCGCCGCGCAGCCGCTCGCGCTGGATCGCCTCGCGGATCACCACCGTGTCGAAGGGCATGATAAAGGTGCGCACTGCCAGCCGGTCCACCGGCGGCGTCGCGATCACGCTCATCTCCCGCACCCCGGTCAGGGCGAGTTGGAGCGTACGCGGAATCGGTGTCGCCGTCAGGGTCAGCACGTGGACATCGGCGCGGAGCTGCTTCAGCCGCTCCTTGTGCGCGACGCCGAAATGCTGCTCCTCGTCCACGATGACCAAGCCGAGATCGGCGAACTCGACGCTCTTGGCCAGCAGCGCATGGGTGCCGACGACGATGTTGATCGAGCCGTCCGCCAGCCCGGCCTTCACGGCGGCGGCCTCCTTGGCGGTCACCATCCGGGAGAGCTGGGCGACCTTCACCGGCAGGCCGGCGAAGCGGGCGGTAAAAGTGCGGAAGTGCTGGCGGGAGAGCAAGGTGGTCGGCACGACCACCGCCACCTGCGCCCCGGTCATCGCCACAACGAAGGCGGCGCGCAGCGCCACCTCGGTCTTGCCGAAGCCCACATCGCCGCAGATCAGCCGGTCCATCGGCCGGCCGGCCGCGAGATCCTCCAGCACGTCGGCGATGGCGCGTTGCTGATCGTCCGTCTCGGCGAAGGGGAAGCGGGCGCAGAACTCGTCCCATGCCCCTTCCGGCGGAGTCGCCATATGGGCGTCCTTGACCCGCCGCTCCGCCGCGATGCGGATGAGTTGGCCGGCCATGTCGGCGATGCGCTGCTTGGCCTTGGCCTTGCGGTTCTGCCAGGAGGTGCCGCCGAGCTTGTCGAGCGAGACGCCGGCGCTGTCACTGCCGAAGCGGGACAGCAGCTCGATGTTCTCCACCGGCAGGAACAGCTTGTCCCCACCGTCATAAAGCAGCCGCAGGCAGTCATGCGGAGCGCCGGAGACCTGCAGCGTCTCCAGCCCGTCATAGCGGCCGATGCCATGGTCCTGGTGCACCACCAGATCGCCCTCGGCGATCTCCGTAGCATCGGCGATGAACTGATCCGCCCGCTTGCGGCGGCGCGGCGGCCGCGCGATGCGCTCGCCGAGCAGGTCCTGCTCGCCCGTCAGAGCAATGCCGCCCCGCTCTGCTCCTGGTGCCGCGGGGCCCGTGAAGCCGCGCTCCACGCCATAGGTCGCCAAGGCCACCACGCCGGCCGGCAGGCGGACGGCCTCGGCCCAGTTCTCCACCGTCTGCACGGGCACCCGGTTCTCGCGAAGCAGGTTGCCCAGGCGCTCGCGCGAGCCCCGCGTCCAGGCCGCGACCACCGGGCGCATGCCGGACTTGGCCTGGCCCTCCGCCTGCTCGCGATAGGTGGCGAAAACATTCTGCCCGGCGGCGCGAATTTCCGCATAGAGCCGCCCCGGCCGCCCGCCGGCCTCGATGCCCTCGGCCCCGTCCGGCTGCGGGAAGGGGCTGAGCCGCAGCAGGGTGCCGCCCGAAAGCATGGCATTCCACCCCCGCCGGTCGAGATAGAGGCGGCGCGGTGGGACGGGGCGGTAGGGCACCTCGCCTTCGCGCGGGGGCGCGCGACGGGCCTGGTAGTGATCCTCAATCATCTCGAGGCGCACCTCGAGCGCGTCCTCCGCCTGATGGTCCAGGCTGACCGAGGCGGCCGGCATGTAATCGAGCAGCGTTGGCATCTGCTCGTGAAACAGGGCGACGAAATGCTCCATCCCCGGATGGCGCCGCCCCGAGGAGACCGAGACATAGAGCGGATCCTCGGCCGAGGCCGGGCCGAACAGCTCGCGGTAGCCGGTGCGGAAGCGGGTGATCGAGGCCTCGTCCAGAAGGATCTCGCCCACCGGCCGCAGCCAGAGCTCACGGATATGCTCGCCGCTGCGCTGGGTATCCGTGGAGAAGCGGCGCAGGCTCTCGATCTCGTCGCCGAAGAGGTCGAGGCGCACCGGGTCGGGCTCGCCCGCCGGGTAGAGATCGACAATGCCGCCCCGCACCGCGTACTCGCCCGGCTCCATCACCGTCGCGACGCGGCCGTAGCCATTGGCCTCCAGGAAGGTAGCCAGCTTCTCCGGCGTGATCCGCCCGCCGCGCTTCAGCTGCAGCGTCGCGCCTTCGAAGACGGCGCGCGGCGGGACGCGCTGCACCAGCGCGTTCACCGTGGTCAGCACGATGCGGGGGCGCGGGGCCGGCTCCAGCAGGCGCGCCAGGGTGGCCATCCGCTCCGCCACCAGGTCGGCATGCGGGGAGACGCGGTCATAGGGGAGGCAATCCCAGGCCGGGAAGCGCAGCACCTCTACGTCCGGCGCGAAGAAGGCGAGGCCGTCCTGCATCCGCACCATGCGCGCATCGTCCCGGCAGACATGCAGGACGAAGCCGTCCGTCTCGGCGCGGCGACGGCTCAGCAGCAGGGCGTCGAAGCCCTCCGGCGCGCCGAATACCGTGAGCGCCGTCATGCGCGGCGCACTGCCTCCGGCAGGCCGGCACCGGGCATGGAGCATTCCCGGGCCATGCGTTCCAGCATGGGCGTCATCACCTCGGACGGAACGGGGCGGCGGCCGGAAAGCCAGTCGGCCAGGTCCACGTCCAGCAGCTCCAGCACGGCTTCCAATTCGTCCAGCTCGGCCTCGCTGAAGGTGGCGATATGGCGCGCGACAAAGCCGCCGACCATCAGGTCGGTTTCCTTGGTGCCGCGATGGGTGGCCCGGAACAGCAGGCGGCGGCGGCGCGGTGAAAGTTCGGTGGAGGTATGTTCGCTCTGGGGCATGTCGGCGTCTCGTGCCGCTGGCATATAGAGGCAGATGGGAATCATGTCAGCCCAAGAGGCCGAACCGGATGGCGCGGTACCGCTCCTGGCGCCGCTCGCGAGCCTGCCTCTGCCCGAGGAAAAACGGAAGCGTCTGCTGCAGGCGGTCGAGGGCGATCGGGTCCTCGACCTGCTGTTCCACCTCCCCGAGCGCTACCAGGACCGGCGTTCCACCACTCCGCGCGAGGGCGAAGTGGCTACGCTCAAGGTGCGTGTGCTGCATGTCGCCGCCCCCCGCACGCCAACCCAGCCCTGGGTCGTGTGCTGCGAAGCCCAGGCTGGCTTGATCGACCTGATCTATTTCGGCCGCCGCTCTTGGCTGGGGGCCTGGCTGCAGCGAACCTATCCGGAAGGGGCCGTGCGGCGCGTCTCGGGGCGGATCAAGCGCTTCCGCGAGCGCTGGCAGATGGATGCGCCGGACTTCGTGGAGCCGCCGGACACCATTCCCGGGATCCAGCCGGTCTGGCCGCTGGTGCGGGGGCTTGGTCAGCGTGATGTCGGGCGCGCCATGGCGCTTGCCCTGAACGAACTGCACGAAATGCCCGAATGGCAGGACCGGGCGCTCCTCGCACGGCAGCACTGGCCCTCGTTCGCAGCCGCACTACGTGCCATCCAGGCTCCCCCCGCCGTGCCGGACGATGTCCCTCGCGACCGCCTCGCCTATGACGAGCTTCTGGCCGGGCAACTCGCCGTGGGGCTTGTTCGACGCACGGTTCTGCAGCGTCCCGGCCGGTCCCTGGCGGGGGACGGCCATCTGCGCCGCGCGGCCCTCGCCGCCTTCGGCTTTCCCCCCACGGAAGCCCAGCTGCGCGCCCTGGCGGAGATCGACGCCGATCTGGCCCGCCCGCAGCGGATGCTGCGCCTGCTGCAAGGGGATGTTGGCGCGGGCAAGACGCTGGTAGCCGTGCTGGCGATGCTGCGCGCCGTGGAGGCCGGGGCCCAGGCGGCACTGATGGCGCCGACCGAGCTGCTGGCCCGTCAGCATCTGCGCACCCTGGAGCGGCTGGCCGGGGCGGCGGGTGTGCCCTGTGCGCTGCTCGCCGGCTCGGTGAAGGGCAAGGAGCGCCGGCGCGTCCTGGCCGGGCTGGCGGATGGCAGCATCCCGCTGGTGGTTGGCACTCATGCGTTGATCGAGGAAGGCGTGGCCTTCCAGGACCTCGCTCTCGCCGTGGTGGATGAACAGCACCGCTTCGGCGTGGCGCAACGCCTGGCACTGACCGAGAAAGGCACCACCGATGTCCTGGTGATGACGGCCACGCCGATTCCGCGCACGCTGCTCCTGACGCAATGGGGCGAGATGGCGGTCAGCCGCCTGGAAGGGCGCCCGGCGGGCCGGCAGCCCATCGTCACGCGCATCGTCAGCCGTGAACGGCGGGATGAGCTGGTGGCACGGCTGCGCGCCGCCTTCGCCGAAGGGCATCGCGCCTATTGGGTCGTGCGCGCGGTCGAGGAAGGCGAGAAGCACGACAATGCCGCCGCCGAGACCACCTATGCCGAGCTCGCGGCCATATTCGGGGACAAGGTCCGGCTGGCGCATGGTGCGCAGAAGCTCGAGGTCCGCGAGGCCGCACTTCAGGACTTCGCCGCCGGCCGCGCGCAGCTCCTGGTGGCCACCACGGTGGTGGAGGTCGGCGTGGACGTGCCGGAGGCCACCATCATGATCATCGAGCAGGCCGAGCGCTTCGGTCTGGCGGCGCTGCATCAGTTGCGCGGGCGCGTCGGCCGGGGCAGCGCGCAGTCCTTCTGCCTGCTCCTGCCCTCGGCCGAGCTGAACGAGTCGGAACAGCGGCGCCTGGCCGTCCTGCGCGAGACGCAGGACGGCTTCATCATCGCCGATGCCGATCTCGAATACCGCGGCGGCGGCGACGCGCTCGGCGTGCGGCAGGCGGGCCGGCTCGGACGGCGACTGGCCGATCCCGCGCGCCATGGCGGCATGGTGCGGATGGCGCACCAGGACGCGACCCTGCTGCTGGAGAAGGACCCGGACCTCCGCCTCACGCCGCGCGGGCGCGCCGCGCGACTCCTGCTGGCGCTGTTCGGCCATGACCTGACGCTCGCGCCCCTCGCCGCCGGCTGAGGATCTGGCACGTTTCGATACAGCCCGAGGGGTTGCAAACCCCCCTGCCCTCAGTAAACCCGATTGCATAAGCCCGATCACAATCCGGCCATTGCAGGGGGTAAGCCCGGTTGTCCGCTCTCATCGAGATCGACCGCCTCACCAAGCGCTTCGGCAGCTTCACCGCCGTGGATGACGTTTCCTTCACGGTCGCGCGGGGTGAAGTTCTTGGCTTCCTCGGGCCCAACGGTGCCGGCAAGTCCACCACGATGAAAATGCTGGCGGGCTTCGTGACGCCGAGCAGTGGGACGGCCCGCATCTGCGGCGAGGATGTCGTGGACCGCCCCGTCGCCGCCAAGCGCCATCTCGGCTACCTGCCTGAAGGCGCGCCGACCTACCCGGAAATGACCGTTGCCGGCTTCCTCGCCTTTGCCGCGCGTATTCGCGGCTTCCGCGGCAGCGAGGCCGAGGACCGTATCGCGCACGCCATGCGCCTCACCACGCTGGAAGGCGTGCGCCTGCAGCCGATCGAGACGCTGTCCAAGGGCTTCAAGCGCCGCGTCGGGCTGGCGCAGGCCCTGCTGCACGATCCGCCGGTGCTGGTGCTCGACGAGCCGACCGATGGGCTCGACCCCAACCAGAAGCACGAGGTGCGCCGGCTGATCAGTCAGATGGCGCCGAGCAAGGCGATCGTCATTTCGACCCACATCCTCGAGGAAGTCTCCGCCATCTGCAGCCGCGCCATCATCATCGCGCGCGGCCGCATCCTGGCCGACTCCACGCCGGCCGAGCTCGCCAGCCGCGGTCCCTCACTAGACGCCGTGTTCCGGGCACTGACCCTGCCGCAGGAGGCCGCGTGATGGGCAGCGCGCTCACCGTCGCCCGGCGCGAGCTGGCCGGCTACTTCGCTACCCCCGTTGCCTATGTCTTCATCGTCATCTTTCTGATCATGTCGGGGGCGCTGACGTTCACGCTGGGCAACTTCTTCGACCGTGGCACGGCAGACCTGCAGCCCTTCTTCGGTTTCGTGCCCTGGCTGTTCCTCTTCCTCGTCCCCGCCCTGACGATGCGACTCTGGGCGGAGGAGCGGCGCCTCGGCACCATCGAGTTGCTCCTGACCCTGCCGATTACCCAGTGGCAGGCCGTGCTGGGCAAATTTCTTGCCGCCTGGATCTTCTGTGGCATCGCGCTGGCGCTGACCTTCCCATTGGTGCTGACGGTCAACTATCTCGGCAATCCGGACAATGGCGTGATCGCCACGGGCTATGTCGGCTGCCTGCTGGTCGCGGGCACCTATCTCGCTGTCGGCGCGGCGATCTCGGCGCTGACCAAGAACCAGGTGATCGCCTTCGTCCTGGCCGTGGCGGTGTGCTTCCTCTTCGCCGCGGCCGGCAGTCCGGTGGTCACCGAATTCCTCTCCACCCGCCTGCCCGCCCTGGCCGAAATCGCGCGCGGCATCTCCATTACGGACCGGCTGAGCGGATTCTCGCGCGGTGTGGTGACGCTGCGGGACATCGTCTTCTTCGCCAGTTTTATCGGCTTCTGGCTCTTCGCCAATGCCGTGGCGGTTGACCATCGCAAGGCGGATTGAGCCATGAGCGCAACCACCTCCCCGGCGCGCGCGCCCAAGCCCGGCTCGCGGCGCCTCCTGTATTCGATCGCTGGCCTCGTCGCGGCCCTGGTGCTGGCCGTCGCCGTGAACCTGCTGGCGCAGCGTCTGCTGCCCCGGGCGCGCCTGGATCTGACGGAGCAGCATCTCTACACGCTCTCCGACGGCACCAAGCAGGTCCTGTCCAACCTGAAGGACCCGATCACGCTGCGGCTGTTCTATTCCAGCAAGCTCGGCAGCACGATCCCGGTCTATGGCGCCTATGCCGACCGTGTCCGCGAGATGCTGCAGGAATACGCCTCCCTCGCGGGCGGCAAGCTGCACCTCGAATACCTCGATCCCGAGCCGTTCAGCGAGACCGAGGACCGCGCCATGGCCTATGGCCTGCAAGGCGTGCCGGTGGATCAATCGGGCGAGCAGGTCTATTTCGGTCTCGCCGGCACCAACCTGCTGGACGACGAGCGGGTACTGCCCTTCCTTCAGCCCGACCGGGAGCGGTTCCTCGAATACGACCTCACCCGCCTTGTCTATGAGCTGTCGAATCCGAAGCGGCCCGTGGTCGGCATGCTCTCCTCGCTGCCGGTGAACGGCGACCCACGCGCGATGATGATGCGCGTTCCGGGAGCCGGGCAGCCTTTCGTCATCGCCAACCAGCTTCGCCAGTTCTTCACTCTGCGCGAGGTAGCGCCCGATGCGCAGGTCATCCCTGCGGATATGCAGGTGCTGATCGTCGCGCATCCGCAGCACCTGCCGGACGCGACGCTCTACGCCATCGACCAGTTCGTCATGCGCGGCGGCAAGCTCTTCGTGATGACTGACCCGCACAGCGAGAGCCAGGCCTCCCGCCCCGGCCCCACCGGTCAGCCGCCCAGCGACACCTCGTCGAACCTGAATCGCCTGCTCAATGCTTGGGGCATCGAGACCCCGAGCGACAAGGTGGTGCTGGACCAGCGCGGCGCCTGGCGCGTCCGTGGCAATCCGCAGGATCGCCTGCAGGCGGTGGACTATCTCGCCTGGTTCAATGCCACGGATGACTCGCTCAACCATAACGACGTGGCCACCGCGGAGCTGCAGCAGGTGACCTTCGCCTCCGCCGGCGAGGTGCGCCGCAAGCAGGGGGCGGAGATCGAGTTCACACCGCTGATCACCAGCAGCGACCACGCCATGCTGGCCGAGGTCGCGAAGGTGAACGAAAACCCGAACCCCGCGCGCCTGCTCGCCGCCTTCAAGCCGGATGGCAAGCGCTACGTCCTGCTGGCGCGGGCCCGTGGCATGCTCACCTCCGCCTTCCCCGATGGCCCGCCCACGCCGCCCCCCGGCGCTGAGCGGCCGGCCGACTTTCCGGCGCATCTCGCCCACAGCAGCGGTGCCGCCAATCTCGTCATTGCCAATGACGCGGACCTGCTGGAGGACCGCTTCTGGGTGCAGGTGCAGGACTTCTTCGGTCAATCCCAGGCGACGCCCTTCAGCGACAATGGTGCCCTGGTGGCCAATCTGACCGATACGCTGGCGGGTGGCGACGCGCTGATCGGGCTCCGCTCGCGCGGGGAATCGCTGCGCCCCTTCGGCCGCGTGGAGGAGATGCGCCGCGCCGCGGAGGCCAACTATCGCCAGACCGAGCAGCAATTGACGCAGAAGCTCGCGGCGACCGAGCGCCGGCTGCGTGAGCTGCGTCAGGGCACCAGTACAGGCGGTGACCGCAACCCGCAGATGCAGACGGTGATCACGCCGGAACAGCGTGCCGAGATCGACCGCGCGCGTGACGAGATCGTCGCCACCCGGGCGCAGCTCAGGGCGGTGCAGCTCGACCTGCGGCGCGACATTGAGGGGCTGGAGCGCGTGCTGCGGCTGGTGAACATCGCGCTGGTGCCGGTGCTGCTGACGCTCTTCGCGCTGGGCCTCGCGCTGTGGCGCCGCCACCGCCGCGCGGCCGCGCGAGCCTGACCGGGGGGAGAAGGAAGATGAACCGTCGATCCCTGCTGGTCCTGAGCGGCACTGCCGCAGCTGCCGTTGCCGCCGTCGTCGCGTTGGGGCCGGGCGGGCCGAAACCGCCGGATCTCGGCGCCGCCCCCTTGATGTTCGAGAATCTGGCCGCGCGCCTGGCGGGCGCGATGCGCATCGAGGTGAAGCAGCATGACAAGAACCTCGCGCTGGTCCGCCAGCCCGGTGATGTCTGGGTGCTTCCGGACATCGCCGGCTACCCGGCTCAGCCGGGGAAGGTGCGTGAACTGCTCGTCGGCCTGACCGAGTTGCGCCTCACCGAACCCCGCACGGCCAACCCGGAGATGTTCGACCGCCTCGGCCTGCAGGACCCCTCAAAGGAGGGCTCAACCGCTTCTCTGCTGCGTGTGCTCGACGGGGCGGGCAAACCGATCGCCGAACTGGTGGTTGGCCGCCGGCGTGTGCGGACCCAGGGGGATGTCCCGGAAAGCGTCTATGTCCGCAGGCCTGACGAGAACCAGTCCTGGCTCGCCGAGGGCCGGCTGCCGCTGGATGCCGATGCCCAGCTCTGGAT
The DNA here is from genome assembly GCA_035565935.1 of Roseomonas sp. GTDB lineage: Bacteria > Pseudomonadota > Alphaproteobacteria > Acetobacterales > Acetobacteraceae > Pseudoroseomonas. The sequence continues at coordinate 60,706 of DATMRU010000044.1, forward strand.
CGCGCGCGACCTGGCCAATATCCCGCGCGACCGGGTGCTGAAGGTCTCTATCAACCGGACCGGCGAGCCGCCGCTGGAACTGACCAGGACGGAGGGGCCGGATGGCCGCCTCGCGGTAACGACGCCAGCCGAAACCCCTGCCCTGGAGCAGACGAGCCTCGATAGCATTGCCGGGGCCTTCGAGTACCTGACCCTCACCGATGTGCAGCGGGCCGCGGACATGCCAGGCCAGCCGCTGGGAGAGGCCCGCTTCATGATGACGGATGACCTTTCCATCCTCGTCAACCTCAACCAGGACGACAAGGCCGTCTGGGTGAAGCTGGCCGCCACCGGCGACGGGGAGGCGGAGCAACTCAACAGCCGCTGGAAGGGCTGGGCCTATCAGCTGGGTTCGTGGAAGCTGAAGGCCCTTCTGCCGCGCCTGGAGGATCTCCGCGCCAGCCAGCCTGCGGCCGCGGCGGTGCCCGCCAAGCCATGAGCACCCGCGAGTACCCCGACCGGCCGTGGATCGGGATCGGGGTCATCGCCTTCCGAGGTGAGGATGTGCTGCTGGTGCGGCGGAGCAAGCCGCCACGGCAAGGGGAATGGTCCGTCCCCGGCGGCGCCCAGCATCTGGGCGAGACGGCGGAGGCCGCCGCCCGACGCGAGTTGCGGGAGGAAACGGGCATCGAGGTCGGCCCCCTCACCCTCGCCGTCGTGGTGGACGCCATGAGCCACGACCAGGAAGGGCGCACCCGCTTCCACTACACCATCATCGACTTCGCCGGGCGATGGGTCAGTGGCGAGCCCGTCGCCGGCGACGACGTCAGCGAGGCGCGCTGGTTTTCGCCGGAGGAACTGCCGGCGCTCGGTCTCTGGGCGGAGGCCATCCGGGCCATCGAGGAAGGCCGCCGCCGTCTCGGCTGAGCGAGCTCAGACGAAAAGCCGCTCGCCTTTCATGCCGTCGTAGAGCGAGGCAACGAACTCCCCGTAGCCATTGAAGATCCGCGTCGGGACGCGCTCATTGCTGCCGAGCAGCCGCTCGGTCGCCTGGCTCCAGCGAGGATGGGGCACCTCCGGGTTCACATTGGCCCAGAAGCCGTACTCGCTCGATTGCAGCTTCTCCCAGAAGCTGACAGGCCGCTCGTCGGTGAAGCGGATCCGGGTCAGCGCCTTGCCGCTCTTGAAGCCGTACTTCCAGGGGAACAGGACCCGGATCGGGCCGCCATTCTGCGGCGGGATGGGCTTGCCATACATACCCACGGCCAGGAAGCACAGCTCGTTTCCAGCCTCCGCCATCGTGCAGCCTTCGATATAGGGCCACGGGTACCAGCTCTGCCGCAGGCCCGGCATCGTGGAGCGGTCGGCCGCGGTCTCGAAGACGACGTATTTCGCGCTCGCCGTGGGTGCGGCGACCTTCAGGAGCTCGGCCATGGGGAAGCCGGTCCAGGGCACGGTCATCGCCCAGGCTTCCACGCAGCGATGCCGCAGCACCCGCTCCTCCAGGCTCACCCGACGCAACAGGTCGTCAAGATCGAGCTCCTGCGGCTTCTCGACCATGCCTTCGAGCTTCAGCCTCCAGGGGCGCTGCGGCAGGCGCTGCGCGCTGGATGCGATGCTCTTGCTGGGCCCGAACTCATAGTAGTTGTTGTAGGTGGTGGCATCACGCTCGGGGGTGATGTCGTGCTCCGGGCGGAAGCGCGTGTTGCGCATGGCGGGCGCGGGTGCCTCTTGCGCCGAGGCGGAGCGTATCAGGCCTGCCCCCAGGAGCAGGCCGCCGCCGAGCCCCAGGGTCTTCCGCCGCCCGAGCACGACGGCCTCCGGTGTGGCGGCAGCCTCCGGCAGTTCCCAGCCGCGGGGAATACGAATGGGCATGGCGGGTGTCTCCCTGATCGCCATTGCCGATGTAAGCAGCCCTATGGCCTCCACCAGGGGGGCGGTCGCTCAGCGCCGTTCGGGCAGCAGGACCATCGGTGGGCCTCCGCTCGGGACCGCGACCCCGTAGAGACGATAGCGCTCAGCCTCGATCCCCTTCCGCTGCCGCGAGAGCTCTCCCACTTCGCGCGCCGCCGGCCAGAGCGGTGCCGCCTCCCCGCGCCGGGTGCTGCGAACTAACAGGCCGGGCTGCCAGGCCGCCGGTGCCGGAAGATCGAAGAGATCCCAGCGGTCACCCAGCGCCACGACGCGCACGCCCCGGGGAAGATGAAGCGCCAGTTCCGCCGCCAGCCCGTATTCCTCCGCCGCCACGAACACGGCCCCATGCTCCCGGCGGGCCTGCTCGACTTGCGCGGCGAAGGCATCCCACCCGCCCAGCCGGGCCAGGGTCGGGTCGTTCCGGCGCGGCAGGGGGAGCGGCGCCAGCGCCGCCTGGATCAGCACCAGCAGGGTCAGGCCCAATCCCAGGAGAACCGCCGGCTTGCGCCAGCGCTCCCAGCGGGGCGCCAGACAGGCGGCCGCCGCCAGGCAAGCGGAAGGATAGAGGATGGCGGGCCAGTTCCCCTGCACGCGGCTTCCCGTGGCCTGCCACAGGAAGAGCAGCGTGGCGGGCACGGTCAGCGTGACCAGCAATCCGGCCGCCGCATCACGCTCCCTGACCCATCGGCGGCAGGCCGCGCCCGTGCCGAGGATGCAGAGCAGGAAGATGATCGGCGTTGCCAGTCCCGCCTGCCCGCCGACCAACTCGCCGAGGTAGCGCAATGCCGATGCCGCGCCGATGCGGCCGGCGCGGCCACCCTGCTTGGCGAAGCTGACCCATTCGTGCTCGGCATTCCACAGGATGACCGGAGAGAACACCAGCAGGGCCAGCACACCCCCCGCCCAGAGGCGCCAGTCGCGCAGCCAATGCCGGGCGCGCGGCTCGATGACGAGCCACAGCACCACCCCGCCGCCGAGCAGAACGGCTGTGTACTTCGACAACAGGGCGCAACCGGCCAGCAGGCCGAAGGCCAGCCACCAGCGGCCATCCTGCGAGGCGTGCAGGCGGCCCAGAGCCCAGATCGCGGCGCACCAGAACACCAACTGGGGCGTATCGGGTGTGATCAGGACTGCGCCGACGCCGAACAGGAGCGTGGCATTCATCAGCGCCGCGGCCCAGGCACCCGGCCGGCGCTGGGGGAAGAGGTCATTCCCTGCGCGCGCCAGCAGCACCGACGCGACGGCCACGCCGAGGGGGGCCAGCAGGCGGATGCCAAAGGCTGTGTCACCGGCCAGCGCGGTCCCGGCCGCGATCCAGAGCGCGACCATCGGCGGGTGGTCGTAATAGCCCGGTGCCAGGGCACGCCCCCAGACCCAGTAGTAGGCCTCGTCCGGTGCGAGCGGCAGCCAGTAGGCCGCGAACAGCCGCAGCGCCGTGAGCGCTGCCAACCCGATCAGCCAGGGCATCATCGAACGGTTCATCGCGCGCGCCACACCAGCGTGGCCGAGACGGCGTAGTTCCAGACCACCGTCAGCAGGGCGCCCGCCGCGCCCGCGAGGCCCCAGGCCACCACCTCGTCGCGCAGCAGCAGGCGGGCGACGCCGACATTGGCCGCCACCCCGACGCCGCAGACCACGTAGAACAGCAACAGGCCCCGCCAGAGCGCCGCCCCGCGCAGCCGCACGTCGCTATAGGTCACCCGATTGTTCAGCCAGAAGTTCACCGTCATGGCGGCGATGCTGGCAACCCACTGGGCCTGAGCGAAGCCTAGACGCCCAATGACCAAGGCCAGCACGGCGAGGTGCACCAGCACGCCCAGCGCGCCGATGGCGGCGAAGGACAGAAAGCGCAGCGGCAAGAGCCCGCCGGTCGCCTTGTCCAGCAGCAGGGTCAGGAACTCCAGCAGCACGATGGTGTCGAGCTTGGATTCCCCGGCTTCCCGCGGGCGGAAGGAATAGGGCAGTTCCTTCACCCGCAGTGGCCGCTTGGCCGAGAGCAGGATGTCGAGCAGGATCTTGAAACCCCGCCCGGTGAGGCGGGGGGCGATCTGCTCGAAAAGGGGGCGCGGCAGCATGAAGAAGCCGCTCATGGGGTCCGCCACCCGCTGGGGCAGGAAAAACTGCGCCAGAGTCGTGCCGCTATCGCTGATGCGGCGTCGCCAGGCCGAGAACCCCCCCTTCGCCGCCCCTCCTTCCACATGCCGGCTGCCCACCGCGACGTCGGCCTCTTCCGCCTGCAGGCTCCGCAGCATGGCCGGCAGCAGGGTCTCGTCATGCTGCAGGTCGCCGTCGATGACCGCCACATAGTCGGCAGAGGAGGACAGCATCCCCTCGACGCAGGCCGAGGAAAGGCCGCGCCGGTCGATTCTCCGGATGCAGCGGATACGGGGGTCGTGTGCCGCAATCTCCCGCGCGATGCTCGCGGTGCCGTCCGGACTGTCATCGTCGACGAAGACAGCCTCCCAGGCCACCCCCTGCAACGCGGCCTCGAGGCGCGCCACCATGGGCGCGACATTCGCGGCCTCATTGTAGCATGGGACGACGACGGTGAGGATTGGCGGCAACATGGCCGCCGTGCTTAGCGCCCCTGGCGTGGCAGTACCAGCCACGGCAGGAATGTGCCCGCTGGGACTCGAACCCAGGACCCCAAGATTAAAAGTCTCGTGCTCTACCGGCTGAGCTACGGGCACAAAGAAGGGAGCGGGAAGGAAAAACCCTCCCCTGCCCCGGGTGTCAAGCCCGGCGCGCCGGAAGACCTTTCGGGCGCGCCGGCAACAATCAGGACTGCACGTCTGCGGCGACCTGCGCCTTCAGCAGGCGATCGGGCTCGCGCACCATTCCATTGGCGCCGCCGCCGCGCTTGATCTTGTCCACGAACTCCATGCCCGAGGTGACCTGGCCCCAGATGGTGTACTGGCCATCCAGGCTTGGCGCCGGCGCGAACATGATGAAGAACTGGCTGTTGGCGCTGTTCGGGTTGGCGGTGCGGGCCATGCCGCAGACGCCGCGCAGGAAGCGCGCCTTGGAGGTCGGGCTGAACTCGGCCGGCAGGTCGGGAAGCTGGCTGCCGCCGGTCCCGGTCCCGGTCGGGTCGCCGCCCTGGGCCATGAAGCCCTCGATGACCCGGTGGAAGGGCGTGCCATCATAGAAGCCCTGGCGGGTCAGCGTCTTGATGCGCTCGACATGCTGGGGCGCCAGATCCGGGCGCAGCTTGATGACGACGCGGCCATCCTTCAGGTCGAAGAACAGGGTGTTCTCGCGATCGTCCTGCGGGGCGGCTTCACTGGGTGTGGCTTCGGACATCATGACTCCCGTAACGGCAAGGGTGCTGGCGAGCAGGGTGCGGCGGTGCATCCGTTCAGTTCCCTGGGTTCCGCTGGCGCACCCTTGCCAGGGTGCGCTCCAGCGTCAGGCGCGGCACGAAGCTGGAAATGTCGCCTCCAAGCCCCGCGATCTCCCTCACGAAACGCGAGGAGATGAAATGGTTCCCTTCGCTGGCCATCAGGAACAGCAGCTCGATCTCCGGATCGAGCCGACGGTTCATGCCGGCCATCTGGAACTCGTAATCGAAATCGGTGACGGCGCGCAGCCCGCGCACGATCACCTGGGCGCCGACCTCCCGGGCGAACTGCACCAGGAGCCCCTCGAAGGGGAGCACCTCGATGACGACCCCGGTACGGGCGGCGATCGGCGCCACCTCGGCCCGGACCAGCTCGACCCGCTCCTCCAGCGGGAACATCGGTCCCTTGCCAGCATTCATCGCCACGCCGACCACCAGCCGATCGAGGATGCGCGCGGCACGCCCGATGATGTCGAGGTGCCCATTCGTCACCGGGTCGAAGGTGCCGGGGTAGACGCCGGCGCGCGGCGGGCGGGACGGCTCAGCCATTGTCCTCGCCGCCTTCCACCTCGCCGCCTTCCACCTCGCCGGCCTCCACCTCGCCGCCCTGCTCCTCCACCACGGTGGAACAGGAGATGACCCGCTCGCCGTTGTCGAGCCGCAGCAGCGTCACGCCCATGGCCTGCCGGCCGGTGACGCGGATCTGGTCGATGGGCAGGCGGATCAGGCGGCCGGTGTCCGTCACCAGCATGACGTCATCGCCGGTGCGGACCGGGAAGGTCGAAACCACTGCGCGGCCGGTGCGCGCGGTCAGGTTGATGTTGCCAATGCCCTGCCCGCCGCGCCCGGTGACGCGGTACTCATAGGCCGAGCTGCGCTTGCCGAAGCCGCCATCCGTCACCGTCAGTAGGATTTCCTCTTGCTCCTCCAGCTCGGCGAAGCGCTCGGGCGAGAGGGCGATCTCAACGGCGGCCGCCTCGGCATTCTCCTCGGCCAGGGACGCTTCCGCCTCGGCGGCAGCCTCCGCGCTCTCCTCGCCGTTGCGGCGCTTCTGCGCGGCCTGCTTCAGGTAGGCGGCCCGCTCCTCGACGCTCGCCTCGACATGGCGGAGCACGGAGAGCGCGATCACTGCATCCCCCTTGCCTAGCCGGATGCCACGCACGCCCGTCGAATCGCGGCCAGCGAAGACACGTAGAGTCTCGACATCGGCGCGGAAGCGGATGGCACGGCCGGCATGGGTTGCCAGCAGCACGTCATCGCCCTCCCGGCAGGTGGAGACGCCGATCAGGCTGTCCCCCTCGTCTAGCTTCATGGCGATCAGGCCGGAGGAGCGGACGTTCTTGAAATCCGAAAGGCGGTTGCGGCGGACATTGCCCTGCCTTGTGGCGAAGACGAGATGCAGGTTCTCCCACAGATCCTCATCCTGCGGCAGCGGCAGTACGGCCGTCACGCCCTCCTCCTCCTGCAGCGGCAGGAGCTGGCGCAGCGAGCGGCCGCGCGCCGTCGGGCCGGCCTCCGGCAGTTTCCAGACCTTCTCGCGGAAGGCCATGCCTCGGCTGGTGAAGAACAGCACCCACTGATGGGTATGCGCGTTGAAGGAGCGGACAACGACGTCGTCCTGCCGCATCCCCGCGCTGCTACGCCCGCGCCCGCCCCGGTTCTGCGCGCGGAAGGTCTCCAGCGGCGTGCGCTTCACATAGCCGTCGCGGGTCAGGGTGACGACCATCAGGCCCGGCTCGACCAGGCTCTCGTCATCCTGGTCGGCAATACCCTCAACGATCTCGGACAGGCGCGGGCTGGCGATCTGCGCGCGCACGGCCCGTAGTTCCTCCCCCATCAGCTCCAGGCGGCGCGGTCGCGAGGACAGGATCTCCAGCAGCTCGCGGATGCGCCCCGCCACTTCGTCCAGCTCGCCATGGATCTTTTCGCGCTCCAGCCCGGTCAGGCGCTGCAGGCGCAGCTCCAGGATGCCGCGCGCCTGTGCTTCGGTCAGCTGCACCGTCTCGCCGGTGACGATGTTGCCGGCGTCGTCCACCAGCGCCAGCAGCGGGCCGACATCGGCCACTGGCCAATGCCGCTCCATCAGCGCCGTACGGGCGGTAACAGCGTCCGGGCTCTCGCGGATCAGCCGGATCACCTCGTCGATATTGGCCACCGCAATGGCCAGGCCGATCAGCAGGTGCCCGCGGTCGCGCGCCTTGCCCAGGCGGAAGCGTGAGCGGCGGAGGATCACCTCCTCGCGGAAGTCGATGAAGGCCTGCAGCACCTGCTTCAGCCCCATCTGCTGCGGCCGGCCGTTGTGCAGGGCCAGCATGTTCACGGCGAAGGAGGTCTGCAGGTTGGTGTAGCGATAGAGGTGGTTCAGCACCACTTCCGGGGTAGCGTCCTTCTTCAGCTCAACCACGATGCGCAGGCCGGAGCGGTCGCTCTCGTCGCGCAGATCGCTGATGCCTTCCATCTGCTTGCTGCGGACCAGCTCGGCGATGCGCTCGATCAAGGTCGCCTTGTTGACCTGATAGGGAATCTCCGAGATGGCGATGGCGCTGCGCCCCCCGCGCATCTCCTCGATTTCCGCGCGGGCACGGAGCACGATGCTGCCTCGCCCCGTCTCGAAGGCCGAGCGGATGCCGGAACGGCCCAGGATCAGCGCCCCGGTCGGGAAGTCCGGTCCGGGAATGATCTTCATCAGCTCGTCGAGCGCGATCTCCGGGTCGGCGATCATCGCCAGGGCTGCGTCGATCACCTCGCCCGGGTTGTGCGTGGGGATATTGGTCGCCATGCCGACGGCGATGCCGTTGGCGCCGTTCACCAGCAGGTTCGGGAAGGCGGCGGGCAGGACCTTGGGCTCCTGCGCGCTCTCATCATAGTTCGGCCCGAACTCGACCGTATCCTCGTCGATGCCCTCCAGCAGAGCGACGGCGGACTTCGCGAGCCGCGCCTCGGTGTAGCGCATGGCCGCCGGCGGATCGCCGTCCATGCTGCCGAAATTGCCCTGGCCGTCGATCAGCGGCACGCGCAGCGAGAAGGTCTGCGCCATGCGGACCATGGCGTCATAGATCGCGCTGTCGCCATGCGGATGGTACTTACCCATTACGTCGCCGACGACGCGGGCGGATTTCTTGTAAGGCTTGTCCGCCGTGAAGCCGTTCTCCTGCATGGAGAACAGGATCCGGCGATGCACCGGCTTCAGCCCGTCCCGCACATCCGGCAGGGCGCGGGCCACAATGACGCTCATCGCATAGTCGAGGTAGGAGCGGCGCATCTCCTCCTCGAGCGCGATCGGCAGCGTGCCCTCAGGCGGGATATGGGCGCCAGGCCCGGTGCCGTTATCGCTCTCGCTCACGCGGTCTTCCCATGCAGCAGAAACGGGGCAAGGCACCGGGGCGCACAAGGCGCCGGTGGCCTGGGCGGCACGGCCCAGCCCGCCGCCCCTGCCCCACCGAATTTGCTGCTTCTATAGCCGGTTTGGCGCCTTCCGCCAAACCGCCGGCCCTCAGGCCACCGCCCTCAGGCGTGGGCGGCACTTGAGCACGCCTTCCCCTCCGGGCGGCCTCTTTCCGACTGGCCGATCAGAACGGGATATCGTCGTCTAGGTCGTTGCCATCCTTGGGAGCATCCCAGCCACCGCGCTGCGGGCGAGCACCGCCGCTGCTCCGCTCGCCACCCCCGAAACCGCCGGAAGAAGAGCGACCGCCGCGCTCGCTGCCCTCGAAGCCGCCACCCTCGCCGCCGCGGCTGTCCAGCAGCGTCAGTTCGCCACCGAAATTGCGCAGCACCACTTCCGTGGAATAGCGGTCCTGGCCGGACTGGTCCTGCCACTTCCGGGTTTCCAGCTTGCCCTCGATATAGACCTTGCTGCCCTTGCGCAGGTACTTCTCGGCGATCTCGCCCAGCTTCTCGTTGAAGATGGCGACCGAATGCCATTCGGTCCGCTCCTGGCGATTGCCGTCGCGATCCTTATATGTGTCCGTGGTGGCCAGCCGGAGGTTCACGACGCGGCCACCATTCTGGAAGTTCCGCACTTCCGGGTCCCGCCCCAGATTGCCGATCAGGATCACCTTGTTGACGCTGCCGGCCATGCCGCCTGGTCCTTTGCACATTCTCGCCCGGCGAGGCCGGCATGAGCTTCGGAATGCCGAAGGCTCTGCTGCCGGAACCGGTGCTATGTTTCACATCTTGGTGCCCCTGACGGGGCGTCTGGGCGCAACCTAGCCATCCCTGGGCCTTCCGGCCAGTCCGCAGCGGCGCATCTTGTACCGACCTCCGCTACGCCCACTTCCCGCTGCCAGCGAATGCTGGCACAACAGCGACCAGAACACAATGCGAACGCCTGCCCTTCAGGAGCCTGACCTGTCGATGCCGACCAAGCTGCACGCCACTTCCGGCCAGGCTGCCGGGCAGAACGACGCCATCCGCATCCGCGGCGCGCGCCAGCATAATCTCAAGAATATCGACATCGACATTCCGAAGCATACGCTGACGGTGATCACCGGCCTCTCCGGGTCAGGCAAGTCGTCCCTCGCCTTTGATACCATCTATGCCGAGGGCCAGCGCCGGTACGTCGAGAGCCTGTCAGCTTATGCGCGGCAGTTCCTGGAGCTGCAGCAGAAGCCGGACGTGGATAGCATCGAGGGCCTCTCGCCCGCGATCTCGATCGAGCAGAAGACCACCAGCCACAACCCGCGCTCCACGGTCGGCACGGTGACCGAGATCCATGACTATATGCGCCTGCTCTGGGCGCGGGCAGGTGTCCCCTATTCACCGGCCACCGGCCTGCCGATCGAGGCCCAGACCGTCAGCCAGATGGTGGACCGGGTTATGGCCATGCCGGAAGGCACCCGGCTGCTCCTGCTCGCGCCCGTGGTGCGCGGCAAGAAGGGGGAGTTCCGCAAGGAGCTGGCCGAGTATCAGCGGCGCGGCTTCGAGCGTGTGAAGGTCAATGGCACCCTCATCCGCATCGAGGAGGCGCCGAGCCTCGACAAGCGCAAGAAGCACGACATCGAGGTGGTGGTGGACCGCGTGGTCGTCGGCAATGAAGGGCTGGTGCAGCGCCTGGCGGATTCCTTCGAGACCGCCCTCGCCCTGGCGGACGGCGTCGCCTATGCCGAGAACGCCGATACCGGTGAGCGGACGGTCTTCTCCAGCCGCTATGCTTGCCCGGTTTCCGGTTTCACGCTGGAAGAGATCGAGCCGCGCCTCTTCTCCTTCAACTCGCCGCAGGGCGCCTGCCCCGTCTGCAGCGGCCTGGGCACGGAGAGCTTCTTCGACGCCGCACTGGTGGTCCCAGATGAGGGCCGCAGCCTCGCGGATGGCGCCGTGGCCGCCTGGGCCGGCAACAGCGCGCCCTACTATGACCAGACGCTGGAGAGCCTGGCGAAGCACCTGGGGGTGAAGACCAGCACGCCCTGGCGCGACCTGCCGAAGGCGGCCCGCGAGGCCATCCTGAATGGCACCGGCGGTGAGATCGTCGCGCTGCGCTACAAGGATGGGCTGCGCGCCTACGAGGTGAAGAAGCCGTTCGAAGGCGTCCTGCCGAACCTGGCGCGGCGCCTGCGCGAAACCGACAATCCTTGGGTGCGGGAGGATCTGACCCGCTATCAGGCGGAGCGGCCCTGCCATGCCTGCCGCGGCGCCCGCCTGAAGCCCGAGGCGCTCTCGGTCAAGGTGGCCGGCCTCAACATCGCCGAGGCGAGTGACCTTTCCATCGCCAAGGCGCTGCCCTGGTTCCGGGGCGTGGAGGCCACCCTCACCCCTCAGCGCGCCGAGATCGCCCGCCGCATCCTGAAGGAGATCACGGAGCGCCTGCGCTTCCTCTTGGATGTCGGCCTGGACTATCTCTCCCTGGCCCGCTCCTCGGCCACCCTTTCCGGCGGCGAGAGCCAGCGCATTCGCTTGGCCTCCCAGATCGGCAGCGGCCTGACCGGCGTGCTCTACGTGCTGGACGAGCCTTCCATCGGCCTGCACCAGCGCGACAACGAGCGCCTGCTCGGAACCCTCCGCCGCCTGCGCGACCTCGGCAATACCGTCCTGGTGGTCGAGCATGACGAGGATGCCATCCGCACGGCCGACCATCTCATTGATATCGGGCCAGCGGCGGGCTCCGGCGGCGGGCGCGTCATCGCGCAGGGCACGCCGGAGGAGGTTGCGGCCCATCCGGACAGCATCACCGGTGCCTATCTCTCCGGCCGCCGCAGCATTCCCGTCCCCGAGCAACGCCGCCCGCGTGACGAGAACCGGGTGCTGCGCGTGGTCGGGGCGACCGGCAACAATCTGCGTGGCCTGACGGCGGCGGTGCCGCTTGGCACCTTCACCTGTGTCACGGGCGTCTCCGGCGGCGGCAAATCCACCTTCGTGATCGAGACGCTCTACAAGGCCGCCGCCCGCCGCCTGATGGGCGCCGGTACCGTTCCCGCTCCGCATGAGGCGCTGGAGGGGCTGGAGCATCTCGACAAGATCATCGACATCGACCAGTCGCCGATCGGCCGCACGCCGCGTTCCAATCCAGCGACTTACACGGGCTTGTTCACGCCGATCCGGGACTGGTTCGCCGAACTGCCGGACTCCCGCGCGCGGGGCTACAAGGCCGGACGCTTCAGCTTCAACGTCAAGGGCGGCCGTTGCGAGGCATGCCAGGGCGACGGCGTGCTGAAGATCGAGATGCACTTCCTGCCCGACGTCTACGTCACCTGCGACACCTGCAAGGGGAAGCGCTACAACCGCGAAACTCTGGAGGTGAAGTTCCGCGGTAAATCCATCGCGGATGTGCTTGAAATGACGGTGGATGATGCCCTGGAGTTTTTCTCCGCCGTGCCGTCCATCCGCGAGAAGCTTCGCGTGCTGAAGGAGGTCGGGCTCGGCTATATCCACCTCGGCCAGCAAGCGACGACGCTCTCGGGGGGCGAGGCGCAGCGCATCAAACTCTCCAAGGAACTGTCGCGCCGCGCGACCGGGCGGACCCTCTACATTCTCGACGAGCCGACCACCGGCCTGCACTTCGAGGACGTACGGAAGCTCCTGGAAGTGCTCCACCAACTGGTGGAGCAGGGCAACACCGTCGTGGTCATCGAGCACAACCTCGAGGTCATCAAGACAGCGGACTGGATCCTGGATCTTGGCCCTGAGGGTGGTGATGGCGGCGGCCAAGTCGTCGCCGAAGGCACACCGGAGGAAGTGGCGGCGGTGCCGGAAAGCCATACCGGGCGCTTCCTGGCGCCTTTGCTGCCTGCCCGGCCGGCCGCTCGGCGGAAGCGGGCCTGAGTGAAGAAAGAGGGCGCCGATCAGGTGCCCTCTGGCGGTACTTCAGCGTAGGTTGAAGTTTACTGGCACTACCATTTCAATGATGCTGCCCTCCATCTCATCCGGCACGCTCGGAAGCGAGGCGCGCTGGATCATTTCGCCAACCGCTTCATCCAGGTCCGGGTATCCTGTGCTGCGCACGATCCGCCAGCCCACAACGCTGCCGTCGCGCCGCATGCGGAACTGCAGGAGGGCCTGGCCCTCCTCGCGCCGAAGGCGCGACGCGTTTGGATAACGCTTCGCCCGTTCAAGGGCCGCCGAAAGCCGCGTGAGATAGCTCGGCGGTGGCCCGGCCATCCGGCGCGCCACCGGGGCCGGCGCCGCGGCTGGCGCAGGCGCGGAAGTGACGGGTGCAATCGGTGCAGGCGTCGGCGGGCGGGGAGCCGGCGGTGCCGTGCGGGCCTGCGGCCGTGGCGGCGTCGGTGCGGGCGGCCGCGCCACCCGGGGGGGTGGCGGTGGTGCGGGCGGGGGTAGCGGAATCTCTTCCGGCTCCAGGATCGGCGCCGTCTCCGGCGTGGCCGCTTGCGTCGGTTCGGGCGGGGTGGCCTGCACGGTCTCCGGTTCCGCGGCAGTCGTCACGGGTTCCGCTTCCACGGGCTCCGCCGCCGGCGGGGGTTCGGCCGTGACGGGCTGCGGTGGCTCGGCGGTCACAGGGTCGGGCGGCTCGACGGTCGTCGCCGTTTCCGCCACCACCGTCTCCATCGCCTCCGAGACCTCGGTCGGCTCGGTGGTATCGGCAGCCGGCGCCGTCTGCACCGGCGCGATCTCGAGTGGCACAATGGCCGGCGGCGGTTCGGGCGCCGGAACCGCCAGCAACAGGAAGGCCGCGGCGCCGCCATGCAGCGCGACGGAAGCACCCCAGCCGAGGGCGCGCGGCGCGGGAAGGCCCAGCGTGGTCATCCGAAACGTCCGATCAGCGCGCGCGCACTGCGCCGGCGGCGGCTTCCGCTTCCGCGATGAGCGACACGCGCGTGATTCCGGCCTGAGTCACCTGCCCCATGACCCGCAGCACCTCGCCATAGGGCACCGACCGGTCGCCGCGGACATAGACGGGCGCCTCCGGGTCCTGCTCATGCATCTCGCGCAGGCGGCCCGTCAGCTCCGTGGCGGCGATCTCCTCCTGGCGGAGAAAGACCTTGCCGTCGGAAGTCACCGTCAGCACGGTGGGCGGGCGCTGCGCGGCGGCACGCGGGGCGGCTGTCTTTGGGAGTTCCACCGGAACGCCGACCACCATCATGGGCGCCGCCACCATAAAGACGATCAGCAACACCAGCATCACGTCCACCAGGGGCGTGACGTTCATGTCAGCCATCGGCAGCGGGCCGTCATCCTCGGTGCCGAGGCTCGGGCCGGAGAAAGCCATGAGCTTCTACTCCGCGGCGGCGCTGCTGCGTGCCTCGGCGAGGCCGGGCGGCCGCCGCGAGAGGCTGGCAGCGAGATCCGCCGCCGCTGCCTGCGCTTCCTGCCGCAGCCGGCCGAGCCGCACCAGAAGGCGGTTATAGGCCATCACCGCAGGAATGGCAGCGACCAGGCCAATCGCCGTTGCGAACAGGGCCTCGGCAATACCTGGCGCCACCACGGCCAGGCTGGTGTCGTTGCTCTGTGCGATGCCGGCAAAGCTGTTCATGATGCCCCAGACCGTGCCGAAAAGGCCGATGAAGGGGGCCACCGCGCCCACCGTCGCGAGGAAGGGCAGGCCCGGTTCAACCCGGCGCAACTCACCGCTGAGGGCGTGCCGCATGGCGTGCTCCATGCGGTGCCGGTACTCGAAGCGGCTTTCACCAGCTTCCCGACCATCGCGCCATTCGCGGGTCCCGGCCCGCAGCACGCGGGCGGCGAGCCCGTCCCCTTGCGGCCCCTTCGCCACCGCTTCCGGCCGGGCGGCGCCGGCAAGCCGGCGCACTTCCCGTGCCAGCCGCGTGAGCAGCACCGATTTCTCGACGATGATCGCCCAGCAGACCACGGAGGCCAGCGCCAGGGCGATCATGACCCCCTTCACCACCCAGTCTGCCTGCAGGAAGAGGCCCAGCATCGACAGATCGGGCGCGCCGTGAAGCTCCAGCAAGGCAGCGTCGGGAAGGGGCTGAACAGCTTCGGTCGGGTTCATCGCGGCCTTCTCACTTCTCGAAGGGAACGCCATCGACATGCGAAGACAGGTCGAGGCGTGGCAGGCAGGCCTTGCCGCCGTCCGGCGCAGGCCCGCAGGCAAGCAGGTCATTCAGCAGAAGGGAGCCGATTCCGGTGCAGTCCTGGCCGGCGAGGTCAAAGATGCGCGCCATGGTCTTCTGCGCCGGCAAGGGTCCCACATCCAGTGCGAGCCGGCGCGTGATGACGCCATCCTTGCCGAAGATGAGCAGGTCGAGGCGAAGCGGGTCGAGGGCCGCAGCACCGGGATTGCGCAGGACAAGCCAGACCCGGCAACCCTCAGACCGAGGCTCCAGGCGGTTGAGCTCCAAGCCGATCGGGGAGGACGATCCCTGCGCTTCGCCCGTCGCCGGCGCCAGCAACGCGGCCACGAGGCCGAGCACAATTGCCCATCGTCCTACTCGCATTCACAACGCTTCCCTCGCTGCCGGCAGCGTTATGCCGCCATTGCGAAGCGTTTGCAATGAGAATGAGTCGCATTTCTACGATCAGGCCTTTGATGTCCTCATTGTGTCGCCCCCCTGCTGGGAGCTATTGCCGCCGACCGCGCGACTGCACGCATGGATAGAAGTTTATTGAAAGCTGAGCGCCAGCCAGGTGAATCTGAAAAGCTTCTTCCAGCTCACGTTCTCTCAAATTGCAGCAACGAAAAGAAAATGCATTAAAATATGTTAATGTATAAACCATGAAGTTCTCTGAGCAGGAGAAGTTCCGCTTCTCATGCATTCATGACAGCTTCTGCAAAATTTCGCGATCTGACCGCTGTTGCGGACGGCAGCGCTTTAAATAGACACGATCGCAGCTATGCTCGGGGCCTCAGCTCAGCTTGGGGGTAAATTTTGATGCCTGTGGTCCTGATGCCAAGCTCTTTGCGCCGCTATACAGCGCAGCAGTCCCGGATTACTGTTGAAGGAGAGACAGTTTCCGCCGTCCTAAATGGCCTTGTTCAGCGTTCTCCAGAGATGCGCGGTCATCTATTTGCAGCTGAGCAGCTTCGACATTTCGTCGTCGTCTCAAAAAATGGTCAAGACATCCGGCTTCTGCAGGGGCTCGAGACGCCTGTCGCCGCGAACGACGAGATCCGCATTCTCGCGAGCATCGCTGGCGGATGATGACCCTGCCTCTGGAGACCCCCCTCCCCGAGCTGAGCGATGCGGAGCTGCGCCGGTTCGGGCGGCACCTGATCCTGCCCGAGTTCGGCCTGGAGGGGCAGCGCCGGCTGAAGGCCGGCAGCGTCCTGCTGATCGGCGCCGGCGGCCTCGGCTGCCCGGCCGCCCTC
>DATMRU010000045.1:0-40854 GCA_035565935.1 Roseomonas sp.
TGCGGAGCCGCTCCCGGAGATCGTCCTCGCCCGCCATCCCGCCTCAACCCCCAACCGGCATGCAGGATAGCCCGGTGCAGGCCGCCAGGGCAGCAGGTCACGTCAAGCGCTGAGCTGGATGGGGATCAGACGACGGTTACCCAGCAGCCCACGTTGGAGCAGGGAGCGGAGCACGGCGCGCTGTGCGGCGGCTGGCAGGTCAGGCGCGAGGGCGCGGCGGTCCGTCCGACCCGCGGCGGCAGTCAGCACCGTGCGGGCCGAGGGAGAGAGGGTATCAGGTTTGTCCATGGGCAGCCTCCGGTGTGGCTGCCGAAGCTGGCCGCCGCTACCGGAGCGAGCCCGGCCGATCCAAAGCGGCGCAGGGCGTGGCGCTACGCTTCGCGTAACTGGAGCCAGAAGCCAAGCGTACTTTGCGGCTGCGCATGGGCAGTTTCGACGCAGGCGTATGGGTGCGGGGTTGCATCAGCAGCACCATACGGTCTGGTCTACCGGCGCCATATCGCGCATTCGCTTAGGCCGGTGGGCGTAGCTGTACTGGAAGCGGCCTTCCGGCCACCAGCGCCGCCAAGTCTGCAGCATACACTTCTATTCGGGGTGCACCGGGCACCCGAAGCTCGAAGGTCTCGACCAACCCCGCCGGCAGTCCGGGTGATCTCGGATAAATGAGGGCAACGTTGGGGCACTGATATGCGCCGGCGTAGGCAGCCAGCTGGTAGGCGTCCTCCCGGGCCACGCCGCGGCCGGCAACACCCGGGTCAAGTCGCTTCCACTTCGCATCCAGCAGCCGCTCCACGGCGCCCGTCGTGGAGACAACTGTAGCATCGGGCCGCAGACGGAAGGCTGGCCCGTCGGCCGAGCCGGCCAGGTGCCGGGGAGGCCCCTGCAGCACAACGCGGGCGCTCGCACCGCTCACCCGCCACTCGCGCCTGAGGCATGCCCCGACGAATGCCTCGAACAGGCGCTGCATGTCGAACACCAGGCACAGCCCTTCCGCGTCGCCGGACCTCACGTCCGGAAAGAGCCCGCGAAGGAACCAGCTGGCGCGCTGGAACACGGGCCTCCAAGTCTCCGTCAGCCGGTTGAATGGCAAGCGGTCGATGTCCCTCGCGGAGCACGGAGCGTGCGAGATATCTACCAGCCGGTGCAGCAACCCGCCGACTGCCGCACGGGCGTCGGGACCCACAGCCTGGTGTAGCAGTCTGCCGAGGACCGCCTTGAGTGCCCGGTTGTGAGGATTGTCGGGGGAGAGCTCGTCGAACGCGCACCGGACCCGGCTCCGGTCCGCGGCTGTGCGGCGGACCTGCTCCGCCAGGTGGAGCCGCCCACGCAGGGCTGGAAGATCATCCTCGAATGCCTGGTAGGTCCGGATGGCCCCGCCACGCAGAAGCCCCGCGACGCGCGCGCAGAAGTCGAGGATGAACACGTCGAGCAGGTGTCGCCGCTGCCCCCCGAGTGGTGCCTTGCCGGCGTCGGCGATTGCCACATCGGCCGCGGCCCGAAGCATGGCCACCAGCACGCCCCGCGCCTCCGCGTCGGCCGCGGCGCCGACCTCGATCTTCGGCAGGATTTCGAGCACAAGGTCGCCGGCCCGGATGATCCCGGAGAACGGCCCGATGCGTACCCCGCTGCGTTCCCACGTCAGCGCGCCTCGCGGGAGCATCGGCGCGAGCTTGCCCAATGCCTGTTCCTGCCCGGCACTGAGCCCCCCGTCGCCGGCGAACGGCAGTAGGTCGCGTTCACGGGCGGTCAGAGCCCTCACTCGAGCGCCTCGTAGATCTTTCGGACCGCGTCGGGCGTGATCTCCGGCTCCGGGGTGACCGAGTAATGGGTGCCTTCGGCGACGTCGTCCTCGTTCGCACCGTGGAAGAGCTCGGCCACTCCCACTGTCTTCGCACGGACGAGCTGATGCTCAAGCGATCCCGTGTGGTCCGCCAGCACGAGCTGGATGCGCCGCCAGTCATCGTAGAACAGCTCCTGTAGGAACGGAACGACCTCGCGCGCAAGCACGCGCCGCAGCGCCGGGAAGTCGCGGACCCGCACGAAGGAGGCGTGGCCGATCGCCTGGTCGCGGTGCGCGAGGTGGGTGATGCGGCGGTTGATCGTCGCAAGCAGGCGCCGGAGGTCAATCTCGTCGCCCTCGCCGTCAGGGATGCAGCCGTTGCCGTCTGCGCCCGTGAGCGCGTTCGGGAGCGGGACCAACTCCTCGAACTCGAACCGGCGCCGCAGCGCAGCGTCGAGCAATGCGATGGACCGATCCGCGGTGTTCATGGTGCCGACCACGTCGAGGTTCGCCGGGACGCCGAACGCCTCGCCCGAGTAAGGCAGGGTCACCTCGAGACCGGACAGGAGCCTGCCCGAGGCGTCATAGACCACGCGCTTGTCCGGCTCGACTAAGGTGATCAGCTCGCCGAAGATCTTGGCGATGTTCCCGCGGTTGATCTCGTCGATGAACACTGCGTAGCGCCGGCCCGGGTCGGCCTTCGCCCGCTCGCAGATCCTTTTGAACACGCCCGGGCGCACCTCGTACGCCACCGTTCCATCCGGCCGGACTACCGGCCTGATGCCCTCGACGAAATCCTCGTAGCTGTAGTTCTGGTGGAAGGTGACGAACTCAAAGCGGCGCGTCACGGTGCCGCCTGCCATCCGCCCTTCGTAGCCGGGCATGAAGACCGACTGCAGGCGGTGGGTCTTCCCGGTGCCGGGCGGGCCGTAAAGAATGATGTTGCGAGGAGGAGATGGTCGGGCGGCCGGCACCCCGACCGGCCCTTCGTCTTCGGCCGGATCGACGGTAACGGCCGGCAGGGCGTTCCACAGCTCGGCCAATGCTATCGTGACGGTGGGATCGATCTGGATCCCTGACCCTTGCGGGCTCCACTCTTGGTTAGGGAAGCGCTCCGTGAGCACCTCCCGTGGAACGAACTTGTCGCGCGTAACGTCTCGCACCACCGAAAACTGCACCTCAACGAAGCTGGCGACCTCGCCGGTGTCCGCCCGCGCTGGGTCGTAGTGGGGACCCTCGAACGGCGCCTTCACGATGGTGCCCGCGGCGACGATCCCTCTGGGCGCGACGCCGGTGCGGGTCAGGTAGGCCGCGTCGCCCTCCTTCGGCTTTGACGAGGCGCACCGCCATGGCATCACGACCGGCTCGCCGCGCGCCGCCGCCGCGCGGTCTGCCGCAAGGGTCTCCCACGCCCAATTCTCCGGGTTCCAGCTAAGCAGCCACGCCTTAGGCGCTCCGCGCCAGCGCGACACAAGATCGGCGTCGTAGAAGTCGATGGGTGCGCCGCGCTCAGACTCGAGGCGGCGTCTGAGCGCGAGCATCTCCCGGTCAATCCGGTCGTCATCCCATCGCTTAACATCCTTCTCTCGCTCACCGGTGAAGGAGGCGAGAATGGACCACTTGTCAGCGCTGGAGCTGATCCGCTCGAACTCGTCCGGGAATAGCAGGTGAAGGCAGATATGGCGGAACTGTCGGCTACCGGCGTCGGGTAGTGAACGAATCCAGACGGCGAATTGCGATCCATCCTCGAGTAGGGTCCGCCGCTCCTGCGCCGGCTTGCGCTTAAAGGCGCGGACGCTCGTGAGAAGAAAAGCGAGCTCGCGCCAGCGCTGGGTGTTGTAGGCGGTGCCTGCGGAACCCAATCCTACTAAGGCCGCATCGGACAGCATAGGGCTGCCTGGGTCAAGATTCTCGCCAGACCAGCCCCAAACCGTCTGGATGTTCGCGCGCTTGCGATCCGCAGTGATGTTCGACTGGAAGAGCATAAGCGCCCACAGGGCCTCTGCCATTAGCTTCCGTGCTGCCGGTGTTGCGGACGCGAGCTGCTTCTGCAGTTTCTCCAGAAAGCTGCCATCGCCTTCACTAAAATTTTGGACAAACGCATGATCTAATTCGTCGAGTAGCTCGGGCGTCCAGAGCTGCTGAGTCTCCCCCAGAATGGACCCGTCACTTGCCAGGCATCTCGTAGCCCAGCTCGCTGCCGCGTCGAAGACCGGGGTAGGGTTGCGGTCGGGATGGTGTCTCGACATGGCCTCGCTCGATATAGGTCCTCGTGGTGGCCCGCGCGTGGTAACCGCGTTCAGCCAGCGGTCGCCGGGGCGTCCTGCGCGCACGTCCGCGGTCGTCCAAACCTCCGCCAGCGCAGGGTCGGTCTCACTCAGCGCGGCGTCAAGTGTAGCCCGCTGTGGTCGGTGAACCAGCGGGGTTCGGTGACGTACTCGCCGGCACCATACTGAAGGACATGTAGAGGATCGCGCACGGCCGGAGTGCGCCCGCCAGGCGCCGAGCAATGGCGGGCAGTTCGGCGGCCAGCATGTGCAGCAGGGACGCGGAGGCCCAGATCCCGTCGAACTCCTCGCGCCAGGCCCCGTCCTCGAAGCGCATCTGCAGAACCTCGGCCCGGCCGGCAATACGCTTCCACGCCAGCCGCACCATCGCGGCCGAGGCGTCGAAAGCCACCACCGAGTACCCCCGCTCCGCGAAAGCCAGCGCGTCAGGTTCGACTCCGCAACCTGCGTCCAAAATCCGGCCTCCGGGTCGCACGTGCCGAAGGAAGCGCTCATTAGAGCGGCGACAGGTCGAGATCACCTGTATCGGCGGCGAACCGCTCGGCGCTGCGATCATAGAAGGCGATCGAGTCCACATCGTCCCTAAGCACTTGCTGAAGGCCCCGCCGGCTCCCACTCATGCACCAAGGCATCGAGTGCGATCCGCTGGCGTACCCGCAGGAACGACGCGCGTGCATCAGCGTCCGCGCCGGTCTGTAGCAGAATGGTTTCCCGCAGTGGGTGATGGCTGTCCACGAGCCAGTTGTTGCGCTCATGCAGGCGCGCGATCACCCGCGGTGAGGGGAAGCCGGCAGACTTGCCGCCTTCCCCCCGATTGCAGCGCTTACAGGCCAGGACCAGGTTCCAGACCCCGTCCACGTCCAGCATCTCGCCCCGCTTCTTCAGTGTCCAGGGGAAGAAGTGGTCGACCTCGGTCGCGCCCAGCGGCGTCTCGGCCCGACAGTAGAAGCAGTGGCCACGCTGATAGCCGTTCAGGGCTGCCTTGATCCCGGTCAGGTTCACCCGCCGCACCCGCTCCACGAAGAGCAGGTTCTGCGCGGCGTCCGCCTGCACGGCCACCCCGGCCCGCGGCAGGTCCAGCGACCAGGCATTCTCCACCAGGCGCCAGCGCGCCTCAGCCTCCTCCGCCAACCCTGATCCCTGCACCGAAGCCGCCAGCCGACGCAAATCATCGGTGAGCCGGATCGCGCCCGCGCCGTCCACCGCTTTCCGCTCATCGACGAAGAAGCGCACGGAGATCGGCCCCCGACCCACCACGTGGAAGGCATCGATGACGTTCTTGAAGGCGAGGCGGGCCGTCGTGCCGATGAGCTGTTCCTCCGGCAGGTCACCGCGGTTGAAGGCCCGGCAGGCGTCGAGGAACTTGCTGGAGGCGGAGGTCGCCTGTTTGTCCACCCGCACCAGGTGCTCGCAGAGGTGCCGGGCAAAGGGGGAAGCGAGCTCCTCCAGGGGGACGCGGTCGTCCGCCCGGTCCGCGAGGCCGAGAAGGGCTTTGGCGAGGGCAAATTTGTAAGAGGCGACGTTCAGGCCAAACAGGACGACGGCGCGCCAGTTGGCATCCAAGGTGGGTGCCTTGGCTAGAAAGTCTGTCATCGGCGCGCCGTGTTCCCGTGCCGGCGGACGAACTCGGCGTGCCGCATGGCCAGCGCCTCGGTACTGAGCGGCGCCGCGCCCGGCTCACGGACCCGGAGCAGTCGGCCGTCGAGCGCGCCATACTCTGTGCCACGGAGGGAGGACGCAACCACGAGCCGCGGGCCGTCCGCGCCATTCGGGTCCACTGAAACGAGGCCACAATCGAAGAGGGTGTGCAGGTCGGTCCGCAGCAGGAGGCCGTTGGAGGGGTGATTGGTCTCTGCGCCGCGATACGGCAGGATGTGCGCAGCTTCCAGCACGTCGGCAACGGCGCATCCGGTGACAGCACAGCGCTCGCCGTAGGCCGCCATCAGGCTGCGGCGGAACTCGGCCTGGCCGCGCCGGGCCTTGATGGCGCGCAGAACAGTGGTTCGCGCGTCCTCTAAGTTCTGAGGATCGAAGGGCTGCTCGTCGGCCTCTTGGGCGCCGATGGACAGGTCCGGCTGCGCAAGGGTGCCCTCGCGCTGGAGGACAAAGCTACTGGCGCCGGGTCCGCCCGGCGTCTGGTGCGAGACATAGGTGAAGGGGCCGAGATAGCGGAAGCCGTAGCCCGGAAACTCACCCTTCTGAAGGCGGTAGAAGACGAGGAGTTCCAGGCCACGTTCGGCATGTTCGATGATCCAGGCGTCTGTCCCGCGCTTCTCCTGCCCTTGCCAATGGAGCACGTCCCCTTCCAGGTGGTCCTCGTACGGCGTTCGGTCGGCGGACTTGTGCTCGGTGACGAATAGCAGCACCGAGGACGAGCCCTTCCGCCGGAAGACGCCCGCCCCCATGGCGCCGGGGCTAATCCCGAGCCGGTCGGCCAAATCGGCCCGTGTGTAGACTTCGTCCGGCGTCAGCTGCTTAGAGAGGAGCGCGTCTGCGGCCTGCGGCGTCGAATCGACAACGATCTCGAAACCCAGTTGCTTCGCCGTCCGCTGCACGGTCGCCTCGCCGCCACTGAACTGCGTCGGGTGAAGGGCGGGGCGGGATCGGTCCTCATAGTGCCAAGCGACTCCTAGGATGGCCTTTGAGGGGTAGCGTCGGCCTTCATGGAGGATCCAGTAGCGGTTCGGAGCACCGTAACCGTACCGTTGAAGAAAGTGAGCGAGGCCTAGGCGATCATGTTCAGCCATTGCCTCGAGCACGGCTTGTCGGCTCCGTAAAGCGGCAATGCGTACCGGGGGTAGAGGGGGGCGTGCGAGTTGGTCAACCGTCGCATCGACGGCTGCCCCCAGTCCCACAAGCGGCCAAGAAAAAACGTCCAGATCTGTGCTGGAAAGCCGGCACACAGGCTGCCTAGGGCTGCCGTGCCACTTAAGGATCATCCCCCGCAACTGATTACCGCGGTGGACCCATTGCAGGTCGTATAAAGAGCCCGGACCAGTAACGTCAGAAGGATAGATGCGCTTCCGTACGCTGACGTCTCTGCAACCGATGATCTCCCAGATTCCTAGAACTTCGGTCGTTTCAGCGTCGATGGCGAATGTACCTACAAGCCATCGCGCATCTTGGAACCGGTTCTGGATCTGTATAGACTGCCATTCCGTGAACCTCTCGAATCTTGCTGTTCCAGGTTCCGAGAAGGCGTCTTCTCGTACGGCCGAGCCTCTGTCCGCAGTCACATGGCGATAAACTAGGCATTCTTCAGGGCTGATCTCTAGGGATGCCAAGATGCTCCTGAGGGTTATTTTGTGGCGGGGAGAATGGGAATTCATATTTGACTTCAAATGGAATGATGATCGCTGCCTACCGCGACTGCGGACGGTCTATTCTTTGGTGCGCTAAGGGCCATCTACTGCGGCCTTCTTTTCCCCTCTTTGCTGCACGCTTCGGAGATTCATAGTTCGACAGCTTGCCGCTGCAGGCAGCCTCAGCCGGTTATCGGAAGCCGGTCCCATCAAGCACTCCAAAATGGATATAGCCTCATTTCGGCGCCGGTGTAGGTTCTTTTTCAACCATAGCGATTGTACGGACGGGGTAGAAGTAGGCTTGGGGAGAGGATTTCTATGGCCGGAGTGATTTGTCAGGGGAGCCATAGCTGGCGCCTGCGGCAACGCACTTGGACCTATCGTTGAATGCTGCTCCTCGTCACTCCGTCGTGGGAAGCCGCTCGGCTTGAGCCTACAGAGCCACCCGCTGCCCTGCTACTCGAGGCGGCGGTGAGCATGCGTTCCCGCCATCCCGAGAAGCCTTGCTCACTTCAGAATTTCAAGGATGCCGTTCTTTGAAGCTGCTCATCTGCGTCGGGATGGCTGTGGCCAGCGGTGCGGCTGCATTGCAGTCTGGCATGACGTCGCAGGATGCGGTTGTCGTGGGCCTCCTTCTCGCCGCCATCTGCGCCATGTTCCTGTTCCGTCCGTCCTCGGTGGCACGGGCCCGGCCGGTTCCAGCCGCAAGGCCGACAAGGGTGCAGCCCACACCACCATCAGCCAGCACCGCGTCAGCAACGCCGCCGCCTGCAACGCCTTGGACCGACGGCACTTCGCCTCTCACCGCCGCCAGCCGGCTGCCTGTGATTGAGTACGTCAGCGCCAGCGCGATCCAAAACCATCCGGGGATAGCAACCGCATCGGAGCCGGCCTGGGCGCCCCTACGCCAGCCGCCGGCGACGCCGCCTCATGCCCCACCGCCTGCAGCGGCCCCGAACGGCGCGCCGCCGCCGCCCCCCTTTGGCTCCGAAGGCGCGCGCGGCCGCTTCACCGAGGCGGAATGGAACGAGAAGAGCTTCCTCAAGCTGACGGGCTACCAAGTCGGCACTTTCGGGATCTCGGCCTGGCGCCGGCAGGACATCCTGCGCCGGGCCTATGAGCGGCCGCTCCCGGCGGACATGCCGGCCACGCTGCGGGCGGAGTGTGGCGCCCCGGGCAGCTCTATGAGGCTGCAGCGCATTGTCCGGCATCTGCGGTTCTGCAGCATCGCTCTGGCCCGACCGCGGGCGGCCAATATGACCAAGGCGCTCTCGGACTGGCAGGCGGACATCGCCTGGCTGCAGGCAACCTTCGGCGCGTTCCATCGCGACGTCGACTTCCGCTGACCGTCGCGACCGCAGGCCGCCACGCCGCAAACTCGCCCGGCAGCGCTGAGTTGCCGGGCGGGTTATGGTTGCTGCGGGCCGGGCGCAACGCCGGCTGCCCCTTCTGCGACCTCGCCCCGGAGAGCGGGATGGCCGAACAATTCGGGCCTGTTTCGGCTTAGGGTGGGTCTGCTTTCCCCGCCGCCGCAGTGCAACCCTTGTAGCGCATGGTGGTAAACGCCCGATGAGCGGGGATAAAAAATCTACGGTGTTCCCGCATGCCAGAACGACCGGCGGCTGTGACGCTGAACATGACCCTCCTGTTCTTAACTACGGGAAACCCGTGCCCGGCAGCAGCCCACTACTGGGCACGCGCTTCCCTTCCATCGGCCTCATGACGGCCGGCCTAGGTGTATGGTTCCGGGGTGTGGTGGTACACTTGACCACCATGCTGCGAGGGATGCGCTATGGGCCAAGTTCTCCACGGCTGCGCCCGCACGACAGAGGCAGTTCGTCGCGCGATCCAGCTACAACAAGAGAGCGTAAGGGCACTGGCCCGGCGCTACGGCGTCAGCCCGACCACCATCCAGAAGTGGCGCAAACGCTCGACCACGGCGGACGCCCGCATGGGCCCAAAGGAGCCCCGCTCCACTCTCCTGACGCCCGATGAGGAAGCCGTCATTGTCGCCTTCCGGCGGCACACCTTGCTGCCACTGGATGACTGCCTCTACAGCCTCCAGCCCACCCTCCCGCATCTGACCCGCTCAACCCTGCATCGCTGCCTGGAGCGGCACGGCATCAGCCGCTTGCCTCAGGTTGGCGGCGACAAGCCGCCCAAGCAGCGCTTCGCTACCTACGCGATCGGCTACTTCCATATCGACCTGGCCGAGGTCAGCACCGAGGAAGGCAAGTTGCGCCTCTTCGTGGCGAT
Organism: Roseomonas sp.; assembly: GCA_035565935.1. Taxonomy (GTDB): domain Bacteria; phylum Pseudomonadota; class Alphaproteobacteria; order Acetobacterales; family Acetobacteraceae; genus Pseudoroseomonas. The sequence continues at coordinate 9,627 of DATMRU010000045.1, forward strand.
CGACCGCACCAGCAAGTTCGCCTTCGTCCGTCTCGTCGAGAGCGTTGGAAAGATGGAGGCAGCGGACTTCCTGCGCGACCTGGTCAAGGCCGTTCCCTATCGCATCCACACCGTGCTGACCGACAATGGCGTCCAGTTCACCGCGCGCAAGCAGGATATCTGGGACATCCAGCACATCTTCGATCGGATCTGCGACGAGCATGAGATCCAGCATCGCCTGACCAAGGTGAACCATCCCTGGACCAACGGGCAGGTCGAACGGATGAACCGCACTATCAAAGAGGCGACCGTCAGGCGCTACCACTACGACAGCCACGAGCAGCTCCGCATCCACCTGCAGCTCTTCGTGGACGCCTACAACCATGCCCGCCGGCTCAAGACGCTCCGCGGTCTCACGCCCTCCGAGTTCATCCATCAGGTCTGGATGAAAGAGCCCGAGCGTTTCAGGCTGAACCCGTCACACCACATCCCGGGACCATACACCTAGTGGGCACCGATGGGTTCGCCGTCATTCCCACCACCGCCCTTGCTTCAACCCGCGTGCGGCGTCTCCGACGACTGCCGCGCTTTTGGGTCCGGGGCCCCATTCCTTGACCAGCCCTACCCAGCTTAATGGGTGTCATGCGGCCGCGGTGTCGCCCTCCGTGATCCTTTGGAATCCGCGAGGAACTCGAGATGCTGCTTTTGCAACATAGCGAATCACGTGGGCGTTCCTGAGAAGCCTTCCATCACACTATCCGACACATAGCGGTATCTTCGAGCACCTCCAGGCTCCTGCCGCCTCGGCTGGAAGCATGGCTGCACCCGGCAGGACCCGCGCCCCGCGTACCGGTGGGACCGCTGCGTCCTTCGACAAAGGATACGCAGTTCCGACGGCTCAATGCATAGCGGCCTGCGAGCGCGGCGCCATGCTGATGGCGACGCCACCCCATGAAGGCCAATTCGCGCTGCTCGTTCGAGAGGCCGGAGTGGGCCTCAACGAGTACTCGATGCCCGTTATAGATCGATGTGACGGGCTTACTCGAAAGCCGTCGGTGTCCGACGCCGGGTATATCGTTGCGTCATGGGGCGGACAGCATACGGACGAGCTTCTGCCTCTCCAGCGACGTCTGAATGCGGCTCGGACCGACCCTTCAAAGCGAGGGCGGCGACGCCCTAGTATGTCTTTCCCACCAATGGCCGCCTGAGCACCGATCTCGAGACCTCGAAGCACGCCACGTTCGTATGCGCGCCGCAGGGCCCATGGGCTTCGGATCATCAGCCAGTGCGCTGGTTTCCTGCACCTCGACGGCCCAGAGCCCTGTCTCGCTGTAAACTCTGCGGCATCCGCGCTTTCCGACCCCTCGCGGCAAGTGAATCCTAAGCTTGCGTTGGAAAGATATTTGGTGCAGATATACAACGTTTAGTGCCGAAATGATGGGGAGTCCAACATGTCGGGAGACAACCCGGACATAAAGAAGTCTGTCAGCCAAGAAGAGTTCGATCGTGCGCTCGCCTCCATTACCGGTGGACCGAAGCGTGAGGGTGACATTCCGGGGCCGCGCCGCGATATTGGCCCGCGTCGTGAAGAGGACGCTCCTCTGGGGCCCCGCCGTGACATCGGCCCGCGTCCTGAAGAGGACGTTCCCCTGGGGCCGCGCCGTGACATCGGCCCGCGCAGCCGCAGTTAGTCGCGCTGCCGCTCATGTGGGCCGACCTCCACGAGCGAACCGACGGACTTCGAGGACCTCTTCTGTTCTCGCCGCCCTCTTCTCTTCCCGTCACTTTCCACGAGATCGCCTCCATTCTCCGAGGCGCACGCGACGCGCCCGGCTCGACGAAGCTCAACTATTTCCGCGCGTACGTAGAAGGGCGCGAGGACTATGATCTCGCGCGCCAATTTCTCGAGAGCGAAGATCTTGGCGCCGCCGGTATTGAGGCCACTCTCGCTCGAGCATTCGACCCAGACCTAGGACCCTACGGGAAGCGGGCGGGCCTGATCGTCAATGGTGGCCTGCAATGGTCGCACGAGGTCCACGAGCGCCTCGTCCCACATGCCGAAGCGCTGGGTGCGGTCGAGGCCGGCACGGTGACGATCGATATCACGCTGTTCATCGGGTCGTACGGTGCGACGCCCTTCGGTGCCCACATCGACGACAGCACGCACCGGACGATTATCTTTAACTTAGGGCCCGGCATTAAGGACGTAGACATCTGGCCTCGCGAATGCGTCGAAGCGCAGTTCGGGCCGGTGCGAAACATCATCGATACGGGCACGATCTGCATCGCACCGGCCCACTTCTCCATTGCGCCCGGTGAGGCGTTTGTGCTGCCGTCCAACGAATTCCACATCGCCTACAATAATGCGGTATCGACGGCGGCGACCCTCGTCCTCGACCATCCGAGCGACGTCCACCTGGCGGAGCGCGAGCTGACGTTCCTGCGCCACGACCTGTACGACGACATGCCCAACGGCAAGACCTGGCAATTGACGTTAGCGCGGCTCGCGGAGCTGGGCCGTCTGCGATCGCGTTCGAACGGCTGCCTGCGCTATCCCCCTCCGCCAAGAGCAGTGTCGATGCAGTACCTGCAGCGTCGCTCCGTGATCCGGATCGACCCGCGCTGGCCGGTCTTAGCCGAAGCGATTGGCTCTGCCGCCGTCGTTTACGCGCGCGGCCGGCATATCCTCGCGAACGGCGTCTCGCGGGCTGTGGTCATGCTGGTCGAGGCCGAGCGCGCAACGGTGGAGGACTTCCTGGAAGCCGTCGTCTCCGAAGGCGGGAACCTGACGACGGGTTTGCAGGTCGTCGAGTTCCTCCTTGGTGCCGGGGGAGCCAATGTCGAATGAGGACGTTCTTCGACGAACAGTTCGACGGTCCGACGGAGCGCTTCTCGACGCCGCACGTCGTTTTCAACGCGCCGCACCCATATACGGATAGCATGGTCCTCAGGTGCCTGCGCGGGATCGGCAACAGCGGGCAGTCGCGGATCACCCGAAACTGCCGCGTCTATGTCGAGGGCGCGATGCTGTGCCCATTCGCGTCTTGCGACCTCGTGCAGCGCATCGCGGAGAACGAGTCGATCAGGGACGTCGACTGGTCGAGGCTGTTCGATGGGCGAGAGTTTCTGATTTTCATCAATCGCGCGGCGCTCTACGTACCGGAGATGCTCACCGCCTCGAAAGCGTTCGTCGGCGCGTTCGACTGCCGCTTCGGACGGTCGGGTATCTCCATTGAGCACCACGTGATCATCGGCCGCTATGCCGAGACCTCCTTCGGCGTCCACATCGACGACCCCACCGACCGTGTTTTCCACTTCAATCTCGGGCCGCACACCAAGAGCATGAGCTTGTGGCCCAGAATGGAGTTCCTTGCCGCTTACGGCGGCGACGTCGCGCGGTTGCGGCGCAATGTGGATCATGCCGAGCCGGCGACCTACGCGATGCCGCCCGGCAGCTCGTTCTTTCTGCCGGCCGACTATCATCACGTCGGATCGAGCGACGAGGGGGTGAGCCTCGTCGTCGCGCTGGCGTTCTCGCGGCAGAGCAAGGGCCTCCTCCTTGATAAGGCGCTCCGGGAGTTGTGCGATCTCGTGCCGTCACGAACCGCCGCATCTGACTACTACGGCGATTTCACCGCAAGCCCAGCGGATGACGAAGACGACCTCCTCACCCGCTACGACCGGGTCGGTCTGCATACAGCGCATCGTCATGCCCTCGCCCGAAGGCTCAGCAACAACAGCTTCGACGAAATTACCGAAGTGTCGGTACCCTCGATCGAAGCGGCGGTCGGCACTTACGTGCGGGTCGATGCGCGCGTCGAGATCGTCGAAGCCAACGAAGGCGTCTACGTCTACTCGAGCGGCCACCGGGCTTTTCTCGTTTCGAAAGAACAGATCAGAGACCTGCACCGTCTCCTCGCCGCCGACGGTTTTGCCATCGGAGCGGACCTCGGGCTCGACGCCGAGGCGCTCGCGCTGCGGGCTTGGCTCGTCGCGACCGGCGCGGCGCGCCGCCTGGGCGACAACCAGGGGGGGGCGCAATGATCGGTCGGACGATCTCAAGCAGGGAACCCGTGCTGTTCGACCTCGATCTTCAGGCGGCGGTCTCGGCGGCGTGCTTCTCCGAGCGGTACAAGGACGAGCACGCTTTGATCACAGGACGGGACGGTGCGCTGGTCGAGAAGGTGCGTCTCGGGACCGTCTGTGAGCGCTGGTGGACAACGCCCGAAGCGGCAGACGCGGCGGCGTCGGCCGGCCATGTCGTGCACTGGCCGTTGAAGCGGTGGTGCTCCGACGACCTCCTAGCGCCAGTCTTGGGCGAAGTCGAGCGGGCCGTCTCGACGCTCGGCTCCGAGACTGCCTGCGTGCTCGACGAGTTCCGGCGCGAGGAGACACCCCATTACCTCTGGGCGATCCTCGGCCCTACTGGGAGCCGCGTGCGAACACACCGGGATATGTTCGGAACGGCGAGTTGGAACGCCCTTCTGTCGGGGCGCAAGCACTGGACCTTCTGGGCTCCGCATCGATCTCCAGAGGCCGGCCTGCCGTGCATCCGCGTTGAGCAGCGACCGGGCGAGATCGTCTGGATTCCGGAGGATTGGTGGCATGGCGTGACCTACGACGAACCGTCGCTGTGCCTGTCTAAAAACCTAGTCCTCCGGCGAAGCCTGGCCACGGTGCGCGAGCGCGCCGGCGAGACGGAACCCGCTCTGGCCCGCCATCTCGCTGCCGTCGCCGCTCTGGATCAATGCGGAGTAGAAGCATATGCAGTCAATTGAGGAGATCCGCGCGGCTCTGGAGCGCGACGGGTTCGCCGTCGCCGACGATCTCCTACCGCGGCCGGTCTTCGAAGACCTCGACGCACGTGTGCTCGCATCGTGGCGAGGCGGGATCGACTGGAACACCCGGGTGAAGGGACCCGGGGCGTCCCGCAATCTGCCGCTCTCAGCCGGCGATCGTCTCCGCCCGATCGCAGAACTCCTTGATGGCGTAGACGAGGGCAGCGGCGATGTATTCACCTACCTCTATCACCAACTTCATGCTGATCGCGACGAGAGCGGCCTCGTTCGCGGCATCGGAGATGTCGCCCTCTCCGCGTGGTGCGAGGCGATCGATCAGTTGGTCGGCCCGTTCGACAGGACAAACTTCTCACTTACCGCCTTCACGCCGGGGTGCCGTCTGGCACGACACACCGACCACGGGGGAGAAGGCGCCTACCGCCTGACGATCCTGCTCTATTTCACCGGCGAAGGGTCGAGCGAGGTCCCCCTGCTGTTCGGCGACCGGGAGGCGCCGGCTCGCATCGTCCCGCAACCGAACAGGAGCGTGATTTTTGCCCCCTCCGCAGTGACGATGCATTGGATCGACCCCGTACCGTTCGAAGGCCAGAGTACCGCGCGCCTCGCCTTCTCCGGCTGGCTGATCTAGAGCCCAGAGACCTGCTCGCGCAATGCTGGACGTCCGGCTCACCTCGCGGATCTGCTTGGCGACGGACGGCTCGCTTCGAGACGGGACCGGCGAAGCACGGGCGCTGCCTCCGGAACTCGTGGTCCTGACGGCGCTGTCGCCGGACTGGCAGCCCTTGGCGAGCCTCTCCGCCGCCGGCTTTCCGGCCTGGCAGATCGAGCGGTTGTTCCAGGCGGGGATCGTCGATGTCGGGCGAGGTCGGTTCTGTACTCCGAGGCGTGCGCGGGCCTATTTCGAGGAGCAGTTCCCCGAGCAGGCAGCGGAACGGCCGTTCGCGACATGGCTGACCGCGCCGCTTCCGCGCGTCCTCTGGCTCGGCCTGCCTTATACCAATCTCGCCCGCCTGGCTCACTCGACGGCCGTGGGCCTCGCCGCCATCCTCGCTACCGCGAGCCCTGCCACGATCCCGGTATTCGGTGTCTTGCCGGATGAAGCGCCTTCAACGCGCGTTCACGAAGATCTCGAAGATTTGGTCGGCCTTACCGCCGAACTCGGCCTGCGACTCGGCATCATCGGCGGTGACCACCGCGCGACCTGGTCGATGCTACGCACCGTCAAATCCGCGATGCCGGGTAAACCCGTGCAGTACATCCACGTCGACGCACACCACGATCTCTACGGATATCGGCCGGATCGGCCGCCCGACCGCGTCAACCACGCCAATTTTCTAGCGGACTTGCTTCAGCGCGGGTGTGTCGACCGCGCTGTCCTCATCGGGCGTCGGGACGGCGCGGAGCCGCTTCGGGCGGCGCTCGACGAGGGTCTTCCGATCGATCTCTCGGCGACCGGCGATGCCTGGCAGCCCGCGGATTGGAACGATGACGCCTACACCCATCTTTCCGTCGATCTCGACATTCTCGACCCACGCTGGGCACCGGCGGTGTCCAGCCCCATCGAGGAGGGGTGGACGCCCGACGCGTTGATCCGCACGCTCGCGAACATCATGGGTGAGACGCGGATCGACAGCTGTTCGGTCGTTGAAGCCGGAGGAGGAGATCAGGCTACGACCGAAGCAGCGCTCACGGTGATCGAGTTACTGGGGATCTAAGCCGATGGCCACCGCCGGCGAGACAGTCAAACGCGTCCTCGAAGTGGGCTTGAGAAGCTCTCTGGAAGAACGGATTGCGGATCTGCTCGACCGATGTTTTCCGGACACGTTCCAGGGGCGCAGCTACTACAAACAAGTCCCCCATTCACGCTTGCTTTTGCGGCGAAAGGGAAGGCTCATCGGACATGCGGGGCTCGACCACCGCGTTATCCGCGTGGGCGAGACGGTCACAAGGGTCACCGGCATCATCGATCTGTGCGTCGACCCCGACCATTGCCGCGTCGGCCGGGGAAGCGCGCTGCTGGCGTTCGCCGAAAAACTCGCGCGGCGCGGGCAGACGCAGCACATGATCCTGTTTGCCGACCGCGCCGATCTTTACGAGCGTAACGGCTATCGTGCCGTCCAGCCAGCGATGGTGACGTGGCTTGCGATCGACAAACGTGCAAGCCACAGCGTGCAGTGTCGCGATTTTTCCAGCACGTTCATGGCCAAGGCGTTGTCTGAGGAGCCGTTCCCACGGGGCGAGATCGACCTGCTCGGCTATCTTTTCTGAGAGCCTGATTTCTAAGCTCGACTTTGGCCATCAGGCGGCGTGACAGAGGGCGTAAGCCCAGGCGTGCTGGAGCGCTCGCCGAGGTTTTGCACCGTGGCCGTCGTGCCGGGATGTGAGGAAACCTTGCTCGCACCAGACGTGCCGTCTGACGGCGGCGAGGATATCGCTGAAGGTCGGACGTTCCTTGCGATACCAGGCGCTGCTTGCCGCAGCGTTGCGTTCCGAGGGCCTGAGCTGCCCGGCCAGGAGGGCGATCAGCGAGAACAATCCGAGCAGGCATGGCGTTGTGCGGGCGATGGCGAGGTCCGACCACTGCCGCTGGGTCTCAACACCGAGATGTACCCTGGTCTCCTGAAAGGTCACCTCCAGCTGCCAGCGCTGGATGAACCAACACAGGATCTGCTCGGGCGTTCGATCAGGATCAGTGCACAGCAGGGCCTGCGGCTGGAACCGGCGATGAGGGTCGCGCACCAGGACCCAGCGGATCGGCAGGATCGGCATTCCGCTATGACGCCATACGGCAGTGGCCGAGCAGATTTCCACGCTGCGCTTGCCCTCACCATACCAGCCGGGGACCACCAGGCGCTGCCACCGCGTATCGGTGCCGACCAGCTCCTCCGACAGGTTGGGCCGCCGCGCTCCTTTCGTGCGGGGCCGACCATTGGTTCCAGGTCGCCGTGGCGGCGCCGGATCGTAGAGCGCGGCATCGAGCCGCAGGCGCGTGATCCCGGTGATCCTGTGCCGGGTTAGGGCCGCCAGCAGTTCCAGGGCCGCAAAGCCGCTGTCGCCGACCAGCACGATGTCTCGGCCGGGAAGCCAGCGGCGGGCCTGCAGGATCAGCTGGCGAGCCCAGTCGGTGAGCTTCTTGTGCCTCTGGCCCCGCTCGCGACAGGACCGCTCGGAGGGCGCCAGCACGGACAGGAAAGGCAGCGCCCAAACCTGACCAGCCCAGGGAACGGGTGCCAAGAGCATCAGGCTGATCCACCGCAGGCCGGAAGCCTTTACGAAGTGGCCGTGGCTGGAGCGCACCGGGTCCCGGTAGATGCCCATCGCTGCAATCCGCTTGCCGCGGCGGCGCTCAATCGTGTCGTCGATGCCCAGGATAACCGGCCCGTTCGGTGCGAAGGCCGTGATCAGGTGCGCCAGCAGAAGACGCGATGCTGCCCGAGGGCTCCAGACCGCTCGGTTGAGCACCCGATGATAGTTCACGAAGCGCCGCTCCTGCGCGAGCCCGCTGATCTGCAACAGGCTGGTCACCGTACGCTTGCCTGGCGCCAGGATAGCCCCGATCAGCAGCACCTCGGCGTGTTGCCAGCTGCGCTGGAAAAACAGCGGTGCAAAGCTCAGGATCACCGCGGCGAAGCGGGATGGCAGGCGGAGCATGGCGGCGTCTCTTGGCGGGGACACGCCAGCCTAGCCAGTCACCCGCCTCGCCGCCTACGCCTGCCTCAAATGGCCAAAGTCGAGCTAAGAGCCCGTTTGAGAATGCTTCGGGTGAGGTGTTCGGGCGTCCTCGCGTGCCCAGATGGGCTGGATGTGGACCAGGGAACATCGCGCACGGCAGGCAGGGTTTGAGCGGCGCCGCTACCCGACCGACCTGACCGATCAGGAGTGGCGGATCATTCGGCCGGTGCCGCCGTCCAGCAGCGCCCGCGGCAGGCGGCCAGGCGTTGACTTGCGCGAGGTGTTGAACGCGATCCGCTACCTGGCGCGGGCAGGGTGTGGCTGGCGTATGCTGCCGGTCCATTTCGGGCCATGGCAGACGATCTATTGGTGGTTCCGACGGCTTGCACGGCGCTTCCTGTTCGCCACTCTGCACAACATCGCCCTGATGCTGGATCGCGAGCGGGTGGGGCGCGAGGCCAGCCCTTCCGCCGGTGTTCTGGATAGCCAGACGGTGAAGTCGCCACACGCACTCGGCGGCGGCGGATATGACGCGGCCAAGCGGTTGAAGGGCCGCAAGCGCCACATTGCAGTGGATGCCGATGGCCGCCTGCTGATGGTCAACTTCACAGCGGCCGACGTGCAGGATGCCTCTGGGGCGGAACAGATCGTCAGGGCAATACGCAAGCGCTGGCCCTGGCTGAAACACCTGTTCGCCGATGGCGCCTATGACCGCGGCAAGCTGATGAGTGCTGCGGCCTACCATGACTTCGTCATCGAGGTCGTGCGCAAGCTGGCAGGCCAGCAGGGCTTCCAGGTGCTGCCACGCCGCTGGGTGGTGGAGAGAACCTTTGGTTGGATGACGCGCTGGCGCCGCCTGGTCCGCGACTACGAACGCCGCTGCGACGTTTCCGAAGCCATGATCCACGTCAGCATGGGCGCGCTCCTCATCCGGCGCATCGCCCATCCATGACCATTCTCAAACAGGCTCTAAGCCAATTACTATTCATTGCCGGCTGCTCAATGACCGCTTCGCCCGCAAATGAGACATGCCGCCGGAAACTGCAGCGCCTTGCGCTAGCGAGCGTATTTTTCGTCGAAAGGAATCATGGGCTCTGGCCGGAGGACGTGCGATGCCAATTTTGTCCGCTCCGCCAGCTCGCCCGATTGCTGCAAGAGAGTGTTCGCTCCCGGTTCCATTCCCCACACCATCCAAGCGAGCGACTAATAAGCCGCTGTTTGGAAAGTCTTTTTCCAGATGGAGAAAGGCGCCTTACCCACCCATTTTACCCACCTAAAGTCTTTCGCATGAGGATGGCGCCATCCTTGCTCTGGGGTTTGGTGCCATGACCCCGGAACTCCTCAGAGAGCCCGATCCTATGCGGGGCACCTCTCACCGTTCCACATCGGCCACTGGCGACTCCAACCCACCCGCCTGTTCAAGACGCCCCCTTTGGGTCCCCGCCAGATAGAGGCCAAAACGGCCTCCGCAGGCTCTCAAGAGGCTCAGGGAGGCATCCTGAGGGGTTGTATCTGGGAGGCGTAGGACGCTTGGGAGAGGCCTTGGAAAGCCGATGAGGGTTGAGGGGAGACAAGCCTCAGACGGAGACCGGAAGAGACCCTTCCAGTGGGTGCGGGGAGAGCCTGTAGAACGAGAATCCGGTCAGTTGCCTTGTCGCACAGCGGCTTGGGGTAGGCCGGGTCGGAACACATACCAAAGCCAAGAATAGTCTGGCCGGTTTGGTTCGATTCATCTCCAGGCGGAACTTGGCGGGGGCATTGAGGGGGAGATGAGAGGCTGACCCTATATGCTCCCTATTTGATAATGATTCTCATTCTCTTTTAGAGATCTCTCTCGAAGGACCGACGGTCGCTTTCGGGTAGATACAGGAAAGGGGATCGGGGAAACCGTCCCAGCGTCCGCATTCGGGTAGATTACGGGAAGGAGAGCCGAGAGGACCCTCCCTCCCGACCTACCAAACATCATCATCACACACGACGACCAAGCGTGTCTTCCCGATGGAGGACGCGCCTTTCGTCGTTCCATGAAACCTCATGAGCTGCTTTGCAGCGGACTAAAAGCACACCCCAATGGCTACTACTCAAACCCCCTCGAAGCCCGTTGTCGGGCAGACCTTCAAGCAACTCAGCGAGCGCACTTGGAAAGCCCAGGCGCACATCATCAAGCCGTGGCTCAAGGAAGGCCAATCGGCATTGATCTGGGCGGGGACCGGCGTTGGCAAGACCCAACTCAGCCTGACGCTGGGACCGCTTGCCGCCGGTGGGGGGACCGCAGCGGGCTGGTCGAATGACAGGCCACGGAAGGTCCTCATCATTGACGGAGAGATGCGCCTATCGGAGCTGACCGAGCGCCTTGTCGGGTTGGCAAAGGACATCGAGGGATTGGACCTCGACGCTGCCAAGGAGAACATCGAGGTCCGCGCGAGGCAGGACCAAGAGCCAGGTGTTGAGTTCTACGACCTGGCTGTGTCGGAGGACCAAGATGCCATCTCGAAGTATGTCCGAGAGAAGGGCATTGAGCTGCTGATCCTCGACAACATCACGACACTAACCGACAGCATTAAGGACGAGAACGGAGCGGCAGACGTGAAGCCGTTCCTCAAGTTCCTCCTGAAGATGAAGCGAGATGGCGTGGCGACCATCGTCCTCCACCATGCGAACAAGGGGGGAAGCTCCTACCGGGGAAGTACGGGGATCGCTACGACCTTTGAGGTCATTATGGGCCTCCAAAGGCCGAAGACCGCAGCGCCGAGTCAGATGGTCTTCACGCTCGGCTTCGAGAAGTTCAGAGAGAAGCGTGACGAGACGCTGGCCACACGTTCCTTCGAGTTGAAGGAATACAAGTGGACTGTGACGGAGGATGACGAGAGCGACATGGCTCGGCTCGTTCAGGCCATTCGGAGCTGCGAGCTCACCACACAACAAGGCGCCGGCGACTCTCTTGGGTTCTCGAAAGACAAGACCAGCAAGGTGCTGAAGAAGGCTGTCGCTAACGGGATCATCACCAAGCAGCAAATCAGGGACAGCCTGGAGGGGGACCTTGAGTTTGCTGTCTAGGGACCAGTTGCCGGGACAGCCTAAGGGTCCTTCGGTGCGCTGGCGCTGCACTTCGCTAGGCGGCGTGGACAAAGGTTCTTTCCATCCTGAGCCTGAGGTGATTCAAGGCTGCCTCCTGAATGGAGGCGGTGGTGCTGCGAGGCTTGCTGACGGACAAGGAATGGGCGTTCTTTGAGCCCTTCGTAACCGAGACCGGTGCGTTCCGCGGTCGCCCGCCTGCCAACCACCGTCGGGTGCTGGACGCCATCTTCTGGGTGGCACGAACAGGTGTTCCCTGGCGCGACCTGCCGCCCGAGCAGGGCAACTGGAACTCGGTCCACCGGCAGTATCGGCGCTGGACCACCTCCGGCCTGTGGGACGTGCTGCTGCAGGCGCTGGCGGATGGCGGCGGCGATGCCGACGCCTTGCAGATGATCGACAGCACCATTGTCCGCGCCCATCACTGCGCGGCTGGCGCAAAAGGGGGACTCACCGTCAGGGTCTTGGACGCTCGCGCGGTGGCTTCTCGACCAAGATCCATCTCCGCACCAATGCCCATGGCTTGCCGATCGGCCTGACGCTGACGCCAGGTGAGGTGCATGCCAGCACGGCCTATGGCGAACTGATGGAAAAGCGGGACAGCGAGCCTGGCATTCTGCTCGCCGACCGCGGCTACGACAGTGATGCCATACGCCAGGATGTGCGCGACCGCGGCGGGCAGCCGGAGATCCCGACCAAGCGCAACAGGCGCATCCAGCACAGCGTCCAGCGGCCTCTCTACGCCCTGCGCAACCGCATCGAACGCTGCCTCAACCGCATGAAAAACTGCCGCCGTGTTGCCACCCGCTACGACCACACCGCCAGCAGCTTCCTCGGCTTCGTCCAACTCGCCGCAATCAGGCTATGGATCAGCTCTGTCCACGTGACCTAGCAGATAGTAAGAGGGCGGGCGCTCCAAGGGTCTTCTCCAATAAGGTCGGGGTTGGATGGGGCATTCTCTATCGTAAGTTGTCTATCCTTCCCGCCACCGCCGCCAGATTGTATCATGAGCTGATCGAAGAAGGAGCGGTTGGTGATGGCGCGCGGGCACTACCATTGGCAGCATGAGCCCTGCTGGTATGCGGTGAAGGGGAGGGGTCATTGGCGCGGTGACCGCAAGCAGACCACGCTCTGGTAAATTCCTTCGCGCGACCAGGACGCCACCACCACCCACGGCACCCAGAAGCCGGTGGAGTGCATGCGCCGGCCGCTAGAGAACAACTCCTCGCCGGGCCAGGCGGTCTATGAGCCCTTCTGCGGCTCGGGCACCACGCTGATCGCTGCCGAGACGTCTGGCCGTGCCTGCCACGCGCTGGAGCTGTCGCCCGCCTATGTCGATGTGGCGGTGCTGGAGGGAGAGGGCGAGCAGGGTTTCGCCACCATGGCCGCCCAGCGGGCGGCGAGGGGCTAGCCTGTGCAGAGGGTGCCATTCCGGCCCACAGAGCCGCAGCGGCGTACCGTGCGGGCGATGTCGGGCTTTGGCATTCCTCAGGCAGATATCGCCACACTGCTCGAGATCGACGGGAAGACGCTGCGCAAGCACTTCCGGGCGGAGCTAGAACGCGGCTCGATCGAGGCGACCGCCAAGGTGGCGCAGTCGCTGTTCAATCTGGCCACCAGCGGCAATGTGGCGGCGGCAATCTTCTGGATGAAGGCGCGCGCCGGTTGGCGGGAGAAGCACGAGGTGATGATTGCGCCCTATCGCCCGCTGGAAGAGCTCACGGACGAGGAGTTGGAGCGGCTGGTCCAGGAGGAGCGGGTCAAGCAGCAGGCCCTCGAGGGAATGGCCGAGGAGCCATAGGGCAGGCCAGAGAACAGCGACCCTGTTCACCACCGACCAACGACCGTTGCTCGGTGGTGAACACCCCCTTCCAGCCGGCAGACCTGCGCCCCCTCAGCGCCTTCACAGGATTTTAGGCCGGAAAGCGCCCATCCCGGTCATCGGCTGGGCGAGGCCGATTTTCAGAAAGTCGACGAAGCACACGCAACTCGGATCGAGCGAGAAGGGCGGGGAGCGAACCCGGCCAGGCGCGGCGGCGGTTCGCACAGCTTCAAAGGTGTGGAGACGGTCACGCTCGGCACCGACGCTATTCGGTCTGTCTTTCGCGTCCGTGCACCATTTCGTCGCCCGGGCATCGGCCCGGATTCGGCCTGCCGCGGCGCCGGCGGCCGCCGATCCCCTACATGAGCGGACCGCGCCGGGGCGCCCCGGTTCGGCCCGGCTGCGGCTTAGTCGAGGAGTTCCTCGATAGCGACCGGGAAGCGGCGGACTCGCACACCCGTCGCGTGCCAGACCGCGTTCGCCACCGCGCCGGCGGTGCCGGTGATGCCGATCTCGCCGACGCCCTTCACGCCCAACGCATTCACATGCGGGTCCTCCTCATCGACTAGGATGGCCTCGACCGAGGGGATGTCGGCATTCACCGGCACGTGGTACTCGGCCAGATCCGCGTTCATCACGCGGCCCGTGCGCCGGTCGAGCGTGGCCCGCTCATGCAGGGCGAAGGACACGCCCCAAATCATCCCGCCATAGTACTGGCTCTTCACCAGGCGTGGGTTGATGATCCGGCCTGCGGCGAAGGCGCCGACGAGCCGCGTGACGCGGATCTGGCCGAGCTCGGGATCCACCTTCACTTCCGCAAAGACCGCGCCATGCGCGTGCATCGCATAGCGCTCCGCGGCATCGGCATCCGCGGCGGCGCTGCCGCGGCCTTCCACCATCTCCCGCCCGGCACGGTCGAGGATCTCGGCGAAGCTTTCGCTACGGCTTTCATCGTCCCATCGCACCAGCCTGCCGTTGCGCGCGACCACGCCGATGTTGTCGGCACCGAAGAGCGGCGAGCGAGGATCCGCGACGGCGAGCTCCGCCAGCCGCGCCACCGCCTGCTCGCCCGCCGCCTGGATCGCGCTACCCGCCGTCGCGGTGTGGGCGGAGCCGCCGGCGATGCCGGCATTTGGCAGGTCGGAACTGCCAGAGCGGAACTCCACCTGCCCGACATCGAGGCCGAGGCTCTCCGCCGCGATCTGGGCGAAGACCGTCCAGGCGCCCTGCCCCATGTCATGCGTGCCGGTTTCGACCACGCCGGTGCCGTCGCGCCGGATCACGGCACGCGCCTCGGCCTGGAACATCAAGGCCGGGAAGGTCGCAGTGCCGAGGCCCCAGCCGACCAGCTTGCCGTCCGCGTCGCGCAGGCTGCGCGGCGCCAGCGGCCGACCGGACCAGCCGAAGCGCGCCGCGCCCTGCGCGTAGCACTCGCGTAGCGCCTTGGAGGAAAAGGGCTTGCCGGAAATCGGCTCCACCTCCGCGTAGTTGCGCAGGCGGAACTCCAGCGGGTCCATGCCGCACGCGGCCGCCAGCTCGTCGATCGCGCCTTCCAGCGCCAGGCTGCCGCTCGCCTCGCCCGGGGCGCGCATGAAGCCGGGCGTCCCAGTGTCCAGCCGCAGCGCCTCGTAGGTGGTGGCGATCGCCGGCGCGGCATAGAGCGTGTGGCTGACGCCCGCAGCGGGCTCGAGGAAGTCGTCGAAGCGGCTCGTCGCGGTGCGGACATGATGATGCACGGCGGTGAGCGCGCCATCCAGCGCGGCGCCGAGGCGGAGCGTCTGGCGCGTCGGCGCGCGGTGGGTGACGGGGCCGTACATCTGCGCCCGCGTCAGCACGAGCTTCACCGGGCGCCCGACCAGCCGCGCCGCTAGGACGCCCAGCACCTGCGGCCCGGTCAGCAGCTTCGAGCCGAAGCCGCCGCCGATGAAGGGACTGCGGATGTGAATGTCCTCCGCCCTGATGCCGAACATGGCCGCCAGCCGCATCTGCGTCAGCGCGAGGCCCTGGGTCGGCATGTCGAGCGACAGCGCATCGCCGTCCCAGGCCGCGACGACGCTGTGCGGCTCCATCGCGTTGTGGAACTGCGTCGGCGTCTCGTAGGTCGCCTCGATCCGCCGCGCCGCCGCGGCCAGCCCGGCTGCCAGGTCGCCATGGTGCTGCTCGCCCGGGGAGCCGACGCCGACCACCTCCGGCACGAAGGCGCCGGGTGCGTCGAGGGTGACCTCCACCGGCTCGGCCTGGTAGCGGGGCGCGAGCAGCGCGGCGCCTTCTGTCGCGGCCTCCAGCGTCTCGGCGATCACCACCGCGACGGGCTGCCCGGCGTAGCGCACCCGGTCGTCCTGCAGCAGGTCCATGCGGAAGGAGAAGGGCACAGACTTGTCGTCCGGATGCACGGCGAGCGGCGGGCGGTTCGCCGGCGTCATCACCTCGACCACGCCCGGATGCGCCTGCGCCGTCGCCACATCCAGCGCGGCAACGCGGCCACAGGCGATGCGTGCCGCGGCGATCACGGCGTAGACCATCCCCGGCGGGTGGTTGTCGGCGGCGTAGCGGGCGGCGCCCGTCACCTTCAGCACGCCGTCGCGGCGTGTAATCGGCTGGCCGGCATTGGAGCCGTGCCGCATGCGATGGACCTCAGCCATGCAAGCCTCCGGGGATCGGGGCGAAGGGGGATGCCGGCAGCGCCGGCAGCCGGTCCGGCGTGCCGGCCGCGGCCAGGGTCAGCGCACGGACCGCGATGCGACGCGCCAGCTCGATCTTGAAGGCGTTCTCGCCCGAGGGCCGCGCCTCCGCGAGGGCAAGCTCTGCTGCGCGGCGGAAGGCGTCCGCCCCGGGCGCGGCGCCGAGCAGCGCGGCTTCCGCCGCCTCCGCCCGCCAGGGCTTGGCGGCAACGCCGCCTAGCGCGAGCCGCGCCGCAGCAATGCGCCCGCCCTGCATCCTCAGCCCGGCCGCGGCGGAGACCACGGCGAAGGCGTAGGAGGTGCGTTCGCGTAGCTTCACGTAGCGGCTATGCGCCGCGAAGGCCGCCGCCTCGGCCGGCAGGCGCAGCGCGACAATCAGTTCGCCCGGCGCGAGCACCGTCTCGCGCTCCGGGGTATTGCCGGGCAACAGATGAAAGTCCTGCAGCGGGACCTCGCGGCGGCCGGCCGGTCCCTCGATCTCCACCACCGCCTCGAAGGCCGCGAGCGGCACGCAGAAATCGGAGGGATGGGTCGCGATGCAGGCGTCGCTCCAGCCGAGCACGGCATGCAGCCGGTTCTCGCCGTCGCGTGCGTCGCATCCGTTGCCGGGAGCGCGCTTGTTGCAGGCGCTGGCTGTGTCCTGGAAATAGGCGCAGCGGGTCCGCTGCAGCAGATTGCCGCCGACCGTTGCCGCGTTGCGCAGCTGCGCCGAGGCGCCGGAGAGCAGCGCCTCCGCCACCGCCGGGAAGCGGCGCGCGAAGTCCGGCTCGTAGGCGAGGTCGGCATTGCGCACCTGCGCACCGATCCGCACGCCGCCATCCGACGTATTTTCGATGGCCGCCAACCCCGGCAGGTGGTTCAGGTCCACCAGCCGTGCCGGGCGCGCCACGCCGATCTTCATCAGGTCGAGCAGGTTGGTGCCAGCCGCGAGGAACGCGCTGCCGGGCTCGGCACCCGCAGCGACGGCCTCGGCGACCGTGCGGGGGCGGACATAGTCGAAGCGGTTCATGCGACCTCCTGCGTCGTCGTGCCGGCCATGGCGCGCGTGGCCTCCACCACCGCCTCGGTGATCCCGCGATAGGCGGCGCAGCGGCAGAGATTGCCGCTCATCCCCTCGCGCACGCGCTCGGGGTCGTCGCCGGCGTGGCCCTCCTCGATAAGGCCGACCGCGCTCATGATCTGGCCGGGCGTGCAGAAGCCGCACTGGAAGGCGTCATGCGTGATGAAGGCGGCCTGCACGGGGTGCAGCGCCCCGCCTTCCGAGAGGCCCTCGATGGTCAGGATCTCCGCCCCGTCATGGCTGGCCGCGAGCGCCAGGCAGGCGTTCACCCTGCGGCCGTCCACCAGGATAGTGCAGGCGCCGCACTGGCCGCGGTCGCAGCCCTTCTTGGTGCCGGTGAGGTCAAGCCGCTCCCGCAGCAGGTCGAGCAGCGTGACGCGGGGGTCGTCCAGCTCGATCGTCTGCGGGACGCGGTTGAGGGTGAGGGTGACCGACAAGCTCATGCGGAGCCTCCGATGGCAGCGGTGTGCGGATAGGCTGCCCGCCCGAGGCCCCCTAGGCTGGCCGGCGGCGGGATGCGAGTGGCGGCGGGGACTGGCCGTTGCGCCGCTGCGGCGTCATATACGGAGGCAACCTCCGCTTACAAGACGCAAACGGAGGTAGCCTCCGTTTTTTTGGTGGGGAGACCGTGGCCGGCGATGACCAAGGAGCAGAGCAAGAGCCAGCGTAAGCCCAGGGCAGACGCGATCCGGAATCGCGAACGCGTGTTGGAGGCGGCGAAGGTTGTGTTCAGCCGGGGCGGTACCGAGGCCGGGCTGGAAGCGGTCGCCCGGCAGGCGGGCGTGGGCATCGGCACGCTCTACCGCCACTTCCCGACGCGGGAGGCGCTCTACGAGGCGGTCTACCGGCGGGAGGTGGAGCAACTCGCAGACCTCGCCACGCAACTCGTCGGCATTGCGCCGCCGCTCGAGGGCCTGCGGCGCTGGATGCGGTCGCTGGTGGAGTTCGTGGCGACGAAGAAGGGCATGGCGGCGGCGCTGGCGCTGGCCGCGCACAAGCCGCCGGAGCTCATGAGCTACACCAGCGGCCGGTTGCAGGAAGCGATCGGCACGCTGCTCCGCCCGGCGGCAGAAGCCGGCGAGGTCCGCGACGACATCAGCCCCGACGACCTGCTTCGCGCAGTGGTCGGGCTCTCCTACCTGCAGGACGGGGCGGGCTGGCAGGCGCAGGTCTTGCGCCTGGTCGACGTATTCCTAGACGGGCTGCGACCCTGGTCGCGCGGGACACCTGACCATCAACCGCCGGAGGCCGGAGATCGCTCGTCCGAGTGAAGCGGACGCCGTTACCGATGCCGAAATCCCGCGTGTTCGGGTTCTCCGCAGATGCGGGGACCATCTCCGCCCCCTTGGGGCGGCGCTCTTACATCTAACCCGGACGGGAGGTCTGCTTTCGAGCCATCAGCCCTTGAAAGCCGTCCGACCGCTTGCGGCCAGAACCGGAACTACGGTCGGCAACAAGGTTGTCTCGATAGATAGCGCGGGGCAGCTATCCCTCAGTCGCCGGCACGCGCCATCAACCTCGCCACCGTCGTATGCGTCCAGGCCGCCCAGCCCGCGGCGTTGGCACCCCGCGCTCAGTGAGTGCCCGCGCCAAGCCCTGCAGGGTGGTCACGCCGGCTGCCCGGAGCTGCTCGACCTCCAGCATCAGCCGGTGCGCGATCTGATCGGCGGCTTGGACTCGCGCCTGGGCGGCTGCGGTGGCATTGGGCCCTTCGGTCGGCCGATAGCCCCGGTCGCCACCGAGTTGCGCTCCCCGGGCTCGCGCGGCGGCCAGTGCCAAGCGGGTCCGCTCGGAGATCAGCTCGCGCTCCTTCTGCCCCATTGCCGCATAGATCCGCATCATCAGATCGTCTGCCCCCGGCATGTCCGCCGCCCGGATGGCATAGCCCTCCTCCAGCAGTTGAGAGAGGGTGTGCGCCCGGCGCGTGATCCGGTCTAGCCGAGCCGCCACCAGCACCGCGCCGAGTTGCCGACAGCGGGTGAGTGCGGCTTGGAAGCCCGGCCGGCGGTCATCCTTGCCGCTGGCGAGGTCGGAATACTCGGCGACCAGCGTCCATCCCTGGGCGGCGACAAATGCCCGGACGCTGGCCTGCTGCGCCGCCAGACCCAGGCCGCTCTGGCCCTGCTCGGCGGTCGAGACGCGGTAGAGGCCGACCATGTAGCGCGGGGCAGGGGAGGGGCGGCGCATCAGGCCTCCTCCGCCAGGCGATAGACGGTGTAGCTGCCGCGGGCGCCGGCTCTGCCGGGTCCGACCTGCCGCACTCGCTCCAGCACTGTAAGTTTGTTTCCCTGCCGCTGCAGGCCAGCGAGGAAGCCGCGAACGGTGTGCGGTGCCAGCCGGTCACCTCGGCGATTTGCGGCCCGCTGGCGCCCCCCGAACGGCGAAGCATCGCGAGCACCTGGGCCCGCTTTGTGTTGGCCCGCGGACCGCGCGGCGCGCCCAGAGCAGCCTGCAGGGCGGTCAGGGCCTCCTCCAAGCCGCTGCCCGCCTCCCAGGCCGCCACCGCCGCTTGGGCGGCGTTACCCAGGCTGGTGTGGACGGCAGGTGCTTTGACCGGCGCCGGAGCCCCGATCGCCGCTAGCCCAGCCAAGGTCATGCGGAGCTCCCCCGCGTCATCTTTCAGCAGCCCGCGCTGGAGCAGAGAACGGAGCACGGCGCGCTGAGCAGCCGCGGGCAGAAGGCGTGCGCGCTCCAGTTCACGGCGCAGGCGCGCGATCTCGGCGGCCTGGTCCGCTGGCGAGGATGCTGGGGCAGACAGCGACACGACGGACCCCGTGCCTGCCGTGACGAACTGCGGCCGCGGCACCTCGCCGTTCTGCCGCCTCCGCCAACTGCACAGCATGGAGGACTGGATCCCAACTCGCCGGCGACTTGCGTCAGCGGCCAGCCGCTGGAGCGCAACAGCGCGACCGCCTCCTGCTTGAACTCCAGCGTGAACTCTCGCCGTGTCTTGCTCAGCGGACACCTTCCTCGCTCCCAGGGAGCTTACTCAGGGGTGTCCACCAACTCGAAGGAGGATCACTCTGAACTGCCCTGGGTTCGCTGGAGGCCGGTGAGCTTGAGTCATGCTGCCAGGGCGGACGCCTCGAGCTGAACATAGTAGCGCGCCTCAGCCTCGGTGGGTGGCATGTTGCCAACCGGCTCGAGGAGGCGGCGGGTGTTGTACCAGTCCACCCACTCCAGGGTGGCGTATTCGACGGCTTCCACCGAACGCCACCGTCCGCGCCGCCGTATCACCTCGGTCTTGAACAGGCCGTTGATCGTCTCTGCGAGAGCGTTGCCGTAAGAATCGCCGGCGCTCCCGACGGAGGGCTCGATACCAGCTTCGGTGAGGCGCTCGGTGTGCCGAATGCTGAGATATTGACCCCCGCGATCGCTATGATGAATGAGGCGGCCCTTCACTGGACGGCGCTCATGCAGCGCCTGCTCCAAGGCATCAAGGACGAAGGAGGCATGGGCTGTGAGCGGCACCTGCCAGCCGACGACGCGCCGGGCGAAGACATCAATGACGAAGGCGACGTACACGAAGCCCTGCCAAGTCGCTACGTAGGTGAAATCCGACACCCATAGGGCATTCGGACGCGGCGCCCGGAATTGCCGGTTCACCTTGTCCGCTGGGCGGGGCCAGGCCTTGTCAGCGATTGTGGTTCTGGTTTCCTTGCCGCGTATCGTGCCACGCCGGCCCATCCGTCGCATCAGGCGTTCCACCGTGCAGCGAGCCACCGCGATGCCTTCCCGGCCGAGCTGCCGCCAAATCTTGCGGGCGCCATAAACCTCGAAACTGGCCGCATGCACCCGCCCGATCTCCCCCATGAGCGCCAGGTCCTGCTTGACGGGAGGCGACCTCTTGGCCGGATCGGCACGCTGCACGACATGGGTCCGGTAGGTCGACGGAGCAATCGGCAGAACTCTGCAGATCGGCTCGACCCCGTAGACCTGACGGTGATCGTCGATGAAGGCGATCATGACTTCGAGCGGCGGTCGTGCTCCGCCCTCGCGAAATAGGCCGAGGCCTTGTGCAGGATCTCATTGGCCTGGCGCAGTTCGCGGACCTCGCGCTCCAGCGTCTTGATCCGGTCGCGCTCGACCTGCCGGACCCACCTGCGCAGTGTCTCGGCCGTGCAGCCGATCTTGGCCGCGATTGAGCCGATCTGTCGGGAAGTCAGCCGACGCTGAACCGCCGAAGAGTAACCGAGGCAACCATACCGAGCATGAGGGCAAGCCCAAGTGCACCCATCATGTCGAACGGAAAATGGACGCCGGCACGGATGCGTGCCCAGGCTACCAGCAGGCCACCAGCGAAAAAGAAGAAGCCGCTTCTGCGCTTTCCAGCGGTTGTCAGTACAACGGAGTAGGTAAAGATCAGCAGGCCGTGACTGCTCGGGAAGGACGGTGTTGCGGCATGCAGAACGAGATGATGGCCGAGCTGCTGCACAAACGGTCGATCAACCGGCATGACCCAGCCAACAAGATAGCTCGCAGCGAGGCCCGCAGCCGTAAACAGGCCAAGCTGAAGTGCGGTCCGCACGTCATGCCATCGCATCACAATGCCACAGAGGAAATGTGCAACGAGAAGGAGAACGACGAGGCTCGAAGCCTGCTTGGCGAGAAGATCGACCAGCCCTGGTGCAGCGCTGTCGTTGATGAGGAGGAAGATGGTTCGGTCGAGATCCGACATGGCTGGGACTCCCCAGGAATGCGCGGCCAAGTAAGGGGCGTGCACTGCCGCATCTGGGGAGGTGCAGTGTCACGACCCCATCATGGGCAGCTCTGCACGGACTGCGGGCTACCCCTTCGCGAACTCAAAAGCGGTAGGTTGCCGTCGCAAGCAGCCGCTGCCCGACGCCACGCTGTGCTCCTTCCGCGGAGCGCGCCAGCAGGCCGCGCTCAGCATAGTTGTATTCCAGGCCGACGTCGAGGTCTGGGACAGGCGACCAGACGATATTGGCAATAGCTTGGCCGAGGGTGCGGTTCTGCAGGTTCTGCGTGGACGGTGCGAAGTCCCGAGCGTAGCTAGGATAGCTCAGGCGCGCCAAGCCGCCCGCCACAGTGCTGCGGACCGTCTCGGTCCAGAAGTGCTGGTAGCCGAGGGTGGCGCTGGAGACCTTCACCAGGTCCAGCGAGGCATTGTTGGCGCTGATTCCGGGAAGACCAATATTGCTGGTCGCGCCGGAGCCGACAATCTCCAGGTACCGGCCGATGCCCTCGCCATAAGCAACCCGGCCGAAAGTGCGGCTCTTGCCCACGGTATTCACCGAGCCGCCGAATGCCACCCCATAGCCCCAGGCCTCGTCGGAGAAGCGCTGCGCGGGATCAAGCGCGCCCTTGTTGGTGTAATCAATGCGGCGGACAAGGGCCTGCAACGCCACATTGCCCCAGCCGCCGGCCACCATGAAGCGGGCCGTCAGGTCGGGAAGGCGGTTGATGGCAACAGGGGGAGCGCTTCCGTCGGAGTCGGGAAGCCGCACGCCATCCAGGCTGGTATAGTCGCTAAGCGGGTTCTCCAGGCCAACCGCAAAGCTGGCACCCCCGCTGAGCGCCGCGGTGTAGCGGATTTGCGCTTGGCGCGGGCCGCCTAGGCCGAGAAAGGTGAAGGCGTCGAGGAACTCGCCATTGACGGTGTCGCCGAACAGCGTGGTGGTTTGGCCCAGGGTGAAGTTGGCGAATTCCACATAGGCATGCCGGAGGCGGGGGATCCAGTTGGCTTGGCTACTGGTGCTGCTGGTGCTCTGCGCGCCTGCGAAATCCATCTCCAGGACGCTGCGGGCCATGCCGTAGCCAGTGTTCGTGCGGGTCTCCACACCAAGCCGCGACCGGCGCGCGCCGAATTGGAAATCGCCGCCCTGGCGCGCCAGCACGCCTTCGGTCAGCGGAACGGTGTTGGCCGACTGCACGTCGCTACGGTTGCGGCCCTCGAAATCATAAGAGCCGGTCAGCCGGACGAAGCCGTAAAGCCGGACCGAGGTGTCGGTCCCCGGGATATGGATAGACCGCGGGAAGCTGCCAGCCAGGTCATTAGAGGGTGCCGGGCGCTGCGAAGCTGCGGCGCGAACGGCTTCCTGCTGCTGTTCCAGAGCGGAGAGCCGGTTCCGAAGATCGATGATCTCGTTGCGCGTGGCGCTCTGGGCCCAGGCGGACGCTCCGCATGCAAGATAGGCCAGCAGGGCAGCGGCGCCGGGAAGGGTGTGCCGGAAGGGGAGGGCGCCAAAAGGCAGGGAAGGTTTCAGCACGCGGCGCATTCTCCTGAGCAAGGCGTTACGAGTGGCCGCGCCGTCCTGCTCCCGCCTTCCGGTGAAGGGACTTGGGTACGGGATCCACCGGAAGGCGGACAGGACGGCGCGGCTCAGCCGGCCACCACGGTTCCGTTGGGGCTGGACGGCGTGCAGGGGGGGCCGGCGCACGACGCGGAGTTCATGCCTCGGGCATCCCTGCGCGCCGCCCAGGTGGAAGGCGGCAGCGGCAAGAACCTTCTCCAGGGCAAAGCTGACGCCGGGCTGACGCTGCCAGCAGATTTCTTGGATTGTGTTGAACGGCCAAGGGCGGTTAAGGCGGGCCGCCATGAGCAACGTGACGATGCGGTTGCTGCTGACCGAGGACGATCCGCGGCTATCTGAACTGCTGGTGGTGGGTCTCGGCCGGCACGGTTGGGCTGTGGATGCTGTTTCCACAGCAGAGGAGGCGCGGTCCGCCCTCGCCACCGTCAGCTACCGTGCCCTGATCCTAGATCTTGGCCTGCCAGACGGGGATGGGCTGGATCTGCTGCACTCCGTCCGCCGGGAAGATCGCCGCCTGCCGGTGCTGATCCTGACGGCTCGAGGTCGCCTGTCCGAACGGGTGGCGGGGCTGAATGCCGGTGCGGACGACTACCTCGTGAAGCCCTTTGCGCTGGAGGAGATGGCGGCCCGCATCGGTGCCGCTTGTCGGCGCGCCGATGTGCCGGTCCAGACGGAACTGGTGTTCGGTCCGATGGTCTTGGTGCCGGCGGCGCGGACCTTTTCCGTGTCCGGCGTGGTCCATGCCCTGCCACGGCGGGAGATGATGGTGCTCGAACTTCTCATGCGCGCCCGCCATCGCTTCGTCCCCAAGCCGAGTCTGGAAATGGCGCTCAGCAGCTTCGGCCAGGAAGTCGGGGCGAACGCAATCGAAGTGTATGTTTACCGGCTGCGCCGGCGGCTTGCGGCATTTGGCGCCGGCGTGAAGATCGAGGTCGAGCGCGGTCTGGGCTACCGGCTTTCGGAGGCCGGCGCCTCATGCTGAAGCGCTCGCTATCCTTGGCAACCGGCGCCGCATCGGCCTTCCTCGTAACACTGGCGCTCGCCGCGCTGCTGCTAGTAGTGCTGCTCGCACAACGAAATGACAGGACCATCGAACGGCTGGAGATGCGCTCACTCATGGGACGCGCCCAGTCCATCGCCCATGGCCTGCACTTCGACCAGGAACAGGGCTGGCAGGTGACATTGGCGCCCGATGTGGCCGCCGCCTTCTCGCCGATGTACGGGCGGGCCATATTCGCGGTGGCTGACGCGGAAGGCCGTTTCCTGCTGGGCAGCGGCACAGAGGCGCCTCTGGTTCTGCTGCCCGACGGCAGCGAGGCTCGGGGCTTCACGCTGCGCCGGCAGGAGCGAAGCTGGCGCGGCCTCGCCCTGCCGGTGATTGTTGATGCTGCTCTGCTGTCAGTGCAAGTGGCGGAGGACCTGCAGCATCCGGATGTTCTGCTGGACGACGCGGCCGCCGGTTTCCTGCACGACGTGGCCTGGCTCGTGGTACCCGTCTTCCTTGCGCTGGGCTGTGTCATGGCCTGGATGCTGCACCGGCTGAAGCAGCCCTTGCGAGATCTCGCCACACAGGTCAATGCCATTCCGGGTCCCGATCCTCGGAAGCGGCTCGATGAAGCCCTGGTCCCGGCCGAACTACTGACGCTGGTGCGCGCCCTCAACAACTCCCTGACCCGCATCGAAGCGGCGCATGCCGAGCAGCGCGCCTTTGTGGCCGATGCCGCGCATGAGCTGCGGACACCGCTTGCCGTACTACAGGCCCATTTGGACCTGATGGCGGACCGCGGCACGGCCCAGGCGCTCGGCCGCGACCTCGCCGTCATGGAGCGGATGGTCAATCAGCTGCTGACCATTGCAGAGCTGGAGGACGCCGCATTGAAGCCCAATACCACGATCGACCTGGCTGCCGTGGTCACCGACCTCGCGGGTATGCTGCGACCGCTTGCGGAACTCCGATCGGTCCGGCTTGAATTGGAGGGGACTGAGCGTGCCATTTCCATCCTGGCGGAGGAGGAGTCGCTCTCCCATGCCATCGTGAATCTGATCGAGAACGCCATCGGTCATGCGCCGCCGGGCACTGCCGTGACCGTCGCGGTGAAATCTGGAGTGTACATCGAGGTCAGCGACGCCGGCAGCGGCGTCCCGGAACATGAGCGCAAGCTGGTGTTTCGCCGCTTCTGGCGGTCCCGCAAGCGGCTTGACCGGAGACGGAGCGGCGCCGGGCTGGGTCTTGCCATCGTGGCGCGGGCTGCCGAAATCCACGGTGGCGCGGTCTCGGTGCACGACGCGCCAGAAGGTGGCGCGCTATTCCGCTTCAGCCTGCCCGCCATGGCCTGAGCTTGTCGAGCGGCAGGACGGAGGCACCCTGCAGGGACAGGGCCGGACGTGTCCGGCCCCTCCGGTTGGTCAAACTTCGGCTGCTGCCCTCCGCCTGGGTGCCCGAACCGAGGACCAGACGGTCCAGGCCACCAGGAGCGCCGAAAGGCCCAGCAACGAGGCGCTGATTGGCCTATCGATGAAGACGATGAGGTCTCCGCGCGACAGCAGCATGGCGCGCCGCAGATGCTCCTCCATCAGCGGGCCGAGCACATAGCCCAGCAGCAGTGGGGCCGGCTCGAAGTTCAGCAGCTTCATGCCATAGCCCAGCAGACCGAAGGCCATGGCCAGCCCGACGTCGAAGAGCGAGTTGTTGATGCTGTAGACGCCGATGCAGACGAAGAACAGGATCGCCGGATAGAGGATGCGGTAGGGCACCAGCAGCAGCCGCGCCCAAACGCCGATCAGCGGGATATTCATCACCACCAGCAGCAGATTGCCGATCCAGAAGCTGGCGATCAGGCTCCAGAAGATGTCCGGGTGCTCGGCCGGGAAACGCGGGCCGGGCTGGATGCCGAAGATGATCAGCGCCCCCAGCATCAGCGCCATCACCGCGTCACCCGGCACGCCCAGCGTGAGGGTGGGGATGAAGGCGGTCTGCGCCGCGGCGTTGTTGGAGGCCTCCGGCGCCGCGATGCCCTCGATGGCGCCCTTGCCGAAGCGCTGCGGGTTGCGGGAAACCTTCTTCTCGAAGGCATAGGACATGAAGGAGGCAATCGTGCCGCCAGTACCGGGCAGGATGCCAAGGATGGCGCCGATGCCGGTGCCCCGCAGGATCGGCGCCGTGCAGGCGCGCAGTTCCTTCAGCGTGGGAAACATCGAGCGCATCGACATGGATTTGCCGCGCGTCAGGATCGAGCCCTGCGGCCGATTGACGTTCGACAGGATGTCGGCAATGCCGAACAGGCCGGTCGCCACCGCGACGATGTTCACGCCATCCGACAGCTCCGGGATGCCGCCGGTGTAGCGCTGCAAACCGGTCTGCACGTCGGTGCCGATCATGCCGATCAGCAGGCCGAGGATGACCATGGTGATGCTCTTCAGGGCGGAGCCCTGCGCCAGCGTGGAGGCGGCGATCAGGCCCAGCACCATCATGGCGAAGTAGTCGGCGGGGCCGAAGCTCAGCGCCGCCTGCACCATGAAGGGCGAACAGAACATCATGATGGCGATGCCGATGCAGGCGCCGATGAAGGATGAATACATCGAGGTGAAGATGGCCACGCCCGGCCGCCCCTGCCGCGCCATTGGGTAGCCGTCGAGGCAGGTCACCGCATGCGAGGCGACACCGGGAATGTTCAGCAGGATCGAGGTGGTCGCACCGCCATACTGCGCGCCGTAGTAGATGCCGGCGAGCATGATCAGGGCGCCGGACGGCTCCAGGCCGAAGGTGATCGGCAGCAGGATGGAGATGGCCGCCAGCGGCCCGATGCCCGGCAGGACGCCGATCAGGTTGCCGACGACGACGCCGAGCAGCGAATAGCCGAGATTGGTGAGGGTGAAGGCGATCTGGAAGCCCGCGAGGAGATTGCCGAAGACGTCCATCGCTCAGCGCCCGCCCGTGAACAGGGGAAAGATGATCCCCAGGCCATAGATGAAGATGGCCACCCCGCCGATGGCGACGGCAAGAGCCAGGACCCCGGCGGTCAGCGGGCTGTTGCCGCGATCCACCAGGGCGCTGATGCCGACCAGCAGCAGGATGGCCGGCACCAGGCCGAGATGCGAGCCGGCCAGGATGAAGGCGGCGATGCCGAGGGTAATGCCGAGCACCGCCCGCAGCGAAGGCAGTTCCATCCCTCCCTCGTCCCACATGCGGCGGACGAAGCCCTTGCCCACCACCGCCACGCCCAGGACCGCGCAGATCCAGCCCAGGACGACCGGGAAATAGCCCGGCCCCATGCGGCGCGCCGTGCCGAAGGAGTAGTCGCTGGCGACCGCCACGGCGGTGAGGCCGATGCCGATCAGCACCGCGCCGCCGATGACGTCGCGCGGATCAAAAGCGGGGAGCTTCATGAGCGGCAGGCGGTCCGCTGCGGGGCGGCGCGCCCCCCGGGCGATGCGGAGCGCCGCTGGCGCCCCCAACCAAGTCCAAACATCTTAATACGTCTCCTTCCGCGCGGACATTGAGGATCGTCCGTGGCGCCCGGAGCAGGCCCCGGGGCAGGACGACTTGCGCGGAGAACCGACATCAAAAGCCGTGCCACTCAGAAAATGTTTTTGTTTCAAGCGCCTTACTGGTTGCGCAGGCCGAGCGGGGTCCGGATTTCCTGACATGGCGGCAGCCCGGCGTTCGGCATTCCGAACGCCGGGCCGGGAAGCTCAGCCCTCCAGCCCCAAGCGGCGCATGCGCTCCCACATGGTGGTGCGCGAGACGCCCAGCATCTGCGCGGCCTCCGTGACCCGGCCGCCGCAACGGGCCAGCACGCGACGGATATGGTCGCGTTCTGCCATTTCGCGTGCCTCGGCCAGGGAGAGCGGCGGCAGGGCCGCGGCATCGCGCCCGGGGAGCAGGTCGCCCGGTTCCAGCACGGGATGGTCGGCCAGCACCACCGCCCGCTCGATGCGGTTGCGCAATTCGCGGACATTGCCGGGCCAGCGATGCTGCAGCAGAGCATCCAGCGCCGCCGCGCCCAGCGAGACGTCAGGGCGGCCGAAAGCCTGCGCGAAGTGCTGCAGGAAGGACTCCGCCAGGCCGCGCAGGTCCTCCAGCCGCTCACGCAAGGGCGGCAAGGCCAGCTCGATCACGGCGAGACGGTAATAGAGATCCTGCCGGAACTGCCCGGCTGCGATCCGCGCCTCCAGATCCACATTGGTGGCGGCGACGATGCGGGCACGCAGTTCCAGAACCTCCTGGCCACCGACGCGGGTGAAGCGCCGCTCCTGCAGCAGGCGCAGCAGCTTGGCCTGCAGCGTCGGGGGCAGCTCGGCCACCTCGTCGAGGAACAGCGTCCCCTCGCCCGCGCGCTCGGCGAAGCCCTGGTGGCGCTGGGTGGCGCCTGTGAAGGCGCCGCGCTCATGGCCGAACATCTCGCTTTCCATCAACTCGGCGGGGATGGCGGCGCAGTTCACGGCGACGAAGGGGCTTGCGGGATCGCTGCCGAGGGCGTGCAGCCGGCGGGCGGCGATCTCCTTGCCGGCGCCGCTCTCCCCGGTCAGCAGGACCGTCGAGCTGACCCGGGCCAGGCGTGCCAGGCTCTCCGCCAGACGCCGCATGGCCGGCGACTGCCAGCCCGCCTCGGCGGGCGGCGGGGTGGGGGGAGACGGGGCGAGGCCCCGCAGCTTGTCCAGCAGCAGCTGCGGGGGAAAGGGCTTCTCGACATAGTCGTCCGCCCCGGCGCGCATCAGTCGCACCGCCTGGCCGATTTCGCCATAGGCGGTGACCACGATGACGGGCGTCGCGCCGATCTCCGGCATCAGGCGCATCAGCAGCGTCTCGCCGTTCTCGTCCGGCAGTTGGATGTCGCAGACGATCAGGCCGGGGCGGTGGCGCCGCAGCAGGGCCTCCCCCTCGGCGGCATCGCGCGCCCACCAGTTCCGCACCCCCTCCAGGGTCAGGCGCTGGGCCAGGGAGGCGCCGAGCACGGGATCATCCTCGATCAGCAGAACGGAGGCGGCGGCGCTCATGCGGCGGCAACCCTCTGCATGGGCACCAGCAGGCCGATGCAACTGCCGCCCGGCCGTGCCTCGATGCTGATGCGCCCCTGGAGCCCTGCGGTCAGCCGCGCCGCAACCTCAAGGCCCAGCCCGTCGCCGATGCTGGGCGGCGCGTCGCCCCTCAGCCGCGTGGTGGCATCCTCCGGCAGCCCGCCAGCCTCGTCCTCGACCTGCACCGAAAGCTCCTTCTCCCGCCATTCCGCCCGCAGCACCACCCGCCCCTGCGGCGCCGTGGCGGCGATGGCGTTCAGCAGGAGGTTCAGCACGATCTGACGCAACTGCACGGCATCCGTGGGGAAAGGCTCGGGCATGGCGACATGCCAGTCCAGCCGCACCTCCCGCCGCCGCGCCTCCGGCTGCACGAGAACCCGGAGGTCGTTGAGATCCTCGGCCGTGACGGGGCGTGCGGCATGCTGGGGGCGCTGCGTTGCCAGCGTCGTCCGCACCACCGTCTCGATCTGCCGCAGCCCCCGCTCGACAAGGTCGAGCGAGCCGGCGCGCACCGCCGCGCTGTCGCCGAAGCGGCGCATCGTGTCGATCGCCGTCAGCATGCCGGCCAATGGGTTGCGCACCTCATGCGCCACGGTCGCCGCCAGCCGGCCCAGCACGGCGACCTTCTCCCGCTCGGCCAGGCGCGCCGCCAGCTCCTCGCGCTCGCGCAGCCGGGCCAGCAGCATTTCCAGCGCGGCCTGCAGGCGGCTGGCCTCCGGCTCACGCTCCGGCTGGGGCGGGGCGCCGGCCGCCGCCATCTGCTCCAGCAGCCGGGCAACCGCCAGGATCGGCTCCATGAGCCGCTGCGCCAGGCCGGCGGCCAGCATCGCCGCGATGCCAGCCAGCACCACGCAGGCGACGCCCAGCCGCAGGCGCAGCCCATGCCGGCGCTCCACCAGATCGGGAAAGGCGAGTTGCACCGCCGCGAGCGCGACCACCGTGCCATCCTGCACCACCTCGCGCTGGGCCCAGGCGAGGCGGCCGCCATTCAGGGGCTCCCACTCGCTGCCCAGCTCGCCCCGTGCCATGGGCGGCTCGGCATCACGGGCCCCGGCGCGGGCCAGGATGGAACCATCCGGCCGGCCGACCACGATGATGCGGTCCACCACCCCCACCTGGAAGCCCAGCGCCCGCTCCAGCGCCTTCTGCAGGGAGGGGATGTCGCCGGTCTCGAGGGCCTGCACGGCGGCCGTGGAGAGGCTGTCGAGATAGACGTCGGCCAAGGCTTCGCTCTGCCGCTCGGCCTCGCGCCCCATGAAGAACATGGCGAGCTGGGTGGTGGTCGCCCCGGTAATGAAGATGGCCAGGCCGGCCAGCAGGGGCAGGTGGGTGGCAACCGAGAGAGGGCGACGAAACCGTGTCATGAAGCGGAGCCGGCCGGGAGGCATTCCTGCAAAACTGTGCGCCTTGCAGTGCCATAACCGTGAAGCAGGCTTCCGGGCAACCTTGTGGAGAGGCCCCTCGGCGGGCACAGCACGGCCTCCACCCAATAGGAAGGCATCGGGCGCTTCCGGGCCGCACCGAGTGCCATCCTGACACGCGGCCACTGCCGTATCCTCGTTCATGTGTCACCGGGTGCCTTGAAGGAAGCCTCGTGTAGAGAAGGGGCGTCGCTATGCCCTGACAACGCCGCTCAGCAAGCCGGCCGTGGATCACCCCGTGGAAGCCGGTCATCCAGAGAGTGTTCGCTCCCGGTTCCGTTCCCCACACCATTTCCTTCTTGAGAACTCGCTCTCCGATTGGGCCGAGGGCGCCTGGAAGCCCAGGTTCCGCCTGGGTTGGCGTGAGGACCTTGGGAATGCCGAGGCTGGAGAGGGGCGGAATTCTCTCTCCGAATGGCGGAATCT
>DATMRU010000046.1:0-6250 GCA_035565935.1 Roseomonas sp.
GCAACCAGGTTGAGCGGCTCTGGGCACGGCTGAAAGAGTGGCGTGCCGTCGCCACACGCTACGAGAAAACCGCCCAATCCTTCCTCGGCGTCCTCTGCCTGGCCGCCTCGCTCGATTGGCTCAAGAGCTAACGAACCCTAATCTCTCCCGCGTGCTTGAGATGGAGCCGGACTTCCTGTCGGGGGAGGGCGACCACGAGCACGATGACGAGGTCGGCTCCGTTTCTTTTGAAACCGAGCGGCCGATTGATCAGCAGCGCTTCCAGCAATGGATTGGCAAGCTGCTGCAGACGCAGGGGCAGGACCTGCTCCGGACTAAGGGCATCCTGCACTTCGCGGGCAATGACCAACGCTTTGCCTTTCAAGCGGTGCACATGCTTGCCGATGGCGACTTCATCGGCCCGGCCCGGGCGGAGGATGCCCGGCGGAGCAAGATCGTGTTCATCGGGCGCGGCCTGAACCGGGTCCAGCTCCGGCGGGGCTTCGAGGCATGTCAGGTGGCCGCGTGATGAGGTCGGCCGCAATCCGACAGTGTGGCGCCGTGAAGGTGAGCAACGATGGCAGCCCTCGCGAGGGCATTGCCAAGTTGGCAGCCTCTGTCCGGAACGAAGTGGCTGGGCCAAGCTGGCGGTATGCAGCCCGACCTCGCCAGCTACCCTGGCTACCGCTTTCCGGCCGAGATCATCAGCCACGCCGTATGGCTCTATCATGTCTTCAGCCTCAGCCTTCGGGACGTTGAGCTGATCCTGGCCGAGCGCGGGATCGTGGTTACCCACGAGAGCATCCGGCAGTGGGGCGTGAGGTTCGGGGCCGACTTCGCCCGGAAGCTGCGCCGGCGCCGGCCGAAAACAGGCGACACCTGGCACCTCGATGAGGTCTTCCTGCGTATCAACGGTGTGCTGCACTACCTCTGGCGCGCGGTGGATCAGCACGGTGTCGTGCTCGACATCCTGGTGCAGGGTCGGCGGAACGCGGCCGCGGCCAAACGCTTTTTCAAGCGCCTGCTGACCAGCCTGAACTACAAGCCGAAGCTCATCGTTACCAACGGGCTGGGCAGCTACGGCGCGGCGAAGCGCGAGGTCCTGCCCGATGTGCGACACCGGACCAGCCGCTACCTCAACAATCGTGCCGAGAACTCGCATCGGCCGACCCGGCGTCGGGAGCGGCTGATGCAGCGCTTCAAGTCACCCAGGCAGGCACAGCGGTTCCTCTCAGCGCATGCGATGATCTATGGCCACTTCCGTCCACGGCGGTACCTGATGACCGCCGGTCAGTACCGCCGTTCGCGCGACAAGGCCTTCCGGATCTGGCGACAGGAGACGTGCGCCCGAACGGCGGTGTGAGGACGCATGTGGTCACGCAATGCGGCCCAGCGCGGCTGATGAGCAAATAAGTTGCCAATGCCCGATGGCGAGGCCCTGCGTCTCTCTGGACTTCCGCTCCCTGAAAGCGTAAGTGTTGTCATACAAATTGTATGACGGAGGATACTCTTGAGCGTTGTCACTGTACGCAAGCAGGGCAATTCGGTCGGCATCACCTTCCCGGCCGAGACGCGCATCCGCATGGGCTTCGAGGTCGGCCAGGACCTGACGCTGGTCGAGCTCGCCGACGGGGTGAAGCTGGTCAAGCGGAATCTGAAGCTCGAGCGTCAGCTGCAACTGGCACGCGAAGTGCTGCGCGAGCAGGCCGACGTACTGCAGGAACTCGCCAAGCGGTGACAGAACCGGAGTTCCTGGAGGCGGATGCGGTTACCTATCTGCATGACCAGGCGCTGCGTGAGTATGGCGGCGTCCAGGGACTGAAGGATCCAGGCCTGCTGGAGAGCGCGCTTGGAAGGCCGGTGAACAAGCTGGCCTATGCCGGAGCGGAGAGTGTCGACGTTTACGATCTAGCCGCCGCCTATGCCTATGGGATCGCCAGCAACCACGCCTTCAACGACGCGAACAAGCGGACCGCCTGGGGCTGCTGCGTCCTGTTCCTGAAGGCAAACGGCATCGAGCTGCAGGTGGAAGCACCCGAGGTGGTGCAGCGTACGGTCGACCTGGTCGAGGGCCGGACCGATGAGGTGCAGTTTGCCGCTTGGCTGCGCCGGCATGCTCGTCCGCGGGAGCCATCCTGACGCTTTTCCCGGAGCGAGTTCCCGTTAGGAACATCACAGGAGCAAACCTCCGGATGGCGCGCAGCAGCTCGGTATTCTCAGGCGCTGCGCCAGCGGAGTGGTCGCGCCGCTGTACTGCAGATGCCGCCAGCGGCAGCAAGGCCCGCCTCATGTCGAGCCGCGGGTCGGTGCCCATCTCAATGGCACCACTTCCCAGAAGGCCAGGATCATCGCGGCCTGTGGCTGGGTGGGGCGCGCGGGCTGCCCGCGCGCATGCACCTCGGGCCCAGTTGCGGCCGGGCGGCGAGCCAGGCCGTCGCCGCGTCGCGCAGCCGCTCGGCGAGGGATGGCAGACGGCTTGATCCCTCCCGCGACATCTTCCTGGGCAGGAAGCCTGTCGGTGTCTTATCATCCTGCGATGACCGACGAGGCCGTAGCGGCGCCGGCGGTGCGCCGCCCCTGGGACCTGCATCCCGCGCTGACTGAGGAGCGGATCACCGCCTGTGCCCGGCTGCTGGCGCGTGGCCGGGCCGACGCACTGGCCATGGCGGACCTTTGGGCTGGTGACGACGCGTGGTCGATCGGATGCCGGGCCTACAGCTTCTCGCGCAACCGGCTCCGCCGTGCGGCCGAGGCGGGCCGCTATCCCTGGCTCGGCATACTGGATGAGACGCACCACTTCGTCTTCCTGATCGACGGCGTTCCCGTGCGCTTTTTCCGGGGTGACGCGGAGGAACCGACCAGGCGCACGCTCCGCCAGCAGGAGATGGAGGCGCAGCAGCTTGCGCTGGCGCTTGGGGATGAAGGCAGGGCCGGGGGGCTCATGTTTCGCCTGGCCGTCGAGACCGATGAGAAAGGCGAGGTCACGCGGGTCGTGTTCCTCGCGCTCCGGGGTGGGGAAGGACGGGTGGAGTGTTCCTGGCCGGTCCCCGCCCTCGTTGACGAGCCCGTTGTGAGGCCTGCCACGCGCGGGATACGCAAGCGGCGCAACGGCGCGTCGGCAACGCAACTCCCGCTGCCAACCGCTCCATCGCTGCAACGCGGAAGCCAGGCGTCGGCGCAGCCGCGCGAGGTGGGCCACCCTAGGCCGGCGTGAGCCGGTTCAGCGCGTCACACCAATCCTGCACCCCTCGCTCGCCCGTATCGGCATAACCGGCAGCGCCGCGCCACGGGGTGCAGAGGGGGCGACGATCTATGCGTCCACAGCCGTGGCCAGCCGGTCCGTCGTGCGGCCCCTGCTGCCGAGTTCACATGGCGCCCCCCGACCGTCGCGGCGGCTGCCTTGCCCGGCGGCTCGGTCGCACGCGCCGCGTACCTTCCCTGGCGAGGATCCGGGCGCGCTTCGGCTGTTCTATGGTCGCCTAAAGAGGTTCACGCCCGTCACGCACCCGTCCCGAGTACCGGCTCCGAGCAGCGTTCCAGCGGCCGTCGTTATCGCGGCCTCGGATACAACTTGGCGACCCTCGACTTGGTCACGACATCAGGCACGAACGTCTCCTGAATAGACGGGATACACTGTAGATGCTTCCATCAGCAGGGCAAGTTCCAGGGGAGAGGGCTCTCTGGCCCGTCTGGCCGCAGCCTGGAGGAAAGGATCAGCCAGGAGGGTAGCGCCACAAGCTGACGTAAAGCCGCTGGGTTGCCGGGTTTCGCTGGCTGCGAGCGCTATGCCCGAGGCCAGGCTGCCGGAGATGGCCCGCTCCCGGCGCCTCACTACCCGCCTTGCATCCGTCGCCCGCTCACGCAGACCACGCAATTGCGTTCGGCACTCTCACAGCAGGCAGCATAGCGCCGCTGGCAACGTGCAAATCGCATGGAC
Source organism: Roseomonas sp. (assembly GCA_035565935.1). Classification (GTDB taxonomy): domain Bacteria; phylum Pseudomonadota; class Alphaproteobacteria; order Acetobacterales; family Acetobacteraceae; genus Pseudoroseomonas. The sequence goes on from DATMRU010000046.1 coordinate 3,917, forward strand.
TGCCGCAGCCGATCGGCTGCCGACGCGTTTGCAGGGCAGCGCTGCTGTGAGCCGGGAGGCTCGCATCCCCGCGCCGAAGCGCAAGCACCACGGAAGGAGGCAAGATCATGGGCCTGTTCTCGAAGCCGATCAAGACCATGGATGACCTGTTCGTTCATACCCTGCAGGACATCTACTACGCAGAGAACCAGATCGCGAAGAACCTGCCTGACATGGCTGAGAAGGCACAGGACCCGCAGCTGAAGAGTGCCTTCCAGCAGCATCTCACCGAGACGCAGAACCAGATCAAGCGACTGGAGCAGGTGTTCCAGCAGCACGGCCAGGAGGTGAAGGGCACAAAGTGCGCCGCCATGGACGGCATTCTGGAGGAGGCGACCGAGATCATGGGCGACTGCGACGACCCGGAGGTCTGCGATGCTGCGATGCTCTCCGCCGCCCAGGCCGTCGAACATTACGAGATCACCCGCTACGGCACGCTGATTGCCTTTGCCAAGCAGCTTGGCCGCCAGGACTGCGCGGCCGTACTCGCGCAGACGCTTGAAGAGGAAAAGGCGACCGACAAGAAGTTGACCGCGCTCGCCGAAAGCAAAATCAACCGTCAGGCGAGCTGAAGCGCCCCCTGCGGACCGGCCAAGTCGCCCCGCGGAGACCGGCCGCGGGCGAGGCTGCGTACCCCACCCGCGATGGGGCAGAACAAGCCATCGCGCAGGTAGTTCGCCGAGGGGGCCCAATCTCCGGCCCCCTGCTGGTTGCCGCTGGACTGAGAACCTGATCAGGCGTTGCCCGAATAGTGCGGAAGCGGAGAGGGTGGTGCTGCGTTGAGGTGAAAGAGGGCGAGCACGGCACGAGATCTCGCCGGAGACCCGCCCCGATGGGTGGTGGAGGAGCGGCGACCTGACCTTCTTGTCCCAGGGCATCTACAACAGCCAGAACGGCGATACCTGACGGCTGCTCCGAGAGACCACATCGGGCCGGGTCTCAGTCCGACACGAAGCCAATCCCTCCTCGGGCGGCCATGTCACCGAAGGCAGTGCCGAGGAGTTCCTCAGTCGGAGCGGTGCTGGCCCGAGTACGCCGCAACGCGGAAGGTGCTTACCGCCCCCGCCGAGAATACAGGAGCGTAAGCCCGTCCTGTTCTGCTGCTTGTCAGTCAGCCCACGACGCGTGCCCTCTTCGCCGCCGGGGCGACGGGTGTGTTCGGAGCAGGATGACGAGTGGGCTACCCAGCGCTTGCGCTCTATGACGCTGGAGCACGCCTCCGGCCTGCCCACCGTCTCCGGCGCGGCGGACTGGCCGCCCACCACCAACCAGCTCGCCTATGGCGACCCGATCGGCGGGCTGAACGCCGCCGCACTGGCGAGGGGCAGCAGATCGACCTAGCGCAGGTGGAATGCATGTTCCCGCTGGCCGCGCCCTGGATCATCGCCGCCTCCGCCAGGGGCGACCCCGGGCCGCGCCTCGGCAACCGCCATCCGGAGCTGGTGCCGCATGGCGCCTTCCCCTGCCGGGATGGGGAATGGGTTGTGATCGCGGCGCAGGATGACACGCCTGGCCGGCGCTGGCACGCTGCATCGGCCGGCCCGATCTGGCGGACGACCCGGCCCTCTCCACCGCCGCCGGGCGACGCGCGCGGGAAGCGGCGCTGGAGGAGGCCATCGCCGCCTGGACGCGCGGATATCACGCCGAGACCGCGATGGCGGCGCTGCAGGCGGCGGGCGTGACAGCGGGCGCGGTGCTCTGGCCCAGCGCCCTGAAGCGCGACCCGCATCTCGCTGTGCGCGGCTTCTGGCAGCGCATCGAGCGGCCCTTCATCGGCCGACACGAGCAGCCCTCGGCGCCCTTCCGCGAGGTGGGCAAGGGTCCCTATGCGGTGCGCCGCCCGGCGCCGACGCTCGGGCAAGACAACGCCGCCGTGCTCGGCGGCCTGCTGGGACTCGGGGAGGCTGAGCGGCGGCGCCTCGTGGCCGAAGGGGTCATCGGCTGCGATGCGGTGCCGGTGGCGCAGCGGAGGGCCCGCACGCCGGTCACCTGAGCGCGGCCCCGCAGAGGGCGGGAAAGGAGGAACCATACCCATCATGCTGCCGCGGCGGGCGAGGTCCGGATCCGGCGCATGCTGGCCGTTTGTGCCGCCGGGCGCATCCTGAACCCCATGACCGCACGCAGTCAGGTCATCGGCGCCATGACCATGGGCGCCGGTGGAGCGCTGATGGAGGAACTGGCGGTCGACAAGCGCCACGGCTTCTTCGTCAACCATGACCTCGCGGGCTACGAGGTGCCGGTGCATGCCGACATCCCGCACCAGGAGGTGATCTTCCTGGACGAGATTGACCCGGC
>DATMRU010000047.1:0-53161 GCA_035565935.1 Roseomonas sp.
GGAAGAGTAGGTCGCCGCCGGGCCACCCAGCCGGATATCTCCCAGACGGATCACACACCCACGCGGGGTGGAGCAGCCCGGTAGCTCGTCAGGCTCATAACCTGAAGGCCGCAGGTTCAAATCCTGCCCCCGCATCCCATACGATATCCGCAAAACACATTGCCCGCGCCCTTCCAGGCGCGGGCAATGTCATTTGTGCCCGAAGGATCAGGGAAGCTCCTCTCCGCCCAGCACGAACAGGCAATCGCCTGGCTGGGAGCGCCCTGGCTGCCGCTTGCACAGCACAAAGCCCGCCCGCGGAAAGCGGTGTTCCACGGGCGCCCGCCAGGGTGTTTCCGGCGTATGCAGCCGCGCAGCCGGCTGACCCGCCTGCACCCATTCCCCCAGTTCCGCCAGCGGCTCGAACAACCCGACTCCCTCCGCATAGACGAAATGGTCCTGGCCACCGAGGCCGAAAATCCGCGTCTCGGGAGCGGCAATGCGTGCCTCCTCCGGCAGGATGCCGAGGTGAACGAGCAGGTTGCGCACACCCCGCTCGGCAATGCGCAATCCTTCCGGCGAAACCGCGCCGGCGCCGCCCAACTCCGTCCCAAGGCTGACGATGCCAAGCCGCTCCGCCACGCCACCCAGCGTCTGATTGCCACCCTGGCCCTGGGCGCGGCCCTGCACATAGGCAAGAGGAGCGCCGAATGCGCGAAGGGCCGCCAGCTGGCGGGCATAGAGGGCCTCGTCCGCGACTCGCCCGGTCAGCGCGCAGGGCGTGTAGAGCAGGGAGGAGCCACCGGAATGCAGATCGCAGACGAGATCGGCGCGTGGCACCAACTGCTCGCTGATGAACCACGCGATCTGCTGCGTTACGCTGCCATCCGGGTCGCCGGGGAAGATGCGGTTGAGATTGAGATTGTCGATCGGCGAGACACGGTTGCCGGCCACCGCCGCAGGATAATTGGCCGTCGGCAGGATGATGACGCGGCCGCGGATCTGCTCCGGCCGCAGCGACTGCGCGAGATTGCTCAGCGCCACCTGGCCTTCATATTCGTCGCCATGGTTGCCGGAGACGAAGAGCGCCGTCGGCCCCGCGCCATTACGGATGACCACGATCGGGATGGGCAGGAAGCCATAGGCCGAGATGTGGGAGGAATGGAACAGCCGCAGGTAGCCCTGCTGAAGGCCATCCTTGTCGAAATCCACATCACAGAGGATGCGGGTCCTGCGGGTTTCGCTCATGTGGGCGGCTCCTGGCGGAATTGCGGATCATAGAGATGGCAGGCCGCGGCCTGGCCCGTCGCGTATTCGCGCAACGGCGGCGAGACCTCGCGGCAGACCGGCATGGCGTGCGGGCAGCGCGTGTGGAAGCGACAGCCGGGCGGTGGATTCAATGCGCTTGGCATATCGCCCTCCACGCGTAGGCGGGCGGCGCGGCGAGCTACCCGACCCCTGGGATGCGGCGCCGGTACCGCGGCGATCAGCGCCTGGGTATAGGGATGCATCGGCCGGTCGTAGATGGCGGCCTTCTCCGCCACCTCGACGACGCGGCCGAGATACATCACCGCCACACGGTCGGAGATATGGCGCACCACCGAAAGGTCATGCGCGATGAACAGATAGGTCAGGCCCATCTCCCGCTGCAGGTCCTGCAGCAGATTGACGATCTGGGCCTGCACCGAGACGTCGAGCGCCGAGACCGCCTCGTCGCAGACGATGAAGCGCGGGTTCAGTACCAGCGCGCGGGCGATGCCGATGCGCTGCCGCTGGCCGCCGGAGAACTCGTGCGGGAAGCGCGTCGCGGAGCGAGGCGGCAGCCCGACCAGTTCCAGCATCTGCGCCACCCGCTTGCGCGCTGCCGCATCCGCGCGGGCGCCATGGATCACCAGGGGCTCCATGATGATGTCTTCGACCGCCATGCGCGGATTGAGCGCGCCATAAGGGTCCTGGAAGACGATCTGCATGGACTTGCGCATCTCGCGCATGCGGGCCGCTGGCAGGCCGGTAATGTCGGTGCCGTCGAACAGGACCTGGCCATCCGAGGCCTCGATCAGCCGCAGCAGCAGCCGCCCCAGCGTGGACTTGCCGCAGCCGGACTCGCCCACCAGCCCCAGCGTCTCGCCGGGCAGGATGTGCAGGTTTACACTGTCCACGGCGCGTAGCGTGCCCGCATGGCGGCGGAACAGCCCGCCGCCCCCGAGGGCGAAATGCTTGGAAAGTCCGGTTGCCTCAATCAGAGGACGCGTCATCGGGCGGTCAGCTCCGGCACACGGATGCAGGCGGCACGATGGGCCGGCGCATAGCCTTCGAGCGGCGGGACAACCTCGCCGCAAGCCGGGACGGCGAAGCCGCAACGCGGTCGGAAGCGACAGCCGGAGGGGCGGCGCGCCGGCTCCGGCAGGTTGCCGGGAATGGCGACAAGGCGCGGCTTGTTGGATGAAAGCGAAGGCACGCAATCCAGCAGCCCACGCGTATAGGGATGCAGCGGCTGGTCGAAGAGCGTCTCCACCGGCGCCTGCTCGATGACGCGGCCGGCATACATGACCATCACGCGGTCGGCCGTCTCCGCCACCACGCCCATGTTGTGGGTGATGATCATGATGGCCATGCCGAACTCGTCGCGCAAATCGAGCAGCAGGTCGAGAATCTGCGCCTGGATCGTCACGTCGAGCGCGGTGGTCGGCTCGTCGGCAATCAGCAGCTTCGGGTTGCAGGCCAGCGCGATGGCGATCATCACGCGCTGCCGCTGGCCGCCGGAGAGCTGGTGCGGATAGTCGTCCAGTCGCCGCGCGGGGGAGGGGATGCCGACCTTCTCCAGCATCTGCACCGCGCGGTCGCGCAGCGCGCGCGTGGAGAGCCGCTCATGCGCGCGGATCGTCTCCATGATCTGCTCGCCGATCGGGAAGACCGGGTTCAGCGAGGTCATCGGCTCCTGGAAGATCATGGCCATGCCGGGGCCGCGGATGCGCTGCATCTGCCGGTCGGAGAGGGTGGTCAGCTCCTGCCCGGCGAAGCGGACGGAGCCCGCGCGGATGCGCGCCGGCGGCTGCGGCAACAGGCCCATGACGGTGAGCGCCGTCACGCTCTTGCCGCTGCCGCTCTCCCCGACGATGCCAAGGATCTCGCCCTCGTCGAGCTTGAAGGAGATGTCCTCGACGGCGTTGATCTCGCCGCGCTCGGTGCGGAAGGCGGTGGTCAGGCCCTGGATTTCGAGCAGGCTCATTGCTGGATCCTGAGCCGGGGGTCGAGCACGTCGCGCAGCCCGTCGCCCAGCATATTGAGGCCGAGCACGGTGATCATCAGCGTGACACCGGGGATGGTGATGATCCAGGGCGCATCGCGCATGAAGTCGCGGCCTTCGGCCATGATGTTGCCCCAGGTCGGTGTCGGCGGCACGGCACCGAGGCCGAGGAAGGAGAGCGTCGCCTCCGACAGCACGGCATAGGCGAAGAGGAAGGAGAGCTGGACGATCATCGGCGCCATGGCATTGGGCAGGATGTGGTGGCGCAGGATGCGCCAGTGCCCCGCTCCGGCGGCCACGGCGGCCTGCACATATTCCATTTCCCGCAGCACGATCACCGAGGAGCGCACGATGCGGGCCGTGCGCGGCACATAGACGATGCCGAGCGCGATGATGACATTGGCGGTGGAGGGGCCGAGCATGGCGGTGACACCGATCGCCAGCAGGATGGCGGGGAAGGCCATCAGCGCATCGTTGACGCGCATCAGCACGTTGTCGAGCCGGCGGAAATAACCGGCCAGGGCGCCGATCAGCGTGCCAAACACGGCGTTCAGCGCCACGACGGAAATGCCGATGATGACCGAGAGCCGCGCGCCCCAGACCACCCGCGACCAGAGGCTACGGCCGAAATTGTCGGTGCCGAGAATGAAGTCGCCGCCCGGTGGCAGAAACTTGTTGCGCATCGACAGGCGGTTCGGGTTGACGTCGGTAATCCAGGGCGCCGCCGCCGCCATGAAGGCGATGATGCCGAACAGGATCAGCCCGGTGACGAAAAGCCGATGGTGGAACAGCCGGCGCAGCGTGGCACGGGCGGGGTGGACCCGCTTCGGCTCGGGCTCCGCCTCGGCCTGCACCGCCTTCAGCGGAAGTGCGCTGGTTTCACTCATAGCGCACGCGGGGGTCGAGGAAGGCGTAGAGCATGTCGATGCCGATATTGACGAGAACGAGGAAGGCGGTGACCAGCAGCAGACCGCCCTGCACCATGGGATAGTCGCGGTTCAGCACCGCCTGCGTCAGCAGGCCACCGATGCCGGGGATGGAGAACAGCGCCTCCGTGACCACCGAGCCGGAGATCAGCAGACTAATGATGATGCCGATGACGGTGGTGATGGGGATGAGCGCATTGGCCAGGGCGTGCTTGAACACCACCTGCCGCGCCGGAAGCCCCTTGGCGCGGGCCGTGCGGATATAGTCCTGCCGCAGCACCTCCAGCATGGTGGAGCGGGTGATGCGCGCCAGCAGCCCGGCCTGCAGCATCGCCAGCGAGATGGCCGGCATGGTGGAGGTGACGAACCAGCCCCAGGGATCCTCGGAAAGCGGGATGTAGCCGCCGGTCGGCAGCCAGCCGAGCTGCACGGCGAAGAGGATGATCATCAGCAGGCCGAGGAAGAAGTTCGGCACGGAGATGCCGAGCATCGCGAACATCATGGCGAACTGGTCGATCACCGTGTTCTGCCGCAGCGCCGCGAGGATGCCAGAGAGCAGGCCGATCAGCAGTGTCAGCACCAGGGCATAGGCGGAGAGCGCCAGCGTCACCGGCAGGCGCTCCAGCGTCACCTCGACGACGCCGCGGCCCATCAGCAGAGAGCGGCCGAGATCACCCTGCAGCAGCCCGCCATACCAGCGGAAGAACTGCACCAGGAAGGGCTGGTCGAGGCCGAGATTGGCACGGATCTGCGCGATCTGGTCCGGTGTCGCCGACAATCCGGCGACCGCGGCGGCGGGGTCGCCCGGGATCAGCCGCATCATGCTGAAAGTGATAAGGCTGACGATCAGCAGTACCGGAATGGCGCTGGCGACGCGGCGGAGCGCGACGCTCAGCATGGCAGGGCCTCCGGAAGCGGATGGCGGCTGGCCCTGCGGATTTTTCGGAGGGTCTCAGCCGCGAAAGCGCCTCGCGGCCCAGGCTTGCCGCCCGATGGCGGCGCGGTTCCCATGAAAGCCATGCTTGCCCATCGGTCAGGAGGAAAGAAGGAAGCGGGGGAAGGGCCTTCCCCCGGCGGCAGCGCCTCCCTTCACTTCTTGATCCAGACGTTGCTGAAACGCGGGATGCGGAAGGGGCGGAAGTTCTGCACATTCGCCCGCACCGCCTGCACCTTGGTCAGCGAACCGAAGGGATAGGCATAGGCCCGCTCCAGCACGAGCTTCTGCATCCGCGCGAAAGCCTCCTGGCGCTCCTTCGCGGTCAGCTTGGTGTTCATGTCGTCCCAGGCCGCCTGCACGTCGGGGTCGGGCTTGTCGTCGCGCGGGTGGTATTGCGCGCCGGGCGCGGCGAGGAACTGCATGGTCGCCAGCGCGCCGAGCGCCGGCTGCGTGCCCCAGCCGCTGTGATAGAAGTGCCACTGGTCGCTGTTGACCTTCTGCGACATCTGCACCGAGGTCGGCCAGTCCGTCACCTTCAGCTCAGCCTTGATACCGATGGCCTGCAACTGCTGCTGCATGACCAGCGCCGCGTTGTACATCGGCGCGTAGTCGCGGTTGGTGAGGATATAGATCGGCTCGCCCTTGTAGCCGGATTCCTTCAGGTATTTCTGCGCCAGGTCCGGGTCGTTGATGTTGTAGGTTTCCTTCCCCGCATCCGTGTAGCTGGGCTGGTTCGGGTACTGGAAGCCGACGTTCAGGCTGTAATTGTTGTCGGTCGCCGCATCCATGATGTCCTCCATGCCCAGCGCGGCCTGCACGGCCTTGCGGAACATGAGGTTGTCGGTCGGCGGCAGGGCGGTGTTGGGCAGCGCGATCTGAATCCACCAGTTCTTCAGCGGCAGCACCGTGACATTGGGGTTCTTCCGCATCGCTTCGACCGACTTGGTCGGGATGTCCTCGACGCCCTGCAACTCGCCCGTCTCCAGCCCGGCGACGCGCGCCGAGGCCTCGGTGACGATGCGGAAGGTGACGCTGTCGAGGCAGGCCACCTTGTAGCCGCCGAAGCCGGTCACCTGCTCGAAGCCGGTGTTCGGCTTGTAGTTGTCGAAGCGCACCAGCCTGGCATGGCTGCCGGGCACGAACTCGGCCAGCTTGAAGGGGCCCGTGCCGATCGGCTTCAGCTGCTGCGGCGGGTCGTCCTTATTCTCCGCGGGGATGATGACGATCGGCACGCTGAAGGAGGAGAGCGCCTCCATGAAGGTCGGCTGCACTCGCTCCATGTGGATGATGAAGGTGTTCGCGTCGGGCGCTTCCCAGCCCTTCACGTTCTCCAGCGTGCTGCGCTGCAGCCCGAGGCGCTTGTAGCGGTCGAAGGAGGCGAGGACATCGGCCGAGGTCATCGGCTTGCCGTTGTGGAAGGTGATGCCCTGCCGCAACTTGAAGGTGTAGGTGAGGTGGTCGGGCGCTTCCTCGTAGCTTTCGGCCAGCTCGGGGATGACGTTGTTGTTCTCGTCCCGCGTCACCAGCGATTCGTAGATGTTCATCGCGATGTTGCGGGTGGAGATGGTGTTGGACGCCATCTGGTCCAGGCTGTTGACGTTCGCCTCCTGGCCGAAGACCAGGTCGCCGCCACGGGCGGGGCAGGTGAAGGGCGCGGCCTGCGCCGCGTGCCAGGGCGCGGCGGTCAGGGAGGCGGCCATCAGCGCCGGGAAGGCGCAAGTCGCCAGGAAGGCTCGCTTCATCCTTTGTCTCCGCTGCTGCGAGGTCGGATCGGCAGGAAGGCTACGCATGAGGAAGCTTTCCGGCGCGCACGGCAGCCGTCAACCCAGAATCGCATAATTTCTGAGCAGATCTTCGGTCTTTAAGGCGGCTGCGCCCAGGCCTTGTTCGCAGTGCACAAAAGATCAGCGTGTCGCGGTGCTGAAGCGGCGCACCACGTTTTCCAGCAGGCGGCTGATCGGGCCCTCGAAGCCCTTGCGCCAGAGGCTGCCACAGAACGTTATGGAACCGACAGAAAAAACCGCGCCTCCGCCCGGCGTCTCGAAGTAGACGATCTCGCCACGCTTCAGCGCCTCCGGCGCCTCGCCGGAAACCGTGTGCAGATGGGAGAGCAATTCCTCCGGCACGGTGATGAAGGAGGCCGGCGGCTCCTCTGAGCGGGCCAGCACCACGGCGCCGGGCGGCGTGCCGAGGGTGACGTCGGCGCGGTCCAGCTCGAAGCCTGCCGCACCGCCGCCGGACAGCCCATAGTCGCCGAGCACCTCCTCCTCGATGCCCTCGAACATCCAGGCGAATTCGGGCGTGTGGCTGGCCGGCAGGCGGCGGTAATGCGTGCCCTCGAACAGGCCCTGGCCGGAGAAGCCGACGCCGACCAGCGCCTGCGGCGGCCGCCGGTTGCGGCGCCACAGCCCGCCATACTGGCCGTCCAACTGGTTGTAGTATTCGCCGGGCTCGGCGGCCCAGGCGCGGATGCCGCCTTCCGCCCGGCGCAGCTCGATCATGCCCGGCAGCTCTGGCAGGCAGGCGATGCGCCAGTAGAAGCCATTGCCGCCGAGGTAGGCCAGCCGGCCGCCGCCCGCGGTGTATTCGCCGAGCGCGTCCAGCGTCCCCGCCGTGTGGTATTCGGGGTGCGAACCGGTCATCACCATGCGGTAAGGTGCGAGCAGGGCAGCGCCTTCCTCGTGCAGGTCCTCGTCGGTGATGACGTCGAAGGCGAAGCCGCGCGCCTCCAGCCAGGCCAGGATATGCGTGTCCGCCGGGTAGTGCCGCAGGCCGGAGCCGCGCGCGTCGTTGAAGGTCAGGAAGCCCGGTCGCATGGTCAGGATCGGCCGCAGCCGCGAGGAGAAGGCGATGCCGCTGTCATCCGGGTGCCGGTTGTAGGTGCTGCGGCCGTAGAACGGATAGTGGTCGGGGTTGTACGGATAGGCGCCCCAGTCACGCACGCGCTGGAGATAGGCGGCATCGGCATTGCCGCGCGCGTGGTTGGCATAGGCCTGGTAGGTGAAGGTGGAGGCCAGGAAGGCGATCGGTGCCGTCGCCGTGCCGCGCGGCGGCAGCACGTAGAAGGGAAGCCAGTCCTCACCGGCCTCGCAGGTCAGGTGCAGCGCATAGGCGCCGCTGCGCAGGTCGGCCGGGATGTCGAAGCGGAAATCGGTCTGCCAGCCGCAATCACCGAGGTCGTCGGCATGGAAATGGATGGCCGCATAGTCCTCCGGCGCGTGGCGCCAGCACATCTCGCGCCCCGACCAGCGGGCACCGACCACCGCGCGCGTCGGCACGTTGCGCAATTCGCCGTGGCAGTGCTGCGGCCCGGTATCCTCGATGCGCTGGGTCGGGATGCCGCGGCTGAAATCCCAGCGCGCCAGCGGCGCCGTCGGGAGGTCGAGCGGCGCGGGCCATTCGCGGCAGGCGCCGGGCAGGATGGCCGGGTCCTCCAGCTTGGCGGTGACATGGCGCGCGGGCCGCTGCGCATCCTCGGCGCCGATCACCACCGGTCCGCCGCCGGCGGGCGGCACGAAGCCCTCCAGTGCCGCCTGCATCACAGCCGCGCCGCCATCGGCGGCCCTGACCGGCTGCTGGCCGAGCCAGAGCGCATCCTCTTCTGGTGAGAGGCTCAGCCAGAGCCGGTACCAGCCGCGCGCGGTCAGCGGCGTGCCGGTGGAGACCTCGCGCACCGTGCCGCCGCGTGCCAGCCGCGCCACCGCGCCCTGCGGGCCGAGGGCCAGGGTGACGCGGGTTCCGTCCTGTTCCTCGCTGAGCAGCGCTGCCGCGTCGCTCGGCAGCGTCGCGGCCCAGACCAGCACCGCCCAGGTGACGGGGCCGGTCGCGTGCTCCGGCCCGCTGGTCGGTCCCCTGGTCGGCCCTTGCGGCACGATGGCGCAGGAGCCGGCATGGATCGGCTGATGGCGACCGGGGAAGGTGATGTCGAAGCGCGCCGAAAGATCCTCGAAGCGCAGGCCAGGGCCGGCAGGATTGGGATCGCCGCTGATGACGCGCACCAGTCGCGCCCGGCAGGTCTGGCCGGATGGGACGCTGACCTGCGCTGCCAGACTTTCGCCGGGCCGGCGGGAGAAGCGGTCGAGATAGCCGGTGACCGGGAGTTCCTGCATGCGAGGGCCTTTCCTGCGGACGAACGACATGGCAGCGTAACGGCGCGCCGGGCGGCAGCAAGGCCTTTGCGGAGTTTCTCTGCCGCGCCTGCGTTCTGCGCACTGCAAACCGCCTGCCCGATCCCGCCCGGCATCTCCGCATCCGCCAGGCGCAGTCTCGGCGTCAGGCAGAGACAGGAGCCCGGCATGGCGACGACAATCCGTCAGGTGACCCGCAGCCCCGAGGAAGAAGCCGAATGGGCCCAGCGCTGCGACATGGCCGCGGTGTTCCGCGTCGCCGCGCGGCTCGGCTGGAACGAGCAGATCGGCAATCACAACAGCCTGATGCTGCCCGGCGAGACGCCACGCTTCCTGATCAATCCGCGCGGTTACCTGTTCCAGGAGTTGCGCGCCAGCGACCTCATCATCTGCGACCTGGAGGGGCGGGTGCTGCAGGGCAGCGGCGAGCTACGCAAGGTCGCCTTTCACATCCACGCGCGCATCCACCTGCAGAATCCCGCCGCCACCTGCGTGATCCACGTGCATCCGCGCTGGCTCACCTCGCTGTCGCTGCTGCGGGATACGGAGCTGGCGCTGTCGCACCACAACAACCTGCTGCTGAATGACCGCGTGGTCTACGATCACGAGGGCGACGAGCCGGTGCACCAGAACGAGGAAGGCGACCGCATCGCCCGGCTGATGGGCGACAGGAGCGTCATGGTCATGCGGGGGCATGGCGTGACGGTGGTCGGGCCCACCGTGCATGACGCCTTCGACGAGTGCTACATGGCCGAGCGCACGGCCATGTATCAGATGACGGCGCTGCAGACCGGGCAGCCGCTGCACCGCCTGCCCGAGCGGCTGCGGCGCAACCACCACGGCCCCTGGGGCGACAAGATGGATGCGCGCCTGCATCTCGATGCCTGGCGCCGCGTGCTCGACCGCGAGGAGCCGGATTACGCGCGCTGATCGCGCGGGGCCGGGGAAGGGCGGGGGAAGCTTTCCCTGGCCTGCTCCCCGCCTCGCGCGCCGATCGCGCCGCCTGGGCACGTCTGCGTCAGCGCGGGTCATGGATGCTTGCCCGTGGCCTCGACAGAAGGCACACCACTCGCAGAAGTTGTGGGCGCGGCAGCCTGGATCGCCCGCCCCTGTGAGGGTGCCGCTGGAGAGACGAACACCTTGCCTGTTGAGCAGGATGCCGGCTTGTTCCGGGCTGTCGTGGAAGCGGCGGCGGAAGCCATCCTGGTGGCCGGCCCCGATGTCGCCGCCCCCGGGCCGCCGATCGAGTATGTCAATGCCGCCTTTTGCCGGCTGACCGGACTGGCCGCGGCCGATGTGGTGGGTACTTCGCTCGAGGATCTGCCCGCGCCGCGGACCGATCCTGCCATGCGCCGCGCCTTGCGCGCCGCGCTGGAAGCGGGGGAGGCGTTTCGTGGCGATATCGCCGGCCATCGCCGCGGAAATGGCGGTTATGTCGCCGAGCTGCTGGTCTCTCCGGTGCGGGATGCGCAGGGGGCAGTGCGGCACTGGCTGGCCCTGGCGCGCGACGTGACGGAGCAGCGCCGCGCCGAGGCGGCCATGCGCGAGGAAACCCGCACGCTGGAACTGCTCAACCGCACCGGCGCGCAGCTTGCCGCCGAACTGGATCTGCAGAAGCTGATCCAGGCGGTGACGGATACGGCGACGAACCTGTCCGGTGCCCGCTTCGGCGCCTTTTTCTACGCGGATGCCGGGGGCGAGGACGGGCACCTCATGCCCTATGTCCTCTCCGGCGCCTCGCGCGAAGTCTTCGCAGGGCTTTCCCTGCCCCGGGCCACGAAAGTCTTTGCCCCCACTCTCCGCAGGGAGGCCGTGGTCCGCTCGGACGATATCACCCGCGACCCGCGCTATGGCGCCAATACCCCCCATACCGGCATGCCGGCAGGGCACCTTCCGGTGCGCAGCTATCTCGCCGTGCCCGTGGTCTCGCGTTCCGGCGCGGTGCTCGGCACGCTGTTCTTCGGCCATCCCGAGCCGGGCGTCTTCACCGAGCGGGCCGAGCGCATCGTGACCGGCATCGCCGGGCAGGCGGCGGTGGCGATCGACAATGCCCGCCTCTACGCCGCCGTCCAGGCCGACATCGCTGAGCGGGAGCGCGTCGCCGCCCGCCAGGAACTGCTGGTCCGCGAGCTGAATCACCGCGTCAACAACACGCTTTCCATCGTGCAGACCCTGGCGATGCAGACGCTGCACGGCGAGGATCCGGTGGAGGAGCGCATCGCCACCTTCCAGCGACGACTGCTCGCCTTGGCCAAGACTCACGCGCTGCTGACGCGGGAGAGCTGGTCCGGCGCCTCGCTGCGCGCCCTGGTGGAGGCCGAGCTGGAGCCCTATGGCGGCGCGGCGGATGATCGGGTGCAGGTCCTCGGGGAGGACCTCTCCCTTCCGGCGGAGATCAGCGTGGTGCTGGGCATGGCGCTGCATGAGCTGGCGACCAATGCCGTGCGGCATGGCGCGCTCGCGGTGCCGCACGGGCGGGTGCGCGTGCACTGGCAGCGCAGCGCGGCGGAGCGGCGCCGGTTGCTTCTCTGCTGGCAGGAGCAGGGCGGCGCACCTCCGCCGGCATCCCCGACGCGCGCCGGCTTCGGTACCCGGCTGCTGCGGCGCAGCCTGGCGCGGCAGCTGCATGGCACGGTGTCGCTGCGCTTCGAGCCCGGCGGCCTGTTCTGCAGCATCGAGATGCTCCTGCCGCCCCCGCGGGAGGCCTGACGCCCTCGCGCGCCTAGACCCCGATGGCGCGGGCGGGGGGCGGCGCCAGCTGGCGCATCAGTTGCGCCAACCTGGCCAGTGCCGGGCCGCGCGGGTCCGAGCCGCGGGCGAGCATCACCACCTCCCGCCCGATCCCGGCCTCCAGCGGCGTGTAGGTGACGAGCCCTTCGATCGGCCCCAGCGCGGCGGCGGCGAGGGCCGGCATCAGCGAGCAGCCCTCGCCGCTGGCCACCATGTGCCGCAGCATCTCCAGCCCGGTGGCATGGCGCAGGCCCTGCGGCGCGGCCGGGCCGCAAGCCGCCAGCACCTGGTCGCGCAGGCAATGGCCCTCCTGGAGGAGCATTATCTCCTCTGCATCCGCCTGCGGCGGCCAGGCGGGCATCTCGTCGGGCGGATGCATCAGCAGGAAGGGCTCGAAGAAGACCGGGCTGGTGGTGAGCGTCGGGTCCTCGACATCGGTGCAGCACAGCGCGACGTCGAGCGCGCCGGAGCGCAGCCCCTCCACCAGCTGCGCCGTCTGTGCCTCGCTGAGCACCGGGCGCATCGCGGGGAAGGCCTCGCGCATCGGCCGCAGCAGGTGGGGCAGGAGATAGGGGCCGAGCGTGGGGATGGCGCCGAGGCGGAAGGGGCCGGCCAGCGGCGCCTCCTCCTGGCGCGCGAATTGCAGTAGCGCGCGGGCCTCGGCGACGAGCCGGGCGGCGCGCGCCAGCACCGCCTCGCCCTTGGGCGTCACCAGAACCCGCCCGGGAGCGCGCTCGAAGACTGTCACGCCCAGCAGGGCCTCCAGCTTGCGGACCTGCGCCGAAAGGGCGGGCTGCGATACGCCGCAGCGTGTCGCAGCGCGGCCAAAATGGCGCGCCTCAGCCACGGCGAGCAGATATTCGAGATCCCGCAGCGACAATCCCGCAAGCGACACGGTTTTTGTCCCTCCTTTTTACTGGCCGATAGGATCTGCCTATGGGGGAGGGAAGAAGGATATATTTATCTTATCCAAGAGAAAAGCTCACCCTCTGCGCGACCGCCATTCCCGGCGGTCAGCACGGAGGAGTTTCGCCATGTTCCTCAGGATCGACAGGCTGCAAGTCGAGATGCCCTTGCCGAAGGCGCCGGACCCGACCGCCGCCGCCGCGGTGCAGGAACTGATGGGTGGCCGCTTCGGCGAAATGACCACCCTCAACACCTACATGTTCCAGTCCTTCAACTTCCGCCAGCGCGGTGCCCTGCGGCCCTACTACGCGCTGATCGCCAATATCGCGACCGAGGAGCTCGGCCATATCGAGCTGGTCGCCGCCGCGGTGAACGGCCTGATGAACGGCGCCGAGGGGAAAGGCGACATCACCCAGGGTGACGCCGCGCTCAAGGGCTTCGTCGGTGGCGGCGGCTCGATCAAGAACGTCGTCGGGCCCGGCCCGGTGGGCGGCATCATGGCTGCGGACAGCCTCGGCGCGCCCTGGCGCGGCGACTTCATTTTCAACTCGGGGAACCTGATCCTCGACCTGCTGCACAACTTCTTCCTGGAGAACGCCGCACGCACCGCCAAGCTCCGTGTCTATCAGCTCACCGACAATCCGGCGGCGCGGCGGATGCTGGGCTATCTCTTCACGCGCGGCGGCGTGCATGCCCATGCCTATGCCCTGGCGCTGGAGAAGCTGACCGGGGTGGACATGAAGAAGATGCTGCCCATCCCGAACCTGGCGCCGGAGCAGATCCCGGAAAGCCGGCCCTATCTGGCCGAAGGCTGGCACCGCCGCCTCTATCGCTTCAGCCTTGATGACTATGACGAGATCCGACAGATCTGGACCGGCGACTCCCTCGACGGCAGCGGCCCGCTGGAGGTGCGCGACGGGCCGCCGGAGGGCGGGCCGCAATACGAGCTCGATGCCAATACCGAGGCCTTCATCCCGGACTACCACCCGCAGGAAATCCTGGAGATGGCGCGCAAGCTCTACCAGAAGGCCGGCGGGACGCTCTGAGCCATGACCCGGCGCAGCGCGGGCAAGGCGTCCGCACGCGATGAGTCCCTCTCGCCCGCCGGGCGGGCTGCCTTGCGGCTGCTGCTGCGGCTGATCGCGGCACGCCGGCAGGCCGCCCGCAAAGGCTAGGCGTGGCCCGGGGGAGCGCCTGCCCGGGCCGGGGCGCTCCTCACGCGGGAGGCGCCCCGCGCCTGCTTCGATCCTGCCGCATGGGGCGTTTCATCGATTGGAGTCGGGCTGCCGTGGTGCCATGTCTTCGCGGCCGGCGCGCCGCGCTCCCGCCGCGCCTTACACATGGAAAGGCCCTCGAAAGCATGGCACGCAGTACTCCGACCGTCGCTCCGGAACGGCCGGACCAGCTCAGCACCTCCCTCCGCCGCAACATCGGTGCCCTTGAGGAGCGCCGCAAGCAGGAGGCCGCACAGGCGAGTCGGGAGGAGCGGATCGCCGATGCGATCACCCGCTTCACGGGCAGCATGGTCTTCGTCTACCTGCACCTCGTGCTCTATGGCGGCTGGATCCTGGTCAATCTCGGCGTAATTCCGGGGCTGCCGCGCTTCGATCCCTCCTTCGTGATCCTGGCGATGGCCGCTTCCGTCGAGGCGATCTTCCTCTCCACCTTCGTGCTGATCAGTCAGAACCGCATGGCCGCGACGGCCGAGAAGCGCGCGGAACTGGACCTGCAGATCAGCCTGTTGGCCGAGCACGAGCTCACCAAGCTGACGCGCATTGTCGCGGCGGTCGCCGATCGCCTGGGCGTCGAGACGGGCGGCGACTTCGACCTGGAGGAAATCAAGCGCGACGTGGCGCCTGAAGCGGTGCTCGACGAGATCGAGGCGCGGCGCCAGCCGGACTGAGGCCGCCCGGCGAAATTCCGGGCGGCCCGAGAAGGAGGTGGGGGCGCGCTCAGACGCGCATCGGCATCAGTACGTAGAGCGCCTGCGGCTTCGCCGCGTCCACCACCACGGTCGGCGCGGCGCCATCGGCGAAGCGGAACTCCACCTTGTCGCTGATCTGGTCGGTGATATCGGCCAGGTAGCGGGCCTGGAAACCAATCTCCAACGGGCCGGCATTGTAGGAGACGGCGCCGTTGTCCAGCTCCTCCTCCGCCTGGCCCTGGTCGGGGCTGCTGGCGGTCAGCGTCAGGCTGTCGGGCTTCAGGCTCAGCTTTACCGGGCGCGAGCGCTCGGAGGAGATGGCGGCCACGCGCGCCACCGCCTCGGCGAAGGCGCGCTTGTCCACCGTCATGATCTTGTCGTTGCTGCGGGGGATGACGCGCTCGTATTCCGGGAAGGTGCCGTCGATCAGTTTGCTGGTCAGGTGCACGCCGCCGAAGGCGAAGCGGATCTTGGTGTCGGAGAGCTTCACCTCCACCGGCTCGCTGGTTTCGTCGGCCAGCTTGCGGATCTCGTTGACGGTCTTGCGCGGCACGATGACGCCCGGCATCCCCTCGGCGCCCTCCGGCAGCGGCTCCTCCACGCGGGCCAGGCGGTGGCCGTCGGTGGCGACGGCGCGCAGCACCTTCTGGCCCTCCACCTCGGTGGCGTGGATGTAGATGCCGTTGAGGTAGTAGCGCGTCTCCTCGGTGGAGATGGCGAATTTGGTGCGGTCCACCAGCTCGCGCAGCATGGCGGGGGTGATGACGAAGCTGTGCGGCAGCTTGCCCTCGGTCATCGAGGGGAAGTCCTCCACCGGCAGCACCATCAGGCTGGTGGCGAAGCGGCCGGCGCGCAGCGCCAGCGGCGCGTCGCCGCCCGGATGGTCCAGCTCGACCTTGGCGCCGTCCGGCAGCTTGCGGACGATCTCGTAGAGCGTCGCCGCCGGGGCCGTGGTGCGGCCGGCGCGCGCCACCGTGACCTCCGGCACCGCCTCGACGATGGCGATCTCCATATCGGTCGCCGTCAGGGTCAGGGTGCCGTCCTGCGCCGCCATCATGACATTGGCCAGGATGGGGATGGTGTTCCGCCGCTCCACCACGCTCTGCACGTGTGCGAGCGCCTTGAGCAGCACCGCCCGGTCCACCGTGAACTTCATGGCTTGAGCAACCCCCCGCGCGGATGGGGCGCGCCGTCCGCGCCCCCGAATTCGAAGATTGAAAGCAAGTCGCCCTCTCTACCAGCCTGAAACTGGCCCGGAAAGCCGGGGGAGGGAACTCTCTGCACGGTGGCGAGTTGGAACCCCGCTATGACCGAGACGCTTGCCCCGCCCGTCGCCCCCTGGGCGACCGACCGGCCTGCCATCCTTGGAGAGGGACCGCAGGGTGCCCTGCTGATGTTCGTGGGCGAGCAGCCCGGCGATGAGGAGGACCGCAAGGGCCGCCCCTTCGTCGGCCCCGCCGGGCGGCTGCTCGATCGTGCCTTGGCCGAGGCCGGGGTGGACCGCAGCGCCTGCTACGTCACCAATGCAGTGAAGCACTTCAAATACACGATGCGCGGCAAGCGGCGCCTGCACCAAACGCCCGACGCCAGCGACATCAAGCTCTACCGACCCTTCCTGCTGCAGGAGGTCGAGACCGTGGCGCCGCACCTGATGGTTGCGCTCGGCAGCACCGCCACCCAGGCGCTGATGGGCAAGAAGCTGCCGCTGCTGAAGCTGCGCGGGCAGGTCTTCGAGGGGCCGGGGGACCGGCCGGTCCTGATCACCGTGCATCCGAGCTTCCTGCTCCGCCTGCCGAACCCGGAACTGAAGGAAGCCGAATACGCACGCTTCGTGCAGGAGCTTGCCTTCGCCGGGCAGGCGGCGAAGCAGGGGCCTGCCCATTGAGGAAGGCCGAGGGGCGCTGCCCTTCGGGCTCCCCGGCAGGAACCTGAGATTTCTGCACCTCCCCTCCGTGTTAGCCTCGCCCCGGGGCATCGGAGCGAAGGGGCGATGGCGGAAGTGCTGCTCTACGGCGCAAGCTACAGCGTCTATGTGCGCGCGGCGCGCCTGGCCCTGGCCGAGAAAGGGGTCTCCTATCGGCTGGTGCCGGTGGACGTCTTCGCGCCGGGCGGGCCCCCGCCGGCATATCGCGAACGCCATCCCTTCGGGCGCATTCCCGCCTTCGAGCATGACGGCTTCGGGCTCTACGAGACGGGCGCCATCACCCGCTACGTCGATGAGGCCTTTCCCGGCCCAGCCCTGCAGCCCGGCCTGCCGCGGCCCCGCGCACGGATGAACCAGGTCATCGGCCTGCTCGACGCCTATGCCTATCGACCGCTGGTCTGGGACATCTATGTCGAGCGGGTTTCGGCACCACGGCGCGGCCGCGCCAGCGACGAGGCGCGCATCACCGCGGCACTGCCCCGCGCCGCCCTCTGCCTTGCGGAACTGGAGCGGATCATGGGCGAGGCGCCCTATCTCGCCGGGGAGCGCCTCAGCCTGGCCGACCTGCATGCAGCGCCGATCTTCGCCTACTTCCTTCTCGCGCCCGAGGCGGTTCCCCTGATGTCCGAGTGCCGGCGCCTCCGCGCCTGGTGGGCCCGCATGGCGCTACGCCCCAGCATGTTCGCGACGCAGCCGGAATAGCGGGGTCCGGGGTGACACTGTCACCCCGGCGGCGGGGGGCGGACGCACTGCGTCCGACGGGGAGGCGGCGCCTCCCCCGAGGGTGTCACGGCGCGTGCCGGTCCAGCACCGCGTCCGGGAGGGCCATGACCCGCGTGGACCAGGTCCAGAGCAGCCAGCACTCCACCCGCCGCCTGGGGAAGATCTGCCGCAACAGCGCGCGATAGGCCGCCATCTGCCGAAGGTAGAGCGTCGGCACCTGCGCCACCTCCTCGGGCGGCGGACGGTTGGTCTTGTAGTCCAGCACCACCACGCGGTCGGGGCGGATCAGCAGCCGATCCACCTGGCCGGCGAGCGGCTGGCCGTTCACCCGGCCGGCGATCGGCGCCTCGGCCAGGGCGTCCGGGCTGAAGACGTCCTGCAGCTCGGGGTGTTGCATCAGACGCATCACCTCGGCGAGCGTCGTGGCGCGGTCATTGGCGGAAAGTCCGTGGCCCGGCCGGTCGAGGAAGCGCCCGGCGACGGCGGGGCGCTCCTCCGGTGGGAATTCGGGCAGGTGCTGCAACAGGGCATGGATCAGACGGCCGCGGCGGAAGCGCTCGCCGGTCGGGTCGGCGCGGCCATGCGGGGCGGCAGTGGGAGTCTCCTCCTCCCCGGGAAGGGCGGAGGGCGAGAGGGTCAGCGGCTCGCTCTCCGGGTCGGCCGGGCGGCCAACCCAGGCGGGCAGCGGCTCGGCCTCGGCGAGCGGATCATGCGGCGCGTCGGGGCGCGGCGCGGCGGTCTGCGGGCAAGCGAAGCGGCGCAGCGGGCCGGCGAAGCTCGCATTGGCCGGACCGTTGAAGGCCGCCGTCTCGAAGGGTGTCTCCTCGGCGCCCGGCAGGCGGGCGAAGCCCTGGGCGACGAGGTCGTACCAGCTTCCCGGCTTGGGCTCGCCCCAGGCGCAGACCAGCAGACGGTCCTCGGCACGAGTGAGGGCGACATAGAGCAGCCGGTTCTCCTCCGCCTCGCGCTCGGCGGTATCGGCCTCCAGCAGCGTGTTCCAGGCGGGCGCGAAGAAGTCCTTGCGGCTGCGCGGCGCCCAGAAGGGCAAAGGCGGGTCGGATTCGTCCCAGCGCACCGCCTTCTCGCCGCGCCCGCTGCCCACATCGGGGATGATGACAACGGGCGCCTGCAACCCCTTGGCGCCATGCGCCGTCATCAGCCGCACCGCGTCGACGCCGGACTCCGCCTCGCGCTTCACCTCGGCGCCGCCGCGCCGCAGCCATTGCACGAAGCCCTGCAGGCTGGGCGGGTGGCGGCCCTCGAAGGTGAGGGCGGCGTTCAGCATCTCGTCCAGCGGGTCGGCGACATCGGGGCCGAGCCGTTCCATGATGCGCGCCCTTCCGCCGAATTCGCCCAGGACCTCGGCGAGCAGCGTATGCGGCGTGACGAGGTCGGCGCGGTCGGCCAGGTCGGCCAGCCAGTCGGCGGCGCGGCCGAGCACGGTGGCGCGGCCGCGATGCTCCAGCAGGCGCCACCAGAGCGGCTGGGTGCGCCCGCGCGCCAGGTCGCAGAGCTCGGTCTCGGAGATGCCGCAGAGCGGGCTCTTCAGCACCGCCGCCAATTGCAGGTCGTCTTCCGGCAGCAGCAGCACGTCGCAGAGCGCCAGCAGGTCCTGCACGGCGATCTGCTCGATCAGCCGCAGCCGGTCGAGCCCGCCCACCGCCACGCCGCGCGCCTTCAGCGCCCGCACCAGCAGGCCGGAAAAGCCGGTGCGCCGGCGCAGCAGCACGAGGATGTCGCCGGGGCGGATCTTGCGGCCGCCGCGCGAGGGTAGCGTCTCACGCGCCACCATCTGCGCGATGCGCGCGGCCAGGGCCTCGGCCATCAGCGCCTCGGCATCGGTCTCGGCCACCGGCTCGTCGGGCACCTGCCAGGGCTCCAGCACGGCGGGGGCGGGCTTGGCGAGCGGCGGCCAGAGTTCCACCAGCCCGGCCTCGCCCTCGCGGTCGGCGCGGTGCTGCAGGACATGCCCCTCCGGCACCACGCCATGCCGCGCCGGCCCCTCGGCGAAGACCGCGTCCACCAGCGCCAGCACCGGCATGGTGGAGCGGAAGGAGACGTTGAGCGGCACGGCGGCGAAATCCGCCCCCGCCGCGCGCACGGCAGAGGAGAAATGCTCCTCCCAGCGTCCAAAGCCGGCGGCATCGGCGCCCTGGAAGCCGTAGATCGACTGCTTCTCGTCACCCACGGCGAAGATGCTGCGGATGGTGTTCTCGTCGCGCGTGCCGGTGCCGGCGAAGAACTCCCCGGCCAGCCGCGCGGCGATCTCCCACTGATAGGGGTTGCTGTCCTGCGCCTCGTCCAGCAGCAGGTGGTCGAGCCCGCCATCGAGCTTGTAGAGCACCCAGGCGCTGCCGGGATCGTAGAGCAGGCCGCGCGCCGCCTGAATCAGGTCGTCGAAATCCACCGCGCCGATGCGCGCCTTGCGCGCCGCATAGCCGTTCAGCACGGGCTGGGCGAGGGCGAGCAGCGCCAGGCTGGCGGCGTGCAGGCGCCAGGCCTTGCGACTTTCCTCGACGGCGTGGACACGCTCCGCCTCGGCGGCGAGCAGGGCCTGCGTCTCCTCGTGCCGGTCGCGCAGCCCGCCCTTGGTGGCCAGCGACTTGCGCGGCGAGCCCTCGGCGGTGAGGAAGATTTCCACCCAGTCCTCCCAGCGCGCGGCGCGGGCTTCGGTGGGCAGGGTGATCCAGGCCTTGATGGCGGCGCCCCGCGCGCGGTCATTGGCATTGCCGCTGCCGGCGAGCAGCCCGGCGGCGCGCACCATCTCCGTGCCGACCGCGGCAGCGGCCTCGGCGATCGCGCCCGCTTCGTCGCCCTCGGGTGGCAGGCCGAGGCGGCGGCGCAATACCGCGTCGCAGCCGCGCAGGCCCCCGGCCTGGGCGATGGCGGTGCCGAGCCGGTCGCGCTCCCTGACCAGGGCCCGCATCGTCTCGGCGAAATCCTCGGCCGAGCCGAGCCCGGCGATGGCGTCGATCGCCTCGGCCGGAAGCTGTCCGGAAGCCAGCGCCGCCTCGCGCGCATCGGCCAGCATGGCAGCCGCCTCGTCCTCCTCGATCAGGGTGAACTGCGGCGGCAGTCCGGCCTCCAGCGGGAAGCCGCGCAGCAATGACTGGCAGAAGGCGTGGATCGTCGCGATCCGCATCCCGCCCGGCAGTTCCAGCACCTCGGCGAAGAGGGCGCGGGCGCGACGGCGGGTCGCGTCGTCCGGGCGCTGGCCGGTCAGCGCCTCCAGCGAGGCGTCGAGGTCGGCCTCCTCCGCCACCGCCCATTCGCCAAGGCGGCGGGCCAGACGCGTGGACATCTCGGCGGCGGCGGCCTTGGTGAAGGTCAGGCAGAGGATGCGCTCGGGCCGCGCACCGGGGCGCAGCAGCAGGCGCAACACGC
Organism: Roseomonas sp.; assembly: GCA_035565935.1. Lineage (GTDB taxonomy): Bacteria > Pseudomonadota > Alphaproteobacteria > Acetobacterales > Acetobacteraceae > Pseudoroseomonas. The sequence continues at coordinate 20,808 of DATMRU010000047.1, forward strand.
GGTCGGTCAGCACCTTGGTCTTGCCGGAGCCGGCCGAGGCGCCCACCCAGGCCGAGGCCAGCGGGTCCGAGGCGCGGCGCTGCGCGGCCTGGGCGGCGGCGCGAGGCGAAAGGGCGGTGCTGCTCATGGTTCTATTCTAACCGCGGCGGGCGGCGAGAGCGACGGGCACAAGTCCGGGAGGGGCGCCATCCTTTCCAGGCCTGCGCCACCGGGGGCCATTTGCCACGCCGCCACGCCCCCGCCCGTCAGCTTCGGCTCCGCGCTCTCGCGCCTGGGCAGGACGCGCAATCCTGCAGCGGCTCGGGCTGCCTTCCAGAGGCGGCCCATGCCGGAAGGGGGCGGGGAATAGCCGTCTCCAGGACGGCTCCGCCAGAGCATAACCTCCTGAATTCGAGCAAAACTTTGCCAAACACGCCTATTTCGCGAGCGGACCGGAGCCGTTCAGGATGGGCGGCATGAACAAGCTTCCCACCTCTCCCCATCCGTCCCGCCGTTCCCTGCTGCTCGCCTCGGGGGGGCTGCTCGCTGCCCCCGCCCTGGCGCGCGCCGCCGCGCCCGCGCTGCGCGTCGGCAACCAGAAGGGCGGGTTGCGCTCGCTGCTGGAGGCTTCGGGCGCCGTGAAGGGTTTGCCCTATCCCATCGAATGGAGCGAGTTCCCCGCCGCCGCTCCGCTGCTGGAGGCGCTGAGCGCCGATGCGCTGGATGTCGGCACCATGGGCGACCTCGCCTTTCTCACCGTCTTCAAGGCGGGCGCCCCCTTGCGCGCTTATGCCGCCACCCGCGCCGATCCGCGCTCGCAGGCCATCCTGGTGCGCGGGGACTCCCCCTTCCGCACGCTCGGCGACCTGCGCGGCAAGCGCGTCGCCGGCAATCGCGGCGGCTGGGGGCATTTCCTGATCCGCGCGGCGCTGAAGCGAGCGGGGATCGAGCCCTCGGAAATCGACCTGGCCTATCTCGGCCCGGCCGATGCGGCGCTTGCCTTCCGCTCGGGCGCCGTCGATGCCTGGGCAATCTGGGAACCCTATGTCTCGATCGAGGTGACGCATTTCGGTGCCCGCGTGCTGGAGGACGGCGCCGGGCTCACCCCCACCATCAGCTTCCTGGCCGCGCACCAGAACGCGCTGCGCGACCGTCGCGCTGAGCTGACCGACCTGATGCAGCGGCAGCGGGCGGGCTGGGCCTGGGCGGCCGACCACCTCGCGGACTACGCCGCCACCAATGCCCGGCTGACCCGCCTGCCTGAGGCGGCGGTGCGCCGCGCCTTCGAGGTGCAGCGGACACGCGCCATCCCGCTCGATGCCGCCGTGGTGGCCGAGTTGCAGGAAGCCGCGGATCGCTCCCTGGAGTTCGGGCTGATCCGCGAGCGGCTGGATGTCACGCAGGCGCTGGACACCAGCTTCCCGCTGGGGACGGCGGGCTAGCGGCCGGAAGGCCTTCCGAGAGGCGCTGCCTCCTGAACCCTCCGCCAGGGACTCCGGGGTACCTGGGCCTTCCTTCCTTTAAAACTGATCGCGGTGTCCGGGGAGGCCGTTGCCTCCCCGGCGGAGAGTCTGGAGGCAGAGCCTTCCAGGAGCCCTTCAGCTATCCTCCGAGGCGCCCCATTCGGCGAGCCGCGCCAGGTGGTCGTGCTCGGTGCGCTGTGGCCGCCGGCGCGGATGCGGCCGGGATATGAAGCGGCGGTGGCCGAGCAGGAAACCGCGCACCAGCTCCACCGTATTGTCCAGCGCATCGGCGGCGAGCGCGCCCGGATCGGCCTTCACCGGCTGCACCTCGCCCGGTGTGCTGCCGCCGGTGAGGCGCCAGTGGGCCAGCGCCGAGACGGCATGCGGGTCGAGGTCCTTGAAGCCGCCGGCCTCGGCGATCGCTGCCTCCAGCGCCATCTGCGGCGCGCGGCCGTCCATGATCTCCTTCGTCGTGGGCGGTGTGCCGGTCTTGTAGTCGATCAGGGCGAGGGTGCCGTCCGCCAACTCGTCGATGCGGTCGGCGCGCACCTTCAGCCGCACCTGACCCTCGGCGATGTCGAGCTGCCCGGGCACCTCGGCATGGCGGCGGCGGATGCGGTGGCCGGCCTGCGCCGCCGCCTCCAGCGCCACCACGAAATCGCCGATCCGCCGCAGGCGCGGGCGCCAGAAGGCGAGCAGGCCCGGGCGCGCGGCGGCCTCGGCGAGGGCGTGCTCGGCGGCGGCGTCGAACCAGCCCCGCGCGGTGGCGAAGCCCGGCCAGCCACCCGGCGCGGCGGCGAGGCGGCGCGTCCAGCCGGCCATGGCCTGATGCACCACCTGGCCGTAATCGGCGGCGCCCACCTCGGCGTCCAGCGGCTCGAAGGGAATCAGCCGCAGCACGCGGCGCGCGTAGAAGCCATAGGGATCGGCCATCAGGTCCGCCACCTCGGTGACGCTGATCTCGCGCGGCCGGTTCTCGATCGGCGGCGAGGGGGCGGGGCGGGCGCAGGGGCGCACCACCTCCGGCATGTCGAGCCGCGCCGCCCAGCCGGCGGCCGGGCTGCGCGGCAGCGAGAGCCCCTTGCCATCCGGCCCGCGCTGCCCGGCGAGGAAGGTCTCCAGTCGGGTCAGCCAGCGCGAGGGCACGGTGGGCGCGCCGGCGCGCTTGCGGGCGCGGGCCAGCACGACGCGCGGTGCGGAGGCGGCAGCCAGCATGAAGTCGGCGGCGACGCGGCCGATGCGCGCCTCCGGCTCCGGCAGGCCGAAATCGGCGCGCATCGGGCGGCTCATCCAGGGGCCGGGATCGGTGGCATGCGGCCAGACGCCTTCCTCCAGGCTGCCCAGCACGGCGAGGTCGAAATCCTGCAGCCTCGCTTCCAACAGACCGAGGATGGCGACGCGCGGATGCTGCTGCCCCTCCCGCCCACGCCCCATGCGCACGCTGGGTGCGACGGGGCCAGCCAGCATGGAATCGAAAAGGGCAGGCCAAGCGGCCGGACTCATCGGCGGCAGGGCAAGCAGGGCCGGGGGAAGGCTGGCGAGATGCACGGCCAGCGGCTCGCCTTCCTCGCCGGCGTAGAGGCGCAGCCCGCCGGGCCGCTCGCGCGTGGTGGCCAGCCGCTCGGCGGCGTCGAGATGCGCCTCCAGCAGGTCGGCGGGCGGCAGGGCAGGGCTGGGCGGCAGTTCGGCGAAGCCATCCAGCGCCGTCTCCAGAGCCTCGATCAGCCGCATTACCTGACCGAGCAGGGCGGCATCCTTCTCCCGCCGGAAGGCTTCGGCGACACGGGCGCGCAGACCCGGCAGGCCGGGGGCGGGGCGTGGCCCACGCAGGGCGCGGCGCTCCAGCAGGCGCACGGCTTCCATCCAATCGGCGCGCGCCATGCCGCCGGCCGAGAGTGGGTGCTTCAACAGGGCCAGCAGCGGCACCGGCGCGAAGCCTTCCGCCACCGCCTGGGCGATCAGGCGCAGGAAGGCCCCGGTGGGCGTCTCGCCGATCGGCTGGCCGGCGGAATCATCGGCCAGCACGCCGTGCCGCATCAGCTCGGCGGCGACGCGGCGGCCGAGGTCGCGGTCCGGAGTGATCAGCGCGGCGCGCGCGCCGGGATGCTCCAGCGCCTCGCGCAGCAGCAGGGCGATGGCCACCGCTTCGGCCTGCACGTCCGGCGCGTCGAGATAGGAGAGGCCCTTCAGCGCCGACTGCCAGTGGTCGGGCCGCCGCTTCAGCCAGGCCTCCACGCCGTCGGCCGGGCGCAGCGAGCAGGAGATCAGCTCGGACCGGCGCTCCAGCGCCGGCTGCCCGGCGCCATTGCCGGGCCAGGGGCGGAGGTCGGCAGGGGTGGCGTCCATCGCCGAGAGCAGCCGCACCTGCCCGGAGAGCGGATGCGTCGGGCTCAGCCCGATGGCGGCCCAGAGTTCGGCCGACTTCACCTCGCCCGGCCCGTGCATCACGACGGCGCCGTTCTTCATCCGCGCCACCACGCGCAGGAGGGCGGCGGCGGCGGGGATGGTGCCGCCGGCGCCGATGCCGGCGGCGATCACCGGATGCTCGGGCGGGTGCTTCCGCCAGATCTCGGCCTGGGCGCGCAGCGCGGCGACGCGGCGCGGGCCGATATCCATCAGCCCTTCCTCCTTCAACCAAGCCTCCCAGGCATCCAGCACACCGCGCAGGAAGGTCAGCGTCACCTGCCAATGGACCGCGAATTCCTCGGGCACCAGGTTGGAGAGCTTGCCGTCATCGACGCCTTCCAGCGCCACCTCGTCCATCAGCTCGGCCAGCGCGGTGGCGAGGCCCCAGGCCTGCTCGGGCGAGTTCGGGCCGCCATAGCGGGTGGGCAGGCGCATGATCATCTCGGTCAGCACCGCCTGCCGGCGGGAGGGATCGACCGCCGGGGGCAGGTCGAGCAGCGTCGGCAGGGCGAGCTCGTCGGCCTCCTCGGTGGAAAGTCCGGTCAGCGCCCGCATGCGCGGCAGCAGCAGGGTCTGCCCGCCGGCGGTGCGCAGGAAGGCCTCGCGCAGGGCCAGTGCCGAGCGGCGCGTCGGCAGCAGGATGGTGACGCGGGAAAGCGCCAGCGGGTCATCCAGCCCGACCCATTGCAGCACGCCCTCGGCGAGGGTGGGGAGGAAGGGCAGATGCGCCGGGATCTCGTAAAGCCGCATGCGGGCGCTCCTCCTGGGCCGGAAGACCCTGCCGGAGGGGCGCCGGGGGCGCGCCGCGGCGGCGAGGGACAGGGCAGGATACCGCGGCCCGGAGGGCTTGCAAAACGACGGAAGCTTGGCGGGAAAGGGATGGTTCCGGCGCACGGCATTTGCTATTGAGAATTATTCTTATTATTTCCGCGTCCCCGGCCGGCTCCGCTGTGCCGGCGCGCCAGGATGCAGGGTATCCTCATGCTCACAGCCCCTCCCCGGCACCGCACGGCGCGGCTCGCCGCCTGCCTGCTCAGCGCCACCGCCCTTTCCCCGGCCTTGCCCGCGCCAGCCCGTGCGCAGGACGCGACGGCGCCCCTGGTGCTGCCGGAGGTGGATGTCACCGCGCGCGGCGAAAGCGCGCTCGATCCGGTGCGTGGCCTCGTCGCCAATCAGGAGATCACCGGCAGCAAGACCGACACGCCGCTGATCGAGAACGCACAGTCCATCTCGGTGCTGCCGCGCGACCTGATCGACGCGCGCCAGGCACAGACGCTCGGCGAGGCACTGCGCTATACGGCCGGCGCGCGCACCGAGAACTACGGCACGGATTCCCGCACCGACTGGTTCCAGCTGCGCGGCTTCAACGCGCAGGACAACGGCGTCTTCCTGAACGGCCTGCGCTACAACACCGGCTATGCCGGCAGCGTCTTCGACACCTACGGGCTGGAGCGCTACGAGGTGCTGCGCGGCCCGACCTCGGTGCTCTACGGCCAGATCACGCCGGGCGGCCTCGTCAACATGGTGCAGCGCCGGCCCACCGACTTCGCCACCGGCGAGGTGCGGCTGACCGCCGGCAGCTACGGAAGGCTGCAGGCGCAGGGCTACAGCAGCGGCCCGCTGACCGCCGACGGCAAGTGGCTCTACGGCATCACCGGCCTGCTGCGCGACAGCGACACCAATGTGGACCACACCGAGGATGACCGTGTCTTCGTCGCGCCGACGCTGACCTTCCGGCCGGACGACAACACCAGCCTGACGCTGCTCACCTACTACCAGCGCGACCGCACCTCGGGGAACCAGTTCCTCCCCTATGTCGGCACGGTGGTGCCGACGCCCTATGGCCGTATCAGCCGCGACCGCTTCACCGGCGAGCCTGATTTCGATCGCTTCAACCGCACGCAATACGGCGTCGGCTACGAGCTGTCGCATCGCTTCAACGAGGTGTGGTCGGTGCAGCAGAACCTGCGCTACAGCCATACCGGCATCGATTGGGATCAGGTCTATGGCGTCGGGCTGGCGGACAATGGGCGCTCGCTGAACCGCTTCGGCTATCGCGTCGGGCTCGACGTCAACACCTTCCAGGTGGACAACCAGGTCAAGGCGGAGTTCACCACCGGCCCGCTGCGCCACACCGTGCTGGGCGGCTTCGACTATTCGCAGATCTTCTATCGCAACGCGCAGGCCTTCGCCTCTGCGAGCCCGCTTGACCTGTTCCAGCCGGTCTATGGCAGCCCGGTGCCGGATCTCTCATCGCCAAACCTCAACGACCGGCAGGTGACGACGCAATACGGGCTCTACGCGCAGGACCAGATTCATTTCGGCCGCTTCGTGCTGACCGCCGGCATCCGGCAGGACTGGGCATTGGCCGACGTGGAGGACCGTGTCGGTGGCACAACCCGCGAGCAGAATGACAGCGCCTTCACCTGGCGCGCCGGCCTCGTCTATCGCGCCGAGAACGGGCTCGCGCCCTATGTCTCTTATGCCCGCTCCTTCCAGCCGCAGATCGGCGTGGATGTGCGCGGCAATGGCTATGACCCACTGGAAGGCGAGCAGTACGAGGTCGGGCTGAAATACCAGCCGCCCGGCATCAACAGCTTCATCCAGATCGCCGCTTTCGAGCTGACGCAGAAGAACACGCTGACCACCGACCCGACCAGCCCGGTCAACCAGGTCGCGGTCGGCAAGATCCGCGTGCGCGGCGTGGAGATGGAAGCGGTCGCCGATCTCGCCAATGGGCTGAGTCTGATCGGCTCCGCCACCTTCCTCGACCCCGAGATCACCGAGAGCAACACGCCAGGCGAGGAGGGCCATCGCCCGAGCGGCGTGCCGAAGACGGCGGCCGGGCTCTATGCCGATTACCGCTTCATCCGCTTCTCCGGTCCGCTCTCCGGGCTCGGCATCGGTGCGGGCGTGCGCTTCGTCGGCAATACCGCGGCCACCAATACCGGCGGCGCGGTGGTGCCCTCGGTGACGCTCTTCGATGCCGGCATCCGCTACGATCTTTCGAAGCTGAGCAACAGGATGCAGGGGCTCGAACTGGCGGTGAATGCCAGCAACCTGTTCGACACGCGCTATGTCAGCCGTTGCTCGACGGAGACGAGCTGCTTCTACGGCAACCGGCTGAACGTGCTGGGCAGTCTCAACTATCGGTGGTGACTGGGCAGGGGGCCGGGGCGATGCTCCGGGCCCCCTTCGCGCTTCACCACATGCTCTTGCGCGCCCGCTCCGGCCATTCGCGGTCATAGGCCTCGCCGCCGACCCGGCCGGCGCTCATCCCGGCGAGGATCTGCCCCGGCGTCGGCAGGCTGGTCGGGTCCACCCGGCTTTCCGGATTCCACAGCCCCGCGCGGATGATGGCGCGGGCGCACTGGAAATAGACCTCCCGCACTGCGATCACCATCACCGTGCGCGGCGGCTTGTCTTCCATCGCCAGGGATTCGAGCAGCGCCGGGTTGGCGTCGAGATGCGCCTCGCCATTGATCCGCAGCGCATTGCCGCTGCCGGGGATCAGGAACATCAGCGCCACGCGCGGGTCGCGCACGACGTTGCGCAGGCTGTCGATGCGGTTGTTGCCGCGGCGGTCGGGCAGCAGCAGCGTGTGAGAGTCCCGCACCCGCACCACTTGGCCGCGGTCGCCGCGCGGCGAGCAGTCCAGCCCCTCCGGCCCGACTGTCGCCAGTGCCAGGAAGGGTGCCGCCTCGATAAAGCGGCGATATTCCGGCGTCACATGGTCGGCCACCTTGGCGGTGGAGGCCTCGCCCACTTCGGCCAGCGGCCCGTAGATCGCCTCCAGTTCCGCGATCGTCCCGATGACGGCCATGCGACGGTTCTCCTGTCTGCGCACCGCTCCGGCAAGCGGCACCTTCCGTGAGTTTCCTGCGCCTCCCGCTACGCCCCCGTAGCGCTCGGCTGCCCTGACCTAGACGCCCTGGCCGTGCAAAGCTATGCAGTTCTTCCGTCGAATGGGTGAGCCAAACTCACGAAAGGCCTGCGATGCGACGCCGCCTTCCGCCGCTTTCCGCATTGCGCGCCTTCGAGGCCGCCGCGCGGCTGAATTCCGTGACCCGCGCCGCCGACGAACTGGGCCGTACCCATGGCGCGGTCAGCCGGCAGATCCGCAGCCTGCAGGAGGAGGCGGGCGTCCGGCTCTTCGACAAGGCCGGCACCGGCATCCGCCTCAATGCCGAGGGTGAGGCGCTGCGCCGCGTCGTCGCCGGGGCCCTGGATGCGCTGGAGCAGGGCTGGCAAGAGCTGCGCGAGGGCGCAGGCGGCCCCTCGGTGCATGTCGCCTGCAGCGCCACCTTCGCCATGCGCTGGCTGGTGCCGCGCCTGGCCGGCTTCTATCGCGCGCATCCGGCGATCCGTGTCCGGCTCTCCATGACCTCCGCGCGGGCGTTGCGGCACGAAGGCGCCGACCTGGTGATCGCCTGGGACCGGCTCTCCTACCCGCCCGCCGACCAGGCCCGCGCGATCCGCCTGGGGGAGGTGGCCTTCGGGCCGGTCTGCGCACCCGGCTATCCCTTCAGCACCATCAAGGGCGCGTTGCGGGCGCCGACGCGGATCGCCCATGAATACACCTCCCGCGCCTGGGAGGTCTGGGAGGGAGAGGCGGGGCAGGCGATGGCCTGGGATGCCGAGCTGCGCTTCCCGCACACGCATCTCTGTCTGGAGGCGGCGTTGTCGGGCCTCGGCGTGGCGCTGGTCGAGCGGCGAATGGCGCGCGAGGAACTGGCGCAGGGCCGGCTGGTCGCCCCCTGCGGCTTCGTGCCCTTCCAGGACGGGATCGCGGCCATCCCGCTTTCCGGGCGGGCCACCGTGCCGGCGGCCATCGCCTTCCTGGACTGGATGCGGGGGGCACTGAGGGATGCGGCGTAAAAAAGGCCGGGGGAAGGAATTCCCCCGGGCCCCCATCTTCTTTTTGTCAGCTTGGCGTGGCGCTTTTCGCCAGAATAGGAAACTTGAAGAAAAAAGAAGGGGGTATGGGGGAATTCATTCCCCCAAGCCTTTTCCGTCCCGCAAAAGCGCAGCAAGGCTGTGCATGATGGCCGCGGTGGCGCCCCAGACATAGTGCTCGGCATGCGGCCAGACATAGAAGCTGCGCGTCTCGCCGCGCCGCACCGCCGTGCGGATTTCCGGCAGTGCCGGATTCAGCAGCGGCGCCAGCTCGTATTCGAAGGCGAGTTCCACCTCATCCGGCGCCGGCACCAGGTTGAGAGGCGGCTCGACCAGGGCGAGCACCGGCGTGATGTGGTAGCCCGTGCCGGTGACATGGCCCGGCAGCCGGCCAAGTACCTGCGGCAGGCGCGGGTCGAGGCCGATCTCCTCGGCCGCCTCGCGCAGCGCGGCCTGCTCCGGGTTCTCCCCGGGCTCGATGCGGCCACCGGGAAAGGCGACCTGTCCGGCATGGCTGGAGAGCTGCGCCGCGCGCAGGGTCAGCAGCAGGGTGGGGATGGGATGCAGCACGACCGGCACCAGCACCGCCGAGGCGATGCCCTCAGGAGCCCCGGTTTGCGGCACTTCCGGCCAGAGCCGGCCGGGATTGGCAAGGCGGCGCTTGACCTCTGCCGCATCCACCGCCGCGGCGAGCGGGACGGGGAGGCTCGTCACTCGGCAGCGGCGTCGGTGGTATGGGCCTCGATCGGCATGTCGTCGATCGGGAAGAAGACGCCCTCGCTCCAGACGCCGAGCACCTCGCGGCCCCCCACCGTTTCGGGCTCGGCCAGGGCCACCAGCTCGTAGAAGACGGCACGGTTGATGCGCGCCTCCAGCCCGGCCCGGACCGTCAGATAGGGGCGCGGCTCGCGCGACTCGGGGTCGATGGCGACCCGGATCGGGTGGTCGGCATCGGCGGTGACCATCTCGTCCAGGTTGGTGCGGAAGGTCAGGCATTGCCGGCCGTCACAGCGGCGCCAGAACACCTCGACGGCGACAAAGGGCGCATCCTCGACGGTGATGCGGCCGCGCTCGGCGGGGGTTTCGAGCCAATAGCTGCCGTCCGGCTCGCGCCGCAGCACGGAGGCGAAGAGGCAGACCAGTTCCTTGCGCCCGATCGGGCTTCCCCGGTAGTGCCAGGTGCCGTCCTTGGCGATGCGCATGTCGAGCGCGCCGCAATTGTGCTTGGGGCGCCCGCTGGGCGCCGCGCCCTTGCGAAGGGGAAGGGGGGCGGCGGCCCGGCCGCAGGCTGTGCCGGATTGTTTCAATGCTTCGTCCATGCGCCCGACGGGCATTAGCTTCTCCCTTCGGCTGCATCGCCCCCCGCACCGGTCTGGGTCCGGCGCATTTCGAGGGCGGCAGGCTGGCCAGGATGGGCCGGCTTCCAATATCCAGGGACCTATATAAGGAAGCGCACTGGTATGGTTGAAGTGGCGGACCCCACCGATCCCAACATCCTCCTGGCCGAGGTCGAGGCGCTGGGCGGCCGCCTGGCCCGGGTGCGCGAGGCTGTGGGGCGCGTGATCTTCGGTCAGGCCGAGGTGGTGGAGCAGGTGCTGATCACCATCCTCTCCGGCGGCCATGTGCTGCTGGTCGGCGTGCCGGGCCTGGGCAAGACAAAGCTGGTGGAGACCCTCGGGACCGTGCTCGGCCTCGGCGAGAGCCGGGTGCAGTTCACCCCGGACCTGATGCCGGCCGATATCCTAGGGAGCGAGGTTCTGGAGGAGGGGGAGGATGGCCGCCGCACCTTCCGCTTCATCAAGGGCCCCGTCTTCTGCCAGTTGCTGATGGCGGACGAGATCAACCGCGCCTCGCCGCGCACCCAGTCGGCGCTTCTGCAGGCCATGCAGGAGCGCAAGGTGGCCATTGCCGGCGCGGTGCATCCTCTCCCGGCCCCTTTCCATGTCCTCGCGACCCAGAACCCGATCGAGCAGGAGGGCACCTATCCACTGCCCGAGGCGCAGCTCGACCGTTTCCTGCTGGAGGTCGAGGTCACCTATCCGGACGAGGCGGCCGAGCGGGCCATGCTGCTGGCCACCACCGGCGCCACCGAGGCGCGCCCCACAACGGCGATGACGGCCCGGGAGCTGATCGCGGCGCAGGCACTGATCCGCCGCATTCCCGTTTCCTCCAGCGTGCTGGATGCCATCCTGGCCCTGGTGCGGGGCGCCCGGCCGGAGACGGGCAGCCTGCCCGCCGTGCGGCAGCACCTGGCCTGGGGGCCGGGGCCGCGCGCGGCGCAAGCTCTGATGTTGGCCTCCCGTGCCCGCGCCGTGCTGGACGGGCGCCTGGCACCTAGTGTCGAGGACGTGATCGCCCTGGCGGAGCCGGTGCTGCGCCACCGCATGGCGCTGAATTTCGCCGCCCGTGCCGATGGGGTGAAGCTCGCAGACGTGATCGACGCGCTGAAGGCCAGCCTTGGCTGAGGCCGCCACGCCGCAGCCCGCGCTCGCAGCCCTCCGTGCCGAGGCGCTGGGCGGGCGCCTGCCCCCGCTGGTGGTCGCCGCCGAGCGCGTCGCTGCCACGGTGATGCAGGGCGTGCACGGGCGCCGTCGCGCCGGGCAGGGCGATGCCTTCTGGCAGTTCCGCCCTTATCTCGCCGGGGATGCGACGGCGCGCATCGACTGGCGGCAGAGCGCCAAATCCGACCGGCTCTTCGTGCGCGAGACGGAATGGGAGGCGGCGCAGACGGTAGCGCTTTGGCGCGAGTCCGGCCCGACCATGCGCTGGCGCGGTGGGCGGGACCGGCCGGACAAGCGGGCGCGCGCCGAGCTGCTGCTGCTGGCCCTGGCCTCGCTGCTGCTGCGCGGCGGCGAACGGGTACGGCTGCTCGGCGGCGCGCGCCGCGCCTTCGCCGGGCGCGGGGCGCTGGCCGCGACGGCGGATGCGCTGGCCCGGCTCGAAATCCCGCCGGCTGATGCAAGCCTGCCGCGGCACGCACGCGTCGTGCTGTTCAGCGATTTCCTGGCGCCGCTGCCGGAGATCCAGGCTTCGGTGGCGGGTCTGGCGGCGCGCGGGGCGCGGGGCCATCTGCTGCAGGTGCTGGACCCGGCGGAGGAAACCCTGCCCTATACGGGGCGGGTGCGCTTCGAGGGCGTGCAGCAGGCGGAACAACCGCTGCTTCTGCCTCGCGTTGAAGGCGTGCGGGTGCTGTATGCCGAGCGGCTAGCAGCGCACCGGGCGGGGCTTGCCGCCATCGCCGGCGCGGCCGGCTGGTCCTTCGCCACCCATCGGACCGATGCGCCGCCGGAAGCGGCGCTGCTGGCGCTCTGGCAGGCGCTGGCCCCTGGCTGAGCAAGAGGACCTCTAAGAGGACGCCATGGCACCATGATGAGCCTCGGCCCGATCGGCTTCGTCGCTCCCTGGCTGCTGCTGGCCCTGCCCGCATTGCCGCTGATCTGGTGGCTGCTGCGGGTCACCCCGCCAGCCCCGCGGCGGCAGGCTTTCCCGGCGCTGCGCCTGCTGCGCGACCTGCCCGCACCGGAGGAAACCCCCGCGCGCACGCCCTGGTGGCTGCTGCTGCTGCGCCTCGTCGCGGCGGCGCTGATCATCGTCGGCCTGGCCCGCCCCATCTGGGCGCCCGGGGCCTTGGCGGGCGGCGAGGGGCCGTTGCTGCTGGTCGTGGACGATGGCTGGCCGAGCGCCGCCGACTGGCCCGCCCGCTCCGCCGCCGCCCAGGCCGCACTGGAAGCCGCTGCGCGGGAGGGCCGCACGGCCGCGCTGCTGACCACGGCTCCACCCGAGAATGGCGAGGCGCCACGCCCCACCGCCCTCATGCCGGCGGATGAGCTGCGCGCCCGCCTCGCTGCCCTGCGCCCCAAGCCCTGGGCACCTGACCGCGCCGCCGCGCTCGCCGCGCTGACGGCCTGGCGCCAGGATCATCCCGAGGGCTTTAGCAGCCTTTACCTGACTGATGGCGTCGAGCATCAGGCAGAGGGCGATGGCTTCTCCCCCCTGGCTCAGGCCCTGGCGACGGCGGGGCCGCTGACCCTGGCCCGCGCCGAGGGACGCTCGGCCCGTCTTCTCCTGCCGCCGACAGCCGAGGCGGACCGACTGCGGGTTGCACTGCGCCAGACGTCGGCCGCCATGGATGGCGGGGCCGCCGTGCTGGCCCGCACCGGCGACGGCCGCGCCCTGGCCCGTGCCGCCATTCCGCTGCCGGCCGGTACCACCGGCGGCGAGGCCACGCTCGACCTGCCGCTGGAGATCCGCAACCAGATCACCCGACTGGAGATCGAGAACGAGGAGACCGCCGGCGCCGCCGTGCTGCTGGACGAGCGTTTCCGCCGCCGGCCGGTGGGGTTGCTCGGCCCGGCCGAACAGGGCGCCGACACGCCGCTACTCGGGCCGCTCTATTATCTGGATCGGGCTCTCTCGCCTTATGCCGAGCTGCGCCGCGGCAATATCGGGCAGCTCCTGCAGCGGCAGCTCGCGGTGCTGGTGCTGGCCGACCGCTCCGTGGCGGAGGGGCGCGAGCGTGACATGCTGGCCCGCTGGGTGGAGGAAGGGGGCACGCTGGTGCGTTTCGCCGGACCGCGCCTGGCCGAGAACCCCGACCCGCTCCTGCCGGTACGGTTGCGCGGCGGCGAGCGGCGGCTCGGCGGTGCCCTGTCCTGGGAACAGCCGCAGCGTCTCGCTCCCTTCGCCGACGGCTCGCCCTTCGCCGGGCTGGTGCCGCCGGAGGAGGTGACGGTCACAACCCAGGTCCTGGCCGAGCCGGGGCCGCAGCTTTCCGAGCGCACCTGGGCACGCCTGGCCGACGGCACGCCGCTGGTGACCGCGGAATCGCGCGGCGCCGGGCGGATCGTGCTGTTCCACGTCACCGCCAATACCGAATGGTCCAACCTGCCCCTCTCGGGCCTTTACATCGACATGCTGCGGCGGGTGGTGGCGCTTTCCTCGGGTGTCGCCGGGGCGGAGGGCGAGGCGCCGTTGGCGCCGCTGGAGACGATGGACGGCTTCGGCCGGCTCGGCCCGGCGCCCGGCGGGGTCGGCGCCATCCCGGCCAGTCGCATCGCCGAGACCCGTCCCGGCCCGCGACATCCACCGGGCTGGTACGGCGTGCCAGGCGAGGGCGGTGAGCGCCGCGCCCTGAACCTTTCCGCCAGCCTGCCCGCGCCGCGCCCGATCGCCGCGCCGCCCCCCGGTACCGCTTTCCAGGCGATCGGCGGCGTGCCGGGCGAGCACGATCTCGGCCCTTGGCTGCTTGGCGCGGCGCTGCTGCTGCTGGCAGTGGACCTGCTGCTTTCGCTGGTGCAGCGCGGGCTGCTCGGGCGCCCAGCGCGGCTGGCGGCGGTGCTGCTGCCGCTGCTGCTGCTTGCCGCCCCCGCTGCGCAGGCCCAATCGGGAGCTCAGTCGGGCGCTGACCCCTCGGTCGAGGCCATGGCCCTGACCACCCGCATCGGCTACGTGCCCAGCGGCGACGGGGTGGTGGACGAGGCGGTGCGGCAGGGGCTTGTCGGCCTGTCGGACTACGTCAATCGCCGCACGGCCGCTGCCCTGGGCGAGCCGGTGCTGGTCCGCCCTGGCCAGGACGACCTTTCGCCGCTGCCGCTGCTCTATTGGGCGGTCACCGCCTCCAGCCCCGATCTCGATCCCGATGCCCGCACCGCGCTGAACGACTACATGCGGCATGGCGGCATCATCCTGTTCGACACGCGGGACGAGGGCTCGGGCGAGGGCTTCTCGCCCGGTGCGCCCGAGGCGCTGCAGCGGCTGACGCGCGGCCTCGCCATCCCGCCGCTGGCGCCGGTCTCGCCCGAGCATGTGCTGACCCGTGCCTTCTACCTGCTGCCGCCGGAGCTGCCCGGCCGCTTCGCCGGCGGGCAGGTCTGGGTCTCGCGGGAGGAGGACCGGGCGAATGACAGCGTGAGCCCGGTGATCATCGGCGGGCATGACTGGGCCGGCGCCTGGGCGGTGGATGGGCGGGGGAGCAACCCCTATGCCGTCATTCCCGGCGGGGCGCGGCAGCGCACGTTGGCCTATCGCTTCGGGGTCAATCTCGTGATGTACGCGCTGACCGGCAACTACAAGGGCGATCAGGTCCATGTGCCGGCCATCCTCGAAAGGCTGGGGAATTGAGAGGGGCGCCGCCTCTGGATTTTTGCCCGCCTCCGGCGGCTTGGCTGCGCGGCATTGGCCGCGGCGCCCGTTCGGGCGCCCAGCCGGCGAGGCCGGCTGCAGGCCGGTGCTCCACGGATTCCAGACTTCCCTTCTGTTGGCGGGGTCCGGGGTGGCACTGCCACCCCGGCAGGGGTCCAGGGGGCGGCGCCCCCTGGCCTCGGCCCGTCCTGGAGCACTGACCGATGCGACAGGTCATTTCCGGCATCGACTTCGCCCCGATCCTGCCGCTCTGGCTGCTGCTCGCGCTGGCGGCCATCGTGCTGCTGGCCCTGGCGCCGGCGCTGTGGCGCCGGGCGCGCGGTGTGGGCTGGCGGGCGCTTTCCTTTGCGGTGCTGCTGCTGGCGCTCTCCAACCCGCGCCTCGTCGAGGAGACCCGCGAGACGCGGCCGGACATCGCCCTGCTGGTGCAGGACCGCAGCGATTCCGCCCGCATCGGCCCGCGAGCGGCGCAGCTCGACGCCGCCCGCGCCGCCATCGAGCAGCAGGCCGCCCGCTTCCCCGACCTGGAGCTGCGCAGCATTGACGTGCCGGAGAGCGGCCGCCAGGGCACCCGGCTCTTCACCGCCATCGACCGCGCGCTGGCCGACATTCCGCGCTCGCGCCTGGCCGGCGTCATCGCGCTGACCGACGGGCAGGCGCATGACGTGCCGGCGCAGCCCTCTTTCGAAGCGCCGCTGCACCTGCTGCTGCCCGGCCAGCCCGGCGAGGTGGACCGCCGCATCCGCGTCATCGAGGCGCCCGGCTATGGCATCGTCGGCCGCAGCGTGGAACTGCGCGTGGCGGTGGAAGACCTGGGCGCCCAGGAGACCGGCGGCGCCGTGCGGCTGACGCTGCGGCGGGACGGGGCGCCGCCGCGCGTCGAGAGCGTGCCGATCGGCCGCGAGCACCGCATCACCCTGCCCATCGAGCGCGGCGGGCCCAGCGTGGTGGAACTGACCGCCGCGGAGCGGCCGGGCGAGGTCTCCACCCTCAACAACCGCGCCGTGGTGACTGTGAACGGCGTGCGGGACCGACTGCGCGTGCTGCTGGTCTCGGGCGAGCCGCATTCCGGCGAGCGCACCTGGCGGCGCCTGCTGAAGGCCGACCCGAATGTGGACCTCGTGCACTTCACCATCCTGCGGCCGCCGGAGAAGGACGACCTGACGCCGCTGAACGAGCTGGCGCTGATCGCCTTCCCGGTGCGGGAACTGTTCCAGGTGAAGCTGCGCGAGTTCGACCTGATTGTCTTCGACCGCTTCAGCAACCGGGGCATCCTGCCCTCGCTCTATCTGCGCAACATCGCCGAATACGTGCAGGGCGGCGGGGCGCTGCTGCTCTCGGTGGGGCCGGAATTCATCGGCCCGACCAGTCTGGCGGCGACGCCGCTGGCCAGCGTGCTGCCGGCGCGGCCGCTCTCCGGGCCGGGAGCGGTGGCGGAGGGCGCCTTCCGCCCGCGTGTGACGGATGTCGGCGCCCGCCACCCCGTCACCGAGGGGCTGGAGGGCGCCAACAGCGGCAATGCGCCGCCGCGATGGGGCCAGTGGTACCGCCACCTCCGGGCCGATCCCCAGAGCGGGCTGACGGTGATGGACAGTGACGACGGCACGCCGCTGCTGCAGCTCGACCGGGTGGGGGAGGGGCGGGTGGCGCTGCTGCTCTCCGACCAGATCTGGCTGTGGTCGCGCGGGCATGAGGGCGGCGGCCCACAGGCCGAGTTGCTGCGCCGTGCCGCGCACTGGCTGATGAAGGAGCCGGAGCTGGAGGAGGAGGACCTCGTCGCCAACATCGAGGGCGGCACGCTGAAGGTGGTGCGCCGCAGCGTGGAGGCCGCCCCGCCGCCGCAGATCACCGTCACCGCGCCCGACGGCACCGTGACCCGCGCCCTGGCCGAGCCGGCGGGGGGCGGCCGCTCAGTGCTGGAGATGCCCGCCACGCAGCCTGGCGTCTGGCAGGCCAGCGATGGCCGACGCTCCGCCTTCGCCGCGGCGGCAGCCGCCAATCCGCTGGAGGTGGCCGACCTGCGGGCCGCGACGGCGCCGACGGAGGGCGTGATGCGCGCCTCCGGCGGCAGCGCGCATTGGCTTGGCAGTGGTGCCCGGCCCGAAGTGCCGGAGCTGCGCCGCGTCGCGCTGGATCGGGACGCTGCCGGCGGCCGCTGGATCGGGCTGCGGCGCAACCAGGATCATCTGGTGACCGGCATCGCCGCGCTGCCGCTGCTGCCGCCCTGGCTGGCGCTGCCGCTGGTGCTCGGCCTGGCCTTGGTGGCCTGGCGCCGGGAGGGGCGCTGAGCAGCATTTCGCCGCGCCCCTTTGCGGCCATGTTTCCGATTCCTATCTGCAGAAGGATGGAGGATGACGGATGCGCCGCTTGACTCTCGCCCTGCCCGTCGTGCTGGCCGCCTGCGCCACAGGGCCGACCCTGGAGCAGCGCCTCTCCACCTTCGTCGGCCAGCGGGAGGGCGATCTGGTGGCCGGCCTGGGCGTGCCGGTCCGCACCTACGAGGTGGACGGGCGGCGCTTCCTCCAGTTCGAGCGGCAGCGGACGGTGCTGGTCCCCGGCGACCCTTGGCCCTATGGCTATTACGGCATGTGGCGGCCCTGGGCGGTGCCCTCGAGCTATGCGGTCGTGCGCTGCGACATCACCTTCATCCTGCGCGGCGGCCTGGTGGAAGGCTTCACCCTGCACGGCGAGGGCTGTGGCTGAGGCTGACGCTTCGCCGCTTCGCCCCGGCCGGGAAATGTTCTAGAGAGATCGCCATGCGCCATCTCCACTCCGCCCCGCTTCCCGTCCTGCTCGTCGGCCTGATGGCTGCGGCCCTGCCCGCCTTCCCGGCGGCGGCGCAGATGATGCTGGACGGGCCGGCGACGCCAAGCCCCCCCCCGGCCGCACCGGCGGTCAAGGAGCCGCCGGCGCTGCCCGGGCTGGTTGGGCGCACCCGCAATGCCCCGATCCCGGCCGAGCCGGGACAGAATCTCGGCCCCAACGAGGCCCTGTTCGACGCCATCAACCGCGGTGACATGGCGGCGGCGCGCGATGCCATGGCGCGCGGCGCCGATCTCAATGCCCGCAACGTGCTGGGGCTGACGCCGCTCGAATCCGCGGTCGATCAGGGGCGGCGCGAGATCACCTTCTTCCTGCTTTCCACCCGCCCGACGGTGGTCACCAGCGCCGAGCCTTCCGCCCCGGCGCCCCGCCCGGCAGCCCCCGCCGCGGCCCGCAACGTGCCTCTGGCCTCCCCGCCACCGCGCGCTCTGCGCGGCAGCCCGGCGCCGAGCCGCGAGGCCGCGCCGCGCCAAGCGCCGCTCTCCAGCTATGCCACGGCCGCGGATGGCGGTACCCCGCGCCCGGACAAGGGCTTCCTCGGCTTCGACGCGAGCCGTCCGGGCAGCAGCAACTGATCCACCCCTCCGCGCCCGCTGCCTCCAGGGGATGAGGCGGGGCGGCCCGATGCTCCGGTCTCCGGCCGGCGGCGCAACTTTCTCGCCGCCGGTGGCTTGAGTTGGGAACCCTGTCGCGGCGCGTCGCGGCAGCGGAGATGGAGCGGGGATGGATGCCGTCGCTTCGCGCACGCCGTCTGATGCTCTGGACAGGATTGCCCCTGCTGGCGATCCTGCTTCTGGTCCTATTCTGGTCCTGGGCCTGGTTCATCCCGCTGGTGGAGCGTCAGGCCAGCGCGGCGCTGGGGCGTCCGGTGCATATCGGCGACCTCGACGTCCATCTTGGCCGGGTGCCCGAGGTGGTGCTGACCGACCTCCGCATCGACAACCCCGAGGGCTATCCGGCCGACCCGCCCTTCGCCGCCGTGCCGCGGCTGAGCCTGAAGGTGGATGCCTGGACCTTCCTGCGCCATCGCCGCCTCATCATTCCCGAGATCACCTTGGAGCGTCCGGCGGTGCAGCTGATCGCCCGGGGGGAGGGCGACAACAACTACAGCTTTCCTTTTGGCCAGACGGATCAGGCTCCTCCTGCCGAGCCGCAGCCGGAGCCGCAGATCGGCGCCCTGCGCATCCGCGAGGGGCAGGTCCGGGCCAATCTGGCGCCCCTGCGCGCCGATATGCGCGTGGCGGTGGAGACGCAGGACCCGGCCGGCGAGCCGCCACGGCTGCATGCCACCGCCTCGGGTACCTATGCGGGCCAGCCGATCCGCGGCGAGCTGCTGGGCGGCGCCGTGCTTTCGCTGCGCGACGCCGAGAATCCCTGGCCGATCCGCCTCGATCTCGCCAATGGCCCGACTCAGGTGAAGCTCCAGGGCACGGTGCAGGACCCGCTGCGCCTTGCTGGTGCTGATCTGCGGCTGGAGTTGCGCGGTCCTGACCTGGCGCTGCTCTCGCCGCTGACCGGCGTGGTGGTTCCGGCCACGCCGCCCTATCGCTTCAGCGGCAAGCTGGACTACGCCGAGGGGCGGATCCGCTTTACCGACATGGAAGGCGCGCTCGGCCACAGCGACATCGCCGGGGATGTGGCGCTGCAGCCACGCGGCACCCGCCCGGTGGTGAATGCCACACTGCGCTCCCGCCGGGTGGATTTGGATGACCTGGCCGGTTTCATCGGCGGCACGCCGGAGGGCAAGCCGGAGCCGCGGCGCAACAGGGGCCGCGTGCTGCCCGACACGCCGGTGAACCTGCCCCGGCTGCGCGCGACGGATGTGCACCTGACCTATGACGCCGGTCAGATCCGTGGCCGCGCCATGCCGCTCGACGACATGCATGTGAAGCTCGACATCGTGGATGGTGCCATCGCACTGCATCCGCTGCGCTTCGGCGTCGGACGCGGCCGCATCGACGGCAATTTCGATTTCACCCCGGTGGAGGGCGGCGGGCTCCGCGCAAAGGGCGAGGTGAAGTTCCAGCGCGTGGACCTGTCCCGCCTGCTGGGCGTCACTCCTCTGGGCGAAGGGCAGGGGGGTATCGGCGGCGTCGCCCGCATCGAGACGCAGGGCCGCACCCTGGCCGAGTTGCTGGGGCGTGGCGACGGGGGCGTGACCCTCGCCATGGCGGGCGGCAATCTCTCCGCCCTGCTGGTGGACCTTTCCGGCGTGCAGCTCGGCAACGCCATCCTCTCCGCGCTTGGTCTGCCGGCGCGGACCCGTGTGCAGTGCTTCGTCGCCGATATGGGGCTGCGCGATGGCGTGCTTTCCACCCGCACCGTGCTGCTCGACACCGAGGATTCGCTGATCAGCGGCATGGGCGAGATCGACCTCGGCAAGGAGCGGCTCAACTACACTCTGCGCACCGAGGCCAAGCACTTCACGGTGGGCTCGCTGCCGACCGACATCCTGATCCGCGGCACCTTCGCCGACCCGGCGGTGCGGCCGGAGATGGTGGAGCTGGGCGCGCGCGCGGGCGCGGCGGTCGGGCTCGGCATCATCGCCCTGCCGCTGGCGATCCTGCCGACCATCCAGTTCGGCATCGGCGAGGACAATCGCTGTGAGGGGCTGACGCGGCGCGCGCGCTGAGGCCCAGGTGAAAACCCAATCAGAAAGGGCGGCTCGCGACCCTAAGCGGACCCTCGCTGCCGCGTGCCGCAGCACCGAGGCTCTGCCCCGGCACCGTCGATGGCGCTTGAGGACGAGCCGCTGCAATAACACCATGGAGGCCACATGCTGGTGCCCTCCTGTGGCTCGGAGAGACCGGGCGGCGGGTCTGACGCGCCGCATCGGACGCGAACCGGGAGACAGAACGATGACCAAGGCTTACTGGGTCGCCACCTACCGCTCCGTCAGCAACCCGGACGCGCTGGCCGCCTATGCCCGGCTCGGCGCGTCCGCGCTGACCGCAGCCGGCGGGCGCATCCTCGCGCGCGGGATGCCGGCACAGGTCTATGAGGCGGGGCTTCCGCAGCGCACGGTGCTCATTGAGTTCGACAGCGTGGAGCAAGCCCGGGCGGCGTATGGCAGCCCAGCCTATCGCGAGGCGCTGGCCGTCCTCGCGGGTGGCGCCGAGCGCGACATCCGCATTGTCGAAGCGGTGTGAGAGCGGGCACCTGAGCCGGGCGCTGGCCCGCATTGGTGCCCTGTGACGTTCAGGGTCCGTCTACTCTACCCGGCGCGCAGGTGCTCCTGCAGGCGCGGCATCAGCTCCACCAGGTTGCAGGGCTTGTGGCGGGCGTCGAGCTGGAAGCGGAGAATGTCGTCCCAGCCATCCTTCACCGCACCGGTGGAGCCGGGCAGGGCGAAGAGATAGGTGCCGCCGGCCACGCCACCGATGGCGCGGGACTGGATCGTCGAGGTGCCAATCTTCTGGTAGCTCAGCATGCGGAACAACTCGCCGAAGCCCTCGATCTCTTTCTCCAGCACGCGGGCGAAGGCCTCGGGCGTGACGTCGCGGCCGGTGATGCCGGTGCCGCCCGTGGTGATGCCGACATCCACTGCCGGGTCCGCAATCCAGCGGCGCAGCACCGCCTCGATGGCATCCGGGTTGTCGCGCACCAGCTCGCGCGAATGCAGCCGGTGGCCGGCGGCCTCCACCCGCTCGGCGAGCGTCTGGCCGGAGCGGTCGGTGGCCAGGTCGCGCGTGTCGGACACGGTGAGGATGGCGATGGAGACGGGCAGGAAGCGGAGCGATTCGTCGATCGGCATGGCGGGTCCTTTCCGCAGGCAGGGCCCGGTTTAGCGGGAAAGGCCGGGGGAATGAATGCCCCCGGCCAGCCCGGAGTGGCCGGCTGCCGGGGCTCAGCCCGGATCCGCGAGGCAGACGCGGTTCCGGCCGGCGCGCTTGGCGGCGTAGAGGGCGGCATCGGCGGCGGAGATCACCGTCTCGGCCGTGCCGTCGCTGCTGCGCCCTGCGATACCGGCGCTGAAGGTGACGGAGAAGCGGGCGTGCTCCGTCTCGAAGATGAGGCCGGAGAAGCGCTCCAGGATCTGCTCGACCACCGACTGCGCGGCCTCCGGCGGGGTGCCCAGCAGCAGGGCGGCGAATTCCTCGCCGCCATAGCGGCCGATGATGTCGGTCCGCCGCAGCCGCTTCCGCAGGCTGCGGGCCAGGCTGCGGATCACCCGGTCGCCCAGCAGGTGGCCGTGCTGGTCGTTGATCTGCTTGAAGTGGTCGAGGTCGAACAGCACCAGGCTGAGCGGCGTGCCGTCGCGTTCAGTGCGGGCGACCTCCAGCGCCAGCCGCTCCTTGAAGCGGGCATGGTTCAGCAGGCCGGTGAGGCTGTCCGTCTCCATCACGGTGCGGAGCGCCCGGGCGCGCTCGGCGCGCAGCCGCACCAGCGTCACCAGCCGGCCGAGATCGACCGGCTTGGGGATGAAGTCGTCCCCGCCCAGCCGGCGCGCCAGCATCTGCCGGGTGGCGTCCTGCTCGGCGGAGAGGAACAGCACCGGCAGCGACAGGTAACGCCGCGTCTGGCGGATCACCCGCGCCAGCTCGATACCGTCGATCCCCGGCATCTGCAGGTCCATCACCACGAGGTCCGGCGTGGTGGTGGCGATCGCCTCCAGCGTGCGCTCGGGCTGCGAGAGGGCGGTGACCTGCATGCCGGCCTGGCGCAGGACCATGGCATAGGTCTCGGCCAGCAACGGGTCGTCGTCCACGATCAGGATGGAGCAGTGTGTCTCCGCGCGCAGTCCGGCGAACTGGTCGAGCCAGTCGGCCAGCTCGTTGGTTTCCAGCGGCTTCGGTACCAGCGCCTCCACCCCGGCGCGGGCGGCGGCGAGGCGGAGGGAGAAGCTGGTGTCCCTGGCCAGCAGGATCAGCGGGCAGCGGTCAGCCAGGGCGCGGCAGGTCGCCAGCGGGTCGGGCAACGCGTCGTCGATGACGGCGGCAGCCAGAGGGCCGTCCGGCGGCGGCACGCCCTCGGCCGCCTGCCGCACCGTGTAGCCGAGGCTGTTCAGCATGCCGAGAAGCCCGGGCTGCTCGGCCGCGGGCGCGCAGAGCAACACCGGCTCGGGCGTGTCATGTGGGGCGGCGGCGGTGAACTCGCCCGGCGCCGGGAGCGCACCGCCGACCTCCCAGGCGGTGACCAGGGCGGTGATCAGCATATCCGCCTGGTGCAGGCGGTCGCTGGCCGGCTCGGCGCCGGCGCAGAGCCCGCGCAGGATCAGCTCCAGCGGTGCCGCGGCGGCGGAGAGGGCCGGCAGGCCGAAGGTGCCGCCGGCGCCGGCCAGGCGATGGGCGGACTCCGCCAGCTCGCGGATGCCGGCGCGCACGGCGGCATCCCAGGGCCGGCGGGACAGCACCTCCCAGCTGGTGGCGAGCACCTGCACCTGCTCACCGAGGCGGCGCGCGCCCTCGTTGCGCAGCCGGCGCAGCGCCTCGTGCAGTTCGGGTTCGTGGGCCAGCGCCTCAGTCATCGCGGCGCGCCCAGATCTCGCGCACGCTGGCGGAAAGCGTCATCGGGTCGAAGGGCTTCGAGATCACACCCAGGCTGCCGAGACCCTCGTACCGCGTGACCTCCTGCGGCTGCACCTTGGCGGTCATGAAGATGGCCGGCAGGCTGGCGAAGCCGGGCAGGGCGCGCAGCCGCTGCAGCGTGGTCGGCCCATCCATGCCCGGCATCATCACGTCCAGCAGGGCCAGTTGCGGCACGAAGCCCGCCACCCGCGCCAGCGCTTCCTCGCCGGAGGCGCAGGACTCCACGGTGAAGCCGCCGACCGCCTTCAGCGCGAAGCCGGCGACGGTGCGGATATCGGCGTCGTCCTCGATGTACAGGATTCGTGTCAGTGCCGTGCTGGCGGTCACAGGGCAGCCTCCCTCGACTGGCTGGCAGGTGGCGCCGCCTCGATCAGGCCGCGGATGGTGTCGTGCAGCACGCGGTTCTCGGTGCGGCTCTTCACCAGGGCGGCGGCGGCATGGCGGGCCATCCGCGCATCGGCGTCGGTGGCGGAGAAGATCAGCACCGGCGGCGGTGGCCGCAGGGCCTGGATGTCGGCCAGCAGGTCGAATCCGCTGCCGTCGGGCAGGCCGAGATCGATGATCACCAGGGCAAAGCGCTCCTCGCCGGCCAGCGCGGCCCGCGCTTCGGCCAGGCTGCGCGCCGGCAGGAGCCGCGCCTCGTCCCCCATCACGGCGGAGACCACGCGGCGGATGTCGTCGTCATCCTCGACATGCAGGATGGTGGCGGGGCCGTCACCCCGCAGGGCGTGCCGCAGGGCATCGCGCAGGCGGCCGTGGTCGATCGGCTTGTCGAGCCAGTCCACCACGCCCACCACATCGCCGTTCAGCTCGCGCCGCCGCTGATTGGCGATGGCGGAGACCACCACCACCGGCAGGTTGCGTCCGTCGGGCCGCTGGCGCAGGCTGCGCAGCAGCGAGAGCCCATCCTCGTCCGGCAGCATCAGGTCCAGCGTCAGCGCGTCAAAGCGCTCGTGGTCGAGCTGGCGGAAGGCCTCGGCGGCATTACCGGCGATGTGTCCCTCCCAGCCGTGCTGCGCCAGCATCATCTGGAGCAGCTGCGCCACGTCGGGGTCATCCTCGACGATCAGCGCCCGGCCGCCGCCGCTGGGGGCGGGCGAGATGGCGGGCGGACGCTCCACGAGCCGGGGCAGCGAGAAGAAGAAGCAGGTGCCGCCGCCCTCGGCATCCTCGAAGCCGATCTGCCCGGCATGATGCTCGACAATGGCGCGGCTGATCGAAAGCCCGAGGCCGGTGCCGCCCTTCTGCCGGACATCGCTGGAATCCGCCTGGGCGAAGCGCTGGAAGATGCGGCCACGGAATTCCTGCGGGATGCCGGGGCCATGATCGCGCACGCGGAACGTGACGCTGCCGGCATCCACCACCAGGCTGACCTCCACCACGCCGCCCGCCGGCGAGAACTTGGCCGCGTTGGAGAGCAGATTGGCCAGCACCTGCTGGATGCGCTGCGGGTCGGCATAGACCTCGGCATCGGCGGCAGGGTCGCCCGCCATCTCCAGCCGCAGGCTGAACTGCGCCGCGTAGCTGCGGTTGGCCGACACGGCCTGCTCCAGCAGATGCCGCGCCGAGATCCGTTCGCGCCGGAACTCGATGCGCCCGGCCTCGATCTTCTCGATGTCCAGGATATCGTTGACCAGCAGCACCAGCCGCTCGGCATTCTTGTGGGCGATGTCGAGCAGCTCGCGCATCGCCTCGGGCAGCGCCCCGGCCACGCCGCCGGTGACCAGGCCGAGCGCGGCGCGGATCGAGGTCAGCGGCGTGCGCAGCTCGTGGCTGACGGTGGAGACGAACTCGTTCTTCATCTCGTCGAGGCGGCGCCGTTCCGTCACGTCGCGCACCACGCAGACGCATCCGCTCTCGCCGTCCTGCTCGTAATGGCCCATCGAGAGCTCAGCGGGGAAGGTGCTGTTGTCGCCACGGCGGGCCAGCACCTCGCCCTGGCGATGTCCGAAGCCGGGGATCAGTGCCTGCACGCGCTGGCCGACCACATCGGTGAGCGACAGGCGAAACTGCTCGGCAGCGGCGGCATTGGCGAGCTGCACGCGATCCGCGCCGTCCAGCAGCAGGATTGGGTCGCGCGCATGGTCCAGGATGGATTGCAGCCGCTCGCGGCTTTCCGCCAGCGCCGCATTGGCCGCTTCGGTCGCCCGCTTCGACTCCTCCAGCGCCGTGAAGCGCTCGGCGCTGCTTTGCCGGTACCGGTGCATGCCCCAGAGCGCGGCGGCCGCGCAGGCCAGGGCCGTGCCGAACAAGGCCAGCATGATGCTGCGCGCCTGCCGCACCCGCTGGGCATAGGCCTGGCTGGAGCGCTCCAGCTCGGCGCGCTCCTCGGCGATCATGCGGTCGGCGATCCGCAGGAGCTGGAGGCGCTCCGCGCTGGCCTCGCGCAGGAGCAGCGGCAGGTCCACGCCTGAATCCGGCCGTGCGACGCGCAGGGTGCCCATCAGGCGGGTCAGCATGGCATCGAGCCGCCGACTCAGTGCCGTGACCTCGGCCTGTTGCGCACCCCGGCCCTGCGTGGTTGCCTCCAGTGCCGCCTTCCGCTCGGCGATGCGCTGGCGCGCTGCCTCAAGAGCCTCTCTGTAGGGCTGTGGTGTGCCCAGCAGCACCTGATTGCGGGCCGCCATCGCCTCGTGCATGTCGCTGCGCAGGTCGAGGAGTAGCTCCACCAGGCCGTGACTGGCATTCACCGCCGCGCGCTGCTCGCTGGCATCGGCCAGCACGCGCAGGGTGAGATAGCCGCCGGACAGGAACAGCACCAGCACCAGCGTCGCGGCACCGAGCGTAACCAGGCCGGGGCGGCCGAGAGGGCTGACCATGCGGCGGCATCCTTGGGAAGCCGAAGAAAGGAGCTGCGAGTACCCGATCGAGTGTGACCGCCGGCGCAAATTGCCGCGTAGGTGGAGGCCGCGCAACCGCGGTCTTTTTTCGTCCGCGGCTTCGGAAACTGAGATGGTGAAGGGGCTTGGAAGCCCCACCCGGCCGGCTCCGCCGCGCCGGCCGGGCTTCCGCCTCAGCGGGCGGCGGTGCGGGTGACGCGGGGCAGCGGAGGCTGCTCGGCCAATTCCATCGGCGGGCTGCCGAAGCGGGGGAACTCGCCGCTCGCCAGCGCGTCCAGGCTGGGCGAGGGCAGGCCGAGGCGGCTGGCATAGATCCAGGAATAGGCCAGCACGCGCTGCACGAAGGCGCGCGTCTCGTCCACCGGGATGGATTCGATGAACAGGAAGGGGTCATCCTGGTGCCGCACATTCGGCGCCCAGCGGGCGACGTTGCCGGGACCGTTGTTGTAGGCGGCCAGCAGGCGGATCAGGTCGCCGTCCACCACCTCGCGCGCCGTCAGGTGGTGCAGGTAGCGCTGCGCCAGTTCCAGCGAGAAGGCGGGATCGTGCAGCCGCTGCAATCCGGCTTTCCCGCGCAGGCTCGGGTCGTCGAGGATATAGGCGGCGGTGGCGGGCATGATCTGCATCAGCCCGCGCGCGCCGGAGGGCGAAACCGCCTTCGGGTCGAAGCGCGATTCCTGCAGCGCCAGGGCATAGAGCAGCGCCGGATTGGCGCGGAAGCCCGAGAGCGGCTCCAGGCGCGGCAGGGGGAAGCGGTCGTAGTCGCGCGGGCGGCCGTCGGCGGTCTGCACCAGGCCGGCCACCTGCGAGGCGAGATCGGTCATGCCCGCCTCCCGCGCCACGGCCAGCATGCTGCGCAGGAGGCCCGGATTGCCCTTGGCGATTGGCCACAGGGCCCGCAGTTCCTGCTCCGCCAGCTCGCGCTGGCCGATCTGCAGCAGCGCCAGGGCGCGCCAGCCGGCGGCGGTCTCCGCCAGGGCGGCGCCTTCCGCCGCGCCGGCCAACTCGCGTTCCCAGGCGAAGCCCGGGGCGAGGCCGAGCACGCGGCGCGCGATCAGTCCGTAGAAGGTGCGCGGCTCCTGCGCCGCCTGCAGCATCCAAGGAACATAGAGCTGCGGCCGGCGGGTGCGGATGGCGGCGCGCGCGGTCCAGAAAGCGGCGGCGGCGCGCAGGGCAGGGGTGGCGGTCTCGGCGCGAGCCGCGGCCTCGAAGGCGGTGAGCGCGCGGTCGGCCCGCCCGGTGCCCCAGGCGGCGAGCCCGGCGACGAAGGCCGGATGGGCGAGCTGCGGGTGCTGCTTCGCCACTTCGGCGGCGAGACGAAAGGCTTCCTCGTCGCGGCCGCGCTGGAAGGCGGCCAGCGCCACCTCGCCGCGCAGCAGGGCCGCGTAGCTGCCGCTGGCGCCGCGCGTGATGGAGGAGAGCGCGGCGTTCATGTCGCCCGCGGCGGCCTGGGCATGCACCAGCCGGTCCAGCCGCGCGTCACGGCTGACCTCGCGGGCCGGGGGCTCGCGCTCCTCCGGCACGACATCGGCCTCGGCGGCGAGGGAATCATCCGGCGGGGCGGGCGGGTAGGGGGCGTTGCGCGGCAGGCGGCTGCGCAGCAGGGCATGGATCGCCTGCGCCTCCGGATGGTCCGGATACTCGGCCAGCCAGCCGTACAGCTCCTGGACCGAGGGCTCCGGCGCGCCCGGGCGCAGCCAGCGCCCGGCCAGGACATGGCCCATCAGGCGCCGGTCCTCCAGCCGCTCCGCCTCCTGCGCGGCGGCGGCCATGTCGCCGCGCTTCTGCAGGGCGAAGATGCGCGTCAGACGTGCCGCATCGGAAGGGGCCAGAGGTTGCGGAAGCCCCGCCGTGCCCGATTGAAGGGCAGGGCGGGGCATGTTCATTGCCCGCTCGAGGGGGGCGGTCTCTCCGGCCCGTTGCGCCATGGCCGGGACCTGAGCCCCAAGACACAGCG
The DNA here is from genome assembly GCA_035565935.1 of Roseomonas sp. GTDB lineage: Bacteria > Pseudomonadota > Alphaproteobacteria > Acetobacterales > Acetobacteraceae > Pseudoroseomonas. The sequence goes on from DATMRU010000047.1 coordinate 48,841, forward strand.
ACGCCGCCCATCCCAGGCCGAGCGCCAGGGCGGGTGAGCGAAGGGCCATGGTGCAGATCGCTCGCATGGCTCCGTCGGCGTTAACGGTCTTGAGAGATTCGGGCAACCGGGAATGATCGGGAGGATCGCGCGTCAAGGGACGCGGGGGTTGGATATCAAAATCGTGAGTTGAAAATTACCATCACTTTTCTGTTGGAGCCGTCCCGGTGACGGGATTTCCACCGGCGAGGCTCCGGTGCAACAGCAAGAGGTCGGCCCAGGAGTCCCGCTTGGCCGAGGGATTGCGCAGCAGATAGGCCGGATGCCAGGTCGGCAGGACCGGAATCATCTCCGAATCGACCGGAAGTTGATGCCAGCGGCCGCGCAGCCGGGTGATGCCCTCCCTGGCGCGCAACAGGGCCTTGGCGGAGGTGCCGCCCAGCAGCACCAGGTGCCGCGGCCGCACCAGCGCGATATGGCGCAGCACCATGGGTAGGAAGAGCGTGATCTCGGCGTCGGTCGGCGTGCGGTTGCCCGGCGGCCGCCAGGGCAGGATGTTGGTGATGTAGAAGGCGCGGGACGGATCCTCGGCGGCGCGATCGAGGCCGATGCTGGCCAGCATCCGGTCCAGCAGCTGGCCGGACTGGCCGACGAAGGGGCGGCCCAGCCGATCCTCGTCGGCGCCCGGCGCCTCACCCACGAACATCAGCCCGGAAGCGGGATTGCCGTCGGCGAAGACCAGGTTGGTGGCGGTGTCCCGCAGCGGCGTGTCCACGGCGCGCATGGCTTCGCGCAGCGTCTCGAGGTCGGTGGCCCCGGCCGCCAGGGCCGCCGCGTTGCGGGCCGCCGGTGGCACGGGCGCCTCCAGCGGCAGGGCGGCGGGGCGGCGGGCGGGCGCAGCGCGGCGCGGCGCCGGCTCGGCGGGCTGCCCAGGGGACGCGGGCGGGGGCGCGGGCGGCGGGGCGGCGAGCCGGTCCAGCGGCGCCTCGGCCAGCGCCTCGTCGGCGCCCCAGGCCAGTTGCAGCCGCAGTGCGGCCAGCAGGGCGGCGGACTCGTCCGGATCGGGCGCGGCGGCGTTCATCTCAGGGTGGCATATCGGCCGCCGGCGGGGTTCCGCGCAACCCGCGATCGGTCTAAGGCAAGGCCACGGGACCAAGGGAGAAGCGTGTGACCGAACGCGAGAGCATGGAGTTCGATGTTCTGGTGGTGGGCGCCGGGCCCGCCGGGCTGGCGGCGGCCATCCGCCTGAAGCAGCTCTCGCCGGAGGCGGCGGTCTGCGTCGTCGAGAAGGGCTCGGAGGTTGGCGCGCATATCCTCTCCGGCGCGGTGATCGAGCCTCGCGCGCTGGATGAACTGCTGCCCGACTGGCGCGAGGACCCGCCGGCGCTGGCCACCCCGGCCAGTGAGGACAGTTTCATGTTCCTCACCGAAACCCGGGCCTTCAGGCTGCCGACCCCGCCGCAGATGAACAACCACGGCAACTATGTCGTGTCGCTCGGCAATGTCTGCCGCTGGCTGGCCGCCAAGGCGGAGGCGCTGGGGGTGGAGATCTATCCCGGCTTCGCCGCCTCTGAGCCGATCATCGAGGACGGGGTGGTGAAGGGCGTCGTCGCCGGCGTCATGGGCATCACGCGCGAAGGCGAGGAAGGCCCGAACTACCAGCCGGGAATGGAACTGCGGGCGCGCTACACGCTGTTCGGTGAGGGCTGCCGCGGTTCGCTGGCCAAGACGCTGCAGGAGCACTTCAACCTGCGCGAGGGCGTGCAGCCGCAGACCTATGCGCTCGGCATCAAGGAGCTGTGGGAGATCCCGAAGGAGCGACACACTCCGGGCAAGATCTGGCACAGCGTCGGCTGGCCGCTCGCCTCCGACACCTATGGCGGCTCCTGGCTCTACATGCTGGGCGAGAACCTGGTCTCGATTGGCTTCGTGGTCGGGCTGGACTATCCCAACACCTGGCTCTCTCCCTTCGAGGAGATGCAGCGCTTCAAGACCCACCCCGAGGTGCGCAAGATCCTGGAGGGCGGCAAGCGCATCGCCTATGGCGCGCGGGCGCTGAGCGAGGGGGGCTTCCAGTCCATCCCGAAGCTGGTCTTCCCCGGCGGCGTACTGATCGGCGACAGTGCCGGTTTCCTGAACGTGCCCAAGATCAAAGGCACCCACACCGCCATGAAGAGCGGCATGCTGGCCGCCGAGGCCGCCGCCGCCGCGCTGGCCGACGAGGCGGCCGGGCCGGTGCTGGAAAGCTATCCCGAGCGGCTGCGCGGCAGCTGGCTGTGGGAGGAACTCTCCGGCGTGCGCAACATCCGCCCGGGCTTCGCGAAGTGGGGCTTCTGGGGCGGCATGCTGAACGCGGCGCTCGACACCTATGTGTTCCGTGGCAAGGCGCCCTGGACGCTGCCCAACCATGCCGACCACAGCGCGACGAAGCCGGCCGACCAGTGCCGCAAGATCGACTACCCCAAGCCGGACGGCAAGCTGACCTTCGACCGGCTCTCCTCCGTCTTTCTCTCCAACACCAATCACGAGGAGGACCAGCCGGCGCACCTCAAGCTCAAGGACCCGGCGCGCTGGAAGCCGGTGAACTGGGACACCTATCGCGCCCCCGAGGCACGTTACTGCCCGGCGGCCGTCTATGAGGCGGTCGGCGTGGAGGAGGGCGAGCCGCGCCTGGTGATCAACGCGCAGAACTGCGTGCACTGCAAGACCTGCGACATCAAGGACCCCTCGCAGAACATCGACTGGTGCACGCCGGAAGGGGGCGGCGGGCCGAACTATATCGGCGGGATGTAGCGGCGAGCGGGCGGCACGGATGGCGCCGGTATTGCCCCGATACGGCGCCACAGAAGCATTTCCCGCAACCGCGAAAAGGCTTTAGGGTGGCCCCTATGGTCATGCTGCTTGTTCGCCCGCGCCGCCTTGCCCTTCTGGCCGCGGCCCTGCTTGCCGGTTGTGCTGCGGGCGGGGCGGCGGATGCCGGTTCCGGTGGGTTCTCCGCCTCGTCCCAGCCCTCGGCCTTTGGTGCCTATCTGGCCGGCCGCTTCGCCGCGGCGGAGACGGATACCCACACTGCCGCCGACGAGTTGCTGGAGGCCTTGCGGCTGGCGCCGAACGAGCCGGAGGTGCTGAACCGCGCCTTCCTGGCTGCCGTGCTGGACGGTCGGCCCGAGGCGGCGCGGCTGGCGCACCGGCTGCCGCAAAGCGAACTGGCCGTCATGCTGCTCGCCGGAGCCGATGGCATGGCCGGGCGTTGGGAGCGCGCCGAGACACGGCTGCGCAACCTGCCGCCGGGCGGCGCCGCGCAGGTGCTGCGACCACTGTTGCTGGCCTGGGCGCAGGCCGGCCGTGGCCATACCGACGCGGCCCTGGCCACGCTGCGGCCGCAGATTGAAGGCGGCCGCCTGCGCGGGCTCGCCGCGCTGCATTCCGCGATGATCGCCGATCTCGCCCAGCGCCCGCAGGAGGCGGAGCGGCTGGCCCGCATGGCGCTGGTCGAAAGCGCCGAGCCCAACCTGCGGATGCTGCAGATCATCGCCGGCATCTTCGACCGCGCCGGCAAGCCGGCCGAGGCCGCGCGGCTGCTGGATGCCATGGTGCTCGGTGGCGACGATTTCGCGATGCTGAGCACCCCGGAGGCGCGCCGCCGTATGCTGCGCGGCCGTGCCGTGGCTTCGCCGGTGGAGGGCATGGCCGAGGCGGAACTGGCCCTGGCCGGCGCGCTGCGCGGGCAGGGCGCGCCTGAACTGACGCTGCTGCTCTCCCGCCTGGCGCTCCGGCTGCGACCCAACTTCACGCCTGCGCTGCTGATCGCCGCCGACTCCCTGGCGGAGGAGCACCACCCCGGCAGTGCCCTGGCGCTGCTGCGCGACGTGCCGGATGACGACCCGCTCACCCCGGTGGTGATGCTGCGCCGGGCCGCGCTGCTCGACCGGCTGGACCGGCCGGAGGAGGCCATCGCGACCCTGCGTGCCCTGGGCAGGGCACAGCCCACTGCGGTGCAGCCGCAGGCGCGGCTGGGCGACCTGCTGCGCCGGCGCGACCGTTTCGCCGAGGCCGCGCAGGCTTATAGTGCTGCCATCGACCGCATCGGCGCGCCGCAGGCCGGACATTGGCCGCTGTTCTATGCCCGCGGCATTGCGCTGGAGCGCAGCGGCAACTGGCCGGCCGCCGAGGCCGATTTCCGCCGTGCCCTCCAGCTCTCGCCCGAGCAGCCCTATGTGCTCAACTACCTCGGCTATAGCTGGGTCGAGCACGGCACCAACCTGGCCGAGGCGCGGCGGATGCTGGAGCGTGCCGCCGAGTTGCGCCCGCAGGACGGCAATATCGCCGACAGCCTGGGCTG
>DATMRU010000048.1:0-2149 GCA_035565935.1 Roseomonas sp.
GGTCCGGGGGAGAATTCTTTCTCCCCCGGTTCCGCCCTCTGCCGGATTTGAGGACAGGCCCAAACTTCCCTGAACCCATCTTTTTCTATTCATCATCAGGCGCGGCGCGTGATGCGCAGCGGAATCATGACTCGCGTGTTAGGCGACTCGACCAAAGCTGCAAGGCGGGAGATTTCGTGAGCACAGGTCTGATCGCGCTGCTCGACGACGTGGCGGGGCTCGCCAAGGTCGCGGCTGCTTCCCTGGACGACGCGGCCAGCCAGGCGGCCCGCGCCGGCGCGAAGGCGGCGGGGGTCGTTATCGACGATGCCGCCGTCACGCCCCGCTACGTGGTGGGCTTCACCGCCGACCGCGAGTTGCCGATCGTCGGCAAGATCGCGGTGGGTTCGGTGAAGAACAAGCTGATCTACCTGCTGCCGCTGGCGCTCGTGCTGAGCCTGGTGGCGCCCTGGGCCGTCACGCCGCTGCTCATGCTGGGTGGCGGCTTCCTCTGCTACGAGGGCGCCGAGAAGATCTACCACGCCCTCCGGCCTCACCAGGCGGAGGCGCATGAGGCGGCCGTTGCCAGGACGGTATCCTCGGCCCGCAGCCTTGAGGACCAGAAGGTCCGTAGCGCCATCAAGACCGACTTCATCCTTTCCGCGGAGATCATGGCGCTCACCCTCTCCACCGTGTCCGGTGCCTCGGTGCCGCTGCAGGCGGTGATCCTCGCCGTCGTCGGGCTCGGCATCACCGGACTGGTCTATGGCGGCGTGGCGTTAATCGTGAAGGCGGACGACCTGGGCGTGGCGCTCGCCCGCAACCCGCGCCCGGCCTCGACCCTGCTGGGCCTGCGGCGAGAGGACCCCGCAGGGGGCGCCCGGGATGCCGCTCCGAGCGGCGCCGACCGGCTGCTGCGGCCGCTGACGCGCGGCTTCGGGCGCGGGCTTGTCCGCGGCATGCCCTGGTTCCTCTGGCTGCTCGGCATCGTCGGTACCGCGGCGATGGTCTGGGTGGGCGGTGGCATCATCATCCATGGGCTGGAGGGCTTCGGCCTGCCGGCGCTCGGCCATGCGGTGCATGATGCGGCGCTGGCGGCCGGCCATGCCCTGCCCGCCATCGCCGGCGCGGCGGAATGGATCGTGACGGCGGCGGCCTCGGGCGTTGTCGGCCTGCTGATCGGGGCGCTGCTGATCCCGCTGGTGCAGCTTGTGGTGGTGCCGGTGCTGGCGCGCCTGCGCGGCGGCAAGGCGGCGCCGGACGCGCCGCACTGAGGCCCGTCGCCGGCAACCAGCCATTCATCCGGAGGGGCTTAAGAGGGGGCTTCCACCTCCTTCGCCGCGCCGGAGCCCCTGCCATGAATGCCCAGGCCAGTCACGACCCTGCCAGCACGGTGCTGCCGGAGGAGCTGCGCGCCCTGCTGCGCACCGAGCTGGCGCCGATGTTCGAGGAGATGCGCCGCTTCGTGGACCGGCGCATCGCCGAGCTGAGCGCTGAGGTCGCCGCCACCTCCGAGATGGCCGACATGGCGGAGGAGAAGCTGTCCCGCCAGCTCGGGCTGGTGCACGAGCAGATCGCCCAGCTCGTCGCCATCCCCGCCGCCAGCACCCGTAACAGCGGGCTGGAGCTGGAGGCGGTGGTGCAGGCGACGGAGGTGGCCGCCAACACCATCATGGAGGCGACGGAAGCTATCCAGGCCTGGATCTCCAGCGGCCAGAAGGACCAGGCCTCGATCGAGGCGCTTTCCGCGCAGGTGAATTCGATCTTTGAGGCCTGCAGCTTCCAGGACGTCACCGGGCAGCGCATTCGCCGCGCCATCCAGCACCTGCAGCAAGTGGAGACGATGCTGGAGCAGATCGTGCCAGGAGCCGTCCCGCAATCCGACCTGCCGCAGGTGCGGGTGGCAACGCAGATGCGCACCGTCAGCGGCGCCGCGCAGGGGATGCCGGACCTCTCGCAGGGCGACATCGACGCGCTGCTGGACGGCCCGCCGGTGCGGCAGGCCGCCGAGCTGTCCCAGGCCGATATCGATGCCCTGCTGAACGGCTAGGAGGCCGGCAACCTAGCCCAGCAACTGGCCGATCACCCGGGCGGTGTAGTCCACCACCGGGATGATGCGGCCGTAATTGATCCGCGTCGGGCCGATCACGCCGATGGCGCCGATCACCTG
>DATMRU010000049.1:0-172024 GCA_035565935.1 Roseomonas sp.
TGGGCCGGCTCGGCAGCCCCGCCGCGCGCGTGCCCTGCACGCTGATGAACGTGCTGCCGGTGCGCCTGCGCCCGGATGAAGACCTTCCCCTGGCAGAGATGCTGCGGGAACTGGCACGACCCCTGATGCAGGCACGCCGGCACGGGCGCTATCGCGGCGAGCAGTTGCGGCGCGACCTCGGCCGCCTCGCGGCGGGGCGGCGGCTCTTCGGGCCGCTGGTGAACCTGCTGCCCTTCGAGACGCTTCCGTGCTTCCCAGGGCTTCGGGTCCGGCAGCAGGTGCTGGGAACCGGCCCGGTGGACGATATCACCTTCAGCTTCCGCGGCGGCCCCACCGGCGCCGATCTGCGGCTGGAGGTGGAGGCCAACCCGAACCTCTATTCCGAGCGCGCGACCCGCGCCCATGCCGCGCGGCTGGCGCGGTTCATCGCCGCCGCGCTGGAGGCGCCGCGCCTGGCCGATGTGCCGACCGCCACCCCGCAGGAGGCGGAATGGCTGCTGCGCGGGCTGAACGCCACGGACCATCCCGTGCCCGCCACCACCCTGCCGGCGCTCTTCGCCCGGCGCGCGCTGGAGGCGCCCTCCGCCCCCGCTCTGGTCCTCGGCGAGGCCCGGATGAGCTATGCGGAGCTGGAAGCCCGCAGCGCCGCCCTGGCCGGTGCCCTGCGCGTGCGGGGCGCGGGGCCGGGGCGCATCGTCGCGGTCGCCCTGGAGCGCTCCTTCGAACTGATGGTGGCGCTGCTGGCCGTGCTGCGCGCCGGCGCCGCCTATCTGCCGCTCGACCCCACCCATCCGCCGGAGCGCCTGGCCCGCATCCTCGCCAAGGCGCAGCCGGTGGCGGTCCTGGCGGAGGCCGCGCTGCCCGGCGAGGCGCCGCTGCTGCCGCCTGTCCAGTGGCCGGCGGAAGGCGCAGCGCCGGAGGATGGTCCCTCCCCCGAGGATGCCGCCTATGTGCTCTATACCTCCGGCTCCACCGGGGAGCCGAAGGGCGTGGTGATCGGGCATCGCGCCATCCTCAACCGGCTGGAATGGATGCGCGCGCATTACGGCTTCACCAGCGCCGACCGCATCCTGCAGAAGACGCCCATCACCTTCGACGTCTCGGTCTGGGAGCTGTTCCTGCCGCTGATCACCGGCGCCGCGCTGGTGCTCGCGCCCCCCGGCACGCATCGGGACCCGGTGGCGCTGGCGGCCGTGCTACGCCGCCAGCGCATCACCACGGCGCATTTCGTGCCCTCCATGCTGGCGGCCTTCCTGGCCGAACCCAGCGCGCGGGGCATCCGCCTGGCCCGCGTCTTCTGCAGCGGCGAGGAGCTGACGCCCGAGTTGCGCGACCGCTTCCACGCCACCTGCGAGGCGGAGCTGCACAACCTTTACGGCCCCACCGAGGCGGCGGTGGATGTCAGCCACTGGCCCGCCACACCCGATGACACCTCCCGCCCCGTGCCGATCGGCTTCCCCGTGTGGAACACGCAGCTTTACGTGTTGGACGAGGCCATGCGCCCGGTGCCGCCCGGCGTGGCGGGGCATCTCTTCATCGGCGGGGTGCAGCTGGCGCGGGAGTATCTCGGCCGCCCGGATCTGACGGCGCGCGCCTTCCTCCCCAGCCCCTTCCGGCCGGGCGAGCGCATCTACCGCACCGGCGACCTCGCCCAGGTCAGGGAGGACGGCGCCATCCTCTTCCTCGGCCGCTCCGACCACCAGGTGAAGATCCGCGGTCTGCGCATTGAGCCTGGCGAGATCGAGGCGGCGCTGGCCAGTTCCCCAATGGTGTGCCAGGGGCGCGTCGTCGCGCGGGAGGATCGCGCGGGCGACAAGCGGCTGGTGGCCTATCTGGTGCCGGCGGAAAACTATGACGCGGAGGCGCTGCGCGCGCATGTCGCGGCGCGCGTACCGGATTACATGGTGCCCGCCGCCTTCGTGGCGCTGGATGCGCTGCCGGTGAACAGCAGCGGCAAGCTGGACCGCGCCGCACTGCCGGCGCCCGACTATGCCGGCAGCGCCGGCCGGGGCCCCCGCACCGAGGCCGAGCACCGCATGGCGCGCCTCTTCGCCGAGATGCTGGGCGTGGAACGCGTCGGCGCGGAGGATGACTTCTTCGCGCTCGGCGGCCACTCCTTGCTGGCGGTGGAGCTGATGCTGCGCGTGCGCGAGGTCTGGGGCTGGGACCCCGGCCTGGGCGCCCTCTTCGAGCACCCGACCGTGGCGCGCCTCGCGGCGCTGATGGAACAGGAGACCGAGGCCGACCACGGACTCGGTCCGCTGGTGCGGCTCTGCCCGGGCGACGCGGCCTTGCCGCCGCTCTTCGTCGTGCACCCGGCAGGCGGCATTTCCTGGTGCTACGGCCGGCTGGCCCGTGCGCTCGCGCCGCGCCGCCCGGTCCATGGCCTGCAGGCGCCGACCTTGCAGGACGGCACTCCGCAACCAGCGAGCATGGAGGCCCTGGCCGCCGATTACGTCGAGCGCATCCTGGCCACCACGCCGCATGACACGATCCATCTCGCCGGCTGGTCGGTGGGCGGCATCATCGCCCAGGCCATGGCGGTGCGGCTGCGCGCCCTTGGCCGGCGCGTCGGCGTGCTGGCCATGCTGGATTCCTATCCGTCCGATGTCTGGCGGGCACAGGCCGAGCCGGACGAGAAGGCGCCGTTGCGCGCCCTGCTCGCCATCGGCGGCTTCGATCCCGACCGCCTGCCGGAGCCGGTGCCGCTGGAGCGTGATGCCGTCGCCGCCTTCCTGCGCCGGGGCGACAGCCCGCTGGGCCGACTGCCGCCGCCGGTGCTGAACGGCGTGGTGCGGGTGGTGCAAGGCAACAACCGGCTGGTGCGGGCGCATGAACACGCGCGCTACGACGGTCCCATCCTGCATTTCCGCGCGGCGTTGGATCATGCCGGGCAAGGGCTTCACCCGGGCCTCTGGCAGCCCTATGCCGCGGCCGTGGAGGTGGTGGATATCCCCGCCCTGCATGCCGGGATGATCGGCCCCGAGGCCACCGCACAGGTCGCTCCCGTGCTCTCTGCCCATCTCCTCGCCCGCGATACGGAAGGCCAAGACTGATGCGCCCGACAGGACTGACTGGAAAACGCGCCCTGGTGACGGGGGCGGCGGGCGGCATCGGCCAGGCCGTGCTGCGCGCGCTGCACGAGGAAGGGGCGCGCATCGTCGCGACCGATCTCGATACCGCCGCCATCCCCGCGCTTCCCGGCCTTCGCGCCGAGCGCCTCGACGTTTCCGACAGCGCTGCCATGGACGCGCTGGTGGCACGGATCGAGGCGGAGGAAGGCCCGATCGACTATGGCGTGTCGCTGGCCGGCATTCTCTCGACCGACCTGGTGGCGGAGACCAGCGATGCCACCTGGCGCCGCGTCTTCGCCGTGAACGCCGATGGCGTCTTTCATCTCGGCCGGGCGCTGGCGCGGGTCATGCGGTTGCGCGGGCGGGGCGGCATCGTGGTGGTCAGCTCCAATGCCGCGGGCGTGCCGCGCCATGCCATGGCGGCCTATGCGGCCTCCAAGGCGGCGGCCACCATGTTCACCCGCTGCCTGGGGCTGGAACTGGCGCCGGCTGGCATCCGCTGCAACATCGTCGCCCCGGGCTCCACCCTGACGCCCATGCAGACCGGCATGTGGGCGGACGAGCACGGCGCGGCGCAGGTGATCGAGGGCTCGCTCGCCACCTACAAGGCGGGCATTCCGCTCCGGAAGCTGGCGACGCCGGAGGATATCGCGGACGCGGTCGTCTTCCTGCTCTCCGACCGCGCGGGGCACATCACCATGGCCGATCTCTATGTCGATGGCGGCGCGACGCTCCGTGGCTGAGGCCCCGCCCCCCGTCACCCTTCCGGGTACCGAAAGCCATGTGCTGCGGACACCTGGCGGCGAGTACCGCCTCTTCCTCGCCATTCCCCAGGGCGAGCCGCCGCCCAGTGGCTTCCCGGTGCTGACGGTGCTGGAAGGCAATGCCTATTTCGCCACGGTGCTGGATGCCCAGCGCCATGGCGCGCAACGCCGCGCGGCCACCGGCATCGGCCAGGCCGTGGTGGCCGGCATCGCCTATCCGGGCGAGGCGCGGCACGACCAGCCGCGTCGTACGCTCGACTTCACCGCCTGCCCCTCGGTCGAGGGCCAGACCCTGCCCACCGGCGGCCGCGACGCCTTCCTGCGGGTCCTGCTGCATCAGGTGCGGCCTTTCATTGCCAGCCGCTGCGCCATGGACCCGGCGCGACAGGTGCTGATCGGCCATTCGCTGGCGGGGTTCTTCACGCTCGACGTGCTGGCCCACGACTCCGGGGCCTTCAGCGACTACATCGCCGTCAGCCCCTCCATCTGGTGGAACGAGGCGCGGCTGCGCGCCGGTTCGCCGCAGCCCGGCAAGCGACTCGCGGTGAGCGTCGGCGAATGGGAGCAGTCCCTTTCCCCGCAGGAACGCGCCGGCCCGCTGGCCCAGAGCACCGCCGAGCGCCGGGCCCGCCGCGCCATGGTGGACAGAGCCCGGGAGATGACGGCGCATTTCGCCGCCGCCGGCGTCGAAAGCCGGTTCTGGTGCTTCCCGGACGAGAACCACGCTTCCGTGGTGCCGCTCGGGATCAGCCGCGGGCTGCGCTTCGTACTGGGAGAATAGGCGGGGTGCGGCCACCGGTGGGGCGATGCAACGCCCCGATCCCGTGACCGCCCTTGCCCGACACCGGAGCGGCGGCGCTTACTTTGCTCCTTCCGCGGCGAGCTGAACGACCCTGGCTGCGACGGCGGCCAGGTGGTCCCGCACTCCGGCAAGTTCGGGGCGGCGGCTGCGCGCGTCCTCGTCCATATAGAGGCTGCGGTTCATCTCGATCTGCAGGCTGTGGATGCCCTGGTCGGGCGCCCCGTGCTTGCGCACCGATTCCGCGCCGACGAAATGGGCATTCGTCGTAACCTTATAGCCGAAGCCCTTGAGCACCGAAGCCACGGCATCCACCAGTTCCGGGCCGCAGGTCGTGCCATTGCGATCGCCCAGGTCGAAATCCGAGCGGCGTTGCCCCGCATCCGGGCCATTGCCGGCGGCGATTGCCGGCATGGAATGGCAACTGAGGTGGTAGGCTACGCCGTGCCGCTCCCGGAATCCCTTGAGCAGACGCGCGACTTCCTTGTGATAGGGCCAGTAGTAGTGATCCAGGCGATGCCGCACCTCCGCCACCGAGAGTTTCGCGTCGTAGATCGGCTTGCTGCCGGCGCACACCGTCGGGATCAGGCCAATGCCGTTTTTCGTCTTGGGCGAGGGCTGCAGTGGCTCCGGCCATTCACCCTCGATCTGGTCGGGGTCGATATCCAGCTCGTGCCGGTTCAGGTCGATATAGGCGTTGGGGCAATGGGCATAGAGCCAGGTGGCGCCGGCATCGACCACGCCGGCATAGCATTCCTCGACATACATCGAGATGGAGCGCTGCAGATCCGTCAGGCTCGCAATGGAGCGGAAGGCGCGCGGATACTCGGCGCCGCTGCGTGGGATCTCGAAGAGCACTGGCGCGACATTGGCCGGGTCGCGCCGGGAGAACACGCCCGGCATTACATCCATCTGCATTTTTGATCCTCCACCATCATCAGGTCAGCCGAATCACGCGAGGCCATTGGCCGGAACGAGCCGGCGGGGCGAAGTCGGCGGATGACCCCAGAGCTTGCCACCTTCCCGGCCGAGATCATCAGGCACGCCGTCTGGCTTTATCACGTGTTCAGCCTGAGCCTGCGCGATATCAAGCTGATCTTGGCCGAACATGAGATCACGGTCACCCATGAGAGCATCCGTCAGAGGCGCCTGAGGTTCGGAGCTGGCTTCATCCGGAAGCGGCGCCGGCTGGCCGTGTAAACGCGCAAGCCATCGCGCCGCTCGATCCAGCACAACCGTCACCAAAGCAACCTGGCAATGCCCGCCACTGGGATCTGGGCAGACGCGCAGAAGGTCCGGGAGACCAGCTCTACCGGGTTGGTCCTAGTCCAGACATCCCCCAGCTTTCTGTCCAGCCAGCCAGCGGCTCCGCCACCATCTCCTCCCTTCCTCAGCCTCACCCCCCTCCCCTGCCACTCCGCTTATCTTCTGGTTGCCCCGCAAGCCCGGATGAGTGCCGCTGTCGAAAGCAGCACGGCGGACACCAGGATTGCCGCCGCGATCAGGCCGGCGGGGGTCGCGCGCGCAGCGGCCGTGAGGGTCCTGCTGCCACCCAGGCTGATCTCGATCCTAGCATTCATCTCTTCGGGGTGGGCCAGGGTCGTTGGCGAGGCTTGGCTCATGTGACCGCCTTCGGAATGCCTTCTTACTCGCCTGGGGGCAAGGCCATGGGCCGCCAAGCCAGGGCCGGAGGAGGCTACCCCGCCATCAAAGTGGGCGTCCAGCCAGATTGGCCGGAGCGGAAGGGAACCCGCCAAAGCTGGCCCGGTCTTTGTTCAGCTCCGCCAAGGCTCTGAGCAATGGTTGTTCGGAGACACGCAGAACGCCCGCAAACTGGCTATCCATTTCCAGGATCAGAAATACGGCCCCCCCGATCACCAATGAGATGATCAGGAAGGCTCCCACGACGGTGCCGTTGCGCGGTGAATTCAGGCCGAAGCTGACGAGGATCATGACCGTCCAGATGATCAGCGCGCCAAGAATGACCGGCCTGACATTCGGCCCTGCCTGCTCGATCAGGATCCAGCGCTGTCGAAGGAGAGACATGATGGACTGCAGGGCTTGCTGCCGCAGCCAGGCCCGCCGGGGTTCAACGGCCTCGAAACCGTCGATTGCCTCCTGCATCTGCTCCAGAAAACTTCCCGCCGAAGAGTCGTCGAGACCGATGAAGCGCTTGCCTTGTCCTGGCCAGAGATCCTGCAGGATGCGCTCCGTTGCGCGACGCAGCAGAACTCGGGATGCCGCCGCCTCGTTTCCGTAACTCCGCAAAGTACGATCGAGGAGAATTGTTTCGGCTGCATAGGCGCGCATCTCTCGATCAGCCGTGTCGGACGCTGACTTCGCGGTTGCGATCAGCAGACCGAAAACAAGGGAAGCCAGCACCGATACCATGCCGGTGCCAAGCCTAATGACATCGAGCGTTTCCTTCGTGAGATGATGGCTGGGGAGTAGGCGGTGGAGTTGCAGGCCGAAGACACCCCCCGCGAAGACGCAGCCCGTGGCGATGAGACTGGCAGCGATGTCGTTCATGCGGATCGTCGTCCTGCACGGTTCACAGCACCCCCCAGAGGCATGGTGTGAGTCCGCATGCATCGGCCGGTCAGGAGGCCTTCAGTATTGAGCCCGCCAGTGGAGCGCCCCCGGCCGCGAAGCGTCTCGCGGCTCGGAACACGTTTCGGCACTGAGCCGCGCAATCCCCACCTTCACGGGATGGGTGGATTGCTTTTCCTGCCCTCGATCGGGTTGATCAGCCCGCTTCCAGCCGTCGGCATGCCGACACCCGGGCTTGGCGGCTGCATCCGATGGCCTTCCACAGGGCTAATGGTACCCGTGCCGGCCGTGGCACTGCCGACACCTGGGGTAGGGTCCTGCATCCTGTGGCCTTCGATGGGACTGATTGTGCCGGTGCCCGCGGTCGGCACGCCGGGAGAGGGCGCTCTGGATGGAGCGGCGCTCCTGGAGGTTGGCGATGCGTTGCAGGCCGCCAACAGGAGCCCGAAGCCATACAGCATCACGAGAGGCAAGCGCGGCATGTGGATTCTCCAAGATCGAAGCACGGGCTGACGCGCGTGCCGTCGCAGGTTACCATGCAAAGGAGCCTCGAACACTCTATTTCGATATCGCATCATATGGAAGAGCGCTTCGGCCGCCAGTGCGCTCGCGAGAGGCGGACGGGCCTGTTAGAGAATAGGTGGCCGTCCGCGATTAACACTCTTCAAAGCGGCAGGCGTCGTCTGCGATGGCCAAACCGACAGGATCTCCACAATGTTCCGCGGCCAAACAGCTAGATGGCTTTTCGCATTGGGTGAAAGATGCCCGTCGAAAGCTGTTTGGGTGCAGGAATCCTTGTCTATGAGTCGCCGGTCTTTTTTGCACTTCCCCCTGGCTGCTGCTGCGCTGGCGGTGCCCCGGATTGGGCGGGCTGCCTCACCCCGGGAACTTCTCTTCGCCCCGCAGTCGGATCTCGTTGTGGTGGATCCGATCTGGACGATCACCGAAGTCACCCGCAACCACGGCTTTATGGTCTTCGACCAACTCTACGGGCTCGACAGCCGCTTCGTGCCGTACCCCAAATGGTTGCTGGCCATCAGATCAGCGCCAATGGCCTGCAATGGGATCTGACGCTGCGGAAGGGGCTGAGATTCCACGACAACACCCCCGTCCTGCCGGGCACGCCCATGGTCAGCGATGCCGGGATAGAGGCGCTGAAGGAGCCGCCCGACCGTGCCACCGCGCGCCGCATGCTGGAAGCATCAGGTTACCAGGGAGAGACGCTGGTCTTCATCGTCTCTTCCGATATCGCCTCCATCAAGGCGCAGGGCGAAGTGGCGGCTCAGGCCCTGGAGGCGACCGGCATGAGGATCGACCTGCAAATCATAGCTGGGGCACCATGCTGCAACGCGCCAACAACCGGAACTCGCCGGAGGAGGGATGACACACCGTTGGGACCTCCACGACAGGAATTAGCCTGCTCAATCCTTCCAGCAACAACTTTCTGCGCAGCAGCGGCACCTCGGCGGTCTTCGAGTGGTCGGACATCCCGCGGCTGGAGGAACTGCGCAACGTCTGGTTCCAGGCGCCGGACGAAGCGGCGCAGGCCGCGATCCGCCGCGAGATCCAGGCCATCGCCTTCGAGACCGTCCGCTATCTTCCGACCAGGCTCTATCTGCAGAAGATTGCCTACCGCAGTGACCTGATGGATATGCAGAAGGGATTTCCTGTCTTCTACGGAGTGCAGCGCGCATGACCGACGGCATCGCCCAACCCCGATTCCATCTCCCGGCCGGAGAGGACTTCCTGCTGCTCTCCCCCACGATGCAGGCACATGCCTACAGGAATGTCGACCGCATCTTCGCCACCCGCGCCATCCGGCGCGGGCCCCAGGCGCTGGAATTGCCACGCGGGAAAGAGATTGCTCCCCGTTATGTCTCCCGGGGCGTGGAGCGGGATGTCGCGTCCTATGTCGGCCGGGGCCATGTCGCGGGGCTTCTGGTCATCCAGGATGGCCGGATCCGGCTGGAACGTTATGGGCTTGGCCTGACGGAAGACAGGCGCTGGTCCTCGATGTCGATGGTGAAGTCGCTGACCTCAACCCTGGTGGGAACCGCCCTGCGCGATGGCGCGATCGGCAGCCTGGACGATAAGGTCTCCGCCTATCTTCCTGCCCTCCGTGGCTCGGCCTATGACGGCATCACCATCCGGCACCTGATCACCATGTCCTCCGGCGTGCGCTGGAACGAGGACTATACGGACCGGAATTCGGACGTGAACCGCTACAGCAAGTCGCTGGGCGACAAGGTGCCTGGTGGCGTGCTGGCGCTGATGCGCAGCCTGCCCGCGGAACACGCACCGGGAAGCCGCTTCAACTACAACACGGGCGACACCTACCTGCTGGGCTGTCTGGTTTCCGCCGCAACTGGCAAAACCCTGGCAGACTACATGTCCCAGACGATCTGGGCACGGCTGGGCATGGAGTTCGATGCCTTCTACACGCTGGAATCAGAAGGAGGCCAGGAGATCGGCGGCAGCCGCGCGGGCATGGCACTGCGTGACTTCGGCCGCTTCGGCCTGTTCGTGCTGCGGGATGGCGTGATCGGCGATACCCGCCTGTTGCCGGAGGGGTGGGTGGAGGAGGCCGGGCGCCCCGCTTTCACCCTCGATCCGGAGGAGAACAGCTACGGCGCGGCCGGCTATGGCTATAGCTGGTGGCTGGATGAAGAAGGCGCGATGGTAGCTGTGGGCTTCGCGGGCCAGTCCCTCTACATCAACCGGCGAGAAGGCGTCGTCATCGTCACGCTCTCCTGCCAGCCGCAGCCGCCCTATGCCGTGGCCAGCGATTTTGACTTCAAGGCAGAACGAAAAGCCTTCCATGCCGCAGTCGTGTCGCAGCTCCGGATGGAGCCGGACGGCCAGGAGCGCTGAAACCTGCCTCACCAGGTGGAGCGCCGCCGCTGGACGACCCCTGGTGGCCGGCGGCATTGTTCCGGCGCGCCAGCACCAGTTTGCGCAGGCGTGCTGTCCCTGTTGATTGGCTCCGTTCTGACTGCCTGCCTCCTGAATTGGGCATCCCGGGCCTGAGAGGCTGCGCGAGCAGGGAGAGGCTGAGGTCAGACGGTGGAGTATGGCGCGGACCGCGTGAGGCGTCTTTCCTTGACGGGTGGTCCGGCGCATGGTGCCTCACCGCAATGACCCTCTCCCTTGAAGACCTCTCCGAACGGCAACGCGCGATCCTGGCCCTGGCGCGAGAGGCGGGGCGCGTGGGGGTCGAGGATCTGGCCGGGCGCTTCGATGTCAGCCCGCAGACCATCCGCAAGGACCTGAACCTGCTCTGCGAGCACCGGCTGCTGGCCCGACTGCATGGCGGGGCGACGCTGGCCTCCGGCGTCGAGAATCTCGGCTACGCCGCGCGCCGGGCGCTGGCGCACGAGGCCAAGCGCCGCATCGCCGCCCGTTGCGCGGCGCTGATCCCCGATGGCTCCTCGCTCTTCATCAATATCGGTACGACGACGGAGGAGGTGGCGCACGCCCTGACCGGGCACCGCAACCTGCTGGTGGTGACCAACAACATCCATGTCGTCACCATCCTGCTGCCCTGCACAGGGGTGGAGGTGGTGGTGGCGGGCGGCCCGGTGCGGCGAGCCGATGGCGGCATCACCGGCGAGGCCACGCTGGACCTCGTCGCGCAGTTCAAGCTCGACTTCGCGGTGGTCGGCGCCTCGGCGCTGGACGAGGACGGCAGCCTGCTCGACTTCGACTACCGCGAGGTGCGTGTCTCGCGCGCCATCCTCGGCAATGCGCGCCACCCCATCCTGGTGGCCGATGCCGGCAAGTTCGAGCGTTCCGCCCCGGTGCGCATCGGCCATGTCTCCCAGCTGCACTGTGTGGTGACCGACCGGCCGCCGCCCGCCCGCTTCGCCGAGGCCTGCCGGCAGGCGGGCACGCGGCTGGAGATCGCCGGGCCGGGGGAGATAGCCGGGGAGGAGCGCGACGAAACCATAATATCCGAAACCGAAACTCCCTGAGGCGCGTTTCCAGCGGAATTTTCCGCTTGAACCTTTCGTTTGCGCGCGTCAAGCTTCGTTCGCGTCTGGGAACAGCGGGTGCCGCGCATGCCGGAAAGCGGGGTGCAGGATCTCCTCGTCATTGGCGGGGGCGTGAATGGCTGCGGCATCGCCCGCGATGCGGCGGGGCGCGGCCTGTCGGTGACCCTGGCCGAGCAGGGTGACCTCGCCGGCGCCACCTCCTCGGCCTCCACCAAGCTGATCCACGGCGGGCTGCGCTATCTGGAATACCGCGAGTTCCGCCTGGTGCGGGAATCCCTGCACGAGCGCGAGGTGCTGCTGCGCGTCGCGCCGCACATCATCTGGCCCCTGCGCTTCGTGCTGCCGCACCATGCGGGGCTGCGGCCCTGGCCGATGCTGCGGCTCGGGCTCTTTCTCTACGACCATCTCGGCGGGCGGCGCATCCTGCCGCCGACGCGGTCGCTCGACCTGCGGCATGATCCGGCCGGCGCGCCGCTCCGTCCGGAGTTTCGCCGCGGTTTCGAATACTCCGATTGCTGGGTGGAGGATGCGCGCCTCGTCGTGCTGAACGCGCGCGACGCCGCGGATCGCGGCGCCACGGTGCTGACGCGCACACGCTGCCTGGCCGCCCGGCGGGAGGCGGGGCTCTGGCGGGCCACGCTGCGCGACGAGGCCAGCGGCGCGACGTGTGAGCTCCGGGCGCGTGTCCTGGTCAATGCCGCCGGGGCCTGGGTTTCCCGCGTGGCGTCGGATGTCGCCGGCGTCCCGGCACCGGCGCGGGTGCGGCTGGTCAAGGGCAGCCATATCGTGACCCGCCGACTCTTCGGCCATGACCGCTGCTACACCTTCCAGAACGCCGATGGCCGCGTCTGCTTCGCCATTCCCTATGAGGAGGACTTCACCCTCATCGGCACCACCGACGAGGATTTCTCCGGCGACCCGGCGGCGCCCGCCATCTCCCCGGCGGAGACGGCCTATCTCTGCCAGGCCGTCAGCGCCTATTTCCGCCAGCCCGTAACCGTTTCGGATGTGGTTTGGAGTTACGCCGGCATCCGTCCTCTCTATGATGACGGCGCGAGCGACGCCCAGGCGGCGACCCGCGACTATGTCCTGGCACTGGACCAACAAAACACGGGGGAGGCTCCGCTCTTGTCGATCTTCGGCGGCAAGATCACGACCTATCGCCGGCTGGCCGAGGCCGCCCTGGCCCGGCTGGCGCCCTTCTTCCCCGGCATGGGCGCGCCCTGGACCGCCACCACGGCGCTACCCGGCGGCGACTTCCCTTGGGACGGCGCGGCCGCCCTGGCAGACACGCTGCGCGGAAACTATCCCTTCCTCTCGCCTCCGCAGGCGCGCCGGCTGGTGCGGCGCTACGGCACGCGCGCCGCCGCCATGCTGGGCGATGCGCGCCGCGAGGCCGATCTCGGCCTGCAATTCGGCGCCGGGCTGAGCGCCCGCGAGGTGGAGTGGCAGATGCGCGAGGAATGGGCGCGCGGGCCGGCGGATATTCTTTGGCGCCGCACCAAGCTTGGCCTGCGGATCGATGCCGCCGGACAGGCGGCGCTTGCCGACTGGATGGCGCGGGCGCGGTCCGTGGCGGGGAGGGCGGCGGAATGAGCCTCGCGCTGCGCGATCTCGGGCTTTCGGCGGGGGGGCAGGTGCTGCTGCATCCGGTGACGCTGGACCTGGAGCCCGGCCTGCCCAATGTGCTGCTCGGCCCGACAGGCGCGGGCAAGACCACGCTGCTGCGGCTGATGGCCGGGCTGGACCGGCCCAGCCAGGGGCACATTTTGGCCGAGGGGCGCGACGTGACCGGCCTGCCGCCGCGCCGCCGCAGCGTCGCCATGGTCTACCAGCAGTTCATCAACTACCCCACGCTCAGCGTCTTCGAGAACATCGCCTCGCCGCTGCGGGTGGCCCGCCTGGGGCGCGAGGAGATCGGGCGCCGCGTGCGCGAGGCGGCGCGGCTGCTGCGGCTTGAGCCCTTCCTGGCACGGCGCCCGCTGGAGCTTTCGGGTGGCCAGCAGCAGCGCACCGCCATCGCCCGCGCGCTGGTGAAACGCGCGGCGCTGGTGCTGATGGACGAGCCGCTGGCCAATCTGGACTACAAGCTGCGCGAGGAACTGCGGGAGGAACTGCCCCGTCTCTTCGCCGAGAGCGGCAGCGTCTTCGTCTATGCCACCACGGAACCGTCCGAGGCGCTGATGCTGGGCGGGCAGGTGGCCACCCTGTCGGAAGGACGCATGACGCAGTTCGGCCCGGCAGGCACGGTGTTCCGCCGCCCGGCCGATCTGGCAACCGCGCGGGTCTTCTCCGACCCGCCACTGAACGAGGCGCCGGTGGAACTCTCTGGTGGCCGCCTGCATCTCGGCCCAGGCATCGCCCTGCCGGCGCCGGCCGGCCTGCCGGAAGGCGGCCGCTTCACCCTCGGCATCCGGGCGCACGAACTTTCCCTCGACCCGCTGCCCGAGGCCGTGGCGCTGCCGGCGCGGGCGCGCCTTGCGGAGGTGACGGGCTCGGAAAGCTATGTCCATCTCGATGTCGGCGGCCTGTTCTGGGTGGTGCTGGCGCCGGGCGTGCGGCGGCCGGAGCCGGGCGCGGCGCTGACCGTGTACTTCGATCCGCGGCGCGTGCTGCTGTTCGACGCCGAGGGGCGGCTGGCGGCCATGGCCGAACTGGCGGAGGCCGCCTGATGGCCCGCATCGCCTTCGAAGCCCTGGCGCATGCCTATCCCGGTTCCGCCACCCATGCGCTGAAGCCGATGGACATGGTCTGGGAGCATGCCGGCGCCTATGCGCTGCTCGGGCCTTCCGGCTGCGGCAAGACCACGCTGCTGAACATCGTCTCCGGCCTGCTGTATCCGAGCGAGGGCCGTGTGCTGTTCGACGGCAAGGACGTCACCAGCCTGCCCACCGAGCGGCGCAACGTGGCGCAGGTCTTTCAGTTCCCCGTGGTCTACGACACCATGACCGTGCGCGAGAACCTGGCCTTTCCGCTGCGCAACCGTGGCGTGCCCGCCGCCGCCGCGCGGGCGCGGGTGGAGCATGTCGCCGCGCTGCTCGGCCTGACATCGCGGCTCGACCGCCGCGCCCGCAATCTCGGCGCCGACGAGAAGCAGAAGATCTCGCTCGGCCGCGGTCTGGTGCGCGACGACGTCGCCGCCATCCTGTTCGACGAGCCGCTCACCGTCATCGACCCGCACCTGAAGTGGGAGCTGCGCGCGCGGCTGAAGGAACTGCACCGGCAGGTGCCGACCACCATGATCTACGTCACCCACGACCAGACGGAGGCGCTGACCTTCGCCGACCGCGTCGTGGTCATGTCGGAAGGCGAGGTGGTGCAGGTCGGCACGCCGGAGGCGCTGTTCGAGCATCCGGCGCATAGCTTCGTCGGCCATTTCATCGGCAGCCCCGGGATGAACTTCCTCGCCTGCACGGTGGAAGGGCGGGAGGCGGTGCTGCCGGGCGGGCAGCGCCTCGCCCTACCGCGCGCCTATCCCCCGTTGCGGGGAAAGGTGGAGCTGGGCATCCGGCCGGAATTCGCCACGGTGGTGCGCGAGGGCGGGCTGGCCGCGCGGCTGCGCCGGGTCGAGGATCTGGGCCGCCGCCGCATCGCCCGCCTGGAACTGGACGGCATGGCCCTGGCGGCCACCTTGCCGGAAGGCATGCCCGTGCCGGCCGAGCCACGCCTCGCCTTCGATGCGGCGCGGCTGCACGTCTATGCCGATGGCTGGCTGGCGGAAGGGAGGGCCGAGCCATGAGCAAGCCGCGTGAGCAACGCGCCTGGCTGCTGGTCCTGCCGGTGGTGGTCCTGGTCGCCTTCTCGGCGCTGATCCCGATGATGACGGTGGTCAACTACTCCCTGCAGGACACGTTCGGGAACAATCAGTTCTTCTGGAACGGCCTCGGCTGGTTCCGCGAGTTGCTCGACCCCGCGACCGAGCTTGGCGGCCGCTTCCGCGGTGCATTGTGGCGCACGCTGCTGTTCAGCGCGCTCTGCCTGCTGATCGAGATCCCGCTCGGCATCGGCGTGGCGCTCACCTTGCCGCGGCGCGGCTGGGGCGTTGCCGCCTCGCTGGTGCTGCTGGCCCTGCCGCTGCTGATCCCCTGGAACGTGGTCGGCACCATCTGGCAGGTCTTTGGCCGCGGCGATATCGGCCTGCTCGGCGCCGCGCTGAACGGGCTCGGGCTCGACTACAACTACACGCGGGACCCGCTGGACGCCTGGATCACCCTCGTCCTGATGGATGTCTGGCACTGGACCTCGCTGGTGGTGCTGCTCTGCTATGCCGGGCTGCGCGCCATCCCCGACGCCTACTATCAGGCGGCCCGGGTGGACGGCGCCGGGGCCTGGGCCGTGTTCCGCGCCATCCAGCTGCCCAAGCTGCAGCGCGTGCTGACCATCGCGGTGCTGCTGCGCTTCATGGACAGCTTCATGATCTACACCGAGCCCTTCGTCGTCACCGGCGGCGGGCCGGGCAATGCCACCACCTTCCTGTCCATCGACCTGGTGAAGCTCGCGCTGGGGCAGTTCGACCTCGGCAAGGCGGCGGCCATGTCGATCGTCTACAACCTGATCGTGTTGACGGTGTGCTGGGTCTTCTTCGCCACCACCACGCGCGGCCAGAGCGAGGCGGCGAGGGAGCAGCCATGAGCGAGGCCCGCCCCCGCAGCATGGCCGCGGCGCCCGCGCTTCCCGTCCTCCGCGCGCCGGCGCGGGAGGGCGTGCTGCGGGCTGTGCTGCCGCGTGCCGTGCTCGGCCTTTACCTGCTCTTCCTGCTGGTGCCGATCTACTGGCTGGTCAACATGAGCTTCAAGACCAACCTGGAGATCAGCTCGGCCATGACGCTCTGGCCGCGCGCGCCGACGCTGGAGAACTACCGCCGCATCTTCACCGATCCCTCCTGGTACGGTGGCTACATCAACAGCCTGAAATACGTGCTGCTGAACACGGCGATCTCGCTCGCCGTCGCGCTGCCGGCCGCCTATGCCTTCAGCCGCTACCGCTTCCTCGGCGACAAGCACCTGTTCTTCTGGCTGCTCTCCAACCGCATGGCGCCGCCGGCGGTCTTCGCGCTGCCCTTCTTCCAGCTCTACAGCGCCGTCGGCCTGTTCGACACACCCTGGGCCGTGGCGCTGGCGCATTGCGTCTTCAACGTGCCGCTCGCCGTCTGGATCCTGGAGGGCTTCATGTCCGGCGTGCCCCGGGAGATCGACGAGACGGCGGCGGTCGACGGCTGGTCCTTCCCCGCCTTCTTCATCCGCCTTTTCCTGCCGCTGGTGGCGGGCGGCGTCGGCGTGGCGGGCTTCTTCTGCTTCATGTTCTCCTGGGTCGAGCTGCTGCTGGCCCGCACCCTCACCACGGTGGACGCCAAGCCCATCGTCGCCACCATGACGCGCACCGTCTCGGCCGCCGGCATGGACTGGGGCCTGCTGGCGGCCGCCGGCGTGCTGACCATCATTCCCGGCGCCGTGGTGATCTGGTTCGTCCGCAACCACATCGCGCGCGGCTTCGCGCTCGGCCGCGTGTGAGGGGAGGGGCATCGCCATGGACCTTTCCTGGATGGCCTGGACCTGGCCCTCGGCCCTGTTCTTCGGCCTCTTCCTGGCGGTACTGCTGGTGATGACGCTGCTCGCCCTCCGCTGGCCGGAGACCGAGCGCATCGGCATCCTGCGCCTGCCCACCACGCGCGGCGACCGGCTCTTCCTGACGCTGCTCGGTGCCGCCTTCATCCATCTGGGCTGGCTGGCACTGGCGGGCGAGGCGCCGCTCTGGGGCGCCAGCCTGCTCTCGCTGCTTTACGGCGCGGCGATGTTCCGCTGGGCCTGACCGGGCGCGCCCGCCGGGGTCCCGGGCGCCAAGCACGACGGAGGAAATGAACGTGAATGAAGCCAGCTTTGGCCGGCGCGGCGTCCTCTTCGGCGGCGCCGCGATCCTTGCCGCTCCCGCGATCCTCATGCCCCGCCAGAGCCTGGCGCAGGGCATGGACGCGGCCCGGCGCTGGGTGGAACAGGAGTTCCAGCCCTCCACCCTGACGCCCGACCAGCAGATGCAGGAGATGGAATGGTTCGCGAAGGCGGCGGCGCCCTATCGCGGCCAGGAGATCAACGTCGTCTCCGAGACCATCACCACCCATGAATACGAGGCGCGCACCCTGGCGAAAGCCTTCTCCGAGATCACCGGCATCAACCTGCGGCATGACCTGCTGCAGGAGGGCGACGTGGTCGAGAAGATCCAGACCCAGATGCAGTCGGGCCGTAACCTCTACGACGCCTGGGTGAACGACAGCGACCTGATCGGCACGCATTTTCGCTACCAGCAGGCCGTACCGCTGACCGACTGGATGGCGGGCGAGGGACGCGAGCAGACTTTGCCGACCCTCGACGTCGAGGATTTCATCGGCCGCAGTTTCGGCACCGGGCCGGATGGCAAGCTCTACCAGTTGCCGGACCAGCAATTCGCCAACCTCTACTGGTTCCGCTACGACTGGTTCACCCGCCCGGCCATCAAGGAGGCCTTCAAGAAGCAGTTCGGCTACGAGCTGGGCGTGCCGGTGAACTGGTCGGCCTACGAGGACATTGCTGAATTCTTCACCAACACCGTGAAGGAGATCGACGGCGTCAAGGTCTATGGCCACATGGACTACGGCAAGAAGGACCCCTCGCTCGGCTGGCGCTTCACCGATGCCTGGCTCTCCATGGCCGGCAATGGCGACCGCGGCATTCCCAACGGCAAGCCGGTGGACGAGTGGGGCGTGCGCATGGAGGGCTGCAGCCCGACCGGCTCCTCGATCGAGCGCGGCGGCGATACCAACGGCCCCGCCGCCGTCTATGCCGTGAGCAAATATGTCGAGTGGCTGAAGAAATACGCGCCGCCTGAGGCCGCGGGCATGACCTTCTCGGAATCCGGCCCGGTGCCGGCGCAGGGCAACATCGCGCAGCAGATCTTCTGGTACACCGCCTTCACCGCCGACATGGTGAAGCCCGGCCTGCCCGTGGTGAATGCCGACAACACGCCGAGATGGCGCATGGCGCCCTCGCCGCACGGCTCCTACTGGAAGGAGGGCATGAAGCTCGGCTACCAGGATGCCGGCTCCTGGACGCTGCTGAAGTCCACCCCGGTGGACCGCCGCCGCGCCGCCTGGCTCTACGCGCAGTTCTGCGTCTCCAAGTCCACCAGCCTGAAGAAGAGCCATGTCGGCCTCACCTTCATCCGGGAGAGCGACATCTGGCACAACTCCTTCAGCGAGCGGGCGCCGCTGCTGGGCGGGCTGGTCGAGTTCTACCGCTCCCCGGCGCGCGTGCAGTGGACGCCGACGGGCGTGAACATCCCCGACTATCCGCGCCTGGCGCAGCTCTGGTGGCAGAACATCGGTGATGCCTCCTCCGGCGCCAAGACGCCGCAGGCAGCGATGGACGCGCTGGCCGCGGCGCAGGACAGCGTCATGGAGCGGCTGGAGCGCTCGAAGGTGCAGGGCGAGTGCGGCCCGAAGCTCAACCCGAAGACCACCGCCGAGCACTGGTACGAGCAGGCGGAGAAGGATGGCAACATCGCGCCGCAGCGCAAACTGGCGAACGAGAAGCCGCAGGGCGAGACGGTGGACTATGACAAGCTGATCCGCTCCTGGCCGGCCACCCCGCCGAAGCGTGCCTGAACCACTGACCGGGTCGGGGGCGGTGCCGGCCGCCCCCGCCGCTTCTCTCGCCAGGGATTGCCTCATGCCTGCCATCGGCCATGTGCTCGCCCTCGACCAGGGCACCACCTCCACCCGCGCCATCCTCTACCGCACGCCGGAGCTGGTGCCGGTCGCCATGGCGCAGCGCGAGTTCACGCAGCACTTCCCTGCCTCCGGCTGGGTGGAGCATGAGCCGGAGGACCTGTGGGAAAGCTCGCTTGCGGTCATGCGGGAGGCGGTCGCCAAGGCCGGGCTGCGGCCGGCGGAGATCGCCGGCATCGGCATTGCCAACCAGCGGGAGACGGCGCTGGTCTGGGACCGTCGCAGCGGGCGGCCGATTCACCGCGCCATCGTCTGGCAGGACCGCCGCACCGCCGAAACCTGCGCGGCGCTGCGCGAGGCGGGTCATGCCGCCCGGGTGGCCGAGGCGACGGGCCTGCTGATCGACCCCTATTTCTCCGCCACCAAGATCGCCTGGATCCTGGATGCGGTGCCCGGCGCGCGCGAGGCGGCGGCGCGCGGCGAGCTGGCCTTCGGCACCGTGGACAGCTTTCTGCTCTGGCGCCTGACCGAGGGCCGGGTGCATGCCACCGACGCCACCAATGCGGCCCGCACCCTGCTGTTCGACATCCGCCGGGGCCAGTGGGATGCCGGGCTCTGCGAACTGTTCCGCGTGCCGATATCCATGCTGCCGGAGGTACGCGACTGTGCCGCCGAATTCGGCTCCACAGGAGTGCTGGGGGGGGCAACCCCGGTTCTGGGCATCGCCGGCGACCAGCAGGCTGCGACGCTGGGCCAGGCCTGCATCCGCCCGGGCATGGTGAAGGCCACCTACGGCACCGGCTGCTTCGCCCTGGTGAACACCGGGGATCAACCGGTGGCTTCACGGCACCGGTTGCTGACCACCATCGCCTACCAGCTCGGCGGCCGCCGGACTTATGCGCTGGAGGGCGCCATTTTCGTCGCCGGCGCCGCAGTGCAATGGCTGCGCGACGGACTGCGCCTGATCCGCGACGCCGCCGAGAGCGGGGTGCTGGCCGCGCGATCCGACCCGGCGGCCCGGCTTTACCTGGTGCCGGCCTTCGTCGGGCTCGGCGTGCCGCATTGGGATTCGGAGGCGCGCGGCGCCATCTATGGCCTGACCCGCGCCTCCGGCCCGGCCGACTTCGCGCGCGCCGCGCTCGAAAGCGTCGGCTACCAGACGCGCGACCTGATCACGGCCATGCAGTCCGACATGGTGGGGGTGGCGGAGGCCGGCGAGGCGGTTCTGCGGGTTGACGGAGGCATGGTGGCGTCGGACTGGACCATGCAGTTCCTGGCCGACATCCTGGGAGCGCCGGTGGACCGGCCGGTGTTGCAGGAAACCACGGCGCTCGGCGCCGCCTATCTCGCCGGACTGCAGGCGGGGCTCTGCCCGGAGCCGGAGGGTTTCGCGCAGCACTGGCAGTTGCAGCGGCGCTTCCTTCCCGCCCTATCTGCCGAGCTCCGCGAAGCGGCTTATCAGGGCTGGCGGCGCGCCGTGCGCCGGACCCTGTCCAGCGTGGCATAGTGCCGCCGGCCGGTCATTGACCCACGGCAAAGGCGATCTGGCGCGTGATGAGCGTGTAGTCGGACTCGTAGACCATGATGCCGACAAAGACGAAGACCACGAGCGGTGGAACCAGGATGGCGTAGACCAGGGCGAGATGCTCCCATGCCATGTGCATGAAGATGGCGACGATCAGCCCTGCCTTCAGGATCATGAACAGCAGGATCAGGGACCATCGCAGGTTGCCCTGGAGATGAAGGTAGTCGACGAGATAGGAGCAGGCGCTGAGGATGAAGAGCCATGCCCATGTGACGAGATAGAGCCTGATCGAATGACCCTGCCCTTCGGATGCATGCGTCTGTGCCATCGTCTTTCTCACCAAAGATAGAAGAAGGCGAAGATGAACACCCACACCAGATCGACGAAGTGCCAGTAGAGCCCCATGATCTCGACCGACTCATAATTCCCCCGGCGGCTGGTGAAGAAGCCGCGCGCGCCATGATCGTAATCGCCGCGCAGCACCTTCCGGGCGGTGATGAGCAGGAAGATGACGCCGAAGGTGACATGGGTGCCGTGGAAGCCCGTGATCATGAAGAAGGTGGAGCCGAACTGCGGCGCTCCCCATGGATTTCCCCAGGGCCGCACCCCTTCATGGATCAGCTTGGACCATTCGAGGGCCTGCATGCCGACGAAGGTGGCGCCGAGGGCCGCCGTGGCCAGCATCAGGCGGGCGCTGCGCAGGCGGTCCCGGCGATAGGCGAAGTTGACGGCCATGGCCATGGTCCCGCTGCTGCTGATCAGGACGAAGGTCATGATGGCGATCAGGATGAGCGGCACCGACGTGCCGCCGATCGTCAGTGCGAAGACCTCGCTGGGATTGGGCCAGGGCACGACGGTGGACATCCGCACCGTCATGTAGGAGATCAGGAAGCAGCTGAAGACGAAGGTGTCGCTCAGCAGGAAGATCCACATCATGGCCTTCCCCCAGGGCACCTCCTTGAAGGTGCGCTGGTCGGAGGACCAGTCGGCGACGAAGCCTCGCCAGCCACCGGGCCGCGCCTGAACCGGAGCCTGTCCCTTCTCTCTCACCACGGTCTGTTCCATGGGCCTGCAACCTTTTCTTCCCGCAGACGAGATCTCAGCCGTGTAGCAGCAGCGCGAAAACCGCCAGCCAGACCAGAAGCAGGAAATGCCAGTACGAGGCGCAGAGATCGACGCTCAGGGTCATCTGGCTGATGGGCACGCCACGCCACACCTTGGCACTTGTCCTGCCCAGAGCCACGAGCCCTCCCAGCAGGTGCAGGCCGTGCAGCGCGGTGAGCAGGTAGAAGAAGGCGTTCGCCGGATTGGCGGCCGCGTAAAAACCGGCCGCGGCCAGCTGCCGGCAGACGATCACCTGCCCCACAAGGAACAGCACCGCGCTGGCGCCGCCGATGAGCAGGCCGGTGCGCAGGCTCCCGGTCCGTCCCTGCCGGGCAGCGGCTTGGGCCCAGGCCATGGCAGCGCTGCTCAGGAGCAGCACGCCGGTATTGGGCCATAACAGCCACGGAAGGGACAGGGATCGCCAGTCGCTCGCCATATGCATGCGCATGGTGTAGGCGCTGGCGAAAAGCGCGAAGAGCGCGCCGACGACAGCGAGGAAGACGCCGAGGCCCACCTTCGCCGCCGGCATGCGCCCGCTGGCGGTGTTGTGGAAGGAGTCACCAGGCCCGCTCTCCAGCCACGGCTTCTCGGCCAGTCGCTGCTGCGACAGCCACCAGAGCGCGATCGCCGCGAGCGTGGCCACAAGCAGCAGGATGATCGTCATGGCTCGGCACTCCGAGCGGCCCTGGCGAGGGGCGGTTGGTTCTGCGGCAGGAAATCCTGCGGGGCGCCGGGCACGCTGTAGTCATAAGCCCATCGATAGACCACCGGCAGTTCCTTGCCCCAGTTGCCGTGCCCCGGCGGCGTCTCGGGGGTCTGCCATTCCAGCGTCGTGGCGCGCCAGGGATTGTCGCCGGCGGGCGTGCCGTTGCGCAGGCTCCAGATCATGTTGAAGACGAAGACCAGCTGGGCGAAGCCCACGATGAAGGCAGCCACGCTGACCAGCTGGTTGAGCTCCCCCGTGGAGAGCGGGATCGCGTCCATCTCGCCCATCGTATAGTACCGCCGCGGGACACCCATCAGGCCAAGATAATGCAAGGGGAAGAAGATCACATAGGAGCCGATGAAGGTGACCCAGAAATGGAACTTGCCCAGTGCCTCATTCAGCATCCGGCCGGTGACCTTGGGATACCAGTGGTAGATCGCCCCGAAGATGACGAGGATCGGCGCTACGCCCATCACCATGTGGAAATGGGCGACGACGAACATCGTGTCGGACAGCGGCACGTCCACGACGGCATTGCCCAGGAACAGCCCGGTCAGTCCGCCATTGACGAAAGTGACGATGAAGCCGAGGGCGAAGAGCATCGGCACCGTGAGATGGATGTCCCCGCGCCAGAGCGTGAGCACCCAGTTATAGACCTTGATCGCGGTGGGCACGGCGATGATCAGCGTCGTCGTGGCGAAGAAGAACCCGAAATACGGGTGCATCCCGCTGACATACATGTGGTGTGCCCAGACACCGAAGCTCAGGAAGCCGATGATCACGATCGCCCAGACCATCATGCGATAGCCGAAGATGTTCCGCCGGGCATGCGTGGCGATCAGGTCGGAAACGATGCCGAAGGCCGGCAGGGCCACGATGTAGACTTCCGGATGCCCGAAGAACCAGAACATGTGCTGGAATAGGATCGGGCTGCCGCCGTTGTAGTCCCGCTGCTGGCCCATCTCGACCATGGCCGGCATGAAGAAGCTGGTTCCGAGCAGGCGGTCGAACAGCAGCATCACGGCGCCGACGAACAGGGCGGGAAAGGCGAGCAGCGCCATGACGCTGGCGGTGAAGATGCCCCAGACCGTGAGCGGCAGGCGCATCATCGTCATCCCCCGCGCGCGTCCCTGCAGCACGGTGACGACGTAGTTCAGCCCACCCATGGTGAAACCGATGATGAAGATGATGAGCGAGACGAGCATCAGGACGATGCCGTAATCATGCCCCGGCGTGCCGGACAGGATGGCCTGTGGCGGGTAGAGCGTCCATCCGGCTCCGGTGGGGCCGCCAGGCACGAAGAAGCTCGCCATCAGCACGAGCACCGCCAGCAGGTAGGTCCAGTAGCTGAGCATGTTCAGGTACGGGAAGACCATGTCCCGCGCCCCCACCATCAGCGGGATGAGGTAGTTGCCGAAACCTCCCAGCAACAGGGCCGTGAGCAGGTAGACCACCATGATCATGCCGTGCATGGTGATGACCTGATAGTATTGGTTCTGGTCGATGATGGAGAGGCTGTCGGGGAAGCCGAGCTGAAGGCGCATGAGCCAGGACAGCACGAGGGCCACGAAACCGGCCGCCAGGGCGGTGGCCGAGTATTGCAGGGCGATGATCTTGGCATCCTGGGAGAAGACGTATTTCGTCCACCAGCTCGTGGCGTGGTAGAGTTCGGCCTCCGGGACCTCCAGGGGGCCTACGCCTTCGAGCGGTTCTAGCGTTGCTTCGCCCATCGGTTTCCTCCTTGCCTCAGCCTCGCGGTGCTTCCGCTCCCAGGCTGCGAAGTCAGTGCGCAGGGTGAGCGGGGCCTCCATCCTGGCGGCCCTGTCCGCCAGTTGCGTCGCGCGTGCTCGAGGCGAGGGCCGGGGCGGCGCGCTGCGCGAATGTCTGCTGCGCCTCAAGCCATGCCCGGTAGTCGCGCTCGTCATCGACGACGACCCAGCCGCGCATGTTCGGATGCCCGAAACCGCAGAGTTCGGCGCAGAGGATCTGGAACCGGCCGGTCCGGGTCGGGGTGAACCAGAGCTGCGTCACCATCCCCGGAACCAGATCCATCTTCGCGCGGAACTCCGGCACGTAGAAACTGTGCAGCACATCGATCGCGCGCAACTGCAGCTTGACCGGCTTGCCGACGGGCAGGTGCAGATCGGCCGCCTCCACCACGATGTCGTCCTGCCCGTGGGGATCGTCCGGGCTCACGCCCAGCGGATTGCCGACCGGCCGGACATCGCGGATATCGGTGGTGCCAAGCCGGCCGTCCTGCCCGGCCAGGCGGAAGTTCCAGGACCATTGCTGGCCGACCGCCTCGATCTCGGCTGCTTCCGTCGGCGCCGTGATGAACCGGCTCCAGACCACCAGACCGGGCGCCAGCATCGCGGCCACTCCCACGGCGGTCCCGACAGCGAGGATCAGTTCGAGGCGCGTGCTTTCCGGCTCGTATTCGGCCCGGCCCCCCTCCCGATGGCGGAAGCGGAACACGCAATAGGCCACGAAGGCGAGAACGGCCGCGAAGACGAGGCCGGTGATCCAGAAGGTGAGGCTGATCGTGTCGTCGATGTAGTGCCAGTTGGAGGCGATCGGCGCCCACCACCACGGGCTCAGGGCATGGAACAGGATCGAGGCAGCGGCTACGCCTACCAGGGCATAGGGCACCGCCTGGTCGCGCTGCGTCGGCCTGCCTTCAGCTTCGTCGAAGGCGATGCGGATCATGTTAAAGATTGTGAGTGTACTGACCAGGCTGAGGACCAGTCCCGTCCAGTAGAAGGTGGCATCGGCCGCACGGCTGGCGATGAACAGTCCCGCCAAGCCGAACAACGCCATGCACAAGCCCAGCGCCCACCGTGTGTCGTTGCTCACCGCGCCTTCTCCTGGTTGCCGTCGTGCAACAACGTCAACGGGTTTAGCTAAGCGAGGCACCGCACCGCCGGTGCGGCCAGTCAGAGCAGTCTCAGCTTTTCATCGCTGAATTGCAACGAATTTCGGCTTATATTGGCCTTGGCTTGAAGGCGCTAACGCCCCCGCCGCAGCCGGGTACGACGCAGGCTGTGCAGATGCCCGCCCGTCACGCACAAGCCGCTGAGCTCCAGCGAGGCATCAATATGGTTGTCCCTCAATGATGCCTGGGGCGGCCCCGCGCCCGCCCCCGTCTCGACACCATCACTCCGGGGGATGGCCACCTCGCCACCTGTCCAAGCCCGGCAACCGGCCCGTCAGGCTATCCGAGCGTCAACGCTGCCGCGACCTGCCCTCGCGGCGCCACGCGAAGGCCATGGGCGGGGCCTCCGCAACTGTCAGGGGCGGCCGTCGGCCACGGCGGGGCTCAGAGCACCGCCAGCGCCTGCCCCACCGCATGCGCGACGCGATTCCGCGCCCGCCGGGCCGAGACAGTCAGCAGGCGCGCGGCCTCGCTGCCTTCCTCAGCGCGCGCCAGGGCGCGCAGCGGCTCCAGCGCCGGCCAGGCCGGTTGCGGCAGGGCCGGGTCATGCGCGAAGCGGTCGCCGCTGGTGTAGTCGAGCGGCACCAGTGCGCGGCTGATGCGCAGCGCAGCGGCATCGGGCAGCCGGGCGCCCGCCAGCCGATCCCGCAGCGCCGCGACTTGTGCGCGGAGATCCCGCAGCGGCACGGCCACCGTTTCGCAGCGTTCCAGCTCCCGCAGCAGCGTCGCGGCCTTTGCGGCATGGTCGAGCGGCAGCACCGGATCAGTCAGCAGGCGCCAGACGGCATGGGCATAGACGCGGGTGTCGCGCGCCAGGAAGTCCGGGTCGATCTTGTCCAGCAGGTCCTGCGGCGTGTGCCACCACCAGCCCAGCGGGTTGCGCATCTTCACCGGCGCGGGCGGTTGGTGGCTGAGCGTGCTGAACAGGCTCGGGATGCCGATGCCCCAGAAGGACTGGTCCCCATTGCGGCCATTGCGCTTGCCCTGATGCGGCAGGCCCAGCTCGTCCCGCAACACGGCGGCGGCGAAGCCGGCGAGCGCGCCGTCGCTCGGCGCCTCGTCCAGCACTGTGGCGCCGATGCCGCCGGTGGAGTCGACATTCACATGCACGGCGCAGCGCGCCTCCAGCTCCGCCCAGTGCGTGTCGGCATACCAGGTCGAGCCGGCATAGCGGCCCTGCGAGTGGCCGGACCAGAAGCAGAAGCGCAGGCCGCGCTTCCAGGCGGCGCGATGCGGCGCGGCCAGCCGCGCCACCTCCAGCATGGTGGCGTTGGCCGCGCCATTGTCCATCACGCCCTCGTACCAAGTGTCGTGATGGCCGGAGAACAGGATGAAGGGCGCTGTGGGGTCGGGCGCCTCCAGTTCCGCCACCAGCAGCGGGATGGGGCGCCAGCCCGTGTCCACCTCGGCATGCAGCACCACCTCCGGCGCCTCGCCACGGGCCAGCCGGGCGCGCAGCGCGGCGCCATCCGTCTGGGAGACCGTCACGGCAACGGTGTGCGGCATGGCCGCCACGGTCTCCGCCGAGGGGCTGCCCCAGACGGGAGAGATGCACATCTCGTGGACGTGCTCATGCGGGCTGACATGCAGCGTGCCCGCCGCGCCAGCCCGGCTGGCCCGGTGCGCCGCCGCCGGGCTGGCGATGCCGTCCACCATGAGGAGGGCGCCGGCGAGGTCGCGGCCGGCGAAATCCGCCTCCGTCCCCTCTCCCAGATCGATCAGGCGACCACGCAGCCCACCCGCCGGCGAGGGCTGCGACATGGAATGCGTGATGGCCGTGAGTGGCACCCCATCCACCTCCACCCGCGCCGGGCCAGGCAGGCTGACATAGGCCTCGTGCCGCAGCAGTTCCGTGCGGTAGCCGTAGGAGTCGAGCTTGCCTTGCAGGTAGCGGAGGCTCTCCAGCTCCTCCGGCGTGCCGGTCAGCTTGCGCCAGTGCGCGAAGCCGCGCAGCGTCTCTATCATCACGCCAGCATCGACACCCGCGGCGAAGGCGCGCGCATCGGCGGGCGTGATGGCGCCGGGCATCATGCGGCCTCCCGCGCCACGGCGCACAGAGCCTCGGCGCTCTCGGGCCCGATGGCGCGGGTGCCGGCCTCGACCTCGCCGATCAGCTCCACCAGCCGGTCGGCGATCGGCGTGCGAAGGCCATGGCGGCGAGCCGCGGCGCGCACCGGAGCGAGTTGCGCCGCCACATCCGTCTGCCGCTTGCGCACCGCGAGATCCCGCCAGATGCCGCTGTGCGACTTGGCGGAGGCACGGTTGAACGCCTCCATCCGCCGCATCGAGGCGGCGATGGCGGCCTCGTCACCGCGCGCGAAGCCCTCCGGGTCGAAGCCGCTGAAGCCGAGCACCTGCACCTTCTCGGCCGCCGCCACCGCCAGGATCTCCCGCACCAGCGCGACGATCAGCCCGTGCCGCGCCGGGTTGGCGATGAAGTCGGCGATGGAGTCGTTGTCCAGCGCCGAGGCCTTGAGGATGGCGCCATAGCCCGCCTTGCCCCAGAGATAGCCGAAGATGTTGTCGGTCAGCACGGCCTCCGGCTCGAAGACCTTGAGCTGCTCGTGGAGGGCGACGATGCGCGGGGTGCGGGCGCCATCCAGCTCGCCCACCACCACGGCGCTGCGGTTGCCGAACAGGATGCGGCCGGGCTCCAGGTAGTCGGCGCCGAAATTGACGAAGGCGCCGATGGTGCGCGGCCTGCCAACGATCTCCGCGATGACCAGCTCGTTCAGCCCGTTCTGGCAGGAGACGACCATGCCGTCCTCGGCCAGGAAGGGGGCCAGCGCGCGCGTCGCCGCCTCGGTGTGGTGCGCCTTGACCGCCAGCAGGATGCGCCGGTGCTTGCCCGTCATACGGTCCGGCGTGACCGCGGAGCCGCCAGTGGTGAAGCTGTCCACCGGCCCTTCGATCGTCAGGCGGCCGGCCTTGATGGCCTCCACATGCTCCGGGACGACGTCCACGAACAGGACCTCATGCCCCGCGCGCGCCAGATAGGCGCCGATCGTGCCACCGATCGCCCCCGCGCCCCAGATCACCACCGGTTCGGCCATGGCCTGCTCCTTTTTATGCCCGCGGATCGGGCTCAGGATTGGCAGACTTGACGAGCATAAATTGTCTGTCAATCCTGTTGACGAAGTGAGACGATCCCTGCCAAGTCCAAGCTGATGAACGACGCCGCGCCGATACCACCGACCGCGCGCCGGATGGCCGAGGAAATCCTGCGCAACGCCATCCTCACCGGCGAGCTCAAGCCAGGGCAGCGGCTGACCGAGCGCAGCCTCTGCGAGCTGGCGGGGGTTGGCCGCACCACCGTGCGCGAGGCGGTGCGCCAGCTTGAATCCGAAGGGCTGATCAGCACCGTGCCGCATCGCGGTCCGGTCGTCGCCGTACTCTCCGAGGGCGAGGCGCGCGACCTCTACGAACTGCGCGCCATGCTGGAGGGGCAGGCCGGCCGGCTCTGCGTGCTGCGTGGCGACGAAAGCCATGCGGCGGCGCTGCATGCGGCGGTGGACCAGATGGAGCGTGCGCGGCAGGCCGGCAGCATGCTCGGCATCCTGGAGGCGAATGCCGCCTTCTATGCGGCGCTGAATGCCGGCGCCCGCAACGAGGCGCTGCGCCAGGCCATGCTTGGCGTCCAGAACCGGCTGGCCTTCTTCCGCTTCAGCTCCACCCGCTGGCCCGGCCGCGCCGAGCGCAGCGTGGCGGAGCTGCGTGCCATCGCAGAGGCCGTCACCGCGCGCGACGCCGCCGCCGCGGAGGCCGCCTGCATCCGCCATATCGAGGCCTCGGCGGAACTGGCCCTGCTGGTCCTGGCCGAGCGCGCCAGGGGGGCCGACATGGTCCGACGCGGCCGCCGCAACGCCATGGAAAGGGCATGATCCCGTGAGTCTCGATTTCACCGGCACCACCGTCGCCGTCACCGGCGCCGCCACCGGCTTCGGCCGCGCCATCGCCCAGCGCTTCGCGCGGCATGGCGCCCGCGTCTTCGCCACCGACCGCGATGCGGCCGGCCTGGCGGAGACCGCAAGCCTTCCGGGCATCGCGCAGCATGTGATGGACCTGACCGACCGCGCGGCCGTCGCCGCCTGGGTCGAGGCCATCGAGCGGGAGACCGGCGGGCCGGTCGGCGTGCTGGTGAACAATGCCGGCGGCGTGCTCGGCCGGCAGTACCGCCCGATCGAGGAAACCGCCTTCGAGGACTGGGACGCCATCCTGCGCGTCAACCTCGATGCCACCTTCGCCGTCACCCGCGCCGCAGCGACAGGCATGAAGCGCGCCGGGCGCGGGCGGATCATCAACATCAGCTCGGGCGCCGGGCTGAAGCCCTCGCGCACCGGCATCCAGGCCTATACCAGCGCCAAGCATGCGGTGATCGGGCTGACGCGCCAGCTCGCGCAGGAATTCGGCCCGCATGGCGTCACCGTCAATGCCGTCGCGCCGGGGCTCTTCCCGGTCTCGCCGGGGCCGATCGCCCAGTGGGAAGGCTATGGCCCGGAAGGCCAGCGGCGGGTGCTGGAAGGCATCGCGCTCCGCCGCCTGGGCGCCGCCGACGACATCGCCAAGGCGGTAATGTTCTTTGCCTCCGACCTCGCCGACTACGTGACGGGGCAGGTGCTGCCGGTGAATGGCGGCTCCTCCTGACCCCGGGCGTACGGGAAGGATGAACCACGAGTCCGGGAGACTGAATCCATGAACAAGACCCCTCCGGCCCTGGCGGGCCGGCGCCGCGTCCTCGGCCTCGCCGCCGGCGGGCTGGCGTTGGCCACGCCCGGCCTGATCCTGCCGCGCGGCGCCTGGGCGCAGACGAAGTGGCCCGACCGCCCAGTGCGGGTGGTCGTGCCCTTCGCCACCGGCGGCGGCACCGACGTCACTATGCGCCTGCTCGGCCCCAAGCTCGGCGAGGTCCTGGGCCAGCCGGTCGTCATCGAGAACAGGCCGGGCGCCGGCAGCACCGTGGGCACGGACTACGTCGCCAAATCGGCGCCGGACGGCTACACCTTCGTGCTGGCCACCCTTTCCTCCACCGGCATTGCCAAGGGCCTCTACCCGAACCTGCCCTACGACCCGGTGAAGGACCTGACGGCCATCGCCCCCACGGTCTTTATCCCGATCAGCCTGGCCATCACCCAACGCGGTTGGGACGTGAAGACCTACGAGCAGTTCGTCGCGGCGCTGCGGGCCAAGCCGAACGGCTATTCCTACGGCAGCAGCGGCTCGGGCTCGACCGGCCACATCGCGAGCGCCAACTTCCTGCGCCAGATCGGTGCCCAGGCGGAGCACATTCCCTATCGCGGCGCCGGGCAGAGCTTCAACGCGCTGGTCGCCGGCGAGACGCAGTTCACGCACGACATCCCCTCCCTGCTGAAGCCCCTCCATGAGGCCGGCACAGTGAAGGTGCTGTTCGTCAACGGCACGGAGCGCTCGCCGCTGCTGCCCGACGTTCCGGCGCAGAGCGAGCTCGGCATCGCCGACTACAAGTCTTATTCCTGGTATGGCATCTTTGGCCCGGCGAGCCTGCCGCCCGAGATCACCGCGAAGATGGCGGCGGCGATCGAGGCAACCCTGGCGGATCCTGAGATCGACGCCAAGATGAAGGCGCTGGGCACGCCGACCATGCGCGGCTGGACGCCCGCACGCTTCGCCCAATACGTCAAGGACGAGATCGACACCTGGGTGCCGCTGGTGCACGCCTCCGGCGCCAGCGCCGGCTGAAGCAACGGGCCGGCGGAGGCGGCTGCTCTCTGGTGAGCGCCGCCTCCCGCTCGCGCAACATGCGCAGCGCCGGCCGTCATCGACGGCGGCTTGGACGAACGGCCAGGCAGAGAGGATGGACCGGACCATCAAGGACGCCGCCATCAGGGCTTTCCCTGATTTCGAGGCCTCTAAGGTGCATGTCCTCGCCTCCATCACGAGCAACAACTTCGCCAAGCATTGAGGCGCACCAGCGGGCCCGTGTTGATCGTGCCGCCCGCAGCGTTGCTGACATTGCCGCTGGTAACGACGCCGGCGCCCAAGCCTGTGCAGGCACCGCCGCCGATGGGCTGCGCCAGAAGGCCGTCCGAATGGCCCAGCAGCCGTCCTCTCCAACCATCCCGGCGCATTGTCCCAGGCGCGGCAAGCTGCTACGAGAAAAAATGAACCGCCGGTTCGAAAACGAGGCCAGCGGCGACTGCCCTTTCGTTGGAGACTGGCCGTCATGCCTCCAGGACCCGTGCCGTGCATCGCCGCCATGCTGCTCGCCGCGCCCCTCCTGCTGCCCGGCGCCCCGCTCGCCGCCCAGGAGCTGACCATCGGGATCAAGGCGGCGATCGACAGCGCCGACCCGCATCTGCTCTTCACCCCCAGCCGCAACGTGCAGCTCCATGTCTGGGAGCCGCTTGTGGTGCAGGATGCGCAGTTGCGGCCCACGCCCGGGCTTGCCCGCGCCTGGAAGCCGATCGGGCCGACGAAGTGGGAGTTCCTGCTGCGCGAGGATGCGCGCTTCAGCGACGGCACCCCGCTCACCTCCGAGGACGTGGTCTTCTCGATCCGCCGCGCCATGACGATCGAGGGCGTGCGGACCTATCGCGCCTATCTGCGCGACATCGACACCGTCGAGGCCGAGGGGCCGCACCGCGTGGTGATCACCACCCGCGGCCCCAGCGCCCTGCTGCCCAATAATCTCTCCACCTTCGGCATCGTCTCCGCCCGCGCGGCACAGGGCGCGACAGCGGAGGACTTCAACGGCGGCCGTGCGGCCATCGGCACCGGCCCCTATCGCTGGGGCCAGTGGCTGCCCGGCCAGCAGGTGACGCTGGAACGCAATCCCGATTATCGCGCCGGGCCCGAACCCTGGTCGCGCGTGACCTTCCGCTTCATCCCCAATGACAGCGCGCGGGTCGCCGCCCTGCTCTCGGGCGATGTGGACGTGGTGGATGCCGTGCCCGCCGGGCTCTACGAGCGGGTTCGCACCGGCGGGCGGACGCAGCTTGTCACGGCCACCTCGCTCTTCACGCTGAACCTCACGCTCGACCAGCGGCCGCAGAGCCTCTACGTCACCGACACCGAAGGCAGGCCGCTGGCCGAGAATCCGCTCGCCAAGCCTGCGGTGCGCCAGGCGCTGAATCTCGCCATCAATCGCCAGGGCCTGGCCGAGCGGGCGATGGAGGGCGGCGCCACGCCGGCCAGCCAGTTCGCTCCGCCAGGCTTCATCGGCCACGACCCCGAGCTCCGCATCGCCTCCTACGACCCCGCGCGCGCCCGGGCGCTGCTGGCGGAGGCCGGCTATCCCCGAGGCTTCGGCCTGACGCTGCATTGTCTGAACGATCGCTTCGCCGGCGACGCTAAGAGCTGCCAGGCCATTGGCCAGATGCTGACCGCCATCGGCGTGCGCACCACGATCGAGGCCCTGCCTTCCTCGGTCTTCTTCCGCCGGGCGCAGGCAGGCGCCAATGGTGAGCCGGAATTCAGCGCCTCCATGAGCATCTTCGGCAGCGCCGCGGGCCTGCCGGACAATGCCTTCACCTCCCTGCTGCAGAGCCATGACAAGGCGCGCGGCCGCGGTACCTCCAATCTCGGGCGCTACAGCAATCCGGCGCTGGACGCCTTAATCGACGAAGCCGCCACGGCCATCGACCCAGGCGAGCGGACGCGGAAGCTCCAGGCCGCGACGCGCCTCGCCTTCCAAGAGGCTCCGCCTCTCCTGCCGATCTTCCACCTGAAGGCGGGCTGGGGTTTGCGGCAAGGGCTGACCATCACGGCCCGTGGCGACCAGTACACCCTGGCCACCGACATCCGCCCCGCTCCGCAGCCCTGAAGGCCCCCGCAACCATGCCCTGCCCCTCCCCCGCCACGCTCGCCGCCGAGGTCTCGGCCGAGGTCATGTTCGAGACGCTGCGCCATCTGGCCCGCTACCGGAAATACGCCGGTACAGCGGAGGAGCTTGAGAGCCTGAAGGGGCTGGAGGCCCGGCTCGCGGTCCTGGGCTATCGCACCGCCATCCTGATGCACCCGGCCTATATCAGCCTGCCTGGAAGGGCCGAGGTGCGGGTCGATGGTGTCCCAC
Source organism: Roseomonas sp. (assembly GCA_035565935.1). Taxonomy (GTDB): domain Bacteria; phylum Pseudomonadota; class Alphaproteobacteria; order Acetobacterales; family Acetobacteraceae; genus Pseudoroseomonas. Next base: position 33,190 of record DATMRU010000049.1, read on the forward strand.
AGCCCTGCATCACCCATTCATTCTCGCGGCCCACCGCCACCGAGGGGCTGAGCCTGCCGCTGGTCGACCTCGGCAAGGGCAGCGCGGCCGATTTCGCCGCCCATGATCTCAGGGACCGCATCGCGCTGATCGAGGGCATGGCGACCCCGGCCACCGCCGCGCGCGCCAATGCCGCGGGGGCGCGCGCGTTGCTGCACATCTCGCCGGATGCGCATCTGCACGAGATGTGCATCTCCCCCGTCTGGGGCAGCCCCGACGAGGCAAGCCGCGCCGACCTGCCGCACTGCGTCTCCCTCACCATGGGGCGGGAGGCGGGGCTCGCGCTCCGCGCCCGGCTCGCGGCGGGCGAGGCGCCGGTCGTGCTGCTCAGGGCCGAGGTCGATACCGGCTGGCGCCAGACCCCCATCCTAACCGCCGAGATGGCCGCGCCGGGCGACGGAGCGGAAGCGCCCTTCGTCCTGTTCTCCGGCCATCACGACACCTGGCATTTCGGCGTGATGGACAATGGCGCGGCCAATGCCACCATGCTCGAGGTGGCGCGCCTCTGCGCCGCCCAACGCCCGCACTGGAGGCGGGGCCTGCGCTTCTGCTTCTGGTCCGGCCATTCCCAGGGCCGCTACTCCGGCTCGACCTGGTACGCCGACAATTTCTGGGATGAGCTGGACCGCCGCTGCGTCGCCCATGTGAATACCGATTCCACCGGCGGCCGTGGCGCCGAGCTGGTGGACCGCTCCGGCGCTGCCGCGGAGCTGTGGGCGCTTGCCAGCGAGGCGGTCGCCGAGCAGGCCGGACAGCGCTATGTCCGCGCGCGCCACGGCCGCAATGGCGACGAGAGCTTCTGGGGCCTCGGCCTGCCCAGCATCTTCAACAGCCTGAGCCATCACCCGACGCCGCCCGGCGGCGCCGAGGGCCACATGAAGCTCGGCTGGTGGTGGCATACGCCGGAGGACACGCTGGACAAGATCGACCCCGCGACCCTGGTGCGGGACACGCGCGTCTTCGTCCATGTCGTCTGGCGGCTGCTGACTGACGCGCTCCTGCCCTTTGACCATACCGCCCATGCCGAGGCGCTGGGCGCGGAGCTCGAAGGCATGGCCGCGACGCTGGGCAATGTGCTCGATCTGTCGCTGCTGACCGGCCGCGTGGCGCAACTGGGCGAGGCCGCCCGGATGCTGCGCGCCCGCGCCCAGGAAGCGGACGAGGCGACGCTCGCTGCGCTCAACGCGGCGCTGATGCGGGCGAGCCGGGCCCTGGTCCCGATGGACTACACGACGGGCGACCGCTTCCGCCCCGACCCGGCGCTGGAGCAACCGGCCTGGCCGAGCCTGCAGCCGCTGCGACGCCTGGCCCAGGCGATCGCCAGGGATGAAGCGGCGGAGGTGCCGTTCCTGCTCGTCTCCGCCACGCGGGCGCGCAACCGGATGGCGCTCGCGCTGCGCGAGGCCGTGGCAGCGCTGGCGGAATGAGAATTTCATCTCCTCCCCGCCGCCACCTCTGCTAACCGGCCGGCATGACCAAGACCGCCCCTGCCGACGAGGATGGCCCAAGCTACCTCGTCGCCGCTGCCGATCGCGCCCTGCACCTGTTGAGCCTCGTGGGCGACAATCCCGGGCTCGGCCTTTCCGAGCTCGGCCGGCTCTCCGGTAATTCCAAGGCCCGCACCTTCCGCCTGTTGCAAACGCTGGAGGCCGCCGGCTTCGTCCGCCAGCGCCTGCCCGAGACCGACTACTGGCTCGGCCCTGCCGCGCTGCGCCTTTCCTTGCAGGCGGCTGCACAGCTCGACATCGTGCGCCTCGCCCAGCCGGTGCTGGATGCCATCGGCCCCCATTGTGACGAGACGGTGCAGCTGCGCGTCCGCCAGGGGCTGGAGAGCCTCTGCATCGCCAAATGGGAGACCGGCCGGATCGTGCGCTATCACGCCGAGGTCGGCCGCCGCTCGCCGTTGCATGCCGGGGCCAGCAAGCTGCTTCTCGCCCATGCTCCGCCGGCCGTGCAGCAGGCGGTGCTCAAGGGCCCGCTGGAGCGCTTCACCGAAACGACGCCCACGGATGCGGCGAGCCTCGTCACCTTACTGGAGCGCCTCCGGCAGGAGGATCATTGCATCAGCCGCGGCGAGGTCGCGCCCGAGGCCTTCTCTGTCGGCGTCACTGTGCGTGATGCCACGGGCCAGGTCGTCGCGGCTTTGCTGATCGCCGCCCCGCTCGTGCGCGTGCCGCCGGAGCGGGAAGCCTCCTTGCTGGCGCTGGCCCGCGAGGGCGCGGCGCAGCTTTCGCAGGCGCTGGGACATGTCGGCGCGCCACCGCTTGCCAAGGAATGAACCAGCGGTTCAGTATCGCACCTCATCCGCTTCCGGAGGATTCATGTTGCACCCCCGGCGCCTGTTTCTCGTTCTCGGCCTGATCGTCGCGTCCGGTGCCGCCTCCGCGCAGGACCTGCGCATCGGCCTGCAGACTGAGACCTCGTCCATCGACCCGCATTTCGCGCTTGTCGGCGCCAACCAAGCGCTGGCACAGCACATCTTCGACCCGCTGATCGGCTCGGATGACGCGTTGCGGCCCATCCCCGGCCTGACCAGCGTGAGCAGCCCCGAGGCCGGCATCTGGGACCTCACCATCCGCGAAGGAGCGGTCTTCCACGATGGCAGCCCCGTTACGGCGGAGGATATCCTCGCCTCGCTTCAGCGCATGCCGGAGGTGCCGAACAGCCCGGCGCCCTTCATCCGCATGCAGGCGGCCGTCGCGAGCATGGAGGTCCTGAACACACGGACCCTTCGCCTGCGTTCGCACGGGCCCGACCCGGCGGTGCTGCTCAATGCGATGACCGCCTACATCATTCCGGCCCGCATTGCGCGCTCGGCGAGCACGGCTGATTTCAACCGCGGCGACGCTGCCATCGGCTCCGGGCCCTGGCGCTTCCGCGGCTGGCAGCGCGGCGCATCCATCACCCTGGAGCGCAACGACAGCTACTGGGGCGAGAAGCCGGCCTTCGCGAGTGTCACATTGCGGATCCTGCCCAATGACGCCGCCCGCCTCTCCGCGCTGCTGGCCGGTGATGTGGATCTGATCGACGCGGTGCCACCCGGAGAGGCTCCGCGCCTCAGGAAGCAACAGGGTTTTGCCGTGACCACAGCGGATTCCGCGCGGGTGATCTATCTCGCCCTCGACCAGGAGAATGCCGTCTCGCCTTTCGTCACCGACAAGGCTGGCAAGCCGCTGGCGCGGAACCCGTTGAAGGATGCACGGGTGCGGCGGGCGCTTTCCATGGCCATCGACCGCAAGTCGATCGTGGCGCGCATCCTCTCCGGCGAGGCGCAGGTGACGGGACAGCTCGCGGCGGAGGGACAGATCGGCTTCGACCCTGGTCTCGCGCCGCCCGCCTTCGACCCGGCCGCCGCCCGCAGGCTGCTCGCGGAAGCCGGCTATGGGGAGGGCTTCCGCATCACCCTCCACTCGCCCAACAACCGCTACGTCGAGGACGACAAGACCGCCCAGGCGGTGGCGCAGTTCTGGACGCGCATCGGTGTCGAGACGCAGGTGGAGGTCATGCCCTCCAACGTCTTCTTCACCCGCGCGGGGCGGCGGGAGTTCTCCGCCTTCCTCATCGGCTTCGGACATACCACTGGCGATGCCTGGCTCGGCCTGTCGCAGGTGCTGCACAGCTACGATCGCGAGCGCGGCCTGGGTGGGCTGAACCGCATGCGTTACAGCAACCCCGCCTTCGATGCGCTGATCGAAAGCAGCCGGACCATCCCGGAACCGGCGGCGCGCGGCGCCCGGCTCATCGAGGCGCAGCACATCGCCTTCGCGCAGGACGCCGCCATCATCCCCCTGCACCGCCCGGCCAATATCTGGGCGCATCGTGCTGCCCTGGCCTATCGCGGGGGGCTGGAGGAGAACACTCTCGCCCAGCGCGTCTCGCCAAAACCCTGAGCCGGATTCGAGAAGACATGCGACGCAGCGAACACATGGTCCCCTGCAGTGATGGCGTGCGGCTGGCCACGGATGTCTACCTGCCCGAGAGCGAGGGGCCCTTCCCGGTCATCCTTGAGCGCACGCCCTATGGCAAACGTGAGGCCTCCCGCTCGGAGCTGACGGCGGCCGACCCCACCCCCGTGCCGCGCGAGGTGATCGCGCAATACTTTAACGAGGCGGGCTATGCGGTCGTCTACCAGGACTGCCGTGGCCGCTACGGCAGCGAGGGCCGCTTCGAGAAATATCTCGCCGATGGCGAGGATGGCTACGACACCTGCGCCTGGATCGTCGCGCAGCCCTGGTGCGACGGGAAGATCGGCACCATGGGCCTGTCCTATGCCGCGCATACCCAAGCCTCAATGGGGTGCCTCGCTCCGCCGGGCCTTGCCGCGCAGGTGCTCGATTCCGGCGGCTTCTCCGATGCCTGGAACGGCGGCATCCGCCGCGGCGGCGCCTTCGAGCTGAAGCAGGCCACCTGGGCCTTCAACCAGGGCCGCCTCGCGCCGGAGACCACGGCCGACCCGGTGCGCGCGGCGGCCTTCGCCGGGGAGGATCTGCACGCCTGGTTCACCCGCTTCCCATGGAAGCCGGGCCATTCGCCGGTGCGTCACGCGCCCGACTACGAGGACTATCTCTTCGAGCAGTGGACGCGCGGCACCTTCGACGACTACTGGCAGCGCCTGGGCATCTATGCCCGGGGCTGGCATGACCGCTACGCCGACGTGCCGATGGTCCACATGTCCTCGTGGTACGATCCCTACCCCCGCACGGCGGTCGAGAATTTCTGCGGGCTGCGCGATTCCGGACGGGGGCGGCCTTATCTGATCCTTGGCCCCTGGACGCATGGCAACCGCAGCCAGACCGCCTTCGGCGAGGTGGAGTTCGGCCCCGCCGCCACCATCGATTCCTGGGCCGGCGACTGGCGTGCCTTCCGCCGCCGCTTCTTCGACCGCTGGCTGAAGGGCATCGAGAACGACGCCGGCGACGACCCGCGCGTGCGTGTCTTCGTCATGGGCGGCGGTTCCGGGCGGAAGGACGAGGCAGGCCGGCTGGAGCATGGCGGCCACTGGCGCGAGGCCGCCGACTGGCCCTTGCCCGGCACGCGCTTCACCCGCCTGCACCTGCATGGCGATGGCCGTCTGACCGAGGCCGGCCCGGCCGAGAGCGCCGAGCCGCTGCGCTGGACGGCCGATCCGGCCAACCCCGTACCGACCATCGGCGGCGCCATCACCTCCATGGAGCCGTTGATCAGCGGCGGCCCCTATGACCAGCGCGAGCGGCCGGACATGTTCGGGCACCGCGCGCCCTATCTGCCGCTCGCCTCGCGCGCCGACGTGCTGGTCTTCGAGACGCCCGTTCTGGAGCAGGATCTCACCGTGATCGGCCCGGTTACGGCCGAGCTTTACGTCGCTTCTGACGCGCCGGACACCGACATCACGGCAAAGCTCATCGACGTCTATCCGCCGAGCGCCGACTACCCGCAGGGCTTCGCGATGAATCTCTGCGAAGGCATCCTGCGTCTGCGCTACCGGCGCGATCCGTCACGGCCCGAGCCGCTGGTGCCCGGCCAGGTCGAGAAGATCACGGTGGAGCTCTTCCCCACCGCCAATCTCTTCAAGGCCGGCCACAGGGTGCGGCTCGACATCGCCTCGAGTGAGTTCCCGCACTACGACATCAATCCGCAGACGGGTGAGCCGGAAGGGGCCTGGCGGCGAATGCGCGTGGCGGAGAACACGCTCTGCGTCGATGCCGCGCATCCGTCGCATCTGATCTTGCCCGTGGTGGACTAAAAAAGGCGCGGGCTTCGGCCCGCCAGGTTCCGGTTCAATGCCGACATGACATCGGCGGCAGGCGGCGTGACGATGGCTGCGCCGCCCATCTGCGCCTCCGGGGGTTTGTGCGCATACACCTGAACCGCGATTGCAGGCCATCCGGAATGAAGTACGATCGGCCGCAACAGGGGCCGGTCCCCGGCGAAAGATGGAGGAGCGTCATGCCGAGCATTGCCTCGATGGACTCCGGCTACTATCGCGTTCCGCTCGAGGTCACTCTCAGTGACAGCACACATGGCGACATGCTGGCCTTCGAGCTCAACACCGTCCGGCTGCGCGACGCCGACGGCGCCGAGGGCGTCGGTTACACCTTCACCGTCGGCCGCAACGGCGCGGCGATCGAGGCGATCCTGACGCGCGACATCCCCGAACAGATCATCGGGCAGGACGCCGACCGGATCGAACTGCTGTGGCAGAAGGTGTGGTGGGGGCAGCACTACGGCGGCCGCGGCGGCCCCACTGTCCTCGCCCAGTCGGCCCTGGACATGGCGCTGTGGGACCTGAAGGCCCGGCGGCTCGGGCAGCCGCTCTGGAAACTGCTCGGCGGCTACGACCCCCGCGTGCCGTGCTACGCCGGTGGCATCGACCTCGACTTCCCGCTCGACAAGCTGCTGCGGCAGACCGACGACAACCTCAGGAAGGGCTTCCGCGCGATCAAGATGAAGGTCGGGCGTAAGCGGCTCTCCGAGGATGTCGAGCGCGTCAAGGCCATGCGCGAGCACCTCGGCGAGGGCTTCCCCCTGATGGTGGATGCCAACATGAAGTGGACGGCCGACGAGGCGATCCAGGCGGCCCGCGCCTTCCAGCCCTATGCCCCGGGTTGGCTGGAGGAGCCGGTGATCCCCGACGACGTGGCCGGGCAGGCGCGCGTGGTGCGCGAGGGCGGCCTGCCGGTCGCCGCGGGCGAGAACCTGCGCACGCTGTGGGAATTCAAGCAGCTGATCGCCGCCGGTGGCGTCACCTATCCGGAACCGGACGTCACCAATTGCGGCGGCGTGACGCCCTTCATGAAGATCGCACATCTGGCCGAAGCCTATAACCTGCCGGTCACGTCCCACGGGGCGCACGACGTCACGGTGCATCTCCTCGCCGCGGCGCCCAACCGCTCCTACCTCGAGGCGCACGGCTTCGGGCTCGACCGCTACATCGCCGAGCCGCTGCGGATCGAGGAGGGATTCGCGATCGCGCCGGACCGGCCAGGGCACGGCATCACGTTCGACTGGAAGGGGCTCGAGGCCATCCGCGCCTGAGGGCGGTGAGGCTGCGATACACGCCACTTGCGCTGGCCTCTGGAGGCACAGGATGCCGCGACGGCTGTCCTCCCCCGCGGCCTGCCCACCCCAGGTAATGCAGCGCGTGACGGCCGGGTCTGCTCAGGCAGCCTGCGTGCCGGCTCTCTTCCGCGTGGAGGCGCGCAGGGTCAGCGTGCCGCGCAACAGCGTGACCTCGTCAGGCAAAGCCGGATCCTGCATGCGGGCCAGCAGAAGGTCCAACCCGCGTTGCACCATGGGAACCAGGGGCTGGGATATGGTGGTCAGGGCATAGGTCGGGCGGGCGGATTCCGCGATGTCGTCGAAGCCGGCGACCGAGATGTCCTCGGGCACCCGCAGGCCATGGCGGCGCAGCCCGTCGATCACGCCCAGCGCCATGATGTCGCTGACGGCAAAGACCGCCTCCGGCAGTTCGTCGGAGGGCAGTGCCGCGATACGCTCCCCGGCGGCGAAGCCGCCCGCCCAGCTGGAAGTGCCGCCGCTGAGGCGCACGGGCTGCAACCCGGCCGCCGTCAGGGTCTGGATGAAGCCTTGCTCACGCTCCAGTGCGGTGGAGCTGATGGTATCGGTGCCCACCAGGACGAAACGGCGATGCCCCTCGTCCATCAGGAATCGCGCCATCTCCGCCGCGCCCTCGAGATTGTCGCAGGAGACGGAAGAGGCACGCAGCCGTGTGACACGATTCAGCATGACCACGGGAACGCCGCGTTGCCCGCAGAGATCGGCGATGTCGGAAGAGAGCTGCGCCGAGGTCACAAGGCAGCCGTCGACCCGGTACTGGCGCAGGGCGCGCATCGTCTCTTCCTCGGCCGCCCCGGCCCCGAGATGCAGGATCAGCAACCGCAGCCCCCGCGCGGCGGCCTGCGCCACGACCTCCTGCAGCAAGGCCACATAGAAGGGGTTCTCGACCGGCCCGAGGACCAGGCCGATCAGCCCGCTACGGCCGCCGGACAGGGTGCGCGCCAGCGCGTCGGGCATATAGCCCAGCTCCACCGCGATGGCCGCGATGCGCGCCCGCGTGGCGGCCGAGATGCGCGGGTCGCCGTTGAGGGCGCGGGAGACCGTGGAGCTGGCGACGCCAGCCTGGCGGGCGATGGTCACCACGGTGACACGGTCCCGCGAGGAGGCAGCGATGGCGGAAGAAGGCATGGAAACGACCTTAGGTGGAAGAGTGGGGCAGCGAAAGCCATGCAGGCGAGTGCACAAGTATGGCCGCCATCCCGCTAGATTCCCCCCATTTCCATGGATATCCCCCCCGTAAGATAGCCAGAAAGCCGCAAAGTTCGCTCGACGAGGCTGCGCATACGTATGCACAATTTCTATGGACATCCCCCATGGCCTGTCGCTAGCCTCGGCGGAGACAGGCCCGGCAATCCACGACCGGCCGCATCTGGAGAAACGTTCATGCGCGACGCCCTGACGCGCCGCGGCGCCCTCGTGGTCGCCGGCGCAGGCCTCCTCACATCCGCCGCGCTGCACCGGCCCGCCCTGGCCCAGGGCGCAAGGCTGCGCGTCGGCGGCACGCCCAATTACGGGCCGGTGCTGCCGGTGCACGCGGCCAATGCGCTCGGGCTCTTCAAGAAGCAGGGGCTGACGGTGGAATTCACCGGCTTCGCCGGCGGCTCCGCCGCCATGGAAGCCGTCGCGGCGGGCGAGGCCGACCTCGTCAACTACTTCCCGCCCGGCGTGGCCCTGGCGAAGCAGCGCGGCGTCGCCGCCACCATCATCGCCGCCGGCACGCTGACGCCGCGCGGCTGGAAGATCATGGCGCGGAAGGACAGCCCACTCGCCGGCGTCAAGGATCTGGCGCGCAAGAAGATCGGCGTCAGCGCCAATGGCTCCACCACCGATTTCTTCGCCCTCTGGGCCGGGCAGCAGGCGGGCGGCATGGTCTCGCGCATCCCGCTCGGCGGCGGCGGCATGATCCCCGGCCTGCTCTCCGGCAATGTGGATGCCATCGTCGCCTATCCGCCGCTCTCCTACCAGCTGGAGACCTCTGGCGATGGCAAGGTGATCGTCGATCTCGGCACCGCCATGCCGCCCAACCTGCCCGATGTTTGGGTGGCGCCCGATACGGTCCTGCAGCAGCGGGGCGAGGCGATCCAGAAGGCGCTTATCGGCATCTACTCCGCCATCCGGCACATGAAGCAGAATCCGGACTGGGCGATCCGCTTCATCGAGGAGCAGAGCAAGTTCCCGCCGGCGGTCGCCAAGCTGGAATACGAGAACACCATCAAGGGCCTCTCCGACGACGGCACCATCAAGGAGGAGTGGGTGGAGAACTCGCTCGGCTTGGCGCGGCTTGCCGGCATGCAGGAACTGCCGCCGGCCAAGTCGATGTTCTCCACGCGCTTCTTCCCCGTCGTACCGATCGACGCCTGATGCGCGCGCGGAGCGACCGGCGGGTCCTGCTGGCGCAGGCGGCTGCGGTGCTGAGCTTCTTCCTCCTCTGGGAAGCCGCCAGCCGCCTCGCCCTGGCCGATCCGCGCCTGTTGCCGCCGCCCAGCATCGTGCTGCCCAAGGCAGCGGAACTGCTGGCCGATGAGGGCTTCCGCGGGCATCTCTGGGTGACGGTGCGGGAGATGGCGCTGGCGGGGCTGATCGCGGCCCCGCTCGGCGTCGGCATCGGGCTCGCGCTGGCCGAGAGCCCCTATCTCGGCCGCGCCTTCAAGCCCTTCTTCCACTTCATCGCGGCCGTGCCGAAATCGGTCTTCCTGCCGGTCTTTATTCTGCTCTTCGGCATCGGCTTCGGGCAGAAGGTCGCCTTCGGCGTGTTCCAGGCGATCTTCGTGCTGGTGATCGCCACTGCCGCCGCCGTCGCCGCCGTGCCCGAGGAGCTGCTGCGCCTCGCCCGCGCCAACGGCGCCACGCGCTGGCAGATCTGGGCCGAGATCCACTGGAACGCCATGCTGCCGCTGATCCTCGAGGGGCTGCGGCTCGGCATGATCTTCAACATCGCCGGCGTCATCTTCGCGGAGATGTACGTCTCCCGCGCCGGCCTCGGGCAGCGCTTCAGCACATGGGGGGAGAGCTTCCGCATGCCCGAGCTCTTCGCCGGCGTGCTCATCGCCGCCGCCCTCAGCATCATCGTGAACGAGACGCTGCGCGCGCTGGAGCGCCGCGCCGGCGCCTGGAGGACCGCATGAGCCTGCACCTGGCCGAGCCCCGCCCTGCCTCCCCTGTCGGGGCGCCCGAGCAGCCGGCTATCGAGGTGCGCGGCATCACGCATCGTTACCAGACCGGCCGTGGCGAGGTGCTGGCGCTGCGCGACATCAATTTGTCGGTCGCGCCCGGGCGCTTTGTCGGGCTGGTGGGGCCCTCCGGCTGCGGCAAATCCTCCCTGCTGATGATGATGGCGGGGCTGGTGCGACCGAGCGAGGGGCAGATCGCCGTGCGCGGCGCGCCGATCACCGGACCGGCACCGGAGCGGCTCGGCGTGGTGTTCCAGGAGGCCAGCCTACTGCCCTGGCGCACCGCGCTGGAGAATGTCGCCTTCCCGCTGAAGCTGCGCGGCGTGCCGCGCGCCGAGCGCGAGGCCCGGGCGGAGCAGCTGCTGCATCTCGTCGGGCTGAAGGGCTTTGAGAACCGCCACCCGCACGAATTGTCGGGCGGCATGAAACAGCGCGTCGCCATCGCGCGCGGCTTCTGCCAGGACCCGCCGGTGCTGCTGATGGACGAGCCCTTCGCGGCGCTTGACGAGCAGACCCGCATGACGCTCGGCGACGAGTTGCTGCGTATCTGGGAGCAGTACCGCAAGACCGTCGTCTTCGTCACGCACGGGCTGACGGAGGCGGTCTATCTCTGCGACGAGGTGGTGGTGCTCAGCGGCCGCCCCGGCGAGGTGCTGGCGCGCATCGAGATCGACCTGCCGCGCCCGCGCACCTGGGAGGTCATGGCCACCGAGCATTTCGGCCGGCTGCGCGAGCAGATCTGGAGCCTGATCCGGAGGCAGTCGTGAGCGCTACCGCCACCGCGCCGGCACGCGGCGCAGGATGGCGGCTCTCGCCGGTGGCGCTGCGCTGGCTGTGCCTCGCGGTGTTGCTCGTGCTCTGGGAGGTGGCGCCGCGTGCCGGCTGGGTACCGCGGGTGATCCTGGCACCGCCGAGCGCGGCCCTGGTGGAGGGCCTTGCCGAATGGGAGTTCTTCGCCAGCGCGCTGCGCTTCACCTTTCTGGAGATCCTGGCCTCCCTCTGCTTCGCCTACGGCCTGGGCGGGCTGGCGGGGCTGGCCATCGGCCTCTCGCCCCTCGGCCGGCGGGCGGCGCTGCCGCTGGTCTCCTCGATCTATGCCCTGCCGCTGGTGGTGATCTATCCGGTGATGACGGCTTGGTTCGGCATCGGCCCGGCCAGTAAGATCTGGTTCGCCAGCCTCTACGGCATCTTCCCCGTGATCCTCGCCACCGCGGCCGGCGTGCAGCTGGTGGACCGCCAGCTCATCACCATGGCCCGCGCCCAGGGTGCGGGCTTCCGGCTGATGATGACGGAGGTCGTCATCCCCGCCGCCCTGCCGGCCGTGGTCTCCGGCCTGCGGGTCGGCGGCGCGCTGGTGACGGTCGGCGTGGTGGTGGCCGAGATGCTCGCCTCCACCGACGGTATCGGATTCCTCATTACCCAGAACCGGACCATGTTCCGCACGCCGCAGGTCTATTTCGGCATCCTGCTGGTGCTGGTGCTGGCCGGCGGGCTGGACATGCTCATCAGCCGCCTGGAGCGCCGTGCGTCGCGCTGGCGGCCTCAGCAGGATAACCGCCATGAATGATCGCCCGGAAGCCCTCCCGCCGCATGCACCCGCCATACCGGGCGACGGTCCCGCCATGCCTGCGCTGGACGCGCTGCTGCACGGCGCCGTGGATCTGCACCATCACGGCTTCCCCGAGTTCAGCCTGGACCACCCGACCCGCCAGGACGATGCCGAGGAGCTGCGCCAGGCCGACGCCGCCGGCATGGCGGGCATCGTCATGAAGTCGCATTTCTTCCCGACCACCGCCGTCGCCTGGCGGCTGAACCGGATGGGGCTGCGGGCGCAGGCCTTCGCCTCCATCACGATGAACCCCTGCGCCGGCGGCTTCCTGCCCATCGCGGTGGAAGCCGCGGCGCGGCAGGGCGCCAGGGCGCTGTTCCTGCCGACCTGGGGCGCCATGGCCGACCAGCGGCGTGGCGGCTTCAGCCATCACCTCACCGAGTTCCTCGTGCAGGCGCGCCGGCTGGACCCCGAGCAGGGCCTGACCGCCACCGACAGTGCCGGTCGCATCCGACCGGAGGTCACGGACTGTCTGGCCATCGCCGCCGAGTTCGGGATGATGGTGGCCACGGGCCATGTCTCGCCGCAGGAAAGTCTGGCGGTAGTACAAGAGGCCCGGCGGCTGGGCGTCCGGGAGGTGATGTTCCAGCACCCCGACAGCCGCTCCATCGGCGCCACGCGCGAGGACATCCGGCAGATCGCCGCCGCCGGCGGCACCATCGAGTTCTGCGCCATCGGCTTCACCCCCGCCTTCCAGCGCCTGCCCATGCCGGAATGCCTGGACATCATCCGCGAAGTGGGGGCGGAGCGCGTGGTGCTGACCACGGACTGCTTCTTCGGCTGGATGCCGCCCGCGCCGGAACTGCTGCGCATGACGCTCGGCAGCATGCTGCACCACGGCCTCTCCCTCACCGAGGCGGCGATGCTGGTGCGGGACAATCCGCGCCGCCTGCTCGGCCTGCCGGCCTGGACGGGAGAGGCCATGGCACCGGAGGCCAGCCTCGCCCCGCCCCTGCACCAGACCGCCTGACGCGCCTGCCCGGCGCGGGAGCGCGCCCCGCCCGCATACCCGGCGGCGGGGTGACGACCACCGCCGGTTTCCGCCGCCCGGGGCCGCGCTGCCGCGGTCGCCTCCAGGCGGCTCTCCCCCTTTCGCCCGCCCCGCACCTGGAAGCCGTGGACTCTCGCGCCCGGTGGCGGCAGCGTGAAGGCGAAGCGTCGAACAAGGCGCCGCAAGGGAGGAGAAGTTCATGATGCCTTGGACAAGGCGCACCATCCTGGCCGCCATGGGAACCCTGCCGATCAGCCGGGCCCACGCAAGTACCCCTGCCGCCACGGGCAGCTGGCCCAGCGAGCCCATCCGGATCGTCGTGCCCTTCGCGCCCGGCGGCTCCACTGACGCCGTGGCCCGTCTGGCGGCGCCGGGCCTCCAGCAGCGCCTCGGCGTGCCCATCATCGTCGAGAATCGCAGCGGCGCGGCCGGCAGCATCGGCACAGATGTCGTCGCCAAGGCGAAGCCCGACGGGCACACCTGGCTGCTCACCTTCGATTCCCACGCCCTGATGCCGATCCTGGTGCCCAGCCTGCCCTTCGATCTGCAGAAGGATCTGGCCCCGGTCACGCAGATCGGCCGCGCGCCCTATGTCACGGCCTGCCAGCCGGCCAAGCCCTACCGCAGCATGGAGGATGTCTTCACGGCCGCGCGTCAGGGCGGCATCTCTTTCGGCTCGACAGGGAATGGAACGATCGGCCATCTCGTCATGCTGATGATGGCGCAGCGCAAGGGCGTCGAGTTGATCCACCTGCCCTACCGCAGCGGTGGCCTGGCGGTGAACGATGCCGTGGCCGGGCATGTGGATCTGATGATCGGCAGTGCCGCGCTGCTGGCGCCGCAGGTCTCGGCCGGCACGCTGCGACCGCTGATGCAGCTCGGCAGCAAGCGCCTGCCGGCCCTGCCGGCGGTTCCGACCGCGACGGAATCGGGCTTTCCCGACCTGACCGCCGAAGCCTGGTGGGGTGTCTTCGCACCGGCGGGCGTGCCGGCCCCGATCCTCGACCGCTTCCAGGCCGCCCTGATCGAGACCTATCGCGAGCCGCGCATCGCCCAGCAGTTCACGGAGGTGAACCAGGCCGAGCTCGTGCTCAACGATGCGCCGGCCCTGGCCGATTTCCTTGAGAGCCAGATCCGCATCTGGGGCAGCGTGGCGCGTGCCAACCATGTCCGGCCGGACTGAAGGCGGCGTCGGCCCATTGCGCACCAATCCGTTCCGTTATCCTTCGGGGAGGGAGAGAAGCACCATGAGTCAGGCAGACGAGTTCCATAACCTCGGCGACACGGAGGGAGGGATCCTGCGCGAGCTGGCCCCCGGCCTGACCGCCCGCATCTTCGCCGGCGAGCACGCGATGCTCTCGGTCGTCACCATCGCGCCCCATGCCACCGGTGAGATGCACCACCACCCCGAGGAGCAATGGGGGGTCCTGCTGGAGGGCAGCGCCGTGCGCATCCAGGGCGGCGAGGAGATCCCGGTGCGGAAGGGCGATTTCTGGCGTACGCCGGGCGGCGTTCCACATACCATGCGCGCCGGGCCGGAGGGCGCGCGGGTGCTCGACATCTTCAGCCCGCCCCGGCCGCAGTACCGGGTCGCCGGGAAGGGCTTCGGCAACACGTGACGTGACCGTCCGGCCGCCCGCCGGCGCCGCGCCGGACCAAGGGCGCGCTAGGCGCCGGCGGCCTCCTCGGGCAGCCGCGCGGAGCGCCCGCGGATCAGCGTGCCGCGCAGCAGCACCACTTCCTCCGCGCGCGGCACGCCCTTCATCCGATCCTGCAGCAGGTCGAGGCCACGCTCGACCATCGCCTCGAGCGGCTGCGCTACCGTGGTCAGGTTGTAGGGCGGCCGGCGGGCCGGCCCGATGCCATCGATGCCGACCACCGAGATCGCGTCGGGCACGGCAATCCCCGCCTCCCGCAGGGCATCCAGGACGCCCATGGCCAGGATGTCGCTGACGCCGAGCACCGCATCCGGCCGTTCCTCCGGCGGCAGGGCGGCGATCTCCTGCCCGGCCCGATAGCCCATCGCATGGCTGTTGTCGCCCCCGAGGGAGCGGGGCCGCGGCAGCCCGGCGGCCACGACCTGGCGGGCGAAGCCTTCCGCCCGCTCCGTGCTGGTGGAGGTCGTGGGATTGCCGGTGACGACCGCCAGGCGTCGGTGCCCGGCCCGCAGCAGAAGGTCGGCCAATAGCGCGCCGGCGGCATGGTTGTCGCAGGAGACGGCGCTGCCATGCTCCCAGGCCACCCGGTTCACCATGACCAGCGGCACCTTGTTGGCCGCGCAGATCGCGGCGGCGCGCGACGACAGCTCCGCCGAGGTGATCAGGCAGCCATCCACGCGGTATTGCAGCAGGGCCTCGGCGGTCGCGTCCTCGATCGGCCCGGGTCCGGCATGCAGCAGCAGCAGGCGCCAGCCGCGTGCCGCCGCCTGGGTCACTGCCTTCTGCATCAGCTCGGCATAGAAGGGATTCTCGACCGGTCCGAGCACCAGGCCGATCAGCCCGCTCTGGCCGCCGACCAGCGAGCGCGCCAGGATATTCGGCGTGTAGCCCGCCGCCATCGCCAGCGCCGCGATGCGCTCCCGCACCTCGGGCGAGATTCGCGGGTCGTTCCGCAGGGCGCGGGACACCGTCGAGGTGGCGACGCCCGCCTTTCGAGCCAGGCTGGCGACAGTGGCGCGCCCGCTGCGTGGCAGCGCCGCCGCAGGCCCGGGGGAGGAAAGCTCCTTCATGGCATTGGGCGATACACGCCGGGGCATGGCCGGGCAAGGCACATGCAATCGGTGGCCTACAACCCTCGAAGAAAACAGTTCCTTTACGCGCGGCATTTTCATGCTATCGATTGCACAAAAGAAATCGCCCGGCAGGCGCCCCCGCAGCAGGGCCGGCGAGAGGAGACGTGCCATGCGCAAACCAGGGTCGCGGCCATGACCGGCCGCACCATCACCCAGAAGATCATCGCCGCCCATACGGCCGAGGGCTCCGCCCCCGCGGGCGGTATCGTCACCCTCCGCCCCGACGTGGTGCTGCTGAACGACGTCTCGGGCCCGCTGGCCTTCGAACAGTTCGCGGCCATGGGAGCCATCCGGCCCTTCGATCCGTCGCGCGTCGTGCTGGTAGCCGACCACTTCGCGCCGGCGCCCGACATCACCGCCGCCGGCGCCATCGCCATGACGCGCGACTTCGCGCGCCGCCACGGCATTTCCCATTTCTACGAGCCCGGACGCGGCGGCATCGAGCATACGCTGCTCGCCGAGCTGGGCATGGTCGGGCATGGCAGCATCGTCTTCGGGGCGGACAGCCATACCTGCACTGCCGGCGCCTTCAACGCGCTCGGCATCGGCTTCGGCTCCACCGACCTCGCGGGCGCCCTGGCCCTGGGCCAGCTCTGGATGCGCGTGCCGGAGAGCATTCGGGTCGAACTGACGGGCACGCCAGGCGCCTATGTCACCGGCAAGGACGTGATCCTGGAGCTGATCCGCCGCATCGGCTCGGACGGCGCGGCGGATGCGTCGCTGGAATTCGGCGGCCCCGGTCTGGTGGCGCTGCCGATGGATGCGCGCATGGCCATCGCCAACATGGCGGTCGAGGCGGGTGCCGATACCTGCGTCTTCGAGGGGGATGCGCAATCCGTCGAAGACATGGCGCGGCGCGGCGTGCCTGAGGCGCCGGCGGTGACGGCCGATGCCGATGCCGCCTATCGCCAGCGGATCGTCATCGACCTCGGCGCGCTCTCCCCGCTGGTGGCGAAGCCCCCCTCCCCCGCTTCCGGCGTGCCGGTCGAGGCGCTGCGCGGCCAGAAGGTCGATCAGGTCTATGTCGGCAACTGCTCGAACGGCACGATGACGGATCTGCGCCAGGTGGTGGAGTTGCTGCGCGGCCGCCGCGTCGCGCCGGGTGTGCGCATGGTGGTGGTGCCGGCGACGCAGAAGATCTGGCGCCAGGCACTGGCGGAAGGGCTGCTGGATGCCATCGCCGAGGCCGGCGCGGCCATCTCGCCGCCCACCTGCGGTGCCTGCTTCGGCGGGCATATGGGCATCCTGGCGGCGGGCGAGACGGCGATCGCCACCACCAACCGCAACTATCGCGGCCGCATGGGCCATCCGGACAGCCAGGTCTTCCTCGCCAATGCCTGGGTGGCCACCGCCGCCGCCATCGCCGGCGAGATCATCCCGCCCGGCGAGGTCGCCGCGCGGCTGGAGGAGATGGCATGAGCATGATCTTCGAGGGCCGGGTGCACCGCTTCGGCGACGAGGTGAATACCGATGTCATCCTGCCCGGCCGCTATCTGGCGCTGCGCAAGCCGGAGGAGCTGGGCCGCCACTGCCTGGAGGGACTCGACCCCGGCTTCGTGCAGCGGGTGCGTCCCGGCGACATCCTGGCCGTCGGCCGAAATTTCGGCTGCGGCTCCTCCCGTGAACATGCCGTCATCGCGCTGAAGGCGGCGGGCGTGGCGGCGATCGTCGCCGTCAGCGCGGCGCGGATCTTCTTCCGCAACGCCGTGAACCTCGGCCTGCCTGTCATCCTCTGCCCCGAGGCGGCGATGGCGCTGCGCGAGGGCGAGACGGCACGCATCGCGCTCGACGACATGACAATCGCGCAGGGCGATCAGCACTGGCACGGGCTGCCGCTCGGTGAGGAGGTGCGCGCCATCCTCGCTGCCGGCGGGTTGGTGCCACGCGTGCGACAGGCGCTGGGCGCCTGAGCCTTCGCCCCCAGGAAACCTTCGAAAAGGACCCTGTTCCATGGCTGATTCCCGCCTGAAGGCCGCACTGGCCGCCAAGCAGTTCATCGTCGCCCCCGGCATCTTCGACATGATCTCGGCCCGCATCGCCGACCGGATGGGCTTCAAGGCGCTCTACGCGACCGGCTACGGCACGGTCGCCTCGCATCTCGGCATTCCCGATGCCGGCATCGCCACCTTCACCGATATGGTGAACCGCATGGCCCGGTTCAGCCAGGGCTGCGCGACACCGGTCATCGCCGACGCCGACACCGGCTATGGCGGCCTGCTGAACGTGCGCCACACCGTCCTGGGCTACGAGGCCGCCGGCGTCACCGCCATCCAGCTGGAGGATCAGGAGGTGCCGAAGAAGTGCGGCCATACCCCTGGCCGCCGCGTCATTCCCGCCGAGGAAATGGCGCTGAAGATCGAGGTGGCGGTAGAAGCGCGCAAGAGCGACGACTTCCTGATCATCGCCCGCACCGATGCTCGCACCACGCTGGGCCTCGACGAGGCGATCCGCCGCGGCAAGCTCTATCGCAAGGCCGGCGCCGACATCGTCTTCATCGAGAGCCCGGAGAGCGAGGAGGAGATGAAGCGCATCGGTGGCGAGATCGACGCGCCATTGCTGGCCAACAACGTCGATGGCGGTGGCCGCACGCCGATCCTGCCGGCGGAGAAGCTGGCCTCCTTCGGCTATGCCATCGCCATCTACCCGGCGGTGGGCTTCCTGACCATGGCGGCGGCCCTGGAGCGCTCCTATGCCCATCTGCTGGAGCATGGCGACACCAATGCGCTGCCCGCCGGCGTCATCTATGACTTCGGTGAGATGAACACGCTGATGGGCTTCCCGGAGGTGTGGGATTTCGATCGCCGCTGGGCACGGCCGGAGACGCCCCAGGCCGCAGAATAGCCTGCCCTGCTCCTGATGAGCCTCGCCGCCGCGCCAGGGGTGGCGAAGCCATCCATCTCTTTCGGGAAACGCCCATGAGAAAAACAATGATGATGTCCCGCCGGGCTTTCGGCGGGCTGGCGGCGGGCTTGCTTACGGCGCCTGCCATAGCGGCTGATCCGGTCGCCGCCTGGCCGGATCGTCCTGTCCGGGTGGTGGTGCCATTCGGCGCGGGCGGTGCCGTGGACACGCTGATCCGCGCCTTCAGCCAGCGCTTCTCCGAATTCGCCAATGGGCAGCCGCTGGTGGTGGAGAACCGCTCCGGAGCCGGCGGCATGGTGGCGGGCGCCTATGTCGCCACCCAGCCCGCCGATGGCTACACGCTGATGGCGGCCGATATCGGCGCCAATGCCATCGGCAAGGAGCTGAACCCGAAGGCCGGCTATGACCCGATGGCCAGCTTCACGCCGCTGATGCATCTGGTGAACCTGGATGCGGTGATGGTCGCCAATCCTTCCGTCCCGCAAAAGACGGTGGCCGAGATTATCGCGGCGGCCAGGAAAGATCCGGACGGCTTCGTCTATTCCTCCGCCGGGATCGGCAATGGCAGCCATCTGTTCATGGCGCTCCTGGCACGCGAGGCGGGTATCAGCATGGTCCATGTGCCCTATCGCAGCGGCGCCGAGACGGTGACGGCGGTGATGCGGGGCGATGCGCAGTTCTGCTTCCCGACCCTGGCCTCGGCTCTGACGATGATCCGGGGTGGTCAGGTGCGGCCCGTGGCGCTGGGTGCCGGCCCGTCCCCTCTCCTGCCGGGCGTGCCCCTGATGCGGGACACCCTTCCCGGCTTCGAGGTAGCGATCTGGTACGGGCTGGCGGCGCCGGCGGGGATGGACGCCGCCCTGGCCGACAAGATCAACGCCACCTTCGCCAAGGTCGCCGCCCTGCCCGATATCCGACGGATGGTGGAGGAGGTCCAGGGCGGCCATATCGTCGGCGGCTCGCGTCAGGACTTCGCGGCCTTCCTGCAACGCGAGTTCGCGCGCTGGACCCCCATCATCCGCGAAGGCGGCATCCGCATGGAGTGATGCGCTCCGGGCGCATCCAGGGACTCGCGAAGGCCGTGCCATCTTCCGGGCCTTCGCGGGCCCGCACTTGCCACCTGATCCTCCTCCACGCGGCTGGTCTTGCCGGTGGTCTATCACCGACCTGCGCATCCAGCTGCGGCGGCGCATGCTCGGCACGGCGGTAGGCCGAGCACGAGCGGCCGCAATCGGGCCGAAGAGACGGGCGGTGAGCGCCGGCAAGATGCCGGCCTGCGTGGCGCTCTGGGCAAGGGCAGCCGGCAACATCGTGGCGTCAGGCCAGAGTGGGGGCCCTACGGCACATGAACGGCTGAAACAGAAGCAGCCGGCGGTGTTGCCGCTGGCAGCGAGCCTCTCCTCAGATTCGGTCTCCGTCGTCCACAGTGAAGACGAGAAGGCTATTGGCCGGAATTGTCAGTGCCGCCGAGTACTCGAAACCATGCGCAGGCCCGGCATCCGCCCAGATCTGGCCCCCGTTGCCAGCAGCCAGAGGGTTGACCCAGTTCTGGTAGATGTCCGTGTTGAAGGCCTCCGCCCACCGGCCCGGTCGTGGCAGGCCGAGCCGGTAGCCATGGAAGGTTTCCTCGCGCAGAGACGCGACGACCACGACATCGCGCCCGCTTCCCTCGAGCCAGCGATGGAAGGCGAGCACGCGATCGAACGGATTGATATGGAACACATGGCTCCGATCGCCGCGAAGCGCCGGGTGACGGCGGCGGAGGCGGACCATCTCCTGGCAGAACCGGAGATGATCACTCATCACCTTGTCGCCGCCGTCCAAAGCCTCCCAACTCACCAGTGGGTCCCAGTCCGGATCGTCGCCCCATGGGCGGGCTTCAAGGAACTCCTGCCCCATGAACAGGAGCGGAATGCCCGGCGCGGTGAGCAGGAGCCCGGTGGCCAGGCGCGCGCGGCTGCAGGCATACCAGGAGCGCGCATCGGCGCCGTCCGCCAGGGCAGGAATGCGCACGCGCCTGCCTTTCTCGCTATCGACCTGGTCATGATTCTCGATGCACTGCACGGCGCGCCACGCGGCGGAGAAGCCGCGCCTCCCGACCGGATCCAACCCCTCTGCAATCCAGGCGAGGTTAAGCGGAACATCGCGCCCCGCGCTCGCTGCCTCCAACGCAGCACGGATCGCATCCCGCAAGCCATCGTGCCAGACGGCATCGAAGCCAGCGCCGCCCTCGCTCGCGGCCCGCGCCACCCATGGCTCAGCCGGCCAGTGCTCCGCGATTTGAATCGCCGAAGGCGCCTTGGCACGCGTTGAGGCGGTCATGTCCCGGCAATAGGTCAGGCCGGCCGGATAGTTATGCGCCAGGATGACGTCCACCCTGTCGTGACGGAAACCGTCAACATGATACTCCTCCAGGAAGAAATTGGCATTGTCGATCAGGAACTGCCGGACCTCTTGCTTCCAGAAGGCGAATATCGGCCCAATATGCTGCTGGTCCGTGAAAAACTGACTGTCATTCGGATTGGTTCCGGCGGCGCGATCGAGGAAGTAGATACTTTCCGACTGACCGCCTACCTGGAAGCCGACATGGTTGTGCACAAGATTCAGGACGACCGCGATGCCGCTCAGGTGCAGCAGATCAATCAGGACTTTGAGCTGATTCACGGGTACCGCCAGTTGCGCCTCTGACAAGGGCGGCGCGCCGTATCGCCCGAGCAGGCTGTTGACCTTCCCGAGATAAGGGCCGATCTCGCTGCCGTCGATGCAGTAGTCCATCTCCGGCGAGAAAAGGTCCGTTCCCTCGAAGCCGCGGCTGCGCCCGGGCGCGAATTCCACGACCGGCAGCAGCTCCACCGCATTCACCGCGAGTGCCTTGAGATGCTCAAGCCTTTCGAGCACATCGAGGAACCGGCCGACACGCTGCCTCCGGTTCGGCCCGGCGAAGGTTCCGATATGGAGCTGGTAGATAATCAGGTCGTTGAAGGCTGGCGGCCGATAACCGCCATCGTGCCAGGGATAGGCTCCGGCATCCCGGATGACGCAGTTGCAGAAAGGATAGGCCGGAATCTTCGTCAGCTCGCGCGCATAAGGGTCGCGCTTGTAGCCGCTCGTGCCCTCCCCAACGACATAGAACTTGTACTGGTCCCCGTCCCTGGCCGCATCCATGAATCCGGCCCAGTAGCCGCGGCCGTCACGGAGCAGGCGGTTCTCCTCCGAAGGCTGCCAGGCATCGCGGCCGCCGAAGCTCCCCGTCACGTGAACGGCCTTCGCCCGCGGCGCCCAGACCCGAAATGTCGCCCCACTGCCGAGAAGATTGGCGCCCAGCGGCGTCATGGGCGACACACCCTGTTGCGAAGCGGGCATCGAAGCATCTCCGGGTCACATCTTGCGCGGAGATGATGCCATGCCGCCGCGTCGAGCCGCAGCAGATCTGGCGGATGCAAGCCAGTCACGAAAATGCGTCTTTGACATCCATGCATCGGGGCTGGCTCCTGGCGCAAGATCCGGCGCCAGGCGCAGGAGGCCCGGCATGTCCGATCCGCAATCGCTGTTCTACGAGCTCATGTGGCGCATCGAAGGTCAGGGGCGGCGTTTGCCCCTACCCTGGTGGGTCCAGCAGTACTTCCGCGCATGGACCGACAACTACGACGGCGGCCTTTTCTCCAGCCTGCCGGCCGCCTTTGCCTCCAATGCGCATTACCGATACTGGAACATGGTCGGGGTCAAGGATCACCACCAGGAATGCCTGATCGGGCAATCGGGCGAGGTGGAGCCCGTCTATGACCAGTATTCCCTCGGCTTCTTTCTCTTCGATCCCTCCAGCCGCCGCGCCGATTATCCGCAATATCCGGATTTCAGCCGCCCCTCGCCCCTCACCCAAAGCTGGGAGGACGGCTACCTGCCGCTCCTGTCCACCACATGGGAGAGTCGGCTGGACTGGCGCGTGACGCAGAAGGTGTTTGCGACCACCGCACCGCCGCAGGAAGAGGATTTTGTTCTGGTGCGCTTCCGTGTCAGGCCCTCGGCGCCGGGTGCGAATCCGATCTGGCTCATTCTCACGGTCTCGCCGGCCGGCCCCACCGGATTCCGCCGGGATGACAAGGCCCGGCGAAGCAGCAGCGAGAAAAAGCTCAGCTTTCTGCGGTACCGGCCGGCCGAGCAGCTGGTCGAGGTGAACCAGATCTGGGGCCCGCTGTTCGACAAGGCGCCGCAGAGCTTCGGTCTCTATGGCAATGGCGGCACGCCGGAGCCCGATTTCTATCTCCGGGTCAATCCCTATGAGGCGTTGCTGTCCGACGGTGCATTCAGCGGCTTCGACACGGCGACTGACTTCGAGGGTGGCTACTGCCAGGGCGGCTTTGCCTGGACGGTCAATCTGGCGGAAGGCGAGGATGAGTTCCGCCTGGATGTCCGCCTTCCTGTCGGTGATTTTCGTACCGACAGCGATCTCTCCCGCCTGCGCGCAGCGTCGGCCGATGAGCGTGAGGCCGCAACACGATCCTTCTGGACGGGCAAGCTGGACGGCTCGGGGTTCCAGGCCAGCCTGCCGGCGTCGGTCGCGCATCTCTTCAATCTCTATCGCGTCTGCCGCGCCACCTTGCTGACGCTGGCCGATGATGGGGCCATCCATCCTGGCCCGACCATCTACGATTCCTTCTGGATCCGGGATTCGTCGGTCGAGGGAATTGCCTGCGCCCTGGCGGGCGATGCCAATTTGGCGGAAACCCAGTTCGGCACCCACTACACGCGCCCTGATATTTTCCACCGGACCCCCGGCGCCATCGGTCCTGTCTCCCGGCAGGGCTTCTTTGGCGGCGAGCACGAGCAGAACGACCGGGAATGGGACAGCAATGGGCAGGCCCTTTGGGCCTTCGGCATGTTCGACCGCATCTGCGGCCCAAACTACGCCTTCGGCGCCGGCGTGTTCACACCCTTCGTCCTCGATGGCGCGCGCTGGATCCGTGACAATCGCTCTCCCTTCGGGCTGCTGCCCAGTGGCTGGAGCGCCGAGCATCTCGGTGGTGCCGATACGCCCCATTACTGGGATGATTTCTGGGGCATCGCCGGGCTCTGGGAAGCCGCTCAACTGGCGACGCGTCTGGGCGCCCCTCAAGCGCAGGAACTCTGGGACAGTTACGCGTCCCTGCGCTCCGCCACCGCCGACTCCATCCGGTGGGTGCTGGCCGAGCAGCGGCGCCAGGGGCATTGGCAAACCTTCATCCCGACCGGCCCGGCCGATGTCGGCCGGTTGGATTCCACCATCATCGGCACCGTCGCCTACTTCCACCCCTGCCGCCTGCACCTGGGGAAGAAGCTCGGGGAGGACATCGATACCGCCGCCCGCCTGACTTTGGAGACAATCTGGTCCCACTTCATCGAGAATGGTGGCTTTCGCCATGACTCCGCTTGGCGGGCCTATGGACCTTACCTCACTCTACAACTGGCCCATGCCTTTCTCTTCACCGGCGACATCGCCCGCATGGATCAGTGTCTGCTGTGGGTCGTGGGAAATGCAGGCTACGCGCAGCTCCGGGCGTCACCTGGCGCGGCCTCCGCCTGGCAGGTCACTCAGGGCGCCTGGAACGAGCAGCACAACTACGCGGTTTCCCAGGGCTTCGCGCAGCCCGTCAGGGACTGGTGGTACATGGGAGACATCCCGCATGGATGGGCGGCTGCCGAGCTGATGACCTTGTTGCGTGATATCCTCTTCTTCGAAGCCGATGAGGATCGTGACGCGCATGTCTATATCGCTCCTGGCATACCGCCGCACTGGCTGTCGGGAGAACAGAGGGTGGAAGTGCGCGATGCACCCACCCTGTTCGGCACCCGCTTCGGCTATGAACTGCGGCATGAGGCCGGGCAGCAGCGGATCACCATCGACATTCGCCAGCCTCTCCCACCGCACGTCCGTATGGTTTATCCCTGCCGCCTGGGTATGGTGCGGTCGGTGCTGGTCGATGGGGAACACCACCCATCCGGCGACCGCGACATCCCTCTTCCGGCCGGCGCACGACATATCGAAGTCAGCTATGGATAAACGGATCGGCTTTCATCCGGCGGACCATACGACAAGTGTCAGCCAAGCCGAAGCTTGCCGCAGAGTGGCCGCCGCCAGACGTGATTCAACCCCGCATGGTCCTTCCCGGAAAAAATTTTGAACCGGTTGTGCGTCTGAGCTAGGGTCCCGAAGGTTTCGGAGACCCAACGAATGGAAGGTTTGGCTCTCCCTTCTCCAGGGCATCCGCTTCCTGCACCCGCAGGCGGTGGTGCGAGGGTGGTGATCATCAGCCCTGTTCGCCTTGTGCGGGACGGGCTCATCGCCACTTTGCGCGGTCGCGACAGCATCACCGGCCTGCATGCAGCCGAGCTGGATGCGGCCGGGCTGTCCTCGATCGTGGAATTCGGCCCCAATGTCGTTCTCGTCGATCTTGCGGGCGCATCGCCCGTGGAGGTCGCGCAGTGCCTCCGCGCCGCCTGTCCGGAGGCACGCCTGATCTCCTTCGCCATCGCCGAAGTCGATGCCGCCGTTTGCGCCTGTGCGGCAGCCGGATTCTGCGGTTACGTGGCCAAGGATGGAGACGGCGATGACCTTCACGGCGCCATCCTGGACGCCCTGCGCGGTCGGGCGCGCATCGCCGCCGATCTTCTGGGCCGGTTGGCAGAGGGATTGAACCCGGTGCGCGGCAACCTCACTGGTCTCACCGCGCGAGAGAATGAAATTCTCTCCCTGGCCCGTGCCGGCCGGTCCAACAAAGAGATCGCATACAGGCTTCACATCAGTGCCGCCACCGTGAAGAACCACATGCACAACATCCTGCAGAAGCTTCAGGTGAGTGGACGCCGGCAGGCCGCGACATTGCCGCCTCCGCAAGCAGTCACCTCTCTACATTCACTGGCGGCGGGCATGCGCACGGGATCCGCCCCGCGGCCGCTCAGCGGCCATACGGAAGAATAATCAGTGGCCAGCAGCCATTCTCAGCCACCGTAATGCGGGGCGCCAGGTCTCTCTCCGGCCAGGTGGTGAAGCACGCGATAGGGTTTCGGAAACCAGGCCCAACGGGTATCGAGCCATACGAGCCCGTCCAGCGCGAGGCCTGCCGTTTCCGCCGGCCGTGCATATCGCCAGCGCAGCCAGATGCGATCTGGCGCGAGGAGAGGCGCGATCGCGCGATATCCCAAAGGAAAGCCCTCCGAGAGGGGGTTGTCATCGGCGAGTGCCGCTGCCGGCACGCCGACGATCTGGATTTCGGTTTGCCCTGCATCGGCTTGCGGTGGCGGCAGGCCGGGCCAGAAGGCGGCATAGGCCGCCTGCGCCGCCGCGGCCACGGATGGCAGAAAGACCTGCGCGTAATCCGCGGGCTGCGGAACAAGGCTTCGCATGACGGCGCCGGACGGGTCATCGCGGAGGGCAGCCAGAAGCGGCCTGGCTCTCTCCGCCAGTGCGGCCGCAAGCGCCGGAAATGGCTGTGCTGGGGAGGATGGCCGCAAGCCGACGCTGTGCAGCCGCTGGCTCCAGGCACGCCGCACCGCATGCAACATCGCCGCATCGAAGGCGGCGGCGCGTCTGGCATATTCGTCGCGCCCTGTCCTGGTCCAGAAGGCGCCTTCCGGCGCCCGCTCGGCACCCCTCGGAAGGAAGAGAAGCACCTCGTCCAGATAGGCGATGGCCTGTTGCAGGTCCCGCATCGCAGTACTCTGCTCGGCGGGCGGAAGGGAAGCGATATCGGCTGGAACCCGCTGGGCGAGTTCCCGTGCCAGGCGATGATACTGCCCGGCGTCGATCAGGACGGAGGCCGCTTCCTCTCCTCCGTCGGACACCGCATGGAAGCGGAAAACCGCCTGCCTCCCATCCGGCATCCGGCCGGCATAGACAGCAACCAGTTCTCCGCGTTCCTCCACCAGGCCGTGTTCGCGCTCATGGGGCAGGCCGGCGAGATCCAGGAAGAGATGCAGCTCAGCGAGGCTGCGCGCGCGCAGGGGCGCTGAGGGGCTGCCCTTCATGGCCGATGGATCAGGATTCCCCGTCATCTGGCAGCATCTCCCAGCTTCCCTGGCCCGCGAAGTACTGCACCTTCGCCCCGATATCCTGCAATGGCCGTGCTTCCTGCGTCGCCATGGCACGGTTTGGAAAGGTCACAATGACCGCCCGCAGCGGTTCCCCGCCCGGAAGCGCGCCCGCTTTCAGCCAGTCGTCCAGCTGAAAGATTTCCCAGGGCGCGATGTGGCCCTCCTCGGGCACATAGGCCGTAAGTTCGGCGGTACGGTCAGCCGCGCTGTACCCGAGCGGCGTGAGAGTCGCCTCGCCTGAGCGGAAAAGCGGCTCGTCCCAGGGGAGTACCTGCCGGGCGGGGTAACGGGTCCGCTTCGGACGCGCGCTTCGCGCAAGTTCCCAGGTTCGGGGATAAACCTGTTCCTTGAAGGCCAGCTCATCATCCACAGCCAAGGCCCGGGTCACGAGGACACGGCCGTCCTTCAGATCCATCGCCTCATCCCAGGCCTGCCAGTAGGCATCGGGGCGGACGTAGTCGTGCCGGACACGATCCGCATCGGCGATGAAGAGGATGCTGTCGGGCGCCGCCTGAGGCGGATCGGGTGCAAAGAACGATGCCGCGCGGCTGACGATCGCATGCGAGACCGGCAGCCCGACGCCGATCAGCCGCCGCACCAGGCCCACACTTCCGTCGCGGACCGCGCGCAGGCGGCTGCTGTCGGTATCGGCGCTGAGATCCGGACTCGTCCAGGTCAGGCAGTAACAGAGACGTTCGCCAAAGATCGCGGGGGCCGGAGCGGCATAGGCCGGATCATCATGCCGCCGTAGGTCGATGCCGCCGATCCGCTCCGCTCCCTCGACCAGGAGGAAGCGGAATGCCTTATCACCCGGCATCCGCATCAAGTCGTCCTGGGAGGGCATGCCTGGCTGTTGCGGCCCATCGATATTCAATTGCCATCGATCGATCCGCAGGCCGCCGGCGGCGAGTTCCGCGACGATGCACCCGGCGATCTCCCGCGCGGAGGCATGCAGCCCCAGCGTCACCGTGGCCAGGATGAGCGACGGGGCATGGAAGTCCTTGACAGCCGGTCTCCAGGTCAACGCAGCCATTGGAAGCTCCCGGTCTCGCGGTTGAAGTATGCGACGCGGATGTTCCGGTGAAGATTGTTATTGTCCAACTGTCGTCGCGCATTGTCTGCCGCCGCGAAATCATCAAAGAAGTAGAGCACGCCTTGATGGGTCTTTCCGTCCGCGGTCTTGATGGTGTCCTCCGCCGTGAAGTTCTTGCTGTAGTTCTCCGCCTGCTTCAGATCGAAGGCGCCCGGCCCTGCCTTGTCCTCGGCCAGATAGGACCCCGGCTCCGTCGGGCCGCGGACGGCTTTCTCCCTGGGCTCGGTGATTTCCACGACACCATCGGCAAAGCGCGTCGTGTTCCGGATCTGCGTGCCGCCCTCGGTCGCCTTGATGGGCTTGAGGCCGGCGGGCATGTTCTCCTTGCGGAAGGCGTTGAACAAGTGGCCTTTCGCCGAGTTGTTCGGCTGTGCTGCCAGCATCTGCTGCAGAACGGCTGCACGCTCCGCCGGCGGCACGGCCTTGAGAACCTCGACGCTGGCTTTCCGGAGGGCTGTGCGGAACATGTCCTCCAGCATCGGCTCGGACCGGCCACGCAGCCCCTCGACCAGCCCTTTGAGGGTGACGCCCCGCCCTTCGAGATCGGCCAGGGCGGCGGCGTATTGCCGCACATAGGCCTTCCCGTAGGGATCGAGGCCGGAAATCGCGGCTTCCAGCGCCGGATGATCCGTGGACTTGCCGAAGGTTTCCAGGATTTCGGCGCGCCGCTCAGCGGCGGTGCGCGCCATGCCCCGGAGTTCGGCTTCGATGTCGGCGATCGCCGCGCGGGCACGGTTGGCGCCGAACTGCGCCGCATCGAGATTCTCCCGCTGCGTCCAGTAATCGCGTGCCCATTCCAGATATTGCCGGGCGCGCTCGCTGAGTCCTGGCTGCTCCAGATGTTCCAAGACTTCAGACAGTCGCTCCCCGGGATCTCGCGCCGCGAGAGTCCGGAGGTGGGGCGGTATCTCCTCGGGCGGGCTCGGCCGTGTTCCGTGCAGCCGCTGGATCTCGGTCGCCGCCTCCCGCTGGTCGGTGATGGCCTTCGCGCGTTCGGCCTCATGGAAGGCCTTCCGATTGTTCAGCAGCTCCTGGTCTTTTGCTCTCTGCGCCTCCCGTTTCGTGAGCGCTGCCGGGGCAGGAGGGGCCGGTGCGGTGGGTTCCGGGGCTGCGGCTGGAGCAGGCGGTGGCGCGGCGCCCGCCTCGGGCGGGACGACCAGGGCGGCGGCTTCCGGCAGGGCGGAGCGCCGCGCCTGTGCGGCCTCGATCTGCCGCTCCAGGGCCAGCCGGCCTTCCACATCCAGTTCGGGCGCGGCGGCCAGCAGGCGCCGGCGATCGGCCAGCCCGGGCGTCTCGACCTGCCCCGTCGGCGCGAGGGCCCCCAGATGCACCAGCAGATCGTCAGCATCCTGCCGCAGGCTGCGCAGCCGCTGTTCCGACGTCATCCGCGCGGGCTCATCCGGCGCCAGGCCGGCCAGGCGCGCTTCCTCCGCGGCGATCTGCTCATGCCGCACGCGAAGCTGCTCCAGCTGCCCGGCCTCATGTGCGGATAGCCGGCCAGGCGTGCCCTCCATCGCGAGGGCCGGGCTTTCCCCATGCGCGCGTCGCTGTTCAACAGTCCGGATCTCCCGCAGCTCGTGCCCCAGCCCCGGCGCGACATTGTCGGGATGCGTCTGCGCAGACACCGTGACGACATAGCGGGCATCGAAACCCGGCCCACCCGGCTCCAGCCGGTATCCCGCGACGGGCGGTGCTCCACCCTCGCCGGGAAGATGGCCCGCCTCGATCACCACCGCGATGCGCCGCGGCGGCGGGCCCGGCACCTCCATCACCAGCCCTGCCCCTTGCGGATCGCGCGCGGCGCCGAGGCGCGAGAGGTCGCCTTCCTGGAATTCCGCCGCAAGGCGCGCGATGTGCTCGGCATTGCCCGGAACATTGGCGTTCACGTCGCCCCTGAACAATTCGGCGCCCGGGACGGCAGCTGCGGTTCCGGCCAATTCCGGATGGAGCGCGGCCTCTTCCAAGGCTTCCGCCCGGCGTGGTGTCAGTGCCGCTTCTTCCTCTGCCGGGAGCAGCCGGCGGGCGGGGGCCGGCTCCGCCTCGGCCATCGGCACGGCTGCTGGTGGGGCAGGTCGCGGCTCCTCGGGCAGGCGCAGCGGCGCTTCCGCGGGAGCCGGCCTGGCCTCCACGGCAGGTTGACGGACGGGTGCCTCGGCCGTCTCCGATGGTAGCCGGGGTGGAGCCGCCGCAGGCTCGGCAGGGGCGGCCGGGTGCGGTGCGGCCCCGCGTACCTCCGCCACCTCCGTGGGCGCGCGAACCGGTGGCCGCGCGCCGAGGGGCTGCCGATGGGCGGGGTCGAAGGTATGTTCCAGCCTTCCCTGCGCCGCGTTCTGCAGCCCCGCCCAGAACAGCTCGCCGGCAACATCGCCCGGCGCGCCGCGTGCCCTTGGATCGAGGCCCAGTTCGGCCCCGCGCGTTCCGATGCCGGCAGCCCCCGCGGCCAGTGCCCGCGTGCCGCCGGCCCCCAGGCCCATCCTGCCCGCGAGCGGCCGCATCACCCCCGAGGCAAGCGCACCGGCGCCGCCGCTCACCAGCCCATGGAAGGCGCCCTGACCGATGTTCTGCAGAAAGGCTCCGCCGCCCTTGTGAAAGGCTTCCGGGTCGAGCGCCGCCTGACCCATGCTTCCGAAGCCGGTGGTGACGCTCCCGATGAAGATCTCGTCCGCCAGCCCGAGCGTGCGCAGCCCGATCCGCCCGCCCGTGGCCAGCAGCAATTCGCCGCCTTCCTCCGCCAGCTTCATGCTGCCGGCCACGGCGCGCAGGGCCGGCATCCCGCCGCGCAGGGCGGTGCCCACCGCGGCGCCGAGCCCGGCCGTCGCGGCCTGCACGACCGTGATGGCCAGGTCGTGCATCGCATCCTCGAAACTGTAGCGGTCGCCCTTGATGGCGAAATTCGCGGCGATGCCGACAAGGCCGGCACCCAGGGTCGTCAGCGCTGGAATCCAGATGGATGCGGCCGCCCCGCCCGTCAGGGCGGTGGAGATCACGGCGGCCGCGATCACCAGACCGATCGCCACCGCATTGGCGAAGCGGTCGATGGAGGCCTTGTAGCTCGCGGCCGAGAATTCGGCATAGTCCATGGCGGCCTGGAAATTGGCCAGGCTTGTCGTACCGGTCGGAATGAACTCGCCTTTGGCATCGAAATTGCCCACCGGCTTGCCGGTGATCGGATCGCGCACCCGGAGACGGGCATATTCGTCGAAATCGCCCTCCCTGGCGCCCATCGCCTTCAGCAGGTCGCCATAGTCGTTCTCCAGCCGTGCCTGCTCGCCGGTCAGCGTGTTCCAGGCCCTGCCGAGGAAGCCCGTCCCCTCCAGCTGTTGTCGCGCCTTGAGAGCGGCGAGCACCGCGCGCTCCCGGTCGGTGACGGCCACGCCCAGCAGGGCCTGCTCCATCTCCTCCCTTTCCTCGCCGCTCAGCTCGGCAGCGAACCAGTTCCCCTTCCCATAGACACCAAGCCGGGCGTAGAGGCCCGGCGCGCCGCGGGCCCGAGCCTTCTCGTCGTAGCGGCGCACGGCTTCATCGACCTGGCTCTGGCGCAGGCGGCCCAAGGTCCGGCGCAGGACATCCGTATGCGTCCCCGCCCCTTCCACGGCGTAGTCGAAGGCCGCCACGGGATCGGGCATGTCCTGCTCGACCAGGGAGCGTGCATAGGCGGCGGCATACTGGTCGCCGGCGAATTTCTCGGCCGTCTTGTCGCCCAGGGCCTTGCGGATCTGCTCGGTGGATTGCCCGGCCAGTTCCGGAGCGAATTGCTGGGCATAGAGCTGGAAGGTCAGCGCCCGATCCTTCTCGAATTCCTTCTGTGTCTTCGCCCGCTCCTCCGGGGTCTGGTTGGGGTTCAGCTCCGGATTGGCGCGAGGGTCCCAGGTCGCCTTGTCGAGCCGTGACAGGTCAGGCTTGCCCGGCCGGCTGTCCTCGACGCCCATCCGGGCGGCGCGCGCTTCCGGGCTGCCCTCGCCATGGCGCACCAGCGCGGTGATGAGCTGCTTCTGCCGCCCCTCGATGTTTTCGGTGACGGTCTCGAACTCGGCGGAACCCTCCGGGCCGCCCCCGCCCGTCTGCACCACATAGGTCTGCTCGCGCGTGGCATAGGCGACCAGCGCCGCGCCGCGCTCGACCGGCCCGATCTCCGTGCTCTGGGGGAGCGGGTGCAGCTGTGCGAACTTGTCCTGCACCGCCTCCCAGTGCTGCTGGGCCGTTTCGGGGTTGGGGTCGAGGCCTAGCGGATCGACGCCGGCCAGCGTGCCCGTCGACCCCGCCTTGCTGGCCTCCGAAATCACATCGACGGTCGCGTCGGCGCCTTCCCAGCCGCGTTTCTTGCGCGCCTCGTCGATGCGTTCGCTCAGGCGCAGCGCATCGGCCAGCGCCGTATCCTTCGCCTGCAGCGCGTCGAAGACCTTCCGGTCCGTGCCCTCGAGGTCATTGTGCACATCGGCGATTGTCTCCGCCGCGCCCGGAAGCTTCTGCAGCTCATCCATCTGCGCCGGCGTCAGCGCGCGCTGCGCGGCCTCGGCGCGCGCCGGCTCGTTCCAGAGATAAACGGATTCCTCTAGTTCCAGCCGCGCGCCCTCGGCTGCCCGCCCGTCGAGATAGGCCATGGCCGCCTCGGTGTTCAGCCGGATGGTCTTGGGCAGCGAAAAGGTGTTCTGGAAGCCGAACTGCAGGGCCAGGCGCAGGTCCCAGCCGTCGTTGCGCCTGCTGTATTCCTCTTCCAGTGCCGCCGCCCGCCGCAGCGTCAGGCCGCGCAGTTCCTTGAACACGGCATCGACACTGGTGGTGAAGCCGGACAGCGCACTGCGGATGCCGTTCGCCCGGCTGCGCACGTCGCGCTGCACGGCCGCGCTGATCGCCTTCACGTAACTGAGGATGGCCTCCTGCTGCGCCGGTGCCTTCGCAATCGTCAGGAGCTGGTCCCGGAAGGTGAAGGGTGGCGGCGCCTTCTTTCCGGCCTGAGCCTCGCTTTCCGTGCTGGCTGCGCTGTCTGCCGGCTTGGCATCCGCCACTTCCTTGGGCTTGCACGGGATCCCGGTGAAAGTAGCTTCCGCCTGGCACCTGAGGCTTGCGATCTCTTCCGTAACGCGCTGCAGGTATTTGGCGAAAGCCTTCGCCAGCGGCGGCAGGTAGCCCTCGATGGCACGCGAAACCGGCGGAGCGAATTCCTCGAAGGCCGGCAACTGGTCCTCGATCTGCCGACCGAGTTCCCCAGCGGTGTCCTCGCCGCTGCGACTGATGCGCTCCCCTGCCTGCATCGCCGAACCGGCCAACCGCCCGTCGGCAGCCACCGCCGAGTCATCCAGGCTCCGCGCGGCAATGGCCTGCGACTGGCGGAAACCCTGCAACTGCCCTTGTCCGGACTGAGCGAGTTGCCGGCTGAATCCTTGGCTGGCGGCAATGACCAGTTGTGCGAACTGATCCGGCGGGCGCCCTTTCTGGTCCGCGATGCTCTGATGCAGCGCCCGTACCCCGGCCGGCGCGCCGCGTGCCATGCCGCGCGCAGCCGCCGCCTGCTGGCTCGCCCTCGCCTCGGCCTGTTCGGCCTGGCCGCGCGCGCGTTGCCCGCTCGACTCGATCAGTTGCCGCCGCGCGGCGCGGTGCTGCTGCACCAGAGCCGCCATGGAAGCCGCGCGCCCGCTCCGCAGAGCCTGCTGCAGGCCCCTGGTCTGTCGCGCCAAGCCCTGCAAGGCCTGGCGCCGCGCGGTTGCCACAGCTGCCGGCGCCTCGTTCGAGAGGGCCGCATAGCGGGCCTCGAGCGGCTCCATTACTTCGGTGAGCCGCTTGCTGATGCTCGTGCCGAAGGGAGTCAGAGCCTCGGTATAAAGCTTCGCGGTCTCGCTGACCGAACTGGCCTGTGCCTTGGACCGCTTCGCGATGCGGTCACGCTTCTCCTCGTTCTCGGCGATCTCGAGCTTGGTGCCGCTGTCGGGATACTCAGACTTCGGATTATCCGCGAGCGCGGTCAGGGCGGCCGAGGCCTGATTGCCCGCCGCCGCGATGGAGGCGATGCCGCCTGAGACATAGTTAGCCAGGGGCTCGCATTTTTCCTTCCGGATAGCATCGATCTCGGGGCGCATCGTCTTCTTGCGGGCCGCCAGGGCACCATAGGCCCGGCGGGTGGCGGCCTCGACCTGCTCCTTCGCCTGAGCGCTGGACTGGTCGATCCGCAGGCTCGCGGCAGCAGCTTCCCCCTCGATCGCGTTGCGGCCCTGCGTCAGGGCCATATCCAGCACCGCGAGACCATGATCGAGTTCCTGCTGCGCGGCGGCGTGCCGCCGCACTGCCGCATCTGCTGCCACCCCCGTCCCCTGTTCCGCCGTTGCGAGAATCTCGGCCTGCAGCCGCATGGCGGAGGAAACCGCCTCGGCGAACACGGCCTCGTAGCGCTCGGTCGCGGGGGTCGGCTTCGCGGGCGGGGCATTGGGCCGGGCCTCGAGGCTTCGCGGAGCGTCGAAGGCCGCGGTGACCACAGGCCGCGCAAAGGATAGGGCTGGCAGGCGCACCGAACCGGTTTCCGTGACCGGCTCGGGAGCCAACACCGGCTCCTCGGGCATGTCGCCGGGCTTGGCCGGCGCGGCGAGTGGTGACTTGCGCGTCCCTGCCGGCGGAACGGCCTTCTGTTCCGGCGCAGCAGCAGCTGCTGAAGCAGCACCCTTGGCAGAGGCCGCCCCGGCGCCGGCAGCCGCTTTCGTCTTTGCCTCGCCCGAGGGAACGGCCGCCTTGGAAGTGGCCGCACCTTCGGGGATCTTCGCCGGGTCCTCCTCCTTCGCGGAGGCTACGGGGCCAGGGCCAGGGCTGGGTGGTGTCGGAGGGACCAGTCGGGGCAGCGGATGCGTGGCGACATAGGCCGGCATCCCGACCGGCGGCGGCGCCACGCTCGGGCGCGGCAAGGCTTCCGGCCGCCCGCCGGGGCGCGGAGCGGCCTGCTGCGTCCGCAAGGGAGCGGGGCCGGCCATGATCAGCCCCAGCCCGCGGGCGGAGCGCGGCCGAGCTTGGCGTATTCCTCAGCCGCCGCCGCGACCAGTTCCGGCCATCCGATGAGGCGCCCGGCCACCCGGGCCCGCGCCAGGGCGGCCAGCACGACGTTGCGGATATGACCGCCGGTCAGGTCCAGCGTGACAGCCAGCCGGTCGATCGCAGCGGCATCGAGGCTGTGCGCCTTGCCCAGATGCGCCTGCCACAGGGCTCGGCGCGCGGCGGGGTTGGGTGGGTCGAAGGCGATGATGGCATCGAGCCGACGGATGAAGGCCGGGTCGAAGCGGTCGCGCCCGTTGGAGGCGAGCAGCGCGATCCCGTCGAAGGCCTCGATCCTCTGCAGGAGGAAATTGGTCTGCGCATTGGCGAAGCGATCATTCGCGTCTCCCACCTCGGTGCGGGCGGCGAAGAGCGCGTCGGCCTCGTCGAAGAACAGCAGGACATCGGCATGTTCCGCCGCGGAGAGCACGGCCGAGAGATTCTTCTCCGTCTCGCCGATCCACTTGCTGGTCAGCGCGGCGAGATCCACGCGGTACAGCGGCAATCCCAGCCGCCCTGCCAGCCATTGCGCCGCCAGCGTCTTGCCGGTGCCGGACGGCCCGTGCAGCAGCCCGCGCACCCCGGGGCGATAGCGCGCGGCAATCGCCGGGCCCAGATCGTCCCCAAGCCCGTCCCGCAGCCGGCAGCGGTCCAGCAGGCGGTCGAGCGCCGCGCGCTGCGCCGGCTCCAGCACCAGCGCGGCATCGTCGGTGCTGCCGTGAACCCGGCGGGCCAGCGCCTCGAGCGGCCCGGCCGCGGCGCCCGTGCTGAGGGCCGTCACCACATCCTCCCAGCCCGGCTGTCGCGCGCCCCGCGCGGCGGCGGCATGGGCCGCCCG
Organism: Roseomonas sp.; assembly: GCA_035565935.1. GTDB lineage: Bacteria > Pseudomonadota > Alphaproteobacteria > Acetobacterales > Acetobacteraceae > Pseudoroseomonas. The sequence continues at coordinate 68,717 of DATMRU010000049.1, forward strand.
CTCCGCGCCTTCCGCAATGGGCCCGGCACCCTGCCGGTAGCTTTGCGCCGCGCGCTCGGCGATGGCGGGCGGGCATCCCGCCATGCGCCAAAGCCGCTTGCGTTCCACCAGACGGGGGACCGGGATAATCCATTCAGCACAGGGGCCGCGTGCTTCCACGCGTCCGTCCAGACCCGCGGCGACGAAGCAGGATCCTTCCCAGCCCACGATCCGCGGCAGTTCCCAGCCTTCCCCAAGACCGAGGCGAAGGTCGAAACAGGGCGCGCAGCCCGCCGCGATCAGCCAGGGCCCGAGGCCGGCGGGCGGCGCCGCGCGGACCGCCGCCAGACCGAAGCCGCGCGCGGCGGCCACCCGGCCAGCGGCTGCCATGGCCTCGCGCCGGGCGGCCGCGCGGACGACAAGGGCAGAACCCGGCCGCGCTTCCAGGGCCCGTGCATGCCTGGCGGCAGCCGTCTCGACCGGAGCCGGAAGCCTCAGGGTATCGGGCTCGGTCGGCGTCACCCCTTCCCAGGCGGCGGCGTGTCCCTCCAGCGCGGCGAAGCTCGGCAGATGGAGGCGGAGGCTGCGCTCCGGCAGGGGCAGCGGCTCCTCACCGAGCAGGAACAGGCCGCTCGCGACCCCCTCACCAAAGGCCAGGTCCGGAGGCGTCGCGTCCAGGCCGGCAAAGGCCGCGGCGAACAGGCCCAGTACCGGGCGGCTGCCAGCCACCGGCGCCTGTGCGGCCGCAACCGCGCGGCAGAGCCCCGCGTCGCGCTCCACGGCCATCAGCAGGGCCAGGGCAAGCAATTCGGCATCGCTCAACCGCAGCCGGTCCGCCAGGGCAACGGCAGCACGGTCGGTCGGTCGTGGACGCGCACGCAGGGCGGCGACGCCGGCCGGCAGCATGGCCGGCGACCATTCCGGCGCGACGGGTGGCTCGGGCATCACCATGGCGAGCGCGGCGATGGCCAAAGTCTGCAGGTCGGCGTCGGATGCCGTGGCGACCGTCATGGCCAGACCCGATCCGCATAGACATAGACCAGGTTCCGGCCGAGCCACGGCACCCAGCCCGGATCGACATCCAGCGCCAGACGACGAAGCCGGATATCGGCCGCCTCCACGGCAAAGCGGATGGACAGGAGCTCGGCATCGCCGCGCAGCCAGCCGGGCCGGCGTACCACCTCGGCCAGCCGGCGGCGCGGATGGCGACGCAGCCACCGGTCCAGTCCAACACGCCATGCGTCCAGCCAGTGGACGGGCGCCTCGGCCGGCATCGGCGGCAGGAAATGCCAGAGCGCATCCTCGGGCGGGATGCGCTGACGGATCGCGATGTGGTGCAGAAGGGCCACGGCAAAGCCCCCGGCGAGGGCATCGGGGTGCCGCTCCAGCCAGGTCGCGAAGCCCATTAGCGCAAGCGGCCGGATCAACAGGAACAAGCCGGCGCCGGCACTCCTTCGTTCCGAAAACGCCCAGACCTCCTGCGCTTTCTCCAGCGCGGGGTCTGCGGTGCTTATTGGCAGCGTGGTGATGGCATTGGCATCGGCCTGCGTCGCGGCGCGCTGCGATGCCGCGACGGGGCGGGGCGTTCCAGCGTCTGGAACTGGCTGCGTCTCTTCAGCCGCCGGCGGTGACAGAAAATGGCCAAGAATGGCTTCGACCAAAGCTGCCAGCCGCTGCGGGGGAGCAGCAAGAAATTGCGGCTCGGCCGCCAGTACCAGCTGCAGGACGAGGAAGTGGTGCAGACCTGGCGGCCGGCCAGGATCACGCAAGGCCCGATGCAATGCCGCGCGCGTGGCGGGTGCCAGCCCGGCCAGGATCCGGGCCATGGGCAGGTCAGCGCTTTCCCTGCTGGCGGATGGGGAGGAGACGCCCGAGGCTCCCGCCCCCGGCGCTCCTGGGGGCGGCATGGGCGGCACTGCAGCCGGGGCCGCAAGGGCCGGCGGGAGCGGCGACAAGGCGGCGATCAAGGATGCCGAAAGTGGCCGGAGCATCGTCATGACGCTCCCCTCCTCCAGGGCCGCACTCACCAGCCGCGCCAGGGCGATCACGCCCCCGGGCTGCGCCGCCAGATCCGGCAGCAGAATGGGCGCGGCATCGGCCCAGGCGGCGCCGGTCCAGCCCGGGATGGCCAGCGGCCAGAACCAGGCCTGCGGCCGCCGCCCCGCGACGAGAAGGGCGATCAACCCTGCCCGTGCCTCCAGGGCCGAGCGGAAGAACACCGCCTCGGCCGCCTCGGCTCCGGGGCTGAAGGCGTGCAGGGCCGAATATTCCAGCTCCCGCAGCCGCGCTTCCACCCGGCCGGTCCACGCCCCCTGGGACAATTCACCGCCCGGCAGCCGGCCCAGCCTGAGCCGCCGGATCAGCAGCAGCCGCTCTCCCGCCGTATCCCCGGCGCAATGCAGCGCCTCCTCCAGCCGGAAGCGCGCGAGGGAGGCGGCCTCCATCCTGGGGACCGCCAGATTCAGCCGCGCGACGGTGATGCGCCCCATGACACGCCCTCACCGCTGCAGCAGCGTCGTGGTGGTGAGGTGAGCACGCGCCGAGACGGGGATCGTCACTTTCGGGTCGGGCGCCTCGGTGATGCGGGCCTGCGCGAAGCCGCCAGCGATATCCTCCACCACGGCACGGGCCAGAATGGTATCGGCCGCGCCCCGCACCAGCACCTGCATGCCGAGGCGGACCTTCGACAGGTCGAGACGCAGGTCGAGCCGCGTTCCCGGCCGGGCCGGCGTCGCGCGCGCCACCGCGGCACTGACGATCTGATCAACGGGCGCATGGCTGGCCAGCAGCACGGCGACCCGCACCAGATCGTTCATCAGGCCGACCGCCGCGGCATTGGCGCGGTCGATGCGGGAGAACAGCCAATCCACCAGCCCCTGCTGCTCGCGGCGCAGCTCGACGGGAAGCTCGCTCCAGCGCGGCAGGGCAACGAGGCTCTGCAGCGCGACGGGCTGGTCGAATTCCGACAGGAGTTCCGCCCAGCCCAGCCGGATGATGGGTGGCGCCAAACCGAAACTCGCATGCAGGCAGCCCGCCACCTGCGCGATGCGGTCGATCTCCTCTGCCACCCCTCGGCTCAGCCCGGGGCGCAGATGGCCGCCCTCCAGCAGATCTCCCAGGCTGGCGGCGTCCTTGAGCTGCTCGCGCGCCGTGGTCAGGTTCACCTGCGCGAAGGCGGCGAGGTTGAGCTGCGACGCCACCAGACGCTCCCCGGCCAGGACGCTCCGCTGCGCCGTCAGCACGCGCGCGGTGACGGCAAGGTATTTCGGCGCGCTCGCCGGCGGCGCTTCCGACGCGGCGGGCAGATCCTGCAGCAGGACGGCCCGCCGCTGCACGGTTTCGAATGCGCCGCGCACGGCCTCCGTCGTGTCGAGCAGCGGAAGGTGCTGCCAGAGTGGCGGATGCCAGCGCAGAGGGGCCGCGCGGAACAGGGCGGCCATCTGGCGCAGTTCCTCCGGCGCGCCGGAATGATCGTGCAGGCAGATGGCGGCGGGCGCCGCCGCCTGGGCCGCCGCCACGCGGCTGGCGGGTGCCGGCCGCACCCGGTCCACGCCACGGGGGCGGCGGAAGACCAGGAAGCGCAGATTGTCGTGCAGCACGGCGGCGCGGCGCGCGTTCACCTGCGCCACCCGCGCCTGTTCCTCGGCCAGCAGCGCCTGCGCGACGCCCAGGTCGTGCCGCGTCTCGGCCAGTTCGACCTCGATGGCACGCAGGCGCGCATCGGCCTCGGCCAGCTTCCCGGCCAGGGCGTTGCGCACCCCTTCCGCATCGGCGAGCAGACGCTCGTAGAGATCGACGCGCGCCTCGACAAGACGCATCAGGGCGATGCCGTTGTCCACCGCCTTCACCGCGGCGGCGAAGTAGTCGGCCTCATGCCGGGCCGAGGCGGCGGGCAGCACATCCAGGTCCTCGTAATCGCCCGGATTGGCCATCACATCGGCCAGGGTGTTGGGAGCGCGCCCCGCGGTCAGCGTCACGCCGTCGCGGAGCCGGTAGCCCGGCACGACCAGATCACCGAGGGCGATGCCAGGACGGCCCTCCCCACCGGTATCCGGCCGGGGCTGGACAGTGAGCAGGCGGGACAGGTTGTCCCGCACCAGCCGCTTGCCCTCCAGCGCATACTTGTGGGACTCGACGGAGGGTGGGTCGGCCAGCCGCTCCGCAACACTCGCCGTCCGCTCGATGAAGCCGAGCAGCGGCAATTGCGCCTGGACTTCCGGGATGGTGCCGGGGCGCCGGACGCCCAGGTTAAGGCCCAATCCCGCGAGGCTGGCGACATTGGCCGTCGCGACCGTCGTTGCCACGGTCGCGGGCCTCAGGTCGGTGGCCACCGGCTGCAGCAGTGTCAGCATCGGCGTCTCGGCAGCGATCCGGGCCACGGGCGTGAGCGCGGTCGAGCTGACCACGCTGCGCGCGATGCCCGAGATGGCCGGTCCGCGCGCGACGGCGACATTGAGCACGCTGCGGCTCAGGATGCTGCCCGTCAGGATGGGCGTGGTCGCCATCGCGCCGGCGGGGGCCACCGGGGTCGGCACCGCGTCGGTGGCGGGCGCCGGCTTGAACGGATCGGAGGGATCGCGGCCCGCATTGGTCTTGTAGGCCTCGGCCAGGAAGTCGCGGATCTGCTCGCTCTTGGCCCGTGCCCCCTCCTCGCGCACCGCCAGGTCGGCCAGCGCCGGGGAGGTGACGAGGCGCGAGGCCGCATCGCCGCCGAGCATGAACTGGCGCAGGCGGTAGATGTCTGCCCGGGCGCGCACGAAGCCCAGATCCACCGCGTCATTGGTGGATTTGAGCTTCAGCCGGACCGCCGCCGCGAAACCCTCGATACCCAGTTCGGTCAGCTCGGCGAAGTCGGGTGCGAGGAAGGGCTGCGGCCAGCGCGCCCGGAAATCCACATGCGCGCCGGCCACCCGGGTCTCGCCCTGAACCGCCGTGCCGAAATCCGCCTCGGAGGCGCGCAGATCTTCCGACACGACAAGGACCCAGGGCCAGGCGGCCGGACTGCCGGACAGGCGCAGGACAGCCCCGGCCGGTGCCTCGTCGGCGAGGTAGACGGTCTCGTTGCCGGCGCTGTCGAGCTTGCCCGCCGGTCCCCACTCCACGCTGCCGCCCAGCTGCATGAAGGCGGCACCGTTCACGCGCAGCCCGGCGAGGCCCTGGCGATCGGTCCTCCAGGCGGCATCGGCCGGCACGTCCAGGCGCGTCCACTGGCCCGAGGCGGGCAGGCTGCCACGGCGACGGGGTTCCTCCGCCGGGTCCGCGGTGAAATCGGGGAACTCGGCCACGCCGTTCCGCGCGCCCCAATAGACCGCGCGGCTCCAGTCGCCGCCTCCACTGTCATCCGTGCCCGTGCCGAGGCTGATGGCGATACCGCCCGGCTCCGCACCCGGGAGGATGCGGACCCAGACATAGAGGCGGTCGCCCGCCGTCACCTCCAGCGAGGAGTCCGCCCCGGTGAAGTCATGCCGCTGCAGCGACGTCCCGGCCTCGACCTGACGGATGCGGGTGACGGACGCGGGCGGCCGGGCGGCAGGGTCAGGCAGCCTTTCCTCCGGCAGTTCCTCCGGGTCGCGCGCGGGCCAGGCGGTGCGCCGGCCATCCACTGCATCCGCCAGCACATCGCGCCGCCGCCGCACCAGCTCCCGCCGCACATGCCAGTCCAGGCGTTCACGCTGCATTCCGGCGATGGCGCGATCAAAGGCCGGGTCCACCGCCTCCGTCAGCAGCAGGTCGGGCTCATAGACACGCTCCGGCACCGGCAGCAGCAGTTCCACCTGATCCGGGACATCGAGGTTGAACGGGGCCAGGGAGGCGCTTTCCCGCACCGCCAGATCGAGCTGCTCGATCGCCACGGGTGCCGCGCGGACGGAAAAGCCGGCCGGGAAGACACCCTGGCTGCGGGCAGCGGGGTCGAAGCCCAGCATCGGCAGCACCCCGACCGGCGGCAACTGCCGAAGCTCCGCCGTCAGCATCGCGGGCGTCAGGCTGGCCGGGTTCAGGTCGGCCAGATGCTCGATGAACTGCGCCAGCCGCGCCTGCCATAGGAAGGGCGAACCGACCTGCCGCACGACCGGGCTGCGTGGCAGCGGCAGGCCGCCGAGCCGCGCCACCGCGCCGGAATCGACGAATTGCAGGTGCCAGTCCGGCGTGAAGCCCAGCAGGGCCAGCGGAACGCCGAGCCGTTCCCAGGGATGCATCTCGCCCGGCAGGAAACCGCGCTCCATGGCGAAGATGCGATAGGCCAGGCGATTGCGCCAGGCGGGGCCGGCCGCCGGCAGGGCGTAATCCGGCGGGCGCGGGTCGGCGGCTTCCGCAGCCACCATATCCGAGGGCCAGAGATACAGCGCCAGCCGGCAGCCATCGATCCGCCGCCAGTCCTCGTAGGGATCGTCGCGCGGGTCGCGCGGGCAGGGATCGGCCGGGTCGCCGCGCCCGGCCAGCTCCGCCGTCACAGGCTCAGCGACCAGGATGGCGACGCGGGGAAGTTGCGCATCCACCGGCGAGCCGATCAGTGCCTCGAAGCGCGGCGCCATCCGGCGCGGCAAGGGAGGCGGCAGCAGGGACAGCGCACCGCCCGCCGGCGGCTCCCCCGGTTCGCCAACCGGCGCGGGCGGAGGCGGTGCGCCCTCGGGACGCGGCAGCGCGTCGAGCCAGTCCACGCGGGCGAAAACCGGCAGGTCGCCCAGGCGGAGCCGGCGCGGCGAGGCCACGGTGACATCCTCTCCCGACCGGGCAAGGCCAAAGCCGGCGGCCACCGTGATCATCGCCTTGCCGGGCTCGGCGGCGAAGGCACCGGGCTCCGGGCGCACGGTGAGGCCACTGACCGGTCCCGGCGAGACCCCCTGCCCCCGCAGCCTGGTGCGCCCGGCGCGCAGGTCCTGCTCCGCCGTCAGCGCCTGGGCGCTGAGCGCCCGGCCGGTGAAAGGGTTGATCCGCCGCATCCAGACGCCCGGCAGCTCCGGCCGCATCGGTGGATCCGTGGCGAGGACATGCTCGTCCTGCAGTGGCGGGTCGATGCTGGACACGATGCGCATGGCCGCCTCCCTTCCCGCTGTTTCAGGTGCCGCCCGTGACGAGGCTGCCAAGGCCGGCGCTGTCCGAGGCGGCGGTGATTGTCTTGAGGCGGGTCAGGAGGTCCGGAAGCTTTGCCTCCGCCACCGCCCGCCCCAGCCGGTCAAGCGCGCGGACATGGCCGCTATTGCCCAGGAAGGTGGTCTCCGCCGCGGTCATCGCAGGCTCGCCCCAGCCGGCGAGCAGGCGTGCCAGCCCCTCCCCCAGCAGCGGATCGCCATAGGCTTCGGCCACGGCAAGCACATCGCCTTCGCTGACCGGCGGCAATTCGGTGGCGCCGCTCTCAGTCATGGCGCGGGCGCGCTGTGTCAGCCGCTCGGCGATGGGGTCGCCCGGAGGGGCACCCTCCGGCGGCTTGGGTGGGTTCTCGTTGAACCGCTCGAGATCCCGCACCACAGCCGAAAGCAGCAGATCGGAAGGCAGGATGCGCGCCGCGCCGAGCAGGGCGACGATACGGGCCTCGGCGAAGGGCGTGGCGCGGGCCCGCACGGCATCGACCCGTGCCCGCAGGCCCAGCGCGTCGAGGCGCGCGTTGACCGCACCGGCGAAGGCCGCGTCGTCGCCCGTGACCGGGACGGCGGTGCCCACCAGGCGCGATTGGTAGGCGACGGTGCGCCGCCGGATGAACCACAGCAATCCGCTGGCATTGGCGCCGACCACCTGGCGCCAGGCCGCCTGCCAGGCGGCCACCTCGGGGTCGGCGGGCGGTGCCGCTGGCGCGGCGGGCTGCCGGGCGGCGGCCAGGAGGCTGCGACGCTGGAGCAGCGTGGCGAGCGCACCGATCGGCACGCGCCGGGGCAGCACCGGATCCGCGGCGGAAGCCGGGCGGGTCAGGTTCGAGAGCTGCACTTCAAGCTGCTGCAGTCGCTGCCGCGTTACCGGCGCCAGCACCACGATCCCGGTCGCGTCGATCTCCCCCGCATCGGCGAGCAGGTCCACCGGCGGTAGCACCAGGCTCTCCTCGACCAGCGCCGCGATCTCGTCCGACGGAATGAAGGAGAGATCGACATCGACGGCAGGCGGGAAGTAGGCCTGGGTGAAGCCCATCGCGTCGAGCTGGATCGCCTCCGCCGGCATCCGCCCCGCCGCTGGCAAGGCCGCGAAGTACTGGCTGGCGGGGAAGGCGCCGGTGGCACCCGCCTGGTTGCGCAGGGCCAGGACATCCGCGAGATGCGCCTCGTATTGCAGCAGATGCGCCTCCGCCAGCGCGCGGGGCCGGTTGCCGAGCGCGACCTGCAAGGGCGTGTCGGCACCGGTCTCGCGGCGGACCATGGCCATGTCCAGCCAGCGGGGCACGCCGCCTTCGAGGGCCAGCATGGCCAGCGGCATCACATCCTGCGGGATGCCATCGGCCGAGCCCTCGACGAAGATGCGCCGCGCCACCATCCGCCGCGCCTCGTCCAGCGAGGCCGCACCGCCGGGATCGGGGAAGGGGATCAGCGTGACCGCCGTCGCCTCGATGACGTCGCCATCCTCGACACGGCGCGGGCCGGTGACGGTGGTGGGATAGGCGGCGATCGGGTTGGCGGTGAACTCCACCGGCCGCAGCGCCAGGATGAACAGGCCCGTGCGGCGGGCGATCGGCTGGCGCGGCTGCAGCTTCAGGCCCAGGGCGGCGTCCAGCCGGTCGATCTCCGGCAGGTCCATCACCGGGACGGTGAGCGGCGCCGTCACCGCCACGACGCTGCCGGAGGGCGTGATGCCGTGCCCCGGCTGGATCAGCAGGGCGCTGCCCGAGATCCCGTCCTGCAGGCTGGCCTGCAGCCCCATCACCACGCCACTGCCCGAGGCCCGCGCCATCTCGGCCTGGCGTTGGCGGACATAGTCCTGGTCCCGCGTGAGGTCGGCCCCGGTCAGGAAGCGACCGTCGAAATAGCGCGGCCGCTGGCGCCGCCCGTCCAGCACCAGGGCGCTGTCGCCGAGGAGGCGCTGCATCTCCTCCACCGAGAGCGCATTCGGATCGCCCGCCGCCACACGGCTCGCGAGTTGCGAAGCCTCCGCGACATCGATCACCGTCCGCAGCGTCGCGACATTGAGCTGGACCATGGCGGCCTTCCTTCAGGGCAGTGTCAGCGGGCCGGCCGTGAACGCCTCGCCCAGCCATTTGCCGGGCAGGAAGACGAAGGGCCGCAGGCTGTTGTCGATGACGACCGGCTGATCGGCGCGCAGGGCCGGCATCGTGCCGGAGGGCGCGGCGGGATCGAGCGCCGCCGGGATGGTGACGCGCGCGAGCAGCACGGCGGTCGGGTCCTCTCCCTCCACATGCTCCCGCAGCGGGTCGAGGCTCTCCCCCGTGCGGAAGGCGGTGCCCTCATGCCAGGAGCCGAGCACGGCCTGCAGCATCTGCCGCCGCCGCTCCGCCGCATCGGCGATGCCGGCTGGATCGGGCCAGAAATTGTTGGGGCTCGGCAGTGGCGTCGGATCGGTCCCGCCGGGGGCCGGTGCCGTGCTCTCCTTGCGCAGGACCAGCCGGAGCTCGTGGGCATCGGCCAGTCGCGCGGGCACCACCGCATCCAGCGCCGCGAAGGGCCCCGCCACGAAGGCGGGCGTCTTGCCCCGCGGTGCGGCGTGCCAGGAGAGGAACACATCGGCGACCACCGCCGCATCGACCGGAACGGCCGGCGTGCGATGCAGCGCGGCGCGCAGCGCGTCGGGCGTCTGATCGGCGAACCACCGCGCGAGGCGGATGCATTGCGCCACGCGGATCTCGATCAGCCGGCCGAGGCGGTCGATCGCCAGGCCCGGCTCGACGCGCAGCGTCAGTTCCGCATCGCCCGTGGCGGGGGGCGACACACGCAGTCCCGCCAGGGTCCCCATGCCGGCGAGGTAGCGGAGCATCCGTGCCAGTTGCGCGCGATGATAGGTCTGCTCGGCGAGGAAATCCTGTGCGTCAAGCTGCACCCCGATCGCATAGTTCACCCGCTCCGGGCTGAGATCCTGCTCCAGGGGGTCGGACCGTACCGAACCGTCTGCCATGAGGTCGCCTCCTGTGCCGTCATGCGGCGCGTATCGTCACCCGGATCAGGGCGGGTCTGCTTTCGTTCGCCGCCTCGTCCACCACCGTGAGCGAGAAGGTGTAGGTTCCCGGCTCCAGGCGGTTCTCCACCTCCACGGTGGGCGTCTGGGTCGTCACCGGCCGGTCGGGCTCGAAGATCGCCATGCCCTGCCCCCCACTCCTGTCTCAGACATGATTCAGGAGAGTGAAGCGGTATTCCTTGATGCTGCCGCCACCGGCATCGGAGGAGCGCTTGCCGGACAGGATGAAGGGCTGGCCGAAACTCACGACGGGGTCGACGATGGCACCGTTCGCGTCCACCACGTCGAGCTGTGCCGTCGGCCTCTCCGTGTCCTTCACCATGACCTCGATGACGAAGGGCGCGGATTCATTGCCTGCGTCATCCACCACGATGAGCTGGAAACGGTTCACCCCGAGCGGCAGGGGGCTGGCGGGATCGATCTCCACCTGCACCACGGGATCGGCCTGCGTGACCGGAACATTGACTTGGAACCTCGGCATCGCTGCCTCCCCGGGCTCTTGCCCTCTGCTGTTTTCAGCGGCCTGCTGATCCGCTCCGTCCGTTGCAAGGGCAGCGGACTTCGCGGGCAGGACACTAGCGTCCCATCCAGATGTAGCGGCTGACCCGGCGGCCCGGCGCCGCCGCCGAGCGCAGCCCGCTCAGCAGGAAGCCTTGTCCCGGCGGAATCGCCGCCGGGCCATCGGCAACGGCAATCGGGCGCGCACTCGCCGGCGCTTCTCCCCGCATGTCGAGGAGACCCCTTCCCGTCACCAGATCCCGCACGCCAAGCCAGCTCCGGTCCAGGGTGACCGTGCCGGGTGGCGCCTTGTCCACGAGGTAGGTATCCACGCCCACCAGCGAGGTGGCGCCCACGATCAGCGGCTGCGTGGCCTGGACCACGCTGACCTCGACATGCGCGGGCGATGCGGCCTCCGCTGTCCGGCGCAGGCGCCCGAGGTCCTGCGGAACCACGCTGTCATGCACCAGCACCATCACGCGGTATGCGAGCGTGTCCAGGAAGCGGGTGACCGCCTCGCGGTCGCGCGGATCGAGCTGCAGCCCCGCCGAGAAGAGCGCGAGCACACCGCGCTCCGCCTCGTCGCCCAGGAACAGCGTGTCGCCCACGAAGGAATTCCCGGATGCGGACAGCCCGAGCGTCAGAGGATTCGTGGTGTCCGCGAGATCGGCGCCGAGGATGGTCGAGAAGGTCCGGCGCATGCGGAAACCCTCGACGGCGACAATCTCGCCGCCGGTGACACCGCCGCCCATCAGCACCAGCGTCTCACCGCCCGTGCCGGGCTCGGAGACGGAAAGGACCAGCGCCTTCGCCACCGTGTCATTCACCGCGGCCAGCGCGATCTGCCCGGGGCGCGGCACCACGCCCTCCACGTCGATGCGTCCGCCCCGCACCAGTACGCCGCCGCTCGACAGTTCCAGCGCCGCCAGCAACCCGCCCAGCGTGCCGTGCAGCCGCGCCGTGAAGGGCGCGGCGAGCAGGATCTGCCGGCGGCGCTCGTCATCCGGCTGCGCATCCAGGGCCAGGCCGATCCATTGCCCGAGCCAGGCCAGTGCGGGAGAAGGTGTGGTGGCCGGATCCGTCAGCAGCCAGCTTTGGGCCACCCGGTCCTCAAGCTGGGTCAGGCTGCCTTCGAAAATGCTGAGGAAGCGTTCCAGGAAATCAGGCGCTGTGGCGCGGCCCAGGGCATCGGCATCCGCGCCGAAGCTGCTCTCGTGGTAGAGGGCGGGCAGATAGCGGTCGCGGTAGGAGAAGCGGCCGCCATGCACGCGCAGCGCCGCCACTTCTGGCGTACTCAGCGTGTCGCCGAGAAGCTCGACATGCAGCCAGAGATACCGCCCGGCGATCCGGCGGACCCTGTGCCCGGCGCGATGGACCAGGGCGGTGAAAAGCCCGCTGCGCCCGGCCTCGGGCGGACAGGGCAGCAGTGCCGGCTGGAAGGGAAGCTCCGAGGCGGAATCGGTCCAGACGCCCAGCGGCACATCCCGGAAGCCTTCGATCAGCGCGGGGACGCCGAAGGCGTGCAGATGCCAGGAGGGCGCATTGGCTTCACCAGGCGCAACAGGGCGCTCCGCGGTGTCGGAGGCATGCAGCCAGACCCGCACCCCGGCATGCTCCGGAAGCGAAGCCTCAAGATAGAGGCGGTGCCAGACGATGCCGGACATCCCGCCATCCAGGGGGCCCAGCATCATGCTGCCGCTCCGGGCGAAGGCCGCGCGGGAGAGCCGATGCAGCGGCCGCAGCCCCGCCGGCTCCGGCGGCCGCGGCGCATCCCCCGGGGCGGGGCCGAGGCTGAAGACGGGATAGTGCGGCGGCAGCCCCGGAGCATTGGCGAAGCCCGCATCCCAGGGGGAGACCAGCGGGTAGACATCACCGGCCGGCAGGGCCGACGCGGCGGGCGGCCCGTCGATGTCGTAAGCGAAGACCTGCCGCGCCAGGCCCGCCCCGTCGGTCGCCAGGACGGCGACGCGGCTTTCCGCCAGGAAGGCCAGGGCATAAGGGAAGCGGAGGCCGGTCAGCGCGGCTTGCGGCTGGAAGCGGCCGTCACGCCACAGGAACAGCACGGCCTCGGCACCGGCACGCCAGGCCAGCACCGTCACCTGCCCCTCCGGCGAACAGGCGAGCGCTATGGCCTCATGCCCGGCCGGCAAGGGGTGATGGTTCCAGACCCGCAGGCGGGGCGGATCGGGATTGGGCTCCACGGGCACGAAGACGTCGCTGTTCTTCGGCAGATAGGGTCCGTCGCGCAACGGCTGTCCGACCAGACGCGCCAGCAGGCCGCGTGTTGCATCCAGCGCGAAAACCCCACCGCCGGGCGCCGGCGCGAGCCGGTGGGCAAAGAAGTCGGGCGCCGCCACGCGCGCCGGCTTCCAGCGCTCGCGCCGGTCCAGCATCACGATCGCGCCGTTGCGCGCGATGTAGAGCACCTCGTCGGTGCCAAAGGCGAGGTCGAGCGGCGCCGCGACACCGGGCGGCGTATCGGGCGGAACGGTGATCGGAACGGAGCCCTGCCCGGCGCCGGCGGCGCGCAAGGTGCTGTCGGCGCTGTTCCAGAAGGCCCAGCCCCCCTGCCCGTCCCGCACCACCGAGGGCTGGCGCGCCAGCATCCGCGCGCGCGTCCCGTCCTCCGCAAGGGCCGGCGCGGGCTGGCGGCTGGCCAGCGTCAGCAACTTCCTCCCGGCCTGGTAGCGGAGGTCGTGCATCGTCTCATCGAGGCGCCAGTCCCGGCGCTCCTGGAAGGCCCAGAGGCGGAGACCGTTGGCGTCCATCAGCAGCGCTCCGGAACGACCGGTACGGCCACGAGGTTGCCCGCCGCAGGCCCGGGCTCGATCCGCGCCGGCGCGGTGTCGCCTTCCGCCACGACCACGGCGAGGAGTTCCGGCAACTGCCAGGGCAACAACGGCATCACCGCCTTGCCCTGCGCATCCGCCGGCAAGGCACGCCAGCGGGTCTCACCCGCACGGCGGCCGAAGATCCGCACCGGCGACACCGCCTCCACGCCCGGCACGCGGGCCACCGCCACCTCGATCTCCCGATCCGTCACCGCGCGGCCGAGCGGCCAGCCCCGCCCCTCCAGGCCACCGGTCAGCGGCCAGAGGAAGGCCTTGATGGCGCGGGACACCTCGGTCAGCACCGTGTCGCGCTGCGCGGTGTCGAGGAACTGCACCGCAACGGAAACCGCGAGCGGCACATAGTCGCAGCCGATGACGTAAAGCTCGGTGGCCAGCGGCCGCCGCTCGTCCAGCCAGGCATGAACGGATTCCAGCAGCGGGCGGTCGGGCCGCGGCGCGGGGGCGTCGAGGTCGGCGCGCTGCGGCAGCACCATGACCGAGACGACGCCGGCCTGCCCGGCGCGGGTCTGGTGCGGATTGAAGCGCGGCAGCACCTCGACCCGGCCGATGGCAGTGCCAGGGGTGCGGGCGGCCATCTCCCGGTAATCCGCCGCCGTCACCGCGCGGTCATGGTTGCGCAGGAGCGCGGGAATGCGCTTCTCGGCATCGGCCAGCCCCTCGGCATCGGCGCCACCCTGCGTCGGCAGCGGCTGCAGGACTTTCAGCGGCGGAGCCCCGGCGGGCGCGGCGATCTCCTGGATCGTGCCGGGCGGCAGGTTGCCGGCGACACCTCCACCGGCACGCAGGCTGACGGTATGAATCGCGCGGCCGAGCTGAGGAATCCGGCCGCGGGCGCCGTCGCCGAAGCGGATGATGCCGGCCTCCGCATCCAGGCTGAACACGGGCTCGTCACGGCCGGCCAGCATGGTATCGGCGACCCGGCGCCACCGGCGCAGCCCTTCTTCTTCCTCGACCTCGATCAGCAGCGAGTCCGGCTCCACCGAATCCGCTCCCAGGGAAAGCTCGAGGTCCGAGGCGCCGCTCCCGAGGCCGATGACGCTGCGGCCCAGGCTTCGCCGCTGCTCGATGGGCACCGCGTTGATGCCGGCCCAGGAAAGCCGCAGGCTCTGCAGCCGCTCCTCCGGCTCGGGCCGCAGGCGCACCCAGGTGACGAGCCGGCCCGCCAGCTCCGCATCGTCGATGCGCGGCGGCCGGTCTCCCACCCCGGCATGCAGGGCGGTCAGCACATCGTTGCTGGGCGCACCGAAATCATCGGCGCCGGGCAGCAGCAGCCGCACCACGCCGGGCCGGGTCAAGCCGGAGCTTCCGTCCGAGAGGAGATCCAGCGTCAGGAAGCCGCCATCCGCGGCCGCGGTGCTGATCTCCCAACTGTGCGGAACACGACTGGAGATGCCCACGTCCTCGTACCAGGCCGGTGGGGCCAATGCCGGCGCCAGGCCGATGCTGAGCACGCGCCGCCGCCCCTCGGGACCGGCGCCGAGTTCCGCCCGCACCGCATCCCGCTGCGCCGCGCTGGCGGCGAGGAGGGCGATCCAGAGGCACTGGTCCAGGCTCTCGGCGACGATGTCGCGGCCCGCCGGCTCCGCCTGCCCCTCCACGAAGACCGGCGTGCTGACATAGCCGGCGGGCTCCCCATCGAGGCCATAGAGCTGCTTCAGGTCGGGCAGCAAAGACCGCATCTGGTCGAGTTCGGCGGCGGCCAGCCGGCGCTTGATGTAGCATTGCCCGGTGACAGGCAGCACCGTGACCTCCTGCAGCGTCTCGAAGGGCACCGGCTTGTCGATGCGGGTGAAGCGGTCGAGCTGCACGGCGCTGGTCGCCGCCTCATCATCGATCGTCAGGCCGAGCAATCCGCGCGCGGGCTGCGCCGGCCGCATCGGAACGCCCAGCAGGCGCAGGAAGGCCAATCGCTGCCGCTCCGGGATGAGATTGGCGCGATAGAGGATGGTATCGCCCATCCAGGCGAAGAGTTCGATCAGCGTGCGGCCGGGGTCGCCGGGCTGCGGATGGGTCCATTCCGGCGTATGCGCGGGAATGCGGCGCAGCAGGTCGGCGACCAGATCCTCAAAGCCACGGTCGTCAAGGGCTGGAGGAAGGATGGGCATCATCCACCCCCCAGCGGCAGCGCCGCGACGATCTGCCCGCCCTCGCCGGTCCGCCGCAGGCGATAGGCGATGGTGATGCGCACCTCGCGGAGGTCCGGCCCCGGCTCGACATCGATGCGGTCGACCAGGATGCGCGGCTCCCAGGCCGCGAGGCCCTCGGCGATCCGTTCCTGCATGCGGGAGCGGGTGGCGAGCGTGTTGGGCTCGTGCAGCATGGCCTCGAGGCCGGCGCCGAACTCCGCCCGCATCAACTGCTCGCCCGGCGTGGTGCGCAGGATCACCTCGATCATCTGCCGGACGCTTTCCACGAGCGTGGGGAAGCGCAGCACGCCGTCGGCGGAGGGGAGCGGCAGCAGCGGCCAGCCGATCGGCTCCGGCGGCAGGATCGGCTTCGCCTGGGCAAGGAGCGAGGGGCCTGTCATCAATCCCCCCTCCGCTTCGGGATGGGAATGCAGATCTTGATCCAGAGCATCCAGCGGAAGACGAGATCGAAGAGCTGCAGGAAGATGTTCAGCACGATGAAAGCGCAAATCGTGATGAGCGGAATGGAGAAGCTGCAGAGCCAGCCGATCGTCAACCCGCCTGTATTGCCCTTGCCCTTCTGAAGATCCTCGGGATTGCCGCGCAGGAGATTGGCGAGGGAGGGCGGAAGCTCGAAGGTCACGCCCGGCTTGAGATTCTTGAGCAGGTCGCGGTCGGTAGCATCGGGCAGCGGCACCTGGATCGGTGGGGCATCGCCGGCATACCAGGGCAGGATGCGGAAATTCTCGCTGTAATCGCTCCAGCAGAGCTTCGGCGGGCAGCCTTCCTCCTGTTTGATGCGGATGAAAGCCCGCACCGCGTAACGCCGGCTGGCCCCGTCCAGCTTGCCTGTACGCGGGCTGACCTGGGCGAAGCGTGCGGACATGCAGGTCAGGGCCGCCTGGGTCAGCCGCTCGCCCGTCGCCTCGTCGATGGCGGGCCATTCGAGCGGCATCCGCACCCCGTCGGGATTCTCCTCCCGCTCCAGGAGGATGGCGGCCGCGCGCGGCAGGAAGACCGCCGCATCGGTGCTGCGGACCACCTTCCCCTCGGCGTCCCGCTCCAGGGGCAGGGAGATCTGCGACAGCAGGGCCATCAGGGCGCGCGCCGGCGGCGCCTCCCCGAAGGCGCCGAGTTCCATGGCGAGTTGCTGCAGAAGGACCTGAAAGGATTTCATCCGCCCGGCATCCGAGGCATCCGCATCGGCCAGGGAGGCGTCCGGAGCGGCGGAGGCGGAACTGTCCGCCCAGTCCTTGCTGAGGAGATTCCCGGCCTGCGGCAGTGCGCCCTTTGGCCTTGCCTTGAGGTAGGCGCTGAGATGCCGGCGCAAGGCGCCACCATCCGTCTCGGCCTCGGCGGCGAAATCGGGCGCCGGGGGGCCTGCCTCGCTCAGTTCCGAGCTGGCCAGAGGAACGAGGCCGAAAAGCACCGTCTTTCCCAGCGCGTCGCACACCGCCGGAGGCGCCACGAAAAGCGGCAGAACCTCCTCGGCCAGGCGCGGCCCGCCGCGATGGGCGGCGATCAGCGCATCGATGGCCGGATGCCCCGCCGTGGGGATCTCGCGCCGGGTCGCCGGATCGGGATCGGCATTGTCGGAAACCGAGAGCCAGCCGCGCCGGCTGGGCCCGTCCTGCATCCAGCCCTGGCGGGGTCCCTGCTCCCAGTCCTCCGCGACGCGCCGCAGCACCAGGCCGCTGCCCAGGATCTTCTCGGGGTCGAGGCGCGGGCGGCCGGGCACGACGCAGGCCGCCTCCAGCAGCACGAGATGGAAGTGCTGGTGCATCGGCTGATAAAGCTCCGCCACGCCGTCCGCCCCACGCCGTGCGGTGAAGCGCGCGCGAAGGCGGCTCCGCCAGTCCGCCGCACCAAGATCCGCCATCACCGCGGCAAGGAAATCCTGCTCGGCGGCGGCGATGATCATGCCGGTCTCACCCGCTGCTTCGGTCATGCCGGGCAGCAGCGGCACGAGCTCGGTGTCGTGGGGCGGGCCCTCCACGGGCGCGAGGGCCCGTCGGCGGCGCTGGACCGGGCTGAGGTTGCCTGCGGCTACCATATGTTGCCCAACCCCGGCGTATAGGATTTGGAGCGGACCGCATTGGTGTCGAGCGTCATGCAGCGGACAACGCCGGTGAACTCGGCCCTGATGGCATCGACCTTCACCGAAGGCGCCTGGATCTGGACCTGCGGAGCCTTCACCGTCACCGCCGCGGCGGCCTTGACCGTGACGCCGGTGGCATCGAGCGTCACGGAGTTGGCGCCCGACACCAGCTCGACCTTTCCGCCGCCCTGGTCGGTCAGTCGGGCGGTCACGCCGTTCGGCGTCTCCATCACGATCTCCTCCTGGCCGGAGGCAGCCTCGACCAGGGCGACGCGCGTGCCATTGGTGCCCGTGAGGCTCCAGCGATCCACATGCGCGCCGCCGAGGGCTTCCGGCGGCTTCTGCTTGCCGTTCCACAAGCCGCCCAGCACCACGGCCGCGCGCGGGTCGCCTCCCGCGAAAACGACCAGCACCTCGTCGTTCACGTTCGGGATCAGGAAGGCCCCGCGGTTGCTTCCGGCGAAAGGCACGGCGACCCTGGCCCAGAAGGTGGCCTCGTTGTCGGCATCCGGGCCGATCAGCCGGAGCTTCACGCGGGCAAGCTTCTTCGGATCCCGCACCGAGACCACGCGCGCGAGCTGCGCTCCGAAGGTGAAGGCCGGAGGAATGGAAAAGGGCCCCTGCACAGTCATTGCGGTTCTCCCAGCGAGGCGCCTTCCGCGACGAAATCCGTGCGGTAGCCTTCGATGCGGTCGTAGCGGTGGCAGGCCTCGACCACGACATAGCTCGTGGCGAAAAGCGGATTGACCCCGGCAAGCGCCACCCAGGTGCCGACCCGCAGGGCCGGATTGCCCTGGGCGGTCCCCGTCACCCGCATGAAGCGGCGCGCCCGCTGGCTGAAGATAGCGGTGGCCATCGCCTCCGCCTCGGCTTGCGTCGCCGGCTGGTGGTGGCCGACATGCTCGCGCCGCGTGGTGCCGAGCGCGCTCCCCACCAATGCGAAGCCGGTACGCCCTTCCCCCGGGCCCAGCGTGCCCCGCGCTGCGGTTCCGGTGACGGCGGAGCCCTTCAAGGGATCCCAACCCGCAACCCGGACTTCCGTCGCCTGGTCGGCCAGATCGGCCGTGGCACGCAGGCGTACGAGATTGGTGGGATAGTGCAGGGTGAGCCGCCCCCGGTCGTCGCGGGCACGCGGGCCGACCTGCAAGGCGTCGCCCACCATCTGCAGATCGGCATCGAAACGGTCCAGAAGGCGGCGCAGGAAGGCAAGATCGCTTTCGTTCATCTGCACCCAGGTTCCCGAAGGCGCGGTGAGGCCATCGCGGATCTCGGTGCGCAGCTTGTGCGCTTCCGCCACGCGCTGTACGACCTCCTTGGGCGACATGGCCTCGTACACCGCGCTGCGCCGCGTCTTGCGCAGCGCCTGCAAGGCATCCTCGGCCAGAACGGTGAAGCGCAGCGGCGCGCCGGGGCCGGCCTCGAACTCCAGGGCGCTGATCTTGCCGCGAAAGATCTCGTTGGCGGCCTGTACGGTGCTGCCATAGAGCCGGAGCTCGGCGCCAAGCTTCAGCACGCGCTCATCGCCGAAGGAAAAGAGCTGCGGCGTGCTCCGCGGCTTCTGGATGTCCACGAACTCCAGCTCTAGCACGGACAATCCGCCGACCGCCTCGCGCATGGACATGCGGTGCAGCTTGGCATCCACATCGGCATCCTGCTGCCCATCGATGCGGATCGGCGGATGCGCGGCATAGAGGGTGGCAAGGCCGTCCGGCATCTTCCCGCCCCTTTCAGTCCGCCGCCAGCCGGGCGCAGCGCTCGTGCTCCCGGTGCAGCAGGCGCTTCAGCTCGGCGGCGTCGATCCGCTGCGGCGAAGAGGGGGCGGGCTTCGGCTCCGTCGGGGGAAGCTGCGGCTCGGCCACCTGCACCTCGACCTCGCCGATCGTGGTTCCCATGGCGCAATCTCCTCAGATGATCCGAAGGGAGGCGGAGGCGGCGGCCACCCCGCCGAGATCGGCGCGCAGGCCGGGAGACTGTGTGGTCAGGGCCCGGCCGGTGATGTCGAACCCCGCGCCGCTGCCGGTACTGACCGCGAAGCTCGGGATGGGCGGGCGCAGCAGAGTGGGGTCCAGCGGCGCACCGGCCGAAGCCGAGAAGGTCTTGGACGTCCCAAGGCCGGCAAAGGCGCCACCGGAGGCTGTGACACCCGCCGAGGCCATTGCGCCAAAGCTTGCCCCCGCTCCGGCGGAAAAGCCGGGCGAGCCGGCCAGCCCGACACCACTCCCGAAGTCCGCTCCTGCGGAGAAGCCTGCTCCCAGGGGAGCTCCCGCCCCGGCCGAGAAGCCCGCGCCCGCCGAGGCTCCGGCGCCCGCTGAAACGCCGGCACCGGCGGAGAAGCCCGCCCCAGCCGAAAAGCCCGCGCCCAGCGATGCTCCGGCCCCCGCTGAGAAGCCGGCCCCGGCGGAGAGGCCGGCCCCGGCCGAGAAGCCCCCACCCGCCGACACCCTCGCGCTGAAACCCACCGGCCCACCAAGCTGCACACCGCCGCCGACCGCGAGGCCCGCGCCGGCGGTGAAGCGCATGCTCTCAAGCCCGTTCGCCGTAGCCAGCGCACGGCCGGCGGCAGGATTGCCGGCCCGCGTGGCCGTTCCCGTTGTGCCCTTTCCGGGCGCCGGGGCACGGTCCACGACGGTTCCCGAATTCGCTGGCGGCGGACGAATGCCATCCAGCGCCAGGCTCTGCATCGTCAGCTGCAGCGTGGAGCGCAGCGGAACCCCCTCCGCGGAGAAGAAATCCAGCGTCTCCTGCAGGGATTCGATGACGCCGGTCATGGAGAAGCGGCCCCATTCGAAGGTCACCTGCGGGATCGCCGTGCTGCCGGCCGCTGGCGGACGGCCCATGGCCTTCAGCTGGCCGCTCCGCACCCGCACATCCTCGCCCGTTTCGGTGGTGTCGAAGACGAGTTCCATGTCCAGCTTGGTCGCGCTCTTGCGCACGCTCTGGCGGGCTTCGCCGCCCGGCTGGTCGTCCTGCATCGTGTTGCTGATCGCGAGCTTCAGTGAGGCCGGGTTGAAATCGACCGACAAGGGCTGGAAGCTGTGG
The DNA here is from genome assembly GCA_035565935.1 of Roseomonas sp. GTDB lineage: Bacteria > Pseudomonadota > Alphaproteobacteria > Acetobacterales > Acetobacteraceae > Pseudoroseomonas. The sequence goes on from DATMRU010000049.1 coordinate 89,416, forward strand.
CCCGGAAGCACCGCCGTGAAACGGGCCTGGGCGCCGGCGCTGCCGCTCATGCCGAACCTCCCTCGATGCGCAGGCCTTCATGCACGAAATGGACCTCCTCAACCGCCACCTCGGTGCTGCGCGCGTTGAGATCGCCGGCCTTGAACTTCACCGGCATGGCATTCTCCAGCCGGAAGACCAGCACCGGCTGTCGCGCAGCGTTCAGCAGGGAGATCAGCACGTCGCAGCGGCTGCCCCTGGCATAGCGTCCGTCCCGGCGGCCATTCGCGCCGGTGAACAACGCCCACCAGCTCCAGGCGCCACGAAGCTCGGTGATGCCCCGCTTCAGAATGACGGTGCTGAAGCCGACAGGGCCCGCACGCTGCACCGTCCCGTAATTGCGCCCGCCCACCTTGATGGCCTTCGGTTCCATCGTGGCCTCAAGGCCGGAGACGTCGGAGAAGGCTCCGCGACAGATTTCCTTGCCGCCTTCGAGGCCCTGCACGATCACGGAGACATGGAAGCCGAAGGCGCCGATGGGGCGCGTGGTGTCCTCGAGATCGGGAATCGCGGCCATCTCACGCGGCCTCCACGCTGGGGACGAGGCCGCCTGCCCCGCCGAGCGCGAGGCTGACGGTGATGCGCTCGACCGGCTGCGCCGCCGTGACCGCCACGCGCGCGATGACCCGGCCCTGGTCGATATCGGCCTGGGTCATGGTGCTCCGGTCGCAGCGGACCTCGAAAGCCTCCGCCGGGCTGGCGCCGTCCAGCGCGCCGAGCGACCACAGCTCCGTCAGGAACTGCTCCAGGGTGCGGCGCAGGCGGGCCCAGAGCGCCTCCCCCGAGGCTTCGAACACGAGGTCCGTGCCGAGGAAGCGTCCGGCGCGCAGGATGATGCCCATCAGGCGAGACACCCCGCCAGCGCGCCAGGCCGGATCGTCCGACATCGTGGCATCGCTCAGCGCGATGAAATCCTCGCCGCGGGGCGCGATCAGGCTGACCCGGTCCCCGAGCCAATCCGCCTTGCCTTCCGGCAAGGCACGCAGGAGGTCGCTGCGGGACAGGAGCGGACGCGTGGCGGTGACGGTCGCGAAGCGCTGGCCAGCCACGCTGCGGAACGCCCCGTTGAGCAGGGCGCTGCGCGCGATCAGCCCGGCCATTGCACCGTCGGGGGCTTCCAGTCCCTCGGGCATGGTGGCCGAGCCTTCGGTGACGACCCAGGGATAGGCGAGTTGCAGCAGGGCACTGCCGATGGCCGCGCTGAAGCGGAACTGGATGCCGCTCGCATCGGTCATCTCCAGCACATCCAGCGGCGTGCTTCCCTTCTGATGAAGCGCCAGCGGCAAGGCCGCAATGAACTGCACGTCACGCCGGTGCGCGCTGCCGCCCGGCGCACGCAGCAGGCCGAGCGTGAACTGGATGGCCTCCGCCCAGATCCTGTAGCCTTCCTCGTCGAGGCGCGGCGCGGTGACGGCAGGCCGCAGGGCCGGCGGCCCGATGGGCCCGATGCTGGCGGCGCAGGCGGCGAAAGCCTCCGGCGGGCGGGGGGGTGGCACAGGCGGCGGGAGGGAAGCCGGATCCGGCGCCGCCAGCTCCGGCAGATCGGGCAGGCTGAGCAGCGCGACATCGCCAAGGCCAAAGAGATGCGCGGCGCCATGCCAGGTCGTGGGCTCGGTGGGCGAGGGCGCGTTACCACGCTTCGCAAGGCCCGGCAGGATCGGAACGCGCTGGCCCGCATCGTCCGGCGGCGCCGATGCGGCCCAGGACAGGAGCCGGCCGCGGCCGGCACGGTCCGGGCCGCCGAGGACGGGTGGCGGATCGCCGCATCGCAGGACGTAGCATTTGCGGCCGCCTTCCGCGAAGAAGGAGCGCACGGCAGCGCCGAGATGGCTGGGGATCCGTGCGCTCCCGCCATCCTCGACCAGACGCCCGTTCCAGGCGAACAGGGCGTCGAAATCTTCCCAGCGCTCGATGGGCACGGGCAGGTCGAGCAAGGCTTCGATCTGCTGGGGTGGGCGTGCGGTTCGCGGCGCCGACCAGGATGAAGTCATCCATCCCGCCTCGCGGAATCCGTCCAGGATCGGGGTGGGGATAGGTGTCGGCGCCCCGTTCCGCCCGGTGCGGCGCGCGACGAGGCCGGCAAAGAGGGCAACATCGGCCCGCGACGGCAAGGCAACGCCCAAGGATCGCTCAGTCTGTAGGAAGAGTCCCGGCACTGGCATGGTGATCTCCTTCCCTGAGCGAGGGCACGGAACGTTCAGACCTCGACGAAATCGAGCCCTTCGGAAACCAGCACCAGTTCCTCCATCGCCACGTCGCTGCCGCCCTTGGCGGCGAGCGTCGGCCCTGTCCACTTCATCGGGCGCGCGTTGATGAGCTTCCACCGCATGACGGGGTTGCCCTGCTCGTCATTGAGCGTGATGAGGATGTTGCGCTGGAGATTGGGGTTCCGCCGCGTCTGCGTGATCCAGCGGCTGAAATTGGTGACCGCCATGAAGCCGCGCCGCAGGGTCGTCTCATTCACCTTGTACATCAGCGACACCTTGCGGACCCGGTTCTCCTTGTCGTTGCCATTGCGGTAATCCGCCATGGTGACCTCGGTCCCAAGGCCCGTTACGTCCGAGAAGCCGCCCAACGGGCTCGAGGAATCGCCATCGCCGAACTCGACGAGGAAGTTGTAGGGGCCATAGGGGGTCGGGCGGGGTGCCATGATAATCCTCCCTGGTCTGGATCAGTCGCGCGCGTCGGCCGTCTTCTGGCCGATGCGGAAGATGACGAATTCCGCGGGCTTGATGACGGCCACACCGATCAGACAGATCAGCCGGCCGTTATCCAGGTCGTTCTGGGTCATGGTGTTGCGGTCGCAGCGCACGAAGAAGGCTTCTGCCGGCGTGGCGCCGAGCAATGCGCCGCTGACCCATTCGTTGTAGAGGAAATCGGTCACCGCCTCCCGGATATTGGCCCAGAGCCTTTCGCCATTGGGCTCGAAGACCGCCCATTGCGTGCTCCGGTCGATCGAGGCCTCGAGATAGAGGAAATAGCGGCGGACATTGACGTACTGCCATTCCGGATCGGAGCTCGTTGTCCGCGCGCCCCAGACGCGGAAGCCGCGGTTGGGCATGAAGCGGAGGCAGTTGATACCCTTCGGGTTCAGATCTTCCTGCTCGGCGAAGCGCACGTCGCGCTGCAGCCGCAGAACGCCGGAAATGGTTTCGTTCGCCGGCGCCTTCCAGACGCCGCGTTCGATATCCGTGCGGGCATAGATGCCGCACACGAAGCCGGAGGGCGGCAGGGCGATTTCCAGGGGCTGCGTCTTGTCCGTTGCGGCCAGCGGGTTTCCGGCGAGGATCCAGGGGTAGTAGAGAGCGGCATAGGTGCTGTCGATGCGGCTCTTCACCGCCCGGACATCACCAGGCTCCTGGTCGGGTGGCGGGTCAAGCACCGCGATGCGGTAGGAACGGCGGGCCTGCGCATGGGTGACGAGCGCATCATTGACCAGGGCGGGCAGGTTGGCGTTGAGCCCACCCAGCGCGGCCGCTCCCGGAGCCGCGACGATCGCGATCTCCTCCAGGGCCAGGAGGCGTTCCAGGGCCTCCTTGAAATCGTCCTCCGAAGGCGCGCCGGTGCCGTCGCTCCCGTTGGTCAGGTCGATGGTGCGGCTCTTCGCCGTCCGGAACAGCGCGTTCTGCAGTTCCAGCGCGGTGAGGGCGCCACCCAGATTGAGCTGCACGGGATTGCTGAGCCTGTCGGCAGGGCGTGGCGGGTTGGGGCCGAGCACCAGGCCCGCATAGTTCGGATGCAGCGCATGCAGGCCGAGATTGCGGAACTCCAATGTCTCTCCCGAGGGATCGAGGACCGTCACGGAGAGCGTCAGGATCGTGATGGCCGCGTCGTCCGCGAGCCCGTTCCAGGCGGCGGCGTCGGCGGAGGTCTCCAGCGGGTTCGTCCCCAGCACGAAGAGATTGTCGCCAGCACGCACCAGGGTGCCGCGCGGCAGGCGAGAGGCGTTGCGCTTGGTGGAAGCGAGTTCGTCCTGCGTCAAAGTCACCCGCAGATTGACGCCGGAGGCCTGCGGCAATGTCGCACCGCCCTTGAAGCGGCCCTGAAGCCTGACCTGCTTGTCATCCGCAGGCGCCGCACCGCCTTCGGCGATGTCATTGACAAGGGCGCTGGTCGCCACGGAGGCACCGGTTGCCAAGACCCGTCCGACATAAAGCCGGCTTCCACCATTGTCGAAGAAGGCACGGACACTATGCGCGAGATAGTTGATCAATGGATTGCCATTGATCCGCAGATCGTCGATGCCGCCGTAGATCCGTTCGTAATCGGCGAAGCTGGTGAGCAGCGGCGGCGTAATGCCGCGCGCGCCGCCGTCATTCGAGGTGGCGGGGCCGCGTGCCGTCAAGCCCACGAACCCCGTCGTGCTGGTTCCGACGCCCGCGATGGACTTCGAGCGGAAGCTGGTTTCCTCAACATAGACGGCCGGGGCAAGATATTCTGGCATCGTGGTCGATCCTTCAGCCGACGGGTTCCAAGGGCGGATGGAGGGCAGGTGTCATGGCGGCGTCCAGGTCAGCAGCCGGTGGAATGACCGGCCGGCGCCAATCTGCACGGTGACGGGCGACATGGCGGCTCCGCCCGCCTGCGCCTCGATTTCATCCGGGTCGGCAAATCCCTCGCTGCCCGCGAGGCTTTCCCTCATTGCGTCGCCCGCTGCCTCATCCCCGGCGAAAGTGAGCTGCGCCGGGCGGATCAACAGCTCGAGCGCGGCATCGATCGTCGGGACCACCGTTGCGCCCGGTCCGGGGCTGCTCAAAGGCATGCCCGGCACCGCCAGCAGGGCTTCGCCTGCGGCCGCGGTGATCGCCCGGGCCGGTTGCAATCCTGGCGCGGTGGGCGTGAGGCGCAGCAAAGCGCCGCCGATGCGCGCATTGTCGGTGCTGCGCCGCAGGGTGACGCGCAGCAGGGCCAGATTGCCCTTCGGCTGGTAATCCGGGCCGGGCAGCATGGGAACCCGGACCGGCTGGAAGAGTGATCCGGCATCCGCGGCATGCGCGGGATCGGGATCGCGGGGGAGCTTCAGCATGTACCGGCGCGGTGCATAACCGCCCGCCAGCGGACGGATATCGACGGGGTAGCTCCCTGCAGGCGGCTCCGCTCCGGCGGGTGCCAGCACCAGAAGATCGCCGTTGGGCTTGCGCCAGGTGGCGAGATCGGGGGCACGAATGCGCATCGCCCCCTCCACGGCCACACTGGTTGCGGGGTCAAAAAAGCGGAGCGCCGCCAGCAGCCGGGTCTGCACGTCTTCCACGGGACGGAGGGCACCGCTCATGGCACCGCCTCCGCCCTGGCACTGACCATGAAGCCGAGCCGCTTCTCCACCACCGGCGGAAGGTTTTCGTCCGGTGCGGCCTGCACGCGCAGGATGCGGACACGAAAGGCGGTGCTGAGCCGGTATTTCCGCTGCATGCCCTGCCAGAGCCGGAACAGGTCGTCATCCAGCAGCGCTTCATAGGCGATTTGAAGGGCCTCGCCCTCCGCCCAATCATTGCCGCCGCCCAGCACCGTCCGGTCGAGGGTCGGAAAACGGTGCAGCTCCAGCATGGCCCAGGTCATCAGCGCCTGCTCCTCGGCAGGATTGCCGGACCAGGCGGTGAGCAGGTAGAGCAGGTCGAGGCTGAGCACGGCCGGGCGCACCTGTCGCTGGCCGGAGGGCTGCGGCCATTGATGGTCACTCGGCAGCAGGCGGTAGAGCATCAGTGTCAGGCCGGCCGCAGGCTCGGCCCCGCTCGCGATGCGCCCGACCGAGCTATGGGTGATTTCAGCGGCTGAGGGCAGGGCTCCAAGTTGGCCGGCTGCCGCGAGCAGCGCACGGCGGCCGTTCAGAAAACCGACGATGGCCTCCCCGACCTGATTGACGGCCCCGATCCCTGCCATCGCTTCAACTCCCGCCCCGTTCCGAGCCCTGGCTGAGGAGGTCCAGCATCTCGGAACCTGAGACACTCTCCAGAAGGGTGGAGGTCGGGTTCAGGGTATGGACGCAGGCTGAGCTCCCGTCCGGCTTCAAGGCGACGACGGAAAGCGCCGCGAGATGCGCGAGCCGTTCGTCCAGCGCTGAAAGGTTCCAGGGCTCCTCATGGGAGACGACGATCACATCCGCCTGGGCGGCGAAAGCGGCGTCGGCCAGTCCGGCCTTGCTCAGGATGCCGTGTATGATCGCCACACCGGAGCGTGCCTGCACAAGATGCGCAATGATGTCCTCGAGCAGAGGCGGCAGGCCAGCCAGCAGGACGGTGACTTTCGGCATACCGCATTGTGAAACGGGCTGCCGTCGGGCCGTAATGGACCGTGGCGGCCTAGTAGGCATTCGGACCATCAGGGGGAGCGGCCTATACCGCAGGCCTGCGGCCTAGACCGTTTCCATGGACCATGGCCGCGCTAGCACAGGCATCGCCCACCCGACGGCACTCTGGGCGGCGTGGACCATGAAGAAGGATTCACCGCCGCTGATCGGGGGGTTGGAACCCGCACGCCCCGAGAAGGCGAAGGGGGCGGCTCTCGCCTCACCTCGCTGCGCCGCGCCGCCCGGCGCGCGGCTGATGCTGGTCCTTCAGGAAGCAGCAGCGAGCTGGCAGATGCGCGCGCTGACGCGATAGGAATCGACGAAGGCGCTCACCGGCAGAAACTCGAAACGCGAATGGAAATTATGGGCGCCGGTAAAGTAGTTGGGCGTCGGGAGCCCACGGGCGGACAGCGCCGAGCCGTCCGTGCCGCCGCGCATCGCCACCACCTTCGGCGTGATGCCGGTCTCCGCCATGGCACGGAAGATAAGATCGATGCAGCGACGGTCATTGCCGAGCGCCGCATCGATATTGCCGTAGGTGTCCTCGATCCGGCACGCGATCCTGGCCCGGGGATGCCGTTCCCGGAGCCCGTCCACCGCCTCGGCCAGCAGACGCTTGCGTGCGGTGAAGCCGGCCGCGTCAAAATCCCGGATGGAGACGGTCAGCCGGGCTGAGCTCTGGTCACCCGTAATGCCGTTGAACCACCAATAGCCCTCGCGCCCCTCAGTGTGCTCCGGCGTCTGCAGCGGATCGAACTGCGCGATCAGCTCCATCGCAATCAGGATCGGGTTGACCAACACGCCCTTGGCCGACATGGGGTGTGCCGGCACGCCGGTGATCTCGATCGTGGCGCTGGCGGCGTTGAAGGTCTCATAGACCACCTCGCCCCGTTCGCAGGAGTCGATGGTATAGGCGAAGGCCGCCGGGAAGCGCGCCAGGTCGAGGGCCTTGGCGCCGCGCAGGCCAATCTCCTCGTCCGGCACGAAGGCGACCAGGATGTCGCCGTGTCGCACGGCGCCCGCGCGCAGCTCGTCCAGCAGCGTCATGATGACGGCGATGGCTGCCTTGTTGTCGGCGCCCAGCACGCTGGTGCCGTCGCTGAACAGGATCTCCTCGCCGCGATAGGGCAGGATCTCCGGATGCTCCGCCACCCGCAGCCAGATGTCCTTCTCCGCATTGAGCAGCAGATCCTCGCCTTCGAAGCGCAGGCGCTGCGGCCGGATGTCGGGGGAGAGCCCGACATCCACCGTGTCCAGATGCGCGACGAAGCCGATGCAGGGCGCCTCCGGGACCGTGCCGGGCAGCCGCGCCGTGACGATGCTGTTCGCATCGAGCTGGACCTCCGCCAGACCAAGTTCCACCAGCTCGGCGGCCAGCAGTTCGGCCAGGTGGCGCTGCCCCGGCGTGCTCGGCAGGGACGAAGCGCGCACATCGCTTTGGCTGCTGACGGCGAGATATCGAAAGAAGCGGTCGATCAGCTTCTGGGTGAGAGGGTCGATCATCACGGATTCCACAGTTCTCGCATACGTTTGTCGAAGGGCGTGCCGGACCAGACGCCATCGCCCGCGCTTTCCTCGAGGTTGAAACCACCAGGAGGCCTCACAGCCAGATGGTCAATCCACTCGCTGATTGCTCGTTCAACCCAGGCCTGCGTTTCTGTGCAGCATGCTCTGGCCGCAGATATAACCTCAAGTCACATAGGGGCCGATCGTTGTCCCCACCTGATTGGGCGTGCGTGTGCGTTTCCATCGATTAGCTCCGGCCTTGTCGTCATCACGCTGGTTGTACTGCTTGCGGTGGCGCGCGCCATCAATATGGAGCATTTGTCGCGCACTCATGCGCGCTGACGCCACCCTGTAGAAGAGAGCAACTGAAGGACGGGCAAACCTTCAGCACGGTGATGGCGATACACTACCTTGCCTGCCCATTCAGCACTTGCGCAAGAGCCTCGAAGACGCGCGGGCCGATCATATGCGCCACATTGAAGCGCATGAACTCGGATGCTGATCGAGAGAGGCTGAAGACGTTGCCAGGAGCGAGTACGAGGTTCTCGCGCAGCGCCACGCGGGCGACCTGCGCGGCGTCGAGGCCATCCGGAAGGTGGCACCAGAGATAGAAGCCGCCCCGCGGCATAAGGCAGGGCTGGATGCCGAGCGCCGCGAGCCTCGCGCCAGCCTCACGGCGCGCCTTGGACAGGCGCCGGCGAAGCGCATCCAGATGCTTGCGGTAACTGCCGTCGCTCAACGTCCTGGTGACCAGTTCGACCGAGACGGGGCTGGGGCCGCCGAAGTTCGTCGCGACCTGAAGATCGATCAGCACCTCAATCCAGTCGGCGCGCCCCGCGATGTAGCCGCAGCGGATCGAGGCGGACAGAGTCTTGGAGAAGCTGCCGATGCGGATCACACGCGAGAGGCCGTCGAGGGCTGCAAGGCGTGGCGAGGGTTCGGGCTCGAAGTCGGCGAAGATGTCGTCCTCGACGATGATGAGGTCATGAGCAGCCGCCAGGTTCAGCAGGCGGTGGGCCGTCTGTGGGGAGAGCGTCGCGCCCGTGGGGTTATGAAGCGCGGAGTTGGTGATGTAGAGCCGCGGACGATGTGCCGCGAGCACCTCACCGAAGATCGAGGGATCGGGGCCGGTCGGCGTGTATGGCACGCTGACCGCCCTCACCTGATGGACGCGCAACAGGGCCTGGAAGTTGAAGTAGCAGGGATCGTCGAGCAGCACCGTATCTCCGGGCCGCAGCAGGAAGCGGCAGATCAGGTCGATGGCCTGCGTATCGGATGCAGTGAGGAGGACCTGATCCGCACCGATATTGATCCCCTCCACCGCGAACTGGCGAATGAGGATTCGGCGCAGGGCGAGGGAGCCGCGCGTGCTGCCGTAATCCGTCAGGACCGTGTTGTCGGCCCTGGCGAGGCTGCGGACGGCCCGGCGAATGGCGGCATTCGGCATCCAGTCGGCCGGGAGCCAGCCGCAACCGGGCTTAAGCATCTCGGTACCGGCATCGAGCGACTGGCGGGACACCCAGAGAGGATCAATCGCCCGGTCACGGTGAGGCTCCGCCTCGGTGGGTGCGAGCGGGGGCACCGCACCGGACACGTAGAAGCCGGAACCCGGCCGCGCATAGATGACGCCCTCGGCTGCCAGCCGGTCATAGGCTTCGACCACGGTTGAAGGCGACACCTGCATGGTCGTGGCGAAGCTGCGGATCGAGGGCAGCTTCTCGCCGGGTGCCAGCACGCGCGCGGCCAGCTTGCGGCGGATCGCCTCCATGACCTCGCCGGTGCGGCCCTTCTCGCTACCTCTCATCCTGCAAAAGCCATCAAGTGTGTGGGTCCGGAAAGCCATACAGTTCGGCAGAAGTGTATGGGACTGTTCCTGTCGCGGCCAGCCCCGGGCGGACTACCGTCGGGCGTGGCGTTGGGAATGGGCGATGCAGCGGATGTCGGCTGGATGGGGCCACGGCCTCCTTGGTGTCATCATCTTCAGCGGGTCGCTGCCGGCAACGCGGATCGCTGTGGGCGGCTTCACGCCCCTGTTCCTGACTTCGGCCCGCGCGGTGATCGCCGCGCTGCTCGGAGCGGCGCTGCTCCTGGCGCTGAGGCAGAAACGGCCGGCGGTCGCCGATCTTGGCCCGCTCGTCATCGTGTTGCTCGGCGTGGTCATCGGCTTCCCGCTGCTAACGGCTTTGGCGCTCCAGCACATCACCTCCGCGCGTTCTATTGTTTTCATCGGCCTTCTCCCGCTCGCGACGGCGATCTTCGGCGTGTTGCGAGGCGGCGAGAGGCCGAAACGAGCCTTCTGGCTGTTCTCTGTCGCAGGAAGCCTGCTGGTCGCTGGCTTCGCGCTGTCGCAGAGTGACGGCGCCTCCCTCACCGGCGACCTTCTGATGATGGCGGCAATCTTGCTCTGCGGCCTGGGCTATGCGGAGGGTGCGGCGCTGTCGCGTCGGCTTGGGGGGTGGCAGGTCATCTCCTGGGCGCTCGTGCTCGCCTTGCCGGTGATGGCGGTCATTGCGCTGGCAAGCTTGCCGGGCTCATGGAGCGGGATTGTCCTGCCGGTTTGGCTTGCGCTCGCCTATGTCTCGGTGTTCAGCATGCTGGTGGGCTTCGTGTTCTGGTATCGCGGACTGGCCCTGGGGGGGATTGCCGGCGTCGGGCAACTGCAATTGCTTCAGCCCTTCTTCGGGCTGATGCTCGCTGGCCTGGTGCTACACGAGCCCGTCGCCTGGACGATGATCGCCGTAACGGCCCTGGTGGTGCTGTGCGTCGCCGGCGCGAAGCGGTTCGCCTGACGCAAGCAGATCCTGGCCAGGATCATTCTGGGCCCACAGCAGCTCTTCCTGCTTGGATCCGACGTGGAGGCTGCGGCGGTTGTTCTGGCGGCCGGATGAAGCCTGGGTGGCAATCAGGCTCCACCTATCGCACGGCAGGCCAGCCTAGGAACGGGCGATGCTTGGCCTCCCCGTATGATCGGCCGGCCACGAACGACCTAGTCGTGCTCGCCCCGACCGGCGCCTTCCGCGAGCCCCTGGCGCCAATAGGCCACCGCGCGGAAATGGCTGCGCGGCAAGCGGCGCTCCCCGCCCCAGTGGTCGCGCAGCGCGCGGGCGGTCGCGCTTTCACAGGCGGCCCAGGCAGAAACCTCGCTCTCCTCGGGCCAGTCCGCCGCTAGCACCGCCTGCAGCAGCTTTTCGCCATAAGGCGCGCCGTCACGGTGCAGCCAGCGCAGCGCAACCCCGGGGGGATGCGCCAGCGCCTGTTCCTCTGCCCTGTCGGCCACCTCGATGATGGCCAGGCCACGGGCCTCGGGCGGCATGCCCTCCAGCGCACGGGCAATCGCGGGCAGGGCGGTCTCGTCGCCGCCGATGAGGGTCCAGCCCCGCACCGGCACATTGCCGCCGCCCGGCCCGCTCAGGCCGAGCCAGTCACCCGGCTGTGCCTCCATGGCGAAGCGCGAGCCGGGGCTGCCATCGCCGTGAAGGACGAAGTCGATGTCCAGCTCGCCCGCCGCCGCGTCGATGCGGCGGATGGTATAGGTGCGGCGGGTCAGTGCGCAGCCATCGAGGACCGGCTGGCCGCTGGGGTCCAGGCGCGGCCAGGCGGGTTCGCCCTCGGGCCCGGCGCCGGCCGATCCCGGCGCCGGGATCAGGATCTTCACATGCATCATCTCGGCGTCGAAGCGCTCGAGGTTCCGCCCGCCCAGCGTCAGGCGCCGCATGCGCGGCGTGACATCGGCCGCGCGGAGCACGCGCACGGCACGGAAATTGTGCGGCAGGCTGCCAGCGGGGGCGCCCGCGCCGGTCCAGACGATGCCCAGCGCCTCGCCGGGCGCGAGGGCATCCAGATGGCCGGCGACAGTGGCCTTGGCCTCAGCCAGCCGGTCGGCATCGGCGGCCTCGATGCGCAGCGCGATGGTACCGCCCTCCAGCCGCAGCATGGCGGCGCCGCCGGGGAAGGCAATGCGGGACTCCGCCACCGGGCCGGCGATCTCCAGCCCATGCTCGGCCATATGCGCGCGGAACTTCTCGATCAGAGCGGTGGGCGAGGCGGTGCGGGCACGGGCCTCGGCGATCAGGGTGCTCAAAGGGCGGCTCCTTCGGTCCTCACAGTGCGCCGGGCGGCAGGTCGATCCAGTGGGCGCCCTGCATCGGGATCGCCAGGAACTGCGCGTTGAGGGCAGCCATGGTGGCAGCGGGGTCAAGGTCGGCGCAGCGGTCGGGGTGGAACCAGCGAGCCAGCACCTCCAACATCACGACATGGGCGGGAGTGTCGTTGAAGCCGTGCCAGATGGCATGGACGCGGCCCTCGCGGACGGCCGGCAGCACATCCAGCCGGTTGCGGCGGATGACAGCAGCGAGTTCCTGCGCCGCGGCCTCGGGCGCCACGTCGGGGCCGAGCGGAATGCCACCACGGCCGGCATAGGGCCCGCCGGTCGCCACATAGACCCGCGGATTCCGCGCGATGACGTATTCCAGCGAGACATCGCCGACCGAGCCAGGCAGCAGGTCGGCACCGATATTGTGCCCGCCGGCAAAGGTGATCATCGAATCATAGGCGCCCTTGCCGGGCGAGGAACAGCAGGGCGTGCCGCCGGCATGGGCGTGGATGAAGACTGTGGGGCGCGCCTCTCCGAGCCCTTCCAGCCGTGCCGTTATGGCCGCGAGATGGCCCGCATAGAAGGCGTCGAAGGCGGCGGCGCGCTCCGGCACGCCCAGCACCTGCCCGAGCAGTCGCATGCTCGGCCGCGTGGTCGTCATCGGGTCGTTGAAGAAGTCGATGACCACGGTGGGAATGCCGAAGGCCGCGAGCCGGTCGGGCATGGACTCACCCAGTACGCGCAGCGAGCCCATGCTGAACACTACCAGCTCGGGCCGCGTGGCGATGATGGCCTCGAGCGACAGCCCCTCGGCCTGGCCGCGGCTGATGACCGGGACGGCATCGGCCTGCGGAAAGCGGGCGCGGACGGTGGCATAGTCGGGCGGGTTCATCCGCCGCAGGTCGTCGCCCCAGCCCACCACCAGCGAAACCGGATCGGGATGCAGCAGGGCCATCGCGAGCACATGGCGCGCCTGCGTCAGCACGATGCGCCGCGCCGGGCGGGGCAGGGTGACCTCGCGGCCGAGAATGTCGGTGACGCGGATGGGCGCCTGCGCGCCGGCCCGCCCGGCCGTGCCGAGCAGCGCGGCCGGAAGCGCCAGGGCGCCGAGCAAGGCGCGGCGCTTCATGCTTCCCCTCCCGTCAGGCCGGCCGGCAGCACCGCACCGCCTACCATCGGGCGCGCACCGAGCCCAGGACCAGACGACCGGTGCCGTAGTAGCAGTTGGTCGTCGTGGAGCAGCTCGCGACATAGTCCTTGTCGGCGATGTTCTGCGCGTTGACAGCGAACTCCAGGCCCTTGGCGCTTTCGAAGCGTGCGCCGAGGTCGTAGCGGAGGGCAGCATCGAACAGCGTCACCGCATCCACCTTGAAGGTGTTGGCCTCATCACCATAGGTCGAGCCGATATAGCGGACGCCGCCGCCCAGCGACAGGCCACGCAGCGGACCCTCGTGGAAGCTGTAATTGGCCCAGCCGCTGGCCATGTGGTTCGGCACCTGCGGCACGCGGTTGCCGGCAACGCCTGAAGCGGTGCTCTTGGTGATCTCGGCGTCGATGTAGGAATAGGCGCCGATCAGATCGAGCCCGTCGGTCAGACTGGCGCGGCCTTCCAGCTCGATGCCACGCGAGCGGATCTCGCCCTGCGGAACGCTGTAGGTCGTGTAGGTCGGATCGCGCGTCAGGACATTCTGCTGCGTGATGTGATAGGCCGCGAGCTGGATGAAGCTGTTCATGCCGGGCGGCTGGTACTTCACGCCGATCTCGTACTGCTCGCCGGTGGTGGGGGCGAAATTGCCGCCGCCACGCTGCGGCGCCGCCGTGCCGGTATTGGGCAGGAAGGAGGTCGAGTAGCTGGCATAGGGCGCCAGACCATTATCGAAGAGGTAGAGGCCACCCACCCGCCAGGTCACCTCGTCATCGAACTGCGAGATGCTCGCCTCATCGGCGCCGCTCCGCTGGTGGGTCGTGGTGCCGATGCTCGCCCGGTCATAGCGGACGCCGAGATTGAAGCGCCACCGGCCGAGCGCGACCTGATCCTGCGCGTAGAAGCCGAGTTGGTCCAGGTTCTGGTTCGTCAGCCCGCTGGGGTCGGTCCAGATCGGTGGGATAGATTGGTAGTAGACCGGCGCGAACAGATCGATCGACGGCACACCGTCGGAGCGCAGACCCTGCCGCGCGCGCGCCGAGGTGCGCTGCCAGTCGATGCCGAACAGCATGGTGTGGCGCAGCGCGCCGGTGGTGAAGTCGGCCTGCGCCTGGTTATCCAGCGCATAGGCATTGGCGTGATCGGAGACGAAGGTGGCGGCGCGGATGCCGGTGCGCTGATCCGGCCGGATCGAGCGCACCGAGAGCACGTTCACCTCGGCGTCGATATGCGAGTAGCGGAAGTTCTGCCGGACAGTCCAGACATCGTCCAGCCGGCGCTCGAACTGGTAGCCGATTGCGGCCTGGGTGCGGAAATACTTGTCATAGGCCGGGTCGCCGCCGAAGAAGCCGCGCGGGATCCTGCCGTTCGGATTGTACAGCACCGTGCCGCTGGCCGGCACGAAGTTGTAGAAGCCGCCTTCCGGGTCCTGCTGGTAGGAGGCAAGGAGAGTGAAGGTCGTGTTGTCGTCCGGCCGCCAGGTGAAGGCGGGCGCGATGGCGATCCGCTCCTCCTCCGCATAGTCGTACTGCGTGTTCGACTTCCGCGCGATGCCGGTCAGGCGGTAGAGGAACTTGCCGTCCTCAGTCAGCGCGCCGCCGAGGTCGAAGGCGGTCTGCAGCAGCGCATTACTGCCGGCCTCGATCCGGACCTCGTTGATCTGATTCGCCGTGGGCCGGCGGCTGACGAGATTCACCAACCCGCCGACGCCGGTCTGCCCATAGAGCACGGAGGCCGGGCCGCGCAGCACCTCGATGCGCTCCAGCAGCCAGGGATCGGTGTTGGGCACGCCGAAATAGAGGCCACGCCCCTGCCGCAGCCCGTCGAGGAAGTTCACGAAAGCGGCCCCGGTGCCGGTGCCACCGAAGCCGCGGACGAAGACGCTGTCGTAGCGGGCGGAGGGCCGCACCTCGCCGAGCACGCCGGCGGTGTAGCGCAGCGCCTGGGCGACGCTGAGCGCCGACTGATCATCGATCTGGTCGCGGGTGACGACGCCCACGGATTGCGGCGCCTCGATCAGCGGCGTGTCGGTCT
Source organism: Roseomonas sp. (assembly GCA_035565935.1). GTDB lineage: Bacteria > Pseudomonadota > Alphaproteobacteria > Acetobacterales > Acetobacteraceae > Pseudoroseomonas. The sequence continues at coordinate 104,515 of DATMRU010000049.1, forward strand.
TGGAGCCGGTGGTGGTGACCGGGGCGATATAGCCGGGAACGCTTTCCCAGGAACGCCAGGCGGTCGCCTGCACATCCACCGACGGCAGCATCAGGACGGGTGCCGCCGATTCCACCGGTGCCGGCGTCTCGGTCTGCGCCAGGGAAGGCGTGGCGAGCGCGGTCAGCGCGGCGGATGCCAGGAGCAACTGGCACAGGGGCGGCAAGCAGGTCATGCGGAGCCTCGGCGGAAGATCGCTCCAGCCTTTGCCATTGTTAAGAATGAGACGCAATAGCGTCATCCCGGAGGATCTTACCGCACCCGCCCGGCACAACCGGTCCTTTGCCATGAGCGCACCGCGGCAGACACAGGCGTGGCGGGCAGTACACACGTTGCATCACCGGCATAGCTCTGCAACATTCGTCGCATGAGCCGTGAAACGCCGATCGAAGTGTTGCGCCGCGCCCTGCCCGACCTGCCGCCCCGGCTGCAGGAGGCCGGCCGCTTCCTGGCCCGGCATGATTTCGATGCCGTCACCCGCTCGATGCGCGATCTGGCCGCCGCCGCCGGCACCCACCCCGCGACCTTCACCCGGCTCGCTCAGGCACTGGGCTACAGCGGCTGGGAGGCGTTACGCGGCGCGCTGGTCGAGTTGCACCGGGACGAGGCGGCGGCGCCCTTCTCGGGCCGGGTGCGCGGCCTCGGCACCGAGCCCGCCGCCCGCCTGCCGGCCGAGATGCTGGTCGCCGATGCCGCCGGGCTCAGCCGGCTCAATCCCGGCCCGATCGCCGCCGCCGCGCGCAGGCTCCACGCGGCCCGGCGGATCTGGGTGGCCGGCTTCCGCTCCTGCCGGGGCGTCGCGCAGGTGCTGCACTACCAGCTCCGGCTGTTCCGGCCCGACGGCGTCCGGCTGGTGGGGGGCGCCGCACCGGAGGATCTCGACATCGGTGCGCTGCAGGCAGGCGATGTGGTCGTGCTGATCAGCTTCGCGCCCTATTCGCGCCCCATCGTGCTGACGGCCCGCACGGCCCGGCGCGCCGGCTGCGCCATCATCGCCCTGGCCGACACGCCGAAAGCCCCGGTGGCCGAGGGCGCGGAGCACCTGCTGCTGTTCGACGCCGCGGCCGGCCCCGGCTTCTTCCCCAGCCTGACCGGCGCCCTGGCCACCGCCCAGGCGCTGGCCGCCGCCACCTTCTCTCTGGGCGGCGAGGCTGCGCTGGTGCGGCTGCGGGAGACCGAGGCCCGCCTCGCCGCGCTCGCGGAATACGCCCCCGACAAGGAACGCCGCTCATGACCATCACTCCGCGCAGCCGCGTGCTGCACCGCTCCTCCCGCGCCACGCCGCCGCTGGCGGTAGGCGGCCATGGCGCATGGCTGGTCGAGCGGGGCGGGCGCGAGGTTCTGGACGCCTCGGGCGGTGCCGCCGTCTCCTGCCTCGGACACCAGCATCCGCGCGTCGTCGAGGCCATCAAGCGGCAGGCGGACGCACTATGCTACGCGCACACCGGCTTCTTCTCGAGCGAGCCGGCCGAGGCGCTGGCAGAGGAGCTGGTGGGACAGGAGCCGGGCGGGCTGGCCCTTGCCTATTTCGTCTCCGGCGGCTCCGAGGCGATGGAGGCGGCGCTGAAGCTGGCGCGCCAATACTTCCTGGAGATCGGCCAGCCACAGCGGCACCACTTCATCGCCCGCCGGCAGAGCTATCACGGCAATACCCTGGGCGCCCTGGCCGCCGGCGGCAATGCCGCGCGCCGCGCCCCCTATGCCCCGCTGCTGACCGATGCCTTCAGCCATGTCTCACCGGCCTTCGCCTATCGCGAGCAGCGGCCGGAGGAGGACGAGGCCGCCTTCGTCGCACGCCTGGCGGCCGAGCTGGAAGCCGAGTTCCAGCGCCTGGGCCCCGACACCGTGGCCGCCTTTGTGGCGGAGACGGTGGTGGGCGCCACTGCCGGCTGCGTGCCCGCCCCCGCCGGCTATTTCCGCGCCGTGCGCGAGATCTGCGATCGCCATGGCGCGCTGCTGATCCTGGACGAGGTGATGAGCGGCATGGGCCGCACCGGCACCCGCCATGCCTGGGAGCAGGAAGGCATCGCGCCCGACCTGCAGGCCATCGCCAAGGGTCTCGGCGGCGGCTACCAGCCGATTGGCGCCGTGCTGGTGGCAGGGCGGATCGCGGCGGCGGTGGAGCAGGGCTCGGGCGCCTTCCAGCACGGCCACACCTATCTCGCCCATCCGCTCGCCGCCGCCGCCGCGCTGGAGGTGCAGCGCGTCATCCGCGAGGAAGGGCTGCTGGAGCGGGTGCAAGCCATGGGCGCGCGGTTGCAGGAGCGGCTGACCGGGCGCTTCGGCAACCACCCGCATGTCGGCGACATCCGCGGCCGCGGCCTGTTCCACGCCATCGAGCTGGTGGCCGACCGTGGCAGCCGCGCCCCCTTCGACCCCGCCGCCCGCCTGCATGAGCGCATCAAGCGCGAGGCCTTCGCGCGCGGCCTGGCCTGCTATCCCGGCGGCGGCACCGCTGACGGGCGGCGCGGCGACCATGTGCTGCTGGCGCCGCCCTACATCATCGCCCCCGAGGAGATCGACCTGATTGTCGAGCGGCTCGGGGCGGCGGTGGATGCCGCGATCGAAAGCCTGCCGCGCTGAACCCACCCTCCCATCGACACGTCCCGGAAAGAACCCGATGAAGAACCTCCTCCTCGCCACTCTCGCCCTCCTCGGCGGCATCGTGGCCGCCACCGCCGAAGCGGGGGCCGCGACGCTCGAGACGGTGAAGCAGCGCGGCCAGCTCGTCTGCGGCGTCAGCACCGGCTTCGCCGGCTTCTCGCTGCCGGACAGCCAGGGCAATTTCCGCGGCCTCGACGTGGACTACTGCCGCGCCATCGCCGCCGCCGTGCTGGGCGACGCCACGAAGGTCCGCTTCGTCGGGCTGACGGCGCAGAACCGCTTCACCGCGCTGCAGTCGGGCGAGGTGGACGTGTTGCTGCGCAACTCCACCCAGACCTTCCTGCGCGACGCCTCGATCGGCCTCAACGCCGGGCCGGTGAACTTCTACGATGGCCAGGGCTTCGTGGTGAAACGCGATGCGGGCGTCGGCAAGGTGGCCGAGCTGAACGGCGCCGCCATCTGTGTCGCCCAGGGCACCACGCACGAGGTCACGCTCGGTGACTACGCCCGTGCCCACAAGCTGAACTTCCAGCCCGTGGTCTTCGAGCGGGTGGACACGATGTACCAGGCCTTCTTCTCCGGTCGCTGCGACGCCATGACGCAGGATGCCTCGGCTCTGGCCGGCGCCGTCTCCGCCGCGCCCAACCCCGGTGACTATACGGTGCTGCCGGAAACCATCTCGAAGGAGCCGCTCGGCCCCTTCACCCGCAATGGCGACGACACCTGGTCCAACATCGTCGCCTGGGTGCATTACGGCCTGGTCGAGGCGGAGGAGCAGGGCGTCACCCAGGCCAATGCCGAGGCCCAGGCCAAGGGCCCGAACCCCACGGCGCAGCGCCTGCTCGGCACCGCGGGCGAGTTCGGCTCGCGCCTCGGTCTCGACAACGCCTGGATGCTGAACGCCATCAAGGCTGTCGGCAATTACGGCGAGATTTTCGAGCGCAATGTCGGCGCGGGGAGCCAGCTCAAGCTGCCACGCGGCCTGAACGGGCTCTGGAGCCAGGGCGGGCTGATGTACGCCATTCCCTTCCGGTGAGGTCCTGAACGGGGCGTTCCTGCTCCGCCCCCGGAGCAGGAACTGCTGGCTGCCGCTTTCCCACCCTTCTTCCGGAGCCTCCCCATGCAGCGTCGCCGCCTCCTGCAATCCGCCGCCCTGCTGCCCTTCGCGCCGCTGGCCCGCCCCGCGCTGGCGCAGGACCGCCGCGCGCGCACCCTGCGCCTCGTGCCGCAGGCCAACCTCACCGTGCTGGACCCGATCCTGACCACGGCAGGCGTGACCCTGGACCACGGCTACTGCGTCTTCGACACGCTCTACGGCACGGGCGCCGATTTCCGCCCCACGCCGCAGATGGCTGAGGGGCATGAGGTCTCGGCCGATGGCCGCCTCTGGCGCATCCGCCTGCGGCCCGGGCTGAAATTCCATGACGGGGAGCCGGTGCGCGCCACCGACTGCGCCGCGAGCCTGGCACGCTGGAGCCGGCGCGACACCTTCGGCCAGACCCTCGGCGCCGCCGTGGAGGCCTGGGAGGCGGCGGGTGATCGCACGCTGGCGATCCGCCTCAAGCGCCCCTTCCCGCGCCTGCTCTCGGCCCTGGCCTTCGTCGGTCCGATCCCCGCCTTCATCATGCCCGAGCGGCTGGCGAAGACCGATCCCTACAAGCCGGTGACGGAAATGATCGGCTCCGGCCCCTATCGCTTTCTGCCGGAGGAATTCGTCTCCGGTGCACGCGCCGCCTATGCGCGCTTCGAGGGCTATAGCCCGCGACCGGAGCCAGCGGCGCTGAACAGCGGCGGCAAGGTGGCGCATTTCGAGCGCATCGAGTGGCAGATCATCCCCGATGCCTCCACCGCCGCCGCCGCGCTGCAGGCGGGCGAGGTGGACTGGTGGGAATTCGCCAATGCCGATCTCGTGCCGATCCTGCGGCAGGACCGCAAGATCCGCGTGCAGAGCTACGATCCGCTCGGCTTTATGGGCTTCCTCCGCTTCAACGCACTGGTGCCGCCCTTCGACAATCCGGCGCTGCGGCGCGTCGTGCTCGCGGCCGTGTCGCAGGGGGACTACATGCCGTTGGTCACGGGCGGCGACGACACGGCCTGGAACCCAGCCTACAGCATGTTCCCGCCCGGCCTGCCCTTCGTAAAGCCGATCGGCCGCGATGTTATGGAAGGCGAGAAGGACTTCGCCCGGCTGCGGCAGGCGGTGCGCGAGGCCGGCTACAAGGGCGAAAAGGTTGTCATCCTCAGCCCGAGCGACCTGGCCTCCGTTGCGCCCTTCGGCGATGTCACGGCGGAGCTGTTGCGCAACCTCGGCATGAATGTCGATCTGCAGGTGATGGACTGGGGCTCTGTGGTGCAGCGCCGCACCTCGCGCGAGCCGGTGGAGAAGGGCGGCTGGAACATCTTTCACACCACCTGGAAGAGCAGTTCCATCGCCAATCCGGCACTGAACACCAATATCCGCGGCCAGGGCGCCGCCGGCTGGTTCGGCTGGTTCGAAAGCCCGGAGATCGAGAGCCTGACGCGCCAGTGGCTGGACGCCGCCACGGATGAGGAACAGCAGCGGCTGCTCGATGCCATCCAGCGCGAGGCCTTCGAACAGGTGCCGGTGGTGCCGCTCGGCCAGTTCCAGCAGATGACCGCGTTGCGCGCCGATCTACAGGGTGTTCTGCCCGGCCCGGCGGCCTTCCCCTGGAATCTGCGGCGCGGCTGAGGAGGCTTCACGAGATGCGCATCGCGATCGGCGGCGTTGCCCTGGAATCCGTCAGCTTCCTCTCCCTGCTGACGACGCTGGAGGAGCTTCAGGCCGTCGAAGCCACCGGCCCGGCGCTGCTGGAGCGGTTCCGCGGCACTAACACGCTCTGCGGCGGCTTCATCGGCGTCTGCGAGGCCGCAGGAGCGGAGATCCTGCCCATCGTCTTCGCGGATGGCGGCGCGGCCGGCCCGGCCTCCGACGAGGCCTTCCTGCACTATGCCGACCGCCTCTGCGCCGCGCTGCAGCAGGCCGGGCCGCTGGATGGCGTGCTGCTGGCGCTGCACGGCGCCATGACCACCCCCACACGCCTCGACCCCGACCGCGAGATCGTCGAGCGCGTGCGCGCCGTGGTCGGCCGGAAGGTGCCGGTCGTGGTGGCGCTCGATTATCACGCCAATATCGACGAGCACCTGATCAAGCTGGCCGATGCCGTGTTCGGCTACCACTACTCGCCGCACACCGATATCGGCGAGACCGGCGCGCGGGCGGCCCGTTGCCTGCTGCGGATGCTGCGCGACGGTCTGCGCCCCGCCATGGCCTTCGACAAGCCGGGCGTGATGGTGCCGAGCATCTTCAGCGCCACCGGGCTGGCGCCGCTCTCGGAGATCGTCGCGGATTCGGTCGCGATGGCGGAGGATGCGCCGGGCTATCTCGACGTCTCGGTCTTCGCCGGCTTCTCCTATGCCGATGTGCCGAATTGCGGCTTCTCCGTCCTTGCGGTCTCGGACGATGCCGCGCGCGCGCAACAGGCGGTGGAGGCGCTCACCCGGCGCATCCGGCAGGAGCGGCGCGCCCTGATGCACGAGGACATGGTCATGGGGCTGGAGGAGGGCGTGACGCGCGCCCTGGCCCTGGCGGAAAGCGCCACGCGCCCCATCGTGCTGCTGGAACATGCCGACCGCTGCAACGACAGCACCTACCTGCTGCGGGCGCTGCTGGAGCGCGGCGCGAAAGGCGCCGCCGTGCCCTATATCTGGGACCCGCGCGCCGCCGCCGCGGCGGCCCGGGCCGGGGTGGGCGCTACCGTCACGCTTGATGTCGGCGGCCATTCCTCCTCGCGTGCCGGCGGAGCGGTGCGGGTGACGGGCCGCGTGCTCTTCGCCGGCGAGAAGGAATATCGCACCACCGGGCCGTACATGCATGGCCGGCTGGTGCAGCTCGGCCTCGCGGCGGTGCTGGAGGTGGACGGGCTGATGCTCAGCCTGGTGAGCCGCCCCGCGCTGACGGTGGACGAGGATCTGTTCATCCAGTTCGGCCTGCGCACCCTGGACTATCGGATCATTGTGCTGCGCTCGAAGACGCATTTCCGTGCCGTCTATGAGAAGTTGGCCGAGGCCATCATCATCGTCGATACGCCGGACTGGGGACCGGCCGACCTGACGACCCTGCCCTATCGGCAGGTCGATACCGAAGCGGTCTTCCCCTTCGTGCCCTGAGGGGCGCGCCCGCCTTTCGGGCCGGCCTCACGGCCCGGCGCAACACCGGTGGCGTGACGCCGCGCGGCCTACCGGCCGGCGATCGGTGCGCTGCCGAGCCTCGCGGTGCCCAAGCCCATGGATGTCGATCGCCGCACTCAGGCGGCTCGTGGTAAAGGCTTCCATGGCATCGATAAACTGACCGCGGCCCGAACCCGGCAGAGAGGAAACCTCCGTGACCAGCAATGCCCCCCGCCTGACCCAATCCACGAATCCCTATTGGTGGGAGGAGGCTCCCCTCCAGGAGGCCGGGCAGCAACAGCCAGTCGCCGCCAGCGCCGATGTGGCCATCGTAGGCGCCGGTTTCACGGGGCTCGCGGCGGCCATCACCCTGGCGCGCGCAGGGCGGTCGGTGGTGGTGTTCGACAAGCAGAAGCCTGGTGAGGGCGCCTCCACCCGTAACGGGGGCATCACCAGCGGCAATCTGCGCCTCACCCTCTCCCAGATGACGAAGCGCTTCGGCGCCGAGCGCGCGCAGGCGATCTACCTGGAATCCGCGGTGGCGCGAGAGGATCTGTACCAGTTCATCCGGGACGAGGGTATCGACTGCGACTTCGCCCTGACCGGACGCTTCTCCGGCGCCATGTCGCCCGCCGGATACGAGGCTCTGGCACGCGACAGCGAGGCCCTGCGCAAGACGCTGGGCATCGAGGCCTATGCCGTCAGCCCTGGCGAGCAGCGCAACGTCCTCGGCACTGGCCTCTACCACGGCGGCAGCGTACGTATGGATATCGGCGGGCTGCACCCTGCCAAGCTGCATGCCGCCATGCTGCGCCTGGCGCTCGAAGCCGGCGCCACCCTGCATGCCGAAACACCCGTGCTGGGCATCCGCCAGGACGGTGACCGCCACGAGCTGTCCACCGCGCGCGGCAAGCTGCTGGCGCAATATGTCGTCACCGGAAGCAATGGTTATACTGATGGCGCTGACCCGTGGCTGCGGCGCCGGCTGGTGCCGGTGCGCAGCCGCATCATTGCGACGGCTCCCCTCAGCCCCAATCTGATGGCAACGCTGATGCCACGGCGCATGATGTGCAGTGATGGCCGCAAGCTCAGCTACTATTATCGCCCCTCGCCGGATGGCACGCGCATCCTGTTTGGCGGCCGCGATGGCACCATCGCCGGCGATCCGGTCTGGCCGACCGAGAATCTGCGCAAGGCTCTCGCCGGTATTTTCCCCGAGCTGGCGGATGTCGAGATCACCCATAGCTGGTTCGGCCATGTGGCGATGAACCGCGACATGGTGCCGCGCATCTTCTCCCGGCACGGCATCCGCTACGCGGCAGGCTATTGCGGGTCCGGGGTGGTCTGGGCGCGCTGGGCCGGCCAGAAGGTGGCCATGCAGATCCTGAACGGCGGTGGGAATTCCGCGCTGGACTTCCGCCCGCCCGCAGCTGTGCCCCTGTTCAACGGCAAGCCCTGGTTCATGCCCGCGGTTTTCACCTGGCTCACCCTGCAGGACAGATTGTCGGCAACCCAGGGGAGGAAATGAGAGCACCCCGGGCGCGCTGAAGCTCCGCGCCTCAGGGCCCCGGCGCCGCGGACCATCCACTGCAAGCGATTCCCTATTATCTGCGCAGGCGCCACTTCCCCTGGCCCTGGAGCATAGGGAGAGAGGTCGTCGCCCGAGTGGCGAGGGCATGACCTGGACTGCCGGGGAGGGATTATCTTCTCCGGCAGGCCAAAGACTGTCTCTGGCCACAGCAACCATGAGTTGTGATATAACTACTCATATAGTCAAGAATGCCATATATGGCGGCCGCACCTGCTTTGCTGGACAACACATGCCGCCTGCATCGCTCCCGCCGAACGAGGCCGAGCGCCTCGCCGCCCTGCGTTCTTATGACGTTCTGGACACGGCCTGCGAGGCCAGCTTCGACGATATTGCCAAGCTGGCAGTCATTCTGACGGGCTGCTCCATCGCACTGGTGTCGCTGGTGGACTTCAATCGGCAGTGCTTCAAGGCACGGCTGGGGCTGGATATGGCGGAGACGCCTCGCGACGTCTCCTTCTGTGCTCATGCCATCCTGCAACCCCGTGAATTGCTGGTCGTGCCGGATGCCACGCTCGATCCGCGCTTCAGGGATAATCCCCTGGTCCGCGAGTTCGGGCTCCGCTTCTATGCCGGCGCTCCGCTGGTCAATGCAGAAGGCGCGGCACTGGGGACGCTCTGCGTCATCGATCATGGGCCGCGGCTGTTGAGCGAGACCCAGCAGGAGGCTCTCCGCTACCTCGCCGGGACGGTGATGACGACCCTGGAGCTGCGTCGCGCCATGAATCGGGCGCGGAAGGCTGCCTTGACCGATGCCTTGACGGGCATCGCCAACCGGCCGGCACTGCTCGATGCCCTGCACCGTGCCATTGCGCTCCAGAAGCGGCAGGACAAGCCCTTTTCATTGATCTATCTGGATCTGGATGGCTTCAAGCGGGTCAATGATCTCCATGGCCATGCCACCGGAGACCAGGTGCTGCGTCAGGTGGCCACCACGCTCACCGCGAATGCCCGTGCCTCGGATATGCCAGCCCGGCTTGGAGGCGATGAGTTCGCGGTGCTGCTGGTCGGCGAGGATGTGGATGCCGCCACGGCGGCGGACCGCATCCGGCTGGAGTTGGAAATGTCCATGGCGCGCCATGGGTGGCCGGTGACGGCCTCGGTCGGCGCGGTGTCTTTCCGGAGCGCGCCTGCCGATGTGGAGGAAGCGCTCGCCGTGGCCGACGAGCTAATGTACGGAGCCAAGTTCTCCGGCAAGAATCGAGTGCTGCACCGGGCCTTCGCCCCCAGGATGCAGGAACCCAAAGCAGCCTGATAACCGCCCCCCTCGAACGTGGCTTTGCAATCGGGCCAACTCGATGACTGTCATGGAAGTCAGGAGGGTGCGCCTTCCCGTAAGAGATGGCGATCTGCGGCGCAGCAGGCACCAGATCTGAAAGCCAGCCGATCTCATAGAGCGTATCGCACCGGCGGGGCTGGCCGCACCCGCCGCGCGGCAGGTGCAGACTGACCGCGACCCGCAAGCGGGCCATGCCTGCCTCAGGGCTGGAGGCTCCCCACTCAGGCCAGCTCCATGTTCCAGAACACCAGAATCTGGTCCGCCACCACGCCTTTCACGTTGGAACGATAGCCCGTCACGACTTTGTAGCCGCCCAGGGGAATCGAAAAGGCCTCTTCGTTGGACAGGCGCTGAAGCTCGGTCGCGATGGCCTGCTGCTTCGCCGGGTCGGTCTCGAAGGCGAAGTCATTGCGGAGCTTCTCCATCTCCGGGCTCTCTGCCCAGCCGACATAGCCGCGCGCCCCACGGCCATCGAGGTTGAGGTTGATGATGGGGTTCATCAGATCGAGATTGCTCCAGATGCCCCAGGCGATGCTCCACCCGCCCTCCGAAACGGGCACATTGCGGTTGCGGCGGGCCAGCAGACTGTTCCAGTCCATGCTGTCCACCTGCACATTCATGCCGATCGACTTGAGAAGCTGCTCCGTGACCGGCGCCAACGCACTGCCGGATGGCAGGTCCGCGGGATGGAGGATGACGACCTTCTCGTTGTCATAGCCGCTCTCCTTCAGCATCTGGCGCGCACGCTCGAGATCGGCGCCCGGACCCGAGACATTCGCGGCGTAGGGACTCTCGCAGGAGAGGATGGAGGGGCAGGGAACGGCGAGGGTGTCATCGCCGATCTGCGCGTCCAGATAATCCTTCTGGCTCACGGCCATCATCACGGCCTGCCGCACCTTCCTGTTGTTGAAGGGCGCCTGGGCGCTGTTGAGACGCATGATCATGAAGTTGCCGACCCCGCGCGGCTGCAGCACCACGCCGCGATTGCCGCGCAGCAGCGCCATCATGTCCGGCGGGATGTTCTCCATCACCTGCACCTCGCCTGCGAGCAAGGCATTGGCGCCGGTCTGGGCATCGCTGATCTCCAGCCACTCGATGCGGTCCACCTTCGCGACCTTGCCTCCGGCGAGGCCGCCGGCAGGCTCGCTGCGCGGCACATAGCCCTCGAACTTCTCGTAGACGACGCGATCGCCCGAGCGGTACTCGCCCGCGACGAAGCGGAAGGGGCCGGATCCCACCACCTCGCTGATGCGCTGGTCGGCTGGAATTTCCACCAAGCGCCTGGGGAGAATGAAGGGCACGGGGCCGCCGGGCTTGCCGAGCGTTTCCAGCACCAGCCCGTAAGGCTGCTTGAGGGTAAGGCGGAAGCGGCTGTCATCCACCGCCTCCAGCCGCTCCGTCACGTTCTTCAGCCGCGTGCCCATCACGTCCTTGGGCATCCAGCGGTTGAGGGATGCGATCACGTCGGCGGTGGTGACGGGCGTGTCGTCGTGGAACTTCAGGCCAGGGCGGAGCCGGAAGTCGTAGGTGAGCCTGTCCGCCGAGACGGACCAGTCGCCCACCATCTGCGGCTGCGGGCGGCTCTTGGCATCCAGGGCGAAGAGCGTGTCATAGACGAGATAGCCGTGGTTTCGCGTGATGTAGGCGGTGGTGGCGAATGGATCCCGCACGCCCAGTGTCGCATGCATGACCGCCCTGATGGTCTTCTGGCCCTGCGCGCTCACGCGGGGTGCGGCGAGGAGCGCGGCGGCTCCCATTCCGCCTTGCAGCAGGGTGCGGCGAGGAAGGGAGCGAGGCATGGACGTGTTCTCCGGTTCACACATTGAGTAGCCGCTACGCCTGTTCGCCCTGGCGCGCACCTTCCCTGGAATCCCTGTCGCGGCTCCAATCCACCGCCTCCGATTGCAGCGGGGGCGGCGGGTGCAGCGGCGCCGCATCCTTGCCCGACCAGCGCCCGACCGGCGCGGGGCCGCGCAGGACGCCACCCTCCGGCAGCGGGATCTCCCGCCAATAGCCGACGGCGCGCAGATGCGGATCCTGCAGCAACGCGGCAATGTCGTTCACCGGGGCAACCGGAATGTCGAGCGGTTCCAGGACTCCCAGCCATTCGGCGGTCCCGCGCTCCGCGAGTGCCGCGCCGACGAGCCCATAGGCATGGTCGATATTGGCCAGCCGCGCCGCATGGTCGCGCAGGCGCGGATCGGCTTCCAACTCCGCCTCCCGCCCCAGGGCGCGGAAGAAGGCGCGCCAATGCGCATCGGTGTAGAGCAGCACGGCGATATAGCCGTCCCGCGTGCGGTAGGGGCGGCGCTGCCGCGAGATCAGCCGCGCGTAATGCGGGCCGCCGCGCGGCGGATCGAAGGCGAGCCCGCCCAGATGGTCGCCGAGCACCAGGTCGGCGAAGGTCTCGAACATCGGCACCTCGATCTCCGCCGCCTCCCCGGTGCGCTCGCGCTGCAACAGGGCGGCGGTGACGGCCTGCGCCAGATGGATGCCGACCACCCGGTCGCTCAGGGTGAGCGGGACATAGGCCGGCTCCCCGGTGCCGCTGGCACGGCCGATGATGTCGGCCAGTCCGCTGGCGGCCTGGATCAGGTCGTCATAGGCCGGGCGCCCGGCATAGGGGCCGTCCGAGCCATAGCCCACCGCTGCGGCCACGATCAGCTGTGGGTTCACCGCGGAAAGGGCGGCGCGGTTGAGGCCAAGCCGCCCGGCCGCATCGGGCCGCATGTTGTGCACCAGCACATCCGCCCCGGCGGCCAGCCGGCGCAGCGCCGCCTGCCCGGCAGGGGCCTTCAGGTCCAGCATCACGCCGCGTTTGTTGCGGTTGAGCTGTGCGAACATGGCGCCACCCTGACCCGCGCGGCGCATCACGTCGCCGCCGGGCGGCTCCACCTTCAGCACCTCGGCACCCTGATCGGCCAGCAGGCGGGTGGCATAGGGGCCCATCACCACCGTGGTGGCGTCGATCACCCGCAGTCCGTCCAATGCTCCCATCGCCCGGCCTCCGCTCATTCCTTCGGGATGCCCGCGGCTTCCACCAGCTCGCGCCAGGTCACCAGCTGCTCGCGCACGAAGGCCCCCAGTTCCTCCGGTGTGCCGGAGAAGGCATCGAAGCCGATCGCCGCGAAGCGCGCCTTCACCTCCGGCTGCGCGATGGCGCCGCGCAGCGCGGCGTTCAGGGTGCCGACCACCTCGGGCGGGGTGCCGGCCGGGGCGAAGACGCCATTCCAGGAGGTGATGTCGAAACCCGTCAGCCCGGCCTCGTGGAGGCTCGGCGCGTCCGGGAGAAGGGCGGAACGCTCCTTGGTCGTCACGCCCAACAGCCGGAGCTGGCCCTCGCGCACATGGCCCAGTCCGGCGGCGATGTCCACGAGCATGCAGTCCACCCGCCCGGCGATCACGTCGGTCATGGCCGGCGGGGTGGAGCGATAGGGCACGTGGAGCATTTCCGTCCCCGCCATCCGCGCCATGGTGGCGCCGCCGACAATCCCCGTGCTGTTGCCGCTCGCATAGCTCATCTTGCCGGGCCGTTCGCGGATCAGCCGGAAGAAGGTGGCGGCGTCACGCGCCGGGGACTGGGCGCCCACCACCAGCATGAAGGGCAGGTTGCCCACGCGCGCGACCGGCGCGAAATCCGCCACCGGATCGTAATCCAGATGCTTCATCAGCGCTGGATTGGCCGAATGCGTGGTGTTGGTGGTGACGAAGAGCGTATGGCCATCGGGCGGGGCATGCGCCGCCGCGACGGCGGCGATGACGCCGCTGCCACCGGCACGGTTCTCCACAATGACATTCGCCCCGTCCAGCTTCTCGCTCAGGAGCTGGGCCAGGATGCGCGCCACTGCATCGGTCCCGCTGCCGGCGGCGAAGGGCACGATCAGCGTAATCGGACGGGAGGGCTTCCAGCCCTGCGCCAGGGCGGGAAGGGGCAGAGAGGCGGCCAACAGGCCGGCCATCAGTTCGCGGCGGCGCATCAGGCATGGCCTCCGGCGGGGCGGATCACCTTGGCCGGGTCCTCGCCATAGGGCGGGGCATAGATCACCAGCACCTGCACCGGCTCCTCGCTGACGACCGTAAAGACATGCTGCTCGCCGGCAGGAAAGAAGCAGCAGGCGCCCGGGCCGAGTTCCCGGGATTGGCCGCCGACCTCGGCGCGGGCGCGGCCGGACAGGATGTAGCAGGCCTGCTCCAACCCGGGATGGGCATGGGGCAGAGCGCCGCTGCCGCGTTCGATGGTGCCGTGCAGCACCTCCATCTGGGTCGCGCCGACGGTCTCAGGGCCGATCAGCCGGCGATTCACGGTGCCCGTGTGGTTGGCGGGGCTATAGGCCCTCACCTCCTCCGGCAGAACGAAGTACTGGCGCGCAGGTGCGGCAGGCATGGTGGCTTTCCTCCCCAGGTGGCCGAGTTCCCCGGTCCTGGGGGGATTGCGGAACAGACCCGCCGCAAAGGCAACTGAAAGTTTCTGCGGGATTGATAGGGTTTGTTTATGGCTTCTTCCCGTCCAGGGGCCGGCTGGGCGTGGTGAAGCCCCGCAGGTCGCCGCGGAGCGCGAGACATTCCCGCAGTGTCGCGAGGAAGGCTTCCGCCGCCGGTGAGAGGGAACGGCCGGCACGGCGCACCAGTGCGATGGGGCGCGTCAGCGGCGGATCGCCGATCGGCAGGGCCCGCAGATCCGGGATCACCTGCATCTCCACCGCCGTGGAGGGCAGCACGCCCAGCCCGAGGCCGGCCCGCACCATGCCCACCAATGTGCCGGTGCTCACCGCCTCCTGCGCCGGCTCCATGGGCAGGCCGGCGGCGGCGAAGGCCTGATCCACCGCATGGCGGATGCCGCTGTTCGGCTCCGGCAGCAGCAGCGGCACCTCGAGTAGCTGGTGCAGCGTGACGGAGCGCCGCGCCGCGAGCGGATGCTCGCGCGGGAAGATGAGCAGCAGCGGGTCATCGAAGAGGTGCTGCACCTCCAGCTCGCCATCCTCCTTCACGCTGCCGCCGATGCCGAAATCCACCATCCCGGCGCGCACCATCTCGCCCACCGGCCCGGTGACCGCCTCACGCATCCGCACGCGCAGCCCGGGGTTGGAGACGCGCAGGCGCGCGATCACCGCCGGCAGTACGGTCGAGGCGAGCGAAGGCAAGGTGGCCAGATCAATCCGGCCCGTGCGCCGCGCCGCATGGTCCTGGACCCGCTCCAAAACCGTATCCAGCTCGGCCAGGAGCGGGGCCAGCGCACGGGCGAATTCCGCGCCGATCCGGGTGGGGGTGGCGGTGCGCGTCGTCCGGTCCAGCAGCCGCACGCCCAACGCCTGTTCCAGCTGGCGGAGTTGCACGGTGAGGGCCGGCTGGGTGAGGTGCAGCTGCCGCGCCGCGCCCGTAAAGCTTCCCAGCCTGACGATGGCCAGGAAGGCGCGCATCTGCCGCAATGTGACAGGGGTCATCAGCCTTTCCTGCTGACAGGGAGAAGAAGCGCCAAGCCGTGCGGCGGTCCATAAAGTCGCGTTATGAATTCAGGCTAGAGAATTCAATTGTCTCATAGGCGGTAGAGCGGTTCAATTCGCGCGAAGCCCTCGCCCCGGCGGGCTGCAGGTTCAGGCGCTAGCTCATATGGCCTGGTCCGTGCCGCCCGGCCGGTATGAGGAGAACCAGCCAGGGAGGCAGCAAGCCGGATGGATTTCCGCCAGACACCGGAGCAGGAGGCCCTGCGCGCGGCGATCGAGCGCATCTGCGCCGACTTCGACGATGCCTACTGGACCGAGCGCGACCGCGACGGCCGCTTCCCGAGCGAACTGCACCAGGCCCTGGCACGGGACGGCTGGCTTGGCATCTGCATGCCCGAGGAGTACGGCGGCGCCGGCCTCGGTATCGCCGAGGCGGCGATCATGATGCAGGCGATCTCCGAATCCGGCGCCGGCATGACCGGCGCCTCGGCGGTGCACATGAACATCTTCGGCCTCAACCCGGTGGTGGTCTTCGGCACCGAAGAGCAGAAGCGGCGGATGCTGCCGCCATTGATCGCCGGCACCGAGCGGGCCTGCTTCGCCGTCACCGAGCCGAACACCGGCCTCGACACCACCCAGCTCCGCACCCGCGCCGAACGCCGCGGCGACCGTTACGTCATCAACGGGCAGAAGGTGTGGATCTCCACCGCGCAAGTCGCCGAGAAGATCCTGATCCTGGCGCGCACCACGCCCATCGAGAGCGTCCGCAAGCGCACCGAGGGGCTCAGCCTGTTCTACACCACGCTGGACCGCAGCCGCGTCGAGGTGCGCGAAATCGAGAAGATGGGCCGCAAGGCCGTGGATTCGAACCAGCTCTTCTTCGACAACCTCGAAGTGCCGGTGGAGGACCGCATCGGCGAGGAAGGCAGGGGCTTCGACTACATCCTGCACGGGCTGAACCCGGAGCGCATCCTGATCGCCGCCGAGGCGCTCGGGCTCGGCCAGGCGGCGCTGCGGCGGGCCACCGGCTATGCGAAGGAGCGCGTGGTCTTCGGTCGCCCCATCGGCCAGAATCAGGCGATCCAGCACCCGCTCGCCGAATGCTGGATGGAGCTGGAGGCGGCGCAGCTCATGGTGATGAAGGCAGCCTGGAGCTACGACCAGGGCCTGCCCTGCGGTGCGGCGGCGAACGCGGCCAAGTATCTCGCGGCCGAGGCCGGCTTCAAGGCCTGCCAGCAGGCGGTGATGACGCATGGCGGCTTCGGCTATGCCCGGGAGTATCAGGTCGAGCGCTACCTGCGGGAGGTGATGATCCCCCGCCTGGCGCCGGTCAGCCCGCAGCTCATCCTCTGCTTCATCGCCGAGAAGGTGCTCGGCCTGCCGAAATCCTACTGAGGCCACCGCGCCTGCGGAAGGGAATGTTGTCCGGATTGCATGTCGAGGATTTGCCCGAAGGACGCGTGATCAATACCTGCATGTCGCGCGCCTGCGCCTGGATGCCGAATCCATGAAGAGCGCTGAAGGCCTGCCCTCAAAAAGGTTAGGGGAGTGAACTCCCCCAAACCCCCTCCTTTTTCTGCAAGTTTCGGTCGCTCCGGTGGCAGCCGACCGCCACAGCTGCCGGGGCTGCTTCAGCCCCGGCGCAGGCGCTTTCCGCCCGCGCGACAAAAACTGACAGAAAAAAGAAGAGGGGGTCCGGGGGAGAATTCTTTCTCCCCCGGTCTGCCCCCCGCCAGATGTGAGAACAGACCCGGCTGTTCCGTGTGGCTGCGCAAGGTCTTGAAGGAGGCGGATCACCCCCCGCCCGTCTCAGGATCCTGATCATGGGGCGCGAGGGGCGTGATGCCGCCGGGAAGAGAGCGAACAGACCGAAAAGGATTGGAGCAGAGGTCTACGCCGCCGTAGCAACTCCGAGGGGGTACCCCGGCGTGATCCTTTCACCACCTCTGCGTATCGTCTCAACGCACGGTCATTTTCTCTATATTGAATTTATCCGGCAAGTGGCTTTCCTCTACTCTGCGTTGAACTATTGGTGAGCTGGGAGTCGGCCCACCAGCCGAAGCCCCGTTTCTTCCGTCAGGCTCTGGCTCGCAGAGTCTGACGTTCCTCCGTCGCTCGTGGTGTCGAAAGGCAATGATCACGCTGCCAGCAGTTCGTCCGCCGGCCCGAAGAACTCATAATGGATCCGGCCTGACGCCATCCCCGCCTGCGCCAGCCCGCTGACAAAGTGCCTCAGGAACGGACGAGGGCCGCACAGGAAGTAGTCGGCTTTGTCCAGGGGGGTATTCTGGCCCAGCCAGTCCATGGTGATCAGGCCCGCCATGTCATAGTCCCGGCCAAGCTGATCCTCGGCGCGGGGCGTCTCATAGAAGGTCGTCGCCCGGATGTTTCCGTTTGACCGCGCCACCAGTTCACGGACGTGCGCGCCCATGGCATGCGTTCCACCGTTCTTGGTGCCATGAACATAATAGGCGGGCAGTTCGGGATGCTGCTCGGCCATGGTTTCCAGCATGCTTATCATGGGCGTCAGGCCAACACCGCCACTGACGAGCACCACCGGCCGCGCAAGCGCCTGCCGCAGAAAGAACTCACCGGCCGGGGGTGCCACCTTCAGCACCGTGCCGGTTTGCGCCTGGTCATGCAGCCAGCGCGACGCGATACCCTGTGGCTCCCGCTTCACGGAAATGCGGTAGCTCTGGTCGTTCGGCGCGGAGGAGATGCTGTAATTGCGCTTGAGCGGGTGCTGGCCAGGAATATCGAACCAGAAGGTCAGGTATTGGCCGGGGCGATGGTGCAGGACCGCCCCGCCGTCTTCGGGACGCAGCACAAAGGAGGTGATGACGTCGCTCTCGCGCCGCTTCTCCGCGATCCGGAAGTTGCGCCAGCCGGACCAGCCGCCAGGGGCGGTCGCAAGATCACGGTAGATCGACTTCTCGCGCGCGATCAGGATATCCGCCAGATACCAGTAGGCTTCGCCCCAGGCACCGAGGATCTCCTCGGTTGCCGCGTCGCCAAGCACGTCCTTGATAGCCCCGAGCAGCGCGTCGGCCACGTAGGGGTAGTGCTCCGGCAGGATATTGAGGCCGACATGCTTCTGCGCGATTCGCTCGATAGCCGGAGCAAGCGCGCTTAGGCCCTCGATGTTCCGTGCATAGGCGAGAATGGCCGTGGCCAGGGCCTTGGGCTGTGAGCCGGTTTCCCCATGGTGAGATTGATTGAACAGATCCCGGATGGCTGCATTTTGGAACATCCGCTCGTACATGCGTTGAGTGATGGCGAGCCCATGCGCCTCCAGAGCCGGTACGGTCGCCTTCACAAGCGCAATCGTGTTCTCACCGAGAGCCTTGGGCATGCTTCTGCGCCTCCCGTCCGATGCCACGGCTCCTCCGCAACTGGAGGAAGCCTCAACTATGCGCCTAACGCCGTATCAGACGCATAGGTGGCAATCTCCTCCCGCCGGCCGGCTCAACTCCTGGGGGAAGGCCTGACACAATGCGATGAATGCCGGGGGCCGCTTGCCGGGCTGCCTCCTGACGGCGCGTCTTGGTGCAGCGCCGCCCGCACGCGCATGAAAACCGGTGCCATGGCGGCCCCATCAGCCTTGGAGATCGGGCGGCTTTCGGTTTACCCGGCGCGGCTTTCGGTCACGATGAGGTCCATCGCGATGTCATGGGGCTGCGGATGGATCGTCGTGATCCGCGACAGCTCAAATCCGATACCGATTGTCCGCGGCTTGAGCTGCAGCGCCGCCAATGTGCGGTCGTAATACCCGCCGCCATATCCGAGGCGGAAGCGCCGGCCATCGAAGCCGACCAAAGGCACGAGCAGGACATCCGGCGCGACCGGCGCGCCTGCGGCGGGGACCGGGATGTTCCAGATGCCGTGCGTCATCGGAGCACCGGGCCACCATTCGCGGAAGACCAAGGGCCTGGCTTTCTCGGCAACCACTGGCAGAGCGAGCCGTGCGCCTCCGGCATGGAGGCTCCGCACCAAGGGTCGCGGGTCGTATTCGCCCTTGAAGGGCCAATAGAAGCCGATCAGCCTGCCGGAGCAGGATGGCAGGACCTGGAGCAGGGCCGCTGTGATCGCCTCGTCATGCGCGGATCGCGTCGCGGCTGGCATAGCCAGTCGCCGCTCGATCAGCACCGCTCGCTTGGCCTTGCGCCAGAGCCGGACCTCTTCCCAATCCTGCCTGGCGCCGGCTTCGGACCGGCAGGCCGGCGTGGCCTCCCGCTCGGCAAACCCCAGGAAGGACGGATCAAGTTCGTGCAGCATGCAGGGTGGCGAGCTGTATTCCGCGCTTCCTGAAGATCTGTCCTGCGGCGCCGGGTCCTGGCCCGCTGCCTTCGCATTGTTCCTGTCGTCCATGGCCCCTGCTCCTTGCTGGGCTTCCTGCTCGCTTCACGGTCAATCGAACGGCAGCAGCCCGTGGCGTCCCGCCCTCGCCTGGAGGTGCTGGCGCGCCTCGGAAGCATCCAGGCCAACGGCGGCTTTCGCAATGGGAGCGGACCGTGGCACGCCTTATCTTCCCGCCCCTGCCGGAGTAGCCGCCTCAGCATCTCCCGCTTCCGTTCCCGCCATGCGATGGAACACGACCTGGAAGCGCACCGGCCCGAGCGGAGCGACCTCATGCGGCACGCCCGGCTCGACCAGGCCGGGCGCGCCCGAAGGGTCAAGCAGACGCTCTGATGGTGGATCGAGCACCCGATACAGCAACCGGCCCTCCAATACGCGGATCAAGGCCCAGGTGCCGGGGGCGGTGCGATGGGAACGGAGCAGTCCAGGCGGAACCGTTGTCTCGGTGAACACGGGGGTGCTGCGGTAAGGCTCGCAGTTCGGCGGCAGTGCGGCACGGGCGGCCTGCCCGCTGTCCTCATCATGCATGGCCCGCACCTTGTTCGCAGACGGCTTGCAGCACGACCGCATTGTTATGCGCCGTGTCTCTCGCCCCGAACAACAAGGTCACGCGCTTGTGCTGCCTGATCAATGTCAGCAATTCGTCCAGCGCTGCATTGCTCGCGAGTTCCGCCCGGTAGCGATCCTGAAATCCGGGCCATTTTGCCGGATCATGCGCAAACCAGCGCCGCAGATCGGCACTCGGTGCGATGTTCTTGAGCCAGACATCGATCTTTGCGCCGTCGCGCTTCAGCCCCCGTGGCCACAAGCGGTCAACCAGGACCCGGGTGCCGTCATCGGCTGAGGGTGGATCGTAGGCCCGCTTGACCCTGATCTCGCTCATCCCCCCGATGGCCCTTTCTGCCTCGCCTCCTCCTGCTCGAACACGGCGAGCGCGAGGGTGGAGTGCGCATAGGCCCCGCCGGCCCGCATCTCGGTCGCGACCCAGATCGCCTCCATCAGTTCCTGCCGCGTCGCGCCGGCCCGGAGGGCTGCCTTGGTGTGCCCCTGGATGCAGTAGGGGCACTGGGTCGCGTGCGCCACGGCGACCGCCACGATCTGCTTCATCTTCGCCGAGAGCGCCCCCTCGGCAAAGACCTGGCGGCTGAAGGCATCGAAGGCCGCCTGGGTCTCGGGCGCGAGATCGCGGCGCTTCTGCGCCATTTCTCGCGTTGCCGGCGGGTACATCGCGTCCGTCATGAGTCTGTCCTCTCCGATGCTGATTCAGATTAGGTCACGCGTCCGGCTTGGCGAGAAGGCCCTTAGTCCGACTCTTCGTAGAGCGAGTCGGCATGGCAGCCGAATGCTCGCCCCGGCTGGATGCCGCCCCGCCCGTCCGAGGGTGTCGAAGCCGGCCTTGTGACGACCCGGGGAAGCGGCCACCCTGAACCGGAAATTTGGGGTGACAAAACCTTGTTCGACAGAGATGTCCCCGCTCCCAGTTCCGCCCTTTCCGGGATGGCCGGTCTCGCCCCCTTATCCGGGGTCCGAGAGCCATCTCTCTTGCACTTGGTCCGTTTCCGGGTATGGAGAAGCGCGGCTGATAACCTCCTCCAGCCCTATGCGTCGCGGCCTCTTTCGGGTTTCCGGCCGCCGCTTCCCTGACGAGCCCGGATAGGAGAATCCGATGGCATGGCTCGTCCTCGGCATCGCGGTCGTCACTGAAATCGCGTGGGCCCTTAGCCTGAAATGGGCCGCCACGCAGAGCTCATGGCTGGCCTCCAGCGTCCCGATCCTGCTCAGCTTCGTGAACATGGGCTTGCTCGCGCTCGCCATGCGCGGCCTGTCCGCCGGGACTGCTTATGCCGTCTGGACCGGCCTAGGCGCAGTCGGCGTCATAGCCTGCGGCGTGCTGCTCTTCGGCGAGAAGGTCTCGGCTGCGCAACTGGCTTTCATGGGCCTGATCATCATTGGCGTCATTGGCACAAAGCTGTGCGCTCCGGCGTAAAAAGCGTCCAGGGGACAGTTGAAACACCCAGGGAGCGGACGGCGGGCCTCGGTCGGGCTGTTGCGGATCCACCGACGCCCTTCTGAGGGGATAGACATCGCGACGTCATGACGTCATGATGTCTCGATGCAATCTGGTGCTCCTGACCCCTTCCCGCTCTATGCGCGGGTTGAAGCCGCCCTCGCCGCCGAGATCGCTGCCGGCACCCTGCCTGCCGGTAGCCAGTTGCCGCCCGAGGACAGCCTGATCGCCCGTTTCGCGGTGAGCCGGACAACCGTTCGCAAGGCCGTTCAGAACCTTATCGATCGGGGCTTGGTGGAGATCCGGCGGGGAAGGGGAACCTTCGTCACGGAACCCAGGATCGTGCAGGAGCTGACGGAGCTCAGCGGCTTCGTCGAGGACATGCGGGCGCTCGGGAAGCATCCGACGGCGCGCGTGCTCGGCACGCAGGCTGTCCCCGCCAGCAAGGCCGTAGCCCATCATCTGGGCCTGGAGGTGGGCGCGGAGGTCTTCCGGATTGAGCGGGTCCGTCTGGCCGATGGCATCGCCCTGTCGTTCGACGAAACCTACCTGCCGCTCGGGATCGGTGCGAAGATTGCGACCAATGACCTGGAGGCGGAGCCGATCTTTTCGCTTCTCGAGGAGAAATACGGCCTGCCCCTCGTCGAGGCCGAGTATCGGCTGGAAGCCACAACGGCCAGCCCGAAGGTGGCGGAGGCCTTGGGGATCGAAGCCGGAGGGCCGGTCTTCCTCATCGAGCGCACCTCGTTTTGCGAAGGGCACCGCCCGATCGATTACGAGAAGCTCCATTACCGTGGCGATCTGATCCAGTTCGTCACCCGGTTGTCCAGGCGCTCAAGAGCGCGGTCCTGAGCCGGAGACGATCGAATTGGAGACAAGTTCGGCCCTGTGGCTCTTCGCGGCCGCCTTTGGCGCAAGCGCGCTCGGTGGGGTGCTCGGAATGGCGAGCGGCATCTTCATCGTGCCGATTCTGACCCTGCTTTTCGGCGTCGATATTCACGTGGCGATCGGCGCGAGCATCGTTTCCGTCATCGCCTGTTCCTGCGGAAGCGCCGCCCCCTACCTGAAAGGCCGCCTCACAAATATCCGCCTCGCCATCGTGCTGGAGACAGCCACGACGCTGGGCGCGCTTACGGGCGTGTTCCTGATCGGGATCGTCCCAACCTCGTTCCTGTACTTCCTGTTCGCGGCCATTCTGGTGCTCTCGGCGCAGCAGATGCTGGCCCGGCGCCGCGAGCCGGCCTATGCCGCGGTGGCGGCTCCCCGTAGCTGGGCGACCCTGTTGCGGCTGCATTCATCCTATCCCGATCCTGCGCTCGGCCGCGACGTGCTCTATCAGGTCGGGCGGGTGCCGCTGGGCCTGTCCCTCATGTATGGCGCGGGGCTTATTTCGGCGCTTCTGGGAATCGGCAGCGGGGTACTGAAAATCCCTGCGATGGACAGCACCTTGAGACTCCCGATCAAGGTATCCTCGGCCACCTCCAACTTCATGATCGGCGTGACGGCGGCGGCGAGCGCGGGGGCGTATTTCGTGCGCGGCGACATCGATATTGGCATCGCCGGGCCGGTCGCCATCGGCTCCGTAATCGGCGCGCTGGTCGGCGCGAGGCTCCTCATGGGGCTTCCCGCCGATAAGCTGCGCCTCTTCTTCGTGCTCGTGCTCGTGCTGTTGGCCATCCAGATGCTGGCGAGCGGCCTTGGCCTCCACCTCCCCGGAAACCTGACATGACTCCCCGCAAAGCCTCGACCGAACAGCGGGAGCGAGTGATCGCGGGCCTGCTGTGGTACGGCACCTGGCTCGCATCAGCAGTCATTGTGCTCGGCCTTGTCGTCGGAGTGGCGCAACAGCATCTCGCGATGTCATCTCCTGGCGGCCTGTCCGGCCCAGGCATCGTGAGAGGCGGGATCGCACTTTTCATTTTGCTTCCGATCGCGCGTGTGGGCCTGATGCTCCTCCTGTTCCTCCGCGAGCGGGACTACACCTACATGACGCTGTCCGCGCTTGTTCTCGCCATCATGGCTGCGGGCTTCGTGGCGGGGCTTTGACAACCCCGCACTGTTGGACCCGTTCGCGCATCCCTGACTGCGGCGCCGCATAGGAACTGGAGCGGGGCATCAGGCGAGAGGGCCACAGCGGAAATGGTCATCGCGTGCGAGATGCGGGGTCACGTCGCATCTCCCACTGCTTCCCGCGCGGCAAAGGGCAGGCGCCGGCGGCGCTGCTCGATGGTCACTGCAACCATGCAGGCGACGGTCAGGATGGCGACGAGCGCCGCCGGCGGCAGCAGCGCGTCAAGGCTCGCCCGCTCGGTCCAGGCAGCTCCGGCGGTCGCCCCGGCAACCAGCCCGGCCCACACCAGCGCGTGCCGTCCCCAGGCCCGGCGGCCCGACTTCCCGAGCAGCGCGCGGCCCATCTCCTGACCGACGCTCACCAGCGTCCCGGTGATGAAGGTGGCGCCCAGGCGCACCCCGCCCAGCGGCGACAGCGCGACGTTCTGGACCCCCATTGCGAGCACAACCGGCGCCAGGGCATGGAACGGTCCCCAACCCGCCAGCGAAAGCCCGAGGGCGGTGCCGAGCAGACAGGCCGCCAGCGCCAGTGTCGCGGGCAGCGACCATGCCCCGGACATTTCGGCCACCAGCGTGCCGGTCAGGGCCCCCATCAGGAACAAGGCGACCACCAGCGCCCCGGCTGCGGCGGGCAACCAGTCCCCGGCTGCGGCAGCAACGCCGAGTTTGATGCTGTTGCCGGTCATGAACGAGAGATAGAACTCCTGGAGCCGCAGATAGCCGACAGCGTCCAACCACCCTGCAGCCACAGTCAGCAGCACGCCGAGGCAGAGCCGCATCCGCGCGCGTTCCAGCAGTGGCCGCCTCCCGTCACCGCCGCGGTCCTGTTGTGGGGGCGGGCCGTGCGTGCGTGAGACACGTGAGTCCAGCATCCAAAACTCCGGATCATTCCCTGAGGGTTCGACGAGGTTGATGCTCGCCCGGAGCTTGGCTAGACCGATCCTCGATTGGTCTGGGAATTGGTCTGATGCAGGGCAGCCCCCGCCCACGACGCCGGATGTCGGCCGAGACGGTGCTGGCACGGCTACGCGCCGATCTGGCAGCCCAGGACTATGGCCCCCAGGACCGCCTCGAGCCGGAGCGCCTCCTGGCCGCCAGATTCGGCTGCAGCCGCGAGACGCTGCGGGCCGCCCTCGCGACGCTGGAGAAGGAGGGGCTGGTATGGCGCCATGTCGGCCAGGGCACCTTCATGGGGCCGCGCCCGGCACAGGAGCCCCTTCGCGCCGAGATCCTGTTCGAACTGGCCTCTGCCGCGGATCTTCTCAGCGCGCGCCTGCTGATCGAGCCGCCGATCGCGGCCGCCGCGGCCGCTGCAGCGGGTCCTGGGGAGAGGACCGCGCTGCGCCGCCTGGCCACGGAGAGCGGGGCGGCGGCGAACTTCCCCGCCTATGAGCGGGCGGATGCCGCGTTCCACGGAGCGATCGCCCGCGCCACCGGCAATCCGCTTTTGGTCGCCGTCCTCGACCTGCTCTCCGCCGCGCGTGGGCGCGCCCGCTGGCAGCGGGAGCATGCGGCGACCTGCCGCCGGATCCGCGAGCGCGAGTATGCCGCCCAGGGCGGGCGCATGCATGCCGCGATCGTTGACGCGATCGAGGCGGGCGACTCCCAGCGGGCGCACCGGGCCATGCATGACCACCTGCACACTGTGCGCATCCTCATGCGGCAGGATTCCGCACCCAGCCCGACATAGATCGGGCCGGCAATCTGACAGGGGCAGGAGAACCGCGCCGCCTCCGTCGGCGTGCAGGGAGGCTGGCCAAAGGGCGGTAAGCAGGATTTCTGCTGTCAGGCTGGCCATAGCGTGGCGCTTGCGCCCGACGATCCGCCTGATCGCAAGCGTAATCATGGGCACCGGCCATACTGCCACCGCCCGGGCGCACCGATCGAAAGTACAGCACGGCGGCTTCTGGCGAAGCGCCATGGTAAAGCCATGCACCAGGCGCTCGATCGCAAGCGGTGCGGGAGCCGGTGGTGCACCGCACCAAGGGGCGGAATCTCGCTCCGGTGGCCTCGCGAGGCTCCGCTGCCGCCGACACCGGCCAAGCGATCAGATTGCGCCTTGTGAACAAATAGGAGCTGCTTGATGATAGGGACCGCTGACTGGGAGAGACCGGCACGTGCCGGCGCCGAAGGAGCAACCGCCCCGGAAACTCTCAGGCAAAAAGGACCGGTCAGCGACGCACTCTGGAGAGAGGCGCCTCAGGCGCCGGCCGACGGATCACGATCTCAGGCAAAAGGACAGAGGGGGCGCATGCCAAGCCGGCTTTACCGGCCCAGGAGGAGCATCCCCATGTCACGCAAGACTGCGGCCCCGGTCCGCGAGCAGCCGATGAGCATCGTCGACCTCTTCACCATCGGCATCGGCCCGTCCAGCTCCCATACGGTGGGGCCGATGCGGGCCGCCGCACGCTTCGCGCGACGCCTGGTCGAGGAAGGCCGGCCCGCCCATGTCCGTTGCGACCTGTACGGCTCGCTCGCACTCACCGGCCGTGGGCACGCGACCGATCGCGCCATCCTGCTTGGATTGAGCGGCGAAGAGCCGGAAACGGTCGATGTCGACACGATCGAGGCGGCCGTGGCAGCGATCCGGCAGGAGCGCCGCATCCGCATTGGCGGCGCGGTCTCGATCCCGTTTGATGAGGCCTCGGACCTTGTCTTCCATCTGCGCGAGTTCCTGCCGCGTCACGCCAATGGCATCCGCTTCACCGCGCAGCTGGAAGATGGGCGTGAGATCTCGGATGCCTTCTATTCGGTCGGCGGTGGTGCCATCGAGCGCGAGGGTGAGCCGATCGGCGTCGCGAATATCCGCGAGCCGCTGCCCTTCCGATCCGGGGCCGAACTGCTGCAGGTGG
This sequence comes from Roseomonas sp., assembly GCA_035565935.1. Lineage (GTDB taxonomy): Bacteria > Pseudomonadota > Alphaproteobacteria > Acetobacterales > Acetobacteraceae > Pseudoroseomonas. The sequence goes on from DATMRU010000049.1 coordinate 130,940, forward strand.
CCGATTCAGCCGGGCTGACCCTAGGAGAGGTTGTCCGGAAGAACGAAGGGATCTGGCGCGATGTGGAGGAGAGCGACGCGTTCCTGGAACGTGTCCGCTTCGCCATGTTCGCTTGCATCGAGCGCGGCCTTTCGGCGGAGGGCACACTGCCGGGAGGGCTCGGGGTCAAGCGCCGCGCCGGCGCGCTGCATCGCTCGCTGACCGCGCGCGGCCCGCGCTCTGATCCGTCATCGGTGTTCGACTGGGTCAGCCTGTGGGCGCTGGCCGTCAATGAGGAGAACGCCGCCGGCAGCCGGGTGGTGACCGCGCCGACCAACGGCGCCGCCGGGGTGATTCCGGCCGTGCTGCGCTACTACGAGACCTTCGTGCATACGGCCTCCCGGCAAGGCTCGCTCCGGTTTCTCTACACCGCCTCCGCTATCGGCTTCCTGTACAAGCGCCGCGCCTCGATCTCGGCCGCCGAAATGGGATGCCAGGGCGAGGTGGGGGTCGCCTGCTCGATGGCGGCCGCAGGACTGGCGGCCGCGCTGGGCGGCAGCAATGCGCAGGTGGAGAACGCGGCCGAAATCGGGATGGAGCATAATCTGGGGCTCACCTGCGATCCGATCGGAGGGCTGGTCCAGATTCCGTGCATCGAGCGCAACACCATGGGGGCGGTCAAGGCCATCAACGCCGCCTATCTCGCGCTCCACGGCGACGGCAGCCATGTGGTCAGCCTGGACGCGGTCATCGAGACGATGCGGCAGACCGGCCGCGACATGCACCGCAAGTACAAGGAGACAAGCCTCGGCGGCCTCGCCGTCAATGTGGTGGAGTGCTGACCTGATCGCCCCGGAGGCCGCGGCCGTCGGGCGCTCTCTGGACGCCGGCGCGCGGAGGGCTCCCATGGCCGGATCCGGCGTCAGGACGTCAGGGCTGCCACCTGAAAGCGCAGCCCCTCAGTCGCTTGCTGGAGCCATCTCTCCGGTCAGCAGAGTTCCACCAATTGGTCGTGCAGGGCGCGGGAGACCAGGATTCCATCCCTGAGACTCCGCCTCCGGGCCGCATGGCGGCGTGTGCCAGGAAGGCGTGCAGGCCTGTGCTGCTCCGCCAGCGATGTCAGCCACGCATCCGCGTCCTTCAGTCCGCCGTCGCCTCCGCCGAAATGGCCGGGGTTGATTGCGATCATCAGATAGCCACCGCGCAGAGGCCCCCCGTCATGCGTGTCGATGGCGAGGGCCTCGGCGCTCCTGAGGTCTCCGATCAGCGGGCCCGCCAGCAGCTCGACCATGAGGCCCAGCGCGGCGCCCTTGTGACCGCCGAACGGCATGATTGCTCCGCGCAGGGCCTCTTCCGGACTGGTGGTGGGTGCGCCCTGCCTGTCCACTGCCCATCCTGCCGGTATGCTTTCCCCGCTCTTCCGCCGAAGCTCGATTTCGCCCTTTGCGACGACACTGGAGGACAGATCGAACACGAAGGGCCTCCTGCCCTCGCCGCGCGGGAAGGCGAAGGCCAGGGGATTGGTCCCGAAGGCGGGGGCGAACCCGCCCGCCAGGGCGACGTTATGAGCCCCGATCGTACAGGACAGGGCCACCAGCCCGCCCTCGGCCAGCGGCTCGACATCCCCCCACAGGGCCGAGAAGTGGTAACAGTTGTTCAGGACGAGCGCCGCGATGCCGAACTGCCGGGCCTTGTCTTCCAGCAGCGGACGCCCGACCCGCAGGGGGTGAAGCGCGAAGCCGCCCCTGGCATCGATCCGCACGACGGCGCCGGCCGCCGACAGGATCTCCGGCTGGGCCTGAGGATCGACCTTCCCGGACCGGACGGCCTGCACACAGCCGAGGATGCGGTACAGGCCATGGGATCTCGCCTCATCGGCCTCCGCCAGTGCCACCACCTCCGCCATCGCATCCGCATGCTCGCGGCTGATCCCGCAGCGCAGCAGCGGCTGCTCCGCAAGCGCGCGGACCTGCTCAAACGAAAGCCGGATGCGATCCGTGTCCATGGCCATCGTGCCTCCCGAATTGCCTTTCACAAGATGCTCCGCCACCAGCGCCGCGTCAGCCAGAGCGCCAGCAGCCCTTCGATGGCCGAGAGCGCCACCGCGTAGTGCGCCCCGATCGCATCCGCCAGCAGGCCGAGATGCACGAACCCGACCGGCCCGACGCCGATGCAGACGGAAAGCAGGCCTAGCACGCGGCTCCGCATCTCCGGCGGCGTGGCGAGAAAGACCAGTGTGGTCTGCATGATGCTGAACCCCGAGCCGCCGAGCCCCGCCAGCACCAGCGCCGCGCCGGCGGGCAGGAAATGCGGGGACAGCGCGAACAGCACCATCATGGCGCAATAGGAGGCCACGCCGCTGACATAGAGGCGCCCGTAGCGGTCCGGCCGCGCGTACCAGGCGATGATGAGCGCCCCGAAGAAGGCGCCGACACCATCCATGCTGGCGAGAATGCCGACGCCCTGCGGCCCGAGCAGCAGCCGATCCGGCCCGACCACCGGGATCATGCTCGTCGTCGGCCAGGCGAAGATGTTGTAGATCAGGGTGATGATCATGATGCTGGTCAGGCGCCGGTCCTCCAGCACCAGCGCGATACCGGCGGCCACGCGGCTCAGCACGCTCTCCCCCGCCGGGGCCTGCGCATCGTTGCGGTAGGTCAGGCGGAGTGTCGCGCCGATCGCCACGAGATAGAACAGGGCGCTGAGCAGGAAGGCGCCCTCGATGCCCGTCGTTGCCAGCAGCAGCCCGCCCAGCGTCGGGCCGAGCATGCGGCTGGCATTGTTGGTCCCGACATCCACCGACATGGCGGTGCTCATCCGCTCGGCGCCGACCACCTGCCCGAGCATCATGCGGCGGACCGGATTGTCGGCCGCCCAGCTGACACCGTTGATGAGGCTGGCCACCGCCAGGTGCCAGATCTGCAGCGCATCCGCCAGGGCCAGCAGGCCCAGTGTCAGCGAGGTGACGAAGGAGCCGATCACGATCAGCAGCAGGGCGGTCCGTCGCTCCATCCGCTCCGCCCAGGCGCCGAGGAAGGCGCCGAGCACCGCCATGGGCACCAGGCGCAGCAGCATCATGGTCGCGACGAGAAGCGCCGACCCCTGCTCTTGGTAGACGAAAACGCCGACGGCGATGGTCTCGATCCAGCGTACGCCGAAGATCACGAGCCCGACTACCCAGAGGCGGCGGAAATCCGGCTCGGCGAATGCGGCATACAGCGGCACGCCACGCGGCTGCGTGGCTCCGACATCTGGCACCTTGGCGTCCCTTCCCTTGGCTTCGTTCTGGTGGCCTCACAGGATGTTTTATTTTGCCGGCCGCGGCGACAGGGAACCTGCCCCCGAGGAGCCACAGGGAAGGATATCGGGCCCCGGCAGCCTCCACGACCACACCGCCCCGCTTACCGTGTCCGGCCGGGGCGGGTGGTGCCTTCGACGGAATTGTCCGTGCCGCGCCCGGTCGAGATTCTCTCATCGGCACCCTCGAAGAGCTTCCGCACGAGGCGAAGCAGCCGCCGCGCATCCGCCGCCTTCACACCAGGGAGGAACGGATCGCTCACCGCCGACGAGAAGGAGCCGAGGTGGCGGTGCAGCAGGCGCTCCATCGTGGCGGGCACGCGCTCCTCGAGCGGCAGCGCGCGCAGGGCGGCGAGCGCGGCCTCGGCGGCGCCGGGCGGAACGCGGCTGGAGGCCACCGCCTCGTCCAGACGGCAGAGGACATCCACGACGGGTATGGTGAGTGGCCGGAGGTCGTGCGCCGCGTACAGAAGGGCAAGATCCTCGGCCCTGGCGCGGCCACGACGGAGCAGCCGGACCACCCGACCGACGCCTTTGATGCTGCCAGGAATGGACGGGTCCACCGCGAGCAGGGCGCCCACGCTCGCCGCGCCGAACAGGTGGAGGCCGCGCTCTGCGGCGCGACGTACCTCCTCGGGCTGCGGGCGCATCTCCGGCTCCAAGACGCCGTCCACCACCGCGACCACCGCCGGTCCGGCAACAGCGTCGAGGTCCCCCCGGCAGAGCGGCGGACGGTAATCGGCGGCGAGCAGGCGCTGCGCCTCTGGGAGCGGCAGGCTCGGGCCGAGAAACACGATAACGGAGTCCGCGGGAATAGGCGCCTTGCCCCTCCGGGCACTACAAGGCATGGGCGGTGCCCACGACGGAGCGGCCGAAGATCTCGTCCACGAGACGTGCCAGGGTCCGGAACAGGGCGTCGAGCAACGCATCCAGGTCCGGCCGCTCGGCCACGGCCAGCGCCCGCCAGGGCAGCGGCCGCATGGCTTCCGCAATGCGCGGGCTCAGCGCGACACCGACCATGCCCCGGCATGCCGCCTCCAGCCCCTCCTGGCGGAGCAGGCCATGGAAGGCGGCGGCCGCACGCATCGACAGGAAAGGCGCCACCTGGATCGCGCCGCATGCGAGGGCATCACGGGCGCGCGGCGTGAGGTGCGCGGCGGGCCGCGCCGCATAGACCACCGTCCGCTCCACCGCGAAGCCCGCCGGCGCCAGGGCGGTGGCAAGGTCGCAGGCCACTGTCTCGCCGCTCAGATAAGCCAGGGGCCCGCGCTGCGGATCGAGCCGGGCCCGAACCAGCCGCAGCAGGTCCGCGGCATTGCTGCCCGGCGCGGCCTCAATCCCTGTCAGGCCGGCCCTGCGCAGCGGGCGCGCCGTGGCAGCGCCGACAGCGAGGACGGGCGGCAGCCCGGCCGGACCGCCGGTCGCCCCGGCAAGAGCCGCCCGCAGCAGCGCCTCGGCGGCATTGGGCGAGGTGAGCAGGATCGCCTGCTTTCCCTGCAGGGCCGCGGCCACATTCCAGGCCAGAGGCGAGATCTCCAGCATCGGCTCGATTAGGCAGCCGATGCCACGCGCCCGCAGCCGCGCCGCGAGCCGTCCCGCCTGGTGGCGCGGCCGCGTGATGAGGGCACGCAGGCCGAAGGGCGCGCCCGGCCGGAGCCCGGTCACGCAACGGCCGCGGCGGTACCGGCTCCGCCCGCCTCGCGCGACGGCGCCTCGACGCGCAGCACGGTGAGCCGCCTGATCCGGCCATCCTGGGTGGGCCAGTCGATCGACTGCCCCTGCGACAGCCCCATCAGCCCAGCCCCCACCAGGGACAGCACGGAGATGCGCCCCGCGGCGATATCCGCCTCGCCCGGGAGCACCACCTGAACCCGTCGCGTCTCGCTGGTCGTCGCGTCGTGAAACTCGACGATGGATCCCAAGGTGACGACGCCGGCGGGCATCTGCCCGGCGGGCACCACCTCGGCGCGGTCGGCCTCCTCCATCAGCAGGTTCGCGACCAGCGGACTGCGTCGCGCCGCAACCTCCGCCAGTGCCATCAGCCGGGCATAGTCCTCGGCCGTCATCAGCAATTGCGGGCGCAGGGTGCCTCTGTCGGTCTCTTCACTCATGAGCTTTCTCCATGCTTGTCCCGAGCCCTCGCCCAGGGCGGTGAGCGCACCGCGAGGATGCGCAGGATAGTGCACCGCCCGTCACGCTCCACCGCCTTGACCGATTGCCTGGCGGCGGCGCCGAGCAGCGCAGCGCCAGCCGGTGTTGCAACGGACAGCGTGGATCCGTCCTGCCCATCATCTCCCGGCACCGCCAGAATCTGCTCTTCCGGCACGCCATCCTCGGCCACGAAGGTCACCCGGGCACCCAGCGTCACGATCGAGGGCGGCACGGCGCCGGGGGACATCACACGGCAACGCCCGAGCGTCTCGACGAGCGCCTGATGGACCGGGTCGCCCGAATCGCGCCAAAGGCGGGCCAGCGCCTTCAGCCGGGAATAGTCGCGGGAGGTCAGCACCGGCACGGCATCGGGGTCCGGCTCGGGTATGGCGCCGGCAATGCTGTCCGGCAGAGAGGAGATCACGGGGCTCCGAAAGCGATCCTGCGGAAGGAACCTGGGCACGGCGGGCTTCATCCTTGCGAACCATTGCAATGCACCCCAGCCCGGCGGCGAGGGCCATCACGCGGTCTGTCGTCTCAGGAAGAGGTCATCCCCGGGCCCGGCGGGCTCAGGCGCACCGCCGCTGGCCCGGGGCTACAGGCCTGCGGTCAGGCTTCCTCCATGCGCCAGGCAGCGCCGGAAGGTTCCACTGACCCACGGCACCTGACGGCCTGCGAGTGAAACCCTATCGCGAGCAAAGCTGCCCAGAGGGAAGGCTCCCGGCCCTCTGAATGAGGCCCGCGCTGGCTTCGGCAACTCCGACGGCAATGCGAGAAAAGCTCCCCATTCAATGGATTGTCGAACTGAAGGTTCCAGCGCGGGATCCGGGGCGCGGCGATGCCCGCGAGCACGGATGGCCCGAGTATCACGCGGGCGGACGAACTTGCCTCCTGCATGGCGCCGCCGCTGCCATTCCTTCATCATGGTGCCGTGCTTCCCTCCAAAACGCGCCCACAGAACCCGCCTAGGCTCGCACCGGCCCTGCCCCCTCCGCCGTCGTGCAGCCATCGCACATCGGAAGAATGCCGGGTCGGAACTGCCGTCATGCCGCCGATGGCGGTGGATCGTCGTCCTGTCCAGGCCAGCGCGCATTCCTTCGTTGCCGCAGCATTGATGGCACCGTTCCCCTGCCGGCCACAGAGTTCGTGCCGTGGTGGCGCCGGTCATTTTCCGGCTGGGCTATCACGGAGAGTATGTCGATGCGCTCCATGCCGCCGCGAAGCCGAACAGCCTTCGTCGCTGTTCCTGCCCGCAGGCCGAGCAGGGCAGCACCGCGCGGTGTCGTAACCGGCAGGGACCAGGCCGAGACGCTGTGCGCATCCGGATGGGTCAGAACCCGCGCCTCAGCAGCCTCTCCGTCGATGCTGAATACGACCCGGGCGCCCAAGGTGACGACGTCGGTCGGCACATCCTCCGGAGGCACAATCCTGCCGCGTTCCAGCTTCTCCATGAGTATCCGTGCGGTGAGATCACCGGCCCGCATCCGCAGGCAGACGATCTCGTCGAGCACGAAGTGGTCTCGCGTTGTGATGATGATGTCCCCGCTGCCGTCAGCCTCAGGAGAGGGACCTGATGCCAACGGCCCACCAGTGAGAAGCCTGAACGGAAAGCGCCGGGAAGCCGGGCCGGTTTTCCCGCAGTCCGGGCAAGCGTCATGCGCTGCGTGGAGCGCAGCGCCGCAGGATGGGCAAGCGATGTTGGAATGCGGCACAGATCTGTCCTCCAAGACATGGTGAGCGCATCCCGCACAGGAGCGGGAGGCGGCTTTCTTCCGCTGTCGAAGGAGCCCCCGGGTCGGGAGTTGACGTATGCCGTCAGCCCACCCGGGGCTAGGAGCCTGGGAGCAGGCTTCCGGCGTGGGCGAGGCGGCGTCGATCTGTTGAGGACTGCCACATCATCATGCGGTAACTCTCACCCGTTCTCGTAAAAATATCAACCTTTAAAGAACCGGCGCGCCGCCTCCCCGGAGAGGAGCGGCATCTGCACGGTCGCCCCGCAGGGGGATGATCCAGGGCGCGTTCAGGACGGAGAGCGAGCCGGTGGCTGGGACAGCCGACCGGGAGCATCAGCCCTCATCGGGCCGCCTCAGCCGTGAACCCCAGCACCACACCGCCTCTCCGGCCGGCCTGCCCTGTCCTGCCGATACCGACCCCTCCCCGGAAGCTTCGCAATGGAATTCTCAATGCAGCCTCGGGGCCGCGATGCACGCTCCTTGACGTCGCGCAACGGAAATCATTAGCCTCAGCTACGCAGCTTGTAACGGCGTTCCACAATGCGGGACGGAAGGAAACTTCGTTTCTGCCGCTCCCTGCACCACAAAAAACGCTGGCGTCTGCTCATGGTCTGCAAAGGGAGGAAACACGTCATGCCCACGCGACGCTTCGTGCTGGCGGCTTCGGCCGCAGGCGCCTTGGCCGGCCCCTTCAGCCGGGAGGGGCGGGCGCAGACACCGGCGAATATCGTGGTCACGGCAGACCGCATCGACGATGCTGTCAGCTTCGATCCCGCCGAGGCCTATGAATACACCACGGGGGAAATCGCCGCGAACTGCTACCAGCGCCTCGTACGGCCCGCGGCCGAGGACGCGAGCCAGCTGGTCGGCGACCTCGCCAGGACGTGGGACGTCTCTCCCGACGGGCATATTTTCACCTTCCACCTGAAGCAAGACCAGCGCTTCGCCAGCGGAAACCCTGTCACGGCCGAGGATGTCGTATTCTCGCTGCGGCGTGTCGTCACGCTCGGCAAGTCGCCATCCTTCATCCTGACACAGCTCGGCCTCGCCCCGGACAATGTGGAAAAGCGCATCCGTGCGACGGACGCCCGGACCGTGGTGATCGAATGCAGCGAAGCGGTGGCGCCCACTTTCTTCCTTTATTCCATCTCCGCCGGCATCGGCGGAGTGGTCGAGAAATCCGTGGCCCTCGCCCATGCCCAGGGTGAGGATCTGGGGAACGCCTGGCTGAAACAGAACACGGCCGGGTCCGGCCCATTCACCATGCGTGTCTGGAAGCCCAGCGACAATATCATGCTGGAGGCCAATCCCCATGCCACCGAACCGGTCCGTATTCGCCGTGTCGCCATCCGCCACATGCCGGAGCCTTCCACGCGGCTCCTATCCCTGCGGCAGGGAGACGCCGATATCGCCCGCCGCCTTGGCGCGGAGGAACTGAACCAGGCCGAGGCCGATCAGAAGCTGCGGATCTCTTCAAGCCCGAAGGCCAGCCTTCTCTATCTCGGCCTTTCTGGCCGGCATCCGGCCCTATCGCGGCCCGAGGTGCGTCAGGCGATCAAATGGGCGATCGACTACGACGGCATCCAACGGAATCTCGTCCCCCGCAACTACGTCGTCCATCAGTCCCACCAACCGACCGGCTTTCCCGGGGCGCTCGACGACAAGCCCTTCTCCCGCCAGATGGACAAGGCCCGGGCGCTGATGAAGCAGGGCGGCTTCGCAGAGGGCTTCGAGGCAGCCTTCGACTATACCGCCTCCAATCCGTTCAACGACATCGCGCAGGCCATTCAGGCCAACCTGGCGGATCTTGGCATCCGGTTGCGCATGACACCCAGCGAGGGGCGGCAGATGCTCACCCGCTACCGGGGGCGTCAGACCGACATCGTGTTGACGCGATGGGGCTCGGACTTCCTGGATCCTCACAACAATGCGGATTTCATGCTGTTCAACGCGGACAATACGGAAGCCAGCCGCTCCCGCAACGCCGCGTGGCGCAACAGCTTCCAGGATGCCGAGGTGAACCAGAAGGTCCTTGCCGCGCGTAGCGAGCGGGACACCGCAAAACGGCTGGCGATGTACCACGAGCTGCAGCGCCTCGATCAGCAGCGCGGACCGAATGTCTGGCTCTTGCAAGAGGTGGAGCCGGTCGCCGCCAATATCCGGACCACTGGCCTGAAGATCGGCCTTCTCTTTGACGGCACCAGCTACCGCGACCTGCAAAAAACCTGATCCACAACATGGCCCGCGGCAGAAGCCCTGCCGTGGGCCATGGCATCATGGCGCCCTATAGTCTCTCCAGCGCCCAAAGGCGCAGAAGGATTGGGCTACCACTGGGCCAATGCGGCGTGGGCCCGCATGCGCTCCGCTCGGGGAGACCCGCATAATTCACACAGGCAGATTGGCACCCCCAGCACCACCGTATCCTGCCGGCAAGTGACAGGACGGAGTCTGCTCGCTCCCCTCCTCCTGCGGGCCGGCCGCCAGCCAGGAGCGGCCGGGAATCGAATCCAGCAGGGCCCGCGTGTATTCGTGCTGCGGTCTGTTGAAGACCTCGCATGTCGGGCCGAGCTCGACGAGGGCGCCACGGCGCATCACGGCGATACGGTCGCAGATCCGGCTTGCCACCCGCAGGTCATGGGTGATGAAGAGCATCGAGAGATTGAGGCGCCGCCGCAGATCCGCCAGCAGCTCGAGCACCTGCGCCTGGATCGAGACGTCGAGCGCGGAAACCGGCTCATCCGCCACCACCAGCTCCGGATCCAGGGCCAGGGCACGGGCGATCGCGATACGCTGCCGTTGCCCGCCCGAGAACTCATGGGGAAAGCGGTCATAGGCGGTGGCATCAAGGCCAACCAGGCCCAGCAACTGCCTGGCCCGTTCGATCGCCTGTGCCGGCTTCACGCCATGGCGGATCGGCGTCTCCGTCAGAATTCGCCCGACCCGGTGGCGCGGATTGAGCGAGGCGAATGGATCCTGGAACACCATCTGGATGGATCTGCGCAGGGCCAGCAGCGCCGCCCCTCGCGCGGCACCGATATCCTGCCCCCGGAAAACCAGCTGCCCGCCATCCGCCTGCGCCAACCGCACCACGAGCTGGCCGAGAGTTGTCTTGCCGGACCCGCTTTCGCCGACCAGACCCACCGTCTCGCCTTTATGGATCGTCAGCGTGACATCATCGACCGCGCGGACCTCCCGCTTCCTCAAACCCAGAAAGCCGGAGGTGCTCCGATAAGTCTTGCGCAAACCTCTGATTTCCAGCAGGGGCTCCTCTCCACCCGCCGCCGTGCCGACCTGTGTGCCGGTGCCTCCGCCCTCCAACTGACGGACAGCAGCGATGAGGTGGCGGGAATAGGAATGCTGTGGAGCATTCAGAACTTCGGGCGCGGATCCGTATTCCACCAGGCGCCCCTTCTGCATGACCGCGACCTTGTCGGCAATGTCGGCGACAACGCCGAAGTCATGCGTGATGAACATGACCGCAAGGCGACGGCGCAACTGGATCTCGCGGATCAATCTCAGGATCTGGCGCTGCGTGGTAACATCGAGTGCCGTGGTGGGTTCATCCGCGATCAGCAATTCAGGCTCCAGCGCCAGCGCCGCCGCGATCATCACGCGCTGTCGCTGGCCGCCGGAAAGCCGGAAGGGGTAGGCATGCAGCAGCGAAGGCGGATCGGGAAGATGCATCGCCTCCAGCAATTCCAGGGCTCTCTCCCGCCGCGCAGACCGATCGGCGACCCCATGGGCAGCCAGCACCTCCTCGATCTGCTCTCCGACCGTCAGGAGCGGATTCAAGGCGGTCATGGGTTCCTGGAAGATCATCGACATGCGGCGCCCGCGCAGCTCGCGATACTCCTCTTCCGTCAACTGGCCCAGATCCTGGCCGGCGAACAGAATACGGCCGCCCGCCACGCGCAGCGCGGGAGCCGGCAACAGCCCCATGATCGCGTTGGCGATAACGGACTTCCCCGATCCCGACTCTCCGACAATGCAGAGCACCTCGCTGCGACTGAGGGAGAGCGATACATCCTCGACGGCGAAGGGGCGATCGGCCCCGGGTGGCAGGGCGACCCTGAGGCCCTCCACCTGCATCAACGGACCAGCGCTCATGCCCGGCCTCCATGCGAGAGGCGAGGATTCATGAGATCCGCCAACCCCTGGCCAAGCAGGTTGAGTGCCAGCACCGTGTAGAAGATGGCCAGGCCAGGAATGGCGCTGAGCCACCAGGCCTGCCGGATCATCGGCCTGCCGGCGCCGATCATGAAACCCCAGGTGATGTTGTTGCGGTCGCCCAGGCCGAGAAAGGACAAGGCCGATTCCAACAGAATGGCGCTGGCCACCATGAGGGAGGCCGTCACGATGATCGGGGTCAAGGCATTGGGCAGCACATGGCGCGTGACGATGTAATGGGTGGGATGGCCACCGACGACCGCGGCCTTCACGAAATCCCGTGAGCGCAGGCTGAGGAACTCCGCCCGCACGAGCCGTGCCACGGGTGGCCAGGAGACCACGGCGATCGCCAGGACGATCGTCCAGACCGAGGGAGCCAGGACGGCGACCAGAACCAATGCCAGCATGAAGGATGGGATGGTCTGGAAGAACTCCGTCAGCCGCATCAGCACATCATCCACCACACCGGCGAAATAGCCGGACACGGCGCCCACCGTGGTGCCGATCAGCACCGCGCAGGCGGTGGAGACGAGGCCCAGCAGCAGAGATATCCGCGCGCCGTGCACGACACCCGCTGCGACATCCCGCCCGAGCGAATCCGTGCCGAACAGGAAACCCTCCTCGAAGGGCGGAACGTCCGGCGGCCCCACCATGCTCCACGGGTCTTCCGGATAGAGGAGGGGCGCCGCCAAGGCGATCACGACCAGGACGACCAGCATTCCACCACCGGTGACCAGAGCCCAATGGCGGCGGCACCAGGAGAGCATGTCCCTCATCCTTTGACCTCGATGCGGGGATCGATCAGGCTGTAGACGAGGTCAGCGATCAGGTTGAACAGGATCACCATGGCGGATGTCACGGTGAAGACCGCCAGCAGCAGGTTGTAGTCGCGCTGCCCCAGGGCATCGAAGGCCAGGCGCCCGACCCCGGGCCAGGCGAAGACGGTCTCCGTCACCACGGCGCCGCCGACAAGCGCACCCGCCTGCAGGCTGGCCAGGGTGATCACCGGCAGCAGGGCGTTCTTCAGGATATGCCGGCGCCAGATGCGCGCTTCCCGGATGCCCTTGGCACGAGCCGTACGAACGAAATCGAGCTGCGAGACCTCCAGGACCGAGGCCCGGGTCATCCGGACATAGACCGCGACGTAGAACAGCCCGAGCGTCGTGGCGGGAAGCACCAGATGCCTGGCGATGTCGAATGCACGCCCGACTCCGGAGTAATTCCCGCCCACCGTTTCCATGCCATAGGCCGGCAGCCAGCCCAGTTGCACCGAGAACAGCAAAATTGCCATCAACCCGATCCAGAACAGGGGCATGGCGAAGAAAACCAATGCCGCAACGGTGATGACCATGTCCTGCCATCGTCCGACTCGGCGGGCCGCCAGCACGCCCAGCGTCACTCCCAGAACGATCGCCAGGGCAAAGGCCGTTAGCGAGAGCAGCAACGTCGCCGGCAGCCGTTCCGCGATCAGGTCCATGGCAGGGCGCTGGATGCGGTAGGATTCCCCGAAATCCAACGTCGCGGCGCGAGAGACATAGATGGCGAGCTGCTCGTAGAGCGGTTGGTCCAGCCCGTAGCGCGCGCGCAATTCCGCCATGAACTGCGGATCCACCACACCGGCTTCTCCCGCCAGCACAGTCGCCGGGTCACCGGGCGCGAGCCTCACCAGGAAGAAATTCAGCACGATGATGCCGAACATCACCAGGACCGCCTTGAACAGACGGCCAGCCAGAAACTCGAGATGCCGCATCAGGACATGCCCCTTCCCCGGCCCGGCTCAGCCTGCCAGCCACGTATCCGCGAAATTGTCATCCGTCCCCAGGCCCGTGGTGATGAGGTTATGGACCTTACCGCGGGAGAGGGTGGGAAATCCGACCTCATGCGTCCACAGGATCGGCACATCCTGCGTCAGGATCTTCTGCACCTCGGAGTAGAGGCGCTTCCGCACGGCCTGATCCTGGGTCCGCTCCGCCTGGGACAGCATCTCGGTGACCCGAGGGTTGTTGTACCCGCCGAGATTGGCCGCCGTCCCCACGGCCGGCACATCGGAGCGATAGACCTGGGTAAAATTCATCGCCGGATCGGGCGTCAGATAGACGAAATTCGAGAAGATATCGAAATCCCCGGCATTCACCCTCTGGACGAGAGTCGGCATGTCCACGGATACGATGTTCAGGCGCACACCGATGGCACCCAGCCGCTCCCGCAGGTAATCGCCGAGCCGCAGCCAAGTCTCGCCGTAAGGAAGCGGGTAGAAGCGGAGTTCCGCTCTCACCCCCCCTTTTCCAGGGCGCAGCCCCATCTCATCGAGCAGTGCCGTGGCAGCGCGGGGATTGTAGGGATAGCGGGTCCAGACCGACTGGTCGCAGTACGGCATGGATTGCGTCATCGGTCCGTCGGAGGGGCGGCCGAATCCGCTGAAGATCGTCCGGATGATGAAGTTCCGGTCGATCGCATGCGAAAGGGCACGACGGAAGCGCACGTCGTCCAGCGGCGGATTGCGGAGATTCAGGTTGAACCACGCCAAGGGGCACTGGTATTCCCAGCCCGCTTCCGTCACCTGCACGTTTTCCGCACGCATGAGGCGGCGGATCTCGAACCACTCCACGTCACCGCCCCGCAAGACATCCACCTGCCCCGTCTCGAAGGCGACGCTGCGGCCATTCGCATCGGGCACGATATGGAAGTAGATCTCGTCGAGATAGGGCCGCCCCGGCTGCCAGTAGTTCTCGTTGCGCACGAGATGGATGAAGGAGCCCCGGCGCCATTCCTTGAATTTGAACGGCCCCGTCCCGATCGGCCTTTCATTGGCGGGGTTGCGGTAGGGATCGGTCCCTTCATAGAGATGGCGCGGCACCATCGTCCCACCGCTCCGCTCGAACACCGTCAGCAATCCTGGAAAAGGGTGCTTCATGCGCAGCTCGACGGTGTGCTCATCCGGCGCGCTGACCCGCTCCACATTGGAGAAGGCGGCCCGGCTGCGGGAGAACACCTTCGGCAGGAATTCGGTGATGCTGTAGACGACATCGGCCGAGGTGAAGGGCCGGCCATCATGCCAGGTAACCCCCTGCCGCAGGCGGAAGACATAGGTCATGCCGTCCGGCGAGACTTCCCAGCTCTGTGCCAGCACCGGCCGCGGCTGCAGGTTGCGGTCGAAGGTCAGCAGGCCCTCGCTGATCTTGCTCCCGACATAAGCGCTGGGCCCAAGCCGATTGATGCCAATGAAGACCGCCGGAGGCTCCGGCTGCACGATGGCATTGAGCGTCCCGCCCTGGCGAGGCTCCTCCGCGCGCAGGCCGGGCACCGGTGAGAGTGCCAGGGCCGTGGAGAGGGCGCCGAACTGCCGTCTGCTGATCATGGTCGCCTTCTCCGCTTCAGCCTGCGCCGATCAGCCCTTTGCTCCTGGCATGTGCCAGCGCCTCGTCCAGGCCGTGCTGCACGCCGTCGAACAGCTCGTCGATCTCGGATTCCGTGATGATCAGCGGCGGGCAGAAGGCGATCGCGTCCCGGATGCCACGTGCGATCACACCCTTCCGGAAAGCGCCGGCCGCCGCCATCGCGGGGATACCTTCTTCTGTCGCGAAAGGCTTCCTGGCAGCCTTGTCCTGCACGATCTCGATGGCGCCGATCAGGCCGATGCCACGTGCCTCACCGACCAGCGGATGCTCCGCCAGGGCGCGCAGCCGCGCCTGGAAGTGCGGCGCCGTCTTCTGCACCTGCCCCACGATATCCCGCTCCTCGTAGATCTTCAGCGTCTCCAGTGCCACGGCAGCAGCCACGGGATGTCCGGCATAGGTGAAGCCATGCGCGAAGGTGCCCTGCTTGCGGCTCTCGGCCAGCATCCCTTCGAAGATCGGTGCGCTCACCAGCGTCGCAGAGATCGGCATGTAGGAGGAGGACAGCTGCTTGGCGACGGTCATGATGTCGGGCTGGATCCCGAAGGTCTCGCAGCCGAACATCCTGCCGGTGCGGCCAAAGCCGCAGATCACCTCATCCGCGATGAACAGGATGTTGTGGCGGCGCAGGATCTGCTGGACTTTCTCGAAATAGCCCTCCGGCGGCACGATGACGCCACCCGACCCCATGACCGGCTCGGCGATGAACGCGCCGATGGTCTCGGGATCCTCCCGCAGGATCAGTTGCTCCAGATTGCCGGTGATGCGCTCCACAAAGGCCGCCTCGCTCTCGCCGGGTAGCCCGTAGAGATAATGACTGGGGCATTCGGCGCGCAGCACGCCACCCACCGGGAGGTCGAAATCCGCATGGTTGCCGGGCAGCCCTGTCAGGCTTCCGGAATAGACGGTGACGCCGTGATAGCCCCGGACCCGGGAAATGATCTTCTTCTTGCGAGGCTTGCCGATAGCGTTGTGGTAGTACCAGACCAGCTTGGCGGCCTGGTCATTCGCCTCGGACCCCGAATTGGCGAACAGCACCTTGTCGAGTCCCGCGGGCGCCATGGACAGCAGCTTCTCGGCCAGGTCGATCGCCGGCTCGTGCGACCGGTGCGCGAAGATCTGCGAGTAGGGCAGCGCCTCCAGCTGCCGGACGGCCGCCTGCACCAGCCGCTTCTCGCCGAAGCCGAGCGAGGTGGACCAGAGACCGGCCATCCCTTCCAGATACCGCTTGCCCGTGTCGTCATAGACATAGACGCCTTCGCCGCGGGTCATGACCACCGGGCCGGCCGTCATGTGCCGGTCCAGATTGGTATAGGGATGGATGAGCGTCGCAATATCGCGCGCCGCGGTGGAATTCGGAAGATGGTTCACGTCCACGAATCCTTCTGTGTCTTGGTTGCGACGCTCACGTCCCTACCCCGCCCGCGGGGCGAGGAAGCCGGACAGGAAACTGGTGATGTTGCGAGCCAGGTCATCGACGGCATAGCCACCTTCCTGCACGAGCAAGGTGGGGAGGCGCAGCGTGCCGATCCGCTCCCCGATGGCGGCGAAGCCCGGCGTGGAGACCGCCAGGAGCCGGGAGGAATCACCTTCGAAGGCATCCAGGCCAAGCGACACCACGAGCGCCGCCGGCGCGAATTCCCGGATGGAGGCGAGCCCCTGATCCAGGGCTTGCAGATAGCCAGCATCGCCCGTGCCGACCGGCAGAGGCAGGTTCAGCGTATGCCCCAGGCCGGCCCCTTCGCCGCGTTCCCCGGCGCGTCCGGCATAGAAGGGATAGGCCGCGTCCGGGTCCGCATGAACCGACACGAAATGCACGTCACCACGCGCATAGAAGATGTCCTGCGTGCCGTTGCCATGATGGACATCCACGTCGAGCACAGCGACCCGCCCCATGGAGACCGCGAGATGATGCGCCGCGATGGCCGCATTGTTCAGGTAGCAATAGCCGCCGGCGAGGTCCGCATAGGCATGGTGCCCCGGCGGGCGGCAGATCGCGTAGGCTTCCTTCGCCCCCTCGCGCAGCGTCTCCGCCGCTTCCAGGGCGCAGTCCGCGGCCCCCGACACCGCTTCCCAGGTCCCGGCCTCAATGCCGACCGAACCGCTGGCGAGATACCATCCCGCCTGCCCCCGGACGCTGAGGGGGCGGGAGGCCACCCGGCGGAGCGCGGCCGTCACCGGCGTGACCAGGCCGTCACCGCCCTCGCTGTCCTGCCAGCGCCCGAAGGCGGTCTCCAGGAAATCCAGGTAATCGTCGCTGTGCACGCCACGCAGCGGCGCACGGCCGAAGCTGCGGGGCGCGCGCACGGGGTGGTTCGCAGCCCGGACGGCCGCCAGCAGTTGCTCCGCGCGTTCCGGGATTTCGCGCGGCGCCGTCAGCACGCCGCGCAGGACATAAGGGCGCGGGATATGGAGGGCCTGCGCCTCGGAATAGGTGACCAGCATCGCTACGGCCTCTTTCCAGGCCCCACGCGGAAACGCCAAGCGACACGGCGTCTTGCCCTGCGGGGGGATGTGGCGGAGAGGATCATTGTCATCGCCCCCGGAACTTCGGCGCGCGCTTCTCCCGGAATGCCGCCACCCCTTCCTTGAAGTCCTCGGACTGGCGGACGGCGGAGATGCGCTGCATGTGAAGCGCCATCTGCTCGGACGGCCCCCTCGGCAGGATCTCCTCGTTAACGATCTGCTTCAGCGTGCCGAGCACCATCGGCGCGAAGCCGGCCAGCTCGCCGCCCCATTCGGTCGCCTTCGCCAGGGCCTGGCCCTCGGGCACGACCTCGTTCACCAGCCCGACGGAGGCGGCGCGCTCCGCCTCGATGGTGCGGCAGAGCAGCAGCATCTCCATGGCGACCTTGTGCGGAATGCGGGCGGCGAGCCCGGCGATCATCCCGCCCGTCAGGCCGATCTTGGCCTCCGGGTAATAGAACTTCGCGCCCGCGCCACAGACGGCGAGATCGCACATCATCGCCAGCACCAGCGCGCCGCCGATGCACCAGCCCTCGATCGCGGCGATCACCGGTTTCTGAGTGCGGAAGCCGACCGTCGGAATGGTGCGCCACAACTCGGGCGGCTCGGTCACATCGGCACCGAAGCTGAAGGCGCGCGTGCCGGTCGCGGTGATGACGGCCGCGCGCTGCTCCGAGCGGTCGAACTCCAGCATCGCCGCCTGCAGGGCCTCGGCCATCCCCTTGGTGATGGCATGGCCTTTCTCCGGCCGGTTCAGCGCCACGATGCGGACGGGCCCGTCGTCCCAGACCTTGACCTGATCCATTCCTAATCCACCTTGACTTGGGCCCGGCGCACCACGGCGCCGAAGGCCTCATGATCCGCCCGGATGCGCGCGCGCAGCACCTCACCCGTCTCGAAATGCGGCTCCAGGCCCATGCGGACCATGGTGTCCCTGACCTCGGGCGCGGCGACCGCCGCCTCGATCTCGCGCTTCAGCCGCGCCGCGATCGGCCCGGGCAATCCGGCCGGGCCGAGAAGGCCGAACCAGGACACGCCGCCCTCCGCCCCGTATCCGGTCTCGCGCAGGGTCGGCAGGTCGGGCAGCAACGGGTTGCGCCTCTCCCCGGTCACAGCGAGGCCCACCAGCCGCCCCTCCTGTACGGCCTGCACCGCCACCTGATCGAAGATCATCTGGATCCGCCCTGCCAGCAGGTCGGTCAGCGCCTGGGCGGAGCCACGGTAGGGGATGTGTTCGATCTCGATGCCAGCGACCTGCGCGAACCGCTCGCCACCGAGATGCGTGATGGTGCCATTGCCGGCGGAACCGAAGCGCAGCTCGCCCGGATGCGCGCGCGCATAGGCCACCAGCTCGGCCACGCTGCGGGCGGGAACGGAGGGATGGACGGCCAGCACGCCGTTCGACGCCGCCGTCATGGCAAGCAGCGTGAAGGAACGGAATGGATCGTAAGGCACCGCCATCACATGCGGCGTTATGGTCAGGATCGCGGTCGTCGTCGCGAGCAGCGTGTAGCCATCCGGCCGCGCCCGCGCCACGAGATCGGCGCCGAGCGTGGCACCGGCGCCGGGCCGGTTCTCCACCACCCAGGTCTGCCCCATCTGCGCGCCCAGGCGCTGTGCAACCAGCCGCGCCACGTTGTCGGAGGTGCCGCCGGGCGGAAAGGGCACGATGAGCGTGATCGGGTGATCGGGATAGCCGCCCTGCGCGGAGGCGCCATGGGCGGCGGCCAGCGTCGTGCCCAGCGTCGCCGCCACCAGGTCTCGGCGGGACAGTCGCCCGTGCATCATGGCAGGCGCTCCCTGCCCTCCACGGCCGTCGCGCCCAGCGTGGCGCGGCCGTCCACCGCGAGCGCGCCCTGCCCGGCCGCGCGCAGGATCAGCGGATTGATGTCGAGCTCGGCCAGCCGTGCCCCGAGGTCATGCGCCAGCCAGGAGAGGCGCACCAGCGCGTCCACCGCCGCCGGCACGTCGGCCGCGGGGCGTCCGCGCACCCCCGCGAGCACCGGCCAGAGCGCCAGCCGCCGCAACATCGCCTCGGCATCCTGCGCGGAGAGCGGCGCGGGTGCGAGCTGCACGTCCTTCAGCACCTCGACCAGCACGCCACCGAAGCCGACCAGAACCATCGGGCCGAAGTCGGGATCGCAGGTGGTGCCCAGGATCAGTTCGGCCTCACCGCCCTGCGCCATCTCCTGCACCAGCACGCCCTCGGCCCCGCCGGGCGCTGCGCGGTCGAGCCGGGCCTGAAGGTCGGCGAAGGCCTCCCGCACCGCTTCGGCGTCCTGCAGGCGGAGATGCACCAGACCCAGGTCGCTCTTGTGGACCACGGCGCGGCTGACGCCCTTGAGCACCACCGGGAAGCCGATGGCCTCCGCCGCCGCGACGGCCTCCCCGGCCGTGGTGACCAGCCGCTCACGGGTCACCGGGATGCCATAGGCCGCCATCAGCCGCTTGGCCTCCGGCTCGGTCAGCGGCCCCGCTGACAGTCCCTTGGGCAATCCCTCGGGCAAGGGGCCGGCACCGGCCGGACGCGCCGCGGGCGGCGCGGTGCCGCGGTCGCGGCCCGCGGCCTCCGCCTCCATCGCGCGCAGCACCTGCAGCACGTCGCCCGTCCGATCGAACCAGGGAAAATTCGCCGCGGCCATCGCCTTGCGGGCACCGTCGCCCACCTTGCCGGCCGTCATCGCGTAGAGGATGGGCTTGCCCCCTTCCCGCGCCAGCGCCGGCAGCAGCGCGGCGTAATCGGCCATGCGCGGCTGGGTGGTCATGGGGTAGAGGATGGCAGCGATGTCCGGATCAGCCATGAAGGCGCGGATGCACGCCTCCACCGCCGGAACCGTGCTGCCGGCCGTGAAGGAGCCGGTATCGAGCGGCAGGTGGGCATGCGAGGCCGGCATCCATTCTTCCATGACCGACCGCGTGGCTTCCGAGATCTCGGCCAGCCGCAGGCCCGCATCGGGAAGCTGGTCGGCGAGCACCGCCGTGCTCCCGCCGGAGGAGGCCACCACCGCAACGCCCTTTCCCGGCGCCGGAAGGGGTGGCATGCGCGCCATCGCATCCGCCGCCATGATCATCGCGGCGGGATCGCTCATCACCACGGCGCCCGCCGCGCGGCAGACGGCCTCGAAGGCCGCATAGGAGCCGGCGAGGCTGGCGGTGTGGGAACGGGCGGCGCGGGCCCCCGCCTCGCTGCGCCCCGCCTTCACGCAAAGCACCGGCTTGCCGGACGCCCGGGCGCGCCGCAGCAGCTCCATGAAGCGCCGCGGCGAGCGCAGCCCCTCGACATACAGGCAGATCACCTTCGTCGCGTCGTCCTCGATGAGATATTCGAGGAAGTCGCACAGCTCGAGGTCGGCCTGGTTGCCCACCGAGATGCAGCGGCTGAACCCGGCGCCGTAGTCATGGCCGAGCGAGACCAGCGTGCCCATCAGCGCGCCGCTCTGGCTCACCAGGCCGACATGCCCCGGCGGGAACCCCTCCGCTTCCAGCGCCAGGCTGGAGCTGAGCATGGCGTGGTCCACGGGATTGAAGATGCCGAGGCAGTTCGGCCCCAGCAGCCGCATGCCGGCGGCGCGGGCCGTCGCCAGCAGGCGGGCCTGCAGCGCCTCACCTTCCGGCCCGGCTTCCGCCAGCTTGCCGGTGATGACGATGCAGGCCCCCACGCCGGCAGCGGCGCATTCCTCGATCTGGGCCGCCAGATTGGCCGCCGGTACGGCGAGAATGGCCACGTCCACCGGGCCCGGCGCCGCACTGATGCTGGGATGGGCGGGAAGCTCCCGGATGGTGGCACGCTTCGGGTTGATCGGCAGCAGCCTGCCCGCATAGCCGTGCTTGATCAGGTAATGGATCACCCGCCCGCCGAACTTGCCGACATCGTCGGAGGCACCGATGACCGCGATGGATCCAGGGCTGACAATGCGGGCGACCGGGAGGCGTGCGGCCGGCCTTTCAACAGCATCATGCGGTGGCATGGTCGGTCCTGTCATTCGAATGTGAGATTGGCCCGGCGCTTGATCTCGCCGTAGCGCTCGATGCCGGCCGCGATGTCGTGCGACAGCTGTTCCGGCGTGCTGTGCTTCGGCAGGGTCCCGGCGCGCATCAAGCGCTCCCGGGCGGCAGGCGCGGCGAGGAAGTCGGCGACCGCCGCGTTCAGGCGATCGACGATCGCGGGCGGCAGACCGGCAGGCCCCAGCAGGAAGAATCCGCCCGCGCTGACGAAGCCGGGAAAGCCCGCCTCCTCCATCGTCGGAATCTCCGGCAGGCCCGGCCAGCGGCGCGCATTGGTGAAAGCCAGGATGCGGATGCGCCCCGCCTCGGCCTGCGGCATCACCAGCGGATCGAACATCAACTGCACCCGCCCTACCGCCAGGTCGTTCATGGCCAGGGAACTGCCGCGATAGGGCACATGGGTGATCTCGATACCGGCATCGACGCGCAGCAGCTCACCCAGGAAATGCCCCACCGAGCCGACGCCCGCGGTGCCGTAGTACACCTGCCCCGGATGCCGCCGCGCGTAGTCCACCAGCTCCTGCACGGAGCGGACGGGCAGGTCGGGGCTGACCCCCACGCCCGTGAAGGATTCCGCCACCGCCGAGATCGGCGTGAAGCTGCGCAGGGGATCGTAGGGCAGATGGGGCATCACATGCGGCAGCGCGCCATGCGTCCCGCCGGTGGCCTGCAGCAGCGTGTAGCCATCGGGCGCGGCGGTGGCGACGATCTCCGAGCCGAGCGCGCCACCCGCGCCACCGCGGTTATCGACCACCACCGGAACGCCCAGCGCCTGGCCAAGCCCCTCCGCGACGACACGGCCGATGGTGTCGCTCGTGCCGCCCGGCGGGAAGGGAATGACGAGCCGGATCGAGCGCGACGGATAGGCCTCCGCCGCGATGGCGGCCGGCGCCAGACAGAACCAGACGAGCAGTGCCGCGAGAAAGATCTTCGCCCCGCGCATGACGCTTCCTTGGTTGTTCTGTATTGCGATACGCCGTATCGGAATCTCGTAACGCTAGTGAGACGTCGAGCGCATTGTCAAGCGCCCCGGCCAGAGCGCCGGACAACACCATCGAAACTCTTGCTCTCTGTTCGATTCCTCGGATGCCGCTGCATGGCGGCAGCGGCGGCACTGAAAGCTTCAGCCCCATCTTGTTCCGGCGCGGGCAGGAATCCGCCTCGCGACCCCGGACGCGCAACGGGCTGCGCGCCGTTCACGATCTTTCGCGCGCCTCTCCTGCGGGGCAGCGTGGCGCAATGCTCCAGTCCGGCGCTTCGACGGCGGCCGGCAGGATCAGGCCGGCCCATTCCCCGGGGGCTGATCTCGGAGACGAGTCCGATTCGCGCGGCGGCAATGCTTTTCAGCACGCGGCCGCACGCGATCAGTCCCGAAGCCTGCCCCGAGCCAGCCGCTCTCCCTAGGATCTGGCGTGTTGCCAGAAGTTCGGCACCACACCGGAGGAATAGCCCGAGACAAACATCTTGGACGCCCCCGTCACCGGATCGAAGACATGGCGGCGGACGGCGCCGATATTCCCGCCATACAGGTGGATGCTGATGGAAGGCCGGTCATCGAGCGCGTTCGCGACCTCATGGATGTCACCGAGCCGGGGCGAGACGGCCTCGATGCATCCCGGGGTCAGCCGTTCCGGCGCACCGGCCCTCAGGGCTGGCTGGCCCTCGCTCCGCGTATAGGGGATGGAAATCTCGCTGCCGCGCAACATGCCGACCAGGCCCCACACCCCATGGTCATGCACCGGCGTGCGCTGGCCCGGCCCCCACACGAAGCTCACCAGCGAGAAGCGCTCAAGCGGATCGCAATGCAGCAGGTACTGGCTGTAGCGCGTGGCATCGGGTCGCGTGAACGGTTCCGGCAGCCAGTCATCCTTGGCGATGAGGTCTGCCAGCAACGGGCGGGCCCGCTCCAGCATCGCATCCTCCGCATCGCCATGCGCATTGGCCAGATGAGTCATGGCGACCACGAAGTCGTACAGCCGATCGGTCCGCAACATTGGTGACATGGCCTGATGCCTCCCGGGATTTTTCCTCTCCTGGATGGATCGGGTCTCATGGGCTGCCCGGCCTGTCAACAATACAACACAGTGTCCCAACATACAGAACGACGCCGCCACTCTGCCGACCCGGGGAGGGGGGACATCCATCATGGACGGGGAGCCTGGATTCGAAGGGCGCTGGCCTGCCACCTGAGCAATGCCAGCAAGGCATGCGCTTTCCTGGCCGTCTTCCGCCTTGCCATTCTCTGATGCAGGCGCGAGAGACAGTCGGAAATCCAGCGCCCCGCACCGAAGCTCGTTCCATTATACAGAACGATGTGTCATATTCCGGAAAATAGCGCGATCGCGCGCGTTCCCGGATAACCGGCCGCGCCCTTCCGATGCGGGTGACTGAATGGACAAGAGTCTCGTGAAAGGCCTGAACCTTCTGACGGTTCTCGCGCACAGCAAGGAGGCCCGAGGGGTCAGTGACCTGGCGCGGGAGGTCGGCCTGACGAAAAGCAACGTGCATCGCCTGCTGCAGACCATGACGGCACAGGGCTTCGTCCGTCACGACACCGAACGCGGCATCTACGAGCCCTCGCTGAAGCTCTGGGAACTCGGCAGGCTTGTGATGGCGCGGGTCGATGTCCGGCGCATTGCCGCCCCGCTGATGGCCGAGCTTTCAGCCCGCACGGGCGAAAGCGTCCACCTTTCCGTGCTCGATGGCGCGGAGGTCGTCTACATCGAAATCGCCGAAAGTTCCCACCCGGTCCGCGCCTACAGCCGCATCGGCCGCCACACCGCGGCACATTGCGTGGCCACGGGCAAGGCCCTGCTGGCCCATGCGCCGCCCTCCGTCGTGGCCGAGGCGGCCGAGATGGCCGCCCGCCTCGGTCCCCTCACGCCGCACACGATCATCGGTCAGGCCGCGCTCGAGGAGGAACTGACCCGCGTGCGCCGCCTCGGCTATGCCCTCAACCGGGGGGAGCGGAGCGAGGCGGTCCGTGGCGTTGCTGCGCCGATCTGGGGCTTCGACGGCCGGGCCATCGCCGCCGTCGGCATCGCCGGTCCGGCGGAACGCCTGAAGCCTGCCACGATGCGGCAGCTCGCGCCGGTCGTGATGGACACCGCCACCGAGATCACCAGGCGGGTCGGCGGGCTTCCCCCGGAGGACGCCAGCCCCTGATCGGCGAGGCCGTCTCATCCCGGGCTATGTCGGGGAATGCGGCGCCAGGAAGGACAACCGCCCGTGCCGGCCGGCACGGTGTCTAAGGCATTGCCGGCGATCACGACGACAGGACACGGTAGGCGGCGTCACACACATGCCTGCTGCAGCGAGCTGCCCCGGAGCGCGGCGGCAATGCGGCCCGGCATGCCTCACCCCGCTGGGCAGAGCGGTACCACCCTGACCTCAAATCTGGATCACACTCTGCCGCCAGAACTGTATTCACTTTCGGCATGGCCGGTGCTACCCCATGCCCTCATGGACGATGACGCGCCGCCCAGCCGGTTCTCGGACCGGGTCTACGAGCAGGTCAAGACCATGGCCTGTACCTACCGGCTCGCACCCGGCCGGCGGGTGAACGAGGTGGAACTGGCCCGCAAGCTCGGTGTCAGCCGCACGCCGCTGCGCGAGGCGCTCAGCCGCCTGGCCTCCGAAGGCTTCCTGACGGCCACCATGAACAAGGGATACCACGTCAAGGCGCTGGACCCCGCGGAGGTGCTGTCGCTCTACGAGTTCAGGGCCACCATCGAGGTCGGCAGCCTGGAACTGGCCTGCGAGCGCGCCTCCGATGCCGCGCTGGAAGATCTGGAGGCCTTTGCCCTCCGCAGCCGGGACGAGCCGGACGAGGACGCCCGCGCCCTCCGCCTCCTGACGCTGGACGAGCAGTTCCACGAGAGGATCGCTGCGCTATCAGGCAACGAGGAATTCCTCCGCGCGATCCGTTCCACGAATGACCGCATCCGCTTCGTCCGCTGGATCGACATGCAGAATCGCCGCGCCCGAACGCAGGGCGAGCACCTCGCCATTGTCGGCCATCTCCGCAACCGCGACCGGGCGGCAGCGGGCGCGCTCATGCGCGAGCACATCGCCCGGCGGCTCGATCAGATCACCGAGGTGATCCGCATCGGCTACGGGGAGATCTACACCGAGAACGACCTGGCAGCGCATCTTCTGGGTGAACCCGCCTGATCCGTGGCCCCGAACAACACCGGAGAGATCCTCTTGCTTCCTGATCCCAGCAACCTGACGATCCTTTTCGCCCATCCGGCCTATCGGATGCAGCAGCGCTTCGAGACGCGCGGGACCGGCCTGCGCAGCTTCCAGGTCGCCTCGCGTGACGAGCTGGCCGCGCGGATTCCGGAAGCCGATGTGGTCGTCGTCTCTGGCCTCTGGAATAATGCGCTGATCGACAAGGCCGCGAAGCTGCGCTTCGTGCAGTCGATCAGCGCCGGCGTCGATCAGTACGACCAGGCCGCCCTGCGCGCCAAGGGGGTGCGCCTGGCCAGCGCGCAGGGCGTGAATGCCAATGCGGTCTCCGAGCATGCAATGGCGCTCATCCTGGCGATGGTCCGTCTGCTGCCGCAGGCGCGCGACAACCAGCTGAAGCACCACTGGCGCGGCATGATCGGCGAGATTGCCCAACGCGAGGACGAGTTGGGCGGCAAGCTGCTGCTGGTGGTCGGGCTGGGGCGCATCGGCGGCCGGCTGGCGCGTCTGGCCAAGGCCTTCGGCATGCGGGTCGTCGGCCTGCGTCGCGATCCTGCGGCTGGCGCCGAGGGGGCCGATGCGGTGCATACGATCGGCGAGCTGGCGCACTGGCTGCCGCAGGCGGATTTCGTCGCCCTGACCTGCCCCCTGACGCCGGAGACGCAGGGCCTGATCGATGCCCGGGCGCTGGGCCTGATGAAGCCGAGCGCGCGGCTGATCAACGTCGCCCGCGGCAAGGTGGTGGACGAGCCCGCGCTGATCACGGCGCTGCGTGAGGGGCGGATCGCCGGCGCCGCGCTGGACACCGTGGTCGAGGAGCCGCTCCCCGCCGCCTCTCCGCTCTGGGACCTGCCGAATGTCTTCGTCACCCCGCACAGCGCCGGCGAGACGCAGCGCTACGAGGACAATGTCCTGGACATCCTGATGGAAAACATCGCGCGCCTGCAGCGCGGCGAGACGCAGCTGAAGAACCAGATCGTCTAAGGGCGGCCTCCGCCGCCATCAACCCCGAGATGGCCGCGCGGGCGCAACCCGCCCGCGCCGGCCGCTCCTGAGGACCGCGACATGACCGAGATTGCCCGTCTTGACCAGAACGCCCGTCGCTCCCGCGCGGTGATCCATGGCGACACCGTCTACCTCGCGGGCCAGACGGCCGATGATCGCAGCGCCGACGCCGCCGGCCAGACGCGGCAGGTCCTCGCAAAGGTCGACGAGATGCTGGCGGCCGCCGGCACGGACAAGTCGAAGCTGCTGAACGTAACGATCTGGCTCGCCGACATGGCCGACTTCGCCGCCATGAACGAGGTCTACGACGCCTGGGTCGTCCCGGGCAGCACGCCCGCCCGCTGCTGCGGTGCGGTCACGCTGGCCCTGCCCGACATCCGCGTCGAGATCATGGCCGTCGCCGCGCGCTGAGGTCCCGATCATGAACACCGCCCCTCCCGCCTTCCGCCCCGCCCGCCGCATCGCGAGCATCGGCGTCTCGGAGATCCTCATGATCGGCGCCCGCGCGGCGCAGCTGAAACGGGAGGGGCGGCCGGTCATCGTGCTGGGCGCCGGCGAGCCCGATTTCGACACGCCGGACAATGTCAAGGACGCGGCGATCTCGGCCATCCGGGCGGGGGCCACCAAATACACCATCCTGGACGGCACCGTGGAGATGAAGGCGGCTATCGCGGCGAAGCTGCTGCGCGAGAACCGCCTCACCTACGAGCCCACGGAGATCACCGTAGGCGCCGGCGCGAAGCAGGTCATCCACAACGCCCTGATGGCGACGCTGGATGAGGGCGACGAGGTCGTCATCGCCGCCCCTTACTGGACCTCCTATGCCGATATGGTGACCATCGCCGGCGGGGTTCCGGTGCCCGTCGCCGGCCGGGAGGAGAATGGCTTCCGGCTGGACGCGGCGGACCTGGAGCGCGCCATAACCCCGCGCACCCGCTGGCTGATGCTGAACTCCCCCTCCAACCCAACGGGGGCCGCCTATTCGCCCGCGGACTACCGGCCGATCCTCGACGTGCTGCTGCGGCACGAGCAGGTCTGGCTGATGTCGGACGAGATCTACGAGCACCTCTGCTACGGCAACTTCTCCGCGGTCAGTCCGGTCGCCCTGGAGCCGCGCCTGCGGGAGCGCACGCTGATCGTCAACGGCGTCTCCAAGAGCTACGCCATGACGGGGTGGCGCATCGGCTATGGCGCCGGCCCCCGGTCGCTGATCGCCGCCATGGCGGTGGTGCAGAGCCAGAGCACCTCCAACCCCTCCTCCGTCTCCCAGGCCGCCGCCATCGAGGCCCTGAACGGCCCGCAGGAGGTCTTGGCGGAGCGCCGCGCCTCCTTCGAGCGGCGGCGCGACCTGGTGGTGGAGGCGCTGAACGCCATTCCCGGCCTCTCCTGCCGGCGCCCCGAGGGCGCCTTCTACACCTTCGCGAGCTGCGCGGGCGTAATCGGCCGCAGGACGCCGTCCGGCCAGGTGATCGGGACTGACGCGGATTTCTGCCGCTATCTACTGGAGGAGCACGACGTGGCCGTCGTCCCCGGCTCCATCTTCGGCCTCGCGCCCTATTTCCGCATTTCCTACGCGACGGCGGAGGCGGAGCTCCGCACCGCCATGACGCGGATCCGGCGCGCCGTGGAGGCCCTGTCGTGAGCGCCCGGACCGGCGTGACCGCCTGCCGCGCCGCAGGCGGAACCGCGATTCTGCATCGCTTCCCCGATCCGCGCGCGCTGCCGGCCGGGCGTGGCATGCCAGAGGGCACGCTGTGAGCCGCGCCGGGAACCGTCATGTCGTGGTGATCGGCGCGGGCATCGAGGGCGCGGCCAGTGCCGTCGAGCTGCTGCGCGCCGGCCATCGCGTGACGATCCTGGAACCCGGCGAACCGGGCGGGGAGCAGGCGGCGAGCTTCGGCAATGCCGGCTGGCTCTCCTCCCATTCCGTGCTGCCCCCCAGCGCCCCGGGCCTGTGGAAGAAGGTGCCGGGCTTCCTGGCCGATCCGCTCGGCCCCCTGGCGGTGCGCTGGCAGCATTTCCCGCGTGCCCTGCCCTGGCTGCTGCGCTATCTCGCCGCCGGTTCCAGCGAGGCGAAGCTGCTCCGGATCGCCCAGGCGCTGCGCCCGCTGCTGAAGGATTCGCCCGTCCTGCACGGCGCCCTGGCCCGCGAGGCCGGCGTGCCGCACCTGATCGAGCACAAGGGCCTGATGAACGCCTGGTACTCCCGCGCGGGATTCGAGGCCGAGGCGATGGGCTGGCGCATCCGGCGGCAGGTCGGCATCCGCTGGACCGAGGTCGAGGGCGAGGCGCTGCGCGCCATGGAGCCCGATCTCGACCCCGCCTACACCTTTGCCGTGCTGACGGAGGAGGCGGGCCGCTGCCTTTCGCCGGGCCGCTATGTCGCGGCGCTGGTGGCGCATGCGCAGCGCCAGGGCGCGGCGCTGCGCAAGGTGGCGGCCACCGGCCTGCGGCTGGAAGGGCGCGCGCTCCGGGGCGTGGCGCTCGCCGACGGCACGCTGCTGGACTGCGATGCCGCCGTGATCTGCTGCGGCATCCGTTCCGCCCCGCTCGCCGCCCAGGCAGGCGACAAGGTGCCGCTACAGACCGAGCGTGGCTACCACGTGATGCTGCGCGGCGCGAACCAGGGGCCGCGCCACTCCATCAGCCTCGGCGGGGCCAAGATGGTGGTGAACGCGATGGAGGACGGCCTGCGCGCCGCCGGCCAGGTGGAGATCGCCAGTGTCGAGGCCGCGCCGAACTGGAAGCGGGCCGAGATCCTGCGGGACCACCTCCTGCGCAGCTTTCCCGGCCTGCCCAACCCTTTCCCGGCCGATCACGTCACCACATGGCTGGGCCACCGGCCTAGCACCCCGGATGGCATGCCCTGCCTGGGCCGCGCCAGCGGATGCGCCGATGTGATCCACGCCTTCGGCCATGGCCATGTCGGCCTCGTCGCGGGCGCGCGCACCGGGCGGATCGTCGCCGAGCTCGTCTCCGGCGAGCCCCCAGAAATCCCGATCGAAGCCTTCTCCCCGGCCCGCTTCCGATAGGAACGGGCCGCAATCACAACCGCGGCCCAGGGCAGGACGATCACCCTTCCCTGAGATCCGCTGCATGAGGAACCTCCATGAAACGACGCCTTCTCTCCCTCCTGGCCGGCTGTGCGGGGCTGGCGCTGACCGGCCTCGGCACCCCCGCCCAGGCACAATCCGGCTCCCCCACCATCGATGCCATCAAGGGGCGGGACGCGCTGGTCTGCGGCACCTCCGCCGACCTGCCGGGCTTCGCCGTGCTCAACAACCGCGGCGAGTACAGCGGCCTCTACACGGATTTCTGCCGGGCGATCGCCGCCGCCGTATTGGGTGACGCCAAGAAGGTGCGCTTCGTCACCACGACCTATTCCAACCGCCTCACCGCCCTGCAAAGCGGCGAGATCGACATTCTCTCCTCCAACACCACCTGGACGCAGCCGCGCGAGGCGGCGCTGGGGCTGCTCTTCACCGGCGTGCTCTTCTACGACGGCCAGGGCTTCCTGGTTTCGAAGAAGCTCGGCGTGAAGTCGATCAAGGAGCTGGACGGCGCCAGCGTCTGCGTGCAGCCCGGCACGACCACGGAGAAGAACCTCGCCGACTTCTTCCGCGCCAACACCATGCGGCTGAATCCCGTGGTGATCGAAAGCGTGGAGGAGATCCGCAACGCCATGGTGGCGGGTCGGTGTGATGCCTTCACCGTCGGCACCTCCACCCTGGCCGCCTTCCGCGCCGGCCTGGGCGCGCGCGGCGAGGAATTCGAGGTCCTGCCCGAGCTGATCAGCAAGGAGCCGCTGGGCCCCGTGGTGCGCAAGGGCGACGACAAGTTCTTCGACCTGGTGCGCTGGACGCAAAATGCCATGACCCTGGCGGAGGAGTTCGGCATCACCAGCCGGAACCTGGAGCAGCACATGGACGATCCGCGCCCGGACGTGCAGCGCCTGCTCGGGTCTTCGGGCGACTACGGCAAGGACATGGGCGTCCCCCGCGACTGGGCGGCGAACATCATCCGCCAGGTCGGCAACTATGCCGAGGTGTGGGACCGCAACGTGGCGCCGATGGGCCTGCCGCGCGGCCGGAATCAGCTCTACACGCAGGGCGGCCTGCAATATGCTCCGCCGATCCGATGAGGCAGCCATGACCACGAGCCCGATCATGCCCTCCCGCCGCCGCGGCATCGCGAAGGGTGGCAAGGCACTCTATGGCGTTCCCCTGGGCATCCTCATGCTCGAGGCCCGCTTCCCCCGCATCTACGGGGACATGGGCAACGGCACGACCTGGCCCTTCCCCGTCCTCTACCGCGTCGTGCGCGGGGCGAGCCCGGAGAAGGTGGTGCTGAACGGCGCCAGCGGCCTGCTGGAGGATTTCCTGGTGGCCGCGCGCGACCTCGTCGCGCAGGGCGCCGAGGCGATCACCACCAATTGCGGCTTCCTCTCCCTCTTCCAGAAGGAGATCGCGGCCGATGTCGGCGTGCCCGTCGCCACCTCCAGCCTGATGCAGGTGCCCTGGGTGCAGGCCATGCTGCCGCCCGGCCAGCGCGTCGGCCTCGTCACCGTCTCCGGCTCCACCCTGACGCCGAAGCACCTGGAAGCCGCGGGCGTCCCCCTCGACATCCCCAGGGAAGGGACCGAGAGCGGCCGCGAGTTCTTCCGCGTCCTCATCAAGGCCGAGAAGGACGACATGGACGTCGATCTCGCCGAGCAGGACGTGGTCGAGGCCGCCCAGCGCCTCGTCACCCGCCATCCCGAGGTCGGCGCCATCGTGCTGGAATGCACGAACATGCCGCCCTATGCCGCCGCCGTGCAGCGCGCCACCGGCCGGCCCGTCTACGACATCTATTCGATGATCACCTACTTCCACGCTGGCCTCCGGCCACGGGATTTCGCCTAGCGGAGGAAGGCCCGCCTTCGGGGGCGGAGACTTTCTTCTTCAACGGAGCGGCCCGGGCAGCGCGACGATCCGCCCTGCCCAGCCCGCCTGCACCATATGGAGTTTCGGATGCCGCGCGCTGAGCCTTTCGCGCGCGGAAGCCTCAGCGACCGGTGATCCGCCACGAGCGGTGACCGGCCACCACTCAAGGATTGATGAGCGGGAGCGCAGCCAGGACCGGCGTCACCCCCAGCGCCAGGGCGAGGCGCGGGGCATAGGTCAGCAGCAGGGCGAGCGGCAGGGCCGTGGCCGTCAGCACGCCCAGCCAGAGCACCACCCCCGCCCCCCATCCCATGGCCTGGACGGCGGCCTGAGACGAGGCCGCCAGCAGCAGCCAGCCGCCCCAGAAACACAAGCGCCGCCTGGGCGGCGGAATGCGTCGGGACCCCAGAAGCTGCTCATGGTGCCGCTCCATCGCCAGGCAGAGCCCGAGGAAGCCGGCATAGGCCAGCGCGAAGCCCAGCGGGATCACGGGGCGGTCTCCCTCGGATTGCCGGCCCCGGAGGGGGATCGGACCATCCTGCCCGGCGCCGCGACGCGCTGTCGCCCGACCTTCCAGGCCAGCAGGCCGAGCAGCGTCGCGCAGCCCAGCAGGCCGAGATCGAACCCGGCCCGCACGCCATCGCCCGCGGCCAGGCTGGTGCCCAGATGCCGGCCGGTGAGAAGGGCATCCAGCAGCGGCAGCAGGGCGAAGCCAGCCGCGCCGGCAGCGAACTGCTCCGCCCAGGAGCGCCGCCCGCGCCGCAGCAACGGGTGCGCCAGACAGGCTGCCCAGGCGATGAAGAAGACATGCACCTCCCATTCCGCGCGGGAGGCCATCGCCACCGGCAGCAGGCGGTTGGCCCAGAGGAAGGCCACCATCGCGACCGGCAGACCGGCGATGGCCGCGACGTTCAGATGCTCGACCAGGCGCGTCCCGAAACCGGGAGCCCCCTTCTGCGTGGCCTGCTGGCGCCGCTTCGCCGCCCAGAGCAGGCAGCCGGTGGCGACCATGGCCGTCCCGGCCAGGCCGGCGAGCACGAAGAGGCCGCGCAGCAACGGCCCGGCGAAGCGGCCGATATGCAGCCCATACATCACGCCCCAGCTTTCCGCCGCCGCGCCGCCCTCGCCGCGCGTGGCGAGAACCGCACCGGTGGTGCCGTCGAAGGTGATGCTCTGGGAAGTGTGGGAGATGCGCTCGTCGCCAGCGCGCACCAGCTGGATGGTGGCTGCGGCATCGCCCGGATTGGTCACGAAGATGCGGCCCGGCCTGCCGCCCTGCCATTCCCGGCGCGCCTCCTCCAGCAGCGGTTCGACCGCCGTGAGCGACGCCTTCTCGCCGCTGCGCGGGCGCGGCGGCGCGGTGCCGAAGACCTCCGCGTTGAAGGCCGCGCGCTGCCCCGGATAGGCCCGCTCGATGCCCCAGGGCATGGTGATCAGCATGAGCAGCACCAGCCCCGTATAGGTGATCATCAGGTGGTAGGGCAGCGCCAGCACGGCGCAGAGATTATGCGCGTCGAGCCAGGAACGCTGCCCCTTGCCGGGGCGGAAGGTGAAGAAGTCGGCGAAGATGCGCCGGTGCGTGATGACGCCGCTGATGATCGCGACCAGCATGAACATCGTGCAGATGCTGATGATCCACCGCCCCCAGAGCACACCCAGGTAATGCAGCTGGAAGTGGAAGCGGTAGAAGAACTCGCCGCCCCGCGTATCCCGCGCCGTCACGGGCTCACCGGTGGCGGGGTCGAGCACCACCTCACGGAAGCCCCGCCCGCCCGCCGAGGGGTCGCGCCAGAAGGCGCGGATCGCCGGCTCCCGCCGGTCCGGCAGGGTGATGAACCAGACGGGCGCCTCGGGCGCCATGGCCGCCATCGCCGCCAGCGCGACCTCGGCATCCTGCGGCGCGGGGGCGGAGACCGGCATCTCCGGCCGCATCCAGACGGAGATCTCGGGGCGCAGATAGGCCGCCGTGCCGGTCAGGAAGACGGCGTACAGAACCCAGCCGACCAGCAGGCCGGACCAGGTGTGCAGCCATGCCATGCTCTGGCGCAGGCCGTCCTTCATGCGGCCCTCCCCTCCAGCAGCCACAGCGCGAGGCCGAGCAGGAGACCGGGCAGCGCGAGGCCGAGCCAGACGCGCAGCACGCCCCGCGCGGCGAAGGCCCAGACGATGGTGCCGGCGTGGACGGCGAAGCTGGCCATGGTGGCGGTCAGCACCGCCTCGCTGCGCGGCATCGGCAGGGCGAGGGAGAACACCATGGCGAAGAGCGCCGCCAGGGCGTAGCCGCCCCCCACCCCGGCCAGCAGCCGGAGCAGGATGCCGCCGGCCCGCCGCGCGCCCGGCCCGGCGGAGAGCCGGGCGTGGCGGCCGGCCGCATCCATGAGCGCGCTCATGCGCGGCTCAGAACCGGTAGCGGAGGGAGCCGGTGACGGTGCGGCCATAACCGTACCAGCACCAGGCATAGCCGCTGCAGCTCGCGACATAGCGCGTGTCCGCGATGTTGTTGACGTTCACCGCGAGCTGCATGCCATCCAGGTCACGGGCGAACCGGCCGAGGTCATAGCGCAGGGCGGCATCGAACAGCGTGGCGGAATCCACCTTGAAGGTGTTGGCCGCGTCGCCCCAGGAGGAGCCGAGATAGCGCACGCCGCCGGCGATGCCGAGCCCGCCGAACCGGCCCGTGGGCGCGGTGTAGTCCAGCCAGACCGCGGCATTGTGGCGCGGGATGCCGGTCGGCACCTTGCCCTCCTGCGGCACCGTTCCACCGCTCGGGCGTCCCTGGATGGCGTAATCGATCGAGAAGGTGTTGTTGCTCTCGGTGTACTCCATGTCGAGGTAGGTATAGGCGGCCGTCAGGCTGAGGCCGCGCATCAGGCTTGCCTTGGCCTCGACCTCGAAGCCGCGCGTCCGCACCTCGCCCGACTGCGTGTTCCAGCTCGGATCGACCGGATCGATGCTCAGCACGTTCTGCCGCAGCAGGTCGAAGGCGGCCACCGCGATGGAGAGATTGGTGCCCGGCGGCTGGTACCGCACGCCCACCTCGTACTGCCGCCCGGTGGTCGGATCGAAGGGGTTGAGGTTGCGGTCGGTGCCGCTCTGCGGCTCGAAGCTCTCGCTGTAGCTCACATAGGGCGCGAGGCCGTTGTCGAAGAGGTAGACGGCGCCAGCGCGGCCGGTGAAGGCATGGTCGGTCTGGCGCGAGGTGCTGGTCAGCGCAAAGCTGCCGGGCCGGCGGTTCTCCGTCGTGCTGTCCGACCAATCGAGCCGGCCGCCCAGCAGCAGCACGAGTTGCCCGATCCGCAATTGGTCCTGCAGGTAGAGGCCGGTCTGGTTGGAGCGCTGGCTGCTGAAGCTCGAGAAACCCGGCCAGACGGCGCCCTGGTTGGCATAGACCGGCTTGAACAGGTTCTGGAGCGGGACGCCGTTGGACGTGCGCCCGTTATAGACGTTCGAGCCGGTATAGGTGTCGCTCAGCACGCGGTAGTAGTCGAGGCCGGCCAGCACGGTGTGCTGCACCGGTCCGGTGTCGAATTTGGCCTGCACCTGATTGTCGAGGGTGAAGACGTCGAAGTCCGCATCCGTGCCATAGACCGAGCGGATCAGGTTCTGCAGATCGTTGGTGACCGCCGAGCCGTAGAGGCTGCGGTACTCGCCCTGCGTGTGCATGTAACGGAAGTTCTGCCGAAGGGTGATAACCGAATTGAGCCTGTGCTCGACGAGGTAGCCGATCTGGTAGTGCTCACGGTCGCTGCGCTCGAAGTCCCAGTCGCCATCGTAGAAGCGCATGCCCACTCGGCCATGAGGCGAGGGGAGCACCGAGCCCCAGGCCGGCACGCCGCCATAGGACCCTGAATGCGGGTCGTGCTGGTAGTGGCCGAGCACGGTGATGGTGGTGTCGTTGGTCGGCCGCCAGGTCAGCGAGGGCGAGAAGAAGTAGCGCTCCTCGCGCACCTCATCGAGTTCACCCTGGCCCTCGGCATAGGAGCCGATGAAGCGGCCGAACCACTGGCCGTTCTCATCCAGCTTGCCGCCGTAGTCGCCGGCGATGCGCCAGCGCTCGCGCGTACCGGCCTGCAGCAGCACCTCGCGGATCCGCTCCTCGGTCGGCCGCTTGCTCACCGCGTTCACAATGCCGCCCGGCGGCGCGGTGCCGTAGAGCACGGAGGCGGGGCCGCGCAGCACCTCCACCCGCTCCAGGCGGTAGGCGTCGAGGCTCGGATTGGCGTCGCGGCCGCCGGCAAGCCGCATGCCGTCGAGATACTGGGTTGGCGAGTAGCCGCGGATGGTCATCTGGTCGAGGCGCACCGCGGCCGAGCCGCGCGTCTCGGTGACGACACCGGGCGTGTAGCGCAGGACCTGGTTCAGGTTCTGCGCGTCGCGCGCGCGGATCTCGTCGGCGGTGACGACGGAGATCGACTGCGGCGTCTCGATGATCGGCGTGTCGGTCTTGGTGCCGGACGCGCTGACGCCGGCGACGAAGCCGGCCACCGGGCTGTAGCCACGCTCCAGGCCCGCTTCGACATTGACTTCCGGCAGGAGCACGGCACCGGTCTGCACGTCGGGCGGAACGGCGGCGTCCTGCGCCCGCGCTGGTCCGTTGGGCGAGGCCAGTGCCGCCGCCGTCAGTGCGGCCAGCATCCTCGCGTGGCGCGCCGCGCGGGTGGGTCGTCGTCTCGACATTCGGGAGTATCCTGCCACTCAAATGCTACTGCGAGTCATTCGCATATTGCATTCCCGCAGGGTGCTCAAGCGCGCAGGTTACGGTTTGCAAAAAATTCTTGGATGACGGGCCGGTACAGGCCGCACTCGGATGGCGTCGCCCGGTACCGCCAGACCGGGCGCGGCGCCCCTCGCGCCGCCGCTTCAGAGCGCCTGGCGTGGTGCGCCTAGGAGCGCCTCGTCGCCATCGGGGAAACCGCTCTCCCGCAACATGGTCGCCACCTGCGCCGCCGGCTGCGGGTGGCCAAGCAGGTAGCCCTGCACCTCCGTGCAGCCTTGCGCGCGCGCCTGCTCCAGCTGCGCCGCCGTCTCGACGCCTTCCGCCGTGGTCACCATGCACAGGTCCCGGCCCAGGCCGGCGACCGCCCGCACGATGGCCAGCGCATTCCCGCCCGCCGCCATGTCGGCGACGAAGGACCGGTCGATCTTGATCTTGTCGAAGGGGAAGTGGTGCAGGCAGCTCAGCGAGGAATAGCCGGTGCCGAAATCGTCCAGCGCGACCCGCAGCCCCAGCGCGCGCAGCCCGTGCAGGGTGCCGAGCACCTCGGGGCTGACGCTCAGCAGGACGGATTCCGTGATCTCCAGCTCCAGTCTGGCCGCCGGCAGGCCGGACTCCGCCAGCGCCGCCCGGACCTGTCCGACCAGCCGCGGGTCCTGCAGCTGCGACGGCGAGAGATTGACGGCGACGCGGATGCCCTCGGGCCAGCCGGCGGCATCGCGGCAGGCCTGCCGCAAGACCCAGGCGCCGAGCGGCGCGACCAGTCCGATCTCCTCGGCGACCGGGATGAACTCGCCCGGCAGCACCAGGCCACGGAGCGGATGATGCCAGCGGAGCAACGCCTCGAAGCCGCAAATGCGGCGGGACCGCAGATCGAACAACGGCTGGTAGTGCAGCTCGAACTCGCCGGCCTGCACGGCATGCCGAAGGTCCAGCTCGAACTGCTGGCGCCGGCGCAGCAGCTCGTCCATCAGCGGCGCATAGAAGCGGTGGGTCCCGCGCCCTTCCGCCTTGGCCTGGTAGAGGGCGAGGTCGGCCTGCTGCAGCATCCGGCTGGCGGTTCCGCCCTCAGCGGGCGCCAGCGCGATGCCGATGCTGGTGCCGCTGGCCACCGTGTGCCCGCCGAGCACATAGGGCAGGCTCAACGCCTCGGCGATCCGGCGGGATAGCATCTCCGCCTCCTCCGCGCCCGCGATCGCCGGCAGCAGGATGCTGAACTCGTCGCCGCCCAGCCGCGCCACCACGTCGCCGTCGCGGACGCAGCCGCGCAGCCGCCCCGCCACCGCCTGCAGCAGCCGGTCGCCCGCCGCATGGCCCAGCGTGTCGTTGATCGTCTTGAAGCGGTCGAGGTCAAGATAGAGCACGGCGCAGCGCGCGGCCGCGCCCGGCCGCCGCAGTGCCGCCTCGAGCTGCTCCTCAAAGAGGGCGCGGTTCGGCAGGCCGGTCAGCACATCGTGCTGCGCCAGATGCGCCATCCGCTCCTGGCGCTTCTGCTGCTCGGTCACGTCCTCATAGGTCGCGACCCAGCCGCCATCCGCCAACGGCTGGTGGGAGATGGCGATCACCCGTCCGTCGCCCAGCCTCTGCAGGAAGACGCCCGGCCTGCGGCGGTCGATGAAGGCCTTGCGGGCCTGCCAGAGGTCATCCACCGTCTGGCCGGGATAGTTGCCGGCCGCGATGCTGTGGGCCAGCACCTCGCGGAAATGGACCCCCGGCCGCAGCCGCTCGGCCGCCAGGCCATAGATATCGTGGAAGCGGCGATTGGTCAGCAGCAGGCGGTCCTGCGCGTCATACAGGCCAAGACCCTGCGTCATGCTCTGCAGCGCCACTTCCAGGTGGCGGTTGCTGGTCGCCAGGCTCGCTGCCACCGCCTCGCGCTCGATGGCGAGCGCGCAGAGATCCACGCTGGCGGCGACGATCTGCCGCTCCAGCGCGTCCGGCCCGCGCCGGGTACGGTAGTAGAAGGCGAAGGTGGCGACGATGCGGTCATCCGGCGTCCGGATCGGGGTCGACCAGCACGCCCGCAGCCCGGCGGCGAGCGGCAGCGCCCTGTAGGGTGCCCAGCGCGGGTCGGTCTCGATGTCATGGACCTCGACCGCATGGCCCAGATGCGCCGCAGCGCCGCAGGAGCCGACCATCGGCCCGATGGGAAGTCCGTCGATGGCCTGGCAATAGCGTTCCGGCAGGCTGGGGCCGGCCAGCGGGCGAAGCCGGCGCTCGGCGTCCACGCCCACCACCGAGCAGGAGATGGTGGGGACGATCTCCTCCACCTGGCGGCAGAGCAGGTCGGCCACCGCCGCGAAGGGCATGCCGGAGGCGATGGCGCGCAGGATCACGCATTGCAGGGAGAGCAGTGCCTCGTCCCGGCCCGGCAAGGGCGAGGGGCCACCCGTCACGCCCTCGCCGTGCCTGAGCATGCTTGCTGCCACCGTCACGCCTCGTCTCCTCCCGGAGTTGCTCGCAGCCACATCGCGGTGAAGCCTAGGACCGAGTCATTAACAGTTCATACCGGGACGCAGCCTGCCTGCCCCAGGGACCG
This sequence comes from Roseomonas sp., assembly GCA_035565935.1. GTDB lineage: Bacteria > Pseudomonadota > Alphaproteobacteria > Acetobacterales > Acetobacteraceae > Pseudoroseomonas. Next base: position 169,504 of record DATMRU010000049.1, read on the forward strand.
GGCGGGATTCGCCATGGCCCTCAATCCGGCAGGTCAGACAGGAGGCGGCCCCCCCCACAGGCAGTTTAAGGATTGACGGGCGGCGCGCCATTCACAGCAACTCGCGCGAGAACATCGGGAGGGGCAATCCCGATTGCGACGGGCAAGCCGTCACCCATCGGCTTCTCCGCTGATCGCCATCAGTATTTCCGCCGTACTGCGCCGGGCCTGCCCTTCCCATATCCGCCCTGGCGACGGACAGACGCCGCCCTGCGAGAATGGGAGACGGCACCATGATCACCTTCCGTGCGCTCCTCGCCACCGGCGCCCTGTTGGGCTTTGCCGGCACGGCCCAGGCGCAAGATGCCTTCGCGGTCACTGGCATCGGCGAAAATTTCGCCGTCCGCTATGCGCCGGATTACCGCGGCAATGTCCTGGGTGGCGGCTCCACCAACCTGCGCGACGGCGGCGAGAGCCTGCAGATCCATTACCCGGATGTCCTGGCTCCACGCCCGAGCGCCGGCATTCCGGCCTTCGTCGGCGGCAAGGAAGGCGACATCCTCTACCGGCCGCTTCCGGTCGGCAGCACGACGATGGCGGCCGATCGGCGCTAGGCGAGGCAGCCTCTGGCCACCCGCTTCCCCGATCACCTGGAAAGGCCGGAGGAGACTCCCTCCTCCGGCCTTTTCGCATGCCGGCTCCTATGGGCATCCCAGCAATGCCATCCTTGTCAGAGGCTTGGCCCGGGGTGACAGCATCGCCGCGCGGCGCTGAAGTGCAGCGTGAGCGACACAGATGCATCCACACGAGCCCTTCCCAGACGCGGCTTTCATGAACGTGCCCATCGGCATCCCGCAACCCGACACGGACGGGCCGCTCCCGGCCGATGGCGTGGCGCATTACGGCCGAACAGGCTGACTTACGGCGCGCGGCTTCTTCTCCCCCGAGGAAGTGTCCGACATCTCGCGCGGGACGGACGAGCTGACCGCCAGCTTCCCGCCCGACGTCGAGCGGGTTCTCGGTCGGGCACAGGAAAGGCGGGCGAGGGTGAAGGCGAGGCACCGGCAACCGCGCCAGGAAACCCGACAAGGCACAGGGCCGAGGCTGCTCCGGGCGTCACTATTGCGACATGGCTATGGCCATTGGGCCGGCCGCCCCCATCTCCGGCCGGGAGCGGGCTGCGGGAGGCGGAAATGGCCAACCTGATCCTGGGCACCTCCGGTGCTGATGCCTTGCTGGCGGGCACGCCCGGGCCGGACGCCATCCTGGGATTCGATCAGAACGTTACGGCCGCGGCCGGCCAGCTTGCCGCCCTCGAGGCCAGCCGCGTTGCCTCCGGCCTTTCCAGCCCCGTCTTCGTCACGGCGCCGCCTCTCGAGCCCGACCGGCTGTTGATCGTCGAGCGGGCAGGTCGCGTTGTGGTGCTGGACCTTGCCAGCGGTGTCATCGCGCCCGAACCTTTCCTGGACCTCTCCGGCCAGGTCGCGACGGCGGGGGAGGAAGGGCTGCTGGGGCTCGCCTTCCACCCGGACTTCGCCAGCAATCGCCGCTTCTACGTGTATCTCTCGAACCCGGAGGGCGACAGCGAGGTCCGCGAATACCTCGCCCTCCCCGGCAATTCCGTCCTCCGTGCCGATCCAGGCAGCGCCCGGCTGGTACTGCGTGTGGATCAGCCGGCAGGCCTCTCCAACCACAAGGCCGGCTGGATCGGCTTCGGCCCGGACGGGCAGCTCCATGTTGCGCTGGGCGATGGCGGCGGCGGCGGTGATCCCCTCGGCAACGGCCAGAACCCCGCCACCCTGCTCGGCGCGATGCTGCGCCTGGACCTGGGGCGCGACGATTTTCCGGAAGATCCTGAGCGGAACTACGGCATTCCCTCCGATAACCCCTTCGCGGCGGCAGGCACAGGTGCGGCACCCGAGATCTGGGCCTATGGCCTCCGCAATCCCTGGCGCGATTCCTTCGACCGCGCGACGGGCGAGCTCTGGATCGGCGATGTCGGCCAGGGCCGCTGGGAGGAGGTCAACCTGGGCGTGGCCGGCGCCAATTTCGGCTGGAACCGCTTCGAGGGACCGGACCCTTTCACGCCCGGCGCCACGCCAGAGGGGCTGACCGCCCCCCTCTTTGCCTATGGCCACGAACTCGGTTCCGCCGTGACGGGCGGCTATGTGTACCGCGGGCCCGAGGACGTGTTGCAGGGCGCCTACCTCTTCGCCGATTCCGGCTCGGGCCGGGTCTGGGCCCTGGAACACAGCGCGTCACCTGTGGTCACCGAACTGACGGGCAAGCTGATCCCCGATGCCGGGGCCCTGAACAGCCCCGTCTCCTTTGGAGAGGATGCCGAAGGGCGGCTTTACGTGGTGGACTTCGACGGCGAGGTGTTCCGCCTGACGCCGCGCGGCACCCCGGGCACGCCCAGCGATGGAGCCGATCTCCTGGACGGCGGCGGCGGTGACGATCGCCTTTTTGCCGGAGCGGGTGCCGACCGGCTCATCGGGGGAGAGGGCGCCGACACGCTCTTCGGCATGGCGGGCGCCGACAC
>DATMRU010000050.1:0-124243 GCA_035565935.1 Roseomonas sp.
CGGCTCAATGGCGAGTTGCGCCTCGCCCTGGCAGGGGGTCAGGCGGCGGCCGAGGCCAGCGCGACGTCGCGCGCCGCCTCGGACATGGGGCTGGCGATGGAACTGGCGCGCTACCTTCGCCGGCAGGACCGAGACCGCGAGGCCGCCGCGGTCTGGCAACAGGCCGAGCCGCTGCAGCGCAACCTGACCGATGAGGCGGCCCGCGCCATCTGGACCGAGCGACAGATCCTGGCGCGCAAGCTGCTGCGGCTGGGGGACGCCGCGACCGCCTATCGCGTCGCCGCGCAGCATGGCCAGGCGGATGGCGCGGCGCTGCACGACGCCGAGTTCCTGGCTGGCTTCATCGCGCTGCGGCGGCTGAACGATCCGGCCCGCGCCGCACGGCATTTCGCGCGGCTCGGCGAGGACAGCAGCAGCGTCATCACTCGCGCGCGGGCACATTACTGGCGTGGCCGCGCCGCCGCCGCGCAGGGCCGGGCGGCCGAGGCGCGGACGCATTTCGCCGCCGCCGCCGCCCTGCCCACCGCCTTCTACGGGCAGCTTGGCGCACTGGCGCTCGGCGAAAGCGCGCCGCAGCTCGCTGCCCGCATCACCGCTGTCCCGGCGCCGCAACCCAGCGCCGAGGCGGCCGACGCCTTCCTCGGCAAGGAACTGGCCCAGGCAGTGCTGACCCTCGCCGATCTCGGCGATACCGACCGTGCCCGCGTCTTTCTGCTACGCTTGGAGGAGACCGCGGCCGACCCGGCCGAGCAGGTGCTGACGGCGCGGCTGGCCAATACCATCGGCCGCCCGGACAATGCCGTCTGGGTGGCGCGCCGCGCCGGCATCGACGGCGTGACGATGCTCGCGGAGGGCTACCCGATGCCTTATCCGCTGCCGGAGGATGCGCCCGTGGAGCCGGCCTTCGTCTATGCCATCAGCCGGCAGGAGAGCAATTTCGACCCTGGCGCCGTGTCCTCCGCCAATGCCCGCGGGCTGATGCAGCTGCTGCCCTCCACCGCCACGCTGGTGGCGCGGCAGCTCGGCATCCCGCATCAGGCCTCCTGGCTGACCGGGCAGCCGGAGCACAACCTCCGGCTCGGCGCACGCTATCTGGCCGACCAGCTTGATCGCTTCGGCAATCTCGCCATGGCGGCGGCGGCCTACAATGCCGGGCCGCGCCGGGTGGACGACTGGATCGTCACCTATGGCGACCCACGCATGCCGCAAGGTGCCGGCGGCGCCGACATGATCGACTGGATCGAGCAGATCCCGTTCAGCGAAACCCGCAACTACGTGCAGCGGGTGGTGGAGAACGCGGTCATCTACCGGGCGCTCGGCGGTGCCGGCGCGCTGGATCATCCTCTGAAGCCCTGGCTCCCGGTCGGGACGGGCGGCTGATGTCCACTCCGCTCGCGGCGCCGCCGCTTCCGGCGGCGACCTTGCCGCGCCTCGTCGCCAGCCTGGGCGGCGTCGGCTTCATCCGCCCCGCCCCAGGCACCTGGGGAAGCGCGCTGGCGCTGCCCGCCGTGGTGCTGGGGCCGGATGGCTGCCTCGTCCTCGCCGCCCTGCTGGCCCTGCTCGGCTGGTGGGCGCTGGAGCGCCTGCCCGAGGGCCGCGCCGATCCGGGTTGGGTGGTGATCGACGAGGGGGCCGGGCAGAGCATCGCCCTTGCCGCCCTGCCGCTCGGCGCCGGGGCGGCCGGAATCATCCTGGCCTTCCTGCTGTTCCGCCTCTTCGACATCACCAAGCCAGGCCCCGTCGGCTGGGCGGACCGGCAGAAGGGCAGCACCGGCGTGATGCTGGACGACCTGATCGCCGGCGCGCTCGCCGCCCTGCTGATCCTGGCCTTGCGCCTTTGGGGGATGCCGCTGTGACCACGTTGCTCGATGACGAACTCCTCGCGCAGGCCGCCGCGCTGCTAAAGGAGCTGCAGGCGCGCGACCTGACCATCGCCACCGCGGAGAGCTGCACCGGCGGCCTCGTCAGCGCCGCGCTCACCGCCATTCCCGGCTCCTCCGCCACGCTGCTGGCCGGCTATGTCACTTATTCCAATGATGCCAAGCGGCGGATGCTGGACGTGCCGGAGGCCATGCTGGCCGAGTTCGGCGCCGTTAGCGAACCGGTGGCGCGCGCCATGGCCGAGGGCGCGCTGCGCGATTCCGGCGCGGAACTCGCGGTCTCGATCACCGGCATTGCCGGCCCCGGGGGCGCCACGCCCGGCAAGCCGGTCGGGCTGGTGCATTTCGGCGCGGCGCGGCGCGGCGCCGTCACCCTCGTGCGCCGCTGCGTCTTTCCGGGCGATCGTGGCGCCGTGCGTGCCGCGAGTGCCGCCATGGCGCTGAGCCTGTTGCGCGAAGCGGCTGGGCTGCCGGCGTCGGGCGGCGCCTGAGCCGCCTTCCCTCGTCGCTTTGCCGCATGACAAGGTCACCGCGGTGGCGCGGTAGCCGAACACGCTCAGGTGATCGCAGCTGGCACCGCCGCTTTCCCGGGCCATGCGATTCGCAGGCCCGGCCGCGGCATTGTAAAGCAGGCCCCACGCCCGGCCCCGGACCATCGGACATGGATGTCACACAGCAACTCGCTCTTCGTCTGCACCAGCAGGCGGTGATCGCGGAATTCGGCCTCGCCGCGCTGCGGCGCGAGACGCTGCAGTCCCTGTTCGACATGGCGGCGCGGCTGGCCGCGCGCGGGCTCGGCAGCGACTTCATCAAGGTGCTGGAATATCTCCCGGGGGAGAACAGCTTCCTGGTGCGGGCCGGGGTGGGATGGCAGCCGGGCACGGTCGGACATGCCCGGGTCGGCGCCGAGATGGACAGTCCAGCCGGCTATGCCTTCCGCACCGGCAAGCCGGTGATCTCCAACCACTTGGCCGCCGAGAGCCGGTTCCGCACGCCGCAACTGCTGGCCGTGCACGGGGTCCGCCGCGCCGTCAACGTGATCATCTGCGGCGAGACGGGCGCCTTCGGCGTGCTGGAGGCGGACAGCCGCGACCGGACGGATTTCACGACGGACGACATCAATTTCCTCCAGGCGCTGGCGAATACGCTCGGCGTCGCCCTGGACCGCGAGCAGTCGCAGGAGGAAGTACAGCGGCTGGCCGCGCTGGCCGAGGACCGGGCGCGGGAGGCGGAGGAAGCGCTGCGCGCGCGCGACGAGCTACTGCGGGAGAAGGATCTCCTGATGCGGGAGATCGACCACCGCGTGAAGAACAGCCTCACCGTAACCCGCTCCTTGCTGGCCATGCAGGCGCGCGTCACGCCCGACGCGGCCTCCCGCGCGTTGCTCGAGGAGGCGGCCCAGCGCGTTTCCACCATCGCCCGGGTGCATGATCGCCTCTACCGCAGCAGCCGCATCGGACGGGTGGATCTCGCCGACTACCTCCAGGGCCTTTGCGAGGAACTGCATTCCGCCTCCGGGCTGGTGGATGCCGGGCGGCCGCTGCATGTGGCGGTGGAAACGGCCGAACGCACGGCGGATGACGCCGTCTCGGTCGGGCTGATCGTCACCGAACTGCTGACCAATGCCGCCAAATACGGGAGTGGCGCGGTGGATGTGCAGCTCCGGCGGCAGCCGGATGGCGGCCTGCGCCTGACCGTGCGCGACGAGGGGGCCGGCCTGCCGGCCGGCTTCACGCCCGCCGAAAGCCGCGGCCTCGGCATGTTGCTGATCAACGGGCTGAGCCAGAAGCTCTCGGGCACCCTGCAGTGGGGCTCTCCCGAGGGGAGGCAGGGCCTCCTCGTCACGCTGGATCTGCCGCCGCCCGATGTGGCGGAGGCCAAGGGCGAGTGAGGCCGGGGGCGAGTGAGGTGGAGACAACGGATTTCCGCCGTGCCGGCACGAGCTTGCCGCTGGCGTCCATGGCGGAAGGCGGCTAAGAGCGCAGCGCCATGATGACCGTCCTGCTTGTCCTGCACCTGTTCGTCACCCTCGCGCTGATCGGCGTCGTGCTGCTCCAGCGCAGTGAGGGGGGTGGGCTCGGCATCGGTTCCTCGCAGGGCATGGGATCCTTCATGAGCGGGCGCGGCACCGCCAACCTGCTGACCCGCACCACCGCCGTGCTGGCCACGCTGTTCATGGCCCTCGCCTTGGCCATGGCGCTGCTCGGCCGCAACCAGTCGCAGCGCGGCTCGATCCTGGACGCGCCGCCGCCCCCCGCCGTGACGGGCGAGCAGCCCTTGCAGCCCGGACCGGCCGTACCGGCGCAGCCGGCGGCCCCCGCACAGCCGGCGGCCCCGCCACCGGCCAGTGTGCCGAACAACTGACGCGGCGAATCGGGCGCCGGGGAGCTTCCCCGGCGCCCGACTTGATTCATGAGGGCAGAGCACGGCCGGTCAGGGCCGCTGGCTGCCGTCGGGCGTGGGCCATTCCGGCCCCGCTTCCATCACCCAGCAGCGTTGCTGCGGCGCGACTTCCCGCCGGAGACGCCGCGCGCTAGAAAGGACGCCCATGACGCGGTTCGTTTTCATCACCGGCGGCGTGGTTTCCTCTCTCGGCAAGGGCATCGCGGCGGCCAGCCTCGGCGCGCTGCTGCAGGCGCGGGGCTACAAGGTCCGCCTCCGTAAGCTCGACCCCTACCTCAATGTCGATCCGGGCACGATGAGCCCGTATCAGCATGGCGAGGTCTTCGTGACCGATGACGGGGCCGAGGCCGACCTCGACCTCGGCCACTACGAGCGCTTCACCGGCGTGCACGCCTCCAAGGGGGATGCCTATACCTCCGGGCGGATCTATGCCGACGTGATCGCGAAAGAGCGGCGCGGCGACTATCTCGGCGGCACCGTGCAGGTCATCCCGCACATCACCGATGCCATCAAGGAAGCCGCCACGGCGGATACCGAGGGGCTCGACTTCGTGCTGATCGAGGTCGGCGGCACGGTGGGCGACATCGAGAGCCTGCCCTTCCTGGAGGCACTGCGCCAGCTCCACAACGAGCTGGGCCCGCAGCGCAGCCTCTTCATGCACCTGACGCTGGTGCCCTACATCCCCTCCGCCGGGGAGCTGAAGACCAAGCCGACGCAGCATTCGGTGAAGGAACTGCTTGGCCTCGGCATCCAGCCGCAGATCCTGCTCTGCCGCTGTGACCGGCCGATCCCCGAGAACGAGCGGCGCAAGATCGCGCTGTTCTGCAATGTCCGGCCGGAGAGCGTGATCCCTGCGCTGGACGCCAGCTCGATCTATGCCGTGCCGCTGCAGTACCACGCGGAGGGGCTGGACCGGGAAGTGCTGCGCCATTTCGGCCTGTCGATCTACGGCGAGCCGGATCTCTCGGGCTGGAAGCGCATCGTCCACCGGCTGGAGAACCCGGAGGGCGAGGTCAAGATTGCCGTCGTCGGCAAGTACATCTCCCTGCTCGACGCCTATAAGTCGCTGGCCGAGGCGCTCACCCATGGCGGCATCCAGCACGGCGTGAAGGTGAAGCTGGACTGGGTGGATAGTCAGATCTTCGAGACGCCCAATGCCCTTGAGCGGCTGGAGGGGGTGCATGGCGTCCTGGTGCCCGGCGGCTTCGGCGAGCGCGGCGCGGAGGGAAAGATCGAGGCGGTGCGCTTCGCCCGCGAGCGCAAGATCCCCTTCCTCGGCATCTGCTTCGGCATGCAGATGGCAGTGATCGAGGCGGCGCGGAACCTGGTGGGGCTGGAGATGGCCTCCTCCACCGAGTTCGGCCCGACGAATGAGCCGGTGGTGGGTCTGCTGACCGAATGGCTGCGTGGCAATGAGCGCGAGCGCCGCACCGCCGCCGGCGATCTCGGCGGCACCATGCGGCTCGGCGCCTACCCTGCCGTGCTGGCGGAGGGCTCGCTGATCCGTCAGGTCTATGGCCGGAGTGAGATCGAGGAGCGCCACCGCCACCGCTACGAGGTGAATATCGGCTATCGCGAGCGGCTGGAGGAAGCCGGGCTGCGCTTCTCCGGCCTTTCGCCGGATGGGCTGCTGCCGGAAATCATCGAGTATCCGGACCATCCCTGGTTCATCGGCGTGCAGTACCATCCGGAACTGAAGTCGAAGCCATTCGAGCCGCACCCTGTCTTCGCCGGCTTCATCGGCGCGGCCGTCAAGCAGGCCCGGTTGGTCTGAAAGCCTGCCGCCCCACGCCACGTGCGTCGGGCGGCAGTAATACCCCCGCTGGGGTAGCGTGCCTGTCCCCGTGCGGAATCATTACCGCATTCGGGATATCCGCCATGGGCTAAACCGGCCCGGGTTTGGAGGCGGGGTAGCCTGTCCAGCGTTGTTCTGCCGCAGCCTTCGGGCACCCCATCACCTATTGCGCGAATTTCCTTGCTGCCGGCCCTGGTGGGCCGTGTTCTCGCTCGCCTAAAGCGCCGTCCTTCACGCCAAAAAGGCGCGAAACATCCACCCTTCATATTGATTCAAGTTCGAAATCTTAGAATGTAAGCAGGTGGTTTAATAACGTCTTGGCGATTTCGTAACGGCGAAAGATCGATTTGGCGCACGGCTGGCACGGATTCCGGCCTGTTTACAGCGCCTTTACACATCCCCGGCTGCATTGTGAAACGAAAATGCAACGTACAGGAGGAACGCCGGCCTTAACCCGTTTGATCATTCTGTAAATACAACCAGAAGTCGGTTGAAGCTCCCCGCCCTTATGGAGGATACGTTTAAATATTGGTAACGACGTATCTCAAAGTCGATTCCAAATCTAAAAGCTGCGTAGAACTGGCTTGAGCCTATTTCCCAACATGGCGATTCCGCTGGTAGGGAATTCAACCGAAACTTTGGGTTTTCTTGGGGGGCAGTTTCTATGCAAAGGGAATTCACCGCCGACGTCGAGAGCCCAAGTCGGTTCAACATTGTCATCGTCGATCCCAGACGATTGTCACGCGAGGCGCTACGGCGCCTTATTTCTTCACCCGCCATCACTGTTGTTGCCGAAGGCAGCAGTCTGCGCGATGCACTCCGTGGCCTTCCTTCCGATGCGGTCCCGCATCTCCTGATTCACACCTTGGATTCGGACGGCGAAATCAGCGCCGCCTTGCCCGATATCCAGCGGGCGCGCCAGCGCTTCGCCGGCATGAAGGCAGTCGTCCTGACTGATTGCAGCAAGCCGAACTTGCTCCTTCCCGCAGTGCGAAGCGGCGTGGAAGCCTTCCTCTCCAGGAACATTTCTGCCGAGGTGTTGCAGCGCGCGCTGGAATTGGTGCTGAATGGGCAGCACCTGTTGCCGACCAGCCTGGCGCAACTGCTGCTCAACCCGCTCTGGCTGCGGCCCGAGGAGGGCATCTCCTCCGACCTCGCGCCGCACCGCCCCGGAATGGAGGCGGTGCCCCGCCTCGCCGTCGAGCGCTCGCGCACGATCAGCCTGTCGAAGCGTGAATGCCAGATCCTGCAATGCCTCGTGGACGGCCTGTCCAACAAGGTCATCGCGCGCGAGTTGGAGATCACCGAGGCGACGGTGAAAGTCCATGTGAAGGCTCTGCTGCGAAAGACGCAGACGGCCAACCGCACGCAGGCCGCCATCTGGGCCGTCAATAACCGCTTCGGCAGCGAGGCCGAGGAGAGCGAGGCCAGCCCCTTGCTGCAACAGGGGCTCGGCGAGTTGGTGATGGACCGCGAAGGCCGGAACCACCCGGTCTGACAGGCGCCTCGCGCCCCGGCTCTCGGGAGGAGCGGACCGGCACGGTCGCCCTCCCCCGCTGCTGTGCGCGAGGAACCGCGGGAGCTTAACCATTCCCTAACCCGATCATGAGAAGAAGGGCGGGTGGCGGCACACCCAGCTGGCGCGTCGCGGCACGGCCCTTCCATTGCCTGACGATCGGGAGCCATCACCGGGATGGGCGCTGCTACCAAGCCGTCAGCCGGCAAGGGCGAAGTTCCTGCGTTACGGCATCGCCATGGTGCCCACCCTCGGCCTGCTCGCATCACTTCTGCTCTGGCAACTGGCCGCACAACGCGATGCCGAGGAGACCGAGGCGCGCTTTCACGAAGCGGCGCAGCACATGACCTGGCTGGTGCAGGAGCGGATGCTGCGCGCGCTCGATCTGGTGGCCAGCTTTCACGGGCTGCTCGCCGTAAGCGAGCCGGTGAGCCGCGTGCAGTTCCGTCATCAGGCCGAGACGCTGGGCCTGCCTGACCGCTTTCCCGGCTTCGTGGCGGTGCAGTTTCTCGCCGCTGGTGGCGGCCCCGGAGAGGGCGGCCTTCGAGGCAAGCGTCCACGCCGAGGCGGTCACGCGCCCTCCCGCCCATCATGCCTTCGCGCCGATGCCGCTGGCCCTGCTGTTCGGCGGCTGCTTCACCACGCTGTTGTCGTGGTGGCTGCTGAAGGCCGTGCAGCGCCATCATGAAAGCACCGCCCGGGTCGCGGCCCGGCTGGCCTATGCGGCGCAGCACGATGTCCTGACCGGGCTGCCGAATCGCCTCCTGTTGGACCAGCGCCTGGAAAAGGCATTGGCCGGGGCGGCTGGCCACTCGGTGGGCTGGCGCTGCTGTTCATCGATCTCGACCGCTTCAAGCCGGTCAATGACCGGCTGGGGCATGCGGCGGGCGATCAGGTGCTGCGGCGACTGGCGCGGCGGCTGAGAAAGGAACTCCGCCCCTGCGACACGGTCGCGCGAGTCGGCGGGGATGAGTTCGTCGTGCTGCTGCCGGACCTGTCTGACCCGGACGCCTGGCAGGCGGTGGCCGAACGCATCCTCGCCGCGCTGAGCCGGCCGGTCCTGCTGCATGGGCAATCCGTCGCGGTGGGCGCCAGCCTGGGCGTGGCGCTTCACCCGCAGCATGGCACCACCGCGGCGGCTCTGTTACGGCACGCCGATGCGGCCATGTACGCGGTGAAGCGCACCACCACCGCGGCGCCGCTCGGCGCGGGGGGCCGGCTGAGTGGACACGAAATCGTCGCAGTGCCGGACAGCGGTCAGACCTTGCCCTGCGACGGCGGGCGTCTTATCCGCGCTCAGTCCAAAGATTCATCCGATACACCCAAGGGGGCCCGGAATGACCGCCATTGCCGACATCATCGCCCGAGAGATCCTCGACTCGCGCGGCAACCCGACGGTCGAGGTCGATGTTGTCCTGGACAGCGGGGCGATCGGTCGCGCCGCTGTCCCCTCCGGCGCCTCCACCGGCGCGCATGAGGCCGTTGAGCTACGCGACGGCGACAAGAGCCGCTATCACGGCAAGGGCGTACAGAAGGCCGTCGCCAACGTCGAAGGCGAGATCTTCGATGCCCTCTCCGGCATGGACGCCACCGAGCAGGTGAAGATCGACGAGACGATGCTGGCGCTCGACGGCACGCCCAACAAGGGCCGGCTCGGCGCCAATGCCATCCTCGCTGTCAGCCTTGCCACCGCCAAGGCGGCCGCCGAGCACTACGGCGTGCCGCTCTACCGCTATGTCGGCGGCGTCTTCGCCCGCACCCTTCCGGTGCCGATGATGAACATCATCAACGGCGGCCAGCATGCAGACAATCCGATCGACATCCAGGAATTCATGATCATGCCGGTGGCCGCCGGCAGCGCGGCGGATGCCGCCCGCATCGGCGCCGAGGTCTTCGCCAGCCTGAAGAAGGCGCTGCATGACGCCGGCCACAACACCAATGTCGGCGACGAGGGCGGCTTCGCGCCGAACCTGAAGTCGGCCGAGGAGGCGCTGGGCTTCATTGCCAAGGCCTGCGAGGCGGCCGGCCACCGCGTCGGCGAGGACATCATGTTCGCGCTCGACTGCGCCTCCACCGAGTTCTTCAAGGACGGCAAGTACGTCATGGAGGGCGAGGGCAAGACCCTCGACGCCGCCGGAATGGTGGACTATCTGGCCGGGCTCTGCGGCAAGTACCCGATCATCTCCATTGAGGACGGCTGCGCCGAGGATGACTGGGCGGGCTGGAAACTGCTGACCGAGAAGCTGGGCAGCAAGGTGCAGCTCGTGGGCGACGATCTCTTCGTCACCAACCCCGAGCGGCTGCGCCAGGGCATCGAGAGGAAGACCGCCAACTCGATCCTGGTGAAGGTCAACCAGATCGGCACCCTGACCGAGACGCTGGAGGCGGTGGAGATCGCCCACCGCGCCGGCTACACGGCCGTCATGTCGCACCGCTCGGGCGAGACCGAGGATGCCACCATCGCCGACCTCGCCGTGGCCACCAATTGCGGGCAGATCAAGACCGGCTCGCTCTCCCGCTCGGACCGGCTCTCCAAGTACAACCAGCTCATCCGCATCGAGCAGGGTCTCGGCCCGGCCGCCCGCTACGCTGGCCGCACCATCCTGAAGCGCTGAGCAGCCGAAGGAGGGGAGCGCCACGGCCCTCCCCTCCGGACGGTCTGCGTGTCCGGCGCGCCACGTTTTGGTGGCAAAGCGCCGGCCTCCGTGAAGCACCCCCTTGCCGTGCGGCGCCCTCCTGCCGTTAAGGTATTGCACTGCTTACCGATCAGGATGATTCGATGCGCACCATCAAGCGAATGATCCAGGTGCTCTGGCTACCGCTGGTCTTTGCGGGGCTGATCTGGCATTTCGCCTGGTATGCCGTGCATGGCCCCCGCGTCGGCTCACTGGCGCGGGAGGCGAAGGCGGCCGAGATCGCCACCGCCAAAGTCACGCTGGCCGAGGTCGAGGCGGAGCGCGACACCATGGAGCGCAAGGTCGCCGGCCTGCGGGGCGACCGCATCGACCGCGACCAGCTCGACGAGCGCGCCCGCTCGCTGCTGAACATGGTGGGCAAGGACGAGCTGGTCGTCCCCTACGGCAGCGGCCACCGCCTCTTCTGAAGCCTCAGCAAAGGGCCAGGTCCAGCAGCGCGCGCGAGGCGCGGCTGGCATAGCGTTCTTTGTGCCGCAGCGCCTTGAAGCTGCGTGGGGGCAGGTCGATCCGGGCCTTCACCAGCAGCCCGGCGCCGAGATGTGGGCCAGCGGCGCGCTCCGAAACCACCGTCGCCCCCCCATCCGCCTCCACGGCCGCGAGCACCGCCTCGTTGCTTGGCAGTTCCAGCGCGACATGCAGCGCCTCGGGGGCGACATTCCAGCCGACCAGCAATTGCTCGAAGGCGGCGCGGGTGCCTGAGCCGGCCTCCCGCATGATCCAGGGCGTTTCCGGCAGGCGCTCCGGGGTGAGCGCCCCCTGCCCTGCCCAGGGATGGCGCAGCCCCACCACCACGACGAGCTGATCGCGGGCCAGCACTGTCTGCGCCAGGGCCGGCTCGTTCACCTCGCCCTCGACGATGCCGAGTTCCGCCACCCCGTCCAGCACGGCCTGCGCGACGCTACGCGTATTGCCCGCCCCGACCTCCACCGCCACGCCGGGGCAGGCGGCACGGAACCGCACCAGCAACGGCGGCAGCCAGTAGGAGGCCACCGTCTGGCTGGCCTGGATGCGCAGGGTGCCGCGCAACGTGCCCCCCAGTTCCGAAAGCACCAGCTCCGCCGCGTCGGCGCGGGCCAGCACGGCGGCGGCTTCGGCGCGGAAGACGCGGCCATCCTCGGTCAGCTCGATGCGCCGCCCGACGCGGTGGAACAGGGCGATGCCGTGCCGCGCCTCCAGTGAGCGGATGGCCGCGCTGACGGCCGATTGCGTCAGGTGAAGTGCCTCCGCCGCCCGGGTGACGTGTTCGCGCTCCGCGACCGCGAGGAAAATGCGTAACTGCTCCAGGGTCATTGACTCATCGATTCGGGCGAACGGAATGACAAGAATAACGCATTGGATCGAACGGATCACTGCCGTCATCTTTCTGTCATTCACAGCTGGCTGACGCGAGATGTCCAACTCCACCATCGCTGCCCCATCCCGTTTCGCCCTGACCGGCAAGTTGCGCGAACTCGCACCCGGCGTGATCCTCTGCGCTGCGGTCTCGGCCGTGGCGGCGGCACTCGGAGCCGTGGAGGCGCATCTCTTCGGCCATGCCTGGCTGGAACCGCTGGTCCTGGCCATCCTGATCGGTACCGTGCTGCGCAGTGTCTGGGTGCCGCCGAAATCCACAGCGCCGGGCATCGCCTTCAGCGCGAAGATGCTGCTGGAGATAGCGGTGATGCTGCTGGGCGCCTCGCTCAGCGTCACCGCCATGATGGCGGCCGGCCCGGCGCTGATCCTCGGCATTGCTGCCATCGTGGCGGTGTCCATCCTGTTCAGCTACGGCATCGGCCGGGCCTTTGGCCTGCCGCACCGGATGGCGGTGCTGGTGGCCTGCGGTAATTCCATCTGCGGCAACTCGGCCATCGCCGCCGTGGCGCCGGTGATCGGCGCGCACCCGAAGGATGTCGCGGCCGCCATCGCCTTCACCGCCGTGCTGGGCGTCGCCGTGGTGCTCGGCCTGCCGCTCCTGGTGCCGCTGTTCGGCCTGAGCCCGCTGCAATACGGCACACTCGCAGGGCTGACCGTCTATGCGGTGCCGCAGGTGCTGGCCGCCGCCGCCCCGGTGGGCGCGCTCGCGGTGCAGATGGGGACCATGGTGAAGCTGGTGCGCGTGCTGATGCTGGGGCCGGTGGTGCTGGTGCTTTCCATGCTCGCCGGCCGGCAGGAGGGGCGGAAGCCGGGCCTGACCAAGCTGGTGCCCTGGTTCATCCTGGGCTTCGTGGCGCTGACCGTGCTGCGCGCCCTGGGCCTGGTGCCGGAGGCGCTGCTCGGCCCGCTTTCCCTGATCACCGGCGCGCTGACCCTTTTGGCCATGGCCGCGCTCGGCCTGGGCGTGGATGTCCGGGTGGTGGCGCGCGCCGGCGGCCCGGTCTCGCTGACGGTGGTGCTGTCGCTGCTCGCCCTGGGCGGGCTCAGCCTGGTGCTGATCGAGTTGCTCGGCACCCTCTGAAGCAGGATCGGGGCGGATTCTCTTCCCGCCCCGGCCAAGCTCGGCTCAGCGCCGGGCCTCGATCGCGTCCCAGATCGCCTTCTCCAGATGCACGCCGTCGAATCGCGTGATCTCCTGCAGGCCGGTGGGCGAGGTGACGTTGATCTCGGTGAGGTAGTCGCCGATCACGTCGATGCCAACGAAGATCAGCCCCCTCGCCTTCAGCTCCGGCCCGATGCGGGCGCAGATCTCCTTGTCGCGCTCGGTCAGCGCCACCCTCTCCGGCCGGCCGCCGACATGCATGTTGCTGCGGCTTTCCCCCGTCGCGGGGACGCGGTTGATGGCGCCCATCGGCTCGCCATCCACCAGGATAATGCGCTTGTCCCCCTGCCGCACGGCGGGGACGTACTTCTGGATCATCAGCGGCTCGCGGGAACGCTCGGCATAGAGTTCCAGCAGGGCGTTCAGGTTGCCGTCCTCCGGGCGCAGATGGAACACCCCGGCGCCGCCATTGGCGAAGAGCGGCTTGACGATGATGTCCCCATGCTTCTCGCGGAACTTCCGCACCTCCAGCGGATCGTGCGTGATCATCGTCTCCGGCATCAGGTCCGGGTAGTGCATCACGAAGAGCTTCTCCGGTGCGTTGCGGACATGCACCGGGTCGTTCACCACCAGCGTCCTGGGATGGATGTGCTCCAGGATGTGGGTGGCCGTGATGTAGGCCATGTCGAAGGGCGGGTCCTGCCGCATCAGCACGACGTCCATGGTGGAGAGGTCGTGCTCGGCCGCCTCGCCCAGCGTGTAGTGGTTGCCCTTCTCGCGCCGCACCTGGACCGGTTGCATCCGCGCCAGCACCTTGCCGGAGGCCAGCGTCAGGTTCTTCACCATGTAGAACCAGAGCTGGTGCCCGCGCGCCTGCGCCTCCAGCATCAGCACGAAGGTGCTGTCGGCATCGATGTTGATGTCCTGGATCGGGTCCATCTGGACCGCCACCTTCAAAGCCCGCGCCATGGAACGCTCCGTGTCTCTCTGTCGCGGAGAGTGGTGGCATCGCCCGGCGCGGAATGCCAGAGGGTACGGCACCAGGGTATGGCGCCGGGACCCGCCGCCTCTGATGCCCGGCGGAGCCGAACCCCATTGACCCGCCGCCCCGCCCGGCGGATTCATGGACGCATGACAATCCTTTCCGGCAAGGCGAAGCTGGCGGGCGTGCTGGGCTGGCCGGCCGCGCATTCGCGCTCCCCGCGGCTGCATGGCTACTGGCTGCACCAGCATGGCATCGACGGCACCTATGTCCCGTTGCCCGTGCGGCCCGAGGATTTCGCCGCCGCCGTGCGCGCGCTGGTGACGCTCGGCTTCCAGGGGGCGAATGTCACCATCCCCCACAAGGAGGCCGCCTTCGCCCTCTGCGACACGGTGGAGGAGAGCGCCCGCCGGGCCGGGGCGGTGAACACGCTGGCTTTCCGGGAGGGCCGCATCATCGGCTCCAACACCGATGGATTCGGCTTCCTGGAAAGCGTGCGCGAGCAGGCGCCGGGCTGGCAGGCCAGCAATGGCCCGGCCGTGCTGCTGGGGGCCGGCGGCGCCGCGCGCGCCATCGCCGCCGCGCTGCTGGATGCGGGCTGCCCGCGCCTTACCCTGGTCAACCGGAACCGGGACCGCGCCACGGCGCTCGCCCAGGCGTTGGGCG
The DNA here is from genome assembly GCA_035565935.1 of Roseomonas sp. Lineage (GTDB taxonomy): Bacteria > Pseudomonadota > Alphaproteobacteria > Acetobacterales > Acetobacteraceae > Pseudoroseomonas. The sequence goes on from DATMRU010000050.1 coordinate 14,394, forward strand.
GTCCGGTGGAGGTGGCCAGCACGCCACCCCTGGCGGAAGCGGCGCTGCTGGTGAACGCGACCAGCCTCGGCATGAGCGGGCAGCCGCCGCTGGAGATCGACCTTTCCCCCCTGCCCGCCCGGGCCGTCGTCGCGGATGCCGTCTATGTGCCGCTGGAGACGCCTCTTCTGGCCGCCGCGCGGGCGCGCGGGCTGCAGGGCGTGGACGGCCTCGGCATGTTGCTGCACCAGGCACGGCCGGGCTTCGCTGCCTGGTTCGGCGTGATGCCGCAGGTGGATGCCGCGCTGCGGGATTTTGTGGCCAGCGACATCCCGCGCCACGCATGAAGGTCCTGGGCCTGACCGGCGGCATCGGCATGGGCAAGTCCACGGCCTCCAACACCTTCCGCCGGCTCGGGGTGCCGGTCTTCGACGCCGATGCGGCGGTGCACCGGTTGCAGGGGCGCGGCGGGCGGGCCGTAGCGCCGATCGCGGCCGCCTTTCCCGGCACGGTGCGGGAGGGCGCGGTGGACCGTGAGGCGCTGCGCCGCGCCGTGCTGGGCGATCCGGCGGCACTCAACCGGCTGGAAAGCATCGTGCACCCGCTGGTGCGGGCGGAGGAGCAGCGTTTCCTCGGCCGCGCCCGCCGCGCCGGGCGCCGGATCGTGGTACTGGATATTCCCCTGCTGTTCGAGACCGGCGGTGAGAGTCGCTGTGATGCCGTCGTGGTGGTCTCTGCCCCCGCGGCCGTGCAACGCGCCCGCGTGCTGACGCGGCGCGGCATGACGCCAGAGCGGCTGGCGGCCATCCTGGCCCGGCAGACGCCCGACTCCGAGAAGCGCAAGCGCGCCGATTTCGTCATCCGCACCGGCCTGTCCCGCGCGCATGCGCAGCGGGCGATCCGGCGCCTGCTGAAGAGGTTCCGATGAGCCGCGCCCTGGTGCTCGACACCGAAACCACAGGCTTCGACCCGCTGACCGGCGACCGCGTGCTGGAAGTCGCCGCGGTGGAGCTGATCAACCTCGTCCCCACCGGCCGGCATTTCCACGTGCTGATCGACCCCGAGCGCGAGGTGCCGGAGGAGGCGGTGAAGGTGCATGGCTTCACCTGGGAGATGCTGCGTGACAAGCCAAAATTCGCCGAGATCGCGCCTGCGATGCTGGAATTCCTCGGCGATGATCCGATCGTGGCGCACAACGCGCCCTTCGATTTCGGCTTTCTGGACTTCGAGCTGAAGAAGGCGGGGCACCCCATCCTGGACCGCACGCGGATGGTGGACACGCTGGCGCTGGCCAAGAAGCGCTTTCCCGGCCTGCCCAACAGCCTCGATGCGCTGTGCCGGCGCTATGGCATCGACAACTCCATGCGCACTTCGCACAACGCGCTGCTCGACGTGCAACTGCTGGCGCAGGTCTATCTGGAGCTGATGGGCGGCAAGCAGCCCGGTCTGGCGCTGGCCAGCACGCCGGCCGTCTCGGCGCCCACGGCGATCCAGCTCGATGCCGCCCCCGTTACCCGCACGCCGCGTCCGATCGTGCCGAGCGCGGCGGAGTTGGAGGCGCACCGCGCCTTCCTGGGCAAGCTCAAGGAGCCGCTCTGGCTCGCCTTGCTGGAGGGCGAGCCGAAGCCAGAGGCCTGAGGGGCCGCCCTTCCGCCCTCAGGCGTCCCAGTCAGGCGCGAAATCCGGCTTCACGCGGCGCTGGTCCTTCGGCAGCGCGTCGATCGCTGCGACATCGGCAGGTTCCAGCCTTGCGGCGAGCGCCACTGCCTCCAGATTCGCCTTCTGGCTCTCCCGCCGACCGGCCTTGGGAATCGCGACGACGCCTTCCTGCCGCAGCAGCCAGGCCAGCGCCACCTGCAGCCCGCTGGCATTGTACCGGCCGCCGATCTCGGCCAGCACGGGCTCTTCGCCCAGCGCGGCGCGGGCGAGCGGCGCATAGGCGGTCAGCGTGATGCCGCGCGGGCGGCACCAGTCGAGCAGCCGCTGCTGCGACAGGAGGGCATGGTACTCGACCTGGAGGTTGGCCGGCTCGGCGCCGATCTCCTCGAGGCGCCGCATCAGGCCGAGCGGGAAGTTCGAGACGCCCCAGTGGCGCACCAGCCCTTCGTCGCGCACCGCCTGCATGGTTCGTGCCACCGCCGGGAGGTCCATATCCGGCGTGGGCCAATGCACCAGGAAAAGGTCGAGATACGGCGTGCCCAGCTTGTGCAGCGAGCTTTCCAGCGAGCGGCGGATCGCCTCCGGCGCAAGGTTGTCCCACCAGACCTTGCTGGTCACGAAGAGGTCGCCGCGCGGCAGGCCGGAAGCCGCGAGGGCGGCGCCGACCGCCTCCTCGTTGCCGTAGCTGGCGGCGGTGTCGATGTGGCGGTAGCCGAGCGCCAGGCCGCCTTCGACCGCCGCCTGCCCTTCGGCGCCAGTCAGTCTGAAAGTGCCCAGGCCAAGCTTGGGGATGGTGATGCGCGGCGTCTGCACGAGCGGGATCATAGGGTCTCCTTCCGGCATTGCTGGGCAAGCATCTGCGCCGGAGTTCCGGAGGCGCAAGCCCCGCCCTCGGAAATGGCTCCGCCTGCCCGGCCGCTGTAACCGCCACGTCCCGGCTGCGTTGGAAGTCCCATGCCGGCCTCCACCGCTCGCCCGGACGGTGCCGCAGCGGCCTCAGCCCGGCTCCTTCGCCAGGGCGCGCCGCGCCGTTTCCGCCAGGAAACCACTGGCGACCGGCAGCACCGCATCATTGAAGTCGTAGTGCGGGTTGTGCAGCTCGCGCCCGCCATCGGCCGGCCCATTGCCGATCCAGACGAAGGCGCCGGGCACCTCGTGCAGGAAATGCGAGAAGTCCTCGCCCGTCATGGCCGGCGGCACGTCCCGGCGCAGCGCGGTCACCGCAGCGGCCGCCTCGGCGGCCAATTCGCGCTCCTCCGGATGATTGCGGGTCACCGGCACGCCACCGGTGATGCGCATTTCGGCCTTCACGCCGAAGGTGGCGGAGACACCCTCGGCCACACGGCGCAGCCCGGCGCGAATCTGCTCACCCACCTCATCACGCACATAGCGCATGCTGCCGCTGATCAGCACGCGGGCGGCGATCTGGTTCTGCGCCTCGCCGCCATGGATCATGGTCAGGCTGACGACACCGGTATCCAGCGGGTCGAGGCTGCGCGCCACGATGGACTGGCAGGCCACGACGGCGTGACCGGCGGCGACGATCGGGTCGCGCGTCAGATGGGGCAGCGCGGCATGCCCGGCATGACCCTCGATGGCGATCTCGAAGCGGTTCCCCGCCGCCATCACCGCGTCATCGTGCACGGCGATGGTGCCGGCCGGCAGGCCGGGCCAGTTGTGCCAGCCGAAGATCCGGTCCATGGGGAAGCGTTGGAACAGACCGTCCTTGACCATGGCGGCCGCACCGCCGCCGCCCTCTTCCGCCGGCTGGAACACCAGGCGCACTGTGCCGCTCCAGCTTTCGTCCCGCTGCAGCAGCGCCGCCGCGCCCAGCAGCGCGGCCGTGTGGCCGTCATGGCCGCAGGCATGCATCACACCCGGATTGGTGCTGCGCCAGGGCAGATCCTCGGCCACCTCCTGGATCGGCAGGGCGTCCATATCGGCCCGCAGGCCGACGCTGCGATTGCTTCCGGGCCGATGAAGGGTTGCCACCAACCCATGACCTCCGACATTGGTAACAATGTCGGTGATGCCGAGCTCTCTGAGCTTCTCGGCGACAAAGGCGGCCGTGGGGCCCTCATGCAGGGTAAGGCCCGGATTGGCGTGGAGATGCCTGCGCCAATGGGTCAGTGTTTCGGCAAGGGTCGGATCCATTTGAGAAGGCATACCCCTTAAGACGATGCGCCTCAAACAACGCTTCCCTAGGCTCGCGCTGGCCGTAACGCTTCTGGCGGCCTCGCCGCATGTCCTGCTGCCACCCGCGGCGGCACAGGACCGATCGGATTCCGACGAGGAACCAGCCAACGGGGAATCCGAGGCGCCGACCATCGAATATGCCGTCACGCTGCCGGATACGGACGATGAGTCGCTGGACAGCGCCATCTCCCGTGCTTCGGCGCTGGAGCAGCTGCGCGAGAGGGCGCCGGTGGATGCCTTCGGCCTCGTCAGCCGTGCCCTGGCCGACCGCAACAACATGCAGGACGCGCTGCGCTCGGAGGGCTATTACAACGGCACAGCCAAGATCACGGTCGCCGGCGAGGCGCCGGACACGCCGGGCTTGGCCGACCGCCTGGTGGGCCGCACCGAGCCGGTGCCCGTCGTCATCACGGTGGACCACGGGCCGCAGTACCGCCTCGATTCGATCACGGTGGAGGCGAATCCGCCCAACGCCTCGCTGGCCGATGCCGGGGAGACCGGGCTGGAGAAGGGCGGCCCCGCCCGCGCCCAGCCGATCCTCGATGCGCAGAACCAGATGGCCACCCGCCTGAAGGATGCCGGGCATCCCTTCGTGGACATCAGCCGCCGCGTCACGGTGGACCACGACACGCACACGATGCAGGTGGCCTTCACCGTCAGTCCAGGCCCCCGTGCGCAGTTCGCCCAGCCCACCGTCACCGGCGAGAAACGCACTGACAGCGAGCTGGTCAGCAACGTGGTGCAGCCGCTGGAGGGGAAGGTCTACAGCCAGAAGGAAATCGAGGAGACCCGGCAGGATCTGCTCAGCCTCGGCGTGTTCAGCACAGTCCGGGCCCGGGCGGCCGACCGGCTGAACGAGGAAGGCCGGCTGCCCCTCGCCTTCACCGTGCTGGAGCGGCCGCTGCATGCCATCGGCTTCAGCGCTGCCTATGAGACGCGCTACGGCCCGACCTTCAGCACCTACTGGGAGCACCGCAACCTGTTCGGCGGCGCCGAGCGGCTGCGGCTGGAGGCGGAGGTCAACCGCCTCGGCACCACCGGCGACACCAGCGAAACGGGCGGCCGCATCGGGGCCAGCCTGCGCACGCCCTGGTTCGCCGGCCGCAACCAGACGCTGACCCTCGCGGTCGCCGGGATCCGCGAGCGGCTCGACGCCTATGACCGCGACGCCTTCACCTTTGACGCCCTGGTAGAGCGGAAAGTCTCGGAGCGGTTGACCTTCACCCTGGGGCCGCAGATCGAGTTCAGCCGCGTGACCCAGGACGACGTCACGACCAACTACCAACTGTTCGGCCTGCTCGGGCAGCTCCGCTGGAGCGACGTGGACAACCCGCTGAACCCCAGCCGGGGCCTGCGCGCCTCCGTCCTGGTCAACCCGATCTACAGTCTGGGCGAGGGCAATGTGTTCACCCGGTTGCGCGGCGAGGTCAGCACCTATTACGACTTCACCGACGATAAGGGCAGCATCCTGGCGCTGCGCGGCGTGGTGGGGAGCATCGTCGGTGCGTCCTTCGGCGGCGTGCCGCCCGACAAGCGCTTCTATGCTGGCGGCGGCGGCTCGGTGCGTGGCTATGACTACCAGTCCATCGGTCCGCGCACCGCGCGGGACGAGCCGGCGGGCGGCCTTTCCCTGGTGGAAGGCACGGTCGAACTGCGTCAGCGGGTGAGTGGCCCCTGGGGCATGGTGGCCTTCGTGGATGCGGGCGCGGTGACGGAGGACCCGACTCCCGACTTCAGCAACCTCAAGGTCGGCGCCGGCCTGGGTGTCCGTTACCTGACCGGCATCGGCCCGCTCCGCGCCGATTTCGCGGTGCCGCTCAACAAGGAGCGCGGCGATGCCGCCTTTGGCTTCTACGTCGGCATAGGGCAGGCCTTCTGATGCGACGCCGCTTGCGCTGGTTCCTCCCGCTTGCCCTGGTCCTGGGGCTCGCCCTGCCGTTGCTGACCGCTGGGGCACAGTCGAATGACAAGAGCCCGGCCGCCGAAGCGACACCGGCGCCGGAGCCGGGACTGATCTCCGGCGCCGCCGGGCGCATGGTGGTCAGCCTGTTGCAACGCTTCGTTCCCGGCCTGCAGATCGAGGGGCTACGGCCGGTTCCCGGCGCCATCAGCTTCACCCGCCTGACCATGGCCGACGCCAAGGGGCCCTGGCTGGAACTGGACGATGTGCGGCTCAACTTCGGGCTGATGGCCCTGCTGAGCCGGGATCTGCGCATCTCGGAGCTGACGGCCGCCCGCATAGCGCTGCTGCGCCTCCCCGAAAGCAGCGCGGAGCCGCCTCCGCCGCCGCCCGACCAGCAGAATCAGTCGCTGCTGCCGAGCCTGCCCGACCTGCCGGTGGACATCCATGTCGAGAAGCTGGCGGTGGCCCGCATCGAGGTGCCGCGCGAGCTGGTCGCCGCCACCGTGGAGGAGCATGGGCCCGCCCCCGGTTTTGCGCTGTCGCTGAACGGAAATGCGAGCCTGGCCGATGCGGTGTTGAACGCCGATCTTGCCGTGCAGCGATTGGAGGCGGAGGGGCAGCTCGCCCTGAAGCTCCGAATGGACCCGAAGGACCGGCTGCTGGTCGATCTCCAGGCGCAGGAGCCGCCGCGCGGCGTGCTCGCCACCGCGCTGGGAATTCCAGACGCTCCGGCGCAGCTCTCGCTGAAGCTGGACGGCCCTGCCTCCGGCGCCGACCTGACGGCCAGCGCCGACTTCGGCGGCCAGGCTGGCTTCCAGGCCAATGGCCGGCTCGGCATGGCGCCCGATGGTAGCGGTTCCCTGGTGCTGCAGGGCCATCTCGACGCACCGACCAGCCTCGCCCCGCCGCCGGTGGCCAAGGTCGATTTCGCGATCGATGGCGGCCTGCTGGCCGGCGGGAAGCCGGTGGTGAACGCGCTTCGCCTCACTGCCCCCGCCGGCGAGGTGACCGCACATGGCAATCTGGACCTGCTGGAGGCCGAGGCGCATGTCGCCTCCTCCGCGGCGCTGGGCGCGCTGGTGCCGCAGATCGTCGGCTGGGACAGCATCGACCTGAACGCCCGCGTGACCAATGGTGAGCAGATCCAGGCGACGCTGCGGCCGCATGGCCTGACCGGCCCCGATCCGCTCGCCGGCGTGCTGGGGCCGGAGCCGGTGGCCGAATATGCCGGCACCGCCTTCCGCATCGATTCGCTCGCCGTGCGCGGCCGGGGCGCCACCCTGGAGGCCAGCGGCACCGGCTGGGATCAGCTCGACCTGACCGCGAAACTGACCATGCCGGACCTCAAGGCGGTCCGTCCCGAGCTATCCGGCCCGGCGACGGTGGAAGCGCATGTCACGGGCCCGGCCACCGACCCGGCCATCGCCGTGCACGCGCAGAGCCCCGGCATCGTCGCCGCCGGCCGCGAGATCAAGGCGATCGACCTGGCGGCCGAGATGCCCTCAGTCAGCGGCATGGCCGGCACCCTGCGCCTGACGGCGCAGGCGGAGGGCCAGCCTGTCTCGGTCGCGCTGCGCGCGGCGCGCGATGGCGACCTCGTGCGGCTGGCCGAGGGGCAGGCGAATTTCGGCCCGGCGCAGGCCACGGTCGATGGCGTGTTCAACACCGCGACCACCCGTTTCGACGGCAATCTCAATCTCGTGGCGGAGAATCTGGCGCCGCTGTCCAACCTGATCGGCCAGCCCATCGCCGGCGGGCTGCGGGCCGAGGCGAAGCTGGCGACCTCCCCCGAGGGGCAGCAGCTGATCGACGCCCATGCCGGCACGCGGCGGCTTCAGTTCGCCGGGCAGACCTATGCCTTCGATGCCAATGCCCAGGGCAGCAATGCGGGGCTCGACTGGAACATCAAGGCCGATCTGCCGCAGGCGAAGGTGCAGGGGAATGGCCGCTTCGCCCAGAATGACCAGGGCATGCGGCTGGACATCGCCGCCTTCAATGCCAGCCAGGGCGAGATGGGTGTCCGGCTGGCGGCGCCCACCACCATCCGGCGCCTGACGAACGGCGCCATCGAGATCCCGGGAATGCGGCTCGCGGCACAGCCGGCGGGCAATTTCACCGTCAGCGGCCGCTGGGGACCGGATACGGCGGATATCCGCGTGGCCCTGGCCGCCCTGCCCGCCTCGGTGGTGAACATGTTCGCGCCCCAGCCGCCGCTCTCCGGCACCGTGGTGGGGGAGGCCCGGATCACCGGCCCCGTTTCGGCGCCGGAGGTGAGCGCGACGCTGAACGGCACCGGCCTGCGCACCAGCGCCGACTGGGCGGCCGGCTGGCCGGCGGCCACGCTGCGCGTCGAGGCGCACCGGGCCGGCAGCGGCGCGATGCGCGCCAATGCCGCGCTGCGGATGGGCAATGTCATCACGCTGGATGCCGAGGCCAATCTGCCGCAGGGGCCCGGAGCCGATGCGCCGCTCTCCGCCCGCGTCACCGGACAGGCGAACCTCCAGCCGCTGGCGGCGCCCACCCTGGGCGGCAGCGCCAACCAGGTCGCCGGCCGTATCAACATCGACGGCGGCGCCTCCGGCACGCTGGGCGCGCCCGCGCTGAACGGCGCGGCCACGCTCGTCAATGGCGAGGTGCGCAACCCGCTCTACGGTCTGCGGCTGACCAACATCAACGGGCGCGTGCGCGCGCAGGGCGACCAGATCCTGCTGGAGAACCTTGTGGCACGCGCCGGCAGCGGCCGCATCGCCCTGCAGGGGAATGCGCAGCCGTTCGCCCCCGGCATCCCCATGGACATCAGCATCACCGCGCGCAACGCCACGCCGCTGCAGAGCGAGTTGGTCACCGCGCTGATGGACGCCAACCTGCGCTTTACCGGGCCGTTGCAGACCAGCCCGGCACTAGGCGGCACCGTGCGGCTGCAACGGGTCGCGATCAACATCCCGCAGAGCCTGCCCGGCGGCGGCGTGCCGACACTGGGCAATGTGCGCGAGCGCGGCGCCGCCGCACCCCCACCGCCCGCCCCCGGACCCGCCGCCCCGGCCATCGCGCTGGACGTGAAGGTGGAGGCGCCCCAGTCCATCCTGGTCCGCGGCCGCGGCCTGGATGCGGAACTGGGCGGCAACCTGCATATCGGCGGCACCGCCGCCGCCCCGCAACCGGAGGGCAGCTTCGACCTGCGGCGCGGCACCTTCCAGCTGCTCGACCGGCGGATCGCCTTCAGCGAGGGCCATCTGACCTTCGACGGCGAGCTGACCCCGCGGCTCGACTTTACCGCCACCACCACGGCCCAGTCCTTGAGCATCACCATCTCGATCACCGGGCCGGCGAATGATCCGAAGATCACCTTCAGCTCCTCGCCCGAGTTGCCACAGGACGAGGTCCTCGCTCGGCTGCTGTTCAACCGACCGCTGGATAAGCTCTCGCCCTTCGAGATCGCGCAACTCGCGGGCGGCGCCGCCAGCCTGGCCGGGGTGGGGCCCGGGGGCTCGCGGGGCTTCTTCGGCCGGATCGCCGACCGGCTCGGGCTGGATCGGCTCGGGGTCGGCAGCACCGGCAGCGAGAGCGGTTCGAAAAGCAACAACAGCGACGGCATCGGCAACGCCTCGTTGGAGGCGGGCGGCTATGTTGGCCAGGGCGTCTATGTCGGTGTGGAGCAGGGTACCAAGGGCGGACCGCGCGTCGGCGTGGATGTGGAGTTGACGCCGCGGCTGAAACTGGAAAGCAGCACCGGCGGCGAGGAGGGTGAGCGCGTAGGCCTGTCCTACGAGTTCGAGTACTGAGCCAGCGCCCCGGCCGGGCTGCCGGCTTTGCGGCGGCGCATGGCAGCATAGTTCCTTGCCGGGGCGCGATGCGCTAGGCTGGCACCATGGATGCGATGCGGGCAAGGCAGGAGCCGATCGACCTTGGCCCCCTGCCGGGGCTGCTGGGTCATTTGCTGCGCCGCGCCTATAGCCGCATGCAGACGAGCTTCGCCGAGGCGACCACCGGCTCCGGCATCACCGCCAGCGAGTTCGCCCTGCTTTGCCTGGTGGAAGCCAATCCTGGCATCACTCTGGGCCAGCTCGCCCAGGCGGCGGCGCTCGATAAGTCCACCCTCAGCCCGACCATGCAGCGCCTCACCGAGCGCGGCCTGGTCGAGCGCCAGGGAGTCAGCGGCGACCGCCGCGTGCAGACGCTGCGGCTAAGCCCCGAAGGGGCGGCCCTGTTGCCCTCGCTCAAGCTCTGCGTGGATGAGCATGAGTGCCGCATGGCCGAGCCGTTGACGGAACTCGAGCGCGCCACCCTCCTCAGTCTTTTGCGCAAGCTGAACGGCCTCTGAGCCCTCTCCATCCTCTAATTCCTGCCGGGCGCGTCCTGCGTCCGGCGGAGTATCCGAAGGAACTTGTGACCATGCGTGCCTTTGACGGCCAGCTTTCCGGCAATCGCCCGATCTCCCGCTCCCTGGAGGAGAAAAAGCGCCAGCTGCGCGACCTCAAGGAGGCGCTGGCGGCGCTGAAGCCGCATGCCGCGGCGTCCCTGCGGCAGTCGCTGACCGCCAAGATCAAGGCGCTGGAGACGGAGCTGGCGGGCCGCTGAAACACAGGCGCCGCCATTGCTGGCGGCGCGCAGTTCCTGATTGCGGGGCAGGAGAGCTGAGGAACCTCCGGCTGGCCACCCCGTCAGTCCGACCCAAGCCGGTTCGCGCGCTGCCGCTGGGCCCGCAGCGCGGACTTACCCTTACGACAAGGCCTACATCGCGACCGGCCGCTGGCCAGGGGCTCGCCCGGCCGGTTCAGGCCGGGCTGGCGTCGCCCTTGATCTCCGGCTTGATGACGACCTTCTCCGGGCCCGGCAATTCGACCTCGATGGCCAGCGTGCTCATGTCGCCACCCCGGTCGAGCGAGACGTTCACCGCCTTCGGGTCTATGGAGACATAGCGCGCCACCACCTCGATCAGCTCGCGCTGCAGCCTGGGCAGGAAGTCGGTGCCGGTTCGACTGATGCGCTCATGGGCCAGAACGATCTGCAGGCGCTCCTTGGCTGCGCCCGCGCTTGGCGGCGGCTTGCGATTGCTGCGAAAGACGTCGAGCCAACTCATGCGGCCCTCCCCCCGAACAGGCGCGACAGGAAGCCCCTCTTCTCCGGCTCAATGAAACGGTGCGGCCGGTTCTCGCCGAGGAAGCGGGCAACGGCGTCCTTGTAGGCCAGGCCGGCATTCGATGCCTCGTCCAAAATCACCGGATTGCCGGTGTTCGAGGCCTTCAGCACGCTCTCGCTCTCGGGGATGACGCCCAGCAGCGGGATGGCCAGGATCTCGCGGATGTCCTCGAGCTTGAGCATCTCGCCCTTCTCGACGCGACTTGGATCGTAGCGGGTGACGATCAGGTGCTCCTTCACCGGGTCCCGCTTCTCCTCCGCGCGCTTCGACTTTGACTGCAGCACGCCGAGGATGCGGTCGCTGTCGCGCACGGAGGAGACTTCGGGGTTGGTGACGATGATCGCCTGGTCGGCGAAGTAGAGGGACAGCAGAGCGCCCTTCTCGATGCCGGCCGGGCTGTCGCAGACGACGTAGTCGAAGTCCTTCGACAGTTCCTCGATGATCGTGGCGACGCCATCCTTGGTCAGCGCGTCCTTGTCGCGCGTCTGACTGGCGGGGAGGATGGAGAGCGTGTCCACCCGCTTGTCGCGGATCAGCGCCTGGTTGAGCTTCGCCTCACCGGTGATGACGTTGACGATGTCGAACACCACGCGGCGCTCGACCCCCATGATCAGGTCGAGGTTGCGCAGCCCGACGTCGAAGTCGATCACCACCGTCTTCTTGCCGCTCTGAGCGAGACCGGTGGCGAAGGCGGCGGAGCTTGTGGTCTTGCCGACCCCTCCCTTGCCGGACGTCACCACGATCACTTGCGCCATGAGTCTCTCCTTTGTGCCGGCGGGCGCTCAGTCTCAGCCCAGCCGGTCGAATCGCATGTTCTCGCCAATCAGCCGCACCTGCACGGCCTTGCCGATCGGGGCGTCCGTAAGGCCTTCCCGGACCGCGTAATAGCCCGCGATGGATACCAGTTCCGGGTCGAAATTCAGCGCGAAGATACGCGCCTCCGTGTTGTCGGCACCGCCTGCGATGGCGCGGCCGCGCAGCGTGCCATAGACATGGAGATTGCCGTCCGCGATCACCTCGGCGCCCGGATTGACGGTGCCATTGACGATCAGGTCCGCGCCCTGCGCCCAGACGCGCTGCCCGGCGCGCACGGCGTGGTCGACCACCATGGTGGGCCGCGCGGTGCCGGGGGGCAGCGGCGGCGCGGCGGGCTCCTGCGGCGCCGCGGCCTCGGGTGGCGGGGCGGGCAGCGGCACCGTCTCCTCCTTGCCGCCGGCGGCGGGCCTCAGTGGCGGCAGGCCGGCCCCCTGGGCCGCGCCGCGCATTTCCGGCGTGCCGCCCACCGTGCCGATCGGGGTGATCTCGATCCGCCGCAGCTCGGCGGCGAGGGCGGCGAAATCGACCTCCTGCGGCCCCACGGCGAGGTCGTCCAGGCCCAGCACCAGCGGCGCGAAGCGCAGGAAGCCCGGGGCGCGGCGGAACTGGTCGGCCAAGGCGGGGATGATCACGTCCGGCCGCGGGTCGAGCAGCCGGAGCACAAGCAGGTTGAAGTTTGCGCCGCGCAGCCGGAATGGCTCAAGGCGGGGAGTGGCTGCGGGGGCTGACATCGGCTGCGGTGACGTTCCTGGCCTGGGGGCGGCGTGATGGGCTCCCGGCGCGACAGGGGCCCGGCCTGGCGGTCCTGCCGCCGGATGGCACCCTGTTCGCCCTGGATTCATAACCTATACAAAAGCGCGGCCTCCGGGCGAAGCCCCGGCCGACACTGGCGGCGTTGTTTTGCAGCCGCACGTGCGAAAAGCGTCACAGCAGCAGCAGGAGTTCCCTCTCCCCATGGGCAAGACCATCCCCCGCCGGGCCGACTATCGCTTCTTTCTCGAGATTCCGACCCGCTGGGGCGACCAGGACAGCTTCGCGCACGTCAACAACGCGGTCTATTACACCTATTTCGACACGCTGGTGGCACATTTCCTGAACGCGACGGGCGGGCTCGACATGCGCAAGGGCGAGGTTGTCGGCGTGGTGGTCGAGACGCTCTGCCGCCATCATGCCCCGGCCTATTTCCCGGACATCCTCACCGGCGGGCTGCGGGTGGCCCATATCGGCAACAGCTCGGTGCGTTACGAGATCGGCCTCTTCCGGCCGGGCCAGGACACGGCCTGCGCGGAGGGCCATTTCGTCCATGTGCATGTGGATGCCGCCACGCAGAGCCAGATCCGCCCGGTGCCCCCCTCGCTGCGGGCCGCGCTGGCGCCTCTGATGGTGCTCCCTGCCGGCTGAGCCGGCACACGGCGCGACGCAGGGCCGCTCCTGCCACTGCCGGGCCCGGCGGGCAGAGCTTGAGCGCCGCAGGCGCCCGGGCCAGCCGCGCGGCCGCGGAAGGTGGCAGCGCCGTCCCTGCCCGGCGCCGTGTCGCTCAGCCGCGCGTGCCGGCCTCGGCCGACTTGCGCTCGATCAGCTCGATCTTGTAGCCGTCTGGGTCCTCGACGAAGGCGATGACGGTGGTACCGAACTTCACCGGGCCAGGCTCGCGCGTGATCTTCGCGCCTTCGGCGCGCAGCCGCTCGCAGGTGCCATAGACATCGGGCACGCCGATGGCGAGGTGGCCGAAGGCATTGCCCAGCTCGTACTTCTCGACGCCGTAGTTGTAGGTCAGTTCGATCACCCCGGCGCCGCTGCTCTCCGGCGCATAGCCGACGAAGACCAGCGTGTACTTGCCCTCTGGGACGTCGTTACGGCGCAGTTCCTTCATGCCCAGCAGGCGGGTGTAGAAATCGACGCTGCGCTCCAGGTTGCCGACGCGGATCATGGTGTGCAGGAAGCTGCTCATGCGCGGTTCTCCTCCGTCAGAATTACGGTTCAGCCCAGGCCAGGGCGGTCGGATCCAGGGCGATCAGGAACAGCCCTGCCGCCTCGGCCGCCGTGACGGTCGTCTGTCGGTCCAGCACGATGGTGCCGTTCGCCTCGATGGCGATGCCGCGCAACCCAGCTGCGGCGGCGCCCGTTACGGTGTCCGGCCCGATGGTGGGCAGATCGACGCGGCGATCCTGCCCCGGCTTCAGGATCTTCACCAGCACGCCGCCCGGCCCCTCGCGCCGCAGTGACCCGGCGCGGGCGAGCATGGCATCGGTGCCCTCGATCGCCTCCACCGCCAGAACCAGCCCCTGCTGCACCACGGCACACTGGCCGACATCCACGGCGCCGAGCGCGCGGACGACGGCAATGCCGCGGCGGATGTCCTGCCGCGCTACCTCATCCGGCAGGCCGGTGGTCAGCGCGCAGGCCTCGGGCACCAGCAGCTCCGCCAGTACGTCCTGCGCCGCCAGGGGGTTGAAACCCTCCTCGCGCAGCACGCGCAGCACGGCCTGAAGCAGGGAATCATCGCCCCCGAAAGCCTTCATGCCGACCTTGGGCAGCAGGCGCGCGGCACCGGCATCCGGGCGCAGGGCAAGGAAGCTGGGGCGGGTCACCCTGCCGGCCAGCACCAAGTCGCGCACCCCAAGGCCGCGCAGCCAGTCCAGCATGCGCCCGCCGGCACCGAGCCGGCAGACGATATGCGGGTAGGCGGCATAGTCGGCCGGGTTGCCGAAACCCTCCAGCACTACGACATGCGGGGTGCGGCCGGCCGCCGCGGCAGCCGCGGCGGCGCGTTGCGGCAGCAGCCCGCCGCCGACGATCATGCCGAGCGGCGCGGGCATGGGCTCAGACCTCGGCCTCGGCGTCCTCGTCTTCCAGCAGCTCGCGGCCGGCACGGCACAGGCCGCGATGGCTGTCGGCGCGGACGAAGGCCAGGATCTCGCGCACCACGGCGTCCTCGCCGAAGGCGGCCTCGGTGGCCTGCACCCGGTCCTGGAACACGCCCGGCGTGCGGAACAGGCTGCGGTAGGCGGCGCGCAGCGTATGGATCTGACTGCGCGGGAAGCCGCGGCGCTTCAGGCCGATCAGGTTCAGCCCGGTCAGCCGGGCGCGGTTGCCCATGACGGCACCGAAGGGGATGATGTCCGCTTCCACCCCGCTCATACCGCCCACTACCACCTGCCGCCCGATGCGGACGAACTGGTGGATGGCCGCGCCGCCGCCGACGAAGACCGTGTCGGCGATCTCCACATGGCCGCCGAGCATGACGTTGTTCGCCAGGATCACGTGATGATCCAGCGTGCAGTCATGCCCGATATGGGCATTGACCATGATCAGGCAGTCCGGGCCCACCGTGGTCACGCCATGGCCGCCGACACTGCCGCGATGGATGGTCGCATGCTCGCGGATCATGGTGCGCGCGCCGATCACCACCCGGCTCGGCTGGCCCTTGTACTTCAGGTCCTGCGGCGCATGGCCGATGGTGGCGAAGGGGCTGACCCGCACGCCGTCGCCGATCTCGGCATGGCCGTCGATCGAGACATGGGAGTCGAGCACCACGCCTTCCCCCAGCCTGGCCTCGGCACCAATGATGCAGAAAGGCCCGATGCGGCAGCCGGCGCCGAGGGCGGCGCCGGGAGCGACGATGGCCGTGGGATGGATCTCGGCGGAGGGGTGGATTCCGCGGTCTGTCTGCGTCACGCTCTCAGGCATCCACTCAGCGGTCCAGGATCATCGCGGCGTAGCTGGCCTCGGCCACGACAGTGCCGTCGACCCGGGCCACGGCATTGAACTTCCAGACATTGCCACGCGCGCGCTCCTTCTGGATATGGATGCGCAGCTGGTCCCCCGGCCCCACGGGGCGGCGGAACTTGGCATTCTCGACACTCATGAAATAGACCAGCTTGCCCTGCGCGCTCGGCCCCAGCGTCTCGACCACCAGCACGGCGGCGGTCTGCGCCATGGCTTCGATGATCAGCACGCCCGGCATCACCGGATGCGCCGGGAAATGCCCCTGGAAGAAATTCTCGTTGATCGTGACATTCTTGATGCCGACGGCGCTCTCGCCGAGCGCCATATCGACCACGCGGTCGACCATCAGGAACGGATAGCGGTGCGGGATCGCCCGCATGATGCGGGCGATGTCGCAGACCTCCAGGGCTTGCTTCACCGCCGGCTCGGAGCCGGTCTGTTCTTGCTGGTCCATGCGTGTTTAGTCCGTCTGTCCCGGCCGCCCCTGGGGCGGCTCCTTCTGATCTGCGGCGCCTCGCGCGGCCTCGGCGCCCGGCGTTCGGCGGGCGCCCACTTTCCGCAGGTAGAGCGCCGCTCGCAAGGCATCCTTCACCGGCATGGCCGGCGACCCCGTCACATCCTGGCCGGGGGGAATGTCGCCCTGCACGCCGGCCTGGGCGCCGATCCGCGCCCGGTCGCCGATGTTCAGGTGTCCGGTCAGCCCCGCCTGCCCCGCGATGGTCACGTAGTCGCCGAGCCGCGTCGAGCCGGAGATGCCCACCTGGGCAACGATGACGCAGCCGCGGCCGGTGGTCACGTTGTGGCCGATCTGCACTAGGTTGTCGAGCCGGGTGCCAGGGCCCAGCACCGTGTCGCCCAGGGCGCCACGATCGACACAGGCATTCGCACCGATCTCGACCTCGTCGCCCAGGACCACCCGTCCGAGCTGCGGAATCGTGACAAAGCGGCCCTCTGGGGTCGGCGTGAAGCCGAAACCCTCCTGCCCGACGCGTGCGCCATGGTGCAGCGTGACGCGGTGCCCGGCCAGGCAGCAGATCGCGCTGGCATGGGCATGGATGCGGGCATCGTCGCCGAAGACGCAGCCCGGCCCGATTACGGCATGCGGGCCGACATAGGCGCGCGCACCCAGCACGGCGCCTGCCCCGATCACGGCATAGGGGCCGACCTCGGACCCCTCGCCCAGGACCGCGTCGGCCGCCACACTGGCGGTCGGGTGGATACCGGCCACGGGCACAAGAGCCGGGTGGAACAGCGCCGCGATGCGCGCGAAGGCCAGATGCGGCGCCGGGCTCACCAGCGCCACACAGCCCTCCGGCACCGCCGCCGCGAACTCGGCGCGCAGCACCACAGCGCCGGCTCGGCTGGCGCGCAGCGCCGTCAGGTTACGACGGCCATCGAGAAAGGCGACTTCCTCCGGCCCGGCCGCATCCAGCGGCGCCACGTCCCGAAAGCTGCGCCCGGCCTCGCCGCTGAACTGCGCCGCTCCAGCCTCGGCCACCCGCGCGAGCGGGAACGGGCCCGCCGCCGGATGGAAGCGTGGATCGGCGGCCACCGGCTCAGTTCCGCTTCTGCTGCTGGCCCTGGGAGCTGGCGGGACGGCTGGCGGCCGGCGTCGGGTCCTCCTCGGGCGCCACCTTGACAGCCTTCAGCACCTTGTTGAGCTGCGTCGAGACTTCCTGAGAGAGATCGAAGGGGGGCTCGTTGTAGATCACCATCGGGCGGGGTAGCACGAGATTCACCTTGCGGCTGGCTGCCACCTGCCGGATCACCAGCGCCAGCGCCTGCTCGATCTCCTGCAGCGCCTGCTGCGCCGCCTGCTCGATGCTGCGCGAGCGGTCGCGGAAGACGCGCTGGGCATCGGTCACCCGCTCCTGCAGATCACGCTCCTTGCTACGCAGATCCTCGGGCGAGAGGCTGCTGCGCTGGTTGGCGAGGGCCTGCTGCTCCTCGCGCCAGTGCGCCTGCTCCCGCTGCAGGTCGTCGTTCAGCTTCTGGCGCCGCTTCTCGATTTCCTCCCGCACCATGTTGAAGGCGGTGGAGTTGCGCTGCACCTCCGGCACGTCGACGATGCCGATGACGGCGGCAGGCGGTTGCTCGCCGGGAGGCAGCGGCGCGGGGTTTGGCTGCACCGCGCGCTGCGGCGCCTGGCGCTGTGGGGCCTGCCGCTGCGGCTGCTGCGCCGGGCGCTGCTGCTGCTGCTGATTGGGAACGAACCATTCCTGTTGCTGCTGCGCCAGTGCCACGCCGCCGGAGAGCAGCGTGGAGGACAGCAGGGCCGCCGCAAGCGCGGTGGTGGCGCGTCGGGCCATATGGATAAACTCCGTACCGAAACTTAGAAGCGCGTGCCGAAGCCGAAGCGGAAGACCTGCGTGTCGTCGTAGGAATTCTTCACCACGGCCTGGGCCACATCGATGTTGATCAGGCCGAACGGGCTGCGCCAGGAAATGCCGACACCGGCGCCGACACGCGGCGAGGCATCGTCCTCGATGTTGGGGGCCGAATCGATGCCGGTGAGCGAGCCAACATCGACGAAGGCGCGGCCCAGCAGGCCGAGCTCCGACGGAACCCCCGGCAGCGGGAAGCGCATCTCGGTGCTCTGGGTCCAGATGGTGCGGCCGCCCAGGGAGTCCCCGGTGCCGATGTCATGCGGGCCGGCGCCGGCCACCGCGAAGCCACGCAGGTTCTCGCCGCCCAGGAAGAAGCGGTCGATGATCCGCTCCTGCTTGCCCCCGTAGCTCGCCAGGTGGCCCACACCGGCCGAGATGGCCAGCACGTAGTCCGGATTGCCCAGCCAGCGCTCGAAGGGAATGTAGTAGGTGCCGTCCAACCGCACGCGAACATAGTTCACATCGCCACCAAGACCGGCGAGGTCGGTGCCCAGGCGCAGCACATAGCCATCATGCGGGTCCAGGCGGGAGTCGCGCGTGTCGTAGGTCAGCGTCTGGCCGATCTGCGACAGCACCGTCACGCCCTTCTGCTCTTGGATGTAGATGCTGGCGTCGTTATCGACGTTGAAGACGTTGCGGCGCGAGAGGGTATAGGCCCAGGACTGGCGCAGACGCTCGTTGAACTCGTAGCCGGCGCGCAAGCTGAAGCCGGCACGGCGTTCCTCGTAGCCGGAATAGTCGGTCAGGTCGCGCACGATGTAGAACACGTCGGCGCCGACCGAGAGGTTGCGGTCGAGGAAGGCTGGATCGGTGACCGAGATGTCCACCTGGCTGCGGCGCTGCGCGATGGTGGTGTTCAGCCGGGCGTCGATGCCGGTGCCGAGGATGTTGCGCTCGCGCAGGCCGAAATCGGCCAGGGCGCCGGCGTCCGTCGAGTAGCCGCCGCCGAGCGAGATCTCGCCGGTGGCGCGCTCGGAGACGTTGGTGTCCAGCACCACCCGGTCCGGCGTCGAGCCGGGCACGGGATTGATCTGGACTTCATTAAAGAAGCCGAGGTCGCGGATGCGCTGACGGGAGCGGCGGACCTGCGCGGCATTGAAGGCATCGCCCTCGGCCAGGCGGAACTCGCGCCGGATCACGCGGTCCTGGGTGCGGGTATTGCCGGTGATGTCGATCCGCTCGACATAGGCGCGCTGCCCCTCGTGCACATCGAAGGTGATGTCCACCTTCCGGCTCTCGCGGTCGCGGTTGATCTTCGGCTCGACCTCGACGAAGGGGGCGCCGGCGAGGTTGGCCTCGTCGGTCAGCGCCTCGCTCATGCGCTCGACCGCGTCGCCATCGAACCAGTCGCCCGGTTCGATCTCCAGTACGCGCTGCAGCCGCTCGGGGCCGACATTGCGCAGGCTGGAGGTGATCTTCACGTCCCCGACGCGATACCGCGGGCCCTCGTTGATGGTGTAGGTGACGAAGAAGCCGCTGCCGTCCGGGGCCAGCTCGGCGGTCGCGCCGGTGACGCTGACATCGGCATAGCCCTGGCGCTGGTAGAAGCGGCGCAGCAGCTCGCGGTCGAAGTTCAGCCGCTCCGGCTCATAGGTGTCGGATGAGCTGAAGGGGCGATACCAGGCGGACTCCTTGGAGGCGACGACCTCCTTCAGCCGGCTGTCGGAGAAGGACTCGTTGCCGACGAAGTTGATGCGGCCGATCAGCGCCGCCTCCCCCTCGGTGATCTCGAAGACCACGTCCACCCGGTTCTGATCGCGCTCGATGATCTTAGGCTCGACGCGCGCGGCGAAGCGGCCGCGGCGGGCATAGAGTTCCAGCAGATGCTGCCGGTCGGCCTGCGCGGCGGCGGGAGTGAAGACGGCGCGCGGACGAAGCTGCACCACGGCCCGCAGCGTCTCGTCGGAGAGCTTGCTGTTCCCCTCGAAAGCCACCTGATTGACGAGCGGATTCTCCTGCACCTGCACGATCACCCGGTCGCCCTGGCGGCTGATCCGCACGTCCTTGAACAGGCCGGTGGCAAAGAGGGTGCGCAGGCTGCGGTCCGCCTGGGCCTCGTCATACACGTCCCCAGGCTGCAGCAGCATGTAGGAGCGGACCGTATCCGCCTCGATGCGCTGATTGCCCTGGACCTCGATCTGGCTGATCACCGCTCCCGCGGGCTGGGCGGCACGCCGCGGCGGGTTGCGCGGCTGGGCGACAGCCTCGGGCGGCATCAGCACGGGCACGAGGCAGGTGGCGGCGAGCAGAAGGGCGCGGGTGGCGTGCAAAGGTCAGATCCGGGGCCGGTTGTGGGGGCCAGGAGAAAGGCCTTGGAACCCCGTCAACCGGGGCTTCGGGCGGCGGAGACTAGCCGGGAACGCGGCCGCCCGCCACCCCCCGAGGGGATGCGCGCCCTGATCGCGGATCAGGAAATTTTTCAGGATGTTAGCAAGCGATGCGGGCGCGGCGTCAGAAGCCGCGCCGCGGTGCCCGGCGGCTCAGCCGCCGAGTCCGCTGACCCAGCGCACCACGCCCAGGCTCGAAAGATCGTTCCAGGTGGCGAAAATGAACAGCGCCAGCAGCAGCGCGAATCCGGCGCGGAAGCCGTATTCGATGGCGCGTGCCGGCAGCGGGCGGCCGCGGATTGCCTCCGCCGCGTAGAACAGCAGGTGGCCGCCATCCAGCACCGGAATCGGGAAGAGATTGATCAACGCCAGATTCACCGACAGCACCGCCATGAAGGAGACGAGGCTGGCGATGCCGAGCTGCGCCACCTGCCCGGAGAGTTGGGCGATGCGCAGCGGGCCGCCAAGCTCCTCCGTGCCGCGCTGGCGGGAGATCATCTGCCAGAGCCCGGCCAGGGTCTGCGCCGTGACGTCGGCGGTCTGCGCCACGCCCGCCCAGACGGCGCTGACCGGATTCAGCCGGGTGAACTCCGGCGCCCCGCCGGAAATCCCGAGCACGCCCACGGTGGTGCCGTTCGCCTCCCGCGGCTCGGGAGTCGCCTGCAGATTCTCCTCCGTCTCGCCCCGCCGGACGCGGATCTGCACCGGCTCGCCGCCGCGCGGCTGGATATGGCGCTGGATCTCCTCGAAGCGCTGCACCAGGGTGCCGTCCAGGCTCAGGATGCGGTCGCCAGGCTGCAGGCCGGCCCGCTCGGCGGCGCTGCCGGCCACCACCGCGCCCACCGTGGCGGTCGGCTGCGGCTGGCCGATGGTCATGTAGAGCCCGGCGAAGAGCACAGCGGCGAGCAGGAAATTGGCGATCGGCCCGGCAGCCACGACGATGGCGCGGTCCTTCACCGGCTTGTCGTGGAAGGTGCGGCCGGCGCGCCAGGCGGCGCGCACCGCGGGATCGGCCTCGGTCAGGCCTTCCTGGCCGTGCAGCTTCACGAAGCCGCCGAGCGGCAGCCAGGCGATGCGCCACTCCGTGCCGTGGCGGTCCACCCAGCTATGGATGCGCCTGCCGAAACCGATGGAGAACACCTCGACATGCACGCCCCGCCAACGCGCGGCCAAGTAATGGCCCAGCTCGTGGATGAAGACGAGCACGCCCAGCACCACGACGAAGGCGATGATGGAGCGGAAGGGCTCAGGCAAGAGGTCCAAGGTCATGTTCTCCTGCCCCGGGCCCGGCCTGCCCGGCGGGCAGGCGGGAGCGGGAGGTGTTCAGGCCGCGCGGCGCGTCGCGCGGGCCAGGGCATCCTGCCGCGCGGCGCCATCCAGCGCCAGCACGGCATCGAGATCGGGGATCGCGGGCGCGCCCAGCGCCGTGAGCGTCTCCTCGACGACGGCCGCGATGTTGAGAAAGCCCAGCCGGTGCTCCAGGAAGAGCCCCACAGCGACTTCGTTCGCGGCATTCAAGATGGTGGGGGCCCCTGCCCCCGCCCGCAAGGCTTCCCGCGCCAGCCGCAAGGCCGGGAAACGCTTTGTATCAGGGGCGAAGAACTCGAGCCGGGCGAGCGCGGCGAGATCGAGCCGCGGCAACGCGACCGGCATGCGGCGCGGCCAGGCCAGGGCATGGGCGATCGGGGTGCGCATGTCCGGCGTGCCGAGTTGCGCCAGCAGCGAGCCATCGGCGTATTGCACCAGTCCGTGCACGGCGGATTGCGGGTGGACCAGCACGGCGATGCGGGGCTCCGGCACCGGGAAGAGCCGCGCGGCTTCGATCAGTTCCAGCCCCTTGTTCATCATAGTGGCGGAATCGACGCTGATCTTGGCCCCCATGGACCAGACGGGGTGGCGCACCGCCTCCTCCGGCGTGACATGCGCCATGCGCTCCAGCGGCATCTCGCGGAACGGGCCGCCGGAGGCGGTCAGCACGATCTGCTCCACCGCCGCCGGGTCACGCGCGTCCAGGGTCTGGAAAATGGCGTTGTGCTCGGAATCCACCGGCAGCAGGGTCGCCCCGGCCTCGCGTACCGCCCGCAGCACCAGCTCTCCGGCGCAGACCAGCGCCTCCTTGTTGGCGAGCGCCAGGGTGCCGCCGTTGCGCAGTGCGGCGAGGGTGGGTTGCAGCCCCGCCGCACCGACAATGGCGGCCATGGTCCAGTCGGCCGGCATGGCCGCGGCGGCAAGCACGGCATCCCGCCCACAGGCCCAGGCGATGCCCGAACCCTCCAGACGCTCGGCCAGCAAGGGCGCGGCCGCTTCATCGGCAAGGACGGCGACCTCGGGCCGCAGGCGCAGCGCCTGCTCGGCCAGGGCGGCGGCATCGCGCCCCGCCACCAGCGCCGCCACGGTGAAAGCGCCCGGCGGCGCGGCCTCCAGCACGGCCACCGTGCTGCGACCGACCGAGCCGGTGCTGCCCAGTATGGTGATGCGACGCGGGTTCATCGCCACAACGGCACCCCATAGCCGACGGCGAAGGCGAGCAGCGCCGCCACTGGTGCGGCGGCCATCAGCCCGTCCAGACGGTCCAGGAGGCCACCATGGCCCGGGATCAGCATGGAACTGTCCTTTACCTTGAAGTGTCGCTTCACCCCGCTCTCCAGCAGGTCCCCCAATTGGGTGGCGATGCCGAGCACCGCGGCCACACCCAGCACCTTGGCCACGGACGGCGTGCCGGGGGCGAGCCAGTCGGCCGCGATCCAGCCGACGGCCATGGTGCAGAGCAGGCCGCCGATGGCGCCCGACCAGGTCTTCCCCGGGGAGATCGCGGGCGCCAGCTTGGGCCCGCCGAACAGGCGCCCGACCATATAGGCCCCGATATCACTGGCCCAGACCACGAAAAAGAGGAACAGGATATTCCCCCGCCCTGCCTCGTTGTCGTGGCGCAACTCGATCAGGGCGATGCCGGCGATGCCAATATACAGGACGCCGAGCGCCAGCCAGGTCGCAGGCGGCGGCGGCCCGTCACGGCGGCTCAGCCGGGGCACCGCCAGCCAGGTTGCCACGAAGCCGATGAGCAGGCAGGCCAGACCGGCCTGAGGCAGGCCGAAGACCGCCAGGGCACAGGCCAGCAGCACCACGACGGGCAGCGCCATCCCCGGCCAGGTCCGGCTACGCAGGCCACAAAGATGCACCCACTCCCAGCAGAGCAGCGCCACGGCAAGCGCCATCAGGGCCGTCCAGGGCATGGCGCCCAGCCAAGCGCAAAGCAGCGCGCCCGGGCCGAGCACCGCGGCGGAGATGGCGCGCTTCTTCAGGTCGCGCCATCGCTTGGCCGAATCAGGGCCGGAAGACGCCATTATCAGCCGCTACCCACCCCGAAGCGGCGCACGCGGCGGCGGAACTCGGTGAGCGCCTGCTCAAGATGGGTGGCGTCAAAATCGGGCCAGAGCACGTCCAGGAAGACGAATTCGGCATAGGCGGCCTGCCAGAGCAGGAAGTTGGACAGGCGCTGCTCGCCGGAGGTGCGGATGATGAGATCCGGCTCCGGCATCCCGTCCGTCGCCAGATGGCGGGCCAGTATCTCCTCGTTGATGGCGGCGGGGTCGAGCCGCCCGGCTGCCACCTCCATCGCCACGGCGCGCGCGGCGGCGGCGATCTCGGCCCGGGCGCCGTAGGAAAGCGCCACGGTCAGGTTCAGCTTGGTGTTGTGGGCGGTCGCGCGCTCGGCTGCCTCGATGGCGGCGACTGTCTCCGGGCCGAAGCGCTCGCGCTCGCCGATGACGCGCAGCCGCACGCCGTTCTTGGCAAGCGCACTGACCTCCCGGCGCAGATAGATGCGCAACAGGCCGGTGAGGTCGCGCACCTCATCGGCCGAACGGCGCCAGTTCTCCGAGGAGAAGGCGAAGAGGGTCAGCCAGCCGATGCCGGCATCGGCCGTGGCCTGGATGGCGCGGCGCACGGCCTCCACCCCGGCCTTATGGCCCAGGGCACGCGGCAGGCCGCGCGCCTTGGCCCAGCGGCGATTACCGTCCATGATCAGGCCGACATGGAGGGGCCCGTCGGGTGGGGCCGCCAGATCTGGCAGCGCCGCAAGGGGCTGGTTCAGGGACGCGGCGCTCATGGGAGGTGTCAGACGGCCTTGATGTCCTTTTCCTTCTCGGCGAGCAGCTCATCGACCCGCTTGATCATCTGGTCGGTCAGCTTCTGCACCTCGTCGGACCAGTCCTTCGCATCGTCCTTGCTGATTTCGGACTTCTTCTCCCAGGCCTTGATCTGGTCCATGCCGTCGCGTCGGACGCCACGCACGGCTACTTTGGCGGCCTCGGCATATTTCGCGGCCTGCTTGGCCAGCTCGTTGCGGCGCTCCTGCGTCAGCGGCGGCAGCGGCACGCGGATCACCTGACCCTCGGTCTGCGGGTTCAGGCCCAGGCCGGAGTCGCGGATGGCGACCTCGACCGCCTTGGTGGCGCCGCGGTCCCAGACCTGCACCGAGAGCATGCTGGGGCCGGAGACGGAAATGTTCGCCACCTGCACCAGCGGCTGGTTGGCGCCATAGACCTCGACGCGGATCGGCTCCAGCAGCGCCGGCGAGGCGCGACCGGTGCGCAGACCCGAGAACTCCTTCTTCAGCGCCTCCAGCGCGCCGTCCATGCGGCGCGAGAGGTCCTGTTTCAGCGTGTTCAGATCGGCTGGGGCGGCCATGACCGGGGCTTCCTTCTTATTGATCCACGACCGTGGTGAAGCGGCCTTCGCCCTGCATCACGGCGGTGAAGGCGCCCGGCTCGTGGATATTGAAGACGATGATCGGCAGCTTGTTCTCGCGCGCCAGGCTGATCGCGGCGGCGTCCATCACGGCGAGGTCGCGCGCCAGCATCTCCAGGTAGGTGAGCGTGACATAGCGCTCGGCCTGCGGGTTCTTGCGCGGGTCGGCGGAATAGACGCCGTCCACCTGGGTGCCCTTCAGCAGCACGTCGCAATTCATCTCGGCGGCGCGAAGGGCCGCGGCGGTGTCGGTGGTGAAGAACGGATTGCCGGAGCCGGCGGCGAAGATCACCACCCGCCCCTTCTCCATATGGCGCTGGGCGCGGCGACGGATGAAGGGCTCGCAGACGCTGCTCATCGGGATGGCCGACTGCACCCGTGTCGGCACACCCAGCTTCTCCAGCGCGTTCTGCAGCGCGAGCGCGTTCATCACCGTGGCCAGCATGCCCATGCTGTCCGCCTGGGCGCGGTCCATCCCGGCGGAGGCACCGGCGACCCCGCGGAAGATATTGCCACCACCCACGACGACGCAGACCTCGACGCCGAGTTCCGCCACGCCCTTGATGTCCTGGGCGATGGCACGGACGGTTCCGGTGTCCAGCCCGTAGTCACGCTCGCCCATCAGCGCCTCCCCCGAGAGCTTGAGCAGGGCGCGCTTGTAGATCGGGGTGGGCATGGGTAACGGATTCCAGCGGCAGGAAGCGTCAGGGCGAGGCACGATACGGGCCGGCCTCAAGCAGGACAAGGCCACGACGCAGTTGTCGGCCCGATCCTGTGGCAACAGGCGCCCCCGCCCGCGCGAATGGCACCCGCTTCGGGTGGCCACACGAGGCGGCCACCCGTTCAGCAGCAACGGATCAGGGCGTTCCGGCGGCAGCGGCGACTTCGGCAGCGAAGTCGGTGGCCTGCTTCTCGATGCCCTCACCCAGCTGGAAGCGAGTGAAGCCGACCAGCTTGGCGCCGGCCTTCTGCACCACGGCCTTCACGCGGCTCTCGCCGTCATGCACCCAGACCTGCTCCAGCAGCACCACTTCCTCGTAGTACTTGCGGACCCGGCCCTCGACCATCTTTTCGATGATGGCCTCGGGCTTGCCGGAGGCGCGGGCCTGCTCGGTCAGCACGGCCTTCTCGCGCTCCAGGGCGGAGGGATCGACCGAGCCGACCTCCAGCGCCTCGGGGCGGGTGGCGGCGACATGCATGCCGATCTGCCGGCCGAGCGTCTCCAGCGCCTCGATCTCCGTGGGCGCCTCCAGGGCGACCAGCACGCCGATCTTGCCCAGGCCCGGCCGCACGGCCGAATGCACGTAGCTGGCGACGGTGCCGGAGGAGACCTGGAACCGCTTGGCGCGGCGGATGGTCATGTTCTCGCCGATGGTGGCGATCAGACGGGTCAGCTCGTCCTGCACCGAGTGGCCGGTGCCGGGATAGGTGGCCGCCTTCAGCTTCTCGACGTCATCGCCCACCGAGAGGACCAGCCCCGCCACCTCGGCGACGAAGTTCTGGAACTGCTCGTTGCGGGCCACGAAGTCGGTCTCGGCATTGATCTCGACCATGCCGCCCACCTGCGGACCGGTGGCGGTGCCGATCAGCCCCTCGGCCGCCACGCGGCCGGACTTCTTGGCGGCGGCGGCGAGGCCCTTCTTGCGCAGCCAGTCGATCGCGGCCTCAGCGTCGCCGTTGTTCTCCACCAGGGCCTTCTTGCAGTCCATCATGCCCGCGCCGGTCTTCTCGCGCAGGTCGCGGACCATCGCGGCGGTAATCTCAGCCATGGGTATGCTCCTGTGTGACGACTCGGCTTCAGGACTGCTGCGCGGTGGGAGCAGCAGGGGCATCCGGCCCGCCGACCAGAGCCTCACCCTCGGCCACCGCACCGGCCAGGCTGCTCTCATCGACGCCCTCGACGGCCGGCAGGTCCTCGCCCGTCAGGTCCTCGGCCGCGCCGATGTCGACGCCGGAGGCCTGCAGCTCGGCGCTGATGCCGTCGAACACGGCGCCGGCCACCAGGTCGCAGTACAGGTTGATGGCGCGGATGGCGTCGTCATTACCCGGGATCGGGAAAGCCACGCCCGAGGGATCAGCGTTGGAGTCGACCACGGCCACGACCGGGATGCCGAGCTTGTTGGCCTCCTCGACCGCCAGGCGCTCCTTCACCACGTCGATCACGAAGAGGATGTCCGGCAGGCCACCCATCTCGCGGATGCCGCCCAGCGCGCGGTCAAGCTTCTCGCGCTCGCGGGTCAGCATCAGGACCTCCTTCTTGGTGAGGCCCTGGGTGTTGCCGCCGAGCTGCTCATCCATCTGCTTCAGGCGCTTGATGGAGCCAGTGATGGTCTTCCAGTTGGTCAGCATGCCGCCGAGCCAACGATGGTTGACGTAGTACTGGCCGCAGCGGGTCGCCGCCTCGGCGACATACTCGGCCGCCGACTTCTTGGTGCCCACGAAGAGCACGCGGCCGCCACCGGCCACCACATCACGGATGGTGCGCAGCGCGCGGTCCAGCATCGGCACGGTCTGCTGCAGGTCCAGGATGTGCACCTGGTTGCGCACGCCGAAGATGTACGGCGCCATGCGGGGGTTCCAGCGGCGGGTGTGGTGGCCGAAATGTACACCGGCCTCAAGCAGCTGGCGCAGGGAAACTTCGGGCATCGCCATGGCGGCGGTCCTTCCTTCGATTCGCGTCCGGTTCAACCTCCGCGGCGCCGAACCCCCCTCAGGGGACCGGACCTTGCGCCGATAGGCGGAAGGGCGCGCCGCGTGCGGATTTGCCGGCGGGGAGCACCCCTCGCCGGCGGTGCGGGATATAGAGGCGCGCGCCCGCCGTGGCAAGAAATCCCTGGTCGGGCGCCCCTCGGCGAGCCATGGCTTGGCAGGGCCGCACGAAGGGTTGAAGCCGGCTTTCCAATCTCATGCCGAGGATCGTCATGCCCAAGGTCACGCTCCGCCCTGCCCGCCCCGCCGATGCCCCAGCCCTGATCGCGGCCAATCGCGAGAGCCGGGGCTACCATGCCCCCTGGGTGGCCCCTTTCACCGATCAGGCTGGCTTCGATGCGTGGCTCCATCGGCAACTCACCGGCCCGATGGTCGGGCTGGTGGCGCGGGAAACGGCATCGGGCGGCATCGTCGGGGTGGTCAACCTGAACGAGATCGTCGGCGGTGCCTTCCAGAGTGCCTATCTCGGCTACTACGGCATGGCGCGCTTCGCCCGGCGCGGGCTGATGACGGAAGCGCTGCGCCTCGCCATTGACCACGCCTTCAACGATCTCGGCCTGCATCGGCTGGAGGCCAATATCCAGCCCGGCAACCTCGCCTCGCTCGCCCTGGCACGGCGGCTCGGCTTCCAGCGGGAAGGCTTCTCGCCGCGCTACCTGCGAATCGGCGGCGAATGGCGCGACCACGAACGCTGGGCGCTGCTCGCGGATTGACGTGCCCTAGCCGGTCGTGACCTCCGAGACCCCCGGCACTACCTTGATCGCCTGGGCCAGCCGCGGCGAGACGTTCCAGGCGCCCGGCAGGGCGACCTCCAGCTCCTGCCCGGCGCCGAGCCGGGGGATGAGGATGACGCGCCCCTTCCCCGGCCCCTCGCGTTTCAGCATCTCGCGGATCGGCTCCACCGCCGCCGCATCCTCGATCCAGAGGCGCAGCATTTGGCCGACGCCGGCGGCGGCCTTGTCCAGCGCCTCCACGGCCTGGGCGGTCAGGCGCAGGGTCTCCCCCTCCATCCGCGCCTCGGTGGTGACGAGGATGGCGGTGCCCTCCGTCAGCAGCGGGCGGTTCTTCAGCAGCACCTCGGAGAAGAGCGTCACCTCCGTGCTGCCGGTGGCATCGGAGAGACGAACCCAGGCCATGCGGCTGCCGGTGCGCGTGGTGCGCTCCTTGCTGTTCACCACCGTGCCGGCGATCTTGAGATGCGCGGCGCCCCGCTCGGCGCGCGCCTGCAATTGCGCGATCGGCACCACCCGCAGCTTCTGCAGCACCTCCTTGTAGGTATCGAGCGGATGGGCGGAGAGATGGAAGCCGACCGCCTCGGCCTCCTGGGTCAGCCGCTCCAGCTCCGGCCAGTCCGGCACATTGGGCATGCGCAGCGGCTCGGGGCGGGCATCGCCGCCGCCGAACAGGCCGATCTGGCTGGAAGTCCGCTCCTCGGCCGCCGCCTGGGCGCGGCGCAGGATGACCTCCGCACTCATGGTCATCTTCGCCCGGTTCTTCTCCAGGCTGTCGAAGGCACCGGCGCGGGCCAGGTTCTCCAGCTGCATCTTGTTCAACAGCTTCGGATCCACGCGCCCGGCGAAATCGGCCACAGAGCGGAAGGGGCCCTTCGCATCCCGCGCCTTCACCATGTCCTTCATCGCCTGCATGCCGACGCGCTTCACCGCCGCCAGGGCGAAGCGGATGGCCTGCTTGCCATCCTCCATCGTCTCCACGCGGAAGTCGGCCGCGGAGCGATTCACATCCGGCGGCAGCACGGCGATGCCGAGCCGCGCCGCCTCCTGCATGTGGTTGGCCAGCTTCTCCGTCTTGTCCATGTCGAAAGTCATGGAGGCCGCGAGGAAGGCGACAGGGTAATTGGCCTTCAGGTAGGCCGTTTGATAGGCAACCAGCGCATAGGCGGCGGCGTGCGACTTGTTGAAGCCGTATTCCGCGAACTTCTCCATGAGGTCGAAGATCTCGCCGGCCTTGCCCTCCGGCACGCCGTTCTTCACGGCGCCGTCGACGAAGATTTTCCGTTGAGCCTCCATCTCGGAGCGGATCTTCTTGCCCATGGCGCGGCGCAGCAGGTCGGCGCCGCCGAGCGAATAGCCGGCGACGTCCTGGCTGATCTGCATGACCTGCTCCTGGTAGACCAGGATGCCGTAGGTCTCCTCGACGAGATGCCGCATCGCCGGATGCACCGGCTCCCAGGGCTCGCCATGCTTGCGGGCGCAATAGGCCGGGATATTGGCCATCGGGCCCGGGCGATAGAGCGAGACGGCGGCGATCAGGTCCTCGAAGCGGTCGGGGCGCATCATGCGGAGGCATTCCCGCATGCCCTGACCTTCGAACTGGAAGACACCCGCGGAATCGCCGCGCGCCAGCATCTCGTAGGTCGTCTTGTCGTCCAGCGGGATGCGGTCGAGGTCGATCTCGGCGCCCTGCTCGCGCAAGATCTCCACGGCGCGCTGCAGCACCGTCAGCGTCTTGAGGCCGAGGAAGTCGAACTTCACCAGCGAGGCGTTCTCGACGTATTTCATCGAGTACTGCGTCACCAGCATGTCGGAGCGCGGATCGCGATAGAGCGCGACGGTGTCGATCAGCGGCTTGCGGCCGATGACGACACCCGCCGCATGGGTGGAGGCGTTGCGGTAGAGCCCCTCCAGCACCAGCGCCGTCTCCATCAGCCGGTCCACGGTTTCGTCGGCGGCGCGCATTTCCTGCAGGCGCGGCTCGCCGTCGAGCGCCTGTTGCAGCGTGACGGGCTTGGCCGGATTGAAGGGGATCAGCTCGGCGATGCGGTTCACCTGGCCATAAGGCATGCCCATGACGCGGCCGACATCGCGCACCACCGCCTTGGCCTGCAGGCGGCCGAAGGTGATGATCTGCGCCACCCGGTCCTCGCCATACTCGCGGCGGACATACTGAATCACCTCGTCGCGCCGGTCCTGGCAGAAGTCGATGTCGAAATCCGGCATCGAGACGCGCTCGGGGTTCAGGAAGCGCTCGAAGAGCAGGCCGAAACGCAGCGGGTCGAGGTCGGTGATGGTGAGAGCCCAGGCGGCAACGGAGCCGGCACCCGAGCCACGGCCCGGGCCTACCGGGATGCCCTGCTGCTTCGCCCACTGGATAAAGTCGGCCACGATCAGGAAGTAGCCGGAGAAGCCCATCTTCTCGATGATGTCGAGCTCGAACTCCAGCCGTGTGCGGTAGGGCTCGCGGTCGGTGGTCCCCTGGGCATCCAGCCGCGCCTCCAGGCCACGCCGGGCCATGTCGCGCACGGTCTCCGCCTCGGTCATGCCCGGCTGTACCTTCGGGCACATGGGCAGCTCCGGCTTGCGCGTCTCGGCCATGACGGCGCAGCGCCGGGCGACGGCGAGGGTGTTGTCGCAGGCCTCGGGCAGGTCGGCGAAGAGCTTGCGCATTGCCGCGGCGGACTTGAAGTAATGCTCGGGCGTCAGCCGCCGGCGGTCCGGCTCGGCCAGGGTGCGGCCCTCGGCGATGCAGAGCAGCGCGTCATGCGCCTCGTACATCTCGGACTTGGCGAAATAGACGTCATTGGCCGCGACCACCGGCAGGCCAGCTTGATCGGCCAGCGCCAGCAGCGCCGGGTCGAGCCCGCGCTCGATGTCGAGCCCATGGCGGGTCAGTTCGACGGCCAGCCGGTCCCCGAAGCTTTCCTTCAGCGCATCCAGCAGGCCGATGGCGGCGTCGCGACGGCCCTCCATCAGCAGCCGGCCGAGCGGGCCGCAGGTGCCGCCGGTGAGCAGGAAGACGCCCTCGGCATGCTGCTGGAGCAGTTCGAGGGTGATGGCAGGCTTGCCGGAGGGGTCATCGCGCAGGAAGCCGTGCGAGGAGAGCCGCTGGACGTTCTCCAGCCCCTGGGCATTGGTCGCCAGGGCCACGATGCAGTCGGGCGCCAGCCGCGCCACCTCGGGCCGGGGATCGGCGGCGGAGCGGGAGAGCCAGAGCTGACAGCCCATGATCGGCTGCACGCCTTTGCCGGAGCAGGCCTTGGCGAATTCCAGCGCGCCGAACATGTTGGCCGTATCGGTCAACGCCACCGCCGGCATGCCGTCAGCCTTCGCCAGATCAGCCAGCTTTTCCGCCTTGATCGCTCCTTCGGCGAGGGAATAGGCGGAATGGACGTGCAGATGGACAAAGCTTCCGGTCATGCCCGGAGGTTTAGCACAGCCGTGCCTCCCCCACACGGAGTCCCAGGCTGACAGAAAAAGATGAGGGAGGACCGGGGGGAGAATTCCTCATCCCCCCGGCATTTCTCAGGCCGGCACGACGTGCCCATCCCGCAGCGTCACCACCCGGTCCATCCGTGCGGCGAGGTCAGGGTTATGGGTTGCGATCAGCGCCGCCACCCCGGCGCTCCGCACGGCTTCCAGGAGCTGGGCGAAGACCCGCTCGGAGGTCGCGACGTCGAGGTTGCCGGTCGGCTCGTCGGCCAGCAGCAGGCCGGGGCGATTCGCCAGGGCGCGGGCGATGGCGACGCGCTGCTGCTCGCCGCCCGAGAGGCGCCCGGGGCGATGCTCCTCCCGCCCGGCCAGGCCGAAGCCCGCCAGCAGCTCCCGCGCGCGGGCGATGGCCGGCTTCTCGGCGGTGCCGATGGCCATCTGCGGCAGCACCACGTTCTCCAGCGCCGTGAATTCCGGCAGCAGGTGGTGGAACTGATAGACGAAGCCGATGGCGCGGCCCCGCAGGGCGCTGCGGGCCTCGTCGCCGAGACTGCCGGCCGCCTGGCCGCCGATGAAGACCTCCCCACCATCGGGCCGCTCCAGCAGCCCGGCGAGGTGCAGCAGCGTGGACTTGCCGGTGCCGGAAGGCGCCACCAGGGCGACGATCTCGCCGCCATGCAGCGTCAGATCGGCGCCGCGCAGCACGGGAAGCTCACCGGCCTCGCTGCGATAGCGCCGCTCGACGCCGGCGAGGCGCAGGCGCTCGGTTCCCTCGGCCTCACTCATTGCGCAGCGCCTCCACCGGGTCGGTCTTTGCGGCACGCCAGGAGGGATAGAGCGTGGCCAGCAGCGAGAGGCCGAGCCCCATCAGCACCACGCGCGCGACCTCATGCGGGTCCACCACGGCCGGAAGCTGAGTCAGGAAGTACACCTCCGGGCTGAAGAGCTGCGTGCCCGTCAACGACTGCAGCGCTTGTCGGATGCGCTCGATATTGAGGCAGAAGACAAGACCGATGACGAAGCCGATGCCGGTGCCGAGCACGCCGATGGAGGTGCCGCAGATCAGGAAGATCCGCATCACCGCGCCGCGCGTGGCACCCATGGTGCGCAGGATGGCGATGTCCCGCCCCTTGTCCTTCACCAGCATGATCAGCGACGAGATGATGTTGAAGGCCGCCACGACAATGATGAGGGTGAGGATCAGGAACATGACGTTCCGCTCCACCTGCACCGCGGCGAAGAAGGAGGAGTTGGAGGCCTGCCAGTCCAGCACCCGGAAGGGCATCGGCGAAAGGGCCTGGATGATCTCCTGCGTCACCTTCCGGACATTGTCGGGATCCTGGACGAAGACCTCGATCTGCGAGGCCGCATCGCGCATCTGGAAATAGACCTGCGCGGCCTGCAGCGGCAGGAAGACGTAGGAGCTGTCGTACTCGTTCATCCCCGCCTCGAACATGGCGACGACGGTATAGGCGCGCAGTCGCGGCACCGTGCCGATGACGGTGGTGCGGCCCTGAGGGGAGACCAGCGTCACCTTGCTGCCGATGCGCAGGCCTAGCTTCTGCGCTAGGCGTGTGCCGACCATGATGGCGTCATCGCCCTGAAAGTCATCGAGCGAGCCGGCGCGGATGTTGTTGGCCAGGATCGGCCGGGCGCGCAGGTCCTCCGGCTTGATGCCGCGCGCCAGACCGCCGGTGGCCCCACCGGCCTCGCTGGTCAGCAGCACCTGCCCTTCGACGATCGGCGTGGCGGAGGCGACGCCGGGAAGCTTGCGCACCCGCTCGGTGATTTCATCGTAGTTGTGCAGCCCGCCTGAGCCGGCGGCATAGATGCCGAGATGGCCATTCAGGCCGAGGATGCGGCCGAGCAGCTCCTGCCGGAAGCCGCCCATCACGCTCATCACGATGATCAGCGTGGCCACGCCCAGGGCGATGCCCACGAGCGAGAAGGTGGCGATGACGGAGACGAAGCGCTCGCCCTTGCGCGCCCGCAGGTAACGGAACGCGATCTTCCGCTCGAAGGCTCCGAACATCAGGCGATCAGTTCCCCAGGATGCGGGAGAGCGCGGATTCGATGGAAACCTCCTCCCGCTCGCCCGTGGCGCGGCGCTTCAGCTCGATGATCTCCTTGGCCGCCCCGCGCGGGCCGATGATGGCCTGCCAGGGATAGCCCGCCAGGTCGGCATCGGCGAACTTCACGCCGGCACGCTCGTTGCGGTCGTCGTAGACGGCCTCGCCGCCCAGGGAGGCATAGAGCTTCTCGGACAGCGCGTCCGTGGCGAGGTCGCCAGGCTTGAGGTTGAGGATGGCGCAGCGGAAGGGCGCCACCGGGTCCGGCCACTTGATGCCGGCCTCGTCGTGATTGGCCTCGATGATGGCACCCAGCAGGCGGGAGACGCCGATGCCGTAGGAGCCCATCTGCGGCGTGACCGGGTTGCCGTCCGGCCCGGCGACCGTCAGGCCCATGCTGGCGCTGTACTTGGTCCCGAAGAAGAAGATGTGCCCGACCTCAATGCCGCGCGCCGAGACCTGATTCTCCGCCCCGATGGCATTCCAGGCGGCCTCGTCATGCATCTCGTCGGTGGCGGCGTAGCGGCTGGTCCAGAAATCGACGGTGGGATTCAGGTCGCCCTCGTAATCGGGCTTCTGCGCCAGCACGTCGAAGTCCAGCAGGTTCTTGTGCAGATAGACTTGGCTTTCGCCGGTCTCGGCCAGGATGATGAACTCGTGGCTGAGGTCGCCGCCGATCGGGCCGGTATCGGCGCGCATCGGAATGGCCTTCAGCCCCATGCGGGCGAAGGTGCGCAAATAGGCGACGAACATCTTCTTGTAGGAGAGCCGCGCGGACTCGACATCCAGGTCGAAGGAATAGGCATCCTTCATCAGGAACTCGCGGCCGCGCATCACGCCGAAGCGGGGGCGGATCTCGTCCCGGAACTTCCACTGGATCTGGTAGAGGTTGCGCGGCAGGTCCCGGTAGGAGCGGGCGAAGGACTTGAAGATGTCCGTCACCATTTCCTCGTAGGTCGGGCCGTAGAGCATCTCCCGCTCGTGCCGGTCGGTGATGCGCAGCATCTCCTTGCCATAGGCCTCATAGCGGCCGGACTGCTTCCAGAGATCGGCGCTCTGGATCGTCGGCATCAGGATTTCCTGCGCGCCGGCGGCGTCCTGCTCCTCGCGGACGATCTGGCTGACCTTTTGCAGCACGCGCAGGCCCAGCGGCAGCCAGGCATAGATGCCGGCGGAGGTCTGCCGGATCATGCCGGCGCGCAGCATCAGCTTGTGCGAGGCGATCGCGGCCTCGGCGGGAACTTCTTTCAGGGTGGGCAGGAAGGCGCGGGAGAGGCGCACGGGTCAACTCCGTCCGGTCAGCGGTGCGCGAAGGTAAGGGCGCGGGCCGCGAGATGCCAGGGGGAGCGCGCGGTTCCACGCCGGCAAGGGCACGGAGCAATCAA
Source organism: Roseomonas sp. (assembly GCA_035565935.1). Taxonomy (GTDB): domain Bacteria; phylum Pseudomonadota; class Alphaproteobacteria; order Acetobacterales; family Acetobacteraceae; genus Pseudoroseomonas. The sequence continues at coordinate 49,608 of DATMRU010000050.1, forward strand.
GCACCGCTCCACCCTTGGGATAGCGCATGCTGCGGGGGCACCGGCATTTCTGAATGCAGGCTTTCTTTGTCTGGCACGGGCAGGTCCTCTGCCCGGCTAAAAAAGAAGGGCCACACCCAGAGGTGCGGCCCGAGTTTAGGGAGGAAACGCCAGTCACACGGCAGGAAGAGAACCAGCTCTCTTCCTGGACTCATCCTGCCCCTGGGCGCTGTTCGCTGCAATGCGGAATAGCGCTTTTTACGCCGAAAGAATAGGCGAACGGGTTCGTTTTGCCTATCCGTTAGGCTTATCTGAGCAAATTGTGGTCAAAGTGCTTAATCTGTCGGCATGGCAAGCCAGCCATGGCGGAAGCTCAACCAGTCGCTGGTGATCAGTGCGTAAAGGCCCAGAAAGATGACGGCCGAGACGAGGGTGGTCAGGAGGGCCGCCCGGCCCAGTCGGGGTGCCTCCGGCGCGCCGCGCCAACCGCCCGGTGCCTGCCCGTCAGGGTCAGGCCGTACGCCCAGGGGCAGGATGGCGAAGAGCACCGTCCACCACACCAGGAAATAGACCACAAAGCCGGTGAACCAGTTCATCCGCTTCCTCTCCCCCGCTCCCTCTGAGAGCCCTCGAGGGTGCTTTACGCCCGCCGAGCGACGCCTTCCAGGCCGGGAATGAGCTCGCGGGACCGTGATGAAACCCGAGCAACTTCATCCTCTTCGGGAGGTTCCCTCCCTGGACGGCCCGGCGCTTCGCGCCTAGGGCTCTGTCCTGTCTTGCGTGCGGCGCCCTGCCGCCCGTGCCCAACCGGCCCAGGTACCACGCTGCCCGGGCCCGTCCGGACCCGGGAGCCTATGACAGCCGATACCTCCCCACGGCTCATCGAACTCGATTCCCTGCGCGGCATCGCCGCCCTCACGGTCGTAGTGCATCATGCCTATCTCACCCTGCTGAACGTGCCGGCCTGGGTGGGCTGGATGCTGAATGACACGCCGCTGCGCCCCATCGGCATGGGACGGCAGGCGGTGATCTTCTTCTTCGTGCTCAGCGGCTTCGTACTGACCCGCGCCCTGCTCCGGCAGGAGCGGCGTGAACCGGGCAGTGTTCTGAGCGGCAGCGGCTGGGCCCGTTATGGAGCCCAGCGCGCCGTGCGGCTCGGCCTGCCCGTCCTGGCGGCCGTGATCTTTTCTGCCCTGCTGCAGTCCCTCACCTGGTCCGGGCCGCTGCCGCAGGGCACCCCTCACATCATCGGCGGTGCGGCCTGGACGGCGCCCTGGGGCTGGCGCGATCTGCTCGCCCAGGCGCTGCTACTGAAGCACGGCGACGGCTTCCAGCTCGACCCCGTGCTCTGGTCGCTGGTGCATGAGTGGCGCATCGCGCTGCTGCTGCCACTGGCCCTGCTGTTCCGCGAACGGGTGGTGCTGCTGTTGGCGGTGGCGCTGCTGGGCGCCGCTATCGCGCGGCTCGCCGGCATGCCGGAGGGGCATGTCTCACTGGGCGACAGCCTGCCCGGCACCTTCGCGGCCAGCGCGGGCTTCCTGCCGGCCTTCGCCGCGGGCGCGGCTTTGGCCCTGCGCCCGCTGCCGCGCCTTGATGACATGCAGGCTATCGCGGCCACGATCGTGGTGGTGGTTATGACCATGGCGGCGCATGACTACGGAGTGATCGCGGCCTCAGTGCTGCTGATCCTGCTCGCCCAGCGTGGTGGCACCTTCGCCCAGGCGCTGCGCCGGCCGGTGCTGCTGTGGCTGGGGAAGGTTTCCTTCAGCCTTTACCTTGTGCACCTGCCGGTGCTGCTGGCCCTAACGCATGCGCTGCGGGGCCAGGCCTCCTCAGGCATCGTGGCACTGCTCGCCATCCTGCTGTCTCTACCGATAGCGGCGGCCATGCATGCCCTGGTGGAGCGCCCGGCGCATCGGCTGGCGCGCCGCCTGCCGGCACCCCGGACAGGCCGTCTTCAGGCGCGCACCACCTGAGCCGGCAGGGTATCCCGCCGGCCCCCTTTCTCACACGCGGAGCAGGTGGATCTCCACGTTCGGCCGCTTGCGAAGGCGGCGGCTGACCGCCTTGCGGAGAACCGTGCGGGCTGCGTCGCGCAGCATATCGTCCTCCTGCTTCAGGGTGGGAGGCAGGTCCGACACCGCGCGCGCCAGTTCATCCGCGAGCTGGCCCGGCTCCAGGTCGGCCATGTCGAACAGGCCGGGCGCCGAGATCTGTGGGTTGCCCAGGACGCGACCGTTCCGATCCACCGCCAGGGAGGCCATCAGCACGCCGTTGAACAACATGCGGCGCCGGGCTCCGAGCACGCTGCCGTCGAGCGGCAGCAAGCGCTCGCCATCGAGGGCAAGCTGGCCGGTGGGCACGCCCTCCACCACCTCCGGCACGGCATTACCGGACAGCGGCGCCAGCTGGAGGACGTCACCATCCTCCACCAACACGGGCGTGGCGCCCATTTCGCGGGCAAGGCTGGCATGCTCCTGCAGGTGGCGCCACTCGCCATGCACCGGCACGGCGAAACGTGGCTTCACGAGAGAATAGAGTCGTCGCAGCTCGTCCCGCGCGGGGTGGCCGGAGACATGCACCATATGGTCATCGGCGGTCATGACCCTGCAGCCGCCGCGCGCCAGATCGTCCTGCATCCGCAGGATGGCGCGCTCATTCCCGGGGATCATCCGGGAGGAGAAGATCACGGTGTCTCCCTCCCCCAGCGAGATGCGGGGATGGGTATCGGCGGCGATCTTCGCCATGGCCGAGCGCTGCTCGCCCTGGCTGCCGGTGCAGATGATCAGCAGCTGATCGTCCGGGATGTCGTCGGCATCCTCTTCCTGAAGAAAGGGCGGAATGCCCTGGAGATAGCCGCATTCCCGCGCCGCGGCCTCGGCATTCCGGAGGCTGCGGCCGAACAGTGCCACCTGCCGGCCTGCAGCCCGGGCCGCCAGGGCAATGGACTCGAGGCGCGCGACATTCGTGGCGAAGCAGGTGACGGCAACCCGGCCCCGCAGCTGGCGGATCAGCGCCGTCATGCTGCGACGGACCTCCGCCTCGGAGCCGGAATGGCCTTCCACCAGCGCATTCGTGCTGTCGCAGATCATGGCCAGCACGCCTTCACGGCCGAGCGCGGCAAAGGCCTCCTCGTCAGCGGGCTGGCCGATCAGGGGATCGGGGTCCAGCTTCCAATCGCCGGTATGGAGCACGGTGCCGTAGCGGGTGCGGATGGCGATGGACTGCGGCTCCGGCACGGAATGCGTGACGCGGATGAAGCGCAGGTTGAAGGGCCCGAGTTCCACCGAGCCCCCCAGGGGGACGGTGATCAGCTCCACCTGGCCGAGCAGCCCCGCCTCCCCCAGCTTCCGCCGCAGGACGGCCATCGTGAAAGGGCTGGCGTAAATGGGGCAGCGCAGTTGTGGCCAGAGCGGCGCCACGGCCCCCACATGGTCCTCATGCGCATGGGTGATGACGAGGCCGACAAGCTTGTCCCGACGTTCCGCCAGCCAGGCCGGGTCAGGAACCATAACCTCGGCTTCCGGCTGCTCGGCGCCGCCGAAGCCGATGCCGCAGTCGATGGCCAGCAGCTGCCCGTCGCAGCGGTAGACATTGAGGTTGCAGCCGATTTCCCCCGTTCCGCCAAGCGGAATGAAGGCAAGGTCTCCAGTGTTGTTCAGGTTCATCTACTCTCGCCAGTGGTGATGTGCATGCAGTCTTGCCCCACAGGGCAGATCTCGTGGCCCTCGTCATGCCCAGCCCAGCTCCGGGCCGAACGCGTCAGGCAAATTCGTCGGTATGGAAATGGGGGTGAAGGTGCGTTCCGCCAACAGGTGGCCTGTCTTGGGCGGGGTAACCCCTTGCAGCCCCTTGTTCTCGCAGGCCCAAGGCACGCGCGCCATGGTTGCACCCACGTCTGGGGCAGCAGGCGATTCGACCTGGATGTCGGCGACACGTCGTTTCACGGCCCCCACATAACCGCAGACCCTACCGGATTGCATCGGCGGAACAGGGATTTGGCTGATCACGGATTGCGGACGAGGATTTCCACAACCGTCGCTTGCAGACCTTTCCGGCCTAATAGGCGGTGCTTTTTGGCCCGCCGGGCTTCAGGGCGCCAGTTCGCCCGCGGCGAGGGCGATGCGGCCCTCGGCCGTCGTCAGTAGGAGGCGGCCATCCTCCGCCAGCCCGGCGAAGCTGCCGACCAAAGGCCCCTGCGGCCGGCGGACCTGCAACGGCGCCCCCAGGGGTGGACCATGGCGCAGCCAAGCCGCGCGGACCGGCGCGAAGCCTTCCACCTGCAGCAAGGCCCGCCAGCGGGCGAGCGCATCCAGCAGAGCCTGCCCGAAGGCGAGCGGATCGGGCGGCGCGGCCCCGGCTGCGGCGAAGCTCGTGGTGGGCCGGTCCGGTAGGGCGGGCGCCTCCCGCAGATTCACGCCGATCCCCACCACCAGCCAGGCGATGCCGCCCTCCCCGTCCAGCGCCGCCTGGGTCAGGATGCCTGCGCATTTGGCACCGTTCAGCAACAGGTCATTGGGCCATTTGAGCGTGAGCGCCATGGCGCGCGGCAGGAAGGCGGAGGCCGTCTCGGCCAGCGCCACGGCGGCGAGCAGCGACCATTGCGGGAGGTCCCGCGCCACGCCGCCCGGACGCCAGAGAAGGGAAAGATGAAGATTGCCGGAGGTGGAGCACCAGATCCGCCCCTGCGTGCCCCGCCCGGCGGTCTGCCGCCGGGCCAGGACCGCCAGCCCTTCCGGTTCACCGGCGGCGGCGGCGGCCAGCACGACATCCTGCGTGCTGGCCAGTTCGTCATGGACGGCGAGCCGCCATGCGGAGGCGCCGTCGGTCACCCCAGCAGGGCCGTCACCGCCGCCTGCGCCGCCGCCAAGAAGGGCGCCGGGAAGGCGAAGAAGAAGACGGTGAAGAGCCCAGTGCCTGCCAGCACTACGGAAAGGCTGACCGGGCGCGGATCAAGCGCGACGCCGGTATCGAAGTACATCACCTTGATGATGCGCAGGTAGTAGTAGGCGGAGATGGCCGAGGTGAGCACGCCCACCACCGCCAGCGTCCAATAGCCGCCCTGCACGGCCGCCAGGAAGACGTAGAGCTTGCCGAAGAAGCCGGCCAGCGGCGGGATGCCCGCCATGGAGAACATGAACACCGTCATGGCGAGCGCCATGGCGGGATCGCTGCGGCCCAGGCCGGCGAGATCCTCCACGCCTTCCAGCGCACGGCCGTTGCGCCGCATGGCCACCAGCACGGCGAAGGTACCGACGCTGGTGAAGACATAGATCGCCATGTAGAGTAGCAGGCCGCGGATCCCCAGGTCGCTGGCGACCGCCAGGCCCATCAGCGCATAGCCGACATGGCCGATCGAGGAATAGGCCATCAGCCGCTTGATGTTGCGCTGGCCGATCGCGCCCAGGGCGCCGAGGATCATCGAGCCCAGCGAAGCCAGGATCAGCACCTGCTGCCACTGCTCGGCCAGTTCCCCGAAAGGCTCGGCGGCGACGCGGGTGAGCAGCGCGATGGCCGCCACCTTCGGCGCCGTGGCGAAGAAGGCGGTAACCGGCGTCGGCGCACCCTCGTAGACGTCCGGCGTCCACATGTGGAAGGGCACCGCCGAGATCTTGAAGGCCAGCGCCGCCAAGACGAAGACCAGCCCGACCACCAGCCCAAAGGGGATACCCTCCGCCGCGGAGACAGCATCGGCGATCCGCTCGAAATTGGTGGAGCCGGTGAAGCCGTAGATCAGGCTGGAACCATAGAGCAGCAGGCCCGAGGCCAGCGCGCCCAGCACGAAGTACTTCAGGCCGGCTTCCGAGGAGCGCTCGCTGTCCCGATTGAAGGCCGCGATCACGTAGAGCGAGAGCGAGAGCAGCTCCAGGCCCAGATACAGCGCGATCAGGTCATCAGCCGAGACCATGACCAGCATGCCGAGGGTTGAGAACAGCAGCAGTACCGGGAACTCAAAGCGGGACAGGCCCTCCTTGACGTTCCAGTCCATGGCCAACAGCAGGCCGAGCGCGGCACCGGCCAGCACCAGCAGCTTCATGAACTTGGTGAAGGCATCGGACACGTACTGGCCGAGGAAGGCGCTGCCTTCCGGCTGCATCACCACCAGCACCGCCGCCAGGAGCAGGGTGCCGAGCACCGCCATGTTGATGGCGAAGGAGGCATCCCGCTTCGGCAGCACGCCGGCGGCCAGGACGACCAGGCCACCAAGCGCCAGAACCAGTTCGGGAAGGATGAGGGTCCAGTTCATGCCGGTCACATCCCGGCCATGCGCGGCAGGGCCATCGCGGCTTCATGCCGCGTGACCAGCGCCGCGACACTGGCCTCGAAGAAGGAGAGGAAGGAAGACGGGTAGATGCCCATCCACAGCGTCAGCAGGATGAGCGGCGCGAAGGTGACGTATTCGCGCGGGCTGAGGTCCAGCAGGGCCTTCAGGTCCTCGCGGGTGATCCGGCTGAAGATCACGCGGCGATAGAGCCACAGCATGTAGGCCGCGCCCAGGATCATGCCCAGCGCGCCGCCGAAGGCGACCCACGGGTTAACGTGCCAGGCACCCACGATGACCAGGAACTCACCGGGGAAGCCAGCCGTGCCGGGCAGCGCGATCGAGGCCATGGTGAACAGCATGAAGACCATAGCGTAGGACGGCATGATCTTCGCCACGCCGCCGTAACGGGCGATCTCGCGCGAGTGGACGCGGTCATAGAGCACACCGACGCAGAGGAAGAGCGCGCCGGAGACCACGCCATGGCTCAGCATCTGGAAGATGGCGCCCGAGATGCCCTGCTGGTTCAGGGTGAAGATGCCCATCGTCACGATGCCCATATGGGCGACTGAGGAATAGGCGATCAGCTTCTTCATGTCCTCCTGCGCCATCGCCACCAGCGAGGTGTAGACGACGGCCACCACGGAGAGCGTGAAGATCAGCGGCGCGAACCATTCCGTCGCCTGCGGCAGCAGCGGCAGGGAGAAGCGGAGGAAGCCCTAGGCGCCCATCTTCAGCAGCACGCCGGCCAGGATGACGGAACCGGCGGTCGGCGCCTCGACATGGGCGTCCGGCAGCCAGGTGTGCACCGGCCACATCGGCACCTTCACCGAGAAGGAGGCAAGGAAGGCCAGGAACATCCAGACCTGCACCGAGGGTGCGATCTGCAGCTGGAAGATGGCCGGGATGGAGGTGGTGCCAGCCTCATACCACAGCACCAGCAGGGCCAGCAGCATCAGCAGCGAGCCGAGCAGGGTGTAGAGGAACAGCTTGTAGGCGGCATAGACCCGCCGCGGGCCGCCCCAGACGCCGATGATCAGGAACATCGGGATCAGGACGCCCTCGAAGAAGATATAGAAGAGCACGATGTCCAGCGCGCTGAACATGCCGACCATCATCGTCTCAAGGACGAGGAAGGCGATCATGTACTCGCGCACGCGGCTCTCGATGGCCTCCCAGGAGGCCAGGATGCAGAGCGGCGTCAGGGCCGTGGAAAGCAGCACGAACAGCACGGAGATGCCGTCCACGCCCATGTGGTAGCCCAGCCCGAACTCCGGCATCCAGCTCATCTCCTCGACGAACTGGAACTCAGCGGTGGTCTTGTCGAAGCCGAACCAGAGGATCAGCGACAGGGCGAAGGTGATCAGGCTGGTCCAGAGCGCCGTCCAGCGGGCATTGGAGGCGACCACCGCCTCCTCTCCCCGGATGAACAGGATGATCCCCGCCCCCACCAGCGGCAGGAAGGTGAGGACGGAAAGCAGAGGGAAACCCGCGGCGTTCATCGGCCGACCCCGAACAGGAAGATGCTGACGAAGAGGACGAGGCCGATGATCATCGCGAAGGCGTAGCTCGCCACCCGGCCGGACTGCAGCCGCACCACGCGGCCGGAGGCCTGGGCCGTGAGGTTGGCCGCGCCGTTCGGCATGCCGTCGATGATCTTCACGTCGCCCACCTTCCAGAGCTGCACGGCCAGGGCACGCGCAGGGCGGACAAAGATCCGGTCATACAGCTCGTCGAAATACCACTTATTGAGCAGGAACCGGTACAGGCCCGGCACCGCCGCCGCGATCCGCCCCGGCATGGAGGGGGCGAACATGTACAGCACATAGGCCAGGACGATGCCGATGACGCCCACCACCGTCGGCAGCAGCGGCACCCATTCCGGCACCTCGTGCGCCGCGTGCATGATATGGTTGTGCTCGGCGTTGACGATCGAGCCGTTCCAGAACTCCGCCCAGTGATGGCCGACGAAGTCCTCGTAGAAATAGCCACCCGTGAAGATGGCACCGAGCGCCAGCACGATGAGCGGCACCAGCATGACCCAGGGGCTCTCGTGCACGTGCTCCATCACGTGATGGTCCGCGCGCGGGGTGCCGTGGAAGGTCATGATGATCAGGCGCCAGGAGTAGAAGGCGGTCATGAAAGCGGCAACGATGCCGCAGATGAAGGCGTATTTCGCCGTCCATCCCTCGCCCGCATAGGCGGCCTCTAGGATCATGTCCTTGGAATAGTAGCCGGCGAAAAGCGGCACCCCGGCCAGCGCCAGCGAGCCGATCCAGAACATGGCATAGGTAATGGGAATCTTCTTCCAGATCCCGCCCATGCGGCGGATGTCCTGCTCGTCCGACATGGCGTGGATGACGGAGCCCGCGCCCAGGAACAGCAGCGCCTTGAAGAAGGCATGGGTGAAGAGGTGGAACACCGCCGCCTGATAGGCGCCGACGCCGACCGCGAAGAACATGTAGCCGAGCTGCGAGCAGGTCGAGTAGGCGATGACCCGCTTGATATCGTTCTGCACCATGCCGACGCTGGCCGCGAAGAAGGCCGTCGTGGCACCGATCACGGCGACGAAGCCGAGCACATGGGGCGCATATTCCATCAGCGGCGACATGCGCGCCATCAGGAAGACGCCGGCCGTCACCATCGTCGCGGCATGGATCAGCGCAGAGACCGGCGTCGGGCCTTCCATGGCGTCCGGCAGCCAAGTGTGCAGGCCGATCTGCGCCGACTTGCCCATGGCACCCAGGAAGAGGAAGAGGCCGATCAGCTCCAGCGCCGGATAGCCGGCGAAGGTGGTCTGACGCGCCGCCTCGACGCCCTGGAAGATGGTGTCGAACTCGATGCTGCCGAAGGTCCAGAAGGTCAGCGCCATGCCGAGCATGAAGAAGAGGTCGCCCACGCGGTTGACGATGAAGGCCTTCATCGCCGCGCGGTTGGCGCTCTCGCGCTCGTACCAGTAGCCGATCAGCAGATAGCTCGCGAGGCCGACGCCCTCCCAGCCGAAGAACAGCTGCACGAGATTATTGGCCGTCACCAGCATCAGCATCATGAAGGTGAACAGCGACAGATAGGCGAAGAAGCGCGAGGGCGTCTCGTCATGCGACATGTAGCCCACGCTGTAGAGGTGGATCATGGTCGAGATCAGCGTGACCATGCCCACCATCATCGCCGCCAGCGTGTCGTAGCGGAGCGCCCAGGAGACCTGCAGCCCGCCGACATCGATCCAGTTAACGATCTCGACCGTGCCAGGGGTGTGATTCAGCGCCACCTGCACGAAGCCATAGAGACCGCAGACCGCGGCCAGGGCCATGCAGAGCACGGTGGCCCATTGCGCCGCCTTGTCGCCGATCCAGCGGCCGAAGAAGCCGGAGATGCAGGCGCCCAGCAGCGGGAAGAAGACAGCACCGACATACATGCGACTAACCCTTCAGGGTGGAGACGTCCTCCACCTCGATGCTGCCGCGGTTGCGGAAGTAGATGACGACGATGGCCAGCCCGATGGCGGCCTCGGCGGCCGCCACGGTCAGGACGAACATGGCGAAGACCTGCCCGGTGAGGTCCTGCAGGGCCGAGGAGAAGGCCACCAGGTTCAGGTTCACCGAGAGCAGGATCAGCTCGATCGACATCAGGATGACGATGATGTTCTTCCGGTTCAGGAAGATACCGAACACGCCGAGCACGAAGAGGATCGCGCCCACCGTGAGATAATGGCCCAGGCCGATGTCCATCATATCAGTGATGCCCGCCTTCTTCGTGCTCATGGGCGGCGTGCCCATGTCCGTGCGCGTCATGCGCGACGCGCTTCGGCTTCGGCGGCTCCGGCAGCTTGCGCCTGACGATGCCGAGCTTGTCGAGGCCCGTGCGCGCCGGCACGGAGGTCAGCGTCACCGCCTCCGCGCGCGCCAGCTGCACGGCGATGTCCTGCCGCTTGCTGTTCGCGGGCTTGTCGCGCAGCGTCAGCACAATGGCGCCGATCATGGCGACCAGGAGGATCAGCCCGGCGATCTGGAACAGGTAGATGTAGTCCGTATAGACCAGCCGCCCGAGCGCCTCGGTATTCGACACGGCCGGATCGACCGGCACGGCGTTCAGCCGCAGCGCCGCGACATCCGGCGCGAACTGCCAGGAGCCGAAGACGAAGAGCAGCTCCAGGAAGAGGATGGCCCCGATCACCGCGCCGATCGGCGCGTAGCGCTGCAGTCCCTGTCGCAGCTGAACGAAGTCGATGTCCAGCATCATGACGATGAACAGGAACAACACCGCGACCGCGCCGACATAGACGATGACCAGGATCAGGGCCAGGAACTCCGCCCCCGCCATCAGGAACAGCGCCGCGGCGTTGAAGAACGCCAGGATCAGGAACAGCACGCTGTGCACGGGATTGCGGCTGGTCACCACCATGACCGCGCTGGCGATCAGGATGGCCGCGAAGACATAGAAGGCGAGTGCGGCGATCATCGCAGCCCGCCCGCGTGCAGATGCAGCATCATGGCACCGTTCCGAAAGAGCCGTCCTGGCAGGAGGACGGGGCCGTGGAGGAAGGCTGCGGGGGCGTCACGACCAAGCCCACCCCCGCGGCGGCAATCAGCGATAGGGCGCGTCGAGCTCGAGGCGCTTGGCGATCTCCGGCTCCCACCGGTCGCCATTCGCGAGCAGGCGGTCCTTGTCGTAGAGCAGCTCCTCGCGCGTCTCGGTCGCGAACTCGAAGTTCGGGCCCTCGACAATGGCATCCACCGGGCAGGCCTCCTCGCAGAGGCCGCAATAGATGCACTTCGTCATGTCGATGTCGTAGCGCGTGGTGCGGCGGGAGCCGTCTTCGCGCGGTTCGGCCTCGATGGTGATGGCGAGCGCGGGGCAGATCGCCTCGCACAGCTTGCAGGCGATGCAGCGCTCCTCGCCATTGGGGTAGCGGCGCAGCGCGTGCTCCCCCTTGAAGCGGGGCGAGAGCGCGGTCTTCTCGTAGGGATAGCTGATCGTCGCCTTCGGGCTGAAGAACGTCTTCAGCGTCAGCGCCATGCCGGCGACCAGCTCTGTCAGCAACAGGCTTCGCGCCATGCGGTCAAGCGTTGCCATCTCTCACCTCGCCGCGCGGGGGTAACCCGCGCCCGTCATTTGAACAAGAGACCTCATGCCGGCAGCCACCCCGCCAGCTTCAGCACGAAGGCGGTCAGCACCAGCCAGCCCAGGCTGAAGGGCAGGAAGACCTTCCAGCCCAGGCGCATCAGCTGGTCGTAGCGGTAGCGCGGGAAGGTCGCGCGCACCCAGATGAAGGTGAACAGGCAGAGGCAGATCTTCAGGATGAACCAGATCGGGCCCGGCACCCAGTTGAAGGGCGCCACGTCCAGCGGCGGCAGCCAGCCCCCCAGGAACAGGATGGAGGTCATCGCCGACATGAGGATCATGTTGGCGTATTCGCCCAGGAAGAAGAGGGCGAAAGTCATGGAGGAGTATTCCACCATGAAGCCTGCCACCAGCTCCGACTCACCCTCGGCCAGGTCGAAGGGCGGGCGGTTCGTCTCGGCCAGGGTCGAGACGAAGAAGATGATGAACATCGGGAAGAGCGGGATGAAGAACCAGACGGTCTTCTGCGCCACCACGATCTCGTTCAGGTTCAGGCTGCCGACGCAGAGCAGAACCGTCACGATCACCAGGCCCATCGAGACTTCGTAGGACACCATCTGCGCGGCCGAGCGCAGGGCGCCGAGGAAGGCGTATTTCGAGTTGGAGGCCCAGCCGGCGATGATGATGCCGTAGACGCCGAGCGAGGAGATCGCCAGCAGGTAGAGCACGCCGACATTGATGTCGGCCACCGCCCAGCCATCGTTCACCGGGATCACCGCCCAGGCAACCAGCGCCAGGATCAGCGTCAGCATCGGGCCGAAGACGAACAGCCCACGGTTGGCGCCCGAGGGGATGATCGTCTCCTTCAGCAGCATCTTCAGCGCATCGGCGAAGGGCTGCAGCAGACCGAAGGGACCGACCACGTTGGGCCCCTTCCGCATCTGCATCGCGGCCATGACCTTGCGCTCGGCGAGCGTGAGATAGGCAACGCCGATCAGCAGCGGCACCAGCAGTGCCAGGGTCTGCAGCACCGTGATGACGAGGATGCCGAGCGGGGAAGCGAGAAAGGTGTCCATCCCGGTCACTCCGCCGCCAGCCGCGGCGTGGGGTCGTTGTAGATGCGGCTGCACTCGGCCATCACGTCCGAGGCGCGGCTGATGACATCCGCCTGCCAATAGTCGGTGATCGGCAGAGCGAAGGGCTCCTGGCCGAGGCTGACGCCGCCGGCCTGCGGCCCCGTGGTGTCGGGGCAGCCACCGGCCACGCGGCCGTCGATCATGCCGAAGGCCGGGTTGGCCGCCGCCATCCGCGCCCGCAACGCGTCCAGTGTGTTGAAGGGCAGGTCTACGCCCAGAGCGGCGCCGGCGGCACGAATGATGCGCCAGTCCTCCTTGGCCTCGGCCGGCGGATAGAGCGCCAGCCGGCCATACTGCGCCCGGCCCTCGGTGTTGACGTAGATGCCTTCCTTCTCGGGATAGGCCGCGCCCGGCAGGATCACGTCCGCCCGCGCCGCCGCCCGGTCACCATGGTGGCCCTGATAAACCACGAAGGTGCCGGCCGGGATCAGTCCCACCTCGAAGGCATCGGCGCCGAGCAGCCAGAGGGCATCCACCCCGCCCGCCAGCATGCCGGCAAGGTTCAGCCCGTTCGGGCCCGGCACGAAGCCGGCGTCCAGCGCGCCGACCTGGCCGCCGAAGAGGTGCAGCATGTTGAAGCCATGCCACTCCGGCGTCAGTGCCCCGACCGTCCGCGCCAACTCCCAGGCCGCCGCCAGCACCGCCGCGCCATCCGGGCGCGCCACAGCGCCACGACCGAGGATCACCATCGGCCGCTTGGCGCCCTTCAGCACCTCGGCGAAGGCATTGCTGCCGTCGATCAGGGCGGAGAGGACAGCCGGCCCCTCCCCCAGATGCTCGGCGTGGTAGGTCAGGTCGAGGCCGGCCGGGCCGATATAGGCCGCCTTCAGGGCACCCGCCGCCCAGCGCTTGCGGATGCGCGCGTTCAGCACGGGCGCCTCCTTGCGCGGGTTGCTGCCGATGATCAGCAGCGCGTCCGCCTCGTCGATCCCGGCAATGCCGGAATTGAACAGATAGTAGTCGCGCCGGGAGGCGTCGATCATCGCGCCGTCCTGCCGGCAGTCGAGATTGGCCGAGCCCAGGCCGACCATCAGCTCACGCAGGGCAAAGGCGCTTTCGGCATCCACCAGATCGCCGGCCACGGCGCCGATGCGGTTGCCGGGGATGCCCTGCATCCGCTCGGTGATGACGGCGAAGGCCTCCTCCCAGCTCGCCTGGCGCAGCTTGCCGTTCTGGCGCACCCAGGGGCGGTCCAGCCGCTTGCGGCGGAAGGCGTCGAAGGAGAAGCGGCCGCGATCGGCCATCCACTCCTCGTTCACGTCGTCATTGACGCGCGGCAGGATGCGCACGACCTCGGGGCCGCGCGTGTCGATGCGGATGGCGGCGCCCACCGCGTCCAGCACGTCCACGCTCTCGGTCTTCCGCAACTCCCAGGGCCGCGCCACGAAGGCATAGGGCCGGCTGGTCAGCGCGCCGACCGGGCAGATGTCGATCAGGTTGCCGGAGAGTTCGGTGGTCAGCGCCTTCTCGACATAGGTGCCGATCTGCATGTTCTCGCCGCGCCCGGTGGCGCCCAGCTCCGGCACGCCAGCCACCTCGGTGGCGAAGCGCACGCAGCGGGTGCACTGGATGCAGCGGGTCATGATCGTCTTGACCAGCGGACCCATGTACTTGTCCTTGACCGCCCGCTTCTCCTCGCGGTAGCGGCCGCCCTGCCCGCCATAGGCCGTCGCCTGGTCCTGCAGGTCACACTCGCCGCCCTGGTCGCAGATCGGGCAGTCCAGCGGGTGGTTGATCAGCAGGAATTCCATGACGTTGCGGCGGGCATTCCGGACCATGGCGCTGTCCGTGAACACCTTCATGCCGTCGGCCACGGGATAGGCGCAGGAAGCGATGGGCTTCGGCGCCTTCTCCACCTCGACCAGGCACATGCGGCAATTGCCGGCGACGCTCAGGCGCTCATGGTAGCAGAAGCGGGGAATTTCCTTCCCCGCCGCCTCACAGGCCTGCAGCACCGAAGCGCCGTTCGGGACCTCAACCTCGGTCCCGTCGATCGTAACCTTGGCCATGGCGTTACTCCGCCGCCAGCGGCATAGAGACGCCGCCGTGCTTCTGCTTGTAGGCCCGGATGCGCTCTTCCATCACGGGCCGGAAATGCCGGATCAGCCCCTGCACCGGCCAGACGCCGCCATCGGCGAGCGCGCAGATGGTATGGCCCTCGATCTGCCGGGTGACGCCCTCCAGCAGATCGATCTCCTCGACCTCGGCGCGACCCTCGACCATCCGGTCCATCAGGCGCTTCTGCCAGCCCATGCCCTCGCGGCACGGGGTGCACTGACCGCAGCTCTCATGCTTGTAGAAGTCGGCGAGGCGCGAGATCGCCTTGATGATGTCGGTGGACTTGTCCATCACGATCACGGCGGCGGTGCCAAGGCCGGTCTTGTGCTCGCGCAGCGCGTCGAAGTCCATCAGCACGTCGTCGCAGATGTGCTTCGGCAGCAGCGGCGTCGAGGAGCCGCCGGGGATGACGGCCAGCAGGTTGTCCCAGCCGCCGCGCACGCCGCCGGCATAGCGCTCGATCAGCTCCCGCATCGGGATGCTCATCTCGGCTTCCACGTTGCAGGGCTTGTTCACATGGCCCTGGATGCAGAAGACCTTGGTGCCCGAGTTGCGCGGGCGGCCGAAGCTGGCGAACCAGGAGGCGCCGCGCCGCAGGATCTCCGGCACGACGGCGATGGTCTCGACGTTGTTCACCGTGGTCGGGCAGCCATAGAGACCCACCGCCGCCGGGAAAGGCGGCTTCAGGCGCGGCATGCCCTTCTTGCCCTCCAGGCTCTCGATCAGCGCCGTCTCTTCGCCGCAGATATAGGCGCCGGCGCCGCGATGCAGGTAGAGGTCGAAATCCCAGCCCGAGCCGGCGGCGTTCTTGCCGAGCAGGCCGGCGTCATAGGCCTCGTCGATGGCCGCCTGCAGCACCACGGCCTCGTTGTAGTATTCGCCACGGATATAGATGTAGGCCGCGTGCGCCCCCATGGCGAAGGAGGCGATCAAGCAGCCTTCGATCAGCGTCTGCGGGTCGTTGCGGACGATGTCGCGGTCCTTGCAGGTGCCCGGCTCGGACTCGTCGCAGTTGACGACGAGATAGGACGGCCGGCCATCCGGACTGGCCTTCGGCATGAAGCTCCACTTCATGCCGGTCGGGAAGCCCGCGCCGCCACGGCCGCGCAGGCCGGACTGCTTCACCTCCTCGATGATCCAGTCCCGCCCCTTGGCGATGATGCCGGCGGTGCCGTCCCAGTTGCCGCGGCGCAGCGCCTCTTTCAGCCCCCAGTGATGGATGCCGTAGAGATTGGTGAAGATGCGGTCCTTATCGCTCAGCGGCATGGCATCACTCTCCCTTCCGCCCGGCTACGGCGACTGGATCCTTCAGCGGGATGTCGAGCAGCACCTCGGGGCCGCCCTCGGGCGCGCTGCAGAGGCGACCCTTGGCGCTGCCCGGCTTCGGGCGTTCGCCGCGCTTGAGGGACTCGATCAGCTTCACCGTGCTCTCGTAGTCCAGGTCTTCGTAATAGTCGTCATCCACCGCCAGCACCGGCGCGTTCACGCAGCCGCCGAGGCATTCCACCTCGGACAGCGTGAACAGCCCGTCCTCGCTGGTGTCGCCATAGCCCTTGAGCGCGCCGGCATCCTTGCAGGCGCGCAGCACCTCGTCCGAGCCGCGCAGCCAGCAAGGCGTGGTGCCGCAGACCTGCAGGTGAAATCGGCCGATCGGCTTGGTATTGAACATGAAGTAGAAGGTCGCGACCTCATAGACGCGGATCGGCGCCATCTGCAGCCGCGTCGCCACCACATCCATCGCCACGCGCGGCACCCAGGCGCTGCCAGTGGAGCGGCCCATCTGCTTCTGCACGACATACAGCAGCGGGATGACCGCGCTCGCCTGCTTGCCCGGCGGGTAGCGCTTCAGAATCTTCTCGATCTGCGCTTCGCTCTCGGCATCGAAGGCGAAGCTGGTCGGTTCCTCGTGATGCACCGCGCTCACCGGTCGATCTCTCCGAAAACGATATCCAGGCTGCCGATGATGGAGACGGCATCCGCCAGCATGTGCCCCTTGGACAGCTTCTCCATCGCCTGCAGATGCGCGAAGCCAGGCGCCCGGATCTTGCAGCGATAAGGACGGTTGGTGCCGTCCGCCACGAGGAAGACGCCGAACTCGCCCTTCGGCGCCTCGACCACGGTGTAGGTCGAGCCCGCGGGAACGTGGTAGCCCTCGGAATACAACTTGAAGTGGTGAATCAGCGCTTCCATCGAGCGCTTCATCTCGGCCCGCTTCGGGGGGGCAATCTTGCTGTCCTGCACCTTGATCGGGCCGCCCGGCATCTGGGCCAGGCACTGCTTGATGATCTTGTGGCTCTCCCGCATCTCCGCGATGCGGACGAGATAGCGCTCGAAGCAGTCGCCATGGCTGCCGACCGGGATCTCGAAGTCGAGCTGGTCGTACACGTCATAAGGCTGCGCGCGACGCAGGTCCCAGGCGCAGCCCGAGGCACGCAGGCAGGGACCGGAGAAGCCCCAGGCCATCGCCTCCTCCGCCGTCATGATGCCGATATCGACGGTGCGCTGCTTGAAAATGCGGTTGCCCGTCAGCAGGCACTCGATGTCGTCCACGAATTTCGGGAACTGCTCGGCCCAGGCGGCGATGCGGTCGGTGAGACCCGCCGGCAGATCCTTCGCCACGCCGCCGGCGCGGAAATAATTGGCGTGGTAGTGCGAGCCGGATGTGGCGTCATAGAACTCCAGCAGCGCCTCGCGCTGCTCAAAGCCCCAGAGGCTCGGCGTCGTCGCGCCCACATCCAGCGCATAGGTCGTGATGTTCAGGATGTGGTTCAGGATGCGGCTGATCTCCGCGAACAGCACGCGGATGTACTGCGCGCGGATCGGCGCCTCGATACCGAGCAGCCGCTCCGTGGCGATGGCGAAGGCATGCTCCTGCGACATCGGCGCCACGTAGTCGAGCCGGTCGAAATAGGGCAGCGCCTGGATATAGCTCTTGTATTCGATCAGCTTCTCGGTGCCGCGGTGCAGCAGGCCGATATGCGGGTCGGCACGCTCCACCACCTCGCCCTGCAGCTCCAGGATCAGGCGCAGCACGCCATGCGCAGCAGGGTGCTGCGGACCGAAGTTGATGGTGTGGCTGTCGATCTCGACCGTGCGCTTGCCGGCGGCGGCCGGGGTGTCTTCGGTGCTGAGGCTCATTCGCGGGTGATCCGGTTGAGATGCACCTTCTCGTCGCCGGGCAGCGTGGTCATGCCTTCCCAGGGCGAGAGGAAATCGAAATTGCGGAAATCCTGCTGCAGCTTGACGGGCTCATAGACCACCGCCTGCCGCTCGGGGTCGTAACGGACCTCGACATAGCCGGTCAGCGGGAAGTCCTTGCGCAGCGGGTGCCCCTCGAAGCCATAGTCGGTGAGGATGCGCCGCAGATCAGGCTGGCCGCTGAAGACGATGCCGTACATGTCCCAGGCCTCACGCTCCCACCAGGTGGCGGAAGGCCACAGGTCGGAGACCGTGGGCACCGGCGTCGTGGCGTCGGTCGTGGTGATGACCCGGATGCGCTGGTTATGCGTCAGTGACAGCAGGTTGTAGACGACATCGAAGCGCTCCGGCCGGCCCGGCCAGTCCACGCCGCAGATGTCCATGCACTGCTCGAAGGCGAAGCGCGCTTCGTCGCGCAGCAGCTGCAGCACCGCATGGATGGCGGCGCGCTGAACCCGGATCTCGACCTCGACACCGCGCGCGACCTGGGATTCGGTCACGACGCCCTGCGGCAGGGCACCGAGCACGGTGTTCAGCAGCTCTTCCTGTTCGGTCGGGGCGCGCGGCGCCTCGGCCGGGGCAAGGGCGGTTTCGTCAGCCACGCAGAATGCTCCCCGTCCGGCGGATCTTCTTCTGCAGCTGCAGCACGCCATAGACCAGCGCCTCGGCCGTGGGCGGGCAGCCCGGCACATAGACGTCCACCGGCACGATGCGGTCGCAGCCGCGCACGACGCTGTAGCTGTAGTGATAGTAGCCGCCGCCATTGGCGCAGCTGCCCATCGAGATGACCCAGCGCGGCTCGGCCATCTGGTCGTAAACCTTGCGCAGGGCCGGCGCCATCTTGTTGGTCAGCGTGCCGGCCACGATCATCACATCCGACTGCCGCGGCGAGCCACGTGGAATGGTGCCGAAGCGGTCGAGATCATAGCGCGGCATATAGGCGTGGATCATCGGCACCGCGCAGCAGGCGAGGCCGAAGGTCATCGGCCAGAGGCTGCCGGTGCGCGCCCAGTTCACCACCTTGTCGAGATTGGCGACAATGAAGCCCTTGTCCTCGATCTCGCCGGTGACGCCCTTCACCACAGCGTCCTGCTCCAGGCCAGGCTGCAGGGCTTGCTTGTTCCAGGCCAGTTCGTTGCTCGTACTCATGGGATTCATTCCCAATCCAGGGCGCCCTTGCGCCATTCGTAGAGGAAGCCCACCGTCAGCACGGCCAGGAAGCCCATCATCGAGAGGAAGCCGAGCCAGCCGATGTCGCCCAGGGCAACCGCCCAGGGGAACAGGAAGGCGACTTCCAGGTCAAAGATGATGAACAGAATGGCGACCAGATAGAATCGCACGTCGAAGCGCCGGCGCGTGTCATCGAAGGGCTCGAAGCCGCACTCGTAAGCGGAGACCTTTTCGGCATAAGGCTTCTGGCGGGCCGCCAGCACGCTTCCGACCACCATGGCCACGGCAATCGCAGCCGCAATGGCCAGGAAGACCAGGATCGGGAAATAGTTCGCCAGCAGGGGCTGGGTCATGATGCGTCCGTCCCTCGGGCCTGCGGCCCATCACCGCCACGCGCAGGGGAGCGCATGGCCAGCCACGCCGCGGGCCATGCCGCAGCGCAACGCTCGGGCGGACATTACCCCCCCCGCGCACGCTTCGCCATAGCCCCCGGGGCATTGCAGCACATTGAAATTGTGTAGGGCGAAAGCATGAAACGCCGCCCTGGTTTCCCAGAGCGGCGTTTTCAGAAACGCGCTGGCGCGAGTGACGGGGCTCGAACCCGCGACCTCCGGCGTGACAGGCCGGCGCTCTAACCAACTGAGCTACACCCGCTTGCGGCGTGGGCGGGGAAATAAGCCGCCGGCCGCCCCCTGTCAATCGCCGAAAATCGCCAAGTTGGTGCCTGATTTGCGGGAGCAGTTTTCCGGCCGGATGTTCCGGTTTCGGAGGCCCTGATTTCGGGGGGACTGGGCACTGACGGATTCGAACCGCCGACATCCTCGGTGTAAGCGAGGCGCTCTACCGCTGAGCTAAGTGCCCGTGCCGTGTTGCCAGCGATTAGCGCCCCTGACCGGCCTTGGCCAAGCCCAAAAGCACGGAGGGCCGGCAGTACCTCCGGCCCTCCGCCATTCCACTGCGCTGGAACTTCAGCCCAGCATGTCCTTGAGCGCCTTGCCGGCCTTGAAGCGCACGGTGGTGGAGGCGGCGATCTCGATCTCCTCTCCCGTCCGCGGGTTGCGGCCCTTGCCGCCCTTACGGGTGGAGGTGGAGAAGCTTCCGAAGCCCACGAGCCGGACTTCCTGCTTGGCCTTCAGCGCTTGGCTGATCGCGTCGAACACCGCGTCCAGCACCTCGCCGGCCTTGGCCTTGGAGAGTTCTCCCGTCTCCGCGACGACCGCGACGAGATCCTGCTTGTTCACCTGGTTCATCCTCGCCTGAAAGTGGACGGAATCCGCACGGGCTCGCCCGCGGCTCGCTGAAACTAGGCAACGAAATTTTGCTGCGTCAACGGCATGATGTCAGCACCGCCACAGGGCGCCGGCCCGTTCCGCCCTCATTTGCCGAAGCACACGCGGCACGGAACTGAAAAAGGCCGGGGAGCAATCTCCCCGGCCCTGTTTCCGGTCAGTGTGGCAGGCTTGCCGGTTGGCTCGCCTTGCCATCGGCGGGGGCAGGCGCGGCCTCCTCCGGCTCGATCCAGTCGATCGCCTCCGGCGCCCGTGCCAGGGCTTGGCTGATCACCTCGTCCACATGCGCGACCGGGATGATGGTCAGGCCCTTCTTCACGTTATCCGGGATCTCGGCGAGATCCTTTTCATTGTCCTTGGGGATGAACACCGTGTTGATGCCCGCCCGCAGCGCCGCCAGGAGCTTCTCCTTCAGGCCGCCGATCGGCAGCACCCGCCCGCGCAGCGTGATCTCGCCGGTCATGGCGACATCCTTGCGCACCGGGATACCGGTCAGCACCGAGACGATCGAGGTCGCCATGGCAATGCCGGCGGAAGGTCCGTCCTTCGGAGTCGCCCCCTCCGGCACGTGGACATGGATGTCCCGCCGGTCATAGACGTTCGGCTTGATGCCGAAGCTCGCCGAGCGGCTGCGGACATAGGAGATGGCCGCCGAAACGCTCTCCTGCATCACATCGCCCAGCTTACCGGTGGTCTGCACCTTGCCCTTGCCGGGGACCATAACCGACTCGATGGTCAGGATCTCGCCGCCCACCTCGGTCCAGGCCAGGCCGGTGACCACGCCCACCATGTCCTCGGCCTCGGCCTCGCCATAGCGGAACTTCCGCACCCCGGCATATTTGTCGAGGTTCTTGCGGGTGATGGCGACCTTCTTGGCCTTCTTGGAGACAATCTCCTTCACTGCCTTTCGGGCCAGGCCGCCGATCTCACGCTCCAGGTTCCGGACACCGGCCTCGCGCGTGTAGTAGCGGATCAGGTCCAGCAGGGCCTCGTCGGAGACACTCCACTCGCCCTCCTTCAGCCCATTGGCCTCGGTGACCTTGGGCAGCAGGTGGCGCTTGGCGATCTGCACCTTCTCATCCTCGGTGTAGCCGGGGATGCGGATGATCTCCATGCGGTCCAGCAGCGGCTGCGGCATGCGCAGGCTGTTGGCGGTGGTGACGAACATCACGTCCGAGAGGTCGTAATCGACCTCCAGGTAGTGGTCGGCGAAGGTGGCGTTCTGCTCCGGGTCCAGCACCTCCAGCAGGGCCGAGGACGGGTCCCCGCGCCAATCGGCGCCGAGCTTGTCGATCTCGTCCAGCAGGAAGAGCGGGTTGGAGGTCTTCGCCTTCTTCATGCCCTGGATGATCTTGCCGGGCATGGAGCCGATATAGGTCCGCCGGTGGCCGCGCACCTCCGCCTCGTCCCGCACGCCGCCCAGCGACATACGCACGAAGTTGCGGTTGGTGGCCTTGGCGATCGACTTGCCGAGCGAGGTCTTGCCGACGCCCGGAGGGCCAACCAGGCACAGTATGGGACCCCGGATCTTCGGCGAGCGCGACTGCACCGCCAGATACTCCAGGATCCGCTCCTTGATCTTGTCCAGCCCGTAGTGGTCGGCATCCAGCACGGCCTCGGCCTTGGCCAGGTCGTTGCGGACCTTCGACTTCTTCTTCCAGGGGATGGAGAGGATCCAGTCGAGGTAGTTGCGCACCACCGTCGCCTCGGCGCTCATCGGCGACATGGTCCGCAGCTTCTTCAGCTCAGCCATAGCCTTGTCGCGCGCCTCGGGGGAGAGCTTGGTGGCCTTGATCTTGGCCTCCAGCTCGGCGGCCTCGTCCTTGCCGTCCTCGCCCTCGCCCAGCTCCTTCTGGATAGCCTTGAGCTGCTCGTTCAGGTAGTACTCGCGCTGCGTCTTTTCCATCTGCCGCTTGACGCGGTTCCGGATACGCTTCTCCACCTGAAGAACGCCGATCTCGCTCTCCATATGGGAGAAGACCCGCTCCAGCCGCTGGGAAACGCTGGCGATCTCGAGCAGCTCCTGCTTCTCGCTGATCTTCAGGTTCAGGTGGCTGGCGACGGTATCCGCGAGCTTGGCGGCGTCATCGATCTGATTGATCGAGACCAGGACCTCGGGCGCGATCTTCTTGTTGAGCTTGATGTACTGCTCGAACTGCGTGACTACCGTGCGCGCCAGGGCCTCGATCTCCGAGGACTCCGCCTCAGCTTCGTCGATCGACGCGGTATAGGCTTCGAAATACTGCTCCGTCTCCTTGAAGCCGAGCACGCGGGCCCGCTTGCCGCCCTCGACCAGCACCTTGACGGTGCCATCGGGCAACTTCAGCAGCTGCAACACGGTGGAGACGGTGCCGACCTCGTAGAGATCATCGGCGGCCGGATCGTCCTGGGAGGCATTGCGCTGGGCGACGAGCAGGATCTGCTTGTCGTCCCGCATGACCGCCTCCAGGGCACGCACGCTTTTCTCACGCCCCACAAAAAGCGGAACGATCATGTGCGGGAACACCACGATGTCCCGCAGCGGCAGCACAGGAAGCAGCTCGCCGCTCAGCAATTCAGGTTTCTTATCCGCCATTGGGGACCTCACTCAGGACAGTCGGCGCGGCTCCGCCCGCTCTCGGCACGGAGCCACGCCACGGGGATCTCCCATGAAATGGGATCGGCACGAGCGCAGGGCAAGCCGCGTAGGCCAGCCCTGCTTTCCCGGCCGGGCTGGACCTCACGCGGAAGTCTGCTCCGCTGCCCGTTCACCATAAATGAACAATGGGGCGGCGCGACCTTCGGCCACCTCCTTGTTCACCACGACCTCCTCGACATCCTCCAACCCTGGCAGGTCGAACATGGTGCCGAGCAGGATACCCTCCATGATCGAGCGCAGGCCGCGCGCCCCGGTCTTGCGCTGGATGGCACGGGCGGCGACGGAGCGCAGCGCGTCCTCGGTGAAGGTCAGCTTGGTGGCCTCCATCTCGAACAGGCGCTGGTACTGCTTGACCAGGGCGTTCTTCGGCTTGGTCAGGATCTCGATCAGCGCCTTCTCGTCCAGGTCGTCCAGGGTCGCGACCACCGGCAGGCGGCCGATGAACTCCGGGATCAGCCCGAACTTCAGCAGGTCCTCCGGCTCCACCTCGCGCAGGATCTGCCCGGTGCGGCGCTCATCCGGCCCGCGGACCTCGGCGCCATAGCCAATGCCCGAGCCCTTGCCCCGCCCGGCGATGATCTTCTCCAGCCCGGCGAAGGCGCCGCCGCAGATGAAGAGGATGTTCGAGGTATCGACCTGCAGGAACTCCTGCTGCGGGTGCTTGCGCCCGCCCTGCGGCGGCACGGAGGCAACCGTGCCTTCCATGATCTTCAGCAGGGCCTGCTGGACGCCCTCCCCGCTCACGTCGCGCGTGATCGAAGGGTTGTCCGACTTGCGGCTGATCTTGTCGACCTCGTCGATATAGACGATGCCGCGCTGCGCCCGCTCGACATTGTAGTCGGCCGCCTGCAGCAGCTTGAGGATGATGTTCTCCACATCCTCGCCGACATAGCCGGCCTCGGTCAGCGTGGTCGCGTCCGCCATGGTGAAGGGCACGTCGAGGATGCGGGCCAGGGTCTGGGCCAGCAGCGTCTTGCCCGAACCGGTGGGCCCGACCAGCATGATATTCGACTTGGCGATCTCAATGTCGCCGGTCTTCCCGCCATGCGCCAAGCGCTTGTAATGATTGTGAACCGCGACCGAAAGCACGCGCTTGGCGTGCTCCTGCCCGATCACGTAATCATCCAGCACCTTGCAGATCTCGCGCGGGGTCGGCACCCCGTCGCGGGACTTGACCAGGTGCGTCTTGTGCTCCTCACGGATGATGTCCATGCAGAGTTCGACGCACTCGTCGCAGATGAAGACCGTCGGGCCGGCGATGAGTTTGCGGACCTCGTGCTGGGACTTGCCGCAGAACGAGCAATACAGGGTGTTCTTCGAGTCGCCGGACTTGCTCATGCGCGCTCCTGGACCCTCCGGGGATGGACCGGCGGATCTTGCGGGACTGTAGCCCCCCTGTCATCCAGGGGGAAGCGGAACGGGAGGCGGGCGGCCCGCGCCGGCCCCGCCCTCCCTGGCAAGGGGTACCTCCGGGAAGTGCAGACCGCGGATTCCCGGTGGGGCGTCACCCCTTCGGGGCCTCGGCCGGAGCTGGCGGCCGCTCTTCGACCACCTGGTCGATCAGGCCGAACTCCTTGGCTTCCTCGGCGGACATATAGCTGTCACGCTCCAGCTTGCGCTCGATCTCCTCGATCGGCTGGCCGGTATGCTTGACATAGATCTGGTTCAGGCGCTTGCGCAACGCAAGGATCTCACGCGCCTGGATCTCGATGTCCGTCGCCTGGCCCTGTGCGCCGCCGGAGGGCTGGTGCACCATGATCCGGCTGTTCGGCAGCGCGAAACGCTTGCCCTTGGCGCCGGCCGTAAGCAGCAGACTGCCCATCGAGGCCGCCATGCCGAGGCAGACGGTGCTCACCGGGGCGCGGATATACTGCATCGTGTCGTACATGGCCAGGCCGGCCGACACCACGCCACCTGGGCTGTTGATGTAGAAGGCGATGTCCTTGTTCGGATTCTCGCTCTCCAGAAACAGCAGCTGGGCGCAGATCAGCGACGACATCTGGTCGTAGACCGGACCCGTCAGGAAGATGATCCGCTCCTTCAGCAGGCGCGAGTAGATATCGAAGGCCCGTTCGCCCCGCGCGGTCTGCTCGACCACCATGGGGACGAGGTTGTTATAGATCTCGACCGGATCGCGGTCCCGCATCTTGCATCCTCTCGCGGCGGCGGGGCGCCGGGACCTCCGCGGGCCCCTGCCCGCTTCAGCCCGCCGCCGGCCTGCCGCCGTCACCCTAGACTTCGAAGGTTAACATGGGGCAGACGCCACGCGCGCGAAAGAGGGGGGGCCCCTTCACGCTTGCGGGCCGGGGCGGCAATTCCGCGCCCGGCCCGCGCCGAATCGGCAGGAAAGCCGCCGTCAGGCCGCCGGCTCGGCCGAGAGCTCGGCCGCCGGGACCTCCTTCTCGGTCACCTTGGCCAGCTCCAGCATGAAGTCCACCACCTTCTCCTCGAAGAGCGGCGCCCGAAGATTTTCAATGGCCTGCGGGTTCTTCTGGAAGAACTCCATGACCTGCCGCTCCTGACCCGGATAGCGCTGGGCCTCGGTGCGCATGGCACGCGAGAGTTCCTCGTTGCCCACCTGGATGTTGTTGGTGCGCCCGATCTCGGAGAGCAGCAGGCCCAGGCGGATGCGGCGCTCGGCGATGGCCCGGTAGTCGGCCTTCAGCGCCTCCTCGTCCTTGCCCTTGTCCTCCTCGTCCAGGCGGCCGGCCTTCATGTCGGCCTCGACGCGCTGCCAGATCTGGGCGAACTCCATGTCCACCATGCCCTGCGGCACCTCGAAGGAGGCCTGCGCGGAGAGCGCGTCGAGCAGCTTGCGCTTCACATTGAGGCGGGAGAGCTGGTCGTACTCGCCCTGCAGCGTCTCGGTGATGCGCTTCTTCAGCTCGTCCAGGCTCTCAAGCCCGAGCTTCTTGGCGAAGTCGTCGTCCAGCGTGGCGTTGACCGGCTTCTTCAGGCCCTTGGCCGTCAGCTCGAATCGCGCCGGCTTGCCGGCCAGCTCGGCGGCGCCGTACTCGGCCGGGAAGGTCACGTCCACATGGCGGGTCTCGCCCACCTGGATGCCTTCCAGCCCCTCCGCGAAGCCGGGGATGAAGCCGCTGCCGCCGATCTCCACGTTCATGTCGCTGCCCGTGCCGCCCGGGAAAGGCTCGGAAAGGCCATCGGCGGAATTCAGCACCGGGGCATGCAGGCGCAGGGTGAAGGCGAGGCTCGTCTCCCCCGCGGCGTTGAGGCGCAGGAAGGGGCGCAGCCCCTCAGTCTCGCCGGCTTCGATAGCCAGGCTGACGCTCACGGCGCTGCCATCCAGCGGCATGTCGGCCTGGTTGGAGTGGCGATGCGCGCCCTTGGCGCCGCGCTCGCTCAGGTCCAGCTTCGCCGACGCGCCCTGGGGCAGGCTGCCCTCCTGCAGGCTGGCGCTGGCGGTCAGGGTATAGGACTCGCCCGCCTTGGCCGGCAGAACAGGGCCCAGCGAGATCGCGCCGTTGCCCTTGATCTGGCCCGTCACCCGCAGGTCGATCCAGGCGCCCTTGGCGTCCGAGCCCCGACCGGCGGCCGCCACCTCGAGACCGGAGGCACCGCCCCAGCCCTCCGGCAGGCCTTCGCCCTTCGCATCGAGCGCGGGAAGCAGGTTGGGGCCACCCTTCAGCCGGCCGACGAAATCGGTCACCACCACATCGCCCTTGGCGGCCGGGCGCGCCTCGGTCACGTCCTCCAGCTCGCGGTTGCGGGCAGCGATGCCCTCCAGGGCCTTGGTGACCTCCTCATCGCCCACCTTCGCCACCGGCTTTTCCAGCTCGATGGCGGAGAAGTCGGGCAGCGGGATCTCGGGGAGCTGCTCCAGCTCGATCTTGAACTCGAGGTCGGCGCCCTCGGCGAAATTGACCAGTTCCACCTTCGGCTGCATGGCCGGGCGCAGGCCGCGCTCGTCTACCACGCTGCGGGTGGCGGACTGCACCTGCTCCTCCAGCACCTCGCCGGTCACGGCCGAGCCGTAGCGCTGCTTCACCACGCCCATCGGCACCTTGCCCGGGCGGAAGCCCGGCAGGCGGATGTCCTTCGCCAGCGAGGCCAGGCGCCGGTCGCGCGCCGCGGCGATATCAGCCGCCGGAACCACCACGGTAAAGGCCCGCTTCAGCCCCTCGGCTGCCAGCTCGGTCACCTGCATCGCTACACAACGCTCCTGAAGAACAACATCGATATTCCGCCGGCAGTCCCGATGGTGCGGGCGGAGGGACTTGAACCCCCACGGCTTTCGCCACTGGAACCTAAATCCAGCGTGTCTGCCAATTCCACCACGCCCGCATGCGCAAAGCCCGGCGCTCCTTAAGCGGGCGCGTTTAGCGCAGCGGGCGGCGCTTTGAAAGGGTGGCCGCTCGGCCTCCCCGACTTGCGCGCGCTCCGCCGGGGCGGCACACAGGCCGTTCGTCCCGGAGAGATCCGCATGAGCGTCGCCTCGCGCCCCCAGACCGTTCCTTTCGAGGATCTGCCCGAGCGGATCCGCACCCTGCCGCAGAACCAGATCGCCGAGATCGCCTATCTTGGCCTGGACGATCCCGAGGTCATCAAGCTCTGGGTCGGCGAGGGCGACCTGCCCACCCCTTCCTTCATCACGGATGCCGCCGCCGAGGCCATGCGCGCCGGCCACACGCGCTACACCTATTCCCTCGGCCTGCCCCGCCTGCGGCAGGCGCTCTCCGACTATCACCGCCGCCACTGGGGCGTGGAGGTGCCGGTGGAACGCTTCACCGTCACCGTCGGCGGGATGAATGCCATCATGCAGGCGATGCAGGCGGTGCTCAGCGCGGGCGAGGAGGTGATCTTCCCCACGCCGCACTGGCCCAACATGGCGGAGGCGGTGAAGGTGGTGGGCGGCACGCCGGTGCCGGTGGCGCTCCAACAGGAGGCCGGCGGCGGCTTCCGGCTTGACTTGGCGGACATTGAAGCCGCGATCACCCCGCGCACCCGGATGATCGTCATCAACTCTCCCTCCAACCCGACCGGCTGGGTCATGCCGCGGGTGGAGATGATGAAGCTGCGCGACATGGCCCGGGAGCGCGGCCTCTGGATCCTCTCGGACGAGGTCTACAACCACTTCACCTATGGCAATGCCATCGCCCCCTCATTCCTGGAGATCTGCGACAGCACGGACAAGCTGCTGGTCAGCAACACCTTCTCCAAGAACTGGGCGATGACGGGCTGGCGCGCCGGCTGGCTGATCTTCCCCGAGGGGCTGGCAGCGGCCTTCGACAATCTCGGCCAGTACAACACCACCAGCATCCCGACCTTCATCCAGTACGCCTGCATCGCGGCGCTGGACCAGGGCGACGACTTCATCCGCACCATGGTGGCACGCTGCCGCGAGAGCCGGCGCATCTTCGTCGAGGGGCTGTCCACCCTGCCGGGCGTCGCGGTGCAGGTGCCGGAGGGCAGCTTCTATCTGATGCTCTCGGTGGCCGGGGAGGCCGACTCCCGGGCGCTCGCGGTCCGGCTGCTGCGCGAGGCAAAGGTTGGGCTGGCGCCGGGCACCGCCTTCGGCCCCGCCGGCCAGGGCAAGCTGCGGCTCTGCTTCGCCATCGATCCCGCCCTAGCCAGCGAGGCCGTGCGCCGCCTCACCGCCTTCTTCCGCAAGGGCTGAGCCTGCCGGCCCCACGCAAGGCCGCGGGCGGCGCGGTTGCCTCCTGCCTACCCGCCGCCCATCCTGCGCCGGAAACCGGGCGGACCGGACTTGTGGAAGGGCGAGATGCGCATCGTGGTGATCGGCATTTCCGGTGCCGGCAAGAGCAGCTTCGCGCGCGCGCTCGCCACCGGCCTTGGCGCCCCGCATGTCGAACTGGATGCCCTCCACTGGGAGGCCAACTGGACCCCTGCCAGCCCGGAAGCCTTCGCCGCCCGCGTGGAGGCCGCCACCGCCGGGTCGGCCTGGGTGGTGGACGGCAACTACAGCGCGGTCCGGAACATCGTCTGGGGCCGCGCCACGCATCTGGTCTGGCTGGACTATGAACGGCTACCGATCATGCTGCGCGTCATCCGCCGCTCGGTGCAGCGCGCCGTGAGCCAGCGGGAACTCTGGAACGGCAACCGGGAGGACTGGCGCGCCTGGTTCCGCCCCAGCCATCCCATCCGCTGGGCCTGGAGCCAATGGCGCGGCCGCCGCCAGAGCCTGGAGGCGGTGCTGACGGATGGCGCCTATGCCCATCTCCACGTGCTGCGGCTGCGCCGGCCGCGAGAGGCCGGCGGCGCGCTCCGCGGCCTGCTGCGGGAGAGCGGGAAGCGGGCCGGCTGAGCGGCCGCTCAGCCGCTCAGCAGCGCCTGCGCGCAGGCATCCAGGATGGCGTCAGTGTCCAGCCCGTATTCCCGGTAGAGGTCGGGAATGTCGCCGGACTGCCCGAAGCGGTCCACGCCGAGCGGCACGACGCGGTGCCCCCGCACTCCGCCGAGCCAGCTATGCGCCGCCGGATGCCCGTCCAGTACCGAGACGATCGCCGCGCCCGGCGCGAGCGGGGCCAGCAGGCGCTCCACCGCCGAGGGCGTGGCGCCCGGCCCCTGCCGCCCCGCCCGGCGTGCCTTCAGCCAGCCGTCATGCAGCCGATCGGGGCTGGTGATGGCGAGCAGCCCCGCGCCCGGCTCCTCCGCGCGCAGCTCCTCGAAGGCGGCCCAGGCTTCCGGCGCCACCGGCCCTTGGTAGGCGATGGCGATGCGCGCGCCCTCCGACGGAGGTACCGCCCAATAACCGCCGGTGATCACCGCCTCGGGGTCCAGCACCCGCTCGGGCTGCGCCACGCCGCGGGTGGAAAGCCGCAGCCAGACCGCCGAGCCGTCCGGCTGCTGCATGTGGTGGAAGGCATGCCGCAGCAGGATGGCCAGTTCGTCGGCATGCGCCGGCTCATAGGCGACGAGCCGGTCCTGCGCCATGCCGATCAGCGGCGTGTTGACGCTCTGATGCTGCCCCCCCTCCGGCGCCAGGGTCAGGCCCGAGGGGGTGGAGACCAGCAGGAAGCGCGCATCCTGGTAGCAGGCATAGATCAGCGCATCGAGGCCGCGATTGACGAAGGGATCATAGACCGTGCCGACCGGCAGCAGCCGCGCCCCGTGCATCCGGTCGGCCAAGCCGAGCGCACCGAGCACGAGGAACAGGTTCTGCTCGGCGATGCCCAGCTCGATGTGCTGCCCCTTGGGCGACATGCCCCAGCGCTGCGCCGAGGCCACCTTGGCATCGCGGAAGACATCGTTCTTCAGGTGCCGGTCGAAAATGCCGCGCCGGTTCACCCAGGGGCCGAGACTGGTGGAGACCGTCACGTCGGGGCTGGTAGTGACGACGCGCTCCGCGAGCGGCGCCATCTCCTTCCCGCCGCGGCCGATCTCGGCCATCAGCTCGCCGAAGGCAGCCTGGGTGGAAAGCGTGCGGTTCGGCGGCAGGCGCGCCGCTGGCAGCCGCTCCGGCACCGGCACATAGAGTGCGGTGAGGCTGCGGCCCTCCGGCGTCAGCGGCTTGGCAAAGGGCACCTGTTCCAGGAAGGCGCGCAACTCCGCCTCGGGGATGTCCAGCCCCTCGAAGAGGTCCCATTCGTGACCGGGGCGGATGCGCATCTCCTCGCGGAAGGCCTGCATCTGCTCCTTGGTCATCAGCCCGGCATGGTTGTCCTTGTGCCCGGCGAAGGGCAGGCCCATGCCCTTGACCGTATAGGCGATGAAGCAGGTCGGCTGGTCGCCCGCCGCCTCCTGGGCGCGGAAGGCCTCGGTCAGCGTCTCGATGTCATGGCCGCCGAGATTGGTCATCAGCGCGCCGAGTTCCTCATCGGTCAGCGGGTCGATGATGGCGCGGATGCCCGGCACCCGGCCCAGCTCGGCCAGCAGCGCGCTGCGCCAGGCGGCGCCGCCCTGGAAGGTGAGCGCGGCGTAGAGGCTGTTGGGGCAGTCGTCGATCCAGCGGCGCAGGTGCTCGCCATCCGGCCGGGCGAAGGCGGCCTCCAGCTTGCGGCCGTATTTCAGGGTGACGACGTTCCACCCCATGTCGCGGAACAGCCCCTCGATGCGCCCGAAGAGCCGGTCCGGCACCACGGAATCGAGGCTCTGGCGGTTGTAGTCCACCACCCACCAGACGTCGCGGATATCGTGCTTCCAGCCTTCCAGCAGGGCCTCGTAGACATTGCCCTCGTCCAGCTCGGCATCGCCGACGATGGCGACATGGCGCCCGCGCGGCAGTTCCGGGCGCCCGAGATCGTGCAGCCGCACATAGTCCTGCACCAGCGCGGCGAAGCTGGTCAGCGCCACGCCGAGGCCGACGGAGCCGGTGGAGAAGTCCACCTCCGCCCCGTCCTTCACCCGGCTCGGATAGGGCTGGATGCCGCCAAAGGCGCGCAGTGTGGAAAGCTTCTCGCGCTCCTGCCGGCCGAGCAGGTAGTTCACGGCGTGGAAGACCGGCCCGGCATGCGGCTTCACCGCCACGCGGTCCTGCGGCCGGAGGATGTCGAAATACAGCGCCGTCATGATCGCCGTGACCGAGGCGGAGGAGGCCTGATGGCCGCCGACCTTCAGCCCGTCGCGGTTGGGGCGGATGTGGTTGGCGTGATGGATGGTCCAGGCGGAAAGCCAGAGAAGCTTGCGCTCCAGCGCCCGCAGCATCCGCAGCCGGTAAGCCGGGTCCTCGGCGGTGCGCAGGGCGCGCGGATCGGGCGTCGCGTTCATCGGCTTTTCCTTGTTCTGCACAGTCCTGGACCAGCCCAGCCTAGGAGCGAAAGGCGGTGGGACCAAGGCTCGCGTGTTTCACCTTTCGTCATCGGATGACACGCGGTTGCCGCTCCGCGGACCGGAGGGCTGCCTCTCCCGCCTTGCCGAAGGGCCAGCCACGCCGCCCCCCTCGATTGCGCTGGCTGCCGCCGCCGAACGAGCGGAGCCGGGTCGCGGATCAGAGCACGCTACGTGCCAGCTTGCGCAAGGCCGGCGCGGCGGGGCGATTGCCCTCGCCGACATAGGCCTCGTGGTAAGTCTCGATCCGCGCGGGGTCGTAGAGATAGTTGACCATGAAGCCGAGGCTCTCGCGGATGCCCTTGTCCGAGGTATCGCCGCGCCAGCAGATCCGCTCCACCCGCGCACCGTTGGAGAGGTGGAAATGTCCGACCGGGTCGCGCGCGCGCCGCCCTCCCCGGCCCGCCTCGATCAGCAGGTAGCGGGCGCAGAGCCGCGTCAGCACCGGCTCAGCCTTGGAGATCCACGGCTCCGCCAGGGGGCGGCGGCTGCCCAGAAGGGCGCGCAGCGCGGCCGGCCCGTCCGCGAGGCCGGAGCCGTCGGCAAGCTGCTTGTCCTCCTCTTCCGACAGCAGGTTCGGTTGCGGCTCGACAAGCTGCTCCTCCAGCCAGCGGCGGAAGCCGGGGATCGGCGACAGCGTGGAGAAGGCCTTGAGGTTCGGGAACTCCTCCGAAAGCAGCGTGACGACGCGCTTGATCAGGAAATTGCCGAAGGAGATGCCATCCAGCCCGCGCTGGCAGTTGTTGATCGAATAGAAAATGGCGGTGTCGGCCTCGCGCGGGTCCTGCACCGGGGCCTTCTCGTCCAGCAGCTTCTGCACCGAGGTGGCGAGCCCCTTCACCAGCGCCACCTCGACGAAGATCAGCGGCTCCTCCGGCATGCGCGGATGGAAGAAGGCATAGCAGCGACGATCGGAATCGAGCCGGTTCTTCAGGTCGCGCCAGGTGCGGATGCGGTGTACCGCCTCATAGCCCACCAGCTTCTCCAGCAGCGCGGCGGGGGAGTGCCAGTCAATGCGGCGCAGCTCCAGGAAGCCGAGATCGAACCAGTTGGCCAGCAGGCCGCGCAGATCCGCCTCCAGCGCCTGCAGCATCGGGTCACGTCCCATACCACGCATCAGGTCGGCGCGCAGATTGACCAGGAACTTCACGCCGTCCGGGATGGTGGAGAACTGCGCCAGCAGCCGCAGCCGCGGCGGCTCCAGCATGCGGCGCAGCCGCGCCTTGGCGGCGGCGCGGGCGGCGCTGTCCGGTGCCGCGCTGACCTCGCGCATCGCCGCTTCCACGGCGGCGGGATCCGAATCGAAGCTGGCCAGTGCGCGGAAGAAGGCGAGGCGCCCGGTTTCGTCGAGCTGGGTATAGGACTGCGCCAGGCTAGCGGCGCGGTTGCGCACCGAGATCTCGCCGCCGCGCGCTTCCAGGCAGGCGCGCATCCGCGCTTCCCACGAGGCGTCCTCGGCCGGGCCTGTCACCGAGGAAGCCATGTCCCGCCAGAGCAGTGCGACCCGCTTCAGCGCCCGGTCGAACAAGCCCGCTTCTGCGACGGCGACGTCAGACATGGTGCCTCCTTCAGCCTGCCCGGCGCGGACCGGACCTGAAATCCCGCGAAACATATGGTGAGAAGCTTGCCTCAGCCCAGGGTCACGAGGGAAGCACAGAGGCGACAGCAGCCCCGATTTCGGCGAGCATCCCCTCTGGAATGAGGGGCGCCCCCGGCGGAGCGCCATGCAGGGCGCGCAGTGCCGCCGCGCCATGCAGCCAGACTCCGGCGCAGGCGGCCTCGAAGGGCGGCATACCCTGCGCCAGCAGGCCCGCCACCAGCCCGGCCAGCACGTCCCCGCTGCCGGCCGTCGCCAGGGCGGGTGGTGCGGTGTCGTTGATGGCGACTCGGCCGTCCGGCGCGGCCACGATGGTGTCGGACCCCTTCAGCACGGTGACGGCCCCGAGCCGCGCCGCGACCTCGCGCAGCCGCGCCACCCGATCCTCACCGACGGGACCGAAGACGCGCGCGAACTCGCCGGCATGCGGCGTGAGCACACTGGCGCCGCGCAGCGCCTCCGGCTGCCCGGCGGCCGCCGTCAGCGCCCCGCCATCGGCCACCACCTGCCGCCCGGCCGCGATCACCTGGTGCAACAGGGCGCGGGTCGCCGGCGTGGCGGGCAGGCCAGGGCCGAGAATCCAGACATTGCGCCGCTCGTCCTCCAGCAGCGCTGTGGGCGCCTCCTCGGCAACCATCAGCCCGGGCTCCCCGGAGCGCAGCAGCATGGCGGAGGCGCGGTCCGGCGCGGCGAGGCTGACCAGCCCCGCCCCGACCCGTCGCGCGGCACCGGCGGCCAGCCGCGCCGCGCCGGTAAGCGCGGCGCCGGCCGGCACGGTGACATGGCCAAGGCTGAACTTGTGGCTTTCGGGCCGGCGCGCCGGCAATCGCCATAGGCCCGGCTGGTTGTGGAAGGCACGCGGCGCAATGCCGGGCAGCACGGAATCCGGCAGGCCGATCTGCGCCAGTTCGAGCCTTCCGCAGAGATCGCGCCCCGGCAGCAGCAGGTGCCCGGGCTTGCGCCGGAAGAAGGTGATAGTCAGCGCTGCCTGCGGCGCATAGCCGAGCGCCTGACCGGTGGCGCCATCCAGCCCCGAGGGCACATCCACCGCCACCAGCGGCGCATGCACCGAACGCAGCAGCTGGGCGACCGGCTCCTCCAGCGGCCGCGCCAATCCGGCGCCGAAGAGGGCGTCAATCACCAGTCCGGCGCGCGCCACTTCCGAGGCGTCGAACGGAACCATCGGGCCGCGCCAGAGCGCCGCAGCCGCGGCCGCATCGCTACCCTCGCGCGGCGGAGCCAGCGCAGCGACCAGCACGGGCCAGCCGGCCTGCTCCAGCAGCCGCGCGGCCACATAGCCGTCGCCACCGTTGTTGCCAGGACCGGCCAGGACCAACGTGCGACAGGGCCGGAAACGGGCACGGACGGCGCGGGCCACGGCCGCGCCGGCCGCCTGCATCAGCGCCGGTCCAGGAATGCCGGAGGCGATGGCAGCGCGATCGGCGCGGGCCATTTCCTCCGGCGTGAGGAGTTCGAGGGGCATCATGGGGCAAGCCTAGAGCGGCTCACATGCCGCCGGGAACACGCCACCCGGGGCGGCGTTGCAGGACATTCCCCCACGGCACGACGCGTTGCCTTCCCATCCGCACGGACTCACCCCGTCCGCATCATGCAGGCAGGCATGGCGCGAGCGAGGCTTGACCTGGGCCGATACCAGGGCGACGGTCTTCCGTCACCAGCAGTCGGGGCCCGTCAGGCATGTTTCTCCGGATCGCGGACCATCTCGTCCACTGCGTGGTCGAGGGGCCGGCCGATGCGCCGGCGCTCCTCCTGTTGCATTCCATCGGCACCACTCTGCATGTGTGGGACCCCCAGGCACCGGCCCTCGCCCGCTGCTTCCGCCTCATCCGCCCCGACCTGCGCGGGCACGGACTGAGCGGCGTCACGCCCGGCGAGTACACGATGCGCGGCCTGGCACAGGACGCGGCCGCGTTGCTCGATGCGTTCGGGATCGCGAGGGCGCATGTCGCCGGTCTTTCCATCGGCGGCCGGATCGCCCAGCAGCTCGCCGCCGATGCGCCGGAGCGCGTCGCCTCTCTGCTGCTGGTGGACACGGCCCTGGAGTTCCCGGACCCGGTCACCTGGAAGGCGCGCATCGCAGCGGTGCGGGCGGAGGGCACGCAGGTGCTCGCGGATGCCGTGATGCCGCGCTGGGTGGTCCATCCCGAAGCGCCCTCCGGCGAGGGCCTGCGTCAGATGCTGCTGCGCACCGACCGGATCGGCTATGCCGCCGCCGCCGCGGCGCTGCGCGACGCCCACCCCGAGGAGGTGCGCGGGCGTATCCGGGCACCGACCACCATCATCGTGGGCGAGCATGATCCGGCGGTGCCGCTCGCCGCGACCGAGGCGCTGCGCGACGCCATTCCGGGCGCCCAGCTCATCGTGCTGCCCGGCATGAACCATATCCCGAACTACGAGGCCGCCGAGGCGCTGACTGCCGCCATGCTGGCCCACCTGGAGGCCCAACCCGTGACAGGGCACTGAAATCGAGGCATTCCGGGCAGGCAACCCAAGCGGTCGCGGCGGGGTTGCAGGAAGAGGCGAGGCTACGTTCCTGGGAGGGCTGACCCCGATGTTGTCCGTCAATCCGGCTGATGGGGCGGTGCTCTCGGTTCTCTATGGCACCGACGCGATGCGTATGGTGGTGGGCGAGCGGGCCTTCCTGGCGCAGATGCTGGCGGTGGAGGCGGCGCTGGCCCGGGCACAGGCCCGGCTCGGCATCATTCCGGAGGAAGCGGCGGTGGCGATCACCGAAGCGGCCGCGCTGGAGAGGCTCGACCTGCCGGCCCTTGCCCGCGCCACCCGTACCGCCGGCTATCCCGTACTGGGGCTGGCACGGCAGCTCGCCACGCTGGCCGGCACCGACGCCGGCCGCTGGGTACACTGGGGCGCCGCGACGCAGGATATCATCGACACTGCCCTGGTGCTGCAACTGCGCGAGGCCTTCGTGCTGCTCGCCACCGATCTCGACCGATTGAACGCCGCCCTGGCGGCACGGGCGCGCCGGCACCGCGACACCGTGATGGCAGGGCGCACCCATCTGCAGCACGCCCTGCCCGTCACCTTCGGCTACAAGTGCGCCCTCTGGCTCTCGCCACTGATCACCATGCGCGAGAGGCTAGACCAGCTCCTGCCCCGGCTGCTCAAGGTGCAGTTCGGCGGCGCCACGGGCACGCTGGCCTCGCTCGACGACCACGGGATCGCCGTAGCCGAAGCCTTAGCGCGGGAGCTGGATCTTGTCGCGCCGGATGCCCCCTGGCATGCCGCGCGCGACACCATGGCCGAGGCCGCCTGCTTCCTCGGCCTGCTGACCGGCGCCCTGGCCAAGTTCGCGACCGACGTCATGCTGCTGATGCAGACGGAGGTGGCCGAGGTGGCTGAACCCTACAGCCCTGGCCGCGGCGGCTCCGCCACCATGCCGCAGAAGCGTAACCCGATCGCCTGCGAGTATGTCGTCGCCCAGGCGCAGGGCGTGCAGGCCCTGGTGCCGCAGATGCTCGGCGCCATGGTGGTGGACCAGGAGCGCGGCGCCGGCCCCTGGCAGACGGAGACGCTCGCCCTGCCCCAGGCCTTTACCCTGGCCCATGGTGCCCTGGTGCAGGCGGTGACTGTGGCCGAGGGCATGACGGTGGATGCTGCGCGCATGCGCCGCAACCTGGAGGCCAGCGGCGGGCTGATCATGGCGGAGGCGGTGATGATGGGCCTGACGCCGATGCTCGGCCGCGGCGGCGCGCATGAGGCGGTCGCGCAGGCCTGCGACGTTGCACTGGCCGAGAGCATCCCCTTGGCCGAGGCCCTCGGGCGCGACAGCTGCGTGACGGCGGTGCTGGACGCCGAGTCGCTCGCCCGCCTGACCGATCCCACGACCTATCTGGGCAGTGCGGGCGCCTTCACCGACCAGGTTCTTGCGCGTCTCTAATGGCTCACCCGACGCTTCGGGGGTTTGCCCCTTCCCGTCCCTGTGCCAGAGAGGCCGAGTGACGACGCGTGGGAGGATCGCCTGCGGATGAAGCCTGTCCTGCTGCTAGGCGCCTTGTTGGCGCTGCCAGGCTGCAACGCCTTTCTCAGCGAAGGCACTGCCGATCTGGCAGGCCTCGGCGGCGCCGCCCTCTCGACCGCGGTGACCGACAATGGCGCGGTGGCCGCCGGTATCGGCCTCGGCGTGCAGTCCCTCGCGCGGGCGGGGCTGCAATACACCCAGCGTAACCTGCAGCGCGCCGAGCAGGACAGCATTGCCGCCGCCGCCGGCCCTCTGCCCATCGGACAGGTCGCGAGTTGGTCCATCGCCCATACCTTGCCGATCGCGAGCGATCATAAAGGGCAGGTCACCGTCAGCCGCGACATCGGCGCGCTCGGCCTGACCTGCCGCGAGATCGTCTTCTCGGTCGAGGCGCTCGAGCGCGAGCAGGATGGACAGGCCGCGCCGACGCCACCCAAGGTGCCGGAACGCGCCTTCTACACCGCC
The DNA here is from genome assembly GCA_035565935.1 of Roseomonas sp. Classification (GTDB taxonomy): domain Bacteria; phylum Pseudomonadota; class Alphaproteobacteria; order Acetobacterales; family Acetobacteraceae; genus Pseudoroseomonas. The sequence goes on from DATMRU010000050.1 coordinate 87,206, forward strand.
GTCATCTGCCGCAACGGTAAGCAGTGGAAATGGGCCAGCGCCGAGCCCGCCACCGAGCGCTGGGGCGCCTTGCAGTGAGCCGTCGCTGCGCGCTGGTCCTGCTGGCATTGCTGGCCGCCGGCTGCACCAAGAATGGCCAGGTCGCCGGCAGCGTGGCTGGTGGCGTCGGCGGCGTCGCCCTAGGCGGACTCACCAGCAATCCGGCGGTGGGCTATGCGGTGGGGCTCGGCCTGCGCACCGCCGTCAGCGCCGCCCTGTCGAGCTGGTTCCGTGGCCTGCGCCATGACGAGCAGGAGGCCATCGCCGCCGCCGCCGGCGAGATGCAGCCGGGCGAGAGCCGGAGCTGGAAGATCGAGCATGGCCTGCCCTTCGGCTACGAGGATGCCGAAGGGCGGATCGCGGTCACGCGGGTGATCGAGACCCCTCTCGCGGAATGCCGGGAGATCCTCTTCTCGCTCGCCGGCGAGAAGCCGGCGGACCCCCCGGCGGGCGCTTTCATCGCCACCACCTGCCATCAGGTGGAAGGCTGGAAATGGGCCAGCGCCGAGCCGGCGGTGGAGCGCTGGGGCGCGCTGCAGTAGCCAAAGGCTTGGCAGCCAGCGGCACGGGCGCCATATGCGCCCCATCCATGGGAACATTGCCGGAACCTTTCGCCAGCTGGTTCGCCGCGCGCGGCTGGCATCCCCGCGCGCACCAGCTTGCCATGCTGCAGGCGGCGGAGGCGGGCCATTCGGCCCTGCTGATCGCCCCCACCGGCGGCGGCAAGACCCTGGCCGGCTTCCTGCCCAGCCTGATCGACCTCCATCGCCACCCGCGCCCGGGGCTGCACACGCTCTATGTCTCACCGCTGAAGGCCCTGGCGGTGGACATCGCCCGCAACCTGCTGGCCCCCATCGAGGAGATGGGGCTCGGCATTACGGTGGAGACGCGCACCGGCGACACCCCGGCCAACCGTCGTGCCCGCCAGCGCGAAAGGCCGCCGCAGATCCTGCTGACCACGCCGGAAAGCCTGACGCTGCTGCTCTCCCTGCCGGATGCAGGCGAGATGTTCGGCGGCCTCGCCAGCGTGGTGGTGGACGAGGTGCATGCCCTGGCCGGCACCAAGCGCGGCGACCAGCTCGCGTTGTGCATGGCGCGGCTCTCGCGGCTGTCCCCGGGCCTGCGGCGGGTCGGGCTCTCGGCCACCGTGGCGCATCCCGCGGCCATGGCGGCCTGGGTGGCGCCTGATGCGCGGCCGGGCTCGGTCCGGCTGGTGCGCGCCGAAGGTGGCGCGGCGCCGGCGCTGGACATCCTGCTGCCGGAAGGCCGCCTGCCCTGGGGCGGGCATATGGGCTTGGCCTCCATGCCCGAGGTCTATGAGCGGCTGAAGGAGGCGGACGTCACCATCGTCTTCGTCAATACCCGCGCCCAGGCCGAGCTGTGCTTCCAGGCGCTGTGGCGAATCAACGAGGACAACCTGCCGATCGCCCTGCACCATGGCTCGCTCACCGTCGAGCAGCGCCGCAAGGTGGAGGCGGCGATGGCGGCGGGAAAGCTGCGCGCCGTGGTCGCCACCGCCTCGCTCGATCTCGGCATCGACTGGGGCGCAGTGGACCAGGTGATCCAGGTCGGCGCGCCGAAGGGCGTGGCGCGGCTGCTGCAGCGGGTCGGCCGCGCCAACCATCGGATGGACGAGCCCTCCCGCGCCCTGCTGGTGCCGGCCAACCGCTTCGAGGTGGTGGAGTGCCGCGCCGCCATCGAGGCGGTCGCCGCCGGCGAGGTGGATGGCGAGCCGCCACGCCCCGGCGGGCTCGACGTGCTGGCGCAGCACATCCTGGCCATGGCCTGCCACGCGCCTTTCCACCCGGACGAACTCTATACCGAGGTAACGCGCGCCGCGCCCTATGCCGCCCTCACCCGCCGCGACTTCGACGATACGCTGCGCTTCGTCGAGGATGGCGGCTATGCCCTCACCGCCTATGAGCGCTTCCGCAAGCTGTTCCGCGACAGCGAGGGGATGATGCATGTCCGCACCGCCCAGGTGGCGCGGCAATTGCGGATGAATCTCGGCACCATCGTCGAGACGCCAATGCTGAAGGTTCGGCTGCGTGGCGGGCCGATGCTGGGCGAGGTGGAGGAATGGTTCGTCTCCACCCTGCAGCCCGGCGACAACTTCATGTTCGCCGGCCAGCTCCTGCGCTACGAGCGGCTCGACCCCACCGCCGTCATCGTCTCGCCCGGCGGCGAGGGCGAGCCGCGCGTCCCCGCCTATGCCGGCGCGCGGATGCCGCTGACCACCGATCTCGCGCGGCGGGTGCGCGCCATCCTCTCCGAGCCGCGCCGCTGGCGCGAGCTGCCACCGCCGGTGCAGGAATGGCTGCGCCTCCAACGGCAGGCCTCGGAACTGCCGCCGCGCGAGGGGCTGCTGGTGGAGACCTTCCCGCGCGACGGTCGCTGGTTCCTGGTCGCCTATTGCTTCGAGGGGCGGCTGGCGCACCAGACCCTCGGCATGCTGCTGACCCGCCGGATGGAGCGGATGGGCCATGGCCCCCTCGGCTTCCTCGGCACTGACTATGTGCTGGCCACCTGGTCGGCCTTCCCGCCCGAAGATCTCGATCACCTCTTCGCCGAGGACCTGTTGGGCGAGGAGCTGGAGGAGTGGATAGCGGAAAGCTCAATGCTCCGCCGGTCCTTCCGCAACATCGCCACCATCGCCGGGCTGCTGGAGAAGCACCATCCCGGCCAGGAGAAGTCGGGCCGGCAGATGATCATGTCCGCCGACCTGATCTACGACGTGCTGCGCAAGCACGACCCGCAGCACATCCTGCTCCGTGCCACCCGCGCTGAGGCGGCGGCGGGGCTCACGGATATCGGGCGCATCGGTGCGCTGCTGGCCCGCATCAAGGGCCGCATCCGGCATCGCGCGCTGGACCACGTCTCGCCGCTCGCGGTGCCGGCGCTGATCGAGGAAGGGCGCGAATGGGTCGGCGGTAGCGCCGAGGACGCCCTGCTGGCGGAAGCCGAGGCACTGGTCGAGGAAGCCACCGAGGGCGCCGAGCACTTCACTGGCACGCTCGGCCTCGACATCCTGCCGCTCGCCCCGCCGCGGCCGGAGCGGCGCCACCGCCGCCCGCGCCCCCGGCGTACCCAGCTGCGCGCCGGTTGAAGTCGCACATCCTTGCGCCTGATGCAGGCCGGACGCGACTTCCCCCTTCCCGCCCGGCCCCCGGTCCGGTAACGCACGCAAAGCAATGATTTCCGCGCCCCTGCACCTGGCCGGCGAACGCCTGGCCCTCGATCCGGCGGGCGTGCTGTTCTGGCCCGCCCGGAAGCTGCTCGCCGTCTCCGACCTGCATCTGGAGAAGGGGAGCCACTTCGCCGCCCGCGGCCGGTTCATCCCGCCCTATGACACGCGCGAGACGCTGGCCCGCCTCGCCCCGCTGCTGCGCCGCTACGCCCCACGGCATATCGTCTTCCTCGGCGACAGCTTTCACGATCCTGACGGGGCGGCCCGCCTTCCCGCCGCCGAGCGCGCCACCCTCTTGCAGATACTGGCGGGGCGCGAGATCACCTGGGTACTGGGCAATCATGATCCGTTGCCGCCGGAAGCCCTGCCCGGGGTGGCGGTCGCCGAACTGCGCCTCGGCCCGCTGGTGTTCCGCCACCAGGGCATCCCGGGCCAGGGCGCCGGTTTCGAGTTGAGCGGCCATTTCCATCCCAAGGCGAGCATGCCGACGCGGTGCGGCGCGGTGACGCGGGCCTGCTTCATGACTGACGCCCGCCGCGTGCTGCTGCCCGCCTTCGGCGCCTTCACCGGTGGGCTGGCGATCACGGAGGCGCCCATCGCCGCCCTCTTCCCGCGCGGCGGGCGCGCCTTCCTCCTGGGCAAGGAGCGCCTGTTCAGCGCGGCGGTCGGGCCGATGAAGCATCTGGCGGCGGCCCTGACCAAGCCCGCTGCCGAACCCACATTCCTGGCATGACCGAAGCCCCGACCCTGCTCTGGCTGCGTCAGGACATGAAGGCCGCAGGATGACCTCTTCCCCCGCCGACTTCCTGAAACGGCTCCGCCACGACTTCGCCGGATTACGGGTGGTGGGCGACGTGCATGGCGACGCCGGCAGCTTTGCCGCCGCCATCGCCGGGGCCGAGGAAAAGGGCCTCTACGTTCTGCAGCTGGGCGACCTCACCGATCGCGGCCCGGACAGCGCGGGCGTGCTGCGCCTTGCCTTCGCCCTGCGTGACCAGGGCCGCGGCCTTTTCCTGCTCGGCAACCATGACCACAAGCTGCGCCGCGCGCTGGCGGGCGCCCTGGTACGGCCTGACCCGGAGGGACTCGGCGTCACCCTGGCACAACTCGACGCCGCGCCGGACGGGGCGGAGCTGAAGGCGCGCGCGCTGGAGGAGATCGGCCATGCGCCGGCCTGGCTGCGGCTCGGCCCCTGGATCTTCGTCCATGGCGGCTTCCATCCGCGCATGCTGCGCGAGCCCTCACCGCCGGATGCCGGCCTGCAAAAGCCGGAGGGGCTGGTGCCGCGCGCCCTCTTTGGGCAGGTGACCAGCCGGACCCGGCTCGACGGCTATCCCGAGCGACTGCACAGCTGGGTGCATCGCATCCCCTCGGGCATCACCGTCTATTGCGGGCATGAGATGCGCAGCCTGAACGGCCGGCCCTTCGTCGCCGTTTCCGCCGCCGGCGGACGGGCGGTGTTCCTCGACACCGGCGCCGGCAAGGGCGGCCATCTCTCCTGGATCGACCTGCCGTGGTGAGAGCACTGCACCCGTCCCGGCCAAATTAGCCGGGAACGACAGCGCGCTCCGGCTGTTCTCTCTCCATGCCACGGGAGGGAACCCATGCCGGCTGAAACAGAGCCCACTGTTGTGCCGGTCACCGAAGAAACGATCGAGGTCAAGAAAGCCGAACGGGAGTCCGGCCGGGTTCGCGTCCTGGTTCACACCGAGACAGTGCGAGAGATGGTGGAGGAAACTCTGCGCAGCAGCAGCACGGCCATCGAGCGCGTGGCGGTCGGTCGCGAGGTCGCTGAAATTCCGCAGATCCGTGAGGAAGACGGCGTTCTCATCATTCCCGTGGTCGAAGAGGTGTTGATTGTCGAGCGGCGATTACTCCTCAAGGAGGAGATCCGCCTTCGCCAGACGGAGTTGGAGAAGACGATCCGGCAACCCGTGGAACGCCGGGTGCAGCGCGCGGAGATCGAAAGACTTCCGCCCGCTTCGGGAGAATCCTCGTCCGCTTCATCATCGGACGTGCCTTAGACCACCCCCCCAAAATGGAGGAGAGATCAAATGGCTTGTACCATTACCGGGCTGTTCGACACGCGTGAAGCTGCCGAGGCTACGGTCCGGCATCTGGTTGAAGAGGACGGTATCGACCGGGACCGCGTACGTCTGCATGGCGTGGAAGACCGCACCTCCGGTACCACAACGGACAGCGGCGACCAGGGTGTCTGGGCTTCCCTGAAGAACCTGTTCATGCCGGATGAGGACCGCTACGCCTATTCCGAAGGCATTCGCCGCGGCGGCATTGTTGTCTCGGTCGAGGTGGATGACAGCCACGCCGAGCATGCCATGGATGTATTCGAGGCGAATGGCGCCGCTGACCTGGATTCGCGTGAGGCGGAGTGGCGCAGCAGCGGTTGGACCGGCTACACCGCGGACACAGGTGCTGTCTCGCCGGCTTATGCCGCCGGCGGCATGAGCATGGCCGGCAGTGACCCAGGGGGTGCCGGAACGACCGGTGCTGCGACGGGCACACCGATGGCCAGCACCTCCACCCCCGCGGGCAGTGATATGGCCGGGACTGACATGGCGGGCACTGGCAGGAGCGGCACGGATGTAACCGGCACCGGCGTGGCGGGCGCAGACGTGACGGGCGACCGCACCATCCACACCGCCGCAACGGGAACCGGCACGACGGGCCTCGGCATGGCCGAGCCTGATAGGGCAGGCCGAACTGGCAGCGAGGATGTCATTCCGGTTGTCGAGGAACAGCTCCACGTCGGCAAGCGCGACATGGAGCGCGGCAGGGTGCGCGTGCGCTCATACATCCAGGAGCAGCCGGTGAGCGAGAACGTCTTGCTGCGTCAGGAGCATGTGAACGTCGAGCGTAGGACCGTGGACCGCCCCCTGACCGATGCGGACGACGCCTTCCGTGAGCGGAGCATCGAGGCGGTCGAGCATAACGAAGAAGCGGTTGTCTCCAAGGAGGCGCGGGTGGTCGAGGAGGTCACTATCAATAAGGATGTCAGCCAGCGCGAGGAGACCGTCCGTGACACGGTGCGCCGCCAGGATGTCGAGGTAGAGGACAGCCGCGAAGGCACCACCACACCGATGCCGCGCAACCCGGCCTGAGGTTTCGGCACCTTCTCACCGGTCCTTCCCACGGACCGGACGTCGCGGGGTCGGTTCGCCGGCCCCGTTTTCATCTGCGGCCTGCTGCACGCTGACCAGCCCCCGGAGGTCGCGCTTGCGCAACGTCTCCGACAAGCGTGCCCCCTCCTGTTGAAGCTCATGGAAGGCAGCCTCGGTGAAGCTGATATGCGCGCGCATCGCTTCCCGCGCAGCGACGGCGTCGCCCCGCAGGATGGTGTCACCGATCGCCTGGTGCTGCTCCAGGATGGCGCCCCGCAACGCGTCCCGCTGCCAGTACTGCTCGTGGCTGAGCAGGATGCCGCGCCGCAACAGACCGGAGAACACCCGCAGCACGTGAAGCAGCACGAGGTTATGGCTCGCCTCGTGCACCAGCTGGTGCAGTCGCAGATCCTCCGCCGCCTCCAGCGCCGGCTCGGCGCGCGCATGCGCTGCCTCCAGCGCCGCTAGGCAGTCCTGCAGCGCCGTTCGCTCTGGCTCGGTGATGCGGGTGGCGGCCAAGGCGGCAGCCTCCGGCTCGATCAGGCGGCGATACTCGAAATAATCGCCGGCGATGCGCGGGCTGCGGCCGAAAAGCCCTTCCAATGGCGCGCTGAGCGGGGCCATGAAATCCGCCACTACCGTGCCGGTGCGGGAGCCGGCCAGCAGCCCCTTCTCCTCCAGCTGCGCCAGCGCCTCCCGCAGCGAGGGGCGGGAGACGCCAAGCGCCTCCGCCATTTCGCGCTCGGGAGCCAGCCGCTCGCCCGGGCGGAGCGCGCCTTCCAGGATCAGGCCCTCGAGGTGGGCGGCGATGGCGCTCGCCAGCGGCGGTGTGCGGATCGTCTCGGGCATGGCTGCATCGCAATCTGGTCAAAAGACTTTACCAAGAGCCGCGCCGGGGTGACAATGCCCGCGGAAGCCCTGAGGAGCCGCCATGCCGCCCGTCACCAATATCGAGGACCTGCGCCGGATCGCCCGCCGGCGCATCCCCCGCGCCATCTTCGACTATGCCGACCGCGGCTCCTATGACGAGGCGACCTACCGGGCCAATCGCGAGGATCTCGCCGCGCTGAAGCTACGCCAGCGGGTGATGATCGACGTCTCCGACCGCAGCACCGCCAGCACCATGCTGGGCGAGCCGGTCACCATGCCCGTTGCCATCGCTCCCACCGGCCTGACGGGGCTCTTCCACGCCGATGGCGAGATCCATGGCTGCCGCGCCGCGCAGGCCTTCGGCATTCCCTTCACGCTCAGCACCATGTCGATCTGCTCGATCGAGGACGTGGCAGGGGCGGTGGAGAAGCCCTTCTGGTTCCAGCTCTACGTCATGCGCGACCGCGGCTTCGCGGAGTCCCTCGTGCAGCGTGCGATCGCCGCGAAATGCTCGGCCCTGGTGCTGACGCTCGATCTGCAGATCCAGGGCCAGCGCCATCAGGACATCAAGAACGGCCTCGCCGTACCGCCGAAGCTGACACTGAAGAATGCGCTCGACATCGCCACCAAGCCCCGCTGGGCGCTGGAGGTGCTGCGGGGCAAGCGCAAGACCTTCGGCAACCTTACGGAGGCGCCGGGGGCAAAGGAGGGTCTCAGCACCCTCTCGCACTGGATCGCCGGGCAGTTCGACCCCTCGCTCTCCTGGAAGGACGTCGCCTGGATCCGCAGCATCTGGCCGGGCAAGCTGATCCTGAAGGGCGTGCTGGATGTGGAGGATGCCCGCATTGCTGCCGATTGCGGCGCCGATGCCATGGTCGTCTCCAACCACGGCGGACGGCAGCTCGATGGAGCGCCCTCTTCCATCTCGGTATTGCCCTCGATCGTCGAAGCGGTCGGCGACAAGACCGAGGTGCTCTTCGACGGCGGGGTGCGCTCGGGGCAGGATGTGCTGAAGGCGCTGGCCCTCGGCGCCAAGGGCTGCTGGATCGGCAAGGCCTGGCTCTATGGGCTCGCGGCCGGCGGTGGTCCGGGCGTGACGCAGGCGCTGGAGATCATCCGCAAGGAGCTGGACGTCTCGATGGCGCTCACCGGCACCAAGGACGTGCGCAACGTCACCGCCGAGGTGCTGCACGCGCCGCGCCACGGCGATGTCGTGCGCCCGGCGGAATCCCGGCTGGAGCACGCCTGAGGCAGGCGGCTCCGGCCCGGCGCGGAGCCTCAGTCGATCGCCTGGGCGTTGAGGAAGAGCGCCTGCTCCAGCGCCGAGAAGAAGTGGCGGAAGGGTTCCGGGTCCGCCATTTTCTCCAGGTTGTACTGGCCGCGAGAAGGCGGCAGGCCAGGGTCGCGCCCGGCCGGCCGTGCGCCTTCTTCCGGCTGTCATTTTCATCTCTGAAGGGCGAGTCCGGAAGTCAGGGCTCGCAATGATGCACGCCCCCCGCGACAGCGGCAGCGCGGCATGCCAGATTGCGGCCATGCGGCAATTGCTCCTGCTGCGGCACGCCAAATCGTCATGGGACGATCCCAGCCTGCCCGACCATGCCCGCCCGCTGAATGCGCGCGGGAAACGCGCCGCCGCCGCGATGGCGAGGGTGATGCACAGCCTCGGGCTGGCACCGGATATCGTGCTGGTTTCCTCCGCCCGGCGCACGCTGCAGACGCTGGAAGCCCTGGCGCCCCTGCCCGACAGCCCAATCGTCGAGCCGATGGATGATCTCTACCTGGCGCCCTGGCCACGCCTGCTGGAAGCTCTGCACGGCGCACCGGAGACGGCGCGCAGCATCTTGCTGGTCGCGCACAACCCAGGACTGCACGACCTCGCTCTCGCCCTGGCCGGCCCCGCCGGAATGGCCGGGAGGGCGCCAGGCACGCAGCGGCTGGCGGCGGGCTATCCCACGGGCTCTCTGGCGGAATTCACAGTCGCCGCGCCATGGCGGCAGCTTGAGGCCGGCGGCGGACGCCTCGTGCGCTTCGTCGCACCCAACGATTTGCCTGAGATGGCCAATTGAGCATGAACCTACGGCTGGCCCTCGCCCTGGCACCCGATTCGGTGCAGGCGCTCTGGCGTCACCCCGCCTTGGCCGGTGCCCCGCGCCCGCGCGGCAAAGTGGAACGCTGGGCTTGGTTGGACACCGCCGAGGCCGGGCTGGCCAGGGCGGAACTGGTCCTGCGTGAGCTGCCCCAGGGCAATCGGCGTCTCTACCGCCCGCTGCCGTCGGCGGGCTTGCACCTGCCGGGCAGTCCCACGGCTGCCGAGGAACTCCTGCCGGCCGGCGTGGCACCACCGGAGGCCGCGGGGGCCGCTCTACAGCCGATCGCGCATTACACTGGCCGGTTGCAGCAGCGTCCGCCAGGGGCCGAGGGGGTAGCGCTAGTGCTGCGCAGCGGCAGCGTGACCGCCGGCGCTGTCACGCGTCCCGTGGCGATCCTGGAACTGGAAGGACCGGCCGCCGGAGTGCTGGACCTTGCCGGCGGCCTGGCGGCCGATCTGCCGCTGCTTCCGGCGGCAGTCAGCTTGGATGCCATGGCGCTGGCCCTGCGGGCTGGCGGGGCGGCGATGCGGGGAGGGCGGCGCGGCCCTCCGGACCTGGGCATGGCGGAGACGGCCACCGATGCACTGGCGCTCGCCATCGCCCATCTGACAGAGGTGCTGCTCGCCTATGCCCCCTTCGCCCGCCCCGAGCATGGGCCCGAGGCGGTGCACCAGCTGCGCGTCGCGGCGCGGCGCCTGCGCTCCTGCCTGCGCCTGTTCCGGCCGGCACTCGATGGTCCGGCCCTGCGGGCCCTGGATGCCGGCCTGCGCGATTTCGCCCGCGCCCTCGGCGAGGCACGCGAATGGGACGTGTTCCTCACCGAGATGGGCGCCGAGATCTCGGCGGCCCTCGGCTCCGAGCGCCGCTGGGCGCGGTTGCTGCGCGCGGCGGAGGCGCGGCGCCAGGCCGCTTATGCAAGCCTGCGCACCATGCTGGAGGGGCCCGACTTCCGCAGCATGGTCTGGCAGGCGGTACGCCTGGCCGCCCTGCGGGACTGGACCACAACGCAGGAGGAAATCCCGCCCCTGCGGGTCGTGGCGGCCGGTCTGCTCGCCAAGCGGCGGCGGCGGCTGCTGAAGGACGGCCGCGCCATCGAGACTCTCGCCGACAATGCGCTGCACGAGTTGCGCCTTCAGGCGAAGCGGCTGCGCTATGCGGCGGAACTCTTCGCGCCGCTCTGGCCCGGGAAGCCGGCGCGGCGGTTCCTGAAGCGCATCTCCGCCTTGCAGCAGGTACTGGGCCTGGCCAATGACACCGTTTCGGCGCGGAGCCTGATGGCCAGCCTTGGGGGCTCCGCGCCCGCATGGGCCATCGGGCTTGCCGAGGGCTGGGCACTGTCGGCGAGCCGCGGCATGCGGCAGGCCGCGCTGCCCGCTTGGCGGCGCTTCGGCAAGCTCTCGCCCTTTTGGGACGCGCCCTGAGGGAAAAGCCAGACCCTCTTTTCCATCGGCGCTTGAAGGGTTCCCCGGCAATGGTCTAACGCTCCCCAGGTGCCGTACCGCCGCCGTCTCTTCCGCCCCTCCGCCTCCTCGCGCCGCTGGCGTGGCGTGGCGCTCGGCGGCAGCGCGATCTTGGTGCTCGGTCTGCTGGCCCTCGGCCTGCCGGCCAATCTCTTCGGTTCCGCACCACACGAACAGGACTGGTCCGCCGAAGCCGCGGCCGTACGGGTAGTGGACGGCGACACGCTGCGCCTGGGCGACCGGACCTTGCGGCTGGCAGGGCTGCGCTCGCCGGAGCGCGGCGAGACCTGCACCACGGCGAACGGAGTCGGTTTCGACTGCGGCGGAGCCGCCGCCGAGGCACTGGCGCGGCTGCTGCAGGGCCTGGACCTCGTCTGCCGGGTCCAGGGTCGCGACCGCTTCGGCCGGGCCCTGGGTCGCTGTCAGGCGGGCGGCATGGACGCCAGTGCGGCCCTGGTGGGCGCCGGCTGGGCCCTCGCGGTGACGGAGGTGCCCGCCCTTGTCGAGGCCGAGGCGGCTGCGCGGGCGGCACGGCGCGGCCTGTGGTCGAACCCGTCGGGCGCTCCCGAAAGCTGGCGCAACCGGTTCTGAGCAGGGCTGACCGGCGCCGGCAGACACCCCCGGCGGATGGACAAGGCGGCAAGCCGACGCCTAATCTTGCGCCGCATCATTGACGGCGCCATCTAATGCGGACGCCGCCCTCCGGAAAAGAGGAAGACGCTATGAGCAGCACGGCCAAAGGGACCGTCACCGTCACGCTCGACGGGAGCAATCGCTCCACTACCCTTCCATTGATCGGGGGTTCTATCGGCCCCGATGTTTTCGACATCCGCAAGCTCTACGGCGACCTGGGCGTCTTCACCTTCGATCCGGGCTATGGTGCCACAGCCGCCTGCGAAAGCGCCATCACCTACATCGATGGCGACCAGGGCATTCTGCTGTATCGCGGCTACCCGATCGAGCAGCTCGCCGAGAAGAGCAACTTCCTCGAAGTCTCCTATCTCCTCCTGAACGGCGAGCTGCCGACGAAGGAGCAGCTCGCGAAGTTCGAGCGCGGCGTGACCCTGCACACCATGGTGCATGAGCAGCTGCGGTCCTTCTTCAACGGCTTCCGCCGCGACGCCCACCCGATGGCGATCCTGTGCGGCGTGGTCGGCGCGCTCTCGGCCTTCTACCATGACAGCCTGGACATCAACGATCCGGCCCAGCGCGAGATCAGCGCTTTCCGCCTGATCGCCAAGGTGCCGACCATTGCGGCCTGGGCCTACAAGTACTCGATCGGCCAGCCCTTCATGTACCCGCGGAACGATCTCAGCTACGCTGAGAACTTCCTGTACATGATGACCGCCGTGCCGTCCGAGGAGTGGAAGCCGAACCCGGTCCTCTCCCGCGCAATGGACCGCATCCTGGTCCTGCATGCGGACCACGAGCAGAACGCCTCCACCTCCACGGTACGCCTGGCGGGCTCGACGGGCGCCAACCCCTTCGCCTGCATCGCCGCCGGCATCGCCGCACTGTGGGGTCCCGCGCATGGCGGCGCCAACGAGGCCGTGCTGAAGATGCTCGGCGAGATCGGGCATCCCGACAACATTCCTGACTTCATCAGCAAGGTGAAGGACAAGCACAGCGGCGTGAAGCTGATGGGCTTCGGGCACCGCGTGTATAAGAACTTCGACCCGCGGGCGAAGATCATGCGCGAGACCTGCCACGAGGTCCTGGCCGAGCTGGGCATCAAGGACGAGCCGTTGCTCGACCTGGCGATGGAGCTGGAGCGGATCGCGCTGGAAGACGATTATTTCGTCTCCCGCAAGCTCTATCCGAACGTGGACTTCTATTCCGGCATCATCCTGAAGGCGATGGGCATTCCCACGCACATGTTCACCGTGCTCTTCGCGGTGGCCCGGACCGTGGGCTGGGTGAGCCAGTGGAAGGAAATGATCGAGGATCCGGGCCAGCGCATCGGTCGGCCGCGTCAGGTCTATACCGGCCCTACGGAGCGTGACGTCACGTCGATCGAGCAGCGCGGCTGAGCGCGGTACCCCGCGAAGCTGCCTGAGGAGGCCCGCCGCAAGCGCTTGCGGCGGGTTTTTCTTTGCACAGCACCTCAAGTATGCACCGCAAGTTATTGGGTGGCCTCAAAGTTACGAAGCAGTCAAGCGGGCAGCCGGTTGCTGGCTTCCAGTCCAAATTGGCAGGGTCAGGCTCAAAAGAGGGCAGAATCGCGAAAATTTTACTTTGCCCTCTTGATCACGAATCTGAGATGGCATTCATTGCGCCTTATAGTTGCAAAACGCGGATGGATTGCCTGTAATGCGCGATATCGACAGACCAGAACTTACTTATCGTTCACTCGACGATCTGGTACGTCGCCGCTTGCGCACATGGCCGCAACGCCCCCCCGGCGCCCTGGACAGTTCCAAGCAGCGGGGTGTCTGGATGCGCGCGCGTCCCGGGGAAGCCGACACCAGCATCCATCCCTTCCTCCGCCTGCCCGGTTCCAACCGGCTCCGGACCTTGCCGGACGGCCTCTGGCTTCACTTCAGCCCGGACCCGGCCGATGCGTATTGCGACATCCTCTGCATCGAGGCCTGTTCCACTTTGCAGAACCTGCTCGACAAGCGGTCCCGTTTCGCCCCCTCCACCACCTCGCTCCTCGCGGTCTGTCCGGTGCCCTGGCTCATGGCACCTCTAAAGGCGGGTGACGAGAAGCCCCGCTGGCGTCACATCAAGCTGCTGCGTCAGCAGCCCGTCGAGCCACTGGTCCTGCCGGTGCGGGACGTGCGGGTGCTCTATGGCCTGAAGAGCCGCCAGTATGACGGTTTCGCCCGCACGCAGATGCCGCAGGCGCACGAGTATTTCTGCCCGATGGATGCGCTGATCGACGAGGAAGGAGCCAGCAATCCCGCCATGCGGGCGCTGATCGCGCGCGCCTCGGGCGCGGCCAATTTCATGATGCTACCCTAGACGCGGTGGCACGGCTCCAGGCGGGAAAGCCCTGCGGCGCCGGGCCTAGTCACCAGAGCCTGTCCTCGCGAAGGGCTCCGATGGGAAAGTCGGTGAAAAAAGGTTCCGCTGGAATCTTTTTCGCAAGCGATCACGGTTCAGCCGTTGCCGTGGCCGGCCTGGGCTTCCAGGCGGGCGCGATCGAGGATCCGCGCCTTGCGGCCATCGCGGTTGGCGAGGATGCCGCTGCGCTTGAAGCCACTGAAGATCCGGCTCACCGTCTCCGCCGTCAGGCCAAGATGGTCGGCGATGTCGTAGCGGGACATCGGCAGATCCACGACGCTGCCACTGTCACCGCGCTCGGAGAGGTCGAGCAGGAAGGAGGCCACCCGTTCGGCCGCCGTCTTCCGCCCCAGCAGCACAAAATGACTTTGTGCGCCGCTTAGCTTCGCCAGCATGAAGTTGCGCCAGGCGCGGGCGGCGAGCAGTTCGTGCTCCATCCACTCGTCGAGTTGCCGGCACGGAAAGGAGATGACAACCGCCTCCGTCACCGCCTCGGCCGAAAAGTGGTGGTGATCGACGCCGTCCAAGCCGAAGACCTCGCCGGCCAGGATGAATTCCGCGACGACGCGCCGGCCGTCCTGCAGATAACGGCACGTGCGGACGGTGCCGGACACCACCTTGTAGAGATCTCCGATGGGGGTGCCCTCCGCATAGATCTCTACGCCCCGCTCAAGCCGCAGGGAATGGCCGAGGAAAGGCTGCAGGCCGTGCTCGTCGCCGCCGATGAGCATATCCATGGCGGGGAACGGCAGTGTCGGAGCAGAGCTGCGACGGGCGGTGGAAGCAGTTTGCATGATTGTGCTCCATCCTGCAGTCGGTGTGATTCAACGACTACCGGAAGCTTGGGGCCGCCATAATTCGGAATTGCCCTATCCGGGAAAGTACGTAGGCCGGCGCAGCCGGGTACCGGGGGCTGCCTTCAGTTGCTTCCCGCGCCGGCCTGCTCCACCGGCAGGGTGATGTGGAACACGGTGCCACCGCCCGGATTGGCTTCAGCCCAGATGCGCCCGCCATGCGCCTCCACGATGGTGCGGCAGACCGAAAGGCCGACACCCAGCCCGCTGCGCTTGGTGGTGACGAAGGGCAGGAACAGGTCGTGGGCGATCTCCGGCGGGATGCCGGAGCCGGTATCGGCCACGACGACACCGGCCATTCCTTCACTCTCGGGGCCGATCCAGACCGTCAGGACGCGGCGCGCGCATCCCTCCATGGCGTCGATGGCGTTGTACATCAGGCTGACCAGCACCTGGCGGATCTGCACCCGGTCGGCCAGAACGCGCGGAGTGGCAAGGTCGAGGGATAACCGCAGCTGGATGTCCTTATCCCTCGCGGGCAGCATCGCCAGTTCAGCGGCGGCCCTGGCCAGCACCACTAGGCTCTCGGGGCAACGATCCGTCTCGCGGCGAGCCACGAAGTTTCGCATCCGGCGGATGATCTGGCCGGCGTGGATGGCTTGCTGAGCAGCCACTGTCAGAGCGTCCTGGAGGGCAGGCAGCCGCTCCATGACCTGTGCGCCCTCGGCCTCGAGCATCCGCCGCGCGCCGCCGATATAATTGGCGGCGGCGGCCAGCGGCTGGTTCAGCTCGTGCGCCAGCGTCACGGCCATTAGGCCCATCTCGCTCAGGCGGGCGATATGAAGGAACTCCACCTGAAGCTCGCGCAGCCGCCGGTCACTCTCCTGCAGCGCCCGTTCGGCGCGGCGCTGCTCCGAGACGTCGCGCATCAGCCCCGTGATACGCTCTCCTCCATCCCCCGCGCGCCATCGTGCCAGCGACAGCTCGACCGGGAACTCGCTGCCGTCCTTGTGCCGAGCGGTGACCTCGCGCCCGCTCCAGGCCACGCATTGCTGCCCGGTGGAGAGGTATCGTGCAACGACGTCGTCATGCACCGCCCCGATCCGCTCGGGCATCAGCAGAGCAAGGTTGTGCCCGACCACCTCGGCGGCGAGATAGCCGAAGGTGCGCGTCACAGCCGGATTGGCGGAGCGTACGATCCCCGTCGCATCGATGGTGACGATGGCATCCGCGGCGGTTTCGACGATGGCGCGATACTGCGCCTCCGCCTCCAGCCGCCGGTCCTGCTCGCGCTGCCGCTGGCTGACATCCTGCACGACAGCGACGGCGCCCAGCAGGCGTCCGCCGGCATCGCGCATCGGCGCGGCGGATGTGACGATCACGCTCTCCCGGCCTTCCGCGCTGCGCAGACGGACCGTCTCGCTCACCGAGGTCTCGCCGGCGCGAAGGGCGCGGGCGATCGCCCAATCCTCGGGCGCCAGCGGCTTGCCGCTGTCCAGCCACCATGCCTCGGGCTGCCGGCCACGGCCGATGGCCGCAACCGCGGCGGCCCCGCCCCAGATGCGTGACGCTTCCGCGTTGCTCCGCACGATCCGGCCCGAGACGTCGGCGACCAGGACACCCACGGGCAATGCACCGAGCAGGACGCCGGAGGAGATCCGCTCGAACTCGGCGCTCAGCTGTTCCTGCAACAGCGCCTCGATCGAGCGTTCCCGGCGTTGCAGTCGCCGCGAAAGGAAGAGCGCGAGACCACCGAACAGCAGCGTGGCGGCGGCGCCAGTGCCGAAGATCAGCCCAGCGCTGCCCGCCGCCCGCCACCATTGGCGGTCCTGCTCCCGGCCGCGCTCCGCGCGGATGAAGCCCTGCAATGCGGAGATCTCGTCGCGCAACCCCCGCATGAGGCGCTGGCCCTCACCGTCGAGCATCGCGGCGCGCGCCGCCTCCGCGCCAGCGGTCTGGCGCAACGCGATGCTGCGGGCCAGCTCGCCGAGCCTGGCATGGGTCAGCGCGCCCATGGCCTGTAGATAGCGCTGGCGTGCGCGGCTGGAGGCGATGTCCTGGACCGCCGCCAGATCACCCTCGATCTCGCGGACTGCCCGGCGATAGGGTTCCAGATAGGCTTCGTCCCCCGTCAGGAGATAGCCGCGCTGGCCCCTCTCCGCGTCCTTGACCGCCGAGTACAGCGTCTCGACCCGCAGGAGCGCCTCGGCGGTCCGGTTCTCGTCGAGCCGGGCGGCCGCGAAGGTGCCGAGATTGAGGAGAAGGGCGAGAATGGCAATAGCGAGGAGCAGGGCGATGCCGCCGGCCAGCAACGGGAATGGCCGGAGCTTCATGATCAGGCCCCGCCTCCCGGCAGGCGGAACAGGCGTTGTCCCAAGCCAGCCGCGCTCATGCCCGGGCGACCGCGCCGCACCCGCCGGAGGCACGGGCGCAAGCCGTCCATCGGAAAGGCGTTCCTGCGGTTGAAGGCTGCACTGGTCCTGCCTCCTTCGCGCCAGCCGGTCATCCACCGGGGAAGGCCACTGTGCCGACTTTCCAGGAGGGTGGGAATTGCGGTTGGCCCGTACGGGATTTTACGTATGGAACGAGCGGCAGAGACCACGTTCGGAAGTCCGGGCTTCCGAGACCGGCAGGCCCGGCTTGCCCCTGGCGCTGTTCGCGACAAGATGTTCTACGGGGAGCCGGAACGGCATGGCGAGGGCCGCCGCGCCGCTCCGACGGGTGGATTTGCCTGGAGGCAGTTCGGATGATCGATTCAGGAGCATCCCCCAAGGCCGGCGACGTGGCGGTCCATGTCATCGACGACGACGAAGCCGTGCGCCATTCCCTGGCCTTCCTGTTCCAGTCCGTCGGCCTGCGGGCCCGCACCTATGACTCGGCCGCTGCCTTCCTCGCGCTGGCTCCCGGCCTGCGGGGCGGCTGTGTGCTCACTGACCTGCGGATGCCGGACATCGACGGCCTGGCCCTGCAGCGAAGGCTCGGTGAGCTGAAGTCCCGACTGCCGGTGATCTTCATCACCGGGCACGGCGATGTTCCGGTTGCCGTCCAGGCCCTGAAGGCAGGGGCCTTCGATTTCGTCGAGAAGCCTTTCGAGGACGAAACCCTGCTCTCCACCATCCAGGGCGCGCTGGAGAGCGATCGGCGAACCCGGGAACGCGCGGCGGAGACGGAACGCACGGCGGCGCGGCTTGCCAGCCTCACACCGCGCGAGCGGCAGGTGCTGGAGCGCCTGGTGGCCGGGCAGCCCAACAAGGCCATCGCCCACGAACTGGGAGCCAGCCCCCGGACGGTGGAAGTGCACCGCGCCCGCGTGATGGAGAAGATGGGCGCGCAGAACCTCTGCGAACTGGTCCGCATGGCGCTGAGCGTCGGCGTCACCGCCGAGGTCGAGCTGCAACCTGGCTCCACCGCGTCATCAAAGTGACGCAAATCAGTGCGCCGCGACGGCCTGCGCCGTAGGAAGACCGCCCCTGGCGCCTGATGGTCTCTGGCGCGGGCCCTGACAGGAAGCCCCTTTCATGGACAGTCAAACGACGCGCATCATTGCGCTGGTCGATGACGACGCGGGCGTGCGCCACTCCTTTCGCTTCCTGCTGGAGACGGCGGGCTATGCGGTGGAAACCTACGAGTCCGGCCAACACTTCCTGGCGGAGGCGGAACTGCCGCGTCTCTCCTGCCTGCTGTTGGACCAGAAGATGCCGCAGCTCACCGGCCTGGAAGTGCTGGCGAAGCTGCGTGCCGTGGGGATGTCCACACCAGCGCTGCTGGTCACCGACATGCTTTTGCCTACCCTGATCCGCCGCGCTGCCGAACTCGGCGCATCGGCTGTGCTGGAGAAGCCGCTTACGCAGGATGACCTGCTCGCCAGGATCGAGGCCGTTCTTTCCCCGCCCGCGGACAGCATGGCTCCGCCGGCCGATCTCCTCCGCCCCTCGGTCGAGGCGCTGCGGCGACATCACCGGGCGGGGTGAACAGAGCGTCGGTGCTGCCGCCCAGGGCTCATGCGACGGAGCACGGCACAAGGGAAGGTGGCGCCGCCAGTGCGCCACCTCCCCCTGTCCTCACTTCAGATGAGCGGGCGTGCCCAGGCCGAGGCCGAGGCGCGCCGCCACCGGCAGTTGCGCGATCTGCTCACGCGCCGTGACGGGCGTCACAGAGGGCGACACGATGGTGAGGCGCGGCGTCTCGTAGCGGAAGGTGACCTCGCTGGTTGGCACCAGGCTGACGCGCACCTGACGGCGGGAGAAGGCGAGGCCTTCATCGCGCGGTTGGCTGGCATATTGCGCCCCCATGACGAAGCGGCCCTGCGGCCGGCGCTTGTGGGCACGGGCCAGCATGGTCAGCATAAGGTGCCAGGCGGCGCCGCCATTGTGCGTCTGCGAACCGGCCTGCAGGTAGTAGGTATTGGGGCCGAAATCGAGGCCCGCGAAGCCGGCGGCCGGCTCGCCCCCACAGTGGAGGATGGCGGTGAAGTTTTCGCCCCCGAGCGCAGCCGTGCGCATAGCGAAGCGCGCCAGTCCGAGCAGGCCGCCGATGCGCAGATGCTTCCGCTCGGCCAGCATGCTCCGCAGGCGGTGCAGCGCCAGCCAGGAGCGGAGCGCGCCCATGCCGGTGCGCACCTGCACCTGCATGTCCGGGAACTGCTCCTGCGCCCGCTTGGCATTGCGCTTGGCATTGCTGCTGACGGCGCGGAAATAGGCATCCCAGCTCGGCCACTGGCTGAAATCGACAACATCGACCGTCAACGCCTCCACATGCGTGACGGACACGCCGGGTAGCCGTGCCAGGGCTTCCTCGCGCGGCTCCTCCAGGTTCCATTGCGAGCCGTAGTGATATTCACCGGGGCCAAGCGCCTGCAGCACAGCGCGCATCGCATCCGCCCAGCGGTGCCGGTATTCCGGAAGCAACTGGAGACTGTCGGCGAAAACACGCCGGCGGTGCCCGATGCCGACCGCGCACTGGCCGATCTTGTGCATCGCGCCATCCCGGCCGACATGGATCTCGAGCCGACGCATGCGGTGAAAAAGGTGATGGTCGAATTGCCAGAGCGAGAGAGCGCGGCGGGCGCAGCGGAAGGATGCGCCGCAGCGGGCGGCGAAAGCATCCCAGGCGGCGGTCGGGATCTCGCATACGGTCACGCAAAGAGGCTCGGACATCATTGGGCTTTTCGCTCCTCTCTCGGCGTCCGTCTATAATTCTATACTGACTCTCCTAAATGATCATATTCATTAATTCTTCGACCGCAATCCATTGTAGATGAACCTGCCGCAAGCGGAAAGCCAAGGTTCCGCCTAGAAAAATAAGAAAAAACAATGGATTGAGATTCTTCTCTCAATGAAATCGCGTCCATCCGGCGGAAGCTGGACAGATCACAAGCTGGTGCGTGGATCTGCCCGCTTACCGTGTGGCCTCCGCGACAGAGGTGACCGACAGGACGTAAGCCCGCGTGACCACCCGTCGATCCAAATAGGCAAAGCTCCCAGGCGACTCCGCCAGGAGTGCGGCGGCACGGCGCTTTCCATGCTTCGGCTCAAACGCTGGATTCTTTTCAGGCGGTAAGCTGCAGCGCAGCAATCCTTCCCTCAACCACAAGTTGCTGAATGGCGTTCCAGCGAGGAGAGAGGATGCTCCCGCCAGCAGGGCTCCCGGCCTACCTGGATCTTCACAACGATTACACGTATAGATTGTGATTCTGACACCCGCCCATGGAGGAGCAAAGCGCATTGCTTCGCGCCGCAGTAACGAGGCGCTGCACACGAGAAAGCTGTAACGACCGGCAATCTCCTTCCCTATCGCCTGACCAGGAAAGCGGCCGGGAAGAACGCCCCCCCGTAGCTGTGAGCACAGGAGCACCGCCGATCTGTGTATGGTCGCGCCAGAACAACCCTCCTGCCGCGAGAGGAGGGCAGGCAGGCACGGAATGGAGGGCCTGACATGTGGAGGTTGGTGTACGCGGAATGGCCCAGGCTGGTTACCCGCCTCGCCTGGGGTGTTACGCTGCTGCTGGCGGTTCTCACCTTCACGCATCTTCATCAGCGCGCAGCCCTGTCGGTTGCGCGCTCGAGCTGTCCGATACCCTTCCTGAACCTGGCCGCAGGACCCGACTCCTCGCAACCCGGGGCGACACAGGACAGCGCCGACTTCTGCCGCTAACTCCGTCTCTCCGGCAGCGGGCCGGCCCGCAAGGCACCGCCCCCGCACCGGAGAGCCGTTGCGCTCCGCTGCAGTTGTCCCATGCCTTCTTCGTCCCGGCCTTTCACGGGGAGGATGCCGGGCCCTCCCCTTCTGCCGGCCTTCAGCGGCAGCCTTCCCCCTGCCGCGCGAAATTCAGCACGCGCCCATCCCGCACTTCGAAGGTCACCATGCAGGGAACAGCCTCGTAGTAGCCAGGGCCACCAAAGCCGAAGCTGATCCCGGTTCCGACCGCGGAGCCATGCCCCCAGCGGCCGCTGCTGCTGCCGAAACCGAATCCCACGCTTGGACCGGCGAAAGAGCTGCTGGCACTCCCCGAGAAGTCGTACTGCAGGAAGCGGCGCCCCTCGGTTTCATACACCCTCTGCGGCACGCCCAGCCCACTGACGAGTTGCACCTCGGAACCCGAGACATAGGTCGCCATCCGGCGATCGAAATCGGCGGAACTGGTGGACGCGCAGGCGGAGAGCAGAACGGCGCCCAGGAACCCGGCCGTGAGGCGTGATGGTGTGTGCATGTCTCGGGTCTCCACGCCAAGGGAGGCTTTTTTGAACGTGCTGCCTAGCAGCGCGGTTTCCGCGGCCACGGCAAGTTGGCAGGGCGTGACGAGAAGCGCGGCCGCGACGAGTTGGATGCCGCAGGCGGGGCGAGACGACATCGCTGCTGTAAACCGCGCGGGCAAGGGCAGCACGGCGCGACGATCCCGGTGTCCCCCGCTCCTTCCCTCCGCGGCTTCGCGGGGTTCCGGCAGCGTCACGGTTCGGCGCCGGATCCTACATGATCTGGAGCAGAGGCTCCCTGGAAGCACAGGCGGCGACCGGACGGCATCTCCAGGCCAAGGACGTACCGCCACCGTGGCGCGATGCGGACGATCGGGAGGCGCCGATGGACTCGACGGGACAGGAAAGCATAGGCTCCGCCGTCGTCGCATGACGACACACTGTCGCGGTGGAGCCCCATGCGCTTGGATCGCACTGAACCCACGACCGGCTCGATCACCGACGTGCCCGGGGTGAAGGTCGGACACTTCACCGAGGCTCGCCGGCCGACCGGCTGTACCGTCGTTCTGGTCGAGCAGGGCGCCACCGCGGGAGTGGCGGTTCGCGGCGCGGCGCCGGGGACACGGGAAACCGACCTCCTCGACCCGTCCAACACGGTCGAGCATGTGCATGCGATCGTGCTGTCCGGAGGATCGGCCTATGGGCTGAGCGCCGCCAGCGGCACCGTTCGTTGGCTGGAGGAGCGTGGACACGGGCTGCCGATCGGCTCGGGGCGGGTGCCCATCGTGCCGGCGGCGGTCCTGTTCGACCTCCTGGTCGGCGACCACCGCATCCGGCCGGATGAGGCTGCGGGCTATGCCGCGTGCGAGGCCGCCACCGCGTCGCCGCCCGCGCAGGGAAGCGTCGGGGCCGGCACCGGCGCCACCGTCGGAAAGCTGTTCGGCATGAACCGGGCGATGAAGGGTGGCATCGGCACCGCGGCCATGCGGGTGGGCGGCATTACCATCGGCGCGATTGTCGCGGTCAATGCCGTGGGCGATGTCATCGATCCGACGAACGGGGAAGTCGTCGCTGGGGCGCTCGATCCGACAGGGTCGAAGCCCTGCGGCACAACGGCAACCTTGTTGCGGGACGGGAAGTCTCCATCCATGAAGGCAGGAGCAGCCACAACCATCGGCGTCTTGGCCACGGACGCCTCTCTGACGAAGGCACAGTGTCGTCTTCTCGCCCATTCGGCCCATGATGGACTCGCCCGCTGCATCGATCCGATTCACACTGTATGGGATGGCGATACGATCTTCGCCATCGCGACAGGGCGCGAGATGCAGGCGGTGGACATGATGGCCCTCGGCGCCATCGCACCGCGGGTGATGTCAGCGGCTGTGCTGAATGCGGTGAAGGCCGCGAAAGCCGTTGGCCCGAGCCCACCCAGCGCAGCGGAGTTGGGCACTCAGGGCGCAAGGCGCTGAGCATCCTGTGGAGTCCGGAGAAAAAAGCCCGATCAGGAGCCGCCCTTCAGGATAGGAAGCGGGCTTGGGTTCAGGACGCACATTCTGGGGGTGTCAGGAGTCTTCGGGCTTAGGCCGCCCTGCCAACCGAAACTGCAAGCGGCGGATCAACGCACCGCCTGCAGCAGCACCTCCGATCCTGCCTGACAGGGCTGGTAGGGCGGCTAAAACTACCAGGGCGACGCTACGGCCAACCGCTTCGCAGGCAGGTCCGCCACCAGGCCAATCCGCAATCGCGAGAACACAGACGAAGACGGCGGCCCTACCGATCAACGCGCCCAGTGCAAGCCGAAGGACAGGTTCGACCGCTTGAAGCAACGGTCTGCATGAGGCGGCTGCGCGTTTGGAGACGATGCCTGATCGGGTTTCCACCCTGGACTTCGATTGCCGACTCGACTTTGAATTGCTAACGCAATTACCGAGCGTTCATCATCACATTCCCGAAGGTGTTCGATGCAGGATTCGTACGGCAGCCGCCTCGTTCTTCATTTGCTCGCCTTCACCGCACTCATCCTCCCGCTCGCTGGCTGCGGCCTGCAGGACGCACTGGATGCCATGGACCGGGAGAGGTTCGAGAAGGCTTGCGCCCATCTGGGCATCGCGAAGGGCTCGCCGAGTTGGGACCAGTGCATGATCCAGCAACAGGCATCCGATCGCGAGGAAGAGCAGAGATCCCTGGATCGCATGCAGCAGAGAGAGATGATGGAGAAGTGGAAGCGCGGCCGCTGAGGCCTGCATGATCCGGCTCGCTTTCCTGCTCCTGGGCGCACGCGGCCTTCGCCCGCAATGGCGCATCCTGGCGCTGGCGGGCGGGGCCTGGTGCCTGCTGGGCCTTCTCATGCTGTTCGACCTCAGCGACGGCCGGATGAGCGTGCTCACTGACACACTGGGCATTCTGCTCGTCATCGAGGGAGCCGTGGAGTTGGGCGCGGCGCTGGTGCTGGGGCTGCGTTCCAACTGGCGTGGCCTGCTACGCGGCCTCGGTTTTCTTCTGGCCGGCTTCCTGGTCGCCGACATCCCCTGGGACAACAATATCGGCAGCACGATCCTCTTCGGCACTGCCTTCCTGATTGACGGGCTGCTGCGCATCAGCGCCGCGCTGGTCGTGCACAACCGACGCTGGCGGCAGGGGCTGCTGGCGGGCGGGACCGAGATCGTCATCAGCATCCTGGTCCTCCTCGACCATCCGGTGCCGCACCGGTTGACTGTGCCCTTCTGCCTTGCCCTGCTGCTGCTCACCTCCGGCTATGCGCTGCTGGCCATGGCCATGCAGCTGCGGCGCCTCTCGCCCGGCGCCTCGGTCACCTCCCTGCCGCTCTATGCCGCCCGTAACTGGCATGGCAGGCCGGAGATCAGCCGTGCCGAGGCCGTGGCCGGACCGGAGTTCCCGGATCAGACCCTGCTCGTCCATGTCTGGACCGCCATGGGCACGGCGGAGGACGCCTATGGCCAGCCGGTGGTGCGCCGCTACATCGCCGCGGTGGATGGGCAGGGCGTCGTCTCCACCGGCCATGCCGCGCTGGAACTGCCGCCCGACCTCTATGTCAGCCATTACCCGGCCGTGGAAATTGACCGCGACAGCGAGCATTTCCGGCAGGCCTTGCATTCAGGCGTGCAGAACAACGTCGCCGGTCGCTTTCAGCCGTCTTACGCGGAGGAATCGGCGGAGTGGCGCCCCTGCGATCGGACCGTGACCTTCTCCCGCTTCAATCCGGCAGCACTCCGGGCTTTCTGGCAGGCCTACTCCCGGGATAGGACCTACAACCTCACGGCCCGCAATTGTTCGACCTCAGTGATCCAGGCACTGGATGCGGCGATGGAGGGCATCATGGACGATGGCCGTCCCCTTCGCGCACTGATCCATCTGCTTTTCGACCCACATTTCTGGCTGCTGCGTCTGGTGCGCGGCCGGGCCGAGCTGATGACCTGGACACCTGGCCTGGTGTTGGACTACGCGCAGCTTCTGATCCTGGTCACCGAGCATGGCGACCGGCGCTGGCGCCGGCGCCTGCACGAGGCCTGGAAGGCGCGCCATATGGCCCTCTCCTCGCCCCGCATTCCGGCATGAACACCGCGCGCGATCGCGTTGCCATCATCCTGACGGCGGCCATCTTCGGTCTGACCTATGGGCTCAGCGCGCCTTTGATCGCCCTTCAGCTGAGCGATGCCGGCCTGGCGGAGACCCTGATCGGACTGAACGCCGCCATGCATGCCCTGGGCGTTCTGCTGATCGCGCCCTTCCTGCCAGGCCTGACGGCGTGGCTGGGAATGGGGCGAACGGCGCTGTTGGCACTTGTCATGGCAGCGGCGGTGCTGGCGCTGTTTCCCGCGGTGCCGGGGCTCTGGCTCTGGTTTCCGCTGCGCCTGGCACTGGGCATCGCCTCCGAGTCCCTCTTTGTCGTTTCCGAAACCTGGGTGAATCAGATCACCACCGAGGAGGTACGGGCCAGGAGTATGGCCGCCTATACCGCCAGTCTGTCCCTTGGCTTCGCCCTCGGGCCGGTGGTGCTAACCTTCAGTGGCAGCGCGGGCGCGCAGCCTTTCCTGCTGGGAAGCCTGATCGCCCTGGCAGCGGCGGCCCTGCTGCTGCTTATGCGCCCCCGCCCGGCCGCGATCGAACGTCCACCGTCGATGACCCCCCTCCGCGCGCTTAGGCTGGCGCCGCTGGCAATCGCCGCGACCGCCTTGAACGCTGCGCTGGAGACCGCAGGGCTGAGCTTTCTGGCGCTCTACGCCATGGGGCTCGGATGGACTGAACGGCCGGCGACGCTGCTGATCAGTACGCTGATGACGGGGGCCATCCTGCTGCAACTGCCGATCGGCTGGCTCGGCGACCGCTTCGACCGGCGCCGCCTCACCCTGATCCTGGCAATTCTGTCGACGGTGGGTGCCGGGCTCTGGCCAGCGGTGCTGGCGACACCCTGGCTAACCTATCCATTGCTCTTCCTCTGGGGCGGCGCCTTCGTCGGCATCTACACGCTGATGATCACCCTCCTCGGCAGCCGATTCCAGGGTGGGGAGCTGGTGGGGCTCTACGCCATCCTCTCCGTCTCCTGGGGAATTGGCGCGTTGCTCGGGCCGCCCCTGGGTGGTGCAGCCATGCAGGTAGCCACGCATGGTCTGCCGGTCTTTGCCGCGGCGGGCTGCGCAGCCCTCGCCTTCTTCGTGGCCTTCAGCCGCAGCCGGAGCTGACAGCCTCCACAGTATCCCTGTTGGGCAGCCGCTTCGGGGACCGGTCGGGGACATATTGCCGGCCATGAAACCTGCGGCCCTCTTGAAGCAAGGGATGCCGGATTCCTATCTTCTCGTTGCCGGGCGCCCAGTCGCGGGTCCGGCGAGGCGCCTCCGGGCGCTTTCTAGCTCGTATCCATGTTGCTCATTGGAGGATGTGGCTATGAGGATGATCAACGACGCGCCTCTGTCGCGTTCGAGCATTGGCTTCGACCGGCTCCTCGACATGCTCGAAGGGGCCATGGCGTTCGAGCCTGCCGACAACTTCCCCCCCTACGACATCGAGAAGACCGGCGAGGACAGCTACCGCCTGCGTCTTGCCGTGGCTGGATTCACGGCGGACGACATCGCCGTCATGAGCCAGCCCAATCTCCTGGTGGTGACAGGCCGCAAGGAGAGGGAGGAAGGCCATGAGTACCTGTATCGCGGGCTTGCCACCCGCCCCTTCGAGCGTCGCTTCAGCCTGGCCGACTACGTCGAGGTGAAGGATGCGAGCCTCCAGAACGGGTTGCTGACGATCAACCTTGCTCGTGAGGTCCCTGATGCCATGAAGCCGCGGCGCATCGCCATCGCAAGCACGCACAAGCAGGCGGCGATCGAGGACAAGCGCGCGGCCTGAGGCGCGGGCGTACCGCAGTCTATCGCTGAACGAGTTGGTTAAGGAGGTCAGGGAGGCCGCGAGGCGTCCGGCAGGCCAGTGCGCCTCTGGCCGCCCGACCTCCTCCGATGGAGGTGGATTCATGACGATGAGAGATCTCATTCCATGGGGCCGCAGCCGTACGCTCCCGATATCGGGTACGAGTGAGGAGGGCAGTCCTTTCCTCACCCTGCAGCGGGAGATGAACCGCGTCTTCGAGGATTTCTTCCGCGGCTTCGGAGAACTCGCGGCGCCGATGCCCGGCTCGGGTGGCAAGTGGCCGAGCCTGGATGTCGCGGAGACCGAGAAGGAGTTCAGGATTGCCGCTGAACTGCCCGGCCTCGACGAAAAGGATATCAACGTCACGTTCCATGATGGCCTGCTGGCCATCAAAGGCGAGAAGAAGTCCGAGAATGTCGGCCAGGGCTACAGCGAGCGCCGCTACGGATCCTTTTACCGCTCGGTGCCGCTGGGGCCGGAGGCGGACCCGGACAAGATCGAGGCAAGCCTCAGGAACGGTGTGCTCACCATCTTGGTGGGCAAGCGGCCGGAGACTGAGAGCACGGTGAAGCGCATCCCGGTGAAGGCTTGAGGAACCGGTCGGGCCACCGAGGCCCGATCATCGCATGGCGGCCGCCCTGCGTCATGCGGGGCGGCACGATGCGACGGATACCAGCCAAATGAGCGTTACCATGAACGGAGCCAACAAGAACGGATCGCCCACCTTCCCGGAGGATCTGCGGAGCGGAAGCTCCTCCGCCTGGGAAGAGCGTGCCGCCAGGGCGGAACTGCAGGCCTTTCCCGCCGAGGCTCGCGCCGTTGTCTATCGTCCATCGCGCTCGGCCATGACCTCGGGTCGTGCCAGGGCGCGGGACTGGATCCTGGAGTTCCAGCCGCGCTCCCGGCCCTTCATCGACCCGCTGACGGGATGGACAGGCAGCGGCGACACGCTGAGCCAGGTCCGTCTCTCCTTTCCGAGCTGGGAGGCGGCGCTTGCCTATGCCTCCAGGCATGGCGTCGCTCTCGCCACGCCGCCTGTTCCAGCGGTACCCGGCACGGCTAGCGATCAGGCTGATATGAAAGCTTCGGCGGCTGCAACGCGGCATTCGCCGCGTCCGGTCGATCTCGACGCGGCGCTGCTCGACCCCGCCGGCGAGTTCGGCAGCCCCCATGACGTGGTCTGCCATCCTGCCCTGACAGAGGCGGACAAGCAGCGGATCCTCACCTCATGGCTCTGGGACGCCCGGCGGATCGAGGACACAGCCACGGAAGGTGATGTCGCGGCGGGGGAAGCCTCGCGCCTGGAGGAGGTTCTGGAGGCCCTGGCTCTGCTCGACCGCCGGAAAGCGGCAAACGACAACCAGGTGCCGCGCGGAACCGAAGCCTCTTCCGCATTTCCCACGGACGGGCAGGCGGCCGCCTCTGCCGGGGAGAGGGCGAGTTCAGGAGGGTGTTAGCGAGCGGTCGAGGGAAAGTCGGATTGCAGCTCCATGAACATTCCGGGCAGCACTCAACACCTCGCGCAAGCGGCGCTTCGGTCCGGCGCCCTCCGGAAGACGCGCGCGGCCTGGCCCCGGCTGGGCGTTTTTGAACGGTTTGAGCAGCTGGTCTCGCTGGCGCTGACCGTCGTGATTGGCATGGTGGTGATCGTGGCGCTGACCCACCTGATCATCGAAGCGATGCGGCTTCTCTTTGGCAGCCTGCTCCTGCCAGTCGACCACAGCACATTTCAGAGCCTCTTCGGGATGATCCTGACGGTGCTGATCGCGCTGGAGTTCAACCATACGATCCTCGGCATCCTGCACCGGCGCGACAACATCGTTCAGCTGCGGACCGTCATTCTCATCGCGCTGCTCGCCATTGCCCGTAAGTTCCTGATCATCGATGCGACCTTGCTCGAGCCATTGACACTTCTGGGCCTCGCCGCTGCGGTCCTGGCACTTGGCTGCGTTTACTGGCTCGTACGGGAGCAGGATCATCGGGAGGACCAGGGAAGCCACAGCATGGGGGGAACGGTGGAGGCAAAATGACAACGCTGTGGGCCCGCCTCGGAGCGACAATGTTCCGCCACCAAACAGCCATGGCTGCGCGCTGATCCTGGAGAACCGAGAAGGTCTCTCCGGGCTATCGGCAACAGCCCGGGCGAGTTCTGCCCGCGGGCCCGCTAGAACCTTGCGGAACAGCCACGTGCGGTAAACGCCAGTCTTCGGACGATTGCTGGAGCGGAAGCATTTTGCAGAGGCAGGCCTGATCACCCGGATGGATCACCGGGTCTATCTAGCGCCTTGTTCTCGCTGAATGTCCTGCAATTTTAAGGCCCTAGAAAGCCTTGGCGTCCCCTAAGGACACCAAAGACCTGTTTCAGGTTGTCTCATCATGGCGCGCATCTATCCCGCAGCCCTCTGATCTACACGCCTTTCCTGTCTCAGGTCGTCTCTGACGGAATCGAGATGACGCACGCCAAGTGTGGGGGATAGTGTGGGGGATGGGGCCAGGACGCCAAAGCTCGCCCCGTCCCCCACACTCCTCGCCGTGTGCCGCCATGCCTCTCGACGTCAAGCAGATCGAAGCCCTCAAGCCGGGCCTGAAGCCCTACCGGAGGTCCGACGGCGGCGGGCTGTTGCTGGAGGTCCGGCCCAGCGGCGCCAAGGTCTGGCTCTGCCGCCTGACAGTGGCGGGCAAGCGCCGCGACATGGGGCTGGGCGGCTATCCGACCGTCAGCCTCAGGGCCGCCCGCGCCGCAGCTCGAGCAGCCAAGGAGAAAGCTGCCACCGGGGTGGACCCGATCGACGAGAAACAGGGCAAAGTGAAGGCGCTGGTAGCGGAGCGGCACGCCAAAGCGGAGGCCGAGGCTCGGACCTTCCGGGCGGTGGCGCTCGCCTACATCAAGAAGGAAGCACCGGGCTGGAAGAACGAGCGCACCGCGAGCCTCTGGCAGGCCTCGCTGGAGCGGCATGCCTTCCCGGTGCTGGGCGAGATGGCGGTGGCGGAGATCGGCCGGGATGACGTGCTCCGCATGATCGAACCTGTGTGGTGCGACCGCCCAACCGTGGGGAAAAAGGTGCTGCAGCGGACCGGCGCCATTCTCCGCTATGCCGCGGCGCGTGGTTGGCGCAGCGGCGAGAACCCGGCCGACACCAAGACCCTGCGTCACCTCGGCCTCTCCGCCTTGCCCGGCGGCAAGAAGCAGCCCTCCCTCCCCTGGACCAGGCTTCCGGCCTTCATGAAGGCGCTGGACGCCATGCCCGGTCTGGCCCCTCTGGCGCTGCGCTTCGCTATCCTGACCGGCCTGCGCTCCGGCGAGGTGCGGGGCGTACGGTGGTCGGAGCTGTCCTTCGAGGGGGTGCCCACCCTGACGGTGGACGGCGCGCGGATGAAGGGGCGGAAGTCTGCCACCCTGCAGCCGCATCGGGTGCCGCTGCCGCCGGCGGCGCTGGACATCCTGGCCCGGGCCTATGCCCTGCGCACCGGCGCCAGCGCCAAGGCGGCAGACGTGCCCCGCTTGGCGCGCCTGATGGCGGATGCCCTGGTCTTCCCCAATGCCAGCGGCAAGGCGCCGTTCAGTGACATGGCCCTTTCCGCGGTCATGCGCCGGATGAACGCCGATCGCCCCGAGGGCGTGCCGCCACCCTGGCGTGATGCGGATGGTCGGGAGGCGGTGCCGCACGGCTTCCGCGCCAGCTTCCGCACCTGGGTGGACGACACCCGGCCCCATGATGCCGCCGCGGCGGAGAAGGCCCTGGCCCATGAGGATGAGAACACGGTGGCGGCTCGCTACCGGCGGTCCGACCTCTTCGACCTGCGGGTCCCGCTGATGGCTGCCTGGGCGGAGTGGTGCTGCAGCCAGGCTGGGCAAGAGGAAGAAAGAGGGAAGGCAGCGCGGAGAGTCACCTCAGCGGGCCGGGAGCTGCCTGTTGAACGCCAAACCCAGAAGTAGGCCAAAACAGCGTTCCGAGCGTTCCAGCGTTCCAGACCGGGCAAATTCAGTAGCTTACGCGGACCGCTGGCGCTGTGCGGGAGCGTTCCGGGGACGCTCATCAGCGTTCCGACACCCCGAGGGACTTCGGCCGCTGATGGAGGCCTGGGGCGAATGGTGCTGCGGCGCTGCCGGGTGGAAGAGTTCCGAAGAGGCGGAGCACCTGACCGAGGGCGGCTAGGTAGGGAACCGATCAGGAAGCCCCGCTGCCGACCCAAGGGCGACCTTCGTGCCCGCCACCTGTAGGCCCGGTGTTGGTGGGCAAGCGGCCGTTGCTGACCCGCGGCCAAGATCGGTGGCTATGCGCCCATACGGGACCTTCACGGGCATGTCGCAACGCCTCAGAAGTAGACGTTCCTGAAGCAAAGTTCTCGATCAGCAGGCACAGTTCCGAGTAGGGAGCAGGCCGGGCTCGATTGTCGGATTTGGCCAAGTAGCCGTTGTGACCGCTTCGGTGACGCAATTTTAGGTTGCAAAATCCAACCTTAGACCCGTTACGGTGTTCCCTCGATAGGAACCGAATGGCCAGCCCAGGCGCCTTTAACGGAGGGGTGATGACAGCACAAGCTGCCCCAAGTGGTCCTGATCGTACCGCTCCAGCCGCGGACAATCGGCAGCTCGCAAGCCTGCCTACCCTCTATGATGCCGTGCCGGTCGGTCTCTGCCTGATTGATCCGGATCTGCGCTTCGCTAGCATCAACCGGCACATGGCCGAGATGACGGGCCGACCTGCCGAGGAGGATATCGGCCGCCCGCTGGCCGAGGTCGTGCCGGGTGTTGCCGCACAGCTGGAGCCGCATTTACGGCGGGCGCTGCAGGGTGGTCGGGTGGCCGACCTCGAACTGCAGGGCACGCAGCTAGGTGGCGTTTGCGAGGGCCGGATCTACCTGGTGTGCCTTGAACCAGTGCGCAGCGAAGATGGAGATATCGCTGGAGTGCTGTGTTCTGCCCTTGAGATCACCACGCGCAAACGGGCTGAAGAGGCCTTGGGGGAACACCGGGAGCGCCTGTCAAACCTCATTGAGCAGGCGGCCGTCGGCATCGCGCAATGCGATCTGCAAGGGCGTTTTGTGCTGGTGAACGACCGCTTCTGCGAGATCGCCGGGCAGAGCCGGGAGGCGCTTCTCGGGCAGCGCATGCAGGATATCACCCACGCTGATGACATGCCGAACAACGTCGCGCTGCTTGAGTTCTCGTTGGAGGCAGGCAAGCCCTTCACTCTTGAGAAACGCTACGTCAGGCCTGACGGCTCGATCATCTGGGTCAAGAACCACGTGTCGCTCACACGCGACGCAGCCGGCCGTCCGCAGTTCATTGTTGCTATCGTTCAGGACATCACGGAGCGCAAGCAGGCTGAAGCCGCTCTGCGCGAAAGCGAGGAGAACTACCGCCACACGATCGAGTTGAGTCCACAGATCCCCTGGACCGCCAATGCTGACGGCCAGATCATCGGCGTCAGCCCACGCTTTCGCCAACTCGTAGGTCTGCCAGATGAGGCGGCGCGGGGGATGGGATGGCTGGCTGCCATCCATCCAGAGGATGCCTCCCGCATGAGCGCTTGCTGGACACGATCGATAGCGTCAGGCGATCCGCTGGACGTGGATTTTCGTTTGCGCCTCCAGGATGGAAGTTATCGCTGGTTCCGCTCCCGTGCGGCCGCCCGGCACGATGAGACGGGCCGCATCATCCGCTGGTACGGCACCGCTGAGGACATCCACGAGCGTAAGCTGGCCGAGCAGCAGATCGTGTTTCTTGCCTATCATGACCCCCTGACTGACCTCGCCAACCGCCGGCTGTTCCGCCAGGAATTGGAGCAGGCGCTCACCGAGTTGCGCCCTGGCGAGCAACTGGCTCTCCATTGTGTCGACCTGGACCAGTTCAAGGGCGTCAATGACACGCTTGGGCATGCCGCGGGAGACGCCTTGCTCTGCCAGGCCGCTGATCGGCTGCGCTGCTGTGTTCCTGAAAGAAATTTGGTGGCCCGTATAGGCGGGGACGAGTTCGCCATCATCCAGACCGGCCTGCGAGGGCCGGAGGATGCCGCCGCCCTCGCCCGGCGCATGGTCGATGTCCTGGATGAAGACTACCGGGTCGATGATCACCAGGCCGTCGCAGGGGCGAGTATCGGTATCGCCCTGGTCTCTCATGAAGAGGCTGCTTCGGAGGAAGTCATCAGGAAGGCGGACATCGCCCTCTACCGTGCCAAGGCAGACGGGCGCGCCACCTTCTGCTTCTTCGACCCCTCCATGGACGAAGCTGTCAAGAGAAAGCAAATGCTGAGGGCCGGCCTTCGCACGGCGCTCGACCGAGACGAATTGGGACTCCACTTCCAGCCGCTGGTTGGGATCCGGGCCGGTGAGGTGACGGGCTTCGAGGCGCTGCTGCGCTGGAGGCACCCCCTCCACGGCATGATTTCTCCGGCCGAGTTCATCGCCGTGGCGGAAGAAACCGGCCTGATCATGCGAATGGGCGAATGGGCTCTTCGCAGCGCGTGCCGTGAGGCGGTACGCTGGTCCCAGCCCGTCCGGGTCGCCGTCAATCTCTCCCCGGTCCAGTTCCGCAACCCTGGCTTGTTGCAGGCCGTGACGGACGCTTTGATAGACTCAGGCCTGGACGCAAGGCGGTTGGAACTGGAGATCACGGAGTCGGTTCTACTTCAGGATGATCAGGCGAATTTTGCCATCCTGTGGGAGCTAAGAAAACTGGGTGTGCGCATTGCCCTGGACGACTTCGGCACGGGCTTCTCGTCGCTTTCCTATCTGCTCCGCTTTCCATTCGACAAGATCAAGATCGATCGCTCTTTCGTCACAGGCCTGCCCGACCGGAGGGAGTCGAAGGCCGTCATCCGCGCCGTCGTCAGCATGAGCCGGAGCATCGGAATTTCGGTTACCGCTGAGGGGGTGGAGACTGCCGAACAACTCGAGGCCCTGCGCCAACTGGGCTGCAATGACGCGCAGGGCTACCTGTTCAGTCGTCCTGTTCCGGCAGCGGAAGTAGGGGCCCTCATGGACAGACTGGGCCGGCCGGACGGTCTGGTTGCCTGATTCGTACCCCTCTCAGATCTGTGGCTTGAGGTCGTCCGTGGCGATCGGCGAGGAAGTTCCGGATCAGGGTGACCGGCCGGTGCACTGTAAGCTGAACGGCTATCGGCCTCCACAGGCTCTCTGCCCAGAAGCAGTCATTCCATTTTCGACCAGATCGCGCCTGCGCTCGTGGGCCAGAACGGATGCTTCTACGTCGCCTCACGAGGGTGGTGCAGCCGTCCGGACGGTGAGCCTTCCACAGCCGCCTCCCCTCCATCTCAGCCCGCCCTGATTAGGTTTTCACCCCACCTTGCCGCCGTTCGCCACCGCCGCATCACGCATTTCTATCCTAGACCCCCTCCCGAAAACCCCGAAAAAGGCGAAAACTCCTGGAGGGTCTCTAAGCTATTGATATTGAATGCGACGGCAGTCGTCTTTTTCGGGAAGCCGCCATCCGAAAATTCCCCGAAAACCTCCAAAAACCCTCTGTCGCGTCCGCCTCGGCGGTTTGGGCCAGTGGAGCCCGCACCGGTGTCGGCTCATGCTGCCCTGGCTCTCCCGACCTATGGTTGCAAGGAAGCCTCCTCGCGGGCCTTGAAGGGCAGCGGACTTGCCGCTCGACACCGAGAACGAATCACGAACATACTGCCGGGGCTATGACCCTCGCCCCCCATGTCATTCACCTCATGCGCGAGGCGATCCGCCGCCGGCTGGCCGGCCCGGCGACCGTCCGCGAGGCCGCGGCTGAGGCCCGCGGAATTGCCGCACGGCGCTCGCCGAGCTGTCCCCCCGAACAGCTCGACGAGGCCGTGCGCGCCATCCTGTCCGAGATCGACGACATGCTCCCCGACATGGCGCCGATTGAGCCCGATGCCCGGCTCTCTCGGAGGATCGCGGTAAGTGCCGCGCCGGATGGCCGGCGTCGGCCTGCCACCAGGCGCGGCACAGTCGAGCCCGGGTGCCCGACCCCCAAACGGAAGCGCAGCCTGAGACAACCGTCGAGTAACATGGCGGCGATGCAATGAGTACGGCCGGTTAGGGATTCGCCGCTCATGACAACCGCCACCCACCTCCGCCGCCTCGCCTTTCGCCTCTAGGTGGTGGCGGCCGGCTCCCGTCTGGCAGACGAGGCCCTGCACAAGGCTCTGGGCCGGCCAGGTTACCCGCCACCCTACACGACTGATCTGGCGGCCACCCGCCAGCTCCTGCCGACCGGCCACGAGGGGGAACTCCCGGCGTATGGCGGGCCGCCCTTCTACGGGGTCGTCTGCCAGGCGGGCCTCGATGCCAGCGGCCGGCCATACCGGCACTACGGCCTCCATGCCCAGACGCGCCCCCTGGCGCTCGCCGGCGCCTGCATGCTGGCACACGCTGCCGTGGCGCGCGAGGCGGGCGCCCAGGGCGAGAGTCCAGTGAGAGCGCCGAGGCCTTCAGAAACACAAGCTTGGTTAGGGCTAGAACTTAAGTATAAGGTAGCTCGCGCAGAGATTGCGAAGCATGCCCTGAATGCCACCCCTCGTGCGCCTGATTGCTCAAGCCGAGCGCCGCCTCCAAGAGGTGGAGGCGCGGGTGGAGAATTGGCGGTCGATCATCACCAAGCTGGAGCGGGACAACCCTTCGGAAGCGGCCGCGGCTTACTGGCGTCTGGCCATACTGGAAGAGGAATTGTTCCTTGCCCGCGCTCATCGGGACAAGCTGCGCGAGGGTCTCTGAAATGAGTCCTTGCCCTAACCCTTTGAGGCCGCTCCCCTTGGTCGGGCTTTCACCCTAGAACGCGGCCAGCCCGGACGCTCGGCGCGCGCTGGTCTACCTGGCGCGGACGATCGCCAGGGCGGAGGGGATCGGAGCGCCGGCATCTGGGGACGAGCGCGATGCGCCGCCAAAAAAGACATAGCGAGGGAGTGGGTATAGCGTGCCGTAGGCCGAACTGATGCGGGGCCTCTCACGGGCTAGTCGGTCTGGCGCAGAATGAAACTGCTTCCCTAGAGTCTTGACTCTGCTAGACTCTCTTGCAGTTGCAAAGAGCTGAGTATGGATACCACCTACAACCTGAACGGCGGTTTCAAGCCTACCACGAAGCGGAACGCCGACCTTGAGGGGCCAGACTTCTACCCCACCCCTCCCTGGGCAACTTACGCCCTAATGGACAATGAGAGCTTCCCAGGGAGTGTCTGGGAATGCGCTTGTGGTGATGGCGCCATGTCCAAGGTGATCGAGCAGGCTACTGGATCGGTCGAAAGCTCAGATCTCTATGACCGGGGGTTCGGCGAGGTCGGCCACGACTTCCTAAAGACCACGCGGCGTTGCGATAATATTATTACCAACCCGCCCTACCACAGTGCAGAAGCGTTCGTAGCAACCGCCCTCTCTCAGGCGAATAGAAAGTTCGCTTTGCTGCTGAGATTGGCGTTCCTTGAAGGCGGTAACCGTGCACGGACCATCTTCAGCCATAATGCGCCGAGCCGCGTTTGGGTCTTCAGTGAGCGGATTACCTTCTATGCGAAGGGAGCCACCGTCGCTGGCAGCGGAACCACTGCGTACGCATGGTTCGTTTGGGACAAGGATCACATAGGAAGGACCGAGCTGGCGTGGTTCAAGCCCGGCTACAAGTCCAAATTCAAGGACAGCTATCTTCGAGGTACTTGATCCCCTTTGAGGTAATCTGGAGGCTGCCAGTCCCGCCGGGGCTAGCAGTATACTGAAGCAGCCCTTCCTTCACCATGTTTCCGTCGTCGGCTCGATGGGAAACAATATTACCTACTATCTGGTCGATCATCTTATCGTTCCGAGTCTTCGAGGGAGCCAGATCCCCACTCGTGAGGGTCGTAACCTGCACCTTTACAGCAGCCTTCAGCTCGCTGGTGGTCATTTTGCCGCCCGGTGCGGAGTTCAAGATTTTCAGGACCGGGCAGGTAAGAGCATCTTCGTAGGTGCGTCCGGTGGAGCTAGACATCGCAGAACGTTCCTCCTTTCTCGCGAAGGTAAGGAGGGCCAGCGCGGCGAGTCAAACCAGAACCTGCGCATATGATGCGCCCGTATCAACCGTCGCCAGAGAGTAGTGCAGGCTTGTATGCGTTCTGATGCACCCGCCCGGCCCCGCCGGGCTTTTTTTACCCGCGCCCCTGCATCCTCCTCACGCCCGCCGTAGTTGCTGATCGGCAACGCCTAAGACATACATGCCATCGACTCGCATTTGCGTGAGAGAGATGTGGCCTGCCTGAGCCTGGATCTCGTTACGCGAGGTCGGGAGCGGCTGAGCCCACGTCCGCAGGAGGACTGTCCGCATGGGGTTCTGGTTTTCAGTGGTTGCCGCCGTTGTCGCGTTTGCTGCGCTTCTTGCTTACCTCGGGCGCATCGCCACCGCGGCCGAGGATATCTCGAACCAGCTCCATCACGTCCGCGCCCT
>DATMRU010000051.1:0-14354 GCA_035565935.1 Roseomonas sp.
AACCGGGGGAGAAGGAATTCTCCCCCGGACCCCCTCTTCTTTCTTTTCGATCTGTTTTTGTTTTTATCGCGCGGGCGGGAAGCGCCCGCGCCGGGGCTGAAGTAGCCCCGGCGACTGCGGCGGCCGGCCAGGCGAAGGACAGGCACCGCCACTGGCGTAACCGGAAACTTGCAGAAAAAGGAGGGGTTTGGGGGAGTTCACTCCCCCAACCTTGTTTGGGCCCCTCTGTCGATCAGTCCAGCAGCGTCTTCAGCACCGCGTAGAGCGCCGACTTCCGCTCGAAGCCGATGCCCGGCGCGTCGGGCATGCGGATGCGGCTGTCCTGCACCGGCGTGTCGTCCGCGAAGCCGCCGAAGGGGGCGAAGACCTCGGGATAGCTCTCGTTGCCACCGAGGCCGAGGCCGATCGCAATGTTCAGTGCGAACTGGTGCCCCCCATGCGGCACGCAGCGGCGCGGCGACCAGCCGTGCTGCCCCAGCATCTCCAGCGTGCGGAGATATTCGACCAGGCCATAGGAGAGGGCGGGGTCGAATTGCAGGATGTCGCGATCCGGCCGCAGCCCGCCATGGCGGATCAGGTTGCGCGCATCCTGCATGGAGAAGAGGTTCTCGCCGGTCGCGATCGGGCCGCTGTAGTGCTCGGCCAGCGCGGCATGGGTGCTGTAGTCCAGGGGGTCGAGCGGCTCCTCGTACCAGCGCAGGCGGTAGGGGGCGAGGGCGGCGGCATAGGCGAGGGCGGCGTGCAGGCCGAAGCGCCCGTTGACGTCCACGCAAAGGCGGGAGCCGTCGCCGCCGAGCAGTTTCAGCACTGCCTCAATGCGCTTGAGGTCGCCCGGCAGCGCCTCCTTGACCGGCACGCCGGGGGCGCCGCCGATCTTCATCTTCACCACCGAATAGCCCATGTCGAGGTAGCGCTGCATCTCCTCGACCAGCTGGTCCACGCCCTTGCCGGGGTAGTAGTAGCCACCGGCGGCGTAGATCCAGGCGCTGTCGTCCGGTTCGCCTGCCCCTGGGCCCTGGCGGTAGCGCTCGGCCAGCAGGCGCCAGAGCGGCACGCCCTCCAGCTTCGCCGCCGCGTCCCACAGTGCCATGTCGAGCACGCCGACGGCGACGCTGCGCTCGCCGTGCCCGCCGGGCTTCTCGTTGCGCATCATGGCGGACCAGGCGCCGGCCGGGTTCAGCCCGCCCTCGGGCGTGGCGAGCAGGGCCTCGGGCGCCTCCCGCAGGCGCGGGATGAAGCGCTCCTTCAGCAGGCCGGACTGCGCGTAGCGGCCGTTGGAGTTGAAGCCGAAGCCGGTTGCGCTTCGACCGTTCCCGTCCTCCACGGTGATGGCGACGATGCTCGCCGTCATCTTGGAGAAGTCGATATAGGCGTTGGCGATGTCGCTGCTGATCGGCGCGACGCCCTCGCGGATGGCGGTGATGCGCATGGGTCAGATGGCCTTCTTCGCGCGCAGTGAATCGATCTCCTCGGGGCCGAAGCCGAATTCGCGCAGCACCGCGCTGGTGTGCTGGCCGCGCTCCGGCGTCGGCTGGCGCGGCGGCGCCACGCCTTCGAGCTGCATCGGCGGGCGCACCAGCTTGATCTCGCCGAGCTGCGGATGCTGCACCGGCCAGGCGAGGCCGAGATGCTGCACCTGCGGGTCGGCGAAGACCTGGTCCATGGTGTAGACCGGGCCGCAGGGCACGCCGGCGGCGTTGAATTTCTCGACCCAGTTGGCGGTCGTGTCGGTCTCCAGCTTCGCCTGGAGGACGGCATTGGTCTTGGCGCGGTTCTTGGAGCGCAGCGCGTCGGTGGCGAGGTCGGGATCGGCCGCTTCCTGCTCGATTCCGAGCACACTGACGATGCGCCGCCACATCTCGCCGCCGCCGCCGGCGATGTTGATGACGCCGTCGCTGGTGCGGAACAGGCCGGTCGGGATGGTGGTCGGGTGGTCGTTGCCGGCCTGTTTCGGCACCTCGCCCTTCATGGTCCAGCGCGTGGCCTGGAAGTCCATCATGGCGATCATCGCCTCCAGCAGGGAGGTATGCACCCAGCGGCCCTTGCCGGTCTGCTCCCGCTCCAGCAGCGCGACGAGGATGCCGATGGCGGTGTAGAGGCCGGCGGTGAGGTCGGCCACCGGGATGCCGGCGCGCACCGGGCCCTGGCCGGGCAGGCCGGTCACGCTCATCAGCCCGCCCATGCCCTGGGCGATCTGGTCGAAGCCCGGGCGCCTGGCATAGGGGCCGGTCTGGCCGAAGCCGGAGATCGAGGCGAGGACGATGCGCGGGTTGATGGCCGAGAGCGCCTCGTAGTCGATGCCGAGGCGGCTCTTCACGTCGGGGCGGTAGTTCTCCACCACCACATCGGCCTGCGCCACCATCCGCTTGAACACCGCGAGCCCGTCCGGCGACTTCAGGTTCAGGGTGATCGAGCGCTTGTTGCGGTGGACGTTCTGATAGTCCGGCCCGTGCGTGTCGCCGCCCAGGCCTTTGCCGGTGTCGATCTCCTCGGGCGCCTCGATCTTGATGACATTGGCCCCCCAGTCGGCGAGCTGCCGGACGGCCGTGGGGCCGGAGCGGACGCGCGTGAGGTCGAGCACGGTGAAGCGGGCAAGCGGCAGCATGGCCTTGGAGTCCTCCGTCTGGCGTGCCCCGTGAGCACGCCGGAGGGGCGCACGCGGGGCCATGCCGGGCAGAGTAGCCGCGCGCGCCGCCGCGGGAAGCCCCGGAGGGTCAGCCGAGTGGCGTGTCGGCCAGCCGTGCGAAGGGACCGTAGAGGTCGCAGAGGTCGGTGGTCCCGCTCAGGCGCTTGTAGCGCAGGTGGGAGAGGGGATTCTGCGGCTGCACGGCCAGCAGTTGCTTGCCCTGGCGGTCGAGGAAGAGGCGGTGCTCGAAGCTGTCGCCGCGGTGGATCACGAAGGTGTCACGCACCTCCACGGCCTTGTCGCTCAGGTCGTTCAGCGCCCAGCGCCGCCAGGTGACGGCCCAGCCCTCCTTGGTGCGGGTCAGGGCGCGGGGGTCCATCTCGGCATGGCGGGCGAAGAAGTCGGCGTAGGTTTCGACCAGCCGCTCCAGCTCGGCCCGCAGGCGCGCGACGATCGGGTTGAGGCTGGGCGGCAGCTCCGCCAGCTCGCGGTGCACGTCGGTGCCGCCATAGCCGGTGAAACGCGCCCGGTTGTAGTCGGCCAAGGGGGAGGAACTGCGCGGCCCGCTCCCCGGCACGACATTCGGCAACCCCGGAACCGCCGGGTTCTTCCACAGCTCGCTCATCTGCCCAGCCTCCTGCTGCGGAAGCCGTTCTGGCAGGGAAGGGGTAAACGAGTCGTTTGCCGTGGGGCGGGATGAAAACAGGCCGGCGGAAGGAATTCCCCCGGACCCCCATCTTCTTCTGTCAGTTTGGCGCTGTGCTGGCCGCGCGCTCCGGGAACTCGAAGAAAAAAGATGGGGGGTCTGGGGGGGAATTCATTCCCCCAGCCTTGTTCACGCCGCGACCGTATAGCCTTCTTCGGTCACCAGCTCGGCCAGGCGCTGGCGCGGCAGGCGGGTTGTGGCGCGCACCGTCCCGCCCTCCAGGTTCACCGAAACATCCGCCGCCGGGTCCTCGCCGCGGATCGCCTCCGTGACGGCGCGCACGCAGTGGTCGCAGTTCATGCCGTGGACGGTCAGCGTATGGGTCTCGGTCATGGGCTCTTCTCCAGTTCGTCGAGGATCGGGCAGTCGGGGCGGGTATCGCCGTGGCAATGCGCCGCCAGGTGGCGCAGGCTGGCCGCCATGGCCTGCATGGCCTGAGCCTTGCTCTCCAGCGCCTCCACATGGGCCAGCGCGATGCGTCGTACATCGGCGCTGGCGCGGTTGCGGTCCCGCCAGAGGGCCAGCAGCCTGCGCACATCCTCCAGCGGAAAGGCCAGCGCCCGCGCGTGGCGGATGAAGCGCAGCACTGCGAGGTCGCTTTCCGCATAGTCGCGGTAGCCGTTGGCGAGGCGCTGAGGCATCACCAGGCCCTGCGTCTCGTAATGGCGGATCATCTTGGCGCTGACGCCGGAACGCCGCGCCGCTTCGCCGATATTCATGTCCGCACCTTCCAGCGGGTCAGCAGCAGTGCGTTGGACAGCACCGCCACGGAGGAAAAGGCCATCGCCGCGCCCGCCAGCGCGGGAGAGAGATAGCCCAGCGCCGCCAGCGGGATGCCGAGCGTGTTGAAGCCGAAGGCCCAGGCCAGGTTCTGGCGGATCTTCGCGAGTGTCGCGCGGGTGATGGCGAGGGTAGCGGGAACCAGCACCGGGTCAGGACGCAGCAGCGTGACATGGGCGGCGGCGATCGCGGCATCCGTGCCGCTGCCCATGGCGATGCCGAGATCGGCGGTGGCGAGCGCCGCCGCGTCGTTCACGCCGTCCCCCACCATGGCGACACGCGCGCCGCCGCGCTGCCAGGCCGCCACCTGCGCCGCCTTGCCCTCGGGCAGGATCTCGGCGGCAATCTCGGCAATGCCGAGATGGCGCGCCACGGCCTGCGCCGCCGCCGGGCCGTCGCCGCTGAGCATGGCGGTGCGCACATGCTGCTCCGCCAGGGCCCGGATGGCTGCGTCCGCGCCGGGGCGTGGCGTGTCGGCAAAGGCCAAGAGCGCCAGGACGCGCTGGCTGGCCGGATCGACCAGCCAGGAGATCGTCTGGCCCTCGGCGGCGGCAGCCTGGGCAGCGGCGGTCAGCTCGCCGGCT
Source organism: Roseomonas sp. (assembly GCA_035565935.1). Taxonomy (GTDB): domain Bacteria; phylum Pseudomonadota; class Alphaproteobacteria; order Acetobacterales; family Acetobacteraceae; genus Pseudoroseomonas. Next base: position 4,697 of record DATMRU010000051.1, read on the forward strand.
TCGGCGTTGCTCTCCGTCAGCAGGCGCTGGCTGCCGAGCACCAGGTGCCGGCCTTCCACCACGCCCTCCACGCCGCGCCCGGGCAGGGCGCGGAAACGTTCGGCGGGGGTGGGCACGCGCTCCGCGGCCTCCAGCACGGCACGGGCCAGCGGGTGCTCGCTGCCGGCCTGGAGGGCGGCGGCGGCTTCCAGCGCGGCCTCGCGCGTCGTGCCCGGGGCGGGATGCAGGGCGGCGAGGCGGGGGCGGCCTTCGGTCAGGGTGCCGGTCTTGTCGAAGGCGACCAGGGTGATGCGCCCGGCCTGTTCAATGGCCGCCGCGTCGCGGACCAGGATGCCGGCGCGCGCGGCGACGCCGGTGCCGGCCATGATGGCGGCCGGGGTGGCGAGGCCGAGCGCGCAGGGGCAGGCGATGACCAGCACCGCGACGGCGTGCAGGATCGCTGCCGCCACGCCGCCGCCGGCCAGCAGCCAGCCGAGGAAGGTGAGGACGGCGATGCCGACCACCACGGGAACGAAGACGGCGCTGACCCGGTCCACCAGCTTCTGCACCGGGGCACGGCTGGCCTGGGCGGCCTGCACTAGCGCCGCCACCTGCGCGAGGCGGGTGTCGCCGCCGACCGCCGTGGCGCGCAGCACGAGGCGGCCGTCCAGAGCAACCGTGCCGGTGGCGAGGGTGTCGCCGGGGTTCTTCTCCACCGGGCGGCTCTCGCCGGTGAGCGCGCTCTCGTCCACGCCGGAGGCACCTTCCTCGACTTCGCCATCGGCGGGGATGCGCTCGCCGGGGCGGACCACCACGCGGTCGCCCACATGCAGGGCGGCGACAGGGATCTCCTCCTCGCGGCCATCGGCGCCGAGGCGGCGGGCGGTGCGGGGGCGGAGCGCCAGCAGTTCGGCGATGGCGGCGCCGGTGGCGCGCTTGGCGCGTGTCTCGAAGAAGCGGCCGAGCAGCACGAAGGCGATGACGATGGCCGAGGCCTCGAAATAGAGGTGCTCCTCGCCCTGGAGCAGCTGCACGAGGGAGAGGCCGAAGGCGGCGCTGGTGCCGATGGCGACCAGCAGGTCCATGTTGCCGGTGCGCGCCTTCAGCGCCGACCAGCCGGCGCGATAGAAGCGCCAGCCCAGCCAGAATTGCAGTGGCGTCGCCAGCAGGAGCTGCGCCCAGCCCGGCGGCATCCAGTGCTGGCCGAGCGGCATGCCGAGCATGCCCACCAGGAAGGGGGCGGCAAGCGCGAAGGCGACCACCAGCTCGATCAGCTCGCGCCGCGCGCGGGTCTGGGTGGCGGCCGCCTCGGACTCCGCCTCGGCGCCGAGGACGCTGTAGCCAGCCTTTTCCACCGCCGCCGTCAACAAGGCCGGGTCCAGCCCCGCAAGAGTGCGCAGATGCGCCCGCTCGGTGGCCAGATTCACCGAGACCTCCAGCACGCCCGGCACCTTGCGGAGCGCCCGCTCGACGCGGCCGGCGCAGCTCGCGCAGGTCATGCCGCCGATGGCGAGCTCCTGGGTGGTCTCGCCGACGCCATAGCCAGCCTTCTCCACCGCGGCCGTCAGGGTGGCGAGGTCCGCGGTGCCCTCGGCCTCCGCCCGCTCGCTGGCCAGGTTGACGCGCGCGGCGGTGACGCCCGGCACGCGCTTCAGCGCGCGCTCCACCCGGCCGGCGCAACTGGCGCAGGTCATGCCCGTGACGGGTAGGGAGACAGTGTGGGAAGCAAGGTTCTGGTCCGGCATGGGGCGAAGATGGGGATTCCCATTATGGGAAGGTCAAGGGATGGATTGACCGGACTCGCGCGACGCGGAACATCCCGCCTCATGCACCGCATCGCTCTGCTGCTCGCCCTTCTCGCGCTTCCCCTGGCCGCCCGCGCCCAGGCGCCGGCCGGGGAGCATCAGATCCAGATCGCCAATCGCACCGGCCAGGACGCGACCGCGCTCTATGCCGTGCGCGACGGCCGCGCCGACTGGGGGCAGAACACGCTGCCCCGGCCGATGCCGACCGGGAAGGTCTTCACCCTGCGCACCCGCGCCGAAGCCGGTTGCCGCTTCGACATTCGCATGGTGCTGGCCGACCGGCGCGAGGCGGTGCTGCGCGACCGCGACATCTGCGCCGAGCCGCGCGTGGTGGTCGAGGCCTCCGACCTGCGCGCCGCGCCCAGCCAGCCGGCTCCGGGCGCGCCGAATCCGCGGGCGCGGGTTTCCTCTGGCACCGGCTTCGTGGTGGCGACCGACCGGGTGCTGACCAACCAGCATGTCGTCGGCGGCTGCGACCGCATCTTCATCCGCACTGCCGACGGGCGGATGCTGCCGGCCGTGCCGCCGGCCCGAGTGGACGCCAAGCTCGATCTGGCGCTGCTGGCGGTGCCCGGAAACCCTGGCGAGGTGCTGCCCTTCCGAGGCAGCCCCGAGGTGCGGCGGGGCGAGGGGGTGATCGCCTATGGCTTCCCGCTGCCGGGGCTGCTCTCCTCCGACCCCAAGCTGACGCGGGGTGAGGTGAACGGGCTGGCCGGGCTCGGCAACAATGCCAGCCACTACCAGATCAGCGCCGAGGTGCAGCCGGGCAATTCCGGCGGGCCGCTGCTCGATCTGCACGGCCATGTGGTGGGGGTGGTGGTGAGCAAGCTGCACGCGCAGAACATCGCCAAGCGGATCGGCGACATCCCGCAGAACGTGAACTTCGCGGTGAAAGGGGACGCGGCGCAGGAATTCCTGCGGCGGGCGGAAGTGGCGCCGAAGGTGGAGGCTAGCCGCGGCGAGGAAATGAGTGCGGCGGATGTGGGGGTGATCGCCAACCGGGGGACGGTGTTCATCCGCTGCGAGCGGTGAGGCCGAGGGGGCGCCCCCCCCCCGGGCTCCCCCGCCAGGGGCCAGGCGGCCCCTGGACCCGGCATCAGTAAGGGAGAACCGCAATGGAGACGCAGAATCCGGCCCTGGTGGCCCTGGGGTATGCCGAACGGGGTGAGTGGGAGGCGGCGCATCAGGCCGTGCAGGCGCATGAGGGCGACCCGGCCTGCGACTGGGTGCATGCGCATCTGCATCGCTGGGAGGGCGATGCCGGCAATGCGGCCTATTGGTATCGCCGTGCCGGCCAGCCGGTGGCGCGCGGCGACCTGGCTGCCGAGCGCGCCGCCATTCGTTCAGCCCTGGAAAACGGTTGGCGGGGTCCGGGGTGACACGGTCACCCCGGCGGGAGTTCCAGGGGGCGGCGCCCCCTGGAGGTCAGGCCCGGAACGCCACGGTTCCGGTGGCGCTCATATCATAGCCGGTGAGTCTTTCCGCCCGCGCCGCGAAGCTCGGCGTCCGCGCGAAGGCCAGCAGTGCCTGAAGCTGGGGGCTGAACCAGTCCTGCGCGCGGGCCACCAGGTCGAAGCGCTCGCGCACCAGCGGCAGGAAGTGCAGCCCGCGCGCCGCGGCCTCGGCCCGGATGCCAAAGCCCGCCTCGGCGCGCCCCTCGGCCACGGCGGCGGCCACCTCGTCCTCGGCCAGGGCGGGCTGCGACAGGAAACGAACGGCCTCCAGGCGGATGCCGGCCTCGGCCAGCAGGTGCAGCAGCAGGAGATGGCTGCCGGCGCGGGACTGCCGGCCGATGACGCGGATCTCGGGCCGGGTCAGGTCGGCGATGCCGGCGAGACCACGCGGATTGCCGGGCGGCAGGATCAGCCCCTGCTCGCGCCAGGCCCAGACCAGCCCCACCGCCTGGGCGTCGGGCAGCAGGTCGCGCACGCTGGCCTCGTTGAAGGCACCGCCGTCCGGGTCGGGCAGATGGGTGGCCGCAGCGAGGGCGCGGCCTTCCGCCAGGGCCTCCAGCCCGGCCAGGCTGCCGCCGGCGGCGATCGCCAAGCCGCAGCCGGACTGGCGCACCGCCCAGTCCAGTAGCGGGTCATGGCTGCCGGCCAGGATGGGGGGCGGGTCGAGCCGCGCCGCCTGCGGGCCGGCTTCCCGCATCATCCAGCGCAGCAGCAGGATGCGGGGGAAGATCCACTTGCCACCCAGGAAGACCGCCGGCAGGCGCTGCTGGCGGGCGAGGTCGTAAAGGGCGCGCTCGGACAGGCGCAGCAGGGAGGCCGCTTCCTTCAGCGTCAGGAAATCCGGCATTTCGCGGCAAACTCCGGCAGATGGCGTCGGGGCAGCCTGGGGGCACAGGGTTGGGTGTGATGGCTGCCGTGTCATGCTGGTCCTAAGCACAATGCGAGCCCAGGACCAGAGCTATGCGCCGCCGCAGTTTCCTCGCCGTCCTTCCCTTGCTGCTCGGCCTGTTCGGCGCCCTGCCGGCGCCGGCGCAGGAGCGCAGCATCACCGTCGCCTCCACCACCTCCACCGAGCAGTCCGGTCTGTTCGGGCATATCGTGCCGCTCTTCACGGAGGCGACCGGCATCACGGTGCGAGTGGTGGCACTGGGCACCGGGCAGGCGCTCGATGTCGGGCGGCGCGGCGATGCCGACGTGGTCTTCGTGCATGACCGGGCGGCGGAGGAGAAATTCCTCTCGGAAGGCTTTTCGCAGCGCCGTTACCCCGTGATGTACAACGATTTCGTGCTGGTCGGGCCGAAGGACGACCCCGCAGGAGTGAAGGCGGCCCGTGCCGACATCGTGCAGGCCTTGCGGCGCATCGCGGAGGAAAAGGCGCCCTTCATTAGCCGGGGCGACCGCTCCGGCACGCATGCGGCGGAGTTGCGGCTCTGGAAGCTGGCGGGCATCGACCCTGCCAGCGGGCGGGGGAGCTGGTATCGCGAGATCGGCCAGGGCATGGGGCCGGCGCTGAACACGGCGGCGGCGGCGGATGCCTATCTGCTGTCCGACCGGGGCACCTGGATCAGCTTCCGCAACCGGCAGGACCTGACCATCCTGACCGAAGGCGACAAGCGCCTGTTCAACCAGTATGGCGTGATGCTGGTGAGCCCGGAGAAGCACCCGCAAGTGAAGGTGAAGGATGGCCAGGCCTTCATCGACTGGCTGATCTCGGAGCCGGGACAGCAGGCCATCGCCAGCTACAGGATCGACGGGGAGCAGCTCTTCTTCCCCAATGCCGACGAGCCGGAGGGCTGAAGGCGGCGCGACGGGCCGGGAGAGCGGAGGCTACTCCGGCTGGGTGGTGGGGGAGAGGCGCACGCCGGTCGTGTGGAAGGCATCCGAAGCGCTGCGCTGCACCTCGTTCTCCAGCACCAGGGCGGCGATGGCGGCGATCGCGACGGCAGCGACCACGCCGCTGATGAAGGCTTTCATGACAGGCGCTCCCTTCCCCGCAATGGCTCGCCTGAAGCTATGGGGGGCGGCGAGGCCTGCTGCAAGAGGGACTCGGCGAGGGCCAGTTCCTCCGGCGTATTGGCATTGAAGAAGGGGTCAAAGGGGGCTGTCGGCCATTCCGCCTCGGCGCAGCCGAAGCGGGCGGTCCAGCGGTCGATCTTGCGCTCGCCGCCTTCCAGGGCGCTGCGCAGTTCGGTGCGCAGCGCCACCGGCCAGAGGCCGATCGGCGGATGCGCCCAGCCGCCGGAGTGGGCGCAGGCCAGCGGCACCGCCGCCGCCGCGCGGGCGGCGTGCAGCCGCGCCACCAGATCGGCGGGGATGAAAGGCGAATCGCCGGGCACCGAGGCCACCCAGGCAAGCTCCGGCCGGTTCGCGGCCGCCCAGTCCAGCGCTGCCAGGATGCCGGCCAGCGGGCCGGGGTAGTCCGGCAGGCCATCGGCCACCACGGGAAGGCCCCAGGCGGCGAAGCGCGCCGGGTCACCATTGGCGTTCAGCAGCAGGGTGGCGACCTGCGGGCGCAGCCGCTCCAGCACATGCGCCAGCAGCGGGCGCCCGCCCAGGGGCCGCAGCGGCTTGTCGCCGCCGCCCATGCGGCGCGCGAGGCCGCCGGCCAGGACGACGCCCAGGGTCTCAGGCACCATGACTCTCGGCCTCGCGGCTGTTCTTGCGCCAGTGGCGGGGGCTTTCCTCGCCGTCCCGCTTCGGGTCGGCATCGAAGACGATGCGGCGCTCGCCGGCGAGCGCGATGAAGCGACTACCCTTGCAGCGGCCGACCAGCGTCAGCCCCACCTCGCGCGCCAGTTCCACACCCCAGGCGGTGAAGCCGGAGCGCGAGATCAGGATGGGGATGCCCATGCGGACGGTCTTGATGACCATCTCCGAAGTCAGGCGGCCGGTGGTGTAGAAGATCTTATCGCCGCCTGATTCGCCGTTGCGGAACATCCAGCCGGCGATCTTGTCCACCGCGTTGTGGCGGCCGACATCCTCCATGTAGACGATCGGCTGGTCGGCCTTGCAGAGCGCGCAGCCATGGATCGCGCCGGCCTCCAGGTAGAGCGTCGGCAGGGTATTGATGGCGCGCAGCAGGCCGTAGAGCCAGGAGGTCCGCAGTTCGGCCTCCGTCGGAAGGCGTGCCTGGGAGAAGTTTTCCATCAGGTCGCCGAAGGCGGTGCCCTGGGCGCAACCCGAGGTCAGCGTCTTCTTCTTCAGCTTGGCCTCGTGGTCCGTGGGCCGCTCGGTACGGACGACCACGACGCCGAGATCCTCGTCATGGTCGATGGCGGTGACCACATCGTCCGGGCGTAGCATGTTCTGGTTGAGCAGATAGCCCAGCGCCAGATCCTCCGGCCGGTCGCCGATCGTCATCATGGTGACGATCTCCTGGCCATTCAGGTAGAGCGTCAGCGGCCGCTCGACGGTGACGCTGACCTCGACCGGCGCGCCGGTCTGGTCCAGGCCGCGCACGCGACGGGTCAGGCGAGGGTCGGTCGGGTCGGGGCGGACGCGCAGCGTATCGGACATGGAAGAGAGATGCGCCCGCAGGGGGCGGGCGGAAAAGGTCGGGGGGAAAGAATTCCCCCCGAACCCCCCATCTTTTTTCTGCCAGTTGGGGCTGTGCTGGCCGCAGGCGCTGGAAACTCGAAGAAAAAAGAAAGGGGTCTGGGGGAATTCATTCCCCCAGCCTTCGAGGCCGGGATGGCATCTGGCTCACGTGCCGCCGCCGCGCAGCGCCAGCGGGCGCATCAGGAAGGCGGTGCCCCAGCCCCAGCCGCCGTTGATGACCACCCACTGCCACCAGGCATCCTCGAAGCCGGGCACGCGCGGCAGGCCGCTCAGCAGGGTGAGGCCGAAGGCGCCGAGCAGGAAGCCGGTCAGCAGGTCCGGCAGGGCATGCATCGCCCGCAGCACCAAGGCCAGCAGGCCGCCGCCCAGAGCGCCGACCAGCATCAGGCCGTAGAGCGCCGGTAGGCTGGTGCCGGGCAGGGGCGCGAAGAGGAAGCCGCGCTCCGGCACGAGGTGGAACGCCTCATGCAGCACGAAGAGCGTGGACTGATGGAACACGACCACCGCGGTGGCGCCAACGAACAGCCCGCCGATCAGGGCGCGGCGGGTCCAGAAGGGCAGGAGTTGCAGGGGCAAGAGGACCGCGACGGCGGCGGCGGCACCCATGGCGGCGATCTCGCCGAGGCGGGAGAACGGCACCTCGTCCAGCGCCACCTGGAGGGGCAGCGGCATGGTGCCACCCTGGCCGGCCATAATCCGGGCCGCGAGAAAGAAACCGAGCCCCGCCAGAGCGCCGCGGAAGCCGATGCGCAGCAGCCACCGGAACCCGGACCGAAGCGCAAGGCGGGATAGCACGGGGGATGACTGCCCTCCGTCCTCGGCGCCCGTGGTCATGCCCATGGCCTGTGCTCCTGCTGCTCCGCCACCGGGGAGGGCGCGGTGAATATCATTTCCAGCAGGGGCAGGCCGACAGAATTCTTCCTGGGGTTGAAGATTGCGTCTCGGGAACGCCTCTACGCAGAGTGATCCCGGCGGCGCCCTTAGGCCCGCAGTACGGGGCCGAAGGCATCGGTGCTGGTGGCGCGCACCACGGCGGCGAAGAGGCGCAGGGCATCGGGGCCACCCTGGTCGAGCAGGGCGCCATCCTCCATTTCGCGCGCCAGCAGCTCGGCATGGCCGGCCAGGGTTTCGGCAGCGCGGCGCAGCGCCTCCTGCGACAGGGCGAGCTGCTGCTGTTCGGAAAAGTCGTGCCAGTTGATGGGCCGGTGGGACATGGTCGGGTCCTGAGGTTGGGCCATCCTGGCATCGGGTCCGCCTTGATGGCGGTGCCCCAAACTGCCGTCCTCGCCTTAACGCGGGCTGAATCGCGGTGGCCTGCCCCTCATGTCGTGCGCACCAGCTCGTAAAGCGCCACCGCCGCCGCGACGGAGACGTTGAGGCTTTCCACCGCGCCGGTCATCGGCAGGCGCACCAGCTCGTCGCAGGTCTCACGCTGGAGGCGGCGCAGGCCGGTGTCCTCGGCGCCGAGCACCAGCGCCACCGGACGATCCTTGGGCTTCGCGCGGGCGAGCTCCGTCTGGGCCTCCCCGGCCAGCCCCATCACCCAGTAGCCGGCGCGCTGCAACATCTGGATGGCGCGAGCGAGGTTCACCTCGCGCGCCACGGGCACGACCTCCAGCGCGCCGGCGGCGGCGCGCGCCATGGCGGCGGTCTCGGGCGGGGCGTTGCGGTCCTGCATCACCACCGCGGCGGCGCCGAAGGCGGCGGCGGAGCGCAGGATGGCGCCCACATTGCGCGGATCGGTCACCTGGTCGAGCAGCAGGACCGGGCCGCGCGAGCGGGCCAGCGCCTCCTCCAGCGGCGTGGGCGGCAGCGGCTCGCAGAGCAGCGCGGCGCCCTGGTGGACGACATCCTCCGGCAAGAAGGTCTGGAAGCGGCCGCGCTCGGCGCGCTCGGCCTGGAGGGACCAGGGCTTCGGTAGCCGGGCGAGCAGCGCCTGCTCGGCCTCGGCCGTCAGCAGCAGGCGGCGCAGGCGGCGGCGCGGATTGGCGAGCGCCGCCGCCACGGCGTGCAGGCCATAGAGCCAGTGCGTGCCGGATTCGCTGCGCTCGCGGGCGGCACCCCGCTCATGGGGCGCGGCGGCATCGGGGCGCGGGGCGCGGGGGGCATGCGCCTCGCCCGCCTCGGTGTTGCGGGGCCGGTGGCCGGGGCGCCCTGGCGTCGCCGGGCGGTTGCCGTGCGGCGAGGACTGGCCCTCGGCGTGGTGGCGGGACGGGGAGCGCGGGCCGGTGGGCCGGCGGGGCGGGCGTGACATGGCCGCATCCTGCGGATCGGCGGCGCGCGCGCAAGCGCCGCGACGCGGATTCTTCACATCGCCGGTTCGGGGTCCGTTGACAGGGGGCGCGGAAACGGGATAGAGCGCGGCGCTCCCGACGGCCGGGGAAAGCGCGGAGGGGTGCCCGAGTGGCTAAAGGGGACGGACTGTAAATCCGTTGGCGCACGCCTACGTTGGTTCGAATCCAACCCCCTCCATACCGGCCTGCTCGCGACCGGGGTCGCGGCGCAGCCGGGGCGAAGTCCCGGTTGTAAGGCGCCACGGTGCGGCGTACGGTTCGGATGCCGCGCAGTGCGGGTGTAGCTCAATGGTAGAGCCCCAGCCTTCCAAGCTGGTTGTGCGGGTTCGATTCCCGTCACCCGCTCCATGCCGGAGCGGGCGGTGGACCATGGGCCAGGCCAGTTATGGTGCGCCGGTATCGGCGCTGGACCGACAGGGTGACCGGTAATGGCGAAAGCTAAGTTTGAGCGGACGAAGCCGCACTGCAACATTGGGACGATCGGGCACGTTGACCATGGCAAGACGTCGCTGACGGCGGCGATCACCAAGGTTCTGGCGGAGGCCGGTGGGGCGACGTTCACGGCGTA